>DASYBV010000020.1:0-373651 GCA_036500545.1 Puia sp. | reverse complement strand
AAAATTAATGCTAAGTGCAGTAGTAGTGTTGGGGATAGTAACCACTGCAACTGCTTTTAAACCAAAGGCTTTCTTCCCAGCTGATCTTTGGTACATTACAACGGCTTCAGGAAATCCTTGCGTACAATCAACCAATGCGACATGCAATCCACTTGCACCACCAGTACCGCCTACTAATGAGCCAGATTTCTTTTCAGGTTATTACGTAGATCCCTATTGCACTATTTTATGTCCATCCCCTAGAGCGGCTAATTTAGATTAATAACAAATGAGGAACTTTTCACTATATGTTGTTTCTACGAAGGAGCAACATATAGTGAAAGCTATCTTCTCATTATTGAATCCTTTTTTAAGATATTTTCTCGATATTTGTGTTACGGCTTTTCACCGGTGCTATCCATCTCTAGTCTTAATTCTTTACCTTTGAATTCAGCCGGTATGCCTTGCACCATCCATCTTGGCGGGAATGCTCCTTTTAGATAATAATCATAGAATTGAACAAGTCTGTGGTAAAAATCTAACTGATTTATTTCTTCGCGTATTCCGTGTCCTTCTGTATCATACTGCAAGAGCCACACCTTCTTTTTTAGTCTTCGTAACGCAGTGAACCACTCAATGGCTTGCCCCCAAGGAACCTGCACATCCTTTATATTATGCATCATAAGAAGGGGAGTATTAACAGACCTTGCGAAAAATATTGGCGAATTTTTGATATAAAGGTTTGGAGCTTCCCATAAAGAGGCATTTAGACGCTTTTGTCCAATCTCTGTTTGAAATTGTAAGCTCGCCCCCCAGCCATTTAGACTACCATAAGAACTGATGAAATCACTTGCTCCTGAACTCTCGGAAGCAACAGCAAACAGATTTGTATGAGATATAATATAGTTAACTTCGTAAGCTCCAAAACTTAGTCCATGCAAAGCCATTTTATTTCCATCTACCCATGGCTTATGAGAAAAAAACCTAGCTGCCGATACTACAGAACTATATGCGCTAGATCCAGGATTGCCCACCTCATAATAAATATCAGGGCGAAATACTAAATAACCATTGCTTACAAAATAAGGAACATCTAAGTCCCCAACACAAAGCTTTGGGGTCAAAAAGTTATATAACTCATTGGATTGACTTTCGTAGAAACTAAAAATGATAGGATATTTTTTTTGTGGATTAAAATTCTCAGGTTTATATAAAATGCCATGTCCTAATTTGCCATTGAACAGTCTCCAAGTTACTAGTTCGGCCGAAAGCCAATTATATTCATTTTGAGGTGCTAAATGACTTAATGCGGCAAAAGTTTTGAAGTCACTTGTAAAAAATACATTTGGAGATTCTGTATCACTCTTTCGCTCTACCAAATACGCGCTTTTATCTTTTGCTTTGATTGGATATGTTCGTGGAATATAATTCGAGGAGACTATTGGAAAGTCATAGATATGAGCACTAGTTGAAAGCAAAGTGAGATCAGATTGTGATCCTAACTTTATAGAATAGAAACTACTCTTTTTAGTTATTTCTGAAAATCCCAACAAAACAACCTTCCCATTCTGTTCCATTGTAGGTTGGGGTAAATTATCAGCGGTGATAGTTTCAAGTATTCTAAGAATAATTCTATTTTTTTCACCATACTTGCCTGTTAAACAGACAGGTTGATCTTTAGTTAACGGATCTATCTGCCAAATATCATACTTGCCTTGGATTATAAGGCCATTATCTTTATTGGTCCAAAAAGTTGAGGCAGTTGTAACAGGCTGAAAGGATTGTAAGTCAAATATAGCTGATTTTATAGACTGTGTTATATTTCTTGTGATTCCGGTACGGATGTCATAACTAAAATAATTTCTTTTCTCTGAGTCAAAATAAACGACAAACGTTGTAGAAGGTGAAATAACGATATTATTTAGTGATGTCGGTGTTATATTACTTTTTACTAAAACTCTTTGCCCGGTATTTATTGAAACTAAGTAAATATCAGGCTTTGCTAAGACATTCCAATTATATTCCAGGTAATTCCCCCCATACCTTCGAGCCATAAGGATATACTTGCTGTTATTAGCAATTTCACCGATAACTTGGTCATCGTCCTTTTGCAGTCGAATTGTTAGTTTGCTACACAAATCAACTGTTGATAAATAAACACTATTATTTAGTTTTTGATTCAAACCATATAATTGTTGCTGTTGCAAAGTGGGGTCTTTATAGCTCCAGACGTCAAGACTTACTGGCACCTTTGACTTTAATGACGTTGTATCTGGTACGCGCCGTTCCATAAAAAAGAGCTTTTTGCCATCTTTTGAGAACTTAAGCATTTGCTTGTAGATCTCGAATCCCTTTTCAAGTCCTGGAGAAGATCGATTACCAACCACAATTGCTGAATCCAATAGACTATCATAATAGCGAATTTGATTTTCAATTTCGCGAGTTCGACTAATAGTTTCAATAAATGCTATGTGAGTGGCTGTGGAATCAACTTCAATATTACTAATTTGATTTATTCCTTTCCAAATCCTAATAGTTCGATTGCAATTGATATAATGGACGTAGATATTAAAATATTTAGCTTCTCCTTTTAATTCTTCAGTCTTAAAAATTAATAGTTTGCCATTTTCACTTAGCTTATAATCAAAAACTGAAGGATAAATTACCTCGGCTTGCATTTCTAAGTTTCGTACGATTAATTCCTTTTCTTTAGATTTTGTTAAGTAAATCAGCCAACTTTTACTTTCGTCAGTAGTCGTTCTAAAGGAAGTCACGTTACTAATGTATTGTAAGTTTTTGTTTTCAATGTCGAAAATTCCTAGACTATCGTTGGGTAGGGAAAAAGCAACAAATTTACTGTCATCAGAGAAGATGGCATTGTTCGCATTGGAAATTTCTTTTTTCCATGAAACGTCTATGGCAGATATTACTAGATGGCCGCCTGGGTTTGAGGATCTATAACCATATAAAGCAACCTTTCCATCATTGCTAATTTTTTTTAGATTTATTTGCGGCCATTTGCTATAGTCTGAAAAGCTTAATGCTTTTTTCTGGGCACATAAAGTAATTGAAAAGAAAAATACGAGAATGAAGAAAACTAATCTATTAATATGTCTAAGCAAGAAAATTTCCAATGCGAACAATGCCATCTTCTCTGATGACAGTAAATTTGTTGCTTTTTCCCTACCCAACGATAGTCTAGGAATTTTCGACATTGAAAACAAAAACTTACAATACATTAGTAACGTGATTGATTAGCCTGTAAATCTATATTGAAGTTAATCAAATATTAGCTATTTAGTATAGGAATTAAGTTATAATTTCAACATTACCAAGTTTTTTCTTCCTTCTCCATTTTATCTATTGTTTTTTTGAAAGTTTTTTGCACATTTATATTTTTTTCAATAACAGCAATGTCAAGACCCTTTTTCTCCCACAACAAAGCTTCGTCGTTCCTACCTAGTTTATATAGTAAATTGGCATACGTATCATAACCAGCGCTAAATTCATTCTTAGAAACAACCAATGTTCGTTTGCTCCAAGGGAGTACCGTTGCAAGTACTTCTCGACTAGTAGAATGTAGAAATATGTCCCATAAATAGTTGTTCAGTAAATAACCTTGTATCTTCTCACCATAAATGGTTAAATAATGAAGGAGCGATTTTTCATACATGGGCCAGTTGGCCTTCCACCTATAATATTCCGTCATAGATTTTGCGACAATCACTTCAGATAATCGAGGATTAGATTTACTTTTTATTCTTGATTCAATTTTACTCCAATTGATGATGGTATCATTTGATTTATAAATATATTCAACCTCCTCGATAAAGAGAATATTACCTATAATGTGGTCAGTTAATGCAAAGCCTTCAATGCTATCAATGATTTGATGGTGTTGTAGAAAAAACTTATAACCATTATCCGAGCTAGATTGTGTCAAATAGTTAATTAACTTGATATTATCCTTTGTTAGAGGATTGTTGAATTGTTTAACAAAAGCATTGCCTAATGCATGAGACAAGGAATCTGATCCAGACTTATATGCAGCGCGAACTAAATCGTTAAGTATTGAGCTATCTTTTTTATTTACCTTGTAATTGTCAATCAAAGTATAAAGCTGTTTATTTGGGGTTAGTGCGTCATCAATTACCGTGATAAATTCACTTGGGTCATCCCAAGCCCCAACTACTTTGTGAACGGCTTTTCCCTTGGGACTAAAAAAGATGTATGTTGGATACGCATTTATATTGTATTCTTTAGCTAGCATATGGGCAAGCTGATACTGGTTTCGAACGGTATCGTTATCATCTTTCGTAGTATCCATTTGAATCGAAATACTTATAAATTGCGAATTTACCTTGTCGCCGATAATTTTCAATGGAAATATATTATTCATCATTCGTTTACAGGGACCGCACCAGGTAGTATAACAGTCAACAAAAATGAATTTATGTTTATGTGAAGCTTGGCTTAAAACCTGCTTCCACGTAATACCATGCTCAAAATGAATTCCGTCTGTTTGGCTTCTGACTGAAACCGTGATAATTATAACCTGAATCAATATTAAAGCGACTTTTTTCATATAATTTATTTTAAGGGTACTTAAGGAATGGTACTTGATAAATAATAAATTTAATCCTAATTATATCCGGGATTCTGCGTCAAATTATGATCATATTGAAGTGGTTGAAGCGGCAAAGGGAAAAGCTGTGAGCTTGATTTCCACGTACCTCCTTTTTGAGGGCTGACAATTGTCATTACGGAGTCTATTTTCTGTGTCCTCTTCAGATCCAACCAACGATGCCCCCATTCCGTAAAAAGTTCCACCTGGCGTTCATGTTGAATAGCCGCCTGCACCGAATTTTGATCCATTAACCCCGAATAATTTGCAAGTCCAGCTCGGTTTCGGATAGTATTCAAATCTGCTATAGCACTGGCCATGTTTCCTTGGTCGTTTTCTGCTTCGGCTCGAATTAGATACTGTTCAGCTAGTCGTAAAACCATCAGATATTCCGAGGGCGTTGAGGTACTTGTCTTAATTTTATATTTATAAGGAAAGTAAAATATTTGTGTACCACTTGTGTATGAATTAATCCAATTTGTTTTACGTGCGTCGTTTAATTCAAAAGAATTGAGCAAAGAGCTACTCAGAGAAACCGGATTGGCGCTGGTCGGTATCGAAGATAGAATAAAGGCATTACCATCCTCAGTGTTCCTTCCTGAAATGACTGGCTGCAGTTGCCAAATTGCTTCTGTACTGTTCTTTATAAATACACCATTTAGACTAGAAACAAGTTTGTATTGGGTAGTATTTGAAATTATAGTTGATGATTGCTTTTCCGCATTAATCCAATCATGCGTATATAAATAAACCCTAGCCAGCAACGCCGTTGCAGCCCATTGTGTGGGCCTAACTCTTTCAGTTGTCGTGTTTAGTAGAGTAGCATCAAGGTAGTTAGGACTCAGAAGTATCTGAGCATTTTTGAGGTCTGATATTATTTGATTATAGACCTCGGCCTGAGCATTTCGAAAGGCTAATTGATTTTTTGAGAAATCCGTGGTTGTAATTAAGGGTATATCACCGAAAAAGTTGACAAGATAGAAATAAGCTAAAGCCCGCATGAACTTAGCCTCCCCCAATAATTGCTGCTGCACTGATTGGGTCAAGGTTGTAGATTTAGATATTCCTTCAATTGCTGCGTTGGAAGGGTAAATGCATTGCACATATATTCTATCCCAAAATGGTGCATCCGTACTTATTAATGCATTCGGATATGCTTCCATAACAATTGAGTTCCCTACTGGATATCCTATCAATTCATCAGCTGTTAAACCTGCAATTACTGAAATGCCACTTACCCCGCCAGTGAAAGTACCACTACTACTAATTATGTTATACATCCCTGTTAAAACTGCACTTGCATTCGAATTCGTACTATATACACTTGCCTCCGAAACGGACGTAACTGGAGGGTCTACTTGAACAAATTTTTTACATGAAACTGTTATTTGAAGAAAAACAAAGATTAGCAAGAATTTTGAATACGATATTTTATTATTTATATTCATGATAGTATTTTTTAGAATGAAACTTGAAGTCCGGCCGCTACTACTCTTAGTGGGGGGAGGGCATTAATATTTTGATTCTCAGGATCTGCGCCTTTGAACTTTGTTATTACTAAAAGATTTTGACCCATCAAATAGATTTTGCAACTATTTAAGTGCATCTTCTTGGTCCACGATTCTCCAAATCGATACGAGAGATATACGTTTTTTAATCGAATAAAAGATGCATCAGAATATGCAAGATCACTCAGTTGTGCTGTTTTATAGGCATTATAAACAGGTCCAGTTTTCGTTGTCAACTTTTGATAGAGATTGTTATCACCACTTTTCTGCCAATGATCTTCAACAAAAGATGGTTGGTTAAATTTTCCAGCGCCAGGAGGGTTTGCATATTGGGAGATATAATTTGTCCCGATTTGTTTTGTGAATTGGAATAGAAAGTCCAGTTGAAAATGTTTCAGCTGAAAACTATTCTGAAGAGCTCCATAGAATTTTGGCGTAGTAAGTATTAAGGTGTTTTTGTCTGTTGGATCAACGGGAGAATAGGTTGGTTGGCCTTTATAGTTATAAAATTGATAGATCCCTGTAGTGTCATTAACACCCGCTAGATGAAATACTTTTTTGACACTTATTGATTGTCCTATCACGAGAAGGTTAGCATACGAAGAAGTGGCAAAACCTGGGAATGAGAGTAACTTATTATAAGGAATTGTGAGATTTGCAGAAGTTGTCCAACTAAAATTTTCTTTTTTTATATTAATTGAGCTGATAGAGAATTCATATCCTCTATTTTCCACAGTTGCGGGAAAATTTGCCGTAATACCTGTAAATCCCGTAATATCTGGCAATCCGTAAGAAAGAAGTTGATTGGATGAACGGTTTCTGTAGAAATCAGCATTTACTAATATTCTATCTTTTATAAACCCAAGTTCAACACCAGCCTCCATCTTTTTGTTAACTTCCCACTGAAAATTTGGATTAGGTAAATTTGCAGGATATAAACCGATGGCGTTTTGATAAGGTGTATTTCCTGTAAAGTTATAATTTGATAGGTATTGATAATCACCGATTTGGTCATTTCCTGTTGTCCCGTAATTATATTTGATTTTACCAAACGATAAACCAGGCATTATTTTTTGGGCAAATTTCTCGTTGGAAAAAATCCATGCTCCGGCTATTGATCCAAAGTTGGCAAATTGATTTCCCGGCCCAAATCGACTACTTCCATCCCTTCGAACATTGATGTTCAATATGAAGCGATTATCAAAGTCATAATTCACCCGACTAAAGATTGCAGTATATTTATATTGAGAATTTGTCGTAAGATTTTTTGTAACACTTGCGGCACCTGCAAGGCTCTCAAGCAGTGCATCATTTGAATATCCATTTCCTGTCAGCCATTGTCCAACTAAGGTGTTTTTCTGAAAGCTTGTGCCCAGTAACGCGGTTAAAATGCCTTTACCAAAAGGTTTGGAATAAGAGGCTTGGGGCTCTAGAATCCATGTTTTAACACTATTATTGGCAAATGAGGATGATCCTTGCGTGACCCCTGCAGAAGGCGGATATAAACTTATTGGAGAAGTTGTGACCTCGTTAGTTTGTAAATTTGTATACCCTAATGAAGTTTTTACATCTAAACCCGGAAATATTTGGTAATCTAAAAGCGCGCTGGTAATAAGATTGCTAGTTTGAATTTTAAGCTTGGCATTAAATATTGCGAATGGGTTTGACCATGTACTATTCGCCCAATTTAAGGTGCCATCGATATTATGCGCAGGAGGACCAACAGGAGACAACCAAGAATAAGTATAGCCAGTGACATCGATAGTTGGCTGCACGTTATTATCCAGCAAATAGGTTGTCGAAAAAGTTATCTTTAACTTATTTTCTATTGGTATAGCGTTTAAATCGAAATTTACTGATCCGCGCTGATCGGCAAAATTTCCCGGGAAAACTGACGTTTCTCTATGAAAATTGGTACCAAGCGTATAAAGTGTATTTTCGTTGCCACCCTTTAATGATGCTTGTACATCATTATAATGTGCAGTTCCTCCGATTAAAAGTTTCTGCCAATCAGTTGTTCTGGTGGTATCCCATGTTCCATTTAAGTCATAGTCAGTTGAACCTATTGCAGCGCCGTCATTAAGAACTGCTTCATGACGCATTTGCAAATATTGTTTAGCATTTAGCAAATTCATTTTCCTAGCCACCCCTCCATTACCAGAATAGAAGTTTAAATCGAGTTTGGCTCTTCCACTCTTCCCTTTTTTAGTTGTTATTAATATAACACCGTTTGAGCCCCGACTACCATATATTGCAGTGGCATCCGCATCTTTTAAGATGTCTATACTTTCTATATCAGAGATATTTATAAAATTTAGAGGATTACCTGGGCCTGTTGTACCTGAGCCGACGGTCGGCAGCAACTGAGAAGGATATGGTACTCCATCTATTATATATAAAGGGTCGTTGCCGTTTTTAATACTATTTCGTCCCCTAAGTTGTACAGAAAAGGATCCACCTGAAACACCTGTAGTTTGCGTAATAAATAAGCCTGGAACCCTACCTTCTAAAGCAGCAAGTGGGTTTGAAACAGGTTGCTTTTCGATTTCCTCTGATTTAATGGTTGTGACATCGCCAGTATTAAGTCTTCTCGTCGTGATACCATAGGCGATTACTTGGACTTCGTCTAATTTACTTGTTTTGTTTTTAAGCTTAATCATAAGTTCCTCTTTCCCGGTCGCGCGCAATTCGAAAGTTTCAACATTTACGCCGCTGAATACCAGTGTGACATCCTGGCTCGGATATAATATGGAAAATTCGCCTTTGAAATTAGTTGCTGTTGCTCGCTTGCTTCCCTTAATTGTGACGGTGATATCGCTTAAGGGGTCCCCGGATTCGCTAACGACCGTCCCTTTGATTGTAACAGGGACCTGAACGATTTGACCTTCTGACGGTATTGTCGTTTTTTGCTTGATTGAAATAACTTTCCCTACTATACCATATGTTACTGACTGGTCTTTGAAGCACATATCGAGCACTTGGGTAAGAGGCGCATCTTTGACCTGGAGAGTCACGTTTCTGGTCTTTTGAAGCCAGTCATAATTGTAGATGAAATTGTACCCGGTCTGTTTTTCAATCTCAGTGAAAATACTTGACAACGGGGCATTGTTCACTGAAATGGTGACCTTTTGGGCATTGCTGGCTGCAGTGGCCTGCAAGAATGTTGCTACGGTTAAAATAATGATCAATTTCATGATCAGTAACGTTTTGGTGAGCAACCCGTGCTTCAAAAGCAGGGGGTTGCCAGGAGCCTTTAAATGCATTACCTTTGTTTTTACGTTTGGGTTAAATGATTAAGATGCCTCGCAAGGTTTTTTTAATTTGGGTTAACCCAGATCATGGCCGCTTCGAATCCTACTTCGGGGCGGTTTTTTCTTGGAGTATTCCCAGCTTCTTTTCAATTGGCAGTCGTCAGAGCTTTTTTGTAGATAGGATAATGCAATGATCAAGATGGGAGAGGTAAGTAAACACAAACCTCCCCCTGGTTAATATTCTTGATTAAAAGTCAACATGAGAAAAAGGTTTAGCATCTAGCTTCAGATATAAGTTATTTAAGAACGGTTAATTTTTTCCCCTCCAATTTTAGATGCACTCCATTCATTTCAAGCAACTCCATGACATTTGAAAGATTGACGTCCCGGGGGATTGTTCCCGTCAATCGGACTACCGGATGTGTTTCGTAAACGACCTCTATGTCATACCAACGTTCTAACTGTCGCAAGACTACACTCAAGTCAGTTATGTTGAACCTGAATTTCCCATTTTTCCAGGCAACAACTTCAGCGGTGTCCACCTTATTTGTTATTAGAAATTTCTCATTGGGCTTGACCTGTGCTTGCTGCCCAGGAATGAGCCGACTTTGTTGACCCTGATCTCCACTTAACGCTATCGATCCCTGCAGGAGAGTGGTTTTCATGATCGGCTCATTGGGGTAAGCCTGGACATCGAAGTGGGTACCCAGCACCAGGATAGTGGCCTTGGGATCCATGACCCTGACCCTAAAGGGAGCGGACTTATTATGTGCAACTTCAAAATAGGCTTCACCTGTCAATTCTACATTTCTCTCATTGCCCAAAAAAATAGTTGGGAATCGGATGGAAGAAGCCGAATTGAGCCATACTTTAGTTCCATCTGAAAGTGCGATTAAGGTTGAGCCTCCCTTTATGGTTGAGAGGGTATTATAAAGGTTTTCAGCGGGTTTTTCAGTTAGTAGCTTATCATGTTGATAGATCAACTGACCATCCTTGCCTTTTGTTACGGCTATTTCTCCTTGTCGGGCAATCCTGCCAATTGCCATACTATCGATATCTACCCGAGAGCCATCGGCAAGTGTCAGTATGGTCCGGGACCCAGACGGCGCCTTTATATCCGGCAACGAAGACTTCTTCACCATTACCACCTCGTTAACTGCTCTGTTATGCGATACGAAATAATAACCTACCCCACAAAAAAGTATCAATCCTGCAGCTGCAACATATCGCCAATTAATATGAAATATCTCCTTGTTTGCCAATGAAGGGATTAACCCTATGAGACGATCCAGGACTTTTTTTTTCCCTTCCTCCTGTAGCTTGAGATTTTGAACCAGCTTTTGCTGTTCGGTTAGTTCCAGGAAAAGATTCTCGTTATCTGCGGATGCCTGGCGCCATTCCTGTAAATCGACCTGCTCCTCCGGGGACAGCTCGTTTTGGTGGAATTTGATAATCAGTCCAGAAATTTTATGTGCGAACTCAGACATCGACTAATATTTAAGGTTTTGTAATAAAAAAAGCGGTCTAAGCCATCTAAACATATACCCCTATTCTGCATAAGCATATGTATATAAGACAACTGAGTTAATCATTTGTAGTTAAGAAACTTAAAAATAAATTGTTGGAAATTTAACAGCCAGGTAATCTAAATTGAATATTGGAACGGGAAAGTCCTATAATTAACCACTTAAGAGGTTGATTATTAAATACTTTATAGGAACAGAAATACCAGGACGGTGGCGGTGGTTGGTGAAAGAATTCTCACTTTCAGCATTTTGCGAATTTTTGTTTTCATGTCCCGCACAACCTGGTTACTGGTCTTTAGCTTGTCAGCCACTTCCTCATTTTTCATCCCGTGCACGAATGCCATATCGAAGACAGTTCTATATTTTGGAGAAAGCTTTTTGAGTTCGGTGTTGACAAAACTTAATACCTCAGATTTTACGTCGCTTCGGGTGAAGTCTTCCTCGGTGGAAGTTTCAGATCGTTGCAGGAGATCTTTATAAATGCCAGCTTTCAGTTTATTGCGTTCAAGAAAATTGAGACATGCGTTGCGCGTCATTTTGCGGAGGTAGGCCGGCAGGTTTTCGATGTCCCGCAATTCTGAAGAATTTTGCCACAATTTGTAAAATACGTCTGCAATGATATCCTCAGCATCCTCGTTATTTTCCACAAACTTGTAGGCGAACCAAAACAGCGGACTATACATTTCATTGTATAGCGCGGTAAACGCCTGCGGATTTCCTCGGGCAAAACCCCCTTTAATTTGTTCGGAATGCTTCATCGGACCAGTTTCTTATCTTTTACCAAATAGTTGACACGAAGGCTGCTTTACGGTATTTGATACGCGGATAAGATTTAATTAACCCTACCAATCCTTTGCAAGGAATATATGCAAAAATTGTTCTCAGCGCCCTTAACCCAATATAATTCAATCAAGCCTTGTCGAATTAATTCTATAATAACAGCCTAACTGACTGATTATTAATTACTACAAATTTATGAAATGCTACTATGACCAGTTACAATCGTTGGACTATCTCGTAGGAAGGCAGAGGATTAAGAATCTCTGAACGGGGGTTTAATGCTAATGGTAAGACAAATATATAGCCTGGCGTCCATAATTTTTATAGCCATTTCATATTTTTCCCTTATTAAAGGAACTCATAATTTGAGATTCCTATAGCCCAGTTGCAATTCACTTTTTGATAAAGCAGGCTTACTCGATTTATGATCAATGGATTAGATCATGAGCGAACAGCGATTGTAAATTAAAAACCGTAGTCCTTTGATCATAAAACTTACTTGCAAAAAACTATAGATATTTTCATGTAGTCGCCAAGTTTCTCGCCTAAGCTATCTTCCAGTACATCTCCAAAAGGGAAGACCGTCATCTCAAAAGCAAAAAGATAGCCGGCTGGAATTTGGCTGGATAAACTTTCTCCAGTATATTATTTATATACTCTTCCTCTCTTTAAAACCACACCCGTCTTCCTATGAAGCTCGAAGCAGTCGTCGTATGTATCAACTATTCCGATTTCCTAAAAGTCACCCTTCCCAATAATAAGCAGTTTTTTGACAAACTCGTCGTCGTGACTGATGAGCAGGATATTAATACCGTCAAGGTCTGCGAATTCTACAATGTCCAGTGTATCAAAACGAATGCTTTTTATGATGATGCGGACCGGCCTGGTAAACCCAATAAGGCCCGAGGGATCAATATAGGTCTTAAAGCGCTCTCATTGGATGGTTGGGTGGTCCAACTGGATAGTGACATCTGGCTTCCCCCTATGACCCGTAGCATTCTGGAGCGCCAGCCCTTGAGCAAGGAAAATATCTATGGCATCGACCGAATGATGTGTAACTCCTATGCCGATTTTTACGATTTCCTATATGTAAAGACAAAGCCCGTTCATGAAGGCTGGATCTACCTGCACTTGGATCTATTTCCCCTGGGACAGCGGATAACCCAATACTATGGGGAAGGGTATATGCCCATCGGGTATTTTCAACTTTGGAACCCGAAAGGAAGCAATATCTTTTCCTATCCCGTTGTCCAGGCAGCCTTCGATCGGACAGATATATTGCACTTAAAGCAATGGAAACGGGAGAGAAGGGCTTTTATACCAGAGTTAATATGCATTCACCTTGCCAGTGAAGAGCACAAGCAAGGTCAGAATTGGGAGGGAAGAAAGACCAGATCCTTCCTGCCCTCCAAAAGATTGAGCATCTATAAAGGGATCATGGGCTGGATCCGGAAGGTTTGCTACCGAGTCACCCGCTTCCTGGCCGACTTTTTCAATGGGAAAGAAAGGTATTTCCATATTGAATAGTCGACCAGGATCGGACAAGATTCGTTCAGTAACCTTCCGGGCTTGTAGAATAAAAGTTCACCCGGTCCGGTCCTAAAATAGCTCTTAAAAGCTTAAAATAGGGTAGTTTATATAAAAAATACGTCAGGTCAAGCTGTCGCCAAATTTCGGAACATGAAGTCTTTCATGAAACTAGGTTTGGGTATCATTTCTTCGTCGACCCACTCGAATAGCCCAATTTTTTCTTTGTAAACGACGATCTGTTGTTTGCCTCTTTTTCGTTTGGGGTTAATTTCACACGCCTTTTTAAGTGTTGCGGTCACCCTGGACCGGAACTCCTTGCGAGCTTTTTTCTTATCAATACTTTTTTGGATCTCCGGGTTTTTCTGCAGGATTATGATGTATAGATCGTCCGGGGATACAAAGCGATTAAGTTCACTTAAAACGCCAACAGCCAAAGGAAGCCACTTAAATTCTTTAACCTGCTGCGGGCGTGGTTGATCGAGGTTTGAAGTGGCCCGCAGTACTCTCAGGTCCTTATCACCGCGCTTATTATTTCGATAGCGAACCAGCTCCTCCAGCAGCAATTTGTTTTCACTTAGTTTAGTACTTGCAGTGTCATAGTCTGCTTTAGCTTCGATAAACAATTGCTCGGCTTCTTTGTAGGGCACCTGCTTTTCCTGTAGCAGCACAAGTCCCGCGGCAACATCTGCTTCGGCAATTTCGATAAATTTGTCAACCTGTTTTTCGGTTAAATTAAGCACGTCATAGTCTTTGGTAGTGGAGGCAACTTTCATCGGTGGTTGTAGATTAAGGTTAATTTATTCTATTAAGCCGGCAATCTAAGAAAGTAGTTTTTATTCTCCAAATGCATAGTTGTTAATTTTTTTGGCTCTGGGGATGAGCTATATACAAAAAAATATATGCGTAGCGGCTATCATGATATTCAAGCATTGTGATTAATTATTATATAGCCCATCTGGTATGAATAGTTGACGATTTAATGACCGCGATCATCGCACAGAATCGCGTAATGTGTTGTTCCGATTGTATATTGCGACCCTGCCGATATAGGTATTAATGCTTATGAGGTGAAGAAAAAAAGTATTTTTCACTAAGGGGATACCAACAAAATATTAGATTACGCGCTTTTTAAATTGAGCGTCCATACAGAACAGGTATTATAAATATTTGTAAAAAATATTATAATAAATTTGTAGAATTTAGAGAATACAATAAATTTGTAGAGTTTAGGTTAATAATGTATCTTATTATTGTAGAACAACATTGAGAAAACAAACGCTAAATCCCAATCTAATGAATACTACTGCCCAGCATGCAGAAGTTCAGGAGAAACCAATTGAATTAACCCCCGAACAGATTAAAGAGGCCCGTGAACAACGATCACGCTGGTACAAGGACCAGGTCAGTTTTCTGAAGCCGCAACTAGAGTACCAGCGGCTCGTCTCCGAAATTGAAGTATGCAAAGCCACTACCGCAGAAGCCCAGTTAAAGCAAGCGCAGATATACCTTGCTATCAAAGGCGGCCAACCTTCACCAGATGGTAGGCAAGTGAAGCGACATCAATCCAGGCAGGGAGCGAAACAAAAGGCAGATATGCCAACCTCCCGGTAAGAAATCATTTGAAAGTATCGTTTTAAATATAATCCGAGAGGATTCAAGCAATCGCGCTCTTAACCATAAACCAAAACCATGTTCCGGAACCAGACCAATTCCCCCTATATCCCGGGAATTCTGCAAGTTACTCCTGCGAGATATTTTATCACCCCAGGCCGATTCTTAAAAATTGAACATCCCCCGGGTGGGGCCTGAGTGGTAGTTTATCATTTTGTCTGATAACGCCAACTCGGTCTACCCGAAAAGGACACAAAGTATCCAATTTATTTTCCTTCCTTCCAGGAAGATGCAATTTCAGTCATTACTGGACGGCCTAAAATAGCCGGACCAGGTTGAACTGTAATGTCAGACTCTTATAAGCATGTCTTTTTCTGAGGGAATAAATTGTTGTGAAGGTAACCCAATGGCACAAGTTCACGTAGTAGAAAAAAAATCCAGGCTGAGTAGATCTGATACTATTAAGTATCAAATTATTACCCATTGCTTTATCAACAAAATAAGCGTAAGCAACGCCGACATCGATATAGTGGCATACCTGGCCACAATAGGACCGGTAGAGCTAAACACGTTTTGCATAAAAGCACATGAACAATCGATTTTTGGTTCTGCCCAAACTGCCAGGAATTCTATCAATCGGGCTGCCAAGCATGACCTTATCACAAAGACCGGGGGAAATAAAAAAATGATCCGTGTTAACCCTGGTCTTCAAATCCAAAGTACCGGAAACATATTGCTGGCGTATAAATTTTTATCCGTTGAACCCTACGAAAGCTAAACACTTATTACCGGCTATTGCTGTACGAAACCGGGTAGATATCAATTTATTGGAGCATTTGAACAATTTTTATTGGGACAGGATAAGAGACACGCTGGCAACCACTGCTGAATCAACAGTAAGGGTATTAAACCTGGGAGAGTTCGAGCGAAAGCATTGGTGCATCGATGGCCGATGCCGTAAAGCAAAGGCCATTTATGAGAAAATAAAGAACTCTGGAAGGACAGCTGACAAAGATCAACTACTGATGGATATAAAATTGTTGGAAGCTATGAAGGAATTTCGGGAAGCGGAGGCTAACCGTAAAGCAGAGAAAATATATATCCGACATGAATATAATCAGGCTTTGGAAAAACCGGAATCAAATTATTGAAGGAGTAAAAAATTCTATATTTAAAAAAGAAGACGTAGAGGAGATTGCGAAGGAGCGTGGAGTAATATGTAGTTCTAACAAATGTGCATCTTATGATGTAACCGGGGTTGGATGCATGGTCCCTGGCACACAGCCATGCTGTAGCGTGCTGACCGGTGGATGTGGGTGTAGTTTAAAGTTTAAGCTGAGGTCATTATCAAGTTTTTGCCCAAAAGGATATTGGGACATCGTTTTAAACGAGGACGAAGAACAACAGCTAAAAGAAAAACTTGGGATAAATGATTAGAACGGAGCAGGATGACGTAGAGCTAATGCTTATTCATCCAGTCTATAAAACCAAAACGTTTCATAGAACAACTAATGATGGCACCTTAGAGAAATATGATAAGCAAGTTATCATCAGGGAACTATGCGTTCACCGGTGGTTTAAAAGAGAGGCCATCATAGGGGTACAGGAGTATATTACCTCCAAAAATACCATTGCCAAAAACAGGTGCCTGGTCCTCGATAAATACAGTAACCAATTTTTTGCCGTCTTTCACTCTGTCCAGGAAGTTAGGGACGCCATAAAAATAAAACCCAAAAATAAAATCGGATTCAACATATGTCAGTAAAGTTTAAAACTGAAAATCATACCTATGAAAGCGTTGGGGGAGAAAATATTGATTGGGTATCTGTAACTACCTTTATCAATAATTTTAAAGAAGAATTCAAGGCCCGAGAAATTGCACTTAGGACATCTACCCGAAAGAAATCAAAATGGTTTGGGCTACCAGTAGACGACATCTTAGCCGCCTGGAGCAATGAAGCGAAAAGGTCCACGGATCTGGGGACCTGGTTCCACAACCGAAAGGAAGTTGATCTGACAAGCAGAACCACCATCGAACGAAACGGATCTACTTTAAGGGTCGTCAAACCCATTGTCGAGGATGGTATTAAATATGCACCCATTCAGAAACTTACCGATGCTGTGTACCCGGAGCATTTTGTATATCTTAAGTCTGCCGGCGTATGCGGTCAGTCCGATGTAGTAGAGGTAATGAAAGGGCAGGTCAATATCATTGATTACAAAACCAATAAGGAAATCAAACTGGAAGGGTACCGTTCCTGGGATGGAACCACCAAAAAGCTAAAGCGACCACTTTCTCACCTGGATGACTGCAACTTTGTTCATTATACCCTCCAGCTTTCCATGTACCTGTTTATTATCCTAAAGCACAACCCCCATCTCAAACCAGGGACGCTTACCCTGCACCATATTATATTTGAAGAAGAAGGTCGGGATAAGTTTGACAATCCCATCTACAAACTGGATGAACAAGGAGATTTCATCGTAAAAGAAGTCATCACTTATGATCTCCCCTACCTAAAGCAGGAATGCATCACCCTGGTCAACTGGATTAAGGAAAACCGGCAAGAGATCCGGCTGAAGGCCGCGTAAAATTTTTTGCGGTCATTTACTAACAAAATTAGTATGGTACGTTTATTCGACATTCTCAACGGGCAGGTAATCCCCTCGGAGCACTGTTATACGCTAAAGTCGTTAAAGGACATTATGGAAAATCACCAGGAGGACTATCTAACGATCTACCTGTACCTGTTCTATATGACCTGCCCAAACCCCGACTTGAACCCATTTTTTGATGTGCCTGAAAATGATAAGGAAGAATTGATCACCCAGGAAATAGGTGCATCTTTCTCCCTGGACGATGAGTACATTTTAAACGGCAAAAATCTTTGTGAAAAGCTCTACCAAACCCCTACTTATAGGGCATATGTAGGAATCAAATCAATGCTCGACAAACTTGCCCGGTATATGGAAAATACTCCCATAGAACACGGCAGGGATGGCAACCTCACCGGGCTGATCAATGCTGCCGCAAAATTTGAGCAAATCCGGCAATCATACAAAGGCGCCTTTAAAGAGCTGGAAGAAGAGCAAAAATCCACGGTTCGGGGAGGAAAGAACCTGGCCTACGACGATGTGTAACCTATGAAGAACCAGTACGATCCGACCGATGTTAAACCTGCCTATGAAATACCGACGTACGATAGCTCCACTGCCCAGTGGGGCTATACGTCTTTTTATACCTTTGATGAGTTCAGGACATTTGTAAAAAGTGTCTTCAAAGAACCTGGAAAGTACAAGTTTGATAAAACAGCCTTTTTATTTAACGAACAAGCGAGGCTTTTCTCCGCGAACAAAGTTTACTGCACGGCTCCTTTCCGGTCCAAAGACTATATCAGCTATTGGGAGAGCCAGAAGCAACGCTGCAGGAAAGGCGCCATTTTCATCGGTGCTGATGGGACCAGGTGGTACCTTACCCGGGATTATTATATGTGGTTGAACTTCCTGCCGATCATGAATAAGGAGAAGCAGGAGGTATTGGGGTCCGATGACACCGAATCGTTTGTCGATGTGCGGGATGCTCAGTACCATATGGCGCTGTATGAACTACTAGCTGAACTGCACTATGAACACGCTGCTGTTTTAAAAAAGCGACAAATCGCCTCTTCCCTTTACCATGCTGCCAAGCTGATAAATCAAATATGGTTTGAAAAGGGATCGACCTGTAAGATGGCGGCATCAGACTGGGACTTTATCGGGGAGGAAGGGACCTGGAAAATGCTCAACCAGTATCGTTCTTTCCTAAATGAACACACCGGGTGGTATCGGCCCTTTAAACCAGAAGGTGTGGGGATGTGGACCCAAGGGATTGAGGTCACCGTGAATGGTCGAAAAAGTACCCGCGGTCTCCTTTCCAATTTATTGGGTATTACCTTGGACAAAAGTCCGACTAAAGGTGTAGGCGGTGCCGTAAAATACTTCTTTTATGAAGAGGGAGGTATAGCCCCAACTGCCAACAAAACCTACGAATATGTAAGGCCGGCACTGCAGTCTGGTCTTGTGACCGTAGGTATGTTCATTATTGCCGGCAGCGTGGGGGATCTCAAACAATGTCAACCACTCAAAGACTTCCTGCTCAACCCCCGGGCGAACGGATTTTATGGGGTGGAGACAAACCTGTTCAATAGCAAGGGGGAAATCAGGTTGTGCGCGCTGTTTATTCCCGAACAGTGGAGCATGCTGCCCTATATCGACGAATTTGGTAATTCCCTCGTAGAAGAGGCGCTGGCAGCTATATTAACTGAAAGGGGGCTTTGGAAAAAAGAAGGGCTGGCAGCTGATCAGTACCAGCTCCGGGTTTCCCAGAAACCCATCAATATCGAGGAGGCTTTTGCTTACCGGGAGGAATCCCCTTTCCCTCAACACCTGGTATCCAAACAACTTCAGCGGATCGAAGACGGGGTGTATCCGGAAGAATACATCACTCTTTATCGGGACGAGACTGGCAAAGTTGTTTCCAAGCAGTCAAACCAGCTCCCTATCCAGGAATTCCCGCTGCCAAAAGGTCGAACCGATAAAGAAGGGGTCATCGTCGTCTATGAGAGACCGGATATACTGGCTTCCTGGGGTACTTACTATGCCAGCATTGATCCGGTCTCTGAAGGTAAAACCACAACATCAGATTCCTTATGCTCCATTTTCATCTATAAAAATGCTATTGAGGTTACCAAACAATTGGAAGATGGCACCTTTGAGCACTACGTTGAAGGCGACAAACTGGTGGCGGAATGGTGCGGCCGCTTCGATGACATCAATAAAACCCATGAGCGCCTGGAAATGATGATTGAATGGTATAATGCCTGGACCCTGGTAGAAGCCAATGTGGGTCTATTCTTTACTTACATGACCTTAAAGCGTAAAACACATTACCTGGTCCCTTCTAACCAGATGATCTTCAACAAGGAAGTAAGTAACAGCTATGCGCCCAGCCATCCTTTTGGATGGAAGAATACGGGGTCCATCTTTAAAACCCATTTGTTATCAGCAGGTATCGAATTTTTGTCAGAAAAGATTTCTTCTGATTTCCTGGAAAATGGGGATGAGGTAAATATTAAGTATGGTATTGAGCGACTGCAGGGATCTCGGATGCTCTGCAAAGAAATGCAGGCATATTATCCGGGATTGAATGTAGACCGGCTGGTCGCATACTGTGCGCTGGTTGCGTTTGTCCGCATCCAACGCGCCATACGAGTAATAAGCCGTAAGATCGAAATCACCCACTCGAAGGTGTCCCCCAAAGACTTATACCAGATTCCACACCGCCCCTTCAAGAGCTTGATTGGTGGCTCATTGATGAAACCAATCGGGCGGCCATCCTTTAAACACTTTCGCTGACGAACAAAGACAACTGCTTATAGCCCATGATTAATTTTGGTTCGAGGGATTGGCTGGAAAAAAGCGAATTACTTCCCGTAAAGTCTTTGTTTCCTCGGCATCGCAAAAAACGACCAAATCCTTTACCTGTTTTAGGGAAAAGTGGCAGTTTGCGAAACCCATCTGGTCTCTCTTGTTAAATCCGATGATCACTGATTTTCCATACACGACTTGTCCTGTTGTGCTAAGCATGAAGGCTAAATAGTCGGTATTTTTATCAGCATCCTCCATGGTATACATCGTGTCCCCATTTTCAAATTCTTCCTCGTGCGAAAAAGGTCCACCAAGCGCTTTTTCCATGGGACTTCCTGAAAAATCATAAGTTAATTCAAAATGAACGTACTTAATTGTCTTGCCTGCAGGGTCAATAAGAATAGCTTTCATGATCGAATAAAATGGTTTTTTTAATAACAGAATAGTTGTTCGGAGTACCTTAAATGCTTTGGCTGATTATGCGTACATCCGGCCAAGTTTCATGATAATCGGGCAGATTGTCTTCTTTCTATTGCACGAAGCGTTGCTGTTTCTTCCGAAGTACAAAAGACAACGTCGTCAATTACGAATTCTAACAAGGACCTACAGTCAATAAGTTCTCTATCCGCTTTTATAGGTAAGGGAAAGCCAACGATGACAGCCTTGCCAAACACATCTTCTCCCGTCGAAGAAATTCGGAAGGCTAAATAATTTTCGTTTTCCTCCGTGTCAGCCGCAGCATATAAATTATCTCCGTTTTTGAGGTCTAACACCCAATCGGAAGAAAACCCTAAAATAGTTGAGGTAGTATGAACCGCATTATTGCATTCCGGCTCATATTTAATCTCTTTAATAGTTTGTGTCACTGGATCGATTACAATTGCTTTTAACATAGTTTTTATTTTTTGAAAGGCAACTTTACGATTTATTTGGAAAATTAACCAATAAAGAATAGATTATTTATATAGGGTTTACCATGAATTCTATAAATCCATCCTATTAAAACTCATCGCCTCCATGTACATATACCCCACGAATACCCTATGCAGTAGCTTTATTATACAGGAAAAGAAAAATCTTGTATCAAGATTGTACAAAGATTGTAAAATAACTCTTGATGAGTTGCTGCTCCTTCTCGATAGGGATTCCACACCTTGTTACCAGCTTCCGTTATGTCCCCCGCCATATAACCCTTATCCTTCCTGGACTACTGGTAATCACCACAATGTAGTGTCTATGGGTGCCGGCAACGTGGAAACCACTTCAACAAGTCTTGCCCTCCAGCGCGGATAATGCCTCGAAAATTAAATGCAAATACTCAATGCACTGCAGACCAAAGCAGGTGCTAAAACGGAATACAGTAAAATCGGTTCATTAACGCAACCCCTGCAATTCCTTCCCCTGAAAGAGAAGGATGCAAAGTGGGCTGCTTGGAACCTGGATTGGCTGGAATACCAGGGTGTTAAGCAGATAAGAAGGAATGGTAAACGGTTTCTTAAGAATATCCGGCTGGCTTATGGGATCATTGAACGGTCGGATTACCTGGTTGAAGAAGCAAATGAATCGGGGGAACTGATTGACTACCTGACAAAAGAAGATAGTTCCGCGCTCGATCTTAAGTTCTACCCCATTATTCCTAATGTCATCAATGTGCTGACTGGGGAATTCTCCAAAAGGACCTCCAAAATAATGTTCCGGGCAGTAGATGACACCTCCTACAATGAAATGCTGGAGGAAAAACGGCAGATGTTGGAGGATACCCTTGTCCGGCAAGCGGAACAAAAGGTGTTCCAGCAAATGATTCAGCAGGGGGAGGATCCCAACAGCCCGGAAGCAAAACAGGCTTTATCTCCGGATAATATTAAAAGCCTACCTGAAATAGAAGCCTTCTTTGGGAAGAGCTACCGCAGCATGATCGAGGAGTGGGCCACTCACCAAAAACAGGTGGATGAGGAACGCTTTAAGATGCAGGAAGCAGAGGAACGGCAGTTCGCCCGGATGCTGATCCTAAATCGGGAGTTCTGGCATTTTAAAATGAATGAGGACGATTATGAGATCGAAGAGTGGGACCCTGTTTTCACCTTCTATCATAAGTCGCCGGATACCCGGTATATCTCTCAAGGCAATTTCGCCGGTAAGATTGACCTGATGACCGTGGCGGATGTCATTGATAAGTATGGCTATTTGATGTCTGATGAACAGCTGCGGACGCTGGAATTCATTTACCCGGTAAAATCATTGGCTTACAACCTGAGCGGCACTCCAAACGACGGTTCCTTCTACGACGGATCCCGCTCGTATAAGTGGAACACCAATAGCCCTTCCCTGGGCTACCGGCAAATGGCCGGCTTTTTCGACAATTTCAAGTACAATGGTGATATCGTCCAATGGCTGATGAATGATACGGAGGACTTCCTGGATTTCGGAAATACCAACCTTATCCGCGTATCTACCATCTATTGGAAAACACAACGCAAGCTCTTCCATCTTACGAAAATTGATAAGGACAACCCTGAACCGATCCAGGAGATTGTAGATGAAACGTACAAGGTTACCTGTAAGCCCATTTACGATACAACCATTTATACCCTGAAAACAAAAGACAACCTGGTATATGGCGAACACCTGGACGCCATCTGGATAAATGAGGTTTGGGGAGGGGTTCGTATCGGCGCCAACAGACCTACTTCCTGGATGAACGAGCCATCGGAAGTCAATCCGATCTACTTAGGTATTAACCGCCCAGAACCCGGGCGCCTGCCGTTCCAGTTTAAAGGAGATCTTTCCCTCTATGGCTGCAAGCTCCCCATCGAGGGAAGTGTGTTTTCAGATCGAAACATGCGCTCTGTATCCCTGGTCGACCTGATGAAGCCCTTCCAGATAGGTTATAATCTCACCAATAACCAGATTAGCGACATCCTGGTGGACGAATTGGGTACTGTCATCTTGCTGGATCAAAACGCGCTGCCTAAACAAAGCCTGGGAGAAGATTGGGGAAGGGGTAACCTGGCCAAGGCATTTGTAGCGATGAGAAATTTCCAGATACTCCCCCTGGATACGACACTACAAAACACCGAAGGCGCTACCCAGTTTAACCAGTATACGCAGCTAAATATGGAGCAGACCAACCGGCTCATGAGCCGGATACAGCTCTCCAAATATTTTAAAGAGGCCGCTTTTGAAGTGGTTGGAGTTACCCCACAACGAATCGGGGAAGTCGCCGCCTCTGAAACAGCTACCGGCACCACCCAGGCAGTGAATAATTCCTATTCACAGACCGAAAAATACTTTACCCAGCATTCTGATTGGCTCATGCCCAGGGTCCACCAGATGAGGACTGACTTGGCGCAGTATTACCAATCGAAGAATCCATCCCTGCGCTTACAGTATATCACCTCGATGGATGAAAGAGTAAACTTCCAAATGAATGGGACAGATCTTTTATCACGGGATATTAATGTATTCTGTACCACCAAAGTAAATCACCGGGAAATATTACAACAGATGAAGCAAATAGCCCTGACTAACAACACGGCTGGCGCTTCCATTTATGACCTGGGCAATGTAATAAAAGCTGAATCGATAGCTGAATTGACCCGGGTGCTCAAATCTGCTGAGGATAAAACGGCTGCACAAAAACAACAAGAGCAGGATCAGCAGCAGCAATTACAGCAACAACAAGAAGAGGCTCAAGCGGCGGCATTAAAAGATCAACAGGCGTTTGATGCACAGCAGCGTGACCTCGATCGACAGAAGGATATCACTGTCGCTGAAATTAAAGCTGCCGGCTATCCGGACACCTCCGATAATGGCGAGGATGAGTATATGAACCGGCTGCAGTTTATTCAAGGACAGTCACAGTATGAGGATACTATGAATTTCAAACGGCAACAGGAGGATAATAAGATTCAAATGAATAATCAGAAAGTATCGCTCGACCAGCAAAAAATGCAGACACAGCGAGATGTCGCCCAGAAACAGGAAAATATTGCCCGGATAAATAAAAACAAATATGACCGTCCCGCACAAAAGAAAAAATAAGTATAGCGATATAATACGCAATACTCCGGTGAGATAATGTAAGAATGGACTTTCGTCCTCATTAAGGCATATATTTTTATTGAAGCACAAAAACCAAATGATGTATGCCCGATAATACCACGGTAAGAACAATTGATATTGAAAGCCTCGATGATCTGTTCCCAGGAGTTGCTACCGATAGTGTTATCGTGCCAGAAGCGGTAAAGAAATCAGTGCTCAGCACGGATGAACCCGTCAATCTTGATCCGAAGAATCTGGAAAAACCCATAGCCCCGGTAGTTGTCCCTGCAGCTGGTGAGACGGCGGTCGCTACGGAAGTAAAACCAGCCGGTGACGAGAATGTAAGTTTCGATGATTTGGTTGAAACAAATGAAGAAGCAAATAAAGTTGCAGGCAGGGCTAAGACAGACAAATCAGGCATTGTAGAGTTGTATAAAAAGAAAATTGACGCCGGCGTTATGGTCCCCTTTGATGATTACAAAGAGGGGGACAATATCGAAGAATACCTCGGCAAACTCTCGATGAAGGACCTCGAAGACTTGTGGGATGCCAACGAAACGAGAAAGGTCCAGGAGGTAGAACAAAAAGTACCTCAACAGTTCTTTAATTCACTTCCCCAGGAACTACAATTCGCCGCAAAATATGTGGCTGACGGTGGAACCGATATGCGGGGTTTATTTAAGGCCCTCGCCCAGGTCGAAGAAGTCCGACAGCTCGATCCTGAGAAGAACCCGCGGGAGGTTGCTTATCAATATTTGAAAGCAACCAATTACGGGGATGATGCCGAGATCAAAGAGCAACTGGACGAGTGGGAAGACGTAGGTACAATTAATAAGAAAGCCCTGGGCTTTAAGCCAAAGCTGGACAAGATGCAGTCTGAGATAGTTCAGACACAACTGGATCAGCAGGCTGAACAAAAAGTACAGCGGGACCAGGCTGCCGCCAGGTATGTACAGAATGTCCAGGATTCCTTGAAACAACCTGAAATAGCAGGAATCAAACTCGATAAGAAGACCCATGACTTTCTGACCCAGGGGCTACTGCAACCAGCCTTTCCCTCCATTACTGGTAAACCTACCAATCTGCTTGGTCACCTGCTGGAGAAGTACCAGGTCGTCGAACCGAATTACCAATTGGTGGCGGAGGCCATGTGGCTCCTGGCAGACCCCGATGGTTACCGGAACAAACTGATAGAAAGAGGCAAAAATGAAAATACTGCTGCCACTGTCCGGCAGTTGAAGACAGAAGCCACCCGTAAGCAATCCTCTTCCCAATATGATGAGGATGCGACTGGTGGCGGACAGAAAAGAACACCAAAAACAGTGCAACGACCTGGCGCAGCGATGTTTAAAAGATAGCAAGCGCCCTAATCCTATATCCTAAGAAAAACTATGCCTACACCAGTATTAAACAATGGCCTATTCCTGCGAGATGTGGAACTGCGAGCAGGCTCACATTTAGATTCATATCACCTGATGAATATGCTAGGTGATGCGGAACCCACCGACATGGGTCCGATTGATCTATGGGTGATGGCCCAGAAGGTAGAGATGCCGCTTTACCAACTATCCTCTTTTAATGGAAAAAATATTCAATATGTCGATAATGCCAAGGGAGAATGGAAGTGGCAAATTCCGATTACCGATGAACTTCCCTATGTCGTAGAAGACATCGAGCCGAGTAATATTACTAAAGGTATTGATGGCCACGAATTCCGGATTAAATACAATAAGAAAGTATTCGGTCATGGTGAGGTGATCACCTACGACAAAATGAACGGTATTCAGCTCTACATCACTGACGAGGATATTCTACCGGTAGGCGATGGTTATTTATACACTGTCCGGATCCGCAACAACGACTCCTTTAAGTTCCTGGATAATCAGTTCCTGAACAACAAGACCAGGTGGTTCCGTCTTACTTCGAGCATTGGAGAATATGGCCAGCGGTACGCTGATCTGACCGTAGAAGCAGGTTACAGGGAGTTTTACAACTTCGTCGGTAACGAAAGTGCTCACTTTGAGTATTCCATCAGTTCCAAAGCTGAATTAATGCTCCGGGGTGGTGTCCGTGCTACCGGTGCCCTGGCGGTGAATGAGATCTGGAATGTGCATGATAAGACGGTACTGGATCCTTCCATTACCCGTATTGAGCAGCTTGCTGCCAAAATGGGGAAAGACTGGATGAAAACGGCCCTTTCCGAAGGTAAGTTATCCCGATCCTTTGTCACCAAACTCGAATCAGCCGGCTTATCCAAGATCACCCAGGATATTGAAAATGACCTGATGTGGGGACAAGGTGGCGCCATCCAAACCCAGGGACCAGAAATTCTGAGAGCTTCCGTTGGCTTATGGAAACAGCTTGACAACTCGTACAAGCATATCTATAACATGGCCTCTTTCAACCTGGATATGTTTGAAAGTGAGATCAACAACTTTTACTATGGTAAAGTTGACTTGGTAGGCCCTGATCCCAAGCGGCAGATCATTGTTCAGACCGGTAGAGCGGGGATGAAAATGGTGAATGAGGCAATCGCTAAAAAGGCGCTAAGCCAAAACCTTACGACCCAGTCAACCGAAATCGGGGCTATCAAGATGAATCCGTCAAACATGAGTTTGCACTATGGATTCTCTTTCACCAGCTTCACCATTCCGTTCATCGCCAATGTGCAGTTTGTTTACAATCCTGCCCTGGACCCGGTTAATGCGAATGAAATTGAAAATCCGATTATCAACGGCTACCGGTTATCTTCTTACTCGTTCATCATCTTCGATATCACGGACGAAGGAAACGATAATATCAAGCTCCTGCGTAAGTCCTGGGATAATGAGCTGAGGTGGTGGTACATCAATGGAAAATTTGACTACCAGGGTCGTACTTCCGGATTCCAGAGTAGCGGCGGCAACTTCGGGTATAAAGTACAAATGGAGAAACCCAAAGATGCCTTATGGGTTAAAGACCCGACCAAAGTGCTGAAAATAGTAATGCGAAACCCCATCACAGGAGGATCGCTGTAATCAACTGGAAGGGGGAGTTTTTCCCCCTTCCTCCATACCAGGATAGTTCACAAAAAACCAACCGTCGAAACCACTCAGTATGACCAGAACATATACAAAAGTTACCATACGACCCTATGTAGAGAAGAATAAATTCAATATGGGTCTTGAGAAGTATAACCAGGCTCTTTTTGATGGTGCTGTTCATACCATTGAGATGGTGGCGCTTCAGGAGGGAGATATGGTCAGGTATATTACCGGGCTAAACCCCTTCGCTCCTGATGTGAAGATGCTTCCGGAGGAGGAGCGGGTTGCCAAGGAACAACAGATAAAGGAAACCGTCATTCAGGCTGAAAAACAACTGGCCGGTAACATTATCCGTAAGGATGATGAAGAGTGGTGGAACAAGGTAAAGAAACTAAAAGCGGATAACATCCCTTTTTGGTCCAGCCCGGATCTTAAACTGGAGCTGAATAATGAACCACTATACCTGGAGCCGGGTAAAAACGCGCTCGACCTGTTAAAGTACATTGCTGTCAAAGCGGGCGGATACCCTGAAATTGCCCGGAACCTGGATGATGCGCGGTCAAGAGCCAAAGCACCCAAATTTTACCTGGATGAACTGGAAGAGACAGCCTCCATTAAAACGGAAGTATCCAAACTCCGTAACCAGGCCGGTGGGGAGTTACAAAAGCTATATGAAAAGAATGTAAATAAGCTGCTGTATATCCTTAAAGTAATTGACGCCAACTCCCCGCAGTATAAAAAATCTACCCCCATTGATATCCTGTATGAGAATGCAGACAAATATATCAATGGAGAGACAGTAGACAAAGACAAGCGCAAAACCGCGAAGACTTTCCTGGAAGTATCAAACCTGGACATGGAAACCCTTAAACTAAGGGCGGCTGTTAAAGATGCCACGTTTTACCGGCTGGTTGCACTGAAAGGAGATGGGATGATATATGAAATGGAAACCGGGTCTGCCATGGGTAAAAATCCGACCCAGGTGGTCGAATTTCTCAAAAACCCACTTAACGAAGAAATCCTCAAACGGATCATGACCAAGGTGGAGCATTACTGGAGACAATAATGAACAACGATCTTCTACAGATAAAAATAAAGCAGCGACTCAACAAACTCGCTGCTTTTGACTATGACAACATTGAATGTTGGCAGATCCTGGAGGCGTTTAACAAAGTACAATTGCAATGGGCTGCCCGGGAAGCTGAAATGGGAGAGAGTTCCAAGCAATCCATTGAGCGGATGCAGGGACTTTTGAAGCAAATACCCCTTGCCGGATCAAACCAGAAATTACTCTACCAAAGTATTGAAATCCCGGACGATTACCTTTCGTTCAAACGGATCTCATTTTATGGTTCCAAGGAGGGATGTAAGCACCCAAGGAAATTCAAAACATACCTGGTGGAGGAAGCAAATATCGACGAACTGCTCCGGGATCCATTGCGACGGCCTGATTTTGATTGGGGGGAAGCCCTGGCGACTATGATGGGCAATAAGATAAAGATACACACCAGCGCTCAGTTTATAGTAAATGATCCCGTTCTCGTATATTATCGGAAGCCTGCCCTATTACGTATTATTGGTTGTGTTGATCCCTCTACCGGGTTACTTGCTGAAACTGAACAGGCTTGCGAATTCAAAGAAGATGTAGTTGAGTTTTTAGTGAGCGAAACTGCGGCCCAACTTGCCGCTGACTTGGAAAGTATCAACCAGGTACAGATCAATGCTTCGTCGGCCCAGCGAAGCGAGTAAGTTATTTAAAGTTAAGCAAAGTAAACTCATCTATTTCCAGCGCTTTACACACCTTTCTCAAAGTCAAAAAGGTGGCGTTTGTTTTACCTTTTTCTATCCTATTCATACTGGGACGTTTCATACCACACTTTTCCCCCAGTTTAACCTGGGTAAGTCCCTTACTCTTACGTAAAGTTGTTATCCGTTTACCTAATTTTTTAAGAAACAACTGGTCAGATTTGGTCTTCATAAGGGTAAATTGCACTAAAAATGCCTCATAGAGGTAATCATATATGATAACTTAACGTTTTTCCGGAAATAACTGCCAATTAAAATGGCACTATTATGGAATAAATTACGCTATTCCAGCGGAAAAAACTCCGTAATGGAGGCAGGAGAATTTAATGGTGGTAGGTTTGAATAATGAATATTACTATTCCTGCAAGGAAGGCAAGAGCACTTATCCAAATAGCGATACTCGCTCGTTTTAATGATTGCTTTGCTGCCTGTAATGATTGCTCCGACAGGTCGTTGGCAAGTTTGGACATGCGGATAGGCTCTTCTCGCAGGTACGTTTCATGGGTATATCCACCGTTCATAATGAACTTGGCTCCTTCCGGAGTGAGCGAAATATACCAGGCAGCAATACCATGATCTCCAAAAGCACCGGATGTATGACGTACCTTAATATACCCGGTCTGTTCTAAATACCGGATAAGGTCCATAGTCACTTGATCTTCGTTGGGGAGGGATTTGAAGAAGTCCGGACCCGCGATCTCCGTATTAATGCCCCAATCATTATTAAGTTGTCGAAGTATTTCATCCAGTAGTGCATTGGTCATAGCTGAAACTTGTTTGCTCTTTCAATTATCAGTACCTGTAAAATTAAATTTACAATTATTATTTCAGACCCCGGAAAATAGCTGGCTGCAAAATAAATTCTGGCAATTGCTTGCTTTTCCCTATATTATTTATAGGAGGTACATATCTCCGTTCTATTATAATCCAATCCTATTTAAAGCATGGCTAATTTTCCGTACGCCCACCAAAAGCTACTTGTACTCAATGGAACAGTCAACGCCACTGGTGACTCTTCTACATTAACTGCTGGCGAATTCGGTATCTACAACAAAAATACCAATGTAGTTGTCACGCCCGCTAATGCCGGAGCCAATCCCTACGTTTACCTGGCGCAGGGCTCTTATTACACCAAAGATTCTGTTGGAAATACCCCATTAGTGGGGCTAAAGGAATCGCTAAAATCACCAGGGATCAACGCAAAGTATGTCACCCGTTTTTATAAGATTGGGGCAAAAGCAGCCGCCAATAATATTATCAAAGTGGGGGGCGCCAGTGATTTGCAATTCCAGTCTGATTTTACCTACCGGCTTCGCGTAGAAGCCAAAGGCTCTCCGGCGCTAAGGACCCTGAACCGGCACTTATACAAAAATGTTCCCTTCTTTACCGGCTGCGCTACTTCTCAGTGCCTGACCGGGTGCGATAAGGAATATGTGGACGCTGGCACCGTCTATAAAGGGTGGGCAGATTACATCAACGCAGATCCTTTGCTCAGCCTGTTTGTAATTGCTACTCCCTATCGTGAGATAGCTACCTTTTCGGGGGTATGGGCAGCAGGAGCGAGTAATGTAATCGCTTCTGATATCAGCCAATTGGTGGTTGGTCAGACCTTAATTGGTCCCGGGCTATTTGGGACCATAACTGGGTTTGTAGGGAACATCGTGAACCTGGATACCCCTAATACAAAAAGCGGATTGGCTGTCCCAGTCTCTGTGGGGGCAGTGATCGATAACACCTATGTTCCTGCACCCAATAGTACCACGGTACCAACTTCGGTAGCTTACTTACTACTAACAGCCGCTTATATTGATACGGTTTTTTCAGACTGCTCGTTCAATCCAATCGACTTTTACCAAAAGGAGCCTATTATCCTGTACGCTTCATTGGTAGATGAAACAGGAAACCCTTGTCATACCGGACCACACATAAACAGTAATACCAACGAAAATACGGAGCAGGTCAGGGAACCGGTTCAACCTGAAGGACTCGGAGAAACCGTCTTGAGGGATTATATCAAGGCACGGGAATACGATGGTATCCACTTTAACAGGTGGCCCCGGAAAAGAGAGGTCGAGATTGACCCGGCCTTCCAGGTAGTTACCCGGAGCAAAAGCTACAATCGCTATTATTTTCAGTTCAATGTGCCGAAGTTTTCAAACTCCACCAATACATTCAATAACGATCAGTTCCTGTATGGCTTCGCTTTTGAGTCAACCATTGATACCACTGCCTTTGAAGCCTTAATGACAGCGTGGTTGGCAGCAAACAATCCTCTTGTAACGCTGGAGGTGATAAATTAACGCCCTTATCCTATGAAAGTAAAGGAGAGTCAGTTAGCCTGGCTCTCCTTTTTTAAAACCCTATTATAGGTCCCCATTTAATACTTGCCGGACAACAAGGGCTATTTCATCATTAACGTCGTCAGGACCTTTGAAATCGCCGAATTTTCCTATGGCGTCTTCTACCATGAGTGTTCTCCATGAACTGGGATCTTCCCGTCGATAATCATCCATTTCCGAGTTGACCCACTCAATGATCTTTTGTTTAGTGCTGTCATCCATATTTTGAGAGATTGTTTACTATATAAAGGGTAAAAGGAAGGTGCAAATGAAAAGACATTAAGGCACCATCATTTTTCAACCTAATTATTTGTATATTCTATATGGGTCCTTTCCTATGAATAAGCATATCCTAAGTCTTGACATTCCCGTTACCTACAATCCGAAAATTTTACGGATTGTAGATACGAGTCAATATGCTACTCATATACCAGTCAACTGTTCGAGGATATTCATTACACCCCCCGGGTACAATCTGCCCGTTGAAATTGATACCAACCCAGGCACAACAGAGATACTTACAGCTTGTTGTTTGAATATTCAAAGGAGTGGTTGTGAAGATAGCCAGGTGAATCTGCCCGATGGTATTTACGTTGTCCGGTACGAAGTATCGCCGTTGGATAAGGTCTATGTCGAGTACAATCACCTTCGGGTTACGAACATTTTGAACCAATATTTTTATGAACTGGGTAAAATCTGTTTAAACCTGGAAGAACCTACCCAGGAGGCGATGGACGACCTGGATGCCCTGAGTGTCGTTAAATCCTATATCGATGCAGCAGTTGTGAAAGTGGAAATACGACATGAACCCCAGGATGGTTTGGCGCTGATCGACTATGCCAGTAAAAGGCTGCTCAGGTATATCCGTAAAAGTGTGTGTTAAACTTCAAAACCAAATAACGATGAATTGCCTTAATTGTGGCTCTCCCATTACCTGCGGATGTCAGAAAAGAACCGCTTCAGATGGAAATCACTGCTGTTCCAATTGTATCACTACGTATGAAAATAAACTGAAGGCAGGAAATAAGAAAGACGATCAAACACTGACCCCTCAACAGGTCATAGCCATTAACAAATGAAAGACCTACGAAAAGAAGCAGATGAAATATACCAGGAATTTGCTGACGGCTTATTCAACCAATTCAAAAAAGAAAGGTTTGGGATTGGTTGTCAGATAAGAAATGATCCACGGACCATACAGAATCGACGGCAGTTACTAGAATGGCAGAATGGCATTTACGATGAGATTTTTGATAGGATTTCCTGCCATAGCGACAATACCAGTTGTGGTCACAATATAAATACAGCCGTGGCTTTCTTTGGATGGTTGCCGGACGCCTCCATACTTATCAATAATGACGTAATACGAACTGTAGCCAAAGGAAATGCCTATTATGTTAGGGGTGGATCTATAAAATGTGACTATACGATTAACCTTGTACCCCAGATCCTCTGGATGGCAGAACTGGCCACTGAGCCGTTAAAAAGAAAGTATGTGGTGGATGAGGGTATGGAAGGAGATATTGGGGATCCGGACAATGATTTATTTGGTACTCCGGTCCTGGTCGGTATGTACCGGCTTTATATGACTGCCTACCCGACACAACAGAATGAAAATTCGATTGAATTTAAAGTGAATAATTAGAGAATGCCAATACAGATAAATGAGAGCCTGCAGAATTTCTCACCTAAACCCCTGGACCGCAGGTATTGCAAGTTTTCGGGCGGGAAAGCTACTCCTTACAATGAGGTAGCCGAGGCATTGGCTGCGGTGAATATAGCCTATAGATACCAAGGACTGACACTGCTCATTAGCGTCGCCGGCGCGGTGAAAGAATACTGGTTCTATGGTGGGACTGCGGACAGTAATTTGGTGCTCCGGGATATACCGTTAGCCTTGGTTGCCACAACAGGTTCGTACACCGATCTACTCAACCTACCAGGGCTGCCTCCAGGTCAGGTTAATTCCGATTGGGCTGCGGCAGATGGACTATCAGCAATATTGAATAAACCAACGGCGGTATCGGCATTCGCCAATGATGCAGGCTACCTAAGTGCAATTGCTGCCATCAATGGTTTGTCCACGGTGAATAATACGGTTGTCTTTGGACAGGATGTCGGACAGCCAGGCAATCCGGCGGAGTTACAGAGTAGCCGGGAAATTCCATTAGGGTTCTGGTCCTTCCAATTTACAGACGATACGAGCACAATAGTCTTTTCCTCGGGGGATTTCAATATGACTTCCAATATCGATGATTCCTTCTATTTTATTGATATTACTACCAATGGTTTTACGGCCATGAATTTGGTTGATACGGCCAGTGGAACTCCGTCTATATTTCTCAGCGGCGGGGGTAATAGCATCATTCGGAATGGAGGACTGAATGATCGTTTGGAAGTTACAGCAAACCAAATTAATGAGATTACAATTACCTCCGGGCTGTATTTATATCCAGGCATTGATCTGGATAGTGTCACCCCAAGGGCTTATATATCCAGTGACATCGATCCAGCTACCGTACTGCCTGGTGGATCTTTAATAAAAGATGTTTACCAACAGGCCCTTGTTGTACTTAATACCAACGAGGATGATGCCGGGGTAGGCGACCCTGTACAAGGGACGTTTGCGGCTGTTTCAAAGACATGGAATACCCTCACTTCACCTACCCTGATATTGGGTAAGGTTGATTCAAATATTAAATCGGGAGGCAATTCTAAACTTATCGATCTCCAGCTGGGCGGATTTAGCAGATTCAAGGTCTATGCAAACAGTGGGAATACCATCGTGGGGAATACCGATAATGGGAACTTTTTCCAGGTGCAGCAGCCACCTGTTTCAGGATCAACATCTCCCAGCGCTATTCATATTACCACTGCATGGAATACAACGGCTGCCCCCTCCTTGGTAAAGGCGAACATTGCAGATACTGCTTCCAGCGACGCTAGCAGATTGATCGATTTAGAGGTAAATAATGTACCGGTTTTCACCGTTACTAAAAAGGGGGAGGTTACAACCGGGGATCCGGGATCAGGGACCGGTAAATGGAAATTAGGAAAACAGCAAAATGCATCAGTAGACCTGGATACAACTATGTACCTGGAAGTAAATGTTGATGGAATAGCCTATAAACTGGCCCTCGTAGCTATCGATACTACTCCTCCATCATAAAAACGATTCTCTTAGGTTAGAAAACTAATTTAAAACAACCTTTTCAATGAACCAATATCCTTTCTTTGCTGAACTCATACTCCGGCTCCAGATGGAGTCTCCCAAATTCTTTAAAAAATTCCAGACAGTATTCTATGTGCTTGCCGGCTTAGCGCAGCTTTTTACGGGATTACGGGATTTTGGGTTTGTCTTTCCCCCGGTAATTGCCGCTACCATGTCTCAGTCGAGCGCCATCATCCTTTTTTTGGCTGGCGTACTCTCTACCTTGCCCGTTAAAGATACAGGTCTATTACGAGACAAATTGGAGAAAAGATGCGGGAACTAATTTGTTAGATTCGGCCCAATCCGTTACATTATTAATGTAGGGTTATCTCTACCCATACTCACCCATCCTATGAAACCCACTGCTTCCAACATTAACAACAATACGTCCATAGTCTCATCATCGAATGATGTGTTGTGGCAAGGGGGGGATTTACCAGTCATCAACCTTTGCAAAGGCGACTCGGTGAGTGACGTAGTGCAAAAGGCAGCAGCAGTGCTTTCCAGCATAAAAACAGAACTGGATTTATCGGACCTGGATCTCCAGTGTATATTTGATCAATGCGCCACCTGTCCAAATCCGTCAAAAACACTCCATACTGTTCTAACGCTGCTGATAAACAAGGTTTGTGTACTCGCCGATTTGATCGGTGGTCCGGGTACGGGCACGACTGCTGAACCCAATGTGATCATTGCTAACTGCTTTCGGTTCACCGATTCAAATGGAGATGTTGTTACCCAACTTGTCCATAGTGCCTATACGCAAGCAATCGGCTTGCAGGTCTGTTTGATACTAACCACCCTTAACGGGCAGGCAAATACTATCAGCAACCACGAAAGCCGGATAACGACCTTAGAGGGGGAAATTGCCCCGCCACCTACGCTTCAGGTAAGTGTGCAATGTGTGGCCCCGGGCAGTTCGACCGCAAACCCTATCGTAAAACCCATTGATACGGCTTTCCAGTTATTGGAAGGCCAGTTTTGTACATTAAGCACGGTACTGGGGGACTCTACCACACTCAACCAGGCGGTTTCGGCTGAACCGCAACCCGCCGCAAATTCTACGGGGGTATATTCTGTCAGTGATTCCACCCAGGCATTATGGGTAACGCCAGCTGCAACTGTTGGACAATTGCTAAAGCATTTTGACTTGGCTATCTCGGATCTCCGCGGAGCGGTTCAAACGATCCTTGAAAACTGTTGTAAAGTAACGTGTGATGATATTGTTGTCGATTTTGACTCGAAACTATCCGACGATCGGCTGAGCTTGACCTTATTTTTCATTACAAAGTCAAAAATTCCGACAGGATACACCGACTGTAACGCCACCTTCGGAAACTTACTGACCATTACCGACGCCCTGGGTAATGAAGCCCAGGCATTTGTAAAAATTGCTACTGAGGTTAATAATCCAACCGGGGTCGTTATCGATTTGTCTGCTACAGCAATCGATCCCTCCCAGGATTATGCGCTTTCCATGAATGCATGCCTAACCAATGGCGGCACCAATTGCGTTAAATGTATTACAAAATCCATCACCTATAAAGACACCTGCAGCTACTGTGAAATCAGTGTTACCGGAGGTCACGGGATTTCTAATGGAAAAATCGTAGTGGTCTATCAAGATAGTACCGGGGCTACTCAATATACCAGTATTGCTGCAGGGCAGACCCAGGTCATCAAAAAATCGTCTACCATCAAGTCCATCATTGTCTATGGGAGTGCTACCTATACGTCCACATGCGGTACCCTGCCAACGCCCGAAGCGACGAACTGTTATAAACTGTCCTGGGCGTTTGGAGAAACTAAAAATGGCGCTGATGGCTCTTTGGAAAGCGCCGTGATGAAATCCATTTCTATTTTGGGAACAGTTTACCCGGTGAATATTGCCAAAGACCTAAGCCAGTACACGACGTTTTTCAAAACCTTTCCGCCGGCAGCGAATGGGCTTATTAATTTCTCTTCCATCGTCAGCAATGGTTTTGATGAGCATACGGATTTCAAGTTCTATTTCCAGACAACCCCAACGGTGGCAGCCAGTATCCAGGCGTACCTGGGTATGGCGGATGGCAGCCCTTCTGTTGGCTTTGATAATGGGGCGTTTGTTACTCCTGTTCAAAGCGATGGTAGTTGTACTGCCCAGACCACGATCCTATAAAATAACTATTAATGAATAACTGTGGTTGTGATGATAACGTACCAAGGCATATACCGGTAACCAACTGCGTAGATGTAAGCCCTATTCAAAGCCCCTGCGTAAATGGCGAGGATTGTGAAGAAGTATTTCCTGCTGAATGTGTCCAGTACAACGGACCTGACCTAGAAAATATAAGTGTGCTGACCGGTGACCGCCTCGATGCGATATTGCGTAAGCTGAATATTAACGCAGGATCTCAGCCGGTTACCGTCAGAAGTAGTCCAACAGTTGCCCTTTCCGGGAACGGGTTGAATACTTCACCCCTTCAGGCAGCAGTAGTACTGGACCCGGATCCCGAAAATTTGATCACTGCGGGCGCCAACGGACTGTTGTTTAAATGGACGGTAGAAAATGCGACCAGCCTGATGAATCTGGTCTTTTCGACACCAGCGTTGACGCAACTGTTCTGTAATACCCTTGACGAATGCGTGGCGCAAACCTGCAGCGTGGCCTCAAGCCTTTCTGTAACAATGAATTAAATACCCTAATACCTATTATTTTAATATGCCTACTGCTACCTTAATATGGACTCCCGGAGGAGGTGCAAATTCCCTAAGCCAGGATGTTCAATATAAAGTCCATACCGATACTAATTATTCCACAGCGGCCATTGTTGGTGCAACAGTCAACACCTATAATATCCCCGGTCTTCTGGACAATACCATTTACGACTACAGTATCGTCGATAATTGTGCCGTGGGGGGACCTGTTGCAGGCACGCCTTTCCAAGCTATAAATATTACCTGTCCAGCTGTATCGCTAACGCCGGCATACAACCAGGTCCAATATAACTTTAATGATTTGGGCGCGAGCATCACCTCTTACATGCTTACACTTTATGATGGACCTGGGGCTAACGTGCTGGCCACTAACAATGCTGCAATCGGGGCGCCCGTTTCAGCGGCTTTTACAGGGCTCAATCCTTCCACCAATTACAAGGTAGGTATTACAGTGAATGCCGGGACATTTTCTAAAACCTGTCCCCCGCAGTCTTTCACTACACTGCCTCCTCCACCCTGTAACGCACCGACGAATGTAAGTGCGACCATGGTATAAGCTAAACAATTTGATGAAAACAAAACTACGGTCACTATGTCCTCACTAACCATATCTTTTACACCATCCGATCCCGCCCCGGCAGACGGATATGTCGTCAATTACCGAATAAAAGGCTCTTCAGATCCCTTTACCACCGTACTACCGGCGCCAACTTCCAGCCCGGTCGTTATACCTGGACTAAGTGAGGCAACTAACTATGAGGGTACTATTAGTGCCAACTGCGGTTATGGCCTTAGCACCATCGTCAACTTTCAATCGAATAACTGCTTTTGTCCGCCCGGTTACACGGTAAGCCCAGATAGTACCTATTGCTACCAGGAACTAAGCCAGGATGCGACTTATACGGGAGGGGACAATCCATTTCAAGCTTGCCATTTTACGTATGAGCAATATTCTTTATTTGGAGCAGTTGCTTATCAATTAAATGGTTATAATCCGGACGGGACCTGGATCACGCCTCCCAATATCTATACGAACCTGGCTCCGGGGGCTATTCCAAATGCCAATGTAATCAATCACACTACCGGGCCTTTTATCAATATAGCCGGGGATAACATTAGCGGGAGGTTAAATGCTTCAGGGCTATGGGTATGCGGCAACCAAAATTATGCAGGAACGCTTGGTTTCTCCCGGCAGTTCAACCTGGCGACTTCAAAAGTGTATTATATTGGGTTGGGCGCAGATAATTTCGCTTCAATAGCGATAAATGGTACAACTATCGTCAGCCAGAATAAAAGTGCTATGGCTGTGCCGAGCCAAATGAATGATGGCAGTGGTTCCTTTTTATTCCGTATGTGGTTTCTCTATCCCGTGCAAATGCAGTCGGGAGTCAATCTTATTCAAATCGAGGGAACAAACACTGATGGCATCGGTATATTCGGATGCGAGATTTATGATGCAACCGAAGCCCAGCTCCTTGCCTGCAATTCAACCGACGACCTACAGCCTTTCATTGTTTTCAGTACAAAGGATGTGGCGGATAATTCAGATTTTGATACCGGTAACTACAGTTGCTCCAGCTTCCCAGGATATCAACTGGTATTCGATAGTGGCTCCGGCACCTATACCTGTAAAATACTCAACCAGTCAGCCTGCGCATAAAAGAAACGGTAAGGTGCTCGGGTTTTGTTGGTTACCCCGAATAGCACACCCCTAGGTGTATCCACATCTGAGGGGTTTTTATTTGTAGAATAATTAAGTATTCTCCAAATAATTTGTAGAATAAAGCGGTAATTTTGTAGATTATAATTGTACGATGAAGCATTTTAAAACACCAGATCTCCATGCGCCCAGGTACCGCCCACAAATAGTAGACATTGTTAATAAGGATTTTTTCACTGCCTTCAAAGTAAAATTCCCAGAGTATGCCCACTACTCCAACAAGGAATTGAAACAGAAGATCCAGCTCATCAATGGCGAGATATGGAAAACGGCGATTAATGAACGAGATGGGATAGAACTTCCCCATGGCTTAGGTTATCTTTTTATCGGAACCTGTCCCAAAAAGAAGGGGGAGAATACTGATTATCATGTCTCCGGGAAATACCAGAAGAAAGTGCAGCACAGGAACTGGGAAAGTGATGATTATATCGCAAAAATATTTTATACTAATTATGAGCAAAAGTACCGGTTCAAGTTCCATGAGCTGTGGGGGTTTAAAGGAGTGCGCCAGTTTAAAAGAGCCGTTTCAGAACATTACCCCATCAACTGGAAACGCTACCAGATGATAGATAACTTTCAACATATTTCCCGACTTTTTCGCAAGCAGTCCTATAAATTAAAAAAGCAAGCTGATGAGCAGGAAATGTTGAAACTGTACAACGAGTTTGCGTTTGACTAAATTGATCCTATCCTATGAGAACCATTGGGGAAGTCGTATCCCGTGTAAAGAACCTGATGAAAGGCGTCAAGCAGGATGCTTTTCTGACCGATAGGTTTGTTTTTGCCCTGCTACTCAAACATGCCAAGTTCCTGATGCGTCGCCAGGACTCCCAGAATAAGGTCATGAAGTTCAATCCCGTCTTCCAGACCCTGGATTTTGTTGAGCTCGAAGAAATAGATAAGGTCCAGGCAAAATGTGTGGGGTTATCTTCTAACTGTACCATTAAAAGAACCCGGGAAAAGCTACCCACTTTTATGGAGGGTTACTGGGGACCCCTTATCCGGTCAGTTACCTCACTGGATGGGTCGGAAGAGTTTATGCCTACCTATCCCACCACTTTTATTAATATTTCAAGACAGAAAAACTTCAGGTACAATACCACCAGGTATTATTGGTTCCTGGGAGGCTACTTGTTTTTTCCCAACCTGGAATGGGACGCGATCCGGATAGAAGGCGTTTTTGAGGATGATATCTCTTCTTACAATTGTGACTGCGAGGATGATTGCATCCCCAAGCAGGACCAGCAGTTTAATGTTCCCGATTTTCTTGATTCAGACATGGACAAAATGATCTTACAGGACCTGGGAATTATGGAACAAACTCCTGCCGATAATAAAGATGATAAACAAAGTGTACTACGATAATGAAAGAACTCGAATACCGCACTTATGACGAGCTTCTTTCTTCGGTGTTAAGTGACTTTAAGACCTATGACCAGGAGGGGATGATTGATCCCCAGGATCTCATTAAAGTTGCCCAAAGCATCAATAAGGAACTCTCCGTTAAAATCAACCCGCTTAAAGAACTTGTCCTGGACCTGACAAAGGGAAAAGTCAGGCTGCCCAACGACTTCTACCTGCTAAATTTTGCACTGTTATGTGGCAAGTACGAGAAAAGCATCCCCATTTTACATGGAATCCATACCGAAGACGTACTTCTGCCGGCAGATTGCAATAACCCAGGTCCTATTCCAGGTAGCACCTATAATACTACTTGCAGACCAGCTATAAATGAGGCAAAGGTGAGGTTAACCCAGTGTGGAGAAGGATATGGGGTGGTACAGTATTTCAAATACGAGACCAGGACTTACCATCATTTTCTGCCACTTCGTATGGAAAGCTCATCAAAGGTAAGTACGAAATGTCCCAACCTGGGGATACGTTCTGAGCGACTCGCCTATATCAAGGGTGGCTGGCTGTATACCAATTTTGATTCCGGCACTCTATATATTAATTATATGGGGAATATGGAGGACGACGAAGGCAACCTGCTAGTCCTGGATCATGCCATTGTGAATACGTATTATGAATATGCCCTTAAAGAGCGGATACTTGAAAACATGCTTATTGAGGGAGAACAGGTAGGAGAGCTATTGAAGCTCATGGGCATAAGAAGGAAAAACGCCCGGCTGGAGGCGCGAAATGTCGTTTTTACACCAGACTTTGCCGAGTTAAAGGAAGCTTGGGAAGCGAATAGAAAAGTGCAGCATAATAGGTATTTCCGAATGTTTGAGGATATCTGTTATGCAGTTTGAAGTGTAACCTATGAAAACAAATGCCGAACCAGTTACAGAATTCTACGAATGTATCTACCAATGAGTTTACGGGAGGAATGAAAAAGGACCTTGATCCGGCGCTAATGAAGCCGGATACCTGGACCCATGCCCGCAATGCTGTAAACAATTCCCATAACGGAGAATTGGGTGTTATTGGTAACGAACCTGCAAACCTGTTGTGTGTTCAGCTCCCCTATACCTTTATTGGCGCCATTAATATCATTGCTGAGAAATGGGCTGTCTTTTCTACGGACAATACCAATTCAGAAATTGGCTTATTTGATGAGATTTTGTGCAGTTATAAAAAAATTATCAATGACACCTGCCTGCGGTTTAAAACGACCAACCTCATTACCGGAGAGTCAAAAAAGAATTTTGACTGTACCTACTCTGTTTATTTCGATGACGGATTGAACCCGTCGCGTTACCTCAATATTGACAGGCCGGTTTATACCTTAAAATCCCGGCAGCCCGCGGGCAGTTGTGTAATACCTGAATACACTACTACTGTAGACTGCCAGGCATTGCGCTTAGCCCGGATTTTGGATACTCCCGGGGTAACCTTACAAAAGGGAGCCAGTGGTGGATCCTTACCCAACGGCTCTTACCAGGTAGTGGTGGCCTACACGGTCAACCAGATACGGGTAACGGACTATTTCACCCCCTCCAATGTTCAATCATTATTCTCCCACCAAAACCTGCAAGGGTCCCTGGAGATTGATATCTCCGGAATGGATACTTCTTATGATGAATTTGAGTTGGTTGCTATCTCCTATATAGGAGAAAAAACAAATGCACAGAAAGTGGGTACTTATTCTACCCGCCAGCGAAAGGTATTTATTGACATTCTGGATCCGCGTCTTCCGGTAATTCCCCTGGAAAATATCCCCCTGCAAACGCCCTCATATGAAAGGAGTGACGCCATGTACGAGGTAAGTAACTATTTACTTCGGGTAGGCGTTTACACCAAACCGGAATTTAATTACCAGCCCCTGGCTAATCTCATAACTCCCAAGTGGGTAGCCCTGGAAGTGCCGGCTGACTATTATATTAAGGGCGGCAATATCACTTCATATCTAAGAGATGAACAATATGTCTTTTTTATCCGGTGGATCTATAACACCGGGCAGAAATCTGCTTCCTATGCCATTGCCGGCCGACAGGCTAATTCAAACGATCGTACCCTGGTCTCCGGAGCTGATGTCTATGAGACTTCAGTAGGAGTGGCCGTCCCTCCCCAAAAATGGCAGGTAGACAATACCGCTACTATCACCTCATCTCAAGGATATGCAATTCCAGAAGGCGCTGTCATAGCAGAAGGAGAAATGGGGTATTTTGAATCTACCGAACGTTACCCCGATGATCAGTCGGTCGTATGGGCCGACCTATGCGGGAAGAACATTCGATTTTGCAAATTTCCCGATAATTCGCTCATTCACCTGTCTGGCCGGTTGGGGGCTACCATTCGAATTCTGGGGGTAAAGTTTGAAAATATCGCACATCCCCTTGATTTTGAAGGTAACATATTGACCGACATCATCGGATACGAAATACTCCGCGGTTCGAGAGAAGGTAACAAGTCTATTATCGCCAAGGGGCTTATTAATAATGTGGCAGAGTATACGATTCCAAACAGCGTTAGCACCCGTAAAGGATTATATCCGAACTATCCCTACAATGACTTAAGGACCGATCCTTTCCTGTCTGCTCAGCGGGTGAAAGGTGGATGTAATGATACTGGATACCAGGCTATGGGGACCTATCATCAGGACATATTTACATTTCACTCCCCCGAAACCCAATTCAGGAATCCATTTCTGTCTGCCCAGGAATTGCGGGTAGAGTCTGAAGAATTTGGATCAGTAACCGGAAATTTTGAACCGGTATTCAAACACCCAAAGCACAAGTTAATCCGTGATTTTGCGCTGTATACGTCGGGTATAGTAGGTGTTGGTGCAGGATTACTAGCTATCCAGGGAAAAAAGACCACCACGCTGAAAGGGGGAAGCGCATTTAATGCAGGAATAACAGGAGCGGGTACTACCGTAATGACAAGCACCGGCAACCTGACTGCCCCGCTTTCAGATCTCACTTTAGCTGCTCCCATCGGAGGAGGTATTGGCTCCTCCACCGCCATTGCTGTAGAAGGAGGAGTAATGTCTTCCAATCCAGTTCTGGCGGCTGCTGGTGGCACCTTCCTTTTTACCTACTTTTTAGGCAAAGGAACAGAGGAAGCCGTTCGTATCATTAAGGGATTATTGCCCTATAATCAGTTCGCTTACCAATACAATTCTCATGGGTTTTATAGTGACTTTATACCGTCCAAAGAAGGCAATAAGCGTAGGCTGATAACGGAATCTAATTACCTCGAACCCTACCTGCAGGAGTTCACCGCTGACTACCGGGTTAATAACTTGTTCAGGCCGGCGACACTTATCTTGCAAGTGAACAAAAATATTGCCAATCCCAGTACACAGGATACTACCCGCACAACCATTGGTAACCTGGGGCTATGGGGCAATCCCACGCAACAGTTTACCACCACGACCTCAGCCTACTATGCCGCCCTTAAAAATAATATTGAAAACCAATATGGGCAATTAGATTCGGTTATCCAGATTCCTATCAGCCAGGGGGTATTAGCCACTACCCCGGAAAAAAAGATCCGGTTCATGTCGCCTGTTTTATTTGGGGGCGACCAGTATATTAACCGGTACACCGAGAAAAGCATTATGTTTTTCTTTAACGACTGGATGTTTGACCAGCCGGACGGATATGAATTTGATTATAACCTGGCCTATAACTTACCCTATGCCCGGTATTGGGTAAACACCCAGGACTTTGATATCAGCCAGTTGATGCAGCCGTTTTTAAAAACTGCTGCCGGTATTGCCATTGGGGGAGTGATAGGATCAGAGATAGGATCGCTACTCGGTAGTGCCACTTTAGGAGAGCAAATCGGGGAGATCGCGGGAGGAGCCGCAGGTGTGGCGCTGTCCATGAATGATTTTAGCAATGCGGTCTTGCCAAATGATTACGCCCATCTGGACCGAAATAGTTCAGATTGTAATACAAAAATATCCTTTGGGATTTATAATGCTTATTTCTACCTGTTTTGTAATGGGGTAAGAGACTTTTTTGTTGAGTCAGAGCTTAATATTGCCCAACGGGACTACGATCAAAGTACCGCCTCCCGGCACTATGACTATAAACAGTATACCGATCTTGACGCCCTATTCAAGTCGGACATCATCAAGGCCGGCAATAACTACAAATACGATTATTCCCTGTCTGTTTCGAGGTTGTTGCACAATTATATATCCTGGGGTGCGGTTCTGCCAAGAGACTACGATCCAACGATTGCCGAACAATGCTATAGCTATTTTCCCAATAGGATTATATATAGTTTACCCCAGCAGGAAGAACTTAAAAAAGACAACTGGACAGCATTCCTTACTAACAACTATAAAGATTTTCAACGCAAGATCACGGCCATAAAAAATGTCAATAAAACGGGGGCAATTATCTACTTCAGCAATGATAGCCCATTGTTATTTCAAGGGGTTGATTCCTTGCAGACAGATGGAGGAATAAAAATTACTATCGGGGATGGAGGGCTATTCAACCAGGCGTTTCAGAGTACGACCAATTCCGATGTAGAATATGAATACGGGGCCTGCCAGAACCGGGGTTCCATTATCGGTACCCCGCAAGGAGTTTTCTCCGTTGGCGCAAACCAGGGAAAGATATTCCAATATGGTAATGGGCTTGAGGAGATATCCCGGGATGGTAATAAGTGGTGGTTTGCACAATATTTACCACTGAAGTTATTACAGGATTACCCGGATTTTGATTATCCGGATAACCCGGTTATCGGGATAGGTGTTGTTTCCGGCTATGACAACACGAATGAGATGATCTACATTAGCAAAAGGGATTACCAGGTTAAGCCCACTTATCAAAACAAGCTGACCTATCAGTCAGGGCTTACATTTATTTTAGATGGGAATATACCCGTGCAATTGGGAGATCCTTTTTATTTCGATGACGCTTCTTTTACGATATCATACGATCCAAAAATAAAGGGTTTTGTCAGTTTCCATGACTGGATACCTGAAGCAATGCTGCCTTCCCGGAACCATTTGCTAACTATTAAAGAAGGTGGGATCTGGAAGCATAATTCAAGATGTGACCTTTTCTGTAACTATTATGGAATTGCTTATCCTTTTGAAATTGAATATCCGGTGACTGTCAGCCAGGAGGTAACGACGCTGAGAACAATTGAATACCAATTGGAAGCCTATAAATACCTGAATGACTGCAGGGATCAATTTCATATCCTGGATGAGAATTTCGACCGGGCTGTTGTCTACAACTCAGAGCAATGCTCCGGGCTATTGCGGTTGAATATAAAACCGAAGAATAACCCGTATACGCTGAACCAATATCCGTCAGTTGGTCTAAATGGTATAGACATACTCTTCTCCAAGGAAGAAAATAAATACAGGTTCAACCAGTTTTGGGATGCAGTGTCAGATCGCGGGGAATTCACGGGTAAGCAATACAATATCTGGACGGTTAGCCCGAATGGATATACTAAAGAACTCAATACACTGGCCATAAAATACTCGAAGAGCGCCCTGCAGCATAAGAAATTCCGGCATTTTACCCAAAGGCTGTTACTGCGTAAAACAGTATCGAACGATGTTAAGTACCTATTGAAACTTACCAACCAAAAACAACAAAGATCCTTACGCTAATGAAAAGAAAATTACCAGCCAGGCAACCGGGGGGTACAGTCACAAATTCTGGCTATTTACCTGATTCTCCCGATAGGTTCAATCCGTACAATATCATCCCTGGTAACGTGATTACCATGGATAAGGTTCCCCACGATGTATTGGCAATTACAGATAATGGGCAGACCAAACTTATGAAAAAGAACTCCGGACTTCACCGGTTTACCGGCGCGAAATCCGTAACTGAAGTTCCAATGTATAATATCGGGGGCAAAATTCCATCACAGTTGCCACAGGAGTTAGTGATGTACCAAATGCAGTTGGGTGGACCAGCACCTAACGCTTCAGACAGCCTTGCATTATATAACAACTCCCAGGCACTGTTAAATTTTTATACCCAAAGAGGATATGTAAAAGACCATGCTCCAGCAAATTCTACGCAGGCAAAAGGAGAAATGGATAGAAAATTTGCAAGAGATTCATTTGTGAATATGCCCATGGTGCAAACTGATCAGGGTATGCTGCAAAACCCTGCCATGTCTCTATATTACCAACCCATAAACCACAATCAGTATAAGCAACGGGAAAATGCAAATGGGATACTTGATACCAGGGCGCCGATGGCCTTATATGATAAACGCATTGCTCCCACAAAACACTATGCATTTCACAATGAAAACCCTAACGATCCATTAAATGGGGACCAGGTCGAGTTTCAGGGATATGATCCGGAGAAGGTCAAGCCTGCAAATTTTAAACAAATGCAGCCACAGGGTCCTGGTCCTTTACCATCAAATGCCAATGCCACTCCCGTTCCGGCGCCAGTCCAACAACGGGTACCTACTCCGCCCATACACGACACTCTTCCGCAAGGAGAACCAGTATATGGCCCCCAAAACTCAATGATAGGAGTATATGATGGTAAAGGTTTCTTTCCGGTAAAAGACTATAACACTTATAAGGTAAATCCGCAAGATCAGGACCTGCTTAGTAATTCCGACCAATTGAAGCAATATATGCTGAATAAAACAAAAGGATATCCCGTCGAGATGCACCAGGAGGGCGGGTCCTTGCCTTCGGGGTCATCGGTAAAATCTTCCTTTGATAAGGATGGTAATCTGCTGTTTAATCCCCATTTTACCCAAGTCACTTACCCGGGAGATACACTTACCAATCATCAAATTCCATTTGCGGCCAAATATATGTATGCCAATGGCACGGGTTCAGGAAATATAACAGCCAAACGTGTAGCCGGGCCTTATGGAGCGCTTGAGCAGGGATATGAGTACAGTCCGGCTGACAAGGATATGAAAAAAATAAAGGCTTACCAGGATAATATGAGTGCCATGGAAAAGTTAAAGGCGATCCTGGGATTTTATGGTTCCGATAATATGCCTGGACCGAATGGACAGTTACAACAGGGTGGTGTCATGATGAGGGATTATCAAATACCTATGGCCCAAAGCGGCCTGTCCGCTTTCACCTGGGGAAATCTATCCGATGGGCAAACTCCTACCGCTCCAGGGCAAGGACCGGTATTCCAAGTGGATCAAGCAAATGGTACACCGACTTCTCCTTACAATATTTCGCCTATCGAAAAAGGAAATAAGCCCGGGCAATGGAATATACAGAAACAGACTTCCTGGGGACCTAACGTTGAAGGCGCTACCGCTTTTGTCGGGGCAATGGGCGCTGTCGCCAATTCTTTAAACAAAAGGACAAACAGCGCTCTTTACAACAACCAGGTTAACCGGAGTACTAGCGATGCTCAGTTTCAGACTTTTAATTCAACCCTGAACAGGGGTTTTATCGATAAAAATTCAGGGATGACTGCTCCCAATAGGCAAACCCTGACTCAATTCGCCAATTTGCCCTACCAGAGTTTTTATGGGCAGCCTCCCATAGCCCAGACTGGCGCTGAATTACCGCTGATAAATGGTCCTCAGACACCACTAAATAGCATCAACGCCCAGGTAGATAAGGGAATGCCTGCTTTATCACCGGTTGGATACCCTGCTGACCAGCCAACGCAACCCCCAGTTCAGGTACCACAGCAACAGAGCGCAGGTCCTGATGCCTACCAGGCAGTGAAGGATTTTATAAAAAAACAAGAGGGATTTGCTAAAAAGGCTGCCTGGGATCATAAGCAGTTCACCAATGGCTACGGAACAGAAGCAAAAGCACCTGATGAGGTCATCTCCCGGGCTGAAGCGGACAAACGCCTGGATAACTACCTTTTACCGACCGTACAGAAGATCCAGTCGAAGCTACAAGTTCCGGTGAATACCGGGCAGCTCACAGCTCTTTCCTCCATGGCGTACAATGGTGGCTATGGTGTAGTTAAAAAGCTCATCAACCAGATAAACAAAGGGGTTGGCGCTGATCAAATTGCCGATACAATAAAAAAGACTGCCATAACCGTTGACAATGGTGCACGGATTTTGGATGAACTGGTTTCCCGCCGAAAAAAAGAAGCTGGTCTCTATACAAGGGGTTATAAGGTGGGCGGTCAATACGATTTAAGTCATAGCGAGATTCAAAATTTGATGAATCAAGGTTATGAACTGGAATTTATGTAATTTATTAGTAGCACCTATCCTATGAAAATACGTATCAAAACCGGTCCACCGGCACCCATATACCAATCTGGCGGTTCACCATCCACGGGGGATCAGCAAAACCTGGGTCTGTTTACCAATCAGACCGTCCGGATCGATCCCAATGATTATAACCGACCTGCAGGCATCGATGATGTCAGGACGACCTACCCTGAAGTTCCGGCAGAACAGGCGAATGTGGAGGTAGAAAAAGGCGAAGTGGTGGTGTCCCCGGATCTGGCTACCATTTATAAGGCAGGAGGCAAGAAACATTCCGCTGGAGGAACAAAGATCAAGGCTCAAGAGGGAGCTTATATTGTATCGGATTTCATTAAAACCGATCCCCGGGTGCTGCAAACCCTTGGATTTGACCCCGAAAAGGATGGTAAACAGACCTGGGCCAAATTACTCCAGTCAAAAGTGGACCCGGCTTATTATAACACACTGGCTAGTGTACTTTCTGACAAAGAAAAAGGGAAAGATGTTGATCCTTATCTCTACAATACCGCTAAGGTAAAAATGCCCGGGCTACAAGAAATTGTCTCCAAAGTGGCACTCGGAAATGAGTTATCCAAAGCGGTGCAGGGTAAGCAGTACAATATTCCCCAGATTGCCGGTCTTGCCATGCAAGGATTGCAATACCAGGAGCCTAAACCAGGCGATCAACCCCTGACAGAAGCAAAAATGGGAGGTAGTTATCTACCCAAAGCTCAATCGGGGAAATCTGTTTCTTCCGACTTATTTAACCCTTTTTGGAATTACTACCTCAATGAGCATCCGGAAGCGCAAGTGTCTCCCGATGTACAACGTAACCCTAACCAGGTATTATCATCCCCGCAGCATAAAATAACCAGCGGCGTCTATGGGAACAACTGGGATCTGAATGAATTTAAGCAACGACATGATTGGTATTTCAAAGACCATCCTAATTTCAATCCCCAGGATCCCCAGCAGGTAAAAGACTTCCAGCAAAAATACAATAGCCGGGCATCGAGTAAATTCGGTCAACCTTATTTCTATGGCAACCAGGATTTCAGGGCTATCGATGGCAAACTCGGGAAGTACACCTATAATGCTCCTAATTTATCCGACGATACGGCTGCCGAGATCCCTTCTTCCCCAGGTAAGCAATTGCCCCCAGCCCCGGTAACGGTACCCAAGGGGCAATTTCCTGTTCCGAATAACCCTGCATTCTCCAATTCATCCCGGGTCCCTGGAATAAATCCGAATGCATTTGATCAAATGGCATTATTAAATGCCATGGCTTCACCGGTGAATACCTATTATCCCTGGGCTGCCAAACCACAAGCGGCATATATCAACCCCCAGTTTGATGAGCCGAATTATTATCCGATACAGTCAGCCCAGCGGCAACGCATGGATATGCTTAACCAGGTGAGTAACCCCACTACTGCCCGGGCAGTCGGCTCGTATCAACCTGATCAGATCTCCGGTATTATCCAGGAAACACAGCGGGCGCGGGGTAATAATATGCAAGCTGCCACAAACGCCCAGACCTTCAATGCCCAGACCTACGACACACTCTCCGGGCAGAATGCCCAGATTGATACTGGATTATATGATAAAACGGTCATGAGCAAGGAGCAGCGGGATATAGCTGAAAAGCTAAAAATGCAGGATGTTCAGGGAGCTGCTCATAATATGGTCAATAATATGACCGAAATGCAATACCGGATGGCCATGAATCCTCAATTCAGTGTTTCCGGTCCTTTCTGGAATCATATCGGTTTTAACGGAAACGGAAAAGGCTTGGACAGTCCCGGAAGCGCAAGCTATGGCAACCAATCAATGACCCGTGAACAATTCCTGGCGCAATACCCGGGCTATGCTAGTTTGGCCACCGACCCACAACAAGCATATAAAATAGATGAAGCAATGCGCCAGGAGCGTGACCGGCAAGAAGGTTTGCTGTTCAAGAACAGCAGAAACTTTTCTTCAAATATGTACAATCCATATCTCGCACAAATGACGGGGATGGGTATGGGCTATCCGCAAGCCGGTTATTAAACCTTTAAAGTTTACGTCGCGCCGGTTAAACTTCCTGAATTTTTTGGGTATATTCTTTATGTAAACACTTCCAGATGCCGAGTTACATGGTGGGTGCCAAAGATGCTTTTGTACCCACTCAGCTTTACCACCCCGATTTTGATGCTATCAATGGATTATTAAGGCTTAAGCAGTCTCAATATGACCAGGGGTTTAATGCCGTGAAGTCAGCGTACAGTTCGATTTTAAATGCACCGATTACCAACCAGGAGAACCAGGTCGTCCGGCAGAACTACCTTAAAGATGCCCAAGAGAAACTGAAAAACCTTTCATCGGTAGATCTTTCCTTAAATAAAAATCAGATAGCTGCTGAACAGGTATTCCAGCCATTTGCCAACGACAGTGAGATTGCGGCCGATATGGTAAAAACCAAGGCTTTCCAAACGCAGTTCCAGGTGGCTGACAATCTGAGGAATTCCAAAAAGATAGAGGATCAGGCCCGGTATTGGGATACGGGAGTGCAATACCTGCAAAATGGACTGGATACCTTGCGCACCGCAAAAAGAGGGGATGGGTCGATACAGCGGGTAGAGAGTCGCAGGTATGTCGATTATGTTGACCCGGAGAAATACCTCGCTGACGAGGCGCAGAAGGACGGGTTAAAAATTGAACGGCAAACTTCGAACGGACAATATAAGCTGACCCGAATTAACGGTGATGAAGCTGTTCCCTTATTTGAAACATGGGCAAAGTCAAAACTAAGCGGGAACAATCAAATTAATGATATGTTCCGGGTCCAGGGTACCACCCTGTATGAAAATAGTGTAAATAACCTGGTAAACCATGGGATGGATGAGCAGAATGCAAAGTCATCGCTGGCTGAAAATTATCTTGCAAGACAGGCCAATAGCTACAAATCGACCTATGATAACCTGACCGCCTATTTAGCTCAACTACAAAAGGATAGCAGGATGGCTCGTGAACTATTGAACGATCAGCCTTCTGAAGAGAACTTAAACAGTTACAAGGCTAAGCTGGCACAATTGGATAGCACCAACCAAAGCTTGGCTCAGTACGAAAAATTATATAAGTCGTTAAGCGATAAAACTGGTAAGGATTACCAGGATAATTATAAGTCTATTTTAAACAATGGAGAGTCCTTCTTTGCTGAGCATTCCCGGGATGCTTTTATCAGCAACTGGGCACGCGGGCGGGCTTCCAACTCCAGTGTTAAATATGATATCGATCCTGGCTTCAAATTAGAAGAATCCATGAAAAAGGAGATGGAGATCCTTGAATTTCAAAAGGCAATGACAGATGAGCGGGTTTCCCATGTTGTCAATGGCGTTGCCTACGATAAAAGTGGAAAACCACTTGGGCCAGCCAGTTCTTTTGGGAATGTGTCTTCAACAGGAAGTACTTCAGCCCAGGCCAAACAACAGGACATGGATACCCCTATCTATGTTGGGCTAAATACCTACGGAACCAATGGTGCTTCCAGCTACAACCGCTTCGTGGCAGCCAAGCAGAATGCGTTGAATGATTATGTAGACAACGGGCTTAATTTCATACAAGGCATGAGCCATAATTACGGCGGGGACAATATTCAGGTAATCAGTACTGGGTTGCTATCCGAATTAAAAAAACAGTTGACTACCGGCCAGGTTGCCTTAAATGCCCCAGAACTACAACAAGAATTTAAGCAATTGCAGGGAGCTGGTATTATTCCCCAAACACTTAATTATGGTGCTTCTCCTACGCAGACCTACCAGGCCATCAAAAATTATTACTCTGATATCCTTATTAAACAGGCTAAAAATGGCCAGGCAGATACCCAGATGATAGGACTTGCTGCCCGGGAGGAACGCATAGATAAACAGTATAATAACCTGAAGAAAATTGAAGACACGGAGCTGACCAAAATAAAAAATAATCCAAAATATAAGGGGCTGATTGAAGATGATAAAATAGTTGACCTGGGAGAATACATAAAAAAACAGGGACCTGATATATCTGATAAAACAATTAACCAGCAATATGAGGACTATCGCCAGGTTCAAAACCAAATACTAGACCCCATAACAGGCCAGGCAGCTCACGTCATTAGCAGGGACGCATTTCACCGTGAAATTATTGCGCATGCCACCCAGCAATTTAAGGACGAGTACGATAAAAAAGTAGAAGGGTTTAAGGCTGATTTTGGTAAAACGAGTTATGCCAAAGACGAAAACGCTTATATCGCCCCTACCATTCGTTTCAATACAGACCGGAAAGGGACTGAAGACAAAGCGCAGAAGATAGCTCAAATGGCGATGGCCGATGACAATTTTACTGAACAGGATATTAGTAAAAATGGGATCACCCCGGTTAATATGGATCAACTGGAATCCCTGGGTGCCGACAAGAAAGAAGTAGCCGGGTTTCTTCAGTATGCGCAAAAAAATGTGGCTGATATGATCTCCGGGGTGGAGGTAAGTAAGATCGGGACCAATGGAAATCCTATGGTACGGCTGGTATTTGATAAACAAACGCTCGATGAATATCGAAAGGCAAAAACGGGTCTTTTCAGCGATGCAACCGCAAAAGCCCTTGGGAAAGGAGTAGAAATTGAACTTAAAAACCCCCGGGCGCTCGATGCGCAAGGATTGGATCTTGATTTTACCCCTTCTTCTCTGGATATGCTTGACCTTACCCTGAATGGGAAGGCTTCCGCTCCCCAAATATTAAAGCGGGCTGGCTTTGATTATTCGGTAGAGCCTTCGTTTGATAAAAAGAACCTGCTGGTAACTTTTAAATATAACCGGTTTGAGAAGGGTAAACTGGTACCCGGCTCCTATAACCGGTCCATTCCCGTGGCCGGCATCAGCTTAAATGACGTTGAGAATAACCTGTACAGCAGCGCCATGGAGATTTACAGTGGCAATAACCAGGCATCCACCCAGTACTTCAAAGCAAACCCACAGGTCACCAAAGAACAAATTGCAGCAATAGAAAAACAGTTCAATTACCCTAAAAACTAAAAGTGCCCGACTTCCACAGTCTTTACAATCCTGACCTTTCATCCGCCCCAGTACAAATAGCTCCTCCTGATCTGCACCCGGTACAAGATCCGTTCCAGGGATATAATCCTGACAATGGTATCAATCACGTTGATGCTGCCTTGTCTACCCTGGATAAAAACCTCTTTAAGCCGACGACGGATAGAATTCTCCAGCCCGTTGGCTATGATGCCGACGCGTTAAATGCAGATAGGTATAGGAAGTCGGATTATTTCGGACAACTGGGATTTAACCCCTTTTCAAATAATGAAGAGCGATATGGTGACCGTCAATCGAACTTCAATAAGTTAGGAAGCGCTTTTGGGGGAGCCTGGCAACTGATTAAAAATCAGTTTGTGGAGCAAGCTGGTTCGTGGGGGGATACCCTCAACTTTTTCAAGGACAATAAATCAGCCTTTGAGGAGTCAGATTTCGATGAGATTAATAAGCACCAAAGGGAACTCTTCACCGATCATGCCATTTTTGAAACGGCAGCGCAGCGGGATAGTATCTGGAATTTCAACACGATTGCCAATACCATCCAGCAATCAGGCTATGCGGTAGGCGCCATATCTGAGATTGCTGCTGAGGAGTTAGCCCTATCGCTACTTACTGCTGCGACTTTTGGAGGTACCAGCGAACTACAAGTGGCCAGGTCTGCTAAGCTGGCAGCATCAGTAGGAGGTGTCTTGCGTAAAACTGAGCAACTCGGGGAAGCGCTTAATACCGCCTCCCGTCTACGGAAGGTATTTGAGACCGTCAATAAAGTGAATCCACTGCTGGACAATACCCTTGAATTTGCAGCAAACCTGAAGAATATTTCCAGGGCTGAAAATATTGCTGCCGGTGGCAGTAAGTTAGGTAATCTGCGTACAGCCGCAAGAGGGTTTGGCGCTTTCTATCGGGATGTAAGAGAGTTCAACGCTGCTGTTGCAGAAGCAAAATCGGAGGCCGCAAGTTCCTACCAGGATTTAAAAAGCGTACTGACAACTCAGTATAAAAAGGACCACGACGGTAACGACCCGGTAGGAACTGATGCTCAAAAGATCCAGGATACTGCCATGGGCGCTGCCCAAACCAACGGCGTATCGAATACCTACCTCATCATGCTATCCAACAAGATCGGCATGGGGAATATCATGGGTGGTTTCAAAGGGCTTAAAGATTTAGAAGAAAGTGCCGAAAGTGGCATACTAAGGTTTAGTGAAAAACAGGCGGCAAAGACCGGTGTAAAATTGGCAGATGCTGCCAGCAACAAATGGTTGGCATTTAAACAGAATTTGTTACGCACTCCATTTAGTTACTTAAAGACTAACCTGGACGAAGCGTTACAAGAAAACCTACAGGATGTTTCCCATGATGCAATTCAAAACTATTACCAAGCTAAATACAATGACAACAAAGGAGAACCTGTTAAAAGTATTGCTGATTATATTACTGCTGCTGCAGCTAACCAGTTTCACGTTCAGGGCGCAAAAACCTTTATTTCCGGTTTTTTAACGGGGGCAATCATCGGTCCCGGGGAATACGCTATCGAGAAATCAGGGAACATAAAACAATACCTGACTGATAAAACCGGGTACCAACAACGGCAGGCAGAAGTAAAACAATCCCGTAACGAGATTATTGACGCTGGCAATAAGATCTGGAAAAACCCGCTCAATTTCGACTATAAAACGGGAGATGTGACCCTGCAGGCTAACTTCAATACAATCCTGAAGCAGGCTGCCCAGACCAATAATAAGGAAGCATTTTATGATATAAAGGACGATGCCTTGCGGCATTTTATCTTAACCGGAATTCGGTCTGGTGCGCTCGATAGCTTTAATAATCGTCTTAAATCTTACACGAAAAACCTGTCACCGGAAGAATTTACTACTGCTTTTGGTATAGAGTATAACGAGAAGAACCAGGGAGCCGTAGTGAACCAGGTCAATGCATTTGGTGAGCGGGCCAGTGAGATCAAGGAACTCCACGAGAATATATCCGCTGATCTTAAAAATCCTTTCAACCCCTTCCGGTTCACTCCGGGTGAGCGGATCATAGGAAACCCACAGTATGTAAAAGAAGCATTATCCTATAAAGCCTGGAATGATGCAGTAGATAATTATGTCTTTACCAAGAGTTATTACCAAGATACCATCCGGGGTCAGGCAAATATATTGTCGTCATTTAGAAATAAGGCTGGATTTAAAGACGCCAATTTCAATGATATCTATTTACTGACTTCAAAGGAACACCTCAACGCGGAGATTGATAATCTGCAAAAGGAGGTTAAAAATCTACAGCCCGATAAAGGAGATGCCGGCGCGAGGACCTTAAACACCCAGAAGCGTGACCGTTTAGCGGTTTTAGAAAAATATAAAGGACACCTGGAAAAATGGTCTGAAAGTTTTGATAAGCATTCGACGTTGCCGGTGGGTGACCAACGTACCAACGCCTTCAATGAAAGTTTTGATGCCTTTAAACAACAAACTGCCCCCTTATTTGGTGAGTTTATCAACAATGAGCTAAAAGCTACCGATAAAGCCCAAATCAGCAAGGACAATGTGTTAAAGGGGTTCGATTCACTGCACAACTACATGAAACTGCAGAAGCAGTCGGGTATTATCCTGGATAAAGTGAACCTGCTCGCTGACCCCGGAAATTTCTCCAAATTCTTTGCTGAACACGACAAAGCCATCAAAGGGGCGTACGATTTCAGTACGGCTGTTCAGGAAGCGACCGGGCCTGCTGACACTGCAACTGTACATTTTAAAGATGAGAAAGGAAACGACCAATCCCACACCTTCACCGTAGGGGAAACCTATGTGGGAAAAATGTCGCAGCTGGAGAAATACCGGGGGAAAGGGAAAACGGCTACCCAGTTTAATAATGATAAGATCAAAATAGCGGCTATTTCAGCAGATGGTAAGACCATTTCCATTGCCCTTAATGGGGAGCCTGCAGTTGATATGGATGCCGAAGAAGTAGCGAAATTAGCCAGGGACCACAACTGGAAGGAATACAGCAAACTATCACCGATACAACAAACGTATCTCTCTTTAAGGAACAAAATTATTACCTACCGCCTCTTGCAAAGAGACAGTAAAGGACTCCCGGTGAAAGATGCCAAGGGTCAGTATGTGCCCCAAGATGTGAAAGGAAGGGTCAAGCTCAATGAAAAAAAGGACGGTCTTTTATTCGCTTATGGTAATAATACCATTGAATTCAACCCCAAATATGTCGTCAACCAGCAAGACTTGTCTGAATTACCAACGGTGCAGCAGCAAGCCCTAAAGGAGCAGCAGGACCGGATTCAACGCAATTTTAAAGCGCAAGTTTCCATCTTCGAGGAAGCATTTAAAGACACAGAATCTAAGTTAGAAGAGCAAAAAGCATTGACCCGGGCCAACCAGGAAGAATTTACAAAAACAACCGAAGATCTCGGTGATTTAAAAGCTCATCTGGACCTGGTTATTGGTGAACTGGAAAAGAATCCATATAAAGGGATCGGTAGAAGATCAAATGAAAATAAGGCGCTTACCGAACTAAAGGAACTCCTGTCAAAACAGATAGGGGAAAAAAACCTTTATCTTCAACGGTTAACCCAGGAACAGGAGGTATTACAGCAGTCGTATGAAACCCTCAAGAAGGCAAATGACCTTTACGCTCAGGCTTTTTTTGAGTTGCAGGAAAATGAAACGCCTTTTGACAAGGGCAATCAGCAAAATATTTATGATAGTACCCAGGGAGACCTTACGGAAGCTGCAGGAGAGCAGGTTAATAAAAGGTTGTCAGATGAGCAGATTGATGCCTTAATCGAGGATACCCGGGCAGAAGTGGAACTGATCCAGGAGCGCATTGTGGTGGTTCATGATCTGGTGACCACTGCAGAAAAGGCCCTTCGCAAAATTGAGAAGTTTGATGATATCATAAAGGCGGTTTCTGAAATAACAGACAAGCGTCAACTCATCACTTATTTATCGACGCTCAAAGGGCAGTCGGACGACCCTGAAAAACGTTCTATCTTATCGGCATTAATAAAGGGACTCAATAAAGGAGATCTCGGGTTTGAGGCTCAATTTATATTGGAAAAGGCAGCTATCCTCAAGGATTCGAGGAAGGAACTGGCTGATTTACTGGAGAACGCAGCTCAGGTGCAGGATAAATATGACCGGCTAACACTTGCCCGGGAACAAAGGGCCAAAATAAATATCCTGCAGCAGCGGGTTAATTATTTAAAACAGGTCCAGGATGCTATCAGCACCGGGTATGGTAAGATTGTTGCCAAACAGTCGCTTACCCGGCAAGCCCATCTTACCAAAGCAAAGACTGCAGGAATCGCCCAGGAACTCCATGATTTTGGGGATATTATGTCTACCAGCCCTGTTATTGTTTCTACGGAGAGTCCATTCTTTGATGATATCCATAAACCCCGGCTAGACCAGGTTGGACTATTCAAAACTGCAGACAGGCATTACCTGAAGGATACCGATCCAGAGCCTACATCGCCGCAGGCTGCCCGTTTCTTCAAATTCAGCGAAAATGTGACTCCGAACGGAGCCTATTATTTCCAGGTTGTCCATGAAGGCAATGATGCCTATGGAATCCGGGTGCCAGGTATTTATAAAGATGATATCAAGGTAATTGTTGTAAAAAAGGATGGTATAGTATACAAACCAGTTGGGGTCGATGGAATTTACCTGGATGCGCCACATAAAGATAACCTGGTATATACCTCCATTCATGGTAATGAGCAATTACTGGATAAAAGCCCTACTGAAGCCCTTACCTGGGTCAAAGAGAACTTTGCTACCAAATCCATGACGGATGAGGATATTATAAATAAAATTAATGAGTTTAAGACCTTCCGACAGGTAATCAAAGATAAAATTGCCCACGGGCAACCAGTTTATTTAACCATAACAGACAAATCCATCGGCATTCAATCAAGAGAGCCGTTGGATGTTAATACAAAGCGACCCCAGGAGTTACCCTTGGAGGGACGCCTGATCGCACCTGACAACTCCGACTGGGTCCATATAAAACATCCTGATGGAACACCTATTCACCTGGAAGTATCCACTACTGGATCTGTATTAAATAAAAAGGTCAAAGCCGGCCGAATAGCTTTAGTAAAAGATGACGGTTCCATATTCCAGGTTTACAATCGTCAACTTAATGGCGCAGAGAAGGCAAATATCATAGGAATCATCAAAATGATCGCACCCCTGATGGGGCGGAGGTACCTGGATAAAGAACGTCTTGCGGAGATTGATTCCTTAGCAAAGGCTGGGAAGATATCTCCTGACCAGGCAATTCATTTGTCCAATCCCCTTACGGAATCGGAACAGGATAGGTTTGACAAAGCCATCAACTATTTAATGGGTGTTGTCTACTGGAGGCAAGCAAAAGAAGGAGAAACAGTAGGTAAGGACCAGTTCCGGGTGGCCAAGGGGATGTTATACCGCGGCGAAATGGCTGTTGCGTTTAATCCGGAAGAAATTGAAAAAAACAAGGATGCCTTAATGGAGGGGTTGTACCACCAGGTCAATAATAAAAAGGTCGGGGATACAGCAAATGTCTTTTATGAAATGACCGTGCGGGAGGAGCAGGTTGCCGAAAAAAAATGGGATAATTATCCTCATTACCTTTTGGATGGATCCGCAGGGCGTGTGCCACCTATTTATACCAACGTCAAACCGTTTGTATCCAAAACGGATGTTTCCAGTACGCAACTAAGGTCAGTTTATTTGACCTACGGCTTTAATGCTGAATTTACGGCCGCGCCGGTGGAAAATAGCAAAAGTGATCAAAATTCGGGAGAAACAAGGGTTTTTACCGATCCGCTGGCTATTCCCAAAGAGCAGGGAGCGCAAATTGCCTTTGTTCGGAAGAAAATCGATAAAACTACTGACCTTAATGTCATCGCACAATGGGACGGCACCCGGTTCAAAGTTGTAAAACTAATCGACCAGAATGGCCAGGATTTTTCAGATCGCAAAGATATCATCGAAAAGAATGAGGATTATATCAATGCAACGATAAGTTCCCTTGAAACCAATATCAATATTCCCGACGCTTATGATGCAGAACTAAACTCATTTAAAACAGTCTACCACCGTATAGAGACTTACAACGGGCAACCTACGCAACCAGGAGGTTCCCCTGGAATAGCATCTGAAGCTACAACTGGGACGTCCGGTTCTGCGAGGAAGAAAGATATCTTGGATAGGGTTTTATCCGTAGCTGATACCCCAGAAAACTACCATATTTGGTCCAACACCCGGGACGGACAGGATCGCCATCTGTTGGGAGAGCAAATACAATTTGCGATTAATCAATTGCTGTCTGTAGATCCTGCCAAACTAACCAAAGAGGGGATAGCTGATTATTTAAAAAATATTAAAGCCTTTCAGTCAAAGGATATTCTTGAAAAGGTCACGGGAATTCTCTTAAATCAGCAATTAGAAGAAGCGTCAACGGACACTTCCGGTAATACCTACTCCCAAGCTCAGATAGATACGCTGATACAACAGGCTGTTACGACCGGTATTACTGATATTATAGATGAAAATGCACGGCTGGCCCTTACGGATGACCCAAAAGTAAAAGAGGACATTGAGGCATTTAAAGCCTGGATGAAAGAACGGCTTCCCCAGGTCCCTGTTCACAAGGTGCTACACCTGATCAATGGGCGTAACTGGGGACAGTTCATCAAGGGCGCTATTCAGATATTCCAAAATGCAGAGCAAGGAACAGGTTACCATGAGGCTTTTGAAGCGGTATGGAATGCCTACCTGACCACAGAGGAGCAGCAGGATCTGGCGGGAGAGTTCAGAGAGCGGGTTGGGGCCTTTACTAATCCCTTTTCAAAAGCTACGAAAAGTCATACCGAAGCATCTATGTATGATGTGCGGGAGATGCTAGCGGAAGAATTCAAGGATTATGTTGCTAAGGATCAACCTATAGTTCGGCCAAATTCGCCAGTTCGCAATACGATTTTCAGGCGCCTGTGGAATTTTATCAAGCGCATGTTGGGGCTAACTGTCAATGATAACCAGGCATTTAATTCAAAAATCAACCATCTTTTCAATAAAATTGATACTGGAGACTATGCTGACGCTATCCCGATCACTACATCCAGTGAACCTTCTTACCGGGCTTTGGAGGGGAATACGGTTGAATTTACCCAGGCTGTTATGGAAGGGGTATCAGCTATATTCTTTTCAAAACTATATGCCTCCCAAAACAACATTGAGGCGCTGTTTAGCAAGGGAAGTAATGCTAAACTCTTTAATGAGTTATATGAGGGGACCAGGGGAACCCTGGAGCAGTACTTTAATGCCCCCATTAACAGTATAGTAAAAGTATTGACAGAAAAGGGAATTACCCATGATAAGATAGCGGCTGAAGTGCTTAAATACACCAATGGCTCAGATTACCGTCAAAAAAAGTCAGTACTGGACCGTTTTAACGGAGAAGTGCTGACCGAATTCAAAAAGTTTATTGGGCAATTTGGCTTGCAATTTAAAGAGGTGAACAATGAAGAAGGTGTAAATGACGAGCGGGGAGAGGATAATATCAACGAGATTGAGGATAAGGAACAAACAGCTACAAATGCCCTGGGCATACGCGAGTCTATCTACGTTGATCCGCGGAATATGACAAAAAGCACTGTTCGGCTGCTGATTGCTTCTCTTACTGCGGATGAATACAAACCCAACAGCAACCAGGTTCAAATAAAGAAAAATGGCTTGGGACTGCCCACGTTAGAAGATTATGGGCGGAAAATTAATATACTGCTCAATGAGTTGCATGGTGTTGTTCCGGTATATGAAAAGGGGAAACGAGTTGAAGCCATAGATCTGATGTTCAGGAAGCTGGACGAGCGATTTAAAAATACAGACGGCAGGTTTAAGAAGGGGTTTGAGTGGATACAAAAACTGAAGTCCCGGCTGAAGTTTGAATTAAATGGTCAAAAACTGTCTTTTGAGCACTTGACGGAGGATGAGATCCGGTTGTTAATAGCATTTGAATCTTCGTTTACCAACAACAAAAACCTTCCTTTTAAGATACTGATTGGGGAAGGCGGCTATCTTACGGCTGTAGATCCGGTGGTGGTTACCAACGCAGCCAAAGTAAAAGAACACTGGCAAAACAGCCTGAAGAGTACGTCCAGACAACTTAAGTCCAACGAGGACCTGGCGAAAGCTCCATTGACCTATATAGGCGCCGATGGTAAAATAATGTTTAATACCCGGTCAGAATCCATGGTCCGATTACTTTCAGCCTCTACTAATCAGACCAAGCTCGATGGTTTAAAAAAAATGGGCATCAACTTCACCCAATCTGACGCGGAATTATTAAACTCGCCCGATATCACCAAAGCGATTGCTGAGTCTTTTAACGGGATAAGCTATGCGTTCAGGGAGGGGCTAATCAGCGGATTTGATGATCTCTTTGGAAAACAGGTTGTCAATGGTCCCATTTCTTCCCTTCTGGCTATTGAACTGGACGCAACTGCTGAGGACAATATTTTATCACACCAGAATGCGGCCGGGAAGCAACAGTTCTCCATTACCCTCCCTTCAGCAGTATCGAATACAATCAACTCCTTAAAGGGAGTAGATAATATTTCCGACTTTATTTTATCAAACCCCCAGTATGGCTCCGTCTCGGCAAACGGTGAGATTCTGCTAAATCCCTACCAGGCGAATAGTCAATTGCTGAAAACGGACGGGATTTTATTCGATAAAAACGGTAAAAAGAAGCGGGATATCGACTACCAGTTCATTCTTGGAATGTCCTTACTCACGGACAATGAAGGGGACAATACAGACGATCTGAAATACCCGGATAAAATTGTCCAGGAGATATACCACCTGCTGAATGGAACCTATTATACAGTGATCAATTCTGACAAGAGTAGTGAATTCGGGTTAAACATGGGTCATTTTATTTCCTGGCAGGACATCAAAAAGCCAATTGGAGATAATCTATTTATAACCGGGGCGTATAAGAATGCAATGGTCGATGAAATAAAGGCGGCGCTCTTTGAAGCGCACAACCCGGCCGGCATTCAATATTACTCCGATGGAGTAACATCCATGGGCCATTTCAGGGACATATTGAATTTTATCCCAAAAGAGAATAAAAGTAATAAATATTCCCTCCTGCAAAAGGACTTTATCTCCCGGGTAATGATGGGAAAAGAATCTCCAGAAGATTTTGTCAACAGATCTCAGGTGGAAGCATTACTAACGGACTACCTGAAAAACCAGGTGGATACGCATAAAAAATACCTCGTCGATCTGGGTATTGTCAACGAAGAACCTGTTAGTGCCGGCATTACAAACTATTCTACAAATGCCTTTAGTCAAGAGCAATTGGACAAATTGGGAGTTGGGGATGCCCGAAAAATGTCAGAGGTAGAGTATACGAACCTGGTCAAGTTTATGACCATTAACCGGCAAATCGGTGTTTTTGAACAGCACAAATTATTATACGGTCACCCCGCTCTTTATAAGGACCTGGCCAAGCGCTCCAACGGGATCAATTCTCAAAAGGAACTGATGACCGAAAACAGGCAAATACTTACCTGGATGGATAAGCACATGGGCCGATTGGATGGTAAAATCAGGGGGGACCAGGAGGCGTCCACCATCAGGTTTGTATCATATAAGGATCCGGTAGTCATATCGCTATACCATAAGGATATAGCTAAGGGAATGTACGATTCCCTGATAAAAGAGCTGCCAAAGCATACCGTTGAACAGTTGATCGGAGCAACATTCGATGACAAAGGCGCCGTGGGAACAGTGGAAGGAGGGAAGGGGACCTATATAGATGCCTATATCAATGCCAATGAACCGGACGGCCAGGCATATGTGATGATGGATTTTTTCCGTGATATGCTGTTTCAATCCGGCAAATTGAGTAAAGAGCAGTCAGCACTATGGGAATATGAAAGGGCAGTAGAGATCAATGACCGGAGCAATCCTAAAAGTGACTATTATAAGGAATATACAAAACAAGATATCGACCAGGCGAGGGCGCTGCTGCAGGGAGAGAAGCCCAATGGCGTACTACAGACATTAAAACCGCAAGGATTTGGATATCAGACCACCGAAGGCATTACGCATACCACGTTTTTAAAGCACTCTGTTTTTCCGCTTACCTGGACCCGTGTAAGGGATCAGCCTAATATGGCAAAATTGTACATCAGTTCTCAGGGTAATAAGATTGATGTCATTGGCTTCGAGTCAGGAGAAAAAGTAGGAAATGTGCTTCAAAATGGCGGCTTTGTGCAGCTGTACGGAGAGGACGGAACCTTTAACAGTGATCAGTTGCCAATACAGGAAATGTATTCCAAATATTACGGCATACAGGTGGAAATGGCTGCAAAGACCAAAGAGAAGGTAGTTATGGGCACGCAGATGCGCAAATTGATTTTGTCCAACCTGCCGGAAGAACTTAGACCTGTAGCTGATCAATATTTCAAGGTGTTGGAGGATCTGATGGCCCTCGACAAGAAATCACTACTACATGAAGTCGGGTTAACAAGATTGCCGGATGGTAGTTACCAAACCGATAACCTGGAGGGACTTGTCAATACCCTTCGTCAGGAGGCTATTTCAAGGGAACTGCCGGATAATGTCATTGATATGCTCTCCGCGGTAAAGACCGAGGCCGGCGACCGGTTAGCATATAAATTTGATGCTAATCCCATCCGCGAGAAGATTGACAATATTCTCAACGCAATTGTAGACTCAAGGGTCATTTCCCAAAAAATGTTTGGTAAAGCCTCCGTCCAGGTTGCGTCCACCCTGTGGGAGAAAAATCCCAGGAGTTTTATGTACCTCAAGGAAGGTATATGGACTTCGACCGAAGGAATAGAAAAGGGTAGCCTTACCGCCGAAGAGCAAAAATCAGTACGGATGATATCCTCCGACCTGAAATTCTATACCCGGGAAGAACCTTGGATGGAAGTATTGCTTCCCCATTATTTCGAGGGGATGCTGCCAACAGATATCAATCTCGCCGATATCGATCCCCGGCTGCTCGCTGCCATCGGATTTCGTATTCCGACGCAAGGGATGAATTCGATTGATAATATCCGCATAAAGGGCTTTCTTGATCCGTCTATGGGTGATGTCGTGGTAGTGCCTTCTGAAATAGTAGGTAAATCAGGTTCTGACTTTGATATCGATAAATTAAATATCTATTTGCCCAATTACACCATTGAAACAGTTAATGGTAAAAAATCCATAAAGTATGTGGATCCAGCCGGGTCCACCAAGGAAGCCCTTCAAAACCGGTTAATACAGCTCATGGGCCAGATCCTGTCTCATCCGGACAATTACCGGCAGCTCATCGTACCCAATGGAGCCGAAACCCTTAAAGGACTGGCGGACGAAATCAGGAGACTCAAGGGTCTTGATAAAGAAGGCGCCGGTCTAACCAGGTTAAGTGAGTGGAAAACGATGGTCGAAACTCGGGAGCGTTACATCAGCGGAAAGAAACTGGTGGGGATTGGCGCACTCCAGATTACATCACATACCGTTAGCCAGTTGGCGGGGATACAATTAACCGGGACCTATAAAGCCCGGGATGGCCAGGAGCTACCCATTAAAATAAAGTTTGATCACAACTCAGAGGCGGGTAAGTTCTACCTGACCGCGGTGATGGATAAAGGCAACCAGTACATCTCTGAATTGCTGTCGGAGGCGCTTACCGGGTTTGTAGATGCAGCCAAGGACCCGTTTATATTTGACCTGAATTTAAATCTGCAGACCGCAGCTACCTGGTTCTATCTGCAAAAATTGGGCGTTCCTGTCAAGGAGCTGGCGTATCTACATACTCAGCCATTAATTGAGCAATACTTTGCTGAACAAGGGAAGAATGAATCCTACGTGAACAAGGCCAACGATACTGAATTGGTTAAAGAAATGGTCATCTTTAAGGTGGCAGATCCCTATTTCCAGAAGGCGTTTGATACCCCCAAAAGTCTATATCAACTCGGTCAACCTGATTCTAATGGCAAATGGAGAACCAGAAAGGAGTATTTCAAGCTTAAGGAGGAGTTGTTGTCAAAAGTTAACCGGTACCGTGGGGCAGTAGAAAAATATGCGGAGACGGATTTAAGGAATAATATTCAAACTCAGAACAAGGCCGGTTATCGGTTAACAAAAGAGGATGCGCTAAAACAGTTGGCCTTACTATACGATTACCTGGATTACCAGCAACAAGCAGGCTACCTGAGTAATTTTATCAATGCCATATCATATGATACTGCTAAGACAAAAAACATCATTGAGAACAGGATACAGGATTCTACACTACAGTCTGCTTACAACGATAATTTTGTCACCCGGGATAGTATCAACCGCGTGTTCAGTACAACTTTCTTAGGGGCTGTCAAAGACCAGAAGCAGGATATAGCCAATATGTTCAAGGACTTTTTTGTAAGTCTCCATCCCAATGCACAACCAGCGTTTGAAAAGGTTATTGACTTAATTAATAACCCGGCCCTCAATATGACCAAAGATAAGAAAGCCGAAGTGCTGAACCGGTACCAAAACTTCTTTATCACCTCCCTGTTGCATACCGTTAAATTCAAGGCTGGGACCGATGAAAGGTCCCTCAATGAATGGTATGGTATGTTCTTTGGCGATCGCTCCCTTCCAAAGCAGCTAAAGGAGTTCCAGGATAACCCGCGATATAAGAACAACCTTGCCCTAAAACAACTTTTCCCCCTTATCAATAGCGACAAGAATGCTACTGATAATATTAAGCTATTTAATAATAGACTATCCAGTTATGAGATCAATGTAATCTCTGAAGCATTAATGAATTTAAAGCAACAGGCGGAAGCAGAAAATAATGCGGAACTGGGAAAATTTGTAGGAAGACTTGGGGTGTTTTCCATCTTACAATCGGGAGTTCAGGCCAGCCCTATCACATACACGAAGATTTTACCCATCGAAATATACTCAAAAACGGTGGGAGATATCCTGGATCGGTTTACCGGGCAGGATATAGATAACCTGGACCCTACGCTAATGTGGAAACAGTTCTTCCAGAACAATTGGTACAATAGTCAATTGGTTCCACGAGTTAAAAAGTTCTCTCATGAACGCAACGGTCTGATTTCTATCTCAGGAAATTTTAGGACTGCCAATTATGATTACGTGTCTACCCGGGAACTGAAGCCAGAATATGCAGGGAAAGTAAATGAGAAAAGAGAAGACCTGGTCAAACAAAAACGTTGGGATGATTTATACAATTATGGGCTTTTTGAGCGGATCCCGATAAAAGATGAAAACGGGAGTGATTTAACCGATGATCAGCCGGTAGTCTATTATAGACCAATTAACCGCCTGGGTAACAGGATGAGTATGACAGAAACTTACGGACTAAATAAAGAGTCAATACTTCCCAAAAATGAGCCCTTCGATGAGAGCCAGTATGAGGAAGCGGTTGAACAAATTCAAAATAAGACCACAGATACCAATAAACCAAAGGACGAACAAGAGGATATGCCTTGCGAAGGCGGCACACCTTTTTAATACCAACCTATGAATTGCACAACGCTCCCCCACAAAGAATCAAGTTTAAACGCCCGGGAATCACTTTTAAGCAAAAAAGCTATTGATGAAGATGGCCGGATTATATCAGAAGAGAGATTTCACGACACCGTTGATGAGATAACGACCCAGGCCAGGAAATCCTACCAGGTCGACCGGGGACCTCTTTTTGCCCGCGTTGAAGTTACTCCTTCATTTGGTGGCAAATATTTCAAAGCAGAACCGAATGAACTTGCTTTTAATGATATTGACGAAGCCCGTAAAAAATTGGCAATCTATGATTCGCAGGAATCTATTGGATCATTTCGGCAGCCCAGTTCCCGGGACAAAGAAGTGGTTAGTATTGAAGATAAGGTCAACCATTTTCTTTCTTCTATAGGTGTATCCGTTGAAAAAGTGGATCAATTAACGGATGCAGCAGGAAATAAGCTCGATGCTGTTGCTAAGGCAAGTATGCTAAATAAGATCATCCAGGTTGTTGACGGTAAGGCAGATATGACCACCCTGCCGGAAGAAGCAGCTCACTTTTTTGTATCGCTACTAGGGGAGGAAAATGCCTTGTACAAGGCTATGTTCAAAGATATCCCGACGTATAGACTTTACAGTGGTGTAGTTCAGCAATATAAAGGTAATAAGTTGTATCGGCGCAGTGATGGTACCCTCAATTTTGATATGATAAAAAAGGAGGCTATTGGTAAACTGATAGCTGAACATATTCTTGTACAAGGGGTCGGCGACGAATACACAGAATCGATAGCAAAGGCCCAAAAATGGTGGGAGAAAGTGTGGGACTATATTACTAAGATATTTGCTCAAAGTAAGGTTAACCCCTTTCAGGAGTCGGCGAAAAGAATCCTGGCAAATCAAGTTCAGGGCCTCAAGAATATCCATGAGCTGGACTCCACCGATGAGTTTTTACAGGTTGACAATGTTTACAGTCGAATTAAAGCAGACCAACAGCGCATACACCTTGATAATTCTGTAGATCCCCGAACAGGAGAGAAACGTCATCAATATACCGTAGATGGCAAAAATGTCAGGGGTTCAGTTACCGAACTGTTGGTAGATAAATGGTATAAAGCCAGGTTCCCTACAGACAACAGAACTGAGCGCCAAAAGAACATCGATAGTCTGAAGGCGCAGGAAGGAGATAAGGTCCACGCTGATGCCCAAAATATCATTGAACGCTACATCGATGCGAACACCGGTGAACTGCTCACGGTGCCCAGGCCAGTATCCACCATATCAACCAACCAGAGTATTTACACCAAGCTGGAGTCTTATATCGGGGAGCTTTTAAGGTCTTATCCGGCTGCAACCAAATTTATGGCTGAGGTCCGGATCCATGATGCGAAACGGAATATGCCCGGGAGCATCGATTTGCTGGTGTTAACACCAGATGGTGCTGCTGATATTTACGACTGGAAATCACAAGAGGTAGCAAAGGACCAGACTGATTTAAAATGGTTCAAAGAGCCTGCTTACCGGATACAGTTAGAGGCATACCGTAAAATCCTTACCCAAGAGTATGGTATAACCAGGTTCAACAAGGTCCGGGCGATCCCTATAAAGACAAATTTTATCTACAAAAAAGAACAGGGCACTTACACTCCCAAAACACTCGCTGATATCGAGGTAGGATCGATCTACCCCGGGCAAATCCCGGAGGATAAGGCATATCTACTACCTGTGGTCGCCCAGGATGAAAAGACGGGAGATGATAAATTGGATAAATTGATTACCCAGCTAAATACAGTCCTTGAAAAAATATCTCAGCAGCATTTTGACCGGGATAAGCGCTATCTGAAGGCGGAGGAACTGAATAAAATCAGGAAGGCGATCCGCGATCTCCAGGTGCGGCAGGATATAGGGACTTTCGTAGAAAACGGCTTGGCTGAGGTAATGAAATACCAGGACAAGCTGGATAATGATACCGTTACCAAAAGTGATGTGCTTGATTCTATTGATATTCTTTCCGTTTATGCGCAGGCGCAGTTGCTTTTACGAGAACAACTCAAGAACCTTCGGAAGAAAATTGGTGCCGAAACAGATCCGGTGGCCAAAGGCGAGTTGGAGACACTACAGTCGGATTTCTTAAAAATGAGCGCCAATAGCAAGGATGTGCTATTTAATATGGAGGAAAAACTGAAAGAAATCGGGGTTCAGATTGCTGAAAAAGAAGGAATATCCAACCTGCTGACGGCGGAAAAGAGCATGGACCGGATGAAAACCTTGTTCAGGTCTATTTCTACCCTTCCGACACGCTCTATCCAGACCTTTTATAAACTATTGTCTACCTCCCAGTCTAAACGAGATTTTCAAATTGACGACCTGAATGAGAAATTGCATCATATAAAGGAGAATGTTGAGAAATGGTCGGCAAGCAAGGGGATTAGCAGGGAAAATATGTTTGACGATATTTTGAAAATTAATGCTGATGGTAACTGGACCGGTGACTTCCTGGATAAATTCTCCAAAGATTATTTTGTCACCAAGAATGAAGCCATTAAAACGGGGGATATCAAGTGGATTTCCGATAACACCACTTTTGACAGGGAACGGTATGAAAAGGACCTGGCCAGTTATAAAGCAGTGATTGAAACGGTAGCTTATAGCCCCGATCCAGTAAAAAATAAAGAGCGCCAGGATAAGGCGCTGGCTGCGTGGATCAACGCACGGGATGTGGATACATCCGACTTTGCCAAGCTGAATAAGAAAAACTATTATCTGAAGCCAAAGGAGCAATGGTACAGCAATAAATGGAGCAACCTGCTCAAGGAGGAAAACAAACCCCTGAAAGAAGCCTTTGACTACTTTCAGTTGCTTAAATCTTTCTCAGATAAGTTGGGGATGATAGATTTTGAAAATGGCTTCATCCCATCAATTCGCCAGGATAAACTGGAGCTGGCTGTATTCGCCGGGCTGAGTAACCTATTTAATAAAAAAGGACTATTTGAGACTTTGAAGGTCGATGCTGACAAAGCCTTTGGAGAGATCGATCCTATTACCGGGGAATTAGTAAAGAAGATTCCGGTCAATTTCTTGCATGATTTGGGCGTAAAGAAAGCAGATGGTACCATTGACTACTCGCTTAAATCCAAGGACTTATTCAAGGTTTTCAGTATATGGGGCAATCATATGTATAACTATGAAGCGATGCAGTCCATTAAAGACTCCGCTGAAATTCTCGTTGCCGTCGAAAGGTCTAAAAAAAGCCTGGTAACCAATGTGTTTGGCAATGTCACCGAGGAGCGCAAAGAAAAAGAGGGCAACCAAACCAATGCGGAGGTCCTGGAGAATTTTGTCAAATACTATGTCTATGGACAAAAAATTGGCGATAATGCTGATTATGCTATTAAGATAGGGGGTAAGGAATATTCCGCTACAAAAACGGGTAGAGCAGTGCTCAGCTTCTTATCCCTCAAAACACTGGCGCTAAACGTGCTCTCAGGGACCTCAACATTCGTTGGTGGATCCGGTAACGCCTTTTTCCAGGCATCTAAGAGAGAACACTTTACTGAAGGGGATTGGGCCAGGGGATTGAGAGATTTTACGAGTCGAGATCCAAAGGCTATGGCAGCTTTAGACTATTTTGATGTAAACCTGGAGGATGAGAAACAGCACCATTCCAACCAGCTTTCCATCAATGACGCCGTTAAGCATGTCACTTTGGATAAACTGTTTTTTATACAAAAGAATGGTGATAAAGCGGTACAATACCCAGTGGCGCTTACTATGATGCGTACTCATATGGTCGAAGGTGGTAAAATAGTTGATATCAACGCTTTCGTGAAAAATAAATATGATTACGAGAATTCCTTTTACTCCCTGCCGACGTCTGAACGAAAAGCGCTACAATCCAAAATAGATACGGAGGTAAAGGAGTTAAAAGCTACCAGATCGTTGCAAGCCACTGCCGAGGTAAAGGATAAGAAACTGATCATTCCAGGCATTGACCGGAAAAGCCAGGAAGTGTATGACTTCAGAAATAAGATCAAAAAGGTCAACAAAAATATTATTGGTAACGCCTCCCATGACGATATCAACCAGATCCGAATTGGGATTTTGGGGCAAGTCTTGATGCAGTTCCGGTCCTGGATGCCCCAGATGGTCACGGATCGGTTCGGGGATATGTCCTACGATATGGACCTTGAATCATATCAGTACGGCAAAGGGCGTCTTTTCTTGAAGCACCTGTTCAGTAGTAAGATATTTCCGCTCATAGGAGAAATGGTTACTGGCTTTGGCGCCAATACTATTACCCGGGCTAAACAGCGGTATGTGGAATTTAAAGGTCGAATGGCTGCGCAGGGTGAGGAATTCCATATGACAGAGGCCCAGTTTATAGATATGTACCTGGGTAATCTCAGGTCTCAGCTCAGAGAGATGGCGGTGTTATCGTCCTTCTTAGCGGTCGCATTCTGGGCGAAACCCGGCTCAAGCGACCGGGATAAGTCAGGGATGAGGAAGTTCATCGCCAGGGCCATGGATAAATATCAGAACGAATTTAGCTTCTATTATTCGCCTTCAGAGTTCACACAAATGCTAAAAAACCCCATCCCCTTAGTGGGGCTATTGACCGATTTTGAGAAATTCGGGACCCAGACTATTGGGCAAATCTATGGATTTGCGCTACAGGATGACGTCATCATGGAAAAAAATCACCCTTTCAAGTACTTGGGTAAAATAATGCCTATCACCAAAGAGGCAATCAGTACCTATGGACTTTTTGATGACGATTTTCGGAAAAGTTGGGGCTTGCAGAATAGGTAAAATCGGTTAAGAGGGAATACGAGCTGGCTTATAAAAAAATAAATTACCTTTAAAGATCGACTCGGCACCTGATCAATATAATGGCGAAGAACATTATATAAATTATTAACATGCGAATAACGGGAATTCAACTAAAGAACTTCAAACGATTTACAGATTTGACTATTGGTGCAATCCCTGAAAAAACTAAACTAGTTTTATTGATCGGGGCAAATGGTTCTGGGAAGTCCTCTATATTTGATGCGTTCGACAACATTACGAAGAGCTGTGTTGGTACCCTCGCTGATAATAGCGAGTATTATTCAAAAAACAATCAAGAATATTCGATTGCAATTTCATTTGATGATGGCAGCACTCTCCGAACTGACTATATAGATAAAGAATGCGCGAAGAAAATAGAAAACTTTATAGGAAGAAGTAGCATCAGAATTGTTCCAAAAATTACTGATGCGGGTGATCTAGACACGATAAAATATGATTCAGACGCTCCGGCTACCTTTAGCGACGCTGACACTCGATTTGATAACGATCTCTTAATGTTCATACAACAGATAGATAACGCCTTACGAGCGCCTGTCTTTTCTGGAGAATCAGCTGATACTTTTAAAATTTTTACGGAATTCATTCGCCCCTTGAACGTTTCGCTGCTTAATATTTTTGGGAACAACCTTTTGACCACTATTCAATTGATCGAATTCCGAAGTCCTACCATCCAATCGAAGGCTAAACTAATTTTTCTAAAAGGGGAATCCAAAATAAATTATGACCTTTTAAGTTATGGGGAAAAGCAGGTTATCATATTATTACTGAATTTTATAGTTCGTAAAGAACAGTATCAGGATGCAGTAATTTATATTGATGATATGGATTGTAATATAAATACTGTATTGCAATTCAGATTGTTCAATGAAATAATCAGCAGTTGGATCCCTGACACCTCCCAGCTATGGACAGCTTCACATGCTTCTGGTTTTATTGAGTTTGCCCTCCAGGAGGACGACGCTGTTATACTAGACCTGGGTCTTTTGAACTTTGACGAGTCACAGATAATTCTTCCAAGACCAAAATTCTGAAAGATAATTTTCAAAGTAGTTAAGGATTACAAAACAGATGGGCAGCTACTCTAATAATATTTAGCCAATTCCATGCATTCTTTTTCCGCCCAACACATCCGGATGGGCACATATTCCTTCCATCTTTTTTTTAAAAGTCGCATTTGTTTAAGGTTATGATCATCGATTAGATCCCATATATCAAACCAGACAGCATCAAAGTTGGGGGTTGGGACACAAGAAAAAGCGTCTCCTTGAAATACCTGAACTTTTGATGACAAATTTTGATAATAACTGCCGCTGAGCTGAATAACTTCCGAGGCTATTTCAACCACGGTAATATGCTCTACTTCCCTTTTATCAATCAACGCTTGTACAATCATACCCAATCCCAGCCCAAAAATCAGAACACGCCCGTGTGCTTTTTCTATGAAAGGCATGTGGTCAATTATTTCTGCCGGTGTATTGCTCATAACCGGGTAGCCACTTGGATAACCTTTTCTCAAATATTCCTTTTTGTGACAAAGGAGGTATTTATATTCACCTGGTACAATATATCGTTCTAAACCACCCATTTGGTTTAGATTATGCTGGGCGGCCCCTTCTATTGTTACGACAAATGTTTTTATCTCCCAGTCTCCGATTCTGCCGTCCGGCACAGCGATGTTTATCTGTTTCATAATGGTGTTTTTGAGCTAAATGGGTCACTAATTTAAGGTATTAGTTTACTCAAACAAATATTCTGAACCAACCGGATAAATAATTGGATAAAATCGAGCGTTAGGTGGATAGAAAGGCCAATTGAGTCTCCTGAAGATATATGAAGTGGAGATCAAAGCGAAGAAAAAAAGGAAAGGAAGCCTGGACTCCCTTTCCTTTCTACTAATAATATACAAAGCAATAATCTTATTCTTTGTCTCTTAAAGCTTTACCAGTCGGCAAATTTGGGATATCATATTTAGTATATCCAAAATGCTTTACGGTCAGAAGTCTGCCCTCTGTTTTCCCGGCCTGTATCTCTTCGTAAATCTTCTGTTTACTTTCACGACTGCCGGACATCTTTACATCGAAACTCCCTCCAGGGCACTGGCAAGTGAATATTAAATCTTCCACCCCGCGCTGACCCAGCTTGTATCCGGTGATCTCAAATTCAGTATCATCGAATTCTTTGACCTTGCGCCAGTAGCTGCTGCGTTGTCCCTGTTGGTAAAGTCCATTGGGGTCTTTGAGCATAGCTCCTTCATATCCGAACTGAACCCATATATCATGGTGTCGCTTTACGTCGGCATCACTGTTAACTACAACGCCGTCCACGGCCGAGACGAAATTGCTATCGATCAGGCTGACAATTCTGGCAGTTTCTGCACTCCGCTCGGTCTGGCTACCTGTGTGTAAAGGCAGATCATACATCCTGAATTCCAGTGTCACGGTCTCAGCCCTCAGTTTTTTGACAGCTTCATTGATTTCTTCCAATGTCATGCCGTGGCGATAGATCTCTCCATCGAGAACTATCGGATACTGGTCTATTGTCCACCTACTTGCCCTCAATGCTGCCAAGACCTCCAGCTTAATATGGAATAATGATGTATATTCTTTGCCCGAGCTAGATAAAAACTGCATGTTACCCCAATCCTCGGGGATGACCAGAGTGGCTCTCACCCCATCGAACTTGGTTTCAAGTCGTTGTGGATAGGAAATCTTTTGACCCAATTTCCAAGGTACCGTTGGCGCCTTCATCGGCTTAACATTGCCACTGGCGTCACTGTTGAATTTGGGTACGGCTTCCTCCAGCACCTTTTCCAAGGATCGTACCGTTTTACCATCGTTTACGGTTATGTAGCCTAATCCGACCGATTTAATTCCTAAGCCAGCAAGATCCTTATACCCTTCATCACGCTTTTTATTCCAATCGGATCGCGCCTGCAGTTCGGCTTGTTGGTAGGAGGTAGTTTCGTTTGCTTTACCGATGTTTTTGCCTTCTTCAATAAACTGCTCGTGTACCAAGGGGCTTTTTGTATCGAATTTGCCCGAAGTTTTAGTTATCCACGCGTTATTTCCTTCAGGTGTTACCTTGATTTCCCAGTATTGAATGCCGCCTGCCTTGGTTCTCTTATAAAGTGTCTCTAAACTCATTGATTTTATTTAAAAAAGTGTGGGATTGGTTAAAAATATCGCTTCTTATTGCCGGCAAGTCATAGCGCCTTACAATATGTGCCTTAATTCCCGCCAAATATCATGTAGTGTCAGATTAGCCAATTTGCCTAACTTCTCCAGGTCCCAGGCGTCAGCCGTAATGCTTCTGACTACATACATTTTCGGGCATTTTTTGTAATCAAATTTTATTATCTCAGCTATGAGTTCTTCTTTTTTCATTTTCCTGGATAACCGTATGGATACCTTTATTTTTAAAATTTCAGAATACGCTTTACCCTTGCGGGAACAGGTCTTTTGAACGATGCTGGGAACAATACCTAATTTGTTCCCAGCATCATTATAATTGTCGAATATCCCGACCAATTGCTGGTGAATGGGATCATACGCTTTTACACAAGTATCTTCGTAGCCAAATATTCCTAGCTTCATACGGGTACGTTAAAATGATAGGATCGGAAAATCGCCCCAAGCGCTATATCGCGATGGGAGCTGAGTAGCTCGCCGGCGCCCCAGTTCTTAAAGCCCAACCATGCCTCTAATATAAAAGGGACCATTATAGTCCCTTTCATAGGTTTTCAATATGAGCATGGATTAAACAACGGGGCTTATAGTCTCGTCTCTGAACTTGACGGCTTCCTTTCTTTTGGAAAAGTTCTTGCTGAGCCTGGAACCATTTCTATAAATTCTGACACGGTACTTATTAGCTTCCGTTTTGTAAATGTTCTTTGAGGATTTCCGGTACTTATCAGTCATTGAACGATTCGTTTATTCTACAAACTTAGGACATTATTTGTAGAATACAATCTATTCTACAAAATATTATTCTACAAATAACAAATTTTATTATTTGTGTATATGTTTTTGATATTTGTGATTAGCTGTAGGAGTAGGTTGTCGATTACAATCGGAGATCCTCCAGCTCCTTGTTCATTTTTTCCTGCTCTGCATTATTTTTATGCCGTACCAGGTCGTAATATTTGTCCTCCAGGTCCCGATGCTTCTTAACGAGCGTGCTATACACTTTTGAACTGACAACTCCTTTATCGGCAACGAGTTTTCGCAAGCTGATGGTTTCTTTCTCAAGCTCCTGGTATTCCTTGCGCAGAAGTCTTAAGTTTTCCGTATCGGCTTTACTCTCGCGCTCCAGGTTGGTGTATGCGGTCAATAAAAGATTATACTGTTCATTCTGCGTATATCTGCGTTTTAAGCTGAGCAAGATGTTTCTTTCAAAGGTTGCCATAATAGTGGATTTTAAAGAGGTAGTCCGCAATGATCACATATCCAGGTTTGCCCGGTCCAATGGCAATCCAGGGTATATTCAATGTCGTTTTGTTCCATGTTTTGTTTGCAGTAGTCGCAGTCTTCCGGTTCATAGTCCGGTTCTTCGTCAGGCTGCCGCGGGGGATAGGTCTTCGAGTCCATACTTTTGTTTTAAATATTGGTCAATAAGATCCGTTATAGACACCAAATCCTCTTCTTTCAAGTCGAACAATTGTTCTGTAAGGACCATATAATATGCAAGGTCCTGTTTGTTGATTTCAGCCCTCATAGCCCTGATAAGCTCTGGATTTCGCACAATTGTCAGTACATCCTCAATAGCCGATACCACTTTTTGAATTGCCTTATTTAAGGTGTGCTTATCCTGCTGAATAAAACCGTTGGTCGCTTTTGACCAGGAAAGCCTCTCTTCTATTGACTTAAAATGGTACAAAACGTAACGGATTAATAATCCGATACTTTCTTGACGGGTACTCATTGTTGTGAAGGTTATTTTTGGATGTTATCGGCCAGTCTTATACTTTCTGCTCCCCCTGTACCCGTGAATAATTCCCGGGTAGCCTCACCGTCGTTTTCTTCCGGGGTGAGATCTTCCCGGGTATCCAGGAGATCTTCATAATCATCGGGTGTCAATTTATCGGATTGAGCACCACAATTAAAATGTTCCAACATAATAGTGTTTGCCTCCTGCTGGTCCTTGGCTACAATTTGATAATGCTCCCTGTCCCAGATAGTGAACTTTCTATCTATGTAGTAATCGAAATTGGCCATATTATCTTTTTAAGGTATCGTTTATTGATGCGGCGAAGTCGTAGGTGGACCTGTATTTATCACTCCTGATGATAGTATTAGGAATTTGGTTAAGAATATGCAGCGCGTCTCTGAGCAAGGTTTCCAATAATTCCATCCGCTCCTGTTCAGCTTCACTCATCTTGTCAGTAGTTTATTTGAGTATATAGGGTTTGGTCTTCCCAAGTAGCCTTGGTGGTTTCATCATGGTCGACCAGGCTATTGATAACATGCTGAAGAGCGGTTGTGATTTCCTCTTTTGTTCCTTCCCCGAGGATTTTAATTGTTAGATTCATATAATTATTTTTTCCAGTAATATGATAGTTCTGGTTCCGCTTTCAACGGCACCCGTTTGCAATGCAATTGACCTGCTTTGAACATGGCTTTTTTTACCATTTGGGAAATGAGTTCACCTTGGTCAATTGGTGCTTCCAGTACATTTTCGTCGTGAATGGTATTAACGAATTTTACTATGTCAAATAAGCCATTATCGATGATATAGTCGAAGATGTGGACGCAGGATACTTTGGTTATCTCTGCCGATGAACCCTGTATAGGGAAATTGAGTGACTTGCGCTCTACATCACCCTTATACATGAAATACCGGGATACCTTCTCTTTCAACCGGGGCAGATCGGGCGTGCCATTTTCTTTTGCGGACCTGTAGATTTCCCAGAAATCACTGTCCATTTCAGCTTCCAGTTCCTTAAATTCCTTAAAGAAGGGGAGGTATGACTTACGTTTGGTAAGTGTGCTAATAAGGATGTAGCCATCCCTTAGACCCTGTTTTTTGACTTTATCAAAATGAGCGCGCAATCCAGGGAAAGCGACAAAATAGGCGTTATATATCCTTTCACCGTCTTCCTTTGCTTTACCGAGCTGGTCAGCTATGGTTTGTCCGACACCGCCGTAATTAATAGTAAAGCCTGTGATCTTCGCTTCCTGCCGCTCTTCTTTATATTGCGATTTTATTATATCCAGGGTTAACCCATCTAGCTGGGGATACATTTTTGATGCAACAAAGGCATGCATATCCCCCAGGCCCTCGTCATAGAACTTTAAGAGATTCCTATCCATGGAGAAATTCGCAAGGACAACCTGCTCCTGCCCGGAGTAGTCTGAAATGATGAGTACATTACCTGGTTCGGCTACAAAGCACCCCCTCGTTTCGGGATCCTTGGGAATATTCTGAAAATTGATGTACTCTTCCTTCGTAATCTTATCCTTTCCCCCGGAAGATAGCCTACCGGTGTCCATGATCTGTTTGAAGTTAGAATGGACCCTGCCAGTAACCGGGTTGATCTGCTTGAGAAAGTTCTCTCCATATGTGGAAACTACTTTTTCCGCCTTTTTATACTCCAGGTACAGCCCGATAAAGGGGAACCTGCCTTTTTGCTTCTCAATATTGCCAGCTTCTACCGACTTTTTAGCGACACCTTTTTCAACAACCCTGCAGTTAATGCCCAGCTCTTCAAATAATTCGATAACCTGTTTGGATGAACTCCAATTGATTTTACAGGAGACGGGATCAAAGAGGCTGATTTGCTGGGTAAAATACTTGACCAGCCCCTTGTTCATTATCCACTGATTAAGAACTTCCTGTGCCTGTTTTAATTTTAAGGCATCTTTCTCCATCTTAGCCAACCATTTATCCCTATCGAGCTTAAAACCACAATATTCGATGTAGGCAAGACAAGGAGTGAAGCGGTTCTCCAGGTTAACGGTGCCTTTTAGCTCTTTTGCGATAAGGGCTTCAATTTGCTTTTCTTTGATAGCTGGCAGGAACTTGATGTCATCAGCGCCATATTTTATTACCCGACTGGTCAAACCTTCCTTCTGTATCTCCGCTCTTACAGATTTATCCAGCTTAAAGCCAAGATACCGTTCGGTAATGGAATCCAGTCCCACCCTAATTTCCGGCAGACCGCAGTATAGGACCTTTTCCACAACCATCGTATCCCAAATCTTCCTGAGATAGATTCCCTTTTTAAACAAGAATTTTAAATCGAATTTCAGGTTTTGGCCTACAATGAGGATGTTTTCGAGATACGGCTTTAAAACGCTGATATCAACGGTCTTGCAATCAATTACGTATTGGTTGGTTGCATCACCTATTTGTAAGGACAATAACTCTTTAGTATGAGGGTCGAAGCCGTTTGTCTCCGTATCGAGGCAGGTTTCTAAAACGGATTTCAGGTATTGAATAAGTGCTGTTACCGTAGATTTCTCATAGACAAGATTATCCTTGAACAACTCTGCTTGCTGAGTTATTAGGTAAATCATAATGGATTTTATAAGATAAAAAAGGGGAGACTAAAACTGCTCCCCTTTAACAGTCAAATCATGACTGGTCAAGCCGCTTGCTTTATCAGGTATTCGTCGGTGTTAAAATGGTCGCTATTTAAGGCAAAGGAGTCAATGAATTGTTTGATTTCCTCGGTGTCCTTAATATAATATTCGTAGAAAGTCTCCAAAACTTTTCTTTCCTCTTTATATGGTTTACCTGGTTTTGGATTTTTTAGCGGAATTGAATCTCCGTTGTCATCCAGCTTGTCCAGGCGCTTGAAAGATTCCTTCTTCTCTTTGGAAATGATGGCCAGTACCCTAACGTCGGGGTCGTATATCGCTTCGTTAAAGGGGCATTCTTTGGTGACAGGAATTAACTTAAAAGTTTTGGCATTACCCCAGGCAGAGGTAATCAACAGCATTGATTTTTCAATTTCCATCCTCTTGGTTTTTATTCTACAAATTTACTTCTTATTCTACAAAGTATCTAATTCTCTAAATTCAATCTTCAAACTTTCTTTGGCCAGGTTGTAGGGTGGGCATAATTCACCGATCCCCATCAGGATCTCCTGCATGGATTCAACATCCTTTTCCCCCTGCGCGAGTAGTGTTGCATAAAGTTCGAAATGCTTATCCGGATACAAAAAACTGTAGATATATTCCCATTCTAAGGAGTTCTTACCAGCATAGGACTCGATACGGTTCTTCAATTCTTTGGATAAAAGAGAATATTTACCCGACAGAAAATTGAACCAATCCTCTTGATGTTCCTGGAAAGTAAAAATGTAAGCTACCTTGTTGTCCACACACGGTTTAAAGGTGTAAAAAAAGCGATTTTTGAATAAAACATTTTTCTCAAATTGTTTAAAGCCTTCAGAATTTAGATCTTCATGCAGGACGATAAGCTTTTCGTCATACTCTGTAATATTATCGTTAAGTACAATAAAAGTATTAATGGGGGTGAACGTAGCGTGTCTTTTTATGCCTAAATTCGGGTAGAGAAACCAAATTGATTTTTGAAAATATTTCTTGTATAATTCCTTCAGCGCCATTATTCATAAGTTATGAAAATTTACAAAACCACCAAACCCTTCGAAAATTCAAAGGGTAGATCATAAGCTCTTTCTGTATAGTGATAGTTGGCTTTGTCGATGACTTCATTAAAACGGAGTAGCCACTCATTTAACGTTTTCTCCTTCACCAGGAACGGGTAAACGTGTTGATTCGCGTCGATTACAATAAATCTGAATTCAAACGTCCAGCCATTATCAAAAAGAGGCGTGTATTCTGCGTACACCAGCATCATATATATTACTGCCTGCAGCCAATATTTGTAGAAGTCGATAGTATCCCTGAACTCATTTAGGGGTCTGTCAGTCGTTTTGAAGTCATTGACCCGGATTACCTTGATAGCGTTGTCGAATACTACGTTATCTAGTATTCCTTTTATCCCAAAGGGGTATTTGGATAGCCCAGTCCTCAGCTCGAATTCATTGATCACCTTTATCTCTTCGGAGTCGCTTACATCGAGCGCCATTATTTTTACAATCTCCTTATTATTACGAATGATATCGGCATATATGGCACATAAATCATACGTTTCCTGGTCAATAACGTTCCTGGTCCCTTGGATCTTTAGGTATTCGAAGTAATTGAGGTTTTCATCGTTGAAAATCTTTTCGAGTCGTTTTTGATTTCCAGTTTTGGCGACGACACCCTGCCTATCGGGTTTGTCATCGGTAAGCGATTGATGTAGATTGATTTCCAGAAGAATGTTCAATATATTCTCGGAATAGTCTGTCAGGGATTGGTTTGCACTGTGATTCAGTGGATTATCGGCGATCCCTTGTAAGTAAATTTTGAATATTCTATCTACGATTATTTTATTGTTCCCGCTTGGTATATTGACCGGCGATACGATAAATAATTCATCGAACAGATGGTTATTCAGCAGAAGACAGTGAATTACCTTCCCTTTAATAAGGTGCTTTTCAATTTTTTCCTCATAGATTTTCGTTATATATTTCCTTTTGTAGGCACCCGGTGAATGGAGAAGGAGTTTCAGAGCTGAGTATGAAAAATATAATTTCTTATTGTAAAACTCATTCATGGGATCTCTTACCAATTCCTGGCTAATGAGCATAGTTAAATTTTTCTAGGTTGGAAAAGATTATTGTCTGTTCACGATTGCTGGGGATTGTTCAAACCTGCATCTCGAATAGGCACTCTGCAATAATCCATTGCGTGCTTTCCCCATACTGTTCGAGAATATTCGCGTTTCCGTTCTTGGATTCAAATAAAGTGTAACCATAGGAGTTGATGGTGGATTCGATATCGCCAACGGTATACCTGTGAATGTCTATTACCTCTTGTCCCCGGTTGATCTCCTTAAACTCAAAGGAATGCCGCGATAATTGCCGACCATATTGGTTGGTGGAAGGGTCCGTCATGGTCCATTCCCCTTCAATATGATTTTTTCCCGATTTAGCTATTATGCCCTTTATTTTTGTGTGGCAATAGTCTTTTAGTGTTTTATACAGCGCCAACAGGCCGATGCCCGTGTAGCCGTTGATCTCTATAATGGCTTCCACCAATCCGATCGCTGTTAACCCCTGGTCTAAAATCAATCGTTTTATTTCTTCTTTATTCATGGTGGAGAAATTGGTTATGCAACCAAAGTCAGGCGTGAGTTATAATACTCTTCCTGGGTTAAAAAATGGAACTCTGAACAGTGCCCAACGGCTACGTCCGTTCTGGTATAGGACTCGAATACCTTTATGAAATCCAAAAAGGAGGTTTCCTGTTCTTCTTTGAAAATGTCTGAATCCCAAAGGCTTGTATTTCCTTTTTTATCGAGGAAATTGGCGTGTATGCTATTGGTATGTACTGAAAATGTAAAGAGCATATACCCAATAGGTTTTCCCCAAACATCGCCCTCTAATTTTCTATATCCCATCCTTTGCAGGTCGAGTTCTTTATGGTACATTGTCATGATTTAAAACAATTTGATTGCATATCACGGGTGTAATATTTGCCGGCGATGTTGCCATTATAGCTTCTTACGGTGAGAACATCGAAGTTTATCATATACTTCAGTTCCAGGTATCCAAGAAACTTTGGAGAGCAGGAGAGGGCGATGATTTCCCTGGTAAAGTCCTGCTCTCCTTTTTCTTTGACATCTTTTTGTAGATCTGTGGAGGATGACCAATACGACAACCAGTCCGATTCCTTTCTTACCAGTTGATATGTTTTCTTTCGCTTGTCGGCTGATAACTCATTTTTTCGCAGGGCCTTCTTTCTACTGGAATAAAAATGCTTTTTGCCAATGTAAATTGAACCAGTCTTCGTATTTGTTATTTTGTAAATAAACCCAAAGAGTGCTTCGGGCTGGGGAAGATCGTCTAAGGATTCGACCGTCCTAGAGTTGTAGAGCCACATTTTTTCATAGGTTGTTCTACAAAACTACAAACTTTTGTTTTTCGACCGTCAAACAGAAATCAATTAAGTTATCGACATATTGGCGACGTTCGGTCAATGTCTTGAAACTTGGTAGCTTGATCCGATCTCCCACTAATTTCGAAATGTCATCAGAAAATATAATATCCCCTTTATGGTCCTCGATTAGTGTTTCAACAATAACCTGGATTGGTCGAAAGGGTTTTGTTCGTATAATTTTAGAGATATAAAATTTGACGTCGATGTCAGTCCAATCATCATTATTAGGTATGGTAATGATGAAAAGCGGCGAAATTCCCTTTGTTTGGTCATCAAATAATCCTATAAATCCTTTCCCCATTAGGTATACTTCACCGCCGTAATTCAGCTTCATTAAGATATGGGCTGTATTAATTATTTCCATCACCTTGTCTTTGTTAAGAGTCCTTTCCCGAAACTGAGTTGCTTCAGTGAACATTAAAAATCCTTCTTTATGGTATCCTGAAGGTTCCTTATAAATTAATGCAACTTCCTGAGAGGCAGCAGTGAATAAAAGGGCTGAAGGTTGTGGTGAACTATAGTTATACTGATTTCTTCTTGCGAAGGGGAATTTCGTTAATTGGTCAGAAAAGCGGTAGTCTATCATAGCATAAGGTTGAGTGGGGCAATATATTCCCAGAAGTGTGGTACCGCCCGCATTGGAGTATCAGAATTTGCATTTGTAATCCAATTTGTCAGAAATCCAACCATGTGCCCGGCTATCATCGCTGCGCAATGGGTAGTTTGCGAGAAGGTACATGGTTGTGGAGGTACTTCATCACCATTAAAGAGATGAGTGGATTCATATTCTTCAATAAATGCATAATCGTCCCCTGGTATGTTGAATATCTGTAGTAATTCTGCATTTAGGCGACCGTCCTGGAAGAAACAATATTTCCTTTGACTTTCAGGTATAAGCATGAGAAATTCGCGCCATTTTCTGAAAGCTAATTTTCTTGCTTCCATATTGTCAAACCCGCATATCATTATATTGCTAACGGAACTATCCTCCTTATACATTCCGTCGGATTCTACTGTAGCATCCGGCGAGAACTCTTTGATGATTTCAGTCACAGCATCTGTTTTCCTTTTGTTAATATCCTTGGCTCTCACAAGCTGACCACTCATATTGTGTTGCTCAAAACGGTCGTGGTCAAATAAATATAGGTTACAACCTATCCTGCTGATAAGTAGGGAAGTCCATGAACCGATTCCTCCTTGACCAAGGACCATAATGTCCTTTTTATGAAGAAGGGAGAACCATTCACCTCCTTTTACTCTTCCATACTGTGCTGCTACTTCCATTGTTATTGTATTTCAAGATTAAAAATGTCTAATAATTCTGTCGTTAATTCTGGGTAGATATGCGAAAACCCTTTATCAAGCGCCAATGTTACCTCGGTAATTACATCGATCAAGGATTCGAGTTTATTATCTTCAGGAAAGATGCTAATATAAAATTCGGAGACACGTACAGCTATCTCTTCAATATGTACATAAAATCCATTATTCTTAAATTGCTTTTCGGACAACACCTTCATTGTAGCACTCAAGCTTCCTTCGTACAAATGGTCGAGATTCAGCAATTTTACAAGGAATGAATATGTCGATCTACTCAGCGCGGGTTCTTTTAGGGGTATATTTTTCTGTTTATTTGTGAACGGTCCCTTTTTTCCCTTTGTACCGGGCAAAGTAAACTCATCCCCATCCCAGCCCGACCACATATCACCTTGTTTTTTTGAGGATTTGTTGTTTCCTTGTTTTGAGCCGAATTTACTTCTGGAGATTTGTGATTCAGCGGCTTTATTTTTTATAATTTCATCAAACCGTTCAGATAGCAGGCTATCAATGATAGGCGGTTTGCTGATCTCGCAGTGATAAAAATGAACGGATGTTTTTTCTACTGTTTCATGCACAGTACGGGACTGTTCATTGCCTGAAGAATCATAATATAAGAGTTTCGACTCAATGGCGGAATGCTCTTTGACCCTAAAAGCTACCTTGGCCATCATCTCGTTGGCATTGTTTATGATGAGAGAAAGGTAGTAATTATGAAATTCCGAGTTTTTGATTAACTCCTTATCATCAGTATCTGAAAAGAATACACTCATCGTGTGGTGCGAATGTATGTGCCCGATTTTCATATCCATTAAAGCTGGATTTGCCATAAGAATATTAACAAATTCAGGAGTGTATTCGTAAGTGGTGAAGACATCATTCCCAATGTCTTGAAGGAATAAGTATTCCGCCGAAATTAGACACTTGTCATCCCCAAACTCCCCCTCAGTGATACTGTAAAACAAGGTTCCTGACCATTCAATGTTATGCACTCTTGAGCATAGGTAAAGAATTTGACTCTGTAACTGGTGACTCAACACTATAGACACCTTCTGTTTTAATGCCTTTAAATGCAAAACTGGCCTTGGTGAGTTCTCTGGAGAGGCGGGAGCAGATATATCGGGTGATCGAAGGGTTTGCATAATATAAGTTTTTATCCTCTATTTCTGGAGGGTTGATAATTGACAATTTCTTTTTTTCTCCTTTGAAGGTTATCAAGACTTCAGGAGTATATGTAATCGAAGTTTCTGAGGTGATGTTCGTATATTTACCGTCACTGGTTTTATATGCAAACAAATGGGTCAAAGGCACATTTCTTAATGGGCCATTGGCACTACTCGCCATTCCTTTTAATCGTTTTAAGTATTTGGCCAGCTCCTTTTCAAAATTATCCGTTGGATCTACATCGATCCTTTTAGATACAACTATTCGTAAATGGGATCTTATGTCATCAATGCTATGGGTATTCAGGAAATGTGTATATATGTAAGACAATTGAGGAAGATATTGGTCATCTAGGGCAACTACTATAGTGTCAGTTCCTATGTTGCTAATATATTCATAAGGTGTGCCTTCAATGGATTCATACGCCAAATAGCTTTGTATTTGGTAACAAAACATTTCGAAGTTAATCTCATCATATTCCTCTCTTAATGCATTGGTTACATCGTTAATGGGACCCGTACCGGTACAGAAGTTGCTGAATTTCGTGCATCGATCATTCAGATGCGAATGAGTATATTCGGAAACCCATTCGTTTTTGCTAAAAGTTGTCCTCATACCTTGTAAGTCGCCATGCAGTCTAAGGGTTGTTGTTAAATGAAAGGATACATATATGTCTTTAATAACATGAGAGTTTCCTTGTGCATTTGCTATTATCAGCTCCGGGAAATATAGGATGACTTTATACCGTATTAACTTTTTGACAACACTTGCAAAGTATGCTGAGAATTCCTCCCTATAAGGGGAACCTTGTTGAAGCTGGCTTACTAGGTTTTCCCGAATGATCTGATTGTTTGCTTCTCCGAATACCCTGTTAAGCGTAAGCTTTATCTTGGTTAAAGATTCCTTATTCCTTTCATCAACCAGTTTTACCGTTTCCTCAACCAGGAGGATATTTCTATCTTGGGGCATGTCATATGTGTTAGATTAAAAGGAGGTATATTTCAACCTCCTTTTACCTTTGAACTAAGAATTCAGACTATTTGCAATCCTGGCAGCTTCATCCACAAGGAAGGTCTGTTCCGGATCATTGTGTCCAGCCTCGTTATTTTCGCTATTTTCCTCCATATTATCAAGGAGGTTTAATACTGCGTTGGCCTGGTGTTGTGTTTGCTCGCTCCCTTTGATGATTAGATTCAAGCGAACTCGCATTTCTTCTTTACTGTTGTCGAATTGGAATTCTTCTACATCATCTTCTTCGTAGTTGAAATTTTCGGCTGTTCCTTGTTCATCACCATTGCCATCATCCCCGTTGTCGTCATCCGTATCAGGCCAATTGCCACTATCGACTTTGACGGGATATAAGAACAGGTAAAAATCTTCAACGGGTAAAACAGCAAGTGAGCTGTCGAGGGTTACTTTGGACCCTCCGACAATCATTCTCATGTTTTTTACGCTAATGCCTTGTGAAGACATTTCCGATACAAGGTCTCCTTTGATAGCGGCTGCTGATTCCAGCACTCTTTTGTTTTTACCTACGTTGTTGACAACTGTAATTCTTCTTGTCTGAATTGCTACTGTATCCATTGTTTGATTTTTAGTGTATGTTTTGATTTCGACTATGCGAAAATGTCAATTTCTTCCTCCACGCTGGCTACAGGAGCTGCTGCGGGAGCTACAGTCGGTACAGGTCCAGGTGTAGCTGTGGGTGCTATTGCACGAGCTGCCCCGGGAGTAGGTTGCCTGTTTGTCGATACTACCGAGTTAATTTGTGCCTGGAACGCCGGCGCCCCTTGTTGTCCTGGCGTATCATCTTCAATTATCAGTGTCGCCGCGGGTGCTTCGACATCATCAATGATCTCGATGGTTTTGAACTGTGTTTTTACGCGCTTTACTTTAGCATGCGAAAAGATGGACTTGAGGTCAGCTGTACTTAGTGCTAAAACCGTTTCTATGCTCATACCTGGTTCAACTGCGTCCACCTCCCAACGTGTGTAACCTGATTTTAGAAGACCAAGAATTTCGGAAATCTTTACTTGTTTGATAGGCATAATAATTTAATATTTTAATTTCTTGAACTGTGTTACTGACGATCATTCATTCAATTTCCTGTCAATTAGGGGAACCAGCCATTGCTTTGTCTTCTGTGCCCCATATACCTTGATATGATCACTCAAATCTTTTTCCCCGTAGTTAAGGAATACGGGAGTGATGCCATATTTGTCCTGGTATTTATAAGCAGCCTTTTGACCAGCACTATCATTATCAAATAGGACCAGAACCTTTTGATAGGTATTAATATCCAGCTCTACCACGGATTGAGGAAGAAACGTATTTTCTGAGTCCGGGGCTTTGCTGTCCAGGTTCAACCTGAGTGAAATCAGGGACATCAAATCTTTAAGGGAGGATGAATAGACCAGGAATGGTCTATTCATTGTCTGCTCTGACCCTTGTATATGGTCACCTACCTTAATAAATTTGAGATTGTCAACCTTGGGCTGGTATATCTTAAAGAGTTGACCATTCCTTTTGAAATAGCCGTAGATATGGTTGCCGGTAATGGTCATATCCTCCAGGTCACGGGTCATCGTGTAGGACTCCAGTGGCTTTACTATGAATTCCGTAAGTAGCGTGGATCCGATGTTGTACCCGATCCAGTAGTCCTTATCCAGCAAATTCCATTTCCGGGGCTCATGGCTGGTTACCTTATATTTGCTTTGCTGTGTATATTCAGGGATGATGATATTCCCCGAACTGTTCTTTCGCCAAATGTTATAATCGTTGACAATTTTTGTGCAAGTACTGTGAAAGTCAAGGCCGTATTTAAGTTTAACCAGGGTTAGGCAGTCTCCTTTATTACCACTGGAAAAGTCATTAAACAGGTATTTCCCGTTTTTTAGGAAGAAACCCATGGAGGGTGTTTTCTCTTCGGTAAAAATTGATTTTATCTTGAACTCAGTCCCATTGAATTGATCCAGTGGAACACCACAATAATTTGAGAATACCCAGGCATCAGGCACATCTTTGGCTTCGAATATTAGATTTTTTGCAGATAACATAGGATACGAATAAAAAGGGATGCTATTTCACACCCCTTTAGCTTACCAGGTAGAAAGATCTATATTTCGTGTTCGTCAGCGCCCAATCCGGGGATATCGAAATCATCCGTTGCCACCGGTTCAAATTGTTCGACTGTTTCAACCGCTTCTTTCTTTTTCCGGACGATATGTTTAGCTGCGTCGTACTTAATTACATCGTCCTCTAAGGTGCCAAACGAATACTTTTTCTGCTTGAAGTCATTTTTTACCAGGAATAGGCTGTAATTAGTGTATCCTGCCTTTTCGTATTCCTTACCACCCAAACACCAGTGTAGCCAGGCATCCTTACTGCAGAGGACTTTGGTGGCCATTTCGATGTATTCTTCAATCGAATTAGCCTCAAGGCTATTGATTTCATCGTCTTTACCGATGGATTTTCCCAGGGTGGAGATAAATTTGAGGATTTCAACGTCGCGTTCGATCTTGCGCCCATTAACCTCTGCATCTTTAAAGGAATATTGGCCGGCAGCAACTGTCCCAATCTGTCCTTTGTAGCGACCCTTGGTTTGGTTGTCGGGATCCTTAAAGAACCCTTCAAAACTCTCTCCCAGGTCGGCGCCCTCGATATGGACCTTCACAATTAACCCACCGTCGTTGAACTTATCGGTTTCGTAGGTGATATTGTTAAGTTTTGCGAAGACGTTTCCAGGTTTAAACGTTTTAGAAATACCAGCTGCCGGAATGTTCTTTGTACTTAAGGCCATAGTGTTATTGTTTTGTTGAGTTTATATTAATTGCTAAGTATTTCAGCTTCAGTATCTACTACTTCGACAATGTGCCCATCCTCGTCCCGTTTAACTTTGGTATTACAGCCAAAAACGTCAAACATTTCTTCGGTACTGTATAATCCCAGGAGGAGATCTGAGCCAATACGATTTGCCCCCTTTGATAGGCACCTGGCCCAGAGCATTTCCTTTGGCATCTTAATCCAATTTGATTTTGAAGTAAGTTCCTGGGCAATAGCATCAAGCCAAGTGAATGTCGTTTTTTCAACCTGGTCTCCCCGCTCAAATACAATGGTGGTACGCCGGTCAATTGGTTTTTCCTTTTCTCTTCGAAATTCACTGGTTGACTCGTCCCGGTAAACAAAGACACCGTCTTCGGTCGTAGTATATTTCACCCCTCCTTTTCGAAGGAGCGCCCCGATAGCTTTGGCGGCTAAACTTAACTTTCCTTGTATGGGAATGATATAATGGAATGCCTGCATAGTAGCAAATCCGAGTTCCCTTCCCATTTGAGCAATTGTAAAGGCGTCTTCGACCGTTTTAACATGAACGGGCAACTTCTTGCTTTCAATTAGGGTGGCAAGGAAGTTATATTGCTTTTCGGGAATCATTAGTTGTTTATGCTCATTCATACACTTACTGATTTGATTTGATCATCTCGTTTAGCCAGTTTTTCTTACTGGCTGGTTTATTTTGTACAATGGCATATATATCGCGGATGGTAATTCTTTCAAACCCCTCATCCGTTAGGTTTCCCAAGGAGTTTTCAGCCACATCTTTACTGGTCAGATGTACTTTTTCCATTTCCTCAATAGGGACTACATACCTGATCTGCTCCCCATTGCCTTCGGTAGCCAGTTCCTGGGCGAAGTAGGGATTGTATTTGAATCTGTAAAGCGGCCTTTTTGGATCGAGAGGTGTATAATCAAAATCAATGAATTCGGTATATACATCTGTCTCTTTGTTTAACTCCGATGGAAAAAAGGTAATTACTTTACTGCCATTACGAAGTAAGACGACCTTTGGATAGTAATATGCCTGGGGCGATCCGAGGGCTTTAAAAACATCTTCATGATATACTCTCAAAGCTGATACAAGAGCCTTTCGTTCATCCGGTGATAATCTTTTTGCTAGTTGGCTCATCTGTCAAGGATTTTCATATTAGAAAAATCTGCTGTCATGGCAGCAATCAAATTTGGAGCACCATCCCTTGCTTTTATAAAATGCCAGTAGAGATCGTTTTCTTCACAAGCCAATTTATTCGGACCGTACGTATTGGGTGCGAAATTTAGTAGTGCGGGCCTATGGTTTACCATCAATGTATCCGAACACTGGTAGACGGCATCAGAACCAAATACACAGCTCTTATCTGGATAATTGAGGATGCTCTTAGGTATCCTGCGGTCTTTATCTTCGATTACCCGGTTGAGCTGCGTGAGTGGAATTTGGGTAACAGGCAATTCCTTTTTTAACTCTATCATAGCGTCAGCCAGGTTATAGAGCATGGGAAGATGACTTAATTCGTTTTCTTCCTTTTTGAATAAGATGGTGTGGTCGGAGATGACAAAGAAAGGGACCCGCATTTTTTCATAGAATGCTCTTACGAGGAACTTGTATTGTCGAACGGTTTTCGGGTGCTCTACATAGTATATCGGATACCTGCCTAATTCATTTTTCAGGTCAACCTTTATCATCTCGAACTTCTCATCGGAAAGCGTTAATCCTTTTGCCGACAGCAGCTCATCATTTTTGATGTTGTGCCGGCCAATAATGTTTCGAATTACGATTTGTCTTGATGGCATTTCCATATTAAAGGAAAGAACCATAAAATTCTGGTCAGGATTGAGGTCAAATAGTTCCCGTTCCAACTGGGAAGCTATTAGTGTTTTGCCTGATGAACTCATCCCTCCAAGGGCAATTATCTTTTGCCACTCGATGCCATCAAGATGGGCGTCATTAAATTTTTTCCACGGCGTCTTGATGGATTTTATTAATCCTTGTCGCCGCCCGTCAATATATTTTAATGCTTCGTCTACCGCCTTATCTACGCGAATTAGCTCGTCAACTGGACTCATGATATCATTTCGCTGGCTTTTTCCTGTGCGTGGCGTATTCCGTCCTGGAGGCCGTATAAATAACCCCGTTCCCTTTCCATCTCAATCAGGATGCGCAGGGTTCCCCGGGTTATCCCTCTTATCTCTATGTCAGCCGGTATGTAGGCACATAGGGGTATTGTAAACTCTTCGTAGAGTTGATCTAACTCGTCCATAAGTATTACAATGATTTTGCTTGGGAGGAGTGTAAAGGTAGAACTTTGTTCCTATTCTACAAACAAAAGGTGAAATTAATATCTTATTCTACAAATTATGTTTTTTGAGGATCATAGGCATTATCGCCTGCCATGGCTATACCAATTAGTCGCAGTTTGTAAATGACTTGGTAATGTCTGATTTTATAAACCAACTACGAAGAAGGTTGTTTTACGGACTGGGAAAAGTTCCCTTACTTTCTTATCCAGGACATTAGGGTGTGCAAATGCAGGATCTGTCATTTTAATCCAGCAATTTTCCCGTTCCAGGTGGAATCCTACGATTTTGTCAATATCCTCGCCGCTGGCGATGACATCTCCAATTCTAAATATTGCATTATCGTGATATCGCCTAATGGAGCATGGCTCATAACGGTTGTCAGGGGACTGGAGATAGGACTTTGTAGCCCCATAATAGCTGGTTTCACCATTGGTGCCACCGTACCAGCCTTCTTTTAGACGGGGAATAACAAAACCTGTGACTTTATCTCTAAAAGATCTGATTTCCCATTTCAGGCAGATACAATCTTTCTTCTCCGATGGAACGATTTCTCTACCGCAAAGCGTGCAATTTGATACGACAAGTTCCTCCCAATCGGTGCTATTTTCGATTACCCAAGCAGGAATAGAACCCATGTTCCAATAGAAGGAATGACCGGGTAATTTCACTTCGACCGCTATTCTACCCAATGTTTTATGCTTAAATTGTCTCATTATATTACATTAAATTTTGATTCGATAAGGTTCGTTTCATCGCTGGCATTTTCCAGGATGTTATCGCAAGCGGTAGCCAGCGAGGAAGTGATATTTTTTTGCTTGTCTTCCCTGGAGATGAAGTAGGACGAGTTTTGCATATATAAGTACCCTCGGGCTTCGTAGAGGTCTATATAGTCCCTGGTCGCCTTAAAAATGGTATTCCAATCATGCTCGAAGGTGTTAAAGAACCAGGTGAATTTTTTCTCTAACTCTTTTACGTTGACCCTTGCGGAGGCTCCTGATGGTAATAAACCTTTGGGAAACATCTCCCGGTAGCGGATAATATTTTCCAGTGCATCTGGTCCCAAGAGGGTTTTTCGTTGCTTTTTCTGCTTGATGGTGAATGTCAACTCTACTTCGTCGATAAGTTGAATAGCTTTCGCCGTTAATTTGTTATCCTCAGAGACCCAGCCATCTGTTTTGAGTATCCTCAGTTCCATGCTGGCATTGATGTGTACGGAAGTAGTGCTTTTGTTAAAACAAAGCATCAGATAAAACTGATTAGGAGTCACTTTGTTTTTCAGGAGGTGATTGATCAGTTCGGAAATCATCTTGGATTTTATTTAATATGCTTACGTATAGATCCCTGAAGTCAGTATCAACTTCAATCAGATCAGTCGCCCGTTGGTTGGAATAAATTACATCGGGATGACTGCCATTCGGGTAAACATGCTCGCCTATAAGCTGTAATGAATACCCATAGTCTCTTGCTATTTTACAAAAGATTTGTTTTAATGTAACAATTTCCCTTTTTCGGGAAGTAATTGCAATGGACGTGATAGCCAGATGCTTTGGGATGAATTGTTCTACAAGGAATTTTATCCTCGGTAGCTCTGGTCTACTAATGGCAAGGTTTTTTAACCCCGCGACTTGTACAATTACTGCCCTACCTGTTTTTTCCAAAAATGAGATTTTAAACCTATCTATCATCGAATTACATAGATGAACCTGATATTGCTCAGTATTCATACTGAATATAATTGTTTAGACAATTTGGATAATTAGACAATAAAGATGTATATTCTAAATATACAAGGTTGTAGAATAGCAAATATAGAACTACAAATTGAATTCAACACATTTTTTGTTCCACCTCACGACATTTTTTTTGAAAACATGAATGCGACTACGGCTACCAGCCTGATAGCGTCTGTGATCACCTCGATAACGACCCTGACCGGCATATGGCTATCTGAAAAAATAAGAGCAGGCAAGAAACCGGATTTGGCTGATCCGGACTTTGAAGATTTATTGAAACCTGTGCTGGATATCATCCAGGAAGAAAGCCAGGCAAACCGGGTTTTCTTTTGGGAGGGGAAAAATGGCTCCAATACATTAAGCGGATATCATATTAAAACATTGAATATGATGGTGGAGTCAAATGCGCAAGGGGTCCAGAACATTCGATCTGAGCTGCAGGATGTACCGGCTGATACATTTAAACGCAATATGAAGAAACTGGCCATGGTCGATGACTATATGGTTTCTTATGAGCATTTAGAAAACGATGAATTGGCTTACCTGTACCAGGGATACGGTATTGAAACCCTGATTGCCTTTAAAATCCGGACAAAATTCGATAAATGGACCGGTCTGCTTATGGTGTCTTTTGATAAACACCGCGAATTTTCTGAAATAGAACTGTCCTGGTTAAAGACCCAGGCTGGCCGAATAAGTGCGATTTTAAAAAAATAACCTATGAAAAACTACCTTTTGTTTGCGCTCCTTCTTGTAGGAGCAACTTCCTGTAACCCATTGCAAAAGGTCCTTCGGGATCCTGCCAAGCTCCAGGCTGCCGGCAGACAGTGGGAGAAGTCAAATCCTTGTGTTGTAGACAGTGTAACCACCTTTTTACCCGGGAAGGAAACTGTCGTTATCGATTCTTCTGCTTACAGGGCTTACCGGGATAGCATTTTAAGCCAAAAATTGATTGTTTTAGGCCCTGATTGTGCCAGGTATCAGCATCTCTTTGACAGCCTTTCCCGAAGAGCGCCAGTGGTTATTACAGCTTTAAAAACCTTCCACGATACCTTGGAGGTTGCAAAGCGCGATATGCGACACGAAAAGATCCTGGGCGACTCGGTTGACTATTACACCGGCCAAACCATCCTCTTTAGGGGAGAATTTAATGAAAGTCAGCAGCAACTTAAAGAAAAAGCCAACGAACTGCTGAAAGCAAAGGCAAAATTTATTCTATGGGTGACTATCCTGCTAATTGTTCTGGTAGGGTCCCATATACTTCGGTCTTATATCAAACTCCCTTTCCTATGATTACTATTAATGATGCCTGTATTCGCTTTATTAAGATACAGGAACAATTGGTACTTAAAGCCTACCATGGGTCCGCTGATGCTCCTAATATTTATACCATTGGTTACGGAACTATTGTATACCCACCCAATTATATGAAGGGAAGAAGGGTTCAGCCGGGTGACGTAATTACCGCTGATCAAGCGGAAGATTTTCTCCGGTATGAGGTAAATCTGAAAGCTGAGCTGATCGATCCTTATTTAAGGGACGATTTGACGCCTAATCAATTTGCCGCCCTGATTTCGTTCACCTATAATCTCGGGGAAGGCGCCTTGAAACAGTCCCATCTTCGGGCAAAAGTAAATGCCAACCCCGCAGACCCGTCAATTTTCACTTATACTCTCGCCGGTAACGGCCTTGCAGTGCCTGATAGCTGTGAATTTACCAAATGGTGTTACGCCAATGGTGTCATCGTCAATGGGCTAATTAAAAGACGGATGCTGGAAGCAAACCTCTATAATTCGAACTAAAGCGCCTGGCTGGTTGGCGACAATAACCAGTTTATCCTATGAGTAATGTCTATATCAGACCCGGTTTTTGGGTCCGAACAGTTGAAGCCGTTAAAGGCGCCCTGGATATCCGAGCTGTAGTCAGGGAAATTCTGACTGCGATAAATGTGCCTTACAGTGATTCTTGCTGTACTCCGGATGTAAACACACAACCTGTTCGGTTTAATGCCAGTTCTTCTTCTGCAGAGCATTTTAATGGAACTTCCTGGGTCGCTTTTGCAACCGGAGGCTCTGTTGGTCCTGGAACGGTAGGCGGAGTCGTTCCCCAGGCTATGATGTTTGACTCGCTTACTGCGAATATTAATGCCAAGGCGCAATTTCAGGATGCCCCAGCAGCTGCCAATTCTCCTGGCTCTCCTGGACAAATAGCTTTTGATGCAGCCTATTTTTACCTATGTGTGGCAACGGATACATGGATGAGGGTTGCTATGGCCTCCTGGTAATCGCAAAAGGAGAGACTACCAGGTTAGATGCGCCTGGTAGTTCGATCCTAAAATGGTGTTTACCTTCGTGAACAGTTCCTGATGGTCCCATGGTTTACCGGTGTGGGCCATATCTGCCGGATGTTCGATAAGCATCTTATAATGGTGGTCCCCAATCAAATCTGAAAACCCAGCGGCATGGTCACCCAAAAAGATAAATACCAATCCCCGATTTTCGTAATTGATCGTGTCAAGAAGGTAGGTTGTAAATGGTTTCCATATATCTAAATGAGAACCAGGGCTACCAATTTGACAAGTAAGGGCCGTATTAAGAAGCAAAATCCCTTGGTTTGACCATCGTTTCAGATCCACCTCTCTTCCATAGGTTTCCGGTAACTCAGTTTGAAGTGCATTAAATATCCGCCTGAGCGCAGGTTGTTCCTTCCCGGTTAAGCTACAGGAAAACGGTATACCGTCGGCGATCCCCAATTGAGGGTACGGATCAGTTGCAATAATGACCACTTTGAGTTCATCGTATGGACACTGCTCAAAGGCAGTTAACAGATTTCGAAGAGGAGGGGTGAACCTTTTTCCGATTTCTACCTGGGCGACCAAGTGGGCTATTATTAAATCGAAATCGCTTGAAAGTAAGAATCCTTTGAGCTTATTACTCCAACCGGAGGGCTTTAGCATGGCATAGAGTTGGTTTTTTACTTTTTCTATATCAATTACAGGTGTCATGTTTTGACAGGATTATTCATGAATAAAGGATAAAAATGGAACAAGTTGAGATAATCAAACCAGGTGCTGTAGTGAATATTGCTATAGGAGATTCATATTATGGGAATCTTCAGGAGCTGACCGTATTTTATTCAAAAATGGTATCGCCTGAAGAACTGGCGTTACAGGTTAATAATATAAAAGAGAACAAACCATTATCCGAATGGGGGCATAACTTTAAAACGCTATTGACCCTCATCAATGAGGTAGAGAGCCAGGCAAAGGCCCAAAATCTGACCGAATTAGTTACCGTCAGTGCTTAATTTTCTTACTTTTATAGCTCATCCTTTATGCCCTTTCGCACAAATTCTTCCAGCGACATCCCTTCGGGGTATTTGGATTTAGAATCTGTTATATAGAATGCCTGCAATTTCTCCGCTATATTAAGGCAGATAGTGAAAAGCTGATCGTCGGTGTATTGAATTCCGAATGTTTCATCATCATTAGTGCTCATAACTGATTGTTACCTAAATAATGAGGCAATTTAAAGAATACGGTTAATTTTGCCCTGAATTAATTGTAGTGTTTGCAGGTCGGGCATTTGATATGTACCATACTCAAGTCATGAATTTGGTTATCATAGATAGTAATTTCCTCGTCATCAAACTCTTGTTGGTCTATCACCCAATCCGCTTCTGGTGATAACTCACCCACAATTAGGTAATAATCTGGATCCTTTATAAACTTTTCAGGTTCTCCTCCGATTTTTAGCCTGCCCCAACTGCCAGAAGCGGTTTCAAAAGCAACATGATCCCCGATGGACAAACCTGCTTTATCTCTGCTTAGTACCAGGAATTGCATATGTTCCTCCCGCTCTTGTTTATGGATTTCCAGGTCTTTCAAATACTGATGAGGAAAGTCAGTATCGTATGTATAATCATGAAGGTTGGGTGCTGCCCCCTTGAATATAGAAATCTGTTTGGCGAAATATTTTTTCATTTTATTAATATTGCGCTTCGGTAATTTCGGATCCAAGATGTTCCGCTTGTTTATAGATGCTGTCTAATGAAATAGAGACCTTTTCGAATTTGGAATTTATCGCCAGAGAATACCCGTTGATATAACGTGATTTCTCATTTCCAACGTGTATCCAAATGAAAACCTGCCCAGGTTGCAAAATGGATGCAATGGTTTCCGGGAATCCAGGTAGCTCTTGCTCTTCGTCCATAATGACTGGGGCTGTACCTTCTTCCCGCATGATTATTTCCAATATGGCAACTTCTTCCTCGGTCTCCGGAGTGAATACGCTGTTTACATCCCCATCTTCGCCATTTGCAAGGAAACATACATAGTTTTCTTTTTCAACTATTGCAACGCCATATATACGTGCAAATAGTTTAGCCTTCTCTTTGTCAATTACCCGAATATAATTACTCCGGCCTTTTCCATAATAATTAGACATTTGCGTCCATTTTGTTTTTGATTAATTGTAGGGCATATATAAATCCATCCAGGGCATCGTTCGGAATTTGTAGGCGGCAACGTGCCAATCCTTTGGTATTCATCGGAGTCAGTGAGACAGTCTGTTCTGTCAACGACTCCAGGATCTCTACCCCTATCATTCGGCCACTACCATTCCTACCCACATAAGTTGTTTCCTTTTTAAACAGAATTACAGGTCCCATTTTATTTTGTTTTGCCCAAGCCTGGGCTGATTCATGTTCACAATAGAGCTTCCCTTTTTTATTGATATCGGCTACCCGTTCATCGGAAATATTCTTTACACTAATTAGGCTAAAGCAGAAATAGTTTTCTGTAACACCTGGCCTTCCGCGATAAATGATTACCTTATTTCCGTCATGTAGTAATATGGTTTTATATTTTCGATAGTAAGAAGGCATTTTAATTTAAAAATTGATTTAAGGTTGCTCTCTATTCATCACTTTCCTGATCATTTTTTTCTTTAAGTAGTTCGGCAATATCTTCAGGGTCAACTACTTCAATCTCCTGTACGTCTTCTTCAGGGGTCCTGGGCACTTCTGCAATAATATATCCCAGTCGATTTATGAAGTGGAAGCCACTAACCACGCTAGGTACAGAACCATCTCCATCGAGGACTGTCCAGATGGACAAGGGATCCTGTTTCTCGACATATTCAAGCTCTTGGCCATATGTCTCATACATAAAATCATTAAATGCAGCAGATTCAACCAGGTGATTCCTTTGCGGACTGAATTTCTCCTCAAACTCGGTCCAGGTTAATTGTGTGTATAGGTTTTCCTTCTTTTTCATGGTATTACCCTTTAAGGATTTCCTTTTTTAATTGTTGTAATAATATTTTTGGTAGTGAGTCACTTTCGACTCCCTGCAGAGTATTTATGGCAGCAGCAACGATTTCGGCATTTAAATCAATCCATGCACCGATTTGGGCAGTCGGATATTTGGGTATGTTGCAAAGCTCAGAAGGTGTCGTAACCATCCACTTTCGGCAACTCATAGGTCGTACCGGGTAAATGGTGCACAAATTATCCTTGGATAAGAAAGTGCAGGTTGCAAGGGCAGGAGTAAAGGCCAGTTCTGTTTTGGGAATGGTGCTTTGCAGCAATAAATACGCCTGGTTGATGACGATATTGTTTTGTTTACAGAAATCAATAATCAATTCAACCTCCATAGGCGTCACATCGACGTTCATCCGGCAACAGTGGGCACATCCTTTATAACAAGAAATCTGTTGATCTTCCCTCAACTCTGCCATGAGTTTGTCGATTAGTATATAGGAAACAGTGAGAACGGTGTGTTTTGTCTTGTCTCTTCGTTGCAGGTCTTCAAAAGTTTGCAATTGTTCGACTATCCTTTCGGCTACTTCCTGGAGACTATTTTCTTCCGGATATGCCTCGATGAAATTGAGTATTGTTGAGGTCAGTGCGATATTCACAATTCTTTTGTCCATAATTGGTTATTTGAGCGGGATTATTTTTTCTTGAGAGGTTCAAAATTCTCAAGACAAACAAATTCAATCCCGGGGTACGTTTCCGCGACATGATTTCGTTGTAAAACGTCATATGCTTCCGCACAGATCCGGTATTGAACTATTAATTTGTTGTTTACAGATAGCTCCAGGTGCATCTTCCAGAAGTCCGGTGATAAGCTTGCGCAAAAACAGCGCAGCCGTATTTCTGCTTGATATTTACTGTTTTTTCGGAAATACCATCTTTTCCAGGCTTTAATTTGAACGTAACAGGAGGCTAACTCAAATTCATATTCACCATCAATGGCAACCATTTTTTCACCATCAAATATTCGTTTCATTTGGCTTCTGCTTGAAAATGTATGTGACAAGTGTCGCAGTGCTGGGACATTCTTAAATCAAACCAGCAGCCGCAAAATTTGCACTGGTGCCACACTTCATGGTTAAATAGCCGCATTATTGCTTTCATTGTAAGGATAGATTTACTTTTTGACCAATATCAATGGCAGCATGGATGGCTAAATCAAGCTCATCGTAGCTACAGTCACCAAAACTTTTACAAACCAGCGATTCTTTTTCAGAATGCCGATGCGTAAAGCACAAGCCAGCTTTTTCCTTTACCAGGTATTTCATAATAGCTGGATCTTCCCCTATGTGATTGGCCAAGGCCCGGATCATTACGTGGACCTTGGCCAATTGACTAAGTAGACCATTATCGTTTATTGACTCCATAAAAACCTCTATGGTGGTCCCTTCCCCGATTTTGGACTTAAATTCAGTGAACTGTTTTTCTGTCTTTGGGTTAACAGGAACCAGCTTGCCGCTTTTTTTACTGAGCTTCCCGTAGAACGAGATCATAGTCGGACCATTTTTGTGGTGGGTAACGCATACGATTTGACCGGATTTTCCAAGAATTTGTAATGCCTGAACGGGAAGCCCGAATAGCCGTCTTCTATATGTGAAAAAAAGACTACCGATCCGTTGTAGATGTATAATTCCTTATCCGGGTGTAGGCTTTTGATCCAGGTGAGCTTATTGTAAATTTTACCCTGAAAGATATAGTTGATTTTATGCTGCTCCAGTGACCTGCACGCTTTATCCACCCATAGTTCCATCTGGGTACCTTTTAAACAAGCAATATGAATCTGGGATTTTTGACCTGCAAACTCATATAGAAGAGACCTTCCGAGCTTTTGGTGCAGGGTTTCGGTGTTACTTTCATACGAATGGAAAATAACTTTGTGCAGTCCCTTGATGGTCACGCCTGCCTGGACACAATTTACTACCGCCATGTGGCCCTCCGTAGACTCTTTAAACTGTGCCAGAACCTCTTCTTCCTTATTTTTGGAGTGATAGCTTACACTGGAAAGTTGATCGGCTATATCAGTTCTAAGGGTGTATATGAGCAGCTTATCTGTTTCGAATTTCTTTATTAACCGCTGGGTATAGTTGAGCAGTGTAGGCGAATTGTACAGGAAATTAGTGCGCAAGGACATATACTTTTTGAATATAGCTGTCCATTTACCTATTTCCTGTGAATCACCATCTTCCATGGCCAGGAGCTTCTTCGCTTCGGCTTCCACCATCTGCTCTGTATAATGGGTATATACCGAGTCTTCCGTTCCATAGAATGTTCTGCCAAACTGTTCAAAAGGCATTGCGTCGCGCTTATCCAGGTCAATATAATGGACAAATATTTCGTAGTCTTTTACCAGTTTGTCTTTTATCGCATCTGCGATGGTATAGGTGAGTCCGACCTTCCAGTTTAATAGGGTTTCGAACTTTTTCTTTGTCTTATCGCTTAGTGTACCGGTTAACCCGACTCGCTTGCGGTAAGTTATTGTGCGCAGTGAGGCTATTTGATTTGCCGACTGGCATAATTGGGGTTCATCTACGATAACAAAGTCAAAATATCGATTTCTATACTTATGCAGGCTGTTTTTGGTGGTGAATGTAATATTGGTCGATAGGGGGATAAACTTCATTAATTCTTCCTCCCAGCTCTTCTTGACGTCGAGGAGTGGATAAACGACCAATACGGAATCTCCTGCTTCGATGGCTTTAAGGGCCACCCTTGTTTTACCAACTCTTATTGATACCAGGAGTATAATGTCTCTTACAGTCAGTACATGCGCTGCCATTTTATCCTGGACCTGGTCTCTAATGTCCATATATATTATTATTATATCATGCGTTGAAAATCATCGAACCGCTTGGCGAGTCGTTTAATAAAATGATAAAGCCGGCTGGCTAAACGTTTCATAGGCTATTAGTTTAAGCGAGAATCTGCCAACCCAAGCTCCATGGCTTTTGAAGGGTGTTCATTCACCCACCGGTGGCAATTGAAGCACAAGACTATCCAGTACCTGGTGTCCAGGTAAAGGGAGCCGTTCCTTCCTTTTTTATGTTGAATGGTGAGTGTCTCAGGGTCGTACCATGTACACCCCTCTAACCTGGCAATACAAGATGGGTTGTGCTGTAGAAATTCCTTTCGGAGCACACTGTATTGCTTGTCCTGGATAATGCGTTTTTCGGATCTCGGATTTATTGTTTTGGTTGTAACAGTTCTGGGAGTTTGGGTTTTTATTTCAGACCAGCACCGTTGACAGTATTTTAATCTTCCCTCACTTTTCCAAATCGCCTGCTCGCTGTTACAACCATCGCAATGTTTTAATTTAGTTAGCATCCACTTCCTGCAGTACGGGTTCTTTTACCGTTTCTTTTTCTTTTTTGGAGATGGTCACTTCGCCGGTACTGTTTACGCTGACTACAGTCTTGACCTCAACGTCGCCTGAAAAAATTTGATTGAAGAACTCTCTCTCAAGATTTGTTTCAGGAGCCAACGTTAAAAGATTTGTAGTGCCGGTAACTTTAAATTCATACTTCATTCAGCGGCTGTTTTTAGGTTGAAGAATACGCGGGGCAAAATGCCTTGTTCAATCAGCTTTTTGGCAATATCTATTCTCGATATCCCCAATTCTGCAAAGGATTGATAATTTGTCAGCGCATTATTGGTATAGTTCTTTGTTCGCTCGATGATGCTTTTTTTGAGAAATGTTGACTTGTGGAACAGGGATAGCAGTAAATCATCGACTTCCTTGCTAACTATCGACTGCTTCCATTCATTGAGTACCCTTTGCGCGCGCTTGTGTAGATTTTCGATCTTAAGTTTGTCTTTGAAACTCATTGTGGCGATTTCCTTATCCGTATACATAGACAAACCGTGTAATGCATCTTTGTAAAGCCTATTCTGATAAGGGGAGAACACATCGCTTTCAAAAACGAGTGATGGTGTCCTATCCTGGTAGGATTTACCTTCGAAGCTGTTGCCATGTAGTTGTAAATCCTGGATCTGGTTCGACTCGTACGGCAACGTGAAGTGGTGTTTGGAATCTGTATAGTACACAGTTACGCTCTTCTCATTACAATGAGAAGTTTTGTTTGGATTTGCCATTATTCTACAATTTATGGGGCTGTAAAGGTAGTATTTAATTCTATTCTACAAACTATTCTACAACTTTTATTCTACAATTAAAGGGGAGATGAGTGGTCATCCCCCCTTTTTGCTCATAAATAATTCGCCCGGGGATACTATAAAGTAGCAGTGCCGGCGAGTTCTTTTTTGGCTTTTTGCGCTGCACGGATAGCCTCGGTGTTGTTGTGGGCGATCAGCACGTCGGTATCTTCCATATTGGTCGTATAAAAGGCCGTCCTGTAGATAGGCTGGTCATCCAGGGTACACGTGATACCAGAGTCACCCGCCATTTTCATATCCTGCATGGGATTGAGCGGATTGGGCGCCGTCAGTGTTTCTTTGATCACAATTTTACCTTCCAGGGGCCTGCCCAAAGTGTAACCCAGCTCCTGCAGGTCGGCAACGCGCCCCCGGATCAATGCTGATTTGGTGCGGGGCTGGAGCCATCCATTAATGAATTCCTGGGAGGTCTGCTGGACACGGATATAGCCGTAATCGGGGTTATTTGTGGAAGCTACCACCACTAAGCCAAGTTCATTGGCTGTCACTATTACTTTTGACATAAATTTTGATTAAAAATGGAGTGTGTGTTAATTGATTTACTGAGTTGATTTACAAGTCTGAGCGGGTTAGACCAAGCCTTGTACTTCGGCTTAGTCTTCTATAACATATTCCTCCAGTTTCTCTGATATGGGGATATCAGGAAGTTCAGGAAGTCCTTTTTCGGGCGCTTCAGTGCGTTCAAGCGCCGATCCCCTCCAGGGGGATTCGATTTCTTCACCGTGGCCGGTGGCTATGAGGTATTCTATATCTTCATCGGTAATGCTGGCCCATTGTGCAAAAGTCAATTCTACGGTTTTGCCTGTCGAAAGTTGGTATAACATAGGTGTTTGGATTTTTAGAGTTACTAAAATACAAAGCACCTTTGTTCTACAATTAATCAGGGAATCTTTAGAGGATTATATGGCTATGAATATTGCGGCCGGGCACTTTTTTGGTACCTCATCCTGCCTTTCCAATAGGCATTCGTTTTATTGATCTGTTCCTGTTTTTGGGATAATTGTTCCTTTAACCTCAAATTTTCAGTTATTAATCGTTTCCGCTCTGAAAAGATGTAGTTAAACCAGTTCAAAAGTTTCATGTAAGGGTTCTGAAGGTTTAAAATGAAAAAAGGGTAGCAGATTGCTACCCTTTTTCTAATGTGGGAAGTAGTATTATTAAAAGATTATCTCAAATTTTCCATTTTCACCCATCGTAAATGATTTTGCACCTTCTACTTGTACGAAAGATCCTTCTGGAATCTGAAGTGGTGTGCCATTAATAAAAAGGATGTTGATATGTTTGCCAGCGTTCGTTGTTGTTGACTTTCGTGATCCTGCCGGCTGTCCGACGTTACTTTTTTGAGAATTCTGATTGTTAGGTGTTCCGGATGGATTAGTAGGGGGAGTGCTTTTATCTTTTTGTTCTGCACCATTCTTTGAAGTTTGAGGTAAATTGCCTCTTACAGATGGAACAATTACTCCTGCCTCACGCAATAATTTTTTTTGATAATGTACCGTAGATATAGCGACGCCAAAATGCAAGGCCAATGCTGCTGGGCGAACCTTGTTTAAAACCATTTTTTCAAATTCCTTTTTTTGATCATCGGTCCAATTGCCACCAGAAACTTCTGTTTGCTGTACCTTTCTCGCTGTTTTTTTTGCAGATTTCGCTGTCATTTGGAGTAAATATTTAGTCGCCCTCAATTAGAGAATAAAAGTACAACATTTTGTAGAATTAAATGGCCCCGGGCCAAAAATTTCTTCAGTTTTCGCGCTATTTGTAGGTTTATTTTTTAGTAAAATTTACTTTATGTCATTTGTACATTATAATGCTGTACTACTTTTAGTTATTGACTTTTAAGTACTTATACCCTTGTATCGGAGTGCTGAACGGACAAATGAACTTTTGGCCCCGGGCAAATGGAAACTGTATTCTATTATTCATCAATATAGATATAATCTACTAATAATTGTCCAAATAAATATTGGGTACAGTTTTTGAACTGCTAACTGGTTGCAGTGGTCCGTCGTATGGGGATGCTTTTCTTGTCTCCCATCACCTCAGCATAGATATTTAATAATACCGTCGCATCCTTATGTCCTGATAAGGCTTGAACGCTTTTTATGTCCATGCCGTCGCGAAAACACCTGGAGCAAAAGCAGCTACGAAAAAAATAAATGCTTCTGGCTTCCAGTCGTAACCCTTTTAATACCGCTTCAAGCACTGTTTCATTTAACGCTCTGTCATCACATGCTACCCCGTTAGGACTCAAAAAGACGAGTTCGTCCGGATCCCGGTCCTTACATTGTACCAGGAGCATTCTTTCCAGCGATGAATTTTTGTGAAAAGGTAATTCCCTGGAATCTTCCATTTTTGTTGCTTTCATCACCCTGTATGCTGCAGCTGTTCCCTCGCGCGTACGTGCGAGGGCCTGGTCAATGGTAATTATCCTGTTTTTAAAATTGATTTTTTTAACCTGCACGCCGATGGCTTCAGCAGGGCGTACCCCGGTTTCAGCCAGGAATAAAAAAATGGGGTAGTAGTGGGAATGATTATAGCGGTGACTTTCTTTATGCACAAATTTATCTGTGCGTATAGCGTTCAGGATATTTTCTACATCTTCATCGGGCAAGATTCTGTGCAGGCTTATTTTTTGATCTGTTTTCCTTCTGCCTGGAACATCTTGCATCGGATTATCATCGATACGCTTTTTTCGGACCATCCAGGCGCAAAAATCATTGAGGACCAACTTTCGGTTGTTGAACGTTTTTGGTGAATAGCCCATGTTCTGGAGCAGCTGGGGCATATTATCTATCGTTACCGGAATTTCCTCCTCATCAATGATAACTGATTCTCCCCAATTTTGTACCATGATAAGGGTCCAATGGTATAGATCCTTATCCAGGCTACGACCGGTCGTTTTCAAGTACTCCTTTAGAGCGATATGAACTATTAACGGCTGTTCTACAGAAGGAGGAATATATTCTACAACCTTTGGGATAACCAATGGTTGCGTCCGGGATGGGGCTATGGTTGTATCCGTACTGCGCTGTCGGATCATTTCCTTGTACCGGGCTTGCGTATTATCATGCGTGCCCATGGAAATGTCGAGTTCTATTACCTTGGAAATTTGCTTTTCCAGGAGGGCCGTTAATGTCTTTTTAGGGGGAAGTGTGAGGTATTTTGGCTCACCCTGGTAGCGGTATTTGAACCGTCTTGTTGCGCCTAACTCTTGAAGGGAAACGCTTCCTTTGGAAGCCCTTTTTCGTGACTCTTTTCGTGTACCCATTTTGTACCCAATTTTTTAGAAAGGAGTACAAACTGAGTACACGTTAAAAAAAGAGCGTCTTTATAAAGACTTGATTTCGAGTGCCCAGGGTCGGATTCGAACCGACATGAGATTGCTCTCGCTGCGACCTGAACACAGTGCGTCTACCAATTTCGCCACTTGGGCATCGTCTTATCGAGCTGAAACTATTGACAAACAATCGCTTCTTTTCGTTCAGGGGTGCAAATATAGGAAAAGATGAAATGGCAGCCCCAAAAAACTTCATTTTTTTATTCATAAAGGCTCGGCCCCGCCCTTCCTGTTCTTCCACCCGATCAGCAACACCCCAATGATCACCAGTACCGTCCCCACCACCTGCTCCGCAAAGATCTTCTCCCCCAGGAAAAAATGGGCCTGCAGGATCGTAGAAACGGGTCCTATACTCGTAACGATCGCCGCATTATTGGCCCCGATCCTTTTCATGCCCGCCGAGAGCATAAAAGAGGGGATCACCGTCGCCACCAGGGCAAGCGCAAGACCATACCCCCACAACGCCCCATTACCGGCGCCGACGGGGATAGGAGAGTGAAGGCCCGGACCATGCCCCCCTGCCAACACCGCCCGCAGAAAAAAGTGCAACAGCACGGCCGCCGTAGCCGTCAGCATGCTATAGGTCGTGAATTTGGCGGCGCCCAGCACGGGCACCATCCGCCCCGTACCGGACAGGTAAAAGGCATAGGTGATCGCACAGAGGAAGACCAAAAAGCTCCCCCAGTAAAAGTTTGGGTTACCGGCATCGATGTGCAGCTCCCCGAAATAAGCGATACCTATACCCGTATACGTCAGCGCCAGCGCACCATATTGCAGCCGGCTGATCCGTTGATGGAAGGCAACGGCATTGATCAGCACCGCAAAACTGGGGTAGAGGAAGAGGATCAGCCGTTCCAGCCCGGCCGAGATATATTGCAGCCCGACAAAATCTAAAAAACTGCTCACATAATAACCCAGCAGCCCCAGTATGATCACCCACAGCCATTGCCGCCGGCTCATCCGTACATTCCCCTCCTTCCGGCTGCCCCAGAAGGCCGCGACAAGGTAAAAGGGCAACGATAATAACATCCGCAACGTCAGCAGGGTCAGCGCCTCGGTATGAGTCGATCTAAACGCCATTTTAACAAGTATCGCCTTCGTCGAAAAAAGGATCGCTCCTGTAGTCGAGATCAGGAACCCCTCCAGTAAAACATTTTTATTCTTCGTCGCTTGCATAAAAATTTCATTCAGGACCCACCATCGATCGTGCCTGCCGACAGGGCATCTTATCAAAAAAGCCTCCCGGAGGAGGCTTTAGTATCTTTTATCAGGCCGATACATTGAACTCTCTCAACGCGTCATTAAGACTCGTCTTCAGATCCGTGCTCGGCTTTCGCCGGCCGATGATCAGCGCACAGCTCACATTATACTCTCCCGCCGGGAATTTCTTGAGATAGCTCCCCGGGATCACCACGCTCCGGGCAGGTACCCGGCCTTTATATTCCACCGGCTCCGACCCGCTCACATCGATGATCTTGGTCGACTGGGTCAGCACGACATTGGCCCCCAGCACCGCCTCTTTTTCGATGATCACCCCTTCCACCACGATCGAACGGCTCCCCAAAAAAGCGCCATCTTCCACGATCACCGGCGCCGCCTGCAAGGGCTCCAGCACCCCGCCGATACCGACCCCCCCGCTGAGATGCACCCCCTTGCCGATCTGGGCGCAGCTTCCCACCGTGGCCCAGGTGTCCACCATCGTACCCTCATCCACATACGCCCCGATATTCACATAGCTGGGCATCAATACCACGTTCCGGGCCAGAAAGGCGCCGTAACGGGCGACCGCATGGGGTACGGCTCTCACTCCCAACTCTTTATAATCCTTCTTCAACAGCATTTTATCATAGAACTCAAAAGGCGCCAGACCCCAGGTCTGCATCGGCTGGATCCCGAAATAAAGCAGGATCGCCTGTTTGACCCATTCATTGACCTGCCATTGGCTGGCCGATCCGCCCTTTTCACCGCCCCCGGCCGCATCTCCTGCGCCCGCCCCTACAGGAGCGGCAACCCGAAGTCTTCCCTTATCCACTTCCTCGATAACGGCCCGTATAGCCTCCGAATAACGGGCATCCTTTAATAGCTCCCGATTGGCCCAGACTTCCGTGATCAATTGTTTCAATTCCATCGCTAAATTTTTCGGCAAACTTACTACATGCCACCCAAAAGTTAACTAGTTAACTACTTAATTAGTTAACTAATTAAGTAATTAAATAGCTAAGTACGTACCTTCGATCCCGCACCGGCAACACACGGCCATCTTTCATGGAACCATCCAACCAGTTCGACGATGACATCAACCGCTCCCTTCTAACCCTCCAATCCGGAGGCCTCCTGCTTTATCCGACCGATACGATCTGGGGCATCGGATGCGACGCGACCAACCCGTCGGCGGTACAGAAAGTATATGCCCTGAAACAACGGGCAGAGACAAAAAGCCTCATCGTGCTTATGGCCGACGAGCGCGACATCCTGAGATATACCAGCCAGCCCGATCTGCGGATCTTCGACTTCCTGGCAACGGTCCGGAAACCGACTACCGTCATCTATGAAGGGGCCATCGGACTGGCGGACAACCTGGTCAATGCCGACGGTACCATCGGTATCCGATTGGTCGAAGAACCCTTCTGCCGGACCCTGATCCGGCGATTCCGCAAACCCATCGTCTCCACCTCCGCGAACATCTCCGGCCACCCTTCGCCGGCCAGCTTCCGCGACGTCGAAACGGCTATAAGAACGGGCGTGGACTATATCGTACGATACCGGCAGGAGGATGTGACGCCCCGCGAACCCTCCGCCATCCTGAAATGGAACCGCGATGCGACGGTCACCATCATCCGATCTTAGGCGGCCGGCATTTTCATCCGATGGGGGCATCGTTGCGACGCTCCTTTTTACGGCAGTGGTAAAATCGTCCTTTAATCATAATTTCGCTCCGTGCAAAAATTCCTGGTCATACAAACGGCATTCATCGGAGACGTGGTCCTCGCCACCGCGCTCATCGAAAAATTGCATACGCATTTCCCGGACGCCCGTATCGACTTCCTCCTCCGAAAAGGCAATGAAACGCTCCTCACAGGGCATCCATACCTCCACCGGGTATGGATCTGGGATAAAAAACAAAATAAGCTGAAGAACCTCTGGAACCTCACCCGCCAGATCCGCCGCGAGAAATATGATACCGTGATCAATGTCCAGCGCTTTGCCGCCACCGGTCTGCTGACGGCCTTCTCGGGTGCAAAAGAGACGATCGGCTTCGACAAAAACCCGCTGAGCCGCTTGTTCACAAAAAGCATTCCCCATATCGTCAGCGGCCCGGCATCACCCGCGGCATCGCCATCCATCTCCGTCGGCGATCGGCCCCTCCATGAGATCGATCGTAACCAGCGACTGATAGCGTCGTTCACGGACGGGCACCCCGCCCGCCCGCGGCTTTACCCCACTGCCGCCGACCGGGAAAAGGTCGCCCCTTATAAAACCCAACCCTATATCACCATCTCCCCCGCCTCCGTCTGGTTTACAAAACAATACCCAAAGGAGAAATGGGCCGATCTTATCAACAAGCTGCCCGGGCATTATACGGTCTATTTGCTGGGCGCCCCCTCGGACAAGGAGCTATGCCAGTATATCGTTTCGGCTACACAGACGCAGGCAATGTCCCAGTATATCGCCGCATCCCGCTCCGTCACCGATCTCAGCGGCCAGCTTTCCTTTCTTCAGTCCACCGCACTGATGAAGGACGCCGCTATGAACTATGTCAATGACTCGGCCCCCATGCACTTCGCTTCTTCCGTCAACGCCCCCGTTACCGCGGTCTATTGCTCGACCATCCCCTCCTTTGGTTTTGGCCCCCTTTCGGATGTAAGACATATCGTAGAAATAAAGGAACCCCTGGATTGCCGTCCCTGCGGACTCCACGGATACAAGGCCTGCCCCCGCGGACATTTTCATTGCGCCTGGAAGATCACCGACGACCAGCTCCTGGCAACCCTGCCCTGAAACCCCCGCCGGACCGTTGGCGCCGCTCTGACTTTGCGGCGTCGCCGGCTTCCGCAAAACGCCTTACCTTTGCCCCGCTTATGGACATCAATTGCTCAGACAACGAGTTGCTCGTATTTAAAAAGATCGCCCGGGCCGCAGCCGAACTCCAGGTACCCTGTTTCCTGATCGGGGGATTCGTCCGGGATAAGCTGATCGGCCGCCCGACAAAAGATGCAGATATCGTCTGCGTAGGAGATGGCATCGAGCTGGCCCGCAAAGTAGCCGAGAGCTTCCACCCCCGTCCTTCCGTTTCCTATTTCAAGAACTTCGGCACTGCACAGATCAAGCTGAACGACTGGGAGGTGGAATTTGTAGGGGCCCGCAAAGAAAGCTACCGCAGCGAATCCCGCAATCCCGCCGTCGAGCCCGGTACCATCGAAGACGACCAGCTTCGCCGCGATTTTACCATCAATGCCATGGCCATCAGCCTCAACGAGGAAGACTATGGCCGGCTGATCGACCCGTTCGACGGGATAAGTGACCTGGAAAAAAAGGTCATCCGTACCCCCCTGGACCCCCTGCAAACCTTTAGCGACGATCCCCTTCGGATGATGCGGGCCATCCGTTTTGCCTCCCAGCTTAGCTTCGCCATTACACCGGAGACCTTTCAGGCTATAAAGGAAGATGCTCCCCGTATAAAGATCGTCAGCCAGGAGCGGATCACCGACGAGCTGAACAAGATCATGCTTAGCGAAAAACCCTCCATCGGGTTCGATCTCTTGTATACCAGCGGACTGCTCTCCATCATCTTCCCCCAGATGGTCGACCTTGCAGGGGCGGAATATATTGACGGGATGGGGCATAAAGATAATTTCTACCACACCCTCCAGGTGCTGGATAATATTTCAGTGAACACGCCCGATCTCTGGCTTCGCTGGGCCGCCATCCTGCACGATATCGGCAAACCCGCGACAAAACAATTCGAAAAGCAGCACGGATGGACTTTTCATGGTCATGAAGTGGTAGGAGGGAGGATGGTGCCAAAGATCTTTGCGCGGCTGAAGCTGCCGCAGAACGAAAAAATGCGTTTTGTGCGGAAGCTGGTGGAATACCATCTGCGACCGATCAGCCTCACAAAGGAGAATATCACGGACTCGGCCATCCGTCGTCTTCTGTTCGACGCCGGCGACGACATCGATTCGCTGATGATGCTCTGCGAGGCGGATATTACCTCGAAAAACAAGCAAAAGGTCAGACGCTACCTTGAAAACTTCGAAATGGTGCGGCTGCGGCTCAAGGAAGTGGAAGACAAAGACCGGGTCCGTAACTGGCAGCCCCCGGTCACCGGTGAAATGATCATGGAAAAGTTCGGTCTGCCCCCCGGCAGGGTGGTGGGAGAATTGAAGAACGCCATTCGGGAGGCAATCCTGGATGGTATTATAGAAAACAACTATGAAGCGGCCTACGACTTTATGATGAAGAAGGCCGCCGGACTCAACCTGGCCGCAGTTAAATAATGGGTATTTTCTCCCGTTAAATTTATGGGCGATAATTTCGATAATTCGTGTTAATTTGGCCCTCGAACAATTTGTATCCATAAAATTGCATATTAGTCATGGCGATATTGAAATTCAGGGTTTATTTTGAGGAAGATGATAGCATTTACCGGGATGTGGTGGCACGACATACCCAGTCCTTTCTGCAGTTGCACCAGGTGATCCTGAAGGCATATGAATTTGATAGTAAGCACCAGGCCACTTTTTATCGAAGCAATGACAACTGGCAGCGGGGCCGGGAGATCTCGCTGGAGAAATACGATAAGCCCTATAAGGCCGAACCCCTGCTGATGGAGTCCACCACCATCGGATCGGAGATCCGCGACCCCAATCAGAAATTTATCTACACATACGATTTTGTAAAGAACTGGGGCTTCCTGGTTGAATTGATCAACGTCTCCAAAGAAGAAAGCGACAAGCTGGACTATCCCGCCGTCGTCAAATCCGAAGGCATCCCCCCCTCGCAATATGGCACCAAGGGCATGGTAGGCGACAAGCTCACCGAGATCGAAGAGAAATACGATCTTACAAAAGGCACAGAAGGATACGGTGTGATCGGAGCAGGCGGAGAGGCCATCGCCGATGAAAAGGAAGAAGGGGAGGAGGGTGAGAGCGAAGGAGAAGGAGAAGAAGAAGGCAGCGAAGAGGGCGGTGCGGAAGAGTAGATGCGAAAGAACAGCTAAACCAGCAGCTTGCAGGAACCAACCGTTATAATCATCGTGGGGCCGACAGCGGTAGGGAAGACCGCCGCCGCCATCGGGCTGGCGCAAAGCCTGCAAACAAAGATCATCTCCGCCGATTCCCGCCAATGTTATCGCGAGCTGAACATCGGCGTCGCCAAACCCTCACCCGAAGAGCTACACGCCGTTCCCCATTATTTTATAGACTCCCATTCCATCCGCCAGGAGGTAAATGCCGCCCTCTTCGAAGAGCTGGCCCTGCAATGGACCGACCAGATCTTCCGGGAACAGGCATCCTCACCGGCAACGTCGTCCCACCCTTTCCCCACGGCCGTCATGGTCGGTGGCACGGGTCTTTATATAAAAGCCTTTTCAGAAGGCCTCGACGATATGCCCCCGATCGACCCGGCCATCCGGCTACAGATCCGGCAGCTCTACGAGCAAAACGGTCTGGCGGGTTTGCAGGAGGAGGTCCGGAAGCTTGACCCCGCCTGGTATGCGGCCGGTGAGACCTTAAATCCCCGGCGGCTGATGCGGGCCCTCGAAGTGCGTCTGTCCACGGGGCGTTCCATCCTCTCTTTCCAAACCCGCGGACAGCAATCCCGGCCCTTCCGGATCCGGAAGATCGGTCTGCAGCTGCCAAAAGAAGAGCTGCACCGGCGGATCCACGACCGGGTCGACCGAATGATGGAACAGGGGCTGCTGGAAGAAGTAAGGGGGCTTACCGCCTACAGGACACACAGGGCGTTGCAAACCGTCGGGTACAGCGAACTGTTCGACCACCTCGAAGGAAGGACCTCCCTGGCGACGGCCGTGGAGGAGATCAAAAAAAATACCCGCCACTATGCCAAACGGCAACTGACCTGGTTCCGGAAAGACCCCTCCATCCAGTGGGTGGATGCAGGCGAACCGTTGGGAAAAGCGCTGTTTAAATAAAGGATTTTTGCCTTATCTTTAGTCAATGAGATCCATCCTTATCTTCACTGTAATCATTCTGTCCGCCGCCTCCGGCCGGGCACAACAGGTCATCGATCTGTCCAAAGGCGACTATGAAGCCCGGACCATCAACGGCGACGCCAACTCCGCCGTCGGCGGCCTCGTCTTTTCCCCCGTAAAATTCGTCCGCGTCACCGCCGGCACTCCCTTCTTCAAAGAAGAATGGCTAAAAGGGACCCTCGTCCTCGATGGTGGAAAAGCGTTTGCCAACCTGTGGCTACGCATCAACCTCCTGGACAATGAAATAAACTATAAGGATGCGGCGGGGCGCGAAATGGTGGCTTCGAGCCCGGTGATCTATGTCCTCCTCACGGATTCCACCACCGGTAAAAAGTATGATTTTGTCCGGGGCAGCGTGCTGGGCTTAGGGGAAAACCTGCTTTCACGAACGCTTTTTCAAATACTGGTCAACGAGAAGGTCAGCCTGTGCAAGCAAATGAATAAAAAGATCCATGAGACGCCCACCTATGGCTCGGCGACGACCGAGCAGGATATCATGACCATCGACTTCTATTATGTACGGATGAATGGGAACCTGAGCCGCTTCAAATGGGATGACTGGCAGGAGCTCTTTAAGGATAAAAAGGACGTCCTGGCAAAGTTCATAAAGGAAAACCACCTCAAGGGAAAGTCGGACGAAGATTATATAAAGCTGGTGAAGTATTATAATACGCTTTGATCCGATCCTCGCTCCGCTGGCGACTGCGCAAGCGCAGTCTAACGGGGCCCATGTCTGTCCTTCGGACGACCACCGTCCCGGTGGTCAAAACATAACCCAATCTTAATATTGCCGTAACATTCCCCCGGCCGAATTTTGCCCCCTATAAACTATTTCGCCTGGTGGTAACGAACCTGCACAAACTGATAGCGAGGGAATTTGGAGATGACTTTTTATGGGGCGTGGCGATGGCAGCCGTTCAGAACGAAGGCGCCTGGAACACCTACGGCAAGGGGCCGTCCATCTGGGACACGTTCTCGCGCCGGCAGGGAAAGATAAAAGGCGGGGGTAAACCCATCATCGCCTGTGACTTCTATCATCGCTATAAGGACGATATCCTCCTGGCCAAGGCCCTGGGCTTCTCCGTATTCCGTTTCTCCATCTCCTGGTCCCGTATTTTACCCGAAGGCATCGGCCGGGTCAATAAGGAAGGCATTGCCTTTTATCACCGCGTCATCGACGAATGTCTCAAGCTGGGGTTGATCCCCTATGTCACCCTCTATCACTGGGACCTGCCGGCAGCACTGGAAAAAGAAGGCGGATGGGCCAGCCATCTGCTGTTGAAATGGTTTAGCCGCTATGCGACCCTCTGCGCGGAAGAATATGGAGATAAAGTAAAGGACTGGATCGTCCTGAACGAGCCCTTCGGTTTTACCAGTCTTGGCTATATGCTGGGCAGACATGCACCCGGCCGGATGGGGCTCTCCAACTTCCTTCCCGCCATCCATCATGCCGCGCTGGCCCAGGCCGAAGGAGGACGTATCCTCCGCCAGCTGGTAAACAACGCCCATATCGGTACCACCTTCTCCTGCTCGGAGATCGTTCCCTATACAAACTCTCCCGAAGATATCCAGGCCGCCAAACGACTCGACATCCTGATGAACCGGCTCTTTATCGAGCCCGCTCTCGGCAGGGGCTATCCGCGGGAGGACTTCCGCTTTCTGGAACGGCTGGAGCTCCACAACAAGACCTGGAAATATACCGAGCGGATGCAGTTCAATTTCGACTTTATCGGCATCCAGAATTATTTTCCCACCGTCGTACGGCACAACCCCCTCATCCCCATCCTGCAGGCATCGGAGGTAAAAGCGGCTACCCGGAAAGTTCCCCATACGGCTATGGGCTGGGAGATCAACCCGGATAGTTTTTACCGGATCCTCAAACGGTTCTGGCTTTATGGCGGCGTAAAAGAGATCATCGTCAGCGAAAGCGGTGCCGCCTTTAAGGACGAGCTGGTCAACGGCGCCGTCAATGACCAGCAACGCATCGACTACTACCAGCAATACCTGCTCGCCCTGCTAAAGGCAAAAAAGGAAGGGGTGAATATAAAAGGATTCTTCGCCTGGACCCTGACGGATAACTTCGAGTGGGCGGAGGGGTATAAGGCGCGTTTTGGCCTCATCCATGTGGACTTCGATACGCAGCTGCGTACGATAAAAGATTCGGGTTATTGGTTTCGCGACTGGTTGAGCAGGCGATGACCTAGTGGAAATCTCTGTTGATGGCGTTGCTAAACGTCTTCAGGCTCCATCCCCCCGCCACGATGATCCTCCGGATCGTCATCAGCGGATCCGTGGCATCCATCTTATCGGCTAATTGAAAAGCGGCGATAAAACCTCTCTTCCGCAGTTCGGGCAAGGCCGCCGGGTTCCATAACCCAAAAGGATAAGCGAAATATCTTATCGGGGAGCCGGTGATGGCTTCCAGCTGCTTCGTAGGCTTGTCGATCTGGATCGCCCAGTCATTCCCCTGGTATTTCTTTACGCTATGGTGGTCCCAGGTATGGCTGCCGATCACGTTGCCGGCATCAAACAGCGCCTTTACCTGCTCCTTGCTCATATAGTGCGGCGCGCGGTTCAGACTCACCGTCATGATAAAAAAAACGCCCTTGAAACCATATTTCTTCATCTCCGGGAAGGCGATCGTAAACTGATCCTCGTCCGTATCGTCAAAGGTCAGCATGATCGGCTTTTTGGGAAGGGCGGCCCCCTTTGTCAGGTAGGCATATAACTGGTCGGGTAAGATCGTATGATACCCGCTGTCTGACAGCATCTTCAGCTGCGCCCGCAGATCGGCCGGCGGCATGATATAGTCTTTTGCCGTCCGGGAATCCGTCGGCTTCCAGTCGCGGATCTGGTGATAACAGAGGATGGGTACTTCCTTGCGTCCCCGGATCACGGAAGGGGGCGGCACCTGTGCCGTTGCAACTACGAAAAGTAAAGTCCCCAGACCGGCGCAAATAAGATTCTTGATCATAAATAGGTTAGTAAATTGAAAATAGTATAACGTCGTCAATCTTCGAATTAGTATTTTCCCCAGCCGCCCGACCGCATCAGTTCTTCCGTCATCTCCTCCAGCCAGCGCTGGTCCTCGGCATCAAAATCGTTCAGCTTTTCGCTGTCTGCATCCAGTATCCCGACCACTTCCCCCTCGTGAAACAAAGGAACGACAATTTCCGACTTCGAAAGGCTGCTACAGGCAATATGCCCCGGGAAGGCCTCCACATCCGGCACGATCAGCGTCCGGGCCTGGGCCCAGCTCGTTCCGCAGACGCCTCTTCCCTTACGGATCCGCGTACAGGCCACCGGCCCCTGAAAAGGACCCACCACCAGTTCCCCCTCTTTTACAAGATAAAATCCCACCCATAACCAACCGAACTGTTCTTTCAGCGCCGCGGCCACATTGGCCAGGTTGGCCACCCGATCCGGTTCTCCTTCCGTCAGGGCCTTGATCTGGGGTAGGAGACTGTGATAGCGTTCGCTCTTGCTGCCGGAGATAATTGCCAGGTCTTCTGCCATGCCGCAAAGGTAAATAAAAGTAGGAGAATGTGTCTTACCTTACGGGTTCACTCAGCAGACTGCCTATGCCACGATTTATCATAGACCCGGATATCTCCCGGGCGCGGACACCCGATACGGGCCTCTATACCGATATATCCGTTTTTGAGCAGGCGAAGGAAAAATGGTTTGCTCCTTCCTGGCAATTTATCGGCGATACGAGCCTGGTTGGAGAGCCGGGAGATGCCTGTCCTGTTACCCTGCTTGAAAATTATCTCGACGAACCCCTGGTGCTTGTCCGTGATAAGACATCTGGTCTCCGCCTGCTTTCCAATGTCTGTACACACCGCGGCAACCTTATCGCCTCCGAACCCTGCCGTGTCAGCCATCTCCGCTGCCGCTATCACGGCCGTCAATTCACCCTGGATGGGACCTTCCAGTCGATGCCCGAATTTCGGGAAGTAAAGGATTTTCCGTCCGCCGCCGACAATCTGCCCAGCCTGCCCCTGTTCCAATGGGGACCCTGGCTTTTTACCTCGCTTGGGAGGACGTCCGGCGCCTCACCCGGTGATCCTCCCGGTATGTCTTCCAGGGTCTCTCCCCGTAACCGCCTCGATCCGGCCCTTTTCCTGAAGGACATGATGGACCGGCTGCACTGGCTGCCGCTGGAGGATTTTGTCGCCCGCCCGGATCTGTCCCGGGACTTTACCGTAAAGGCTCATTGGGCGTTGTACTGCGAGAACTATCTCGAAGGTTTCCATATCCCCTTTGTACACGCCGGGCTCAATGCGGTCATCGATTTCGGTAACTATACGACGGAGATGTTCCGGTATTCCAACCTTCAGCTGGGGATCGCAAAAGACGACGAAGCCTGTTTCGACCTGCCGCCTTCTTCCGTCGACTACGGGAAAAAGGTCGCCGCCTATTATTTCTATGTTTTCCCAAATATGATGTTTAACTTCTATCCCTGGGGGCTTAGCATCAATATCGTAAAACCTGTTGGCCCGCAGGAGACAAAAGTGTCTTTTCTTACCTATGTCCGCGACGAGTCCAGGTATAATTCCGGCGCCGGTTCGGGGCTCGACGAGGTAGAGATCGAGGATGAAGAGGTGGTAGAGAGCGTTCAAAAAGGGATTCGTTCCCGTTTTTATACCCACGGTCGTTATTCGGTCACCCGCGAACAGGGGACCCATCATTTTCACCGCATCCTGGCCGAATTATGGGATGAAAGGTAGAAAGGACAACGCTATAATCAATAATTTAGAACCCAACCCAAATCGTTCACATGATGAAATATCTTAATTTTTCAGTCATTTCACGGCTATGGTGTTTCTTATCCTGTATCGCTCTATTCCATACCGCTGTTTCACAGACGACGGCTACCGAAGGATCGTCTTCCGACCCCCATACCCGCAATCGCCCATCCCGGCATACAAGGGACAGCGACACCTTCTATCTCCTCCGTCCCGATCGCGTTTTTGACGGCGAGCAGATGCATGAAGGGTGGCAGGTCCTGGTCCATGGTTCGTCCATCGAGGCTGCCGGCCCGGCCGGTTCCCTGAAAATACCCCCCGCTGCGATCGTGCTCGACCTCAAAGGGGCAACCCTCCTGCCGGGTCTTATCGAGGGGCATAGTCATCTTTTCCTCCATCCCTATAATGAAGTGTCCTGGGACGACCAGGTCCTGAAGGAATCCCGTGCCGAACGAACCGCCCGTGCTGTCGTTCATGCCCGGGCGACCCTGCTGGCGGGGTTTACCACCACCCGAGACCTGGGAACCGAAGGGTCTATGTATGATGACGTCGGGTTGAAACAGGCCATCGAGAAGGGCGTCGTCCCCGGTCCGCATATGCTGGTAGCCACCCGGGCCATCGTAGCCACCGGCAGCTATGGACCAAAGGAATTAAGCATCGATATAGAATCCCCGCATGGCGCCGCCGAGGCCGATGGAATGGATCCCCTCATAAAAGAGGTCCGTACCCAGATCGGCAAGGGTGCCGACCTGATCAAGGTCTATGCGGATTACCGCTGGGGGCTCAACGACCATGCCGCGGCTACCTTCACCGTCGAGGAACTGAAAAAGGTCGTGGAAGTAGCCGCCAGCAGCGGCCGGGGTGTCGCCGTCCATTCCTCTACCACCGAAGGGATGCGCAGGGCGATCGAGGCCGGCGTCACCACCATCGAGCATGGCGAGGGGGGTAATCCCGAGCTCTTTGCCGCGATGAAGGCAAAAGGTATCGCGCTCTGTCCTACGCTGGCCGCGGGAGAGGCGATCGAAATATACAATGGGTGGAGAAAGGGGATCGACCCCGAGCCTGCCCGGCTTCGTAGAAAACGCGAGAATTTCCGCCAGGCCCTCGCCTCCGGCGTGACCATCTGTATGGGTGGGGACGTGGGCGTTTTTAGTCACGGGGACAATGCCCGGGAGATGGAAGACATGGTCGACTATGGGATGAAGCCTATCGACGTGCTCCGGTCCGCCACCTCCGTCAATGCGGATGTCTTTAAGATCAGTGACCGTGCCGGCCGGATCAGATCGGGTCTGACAGCCGATCTGCTGGTCGTGGAGGGGGATCCCAGCGCCAATATCTCGCTGGTGAGGAAGGTGAGGTGGGTGATGAAGGATGGTGCCATCTACCGGCCTGATCATTAAGGTAGGGTGGGGCGGGCGGTGTCGCGCTGGTTGGGCGGTTGAGGCGACGCTCCGTTCAGGGGTGGAGGGCTATGGGGCTTCTTTGGGGCGGCATCATTCCCCGATAGGTTTTCGACGGTCTTATTTTTGGGGTTCCTCTATTCGGGGTCTCCGCTCGGCTGGGCCGACTGCGCAGGCGCAGTCTACGGGGCTAATGTCTTGACCGCTCTCCGGTCGGTCGGGGAAGGACATAAAAATGGCCCCGGGATGGTCCGGGGCCGTAGCAGGTAGTTCATGGTTACTGCACATCAAGCAGATGTATATCAAAAATCAAAATTGAAAACGCTGGTATTGATCCGGTGTTCGTGGTGATAGCTTGTCCTCCGTAGCCCAGGGAAGGTGGCACATAAAGCCAGATCCTTCCTCCCTTCTTTATCAGGGGTACTCCCTGTTGCCATCCGTCGATAAGGTTAGATAATTGTGTTGCAAAGCTGGTCTGCTGATCAAAAACGGTTCCATCAGTCAAATGGCCCGTGTATGCCACCATTATTGGCGTACACTCCCCGGGTGTCGATCCTGTTCCCGCACTGTCGATCCTGTAATAGAACCCCCTGGAGTTCAAATTGGCTACAACTCCTACGGAATCAAGGTAATGCTTAACGGCCTGTTGCTCACTCGCCGGGGCGACGACCCCATCATCGGTATAATCACACTTTTTCTTCGAGCACGAACCTAAACAAAAGGAAATCAACAGCAGGCACCCCAATAAATTCCGCATGCACATTTTTTTCGCAAATATAGTCCCTGTATGAATAGACAGCCTCCTTTCCCGAATAGCTGCAAGAAAATTAAAAAAAATGATCTTTTTTAATTTTCCTCTTTTTTTTGATCGTTTTCGGTCGATTGTTTGATCAATAGTTCGCGGTAGCGTTGTTCGTATTGGTCCCATTTATGCCGTTGGTAGAAGACCGCGGTAAAGCCAACGATCAGGAGTAGGGCCACCAGCAGGACACCCGGGTTGAAATCGGGGCTGTTTGCCTCCATATCGGCCCTTTTGTACCATCCGGAACTGAAATTGATGACTATAGGTATTACAAATAAAAGACCTATCGGAATGCCTACCAGGAACTGGCGGAATACTTTTTTCTGCCGGTCCCGGTTCTTTTCCCAATACCGGAGAAAGGCCTCCTCTTCGGGTGTGAGCATGGATGAAAGTTATGCCGCAAAGGTAGCCCGGTGGCGGAACAATTTTTCATTTTCAACATATTACGAGGAAGTTTTTTTATCTTTAGCCTATCTCAAAATCCAATCGTTTTGAAATTATCCCAACTATTATCCCAATTCTTGTACCAGACCAGGCGACTGGACCTACCGGGTATCGGCACCTTTACGTTGGATCCTGCAGCTGTCATCCCGGAAGAAACGGATCGGGGAGTACAAACTCCTGCAGCAGGGATCAGCTTTAAGAACGCAAATATCCTCACCCCGGATGATGCCCTTATCAGCTTCATAAAGGAACATACGGGTAAAATGAAGCCCCTCGCCGCGGCCGACCTGGACTTTTATCTGACTACCGGCAAACAGCTCCTGAATATCGGCAAACCTTTTTACCTCGAAGGCATCGGCACCCTGATGCAGAATAAGGAGGGTAAGCTGGACTTTACCCCCGGCGAATACATGATCGCCAAGCTGGATGACCCCGGAACCGGCAGCCGCCACAAGGCGGATATGCGGACGGATTATGACGAGGCGCCCCGGGAATACGAGCCACGAAGCAATTCGATCCGGCAGATCCTGCTGCTGGCAGGGATCATCGGCGGCCTGATCGTCATCGGCTGGGGCGGATACTACCTGTACCGGCGTAACACCTATGTCGAGCCTACCGCAGAGAATAAGGCGACCGTATTACCCGATCCCAACCCGGTCCGGGATAGCGCCACGACCGCCCAGACCAGTGGTCAGCCGGCAGGAGATACAAGCGTAGCCCGGAAGCCGGATAGCCCTGTCCCGACGGCAGCGGCAACGGCACCGGTAAAGACGCCGCCTGCTTCGCCCCCGCCCGCTACCACCGTTTCGGCGCCCGCCCCGGGGGCCAGCCTGTATCGGTTCGTCATCCTGGAGACGCAAAATAAGAACCACGCCCTGCGCCGCTATAATCAGCTGCTCGGATACCAATTGAATATAAAAATGGATCAAAAGGATTCGTCCTTTTTTAAGCTGTATTTCCCCATACCCGCGACGATCCGGGATACCACACATATCCGGGACTCCCTGGCGGATGTGTACGCAGCCCATGTAAGGATCGAACAATAATAGTCCATAAGGACCCGATAGCCAGCCGGATGCCCCCCTTCCGTCAGATCTTACTATCACCAATCCTCGTATATCTTTTATGCGACCTACTGCCTCTTATTGGATAGACAAATTGCAATTGACCCGTCATGTCGAAGGCGGCGCTTTCCGTGAAGTATACCGATCGGCCCTCACCATTCCCCGGCGAAGCCTGCCCCTGTTCTTCCAGGGCGACCGCAATGTCTCGACCAGCATCTATTTCCTGCTGGCGGAAGGGGAGTTCTCCGCCTTTCACCGGATAGCCTCCGACGAAGGCTGGCATTTCTATTTTGGGGACCCCCTCGTCATCTATGAGATCGGTCATAGCGGCCTGCTGACCACGCACCGGCTGGGACCCGACCCGGAAAAAGGAGAAAGTTTCCACGCGGTCGTCAGGGCAGGAAGCTGGTTCGCCTCCATCCCTGCACCCGGCAGTGAATATTCATTGGTGGGATGTACGGTGGCGCCTGGTTTCGATTTTGCGGAATTCGAGCTGGCCGACCGGACCGGTCTGATGCAGCAGTATCCGCTGCATGCGGAATTGATTCGCGGTTTGACGCGATAGAATTTTAATCATTGGGGAGGTCCTCATCGGAAGGAGGGTCGTTCGGGATGTCGTCGGAACTAGGAATTTCGTTTTCGCCAGGCAGGCTATCCTTTAGACCCAGTTTCTTTTCGAGGAGTTCAACTCTTTCCTCCAGGGATTCGATCCTCGTTTTAAGCTGCGCATTCTCGATCCGCAGTTCTTTATTCAACTCTTTTTGCTCTTCCCACCTTTCTTCCTGTTCGTCACTAAAGGCTTGATAGGTGTACTTGTTCGATTGATCCGCCTCAAGCTTTTTAATATATCTGAATTTAGCGCCATAAGGCCCCTGCAATTTTGCCCAGAAATCGGCATCGAAACCATAATGAACGTATCGGTGAGCAGTAGCCTTTTTTACCCCCGTTTCCTTAACGAGCATTGTCTGGGTAATTCCTTCGCGCTTCATCATCTTTAACAAAAGTCCGTGATGTTCATCGACAGGTTCGATATCCTCTAATTTCTTTTTCAAAATAAAGTTTCAAAAAATTTCATTAAGTTGTATATTTGGACTCAAATACAGCTCCTGTATCAAACGCTTGCTTCAATCTCACTTCTGTGTCCATTTCTGAATCCAAATCCGGATCAAAAATACAAATAACGATGAAACTGACCAACATCGCCATACAAGCTATTGCCCGGTCTTCCGGGATAAAATTAAAACTGGCCCTTGCGCTAAACTGTAGCGAAGGGTCCATTAATCGATATATTCGGGAAAACGACGACAACCTTACCAAGGCAGCCGCCCTGGAAGTGATCCGGAAAGAAACGGGATTGACCGATGAGGAAATTTTGGAGAAGACATCCGCCCGATCTGACGACCGGCTATAAAAAAAACGATATTTTCATAAAAGGGAGAGGGACCCGTGGGTTGACATTTGGGAAGTTCCCTGCATTGGATTGCAGTTCTCTTATCTCCCATTCAACCCAACAGATCCCCCGTTCGAACAATCGGGGATATAACTTTTGGAAGGTTATACCCCAATCATTCTACATTAGCCAGTGGTCGCACACTGGCTAATTATTTTTTGGCATGGCTCTATAAAACAATAGCCATAGCACAGACACAAAAAGGTTTAAAGAGAATTTGGCGACGTTTGAACTACGTATCCATTATGCGGAGCAACAAGAACGGTGTAAAAATAAGCTATTTTAAATATCGGCTCTAAAAAAATCAACCTTAACATTCACTCAGCCCAAGCGGGATCTGTACCGCCAGCCCCCCATCCGAGGTCTCCTTATATTTGCTGTTCATATCCTGGGCGGTGCTCCACATCGTACTGATAACGGCATCCAGCGATACCTTTGCAAAGTCCGGCGTACTTTGCAAAGCTAATTGGGAAGCAGTGATGGCTTTGATAGCACCCATGGTATTCCGTTCGATACAGGGGATCTGGACAAGACCGCCGATAGGATCACAGGTAAGTCCCAGATGGTGTTCCATAGCGATCTCCGCCGCCATCATGGCCTGGCGTTGAGCACCCCCGACACATTCGGTCAGGGCGGCGGCGGCCATAGCGGAAGATACGCCGATCTCGGCCTGGCAGCCACCCATCGCCGCGGAAATAGTCGCCCCTTTCTTAAAAATACTGCCTATCTCAGAGGCGGTGAGTATGAATTGCAGGATCTTGTCATCCTGGAGACCGTCGCAGAAGATCGCATAGTATTGCAGTACGGCGGGGATGACGCCGGCCGCTCCATTGGTAGGGGCGGTGACGACGCGGCCAAAAGAAGCGTTTTCTTCGTTGACGGCCAGAGCGAAACAGCTCACCCAATCCAGCGTATATTTAAAATCGTTACCCCCTGCCCGGATGGCCTGTACCCAGCCATCGAAATCATCATAGGCGCGGCCACCGATCAGCCGTTTATTCAGTGCCGCCGCCCGGCGGGTCACCTGGAGACCACCCGGCAAAGTACCTTCGGAATGACAGCCCCGATAGATGCATTCCTTCATGATCTTCCATATATTCAATACGCCTTCCCGGGTCTCTTTTTCCGGGCGCCAGGCGCCTTCATTCTCCATGACTACTTCGCTAATGCTCATGCCGGTTTTCCGGCACCAATGAAGAAGATCGTTGGATGTGTCGATAGGAAAAGGTAACTGGATAGCCGAACCGATACCGGCTTCTTCTCCCTCTTTCTTGACAAACCCGCCGCCGATGGAATACCAGGTTTCGGCCAGTTGCTGATCCTGCCCGCCCGGGCGACTATCCCGCAGGGAAGCCAGGAAGGTCATGGCATTGGGATGATAGGGGAGAGTTTCCGTATACAAGAAAACGATATCGACAGCCGGATCGAAATCGATCTCCTTTATCCCTTTTATAAGGAGCTTTTTGTCAGACTGGATCAGTTGTACATACGAACCAATACGGCCGGGATCAAAGGTGACCGGGTCTTCTCCGGCAAGCCCCAGTTGAATGGCGATATCGGTGCCATGGCCTTTTCCGGTCTTTGCAAGGGAACCGTAAAGAAGGATCCTGATGGCGACGAGCCGGGACAGGTCATGCTGTTTTTCCAGGGAACCGATGAAGCGTTGTGCCGCCCGCCAGGGACCGAGTGTATGAGAACTGGAGGGACCTACGCCGATCTTGAACATGTCGAAAACGGAGATGGATTCGTGTGGCAAGTGCAATGATTTTGGCAAAGATAACGAGAAAGGAGCAGACCAATTTTTAGTACCTTTACCCCCATGCGAAAATACCCCATTGGTATACAGGACTTTAAGGAAGTCCGGGAGGGTGGTTATTTGTATGTTGATAAGACCCGTCTGATCCATACGCTTATTGAGTCAGGAAAATACTATTTCCTGAGCCGCCCACGTCGGTTTGGCAAATCGCTGCTTTTATCAACTATCAAGGAGATCTTTAGTGGTAATAAAGAATTGTTCAAGGGGTTTTGGATAACAAATAACTGGAACTGGGAGCAAAGGCACCCAGTTATTCATCTCCGATTTAGTCAGATGGCTTATAAAGAACTCGGCCTGGCAGATGCCATTAACCGGGAACTGGATATGATAGCAAAAGGATTTGGTGTATTGCTTGAAGCAAATAATATCAAAGAGAAATTCAGGGAACTGATCCAAAAAACAGCAGCCAAAGGAAAAGTTGTCATATTGATCGATGAATATGATAAACCGGTTATCGACTATCTCAACGATCTGCCAAAGGCGCAGGAAAATCGATCCGTCTTTAAAAGTTTTTATTCTGTCCTTAAAGATGCCGACGAATACATTCGCTTGTTACTCATAACCGGGGTAAGCAAATTTACACAAGTAAGCATCTTCTCCGATCTGAATAATCTCAATGATATCACTCTTCATCCAAAATATACAACCCTTGCTGGTATCACCCAACAGGAACTGGAAGATAACTTTTCGCAGGAGATCGAAGAAATGCGGCAATCCACTCCGGATATCCTACAGGAAATAAAAGAATGGTATAATGGATACTCCTGGTTTGACGGAAAGGAGACTGTTTATAATCCCTTTTCGCTTCTCCGTTTTATGGAAGCAGGCGTTTTCCAGAATTTCTGGTTTGCCACCGGTACGCCGACTTTTCTGGTGGAGCAGATCAGAAAGAGAGGGGATTTTAAATTCGAAGGTCTCCGAATGGGGGATCTGGGATTGGGGAATTTTGATATTGAACGCATTGCACCAATACCGTTGCTTTTCCAGACAGGGTATCTTACTATCAAAAGCTATAATCCTCGTTCACGGACCTATGAGCTTGACTATCCCAACAAAGAAGTAAAATCCAGCCTACTGGAAGCCTTGTTAAGCTCCTACAGGGAAGTTTTCCCTGGCGATTCCGCTTCGCTGACGAACACCCTTCTGGACAGTTTGCAATCCAATGATATTCCAAAGGTCGTGGAAGTACTAAATACGTTGATCGCGACCATCCCATACGATCACTGGCTGGCGGATAAAGAGTCCATCTTCCATATTATCGTTCATCTTACATTTAAGATACTGGGCGTGGATATAGACAGCGAAGTACATAGCTCCGGCGGCCGTTGCGACGCGATCGTGCAGACAGTCAGCCATATTTACGCCATGGAATTCAAATTGGACGCCACTGCCCAGAAAGCATTGGGTCAGATACTCGACAATGGTTATCTACAGCCTTATAAGAGCGACAAAAGGAAAAAGGTCGCCATCGGTATTAACTTCTCTTCCGAAGATCGGAAAATAAAAGACTACCTGGTAAAGGAATTGTAATTCTTCCTTACTTAGACCCGAACTTTTCATCGGATCCGCATATTTTCGATCCTATCGCAATAGCGAAACAAGAAACGCCGTAGACTCATACGGTTTCTATTTACCGGCTGTTCTATGGCGTTTATTCATGTTAAAAGAGGCTCTGTCCTGTAAAAATCCGGTTTGGTGTAATACTTCTGCCTGTAATTTGATAATGATTAATTTAGCCGTGTCTTATCCTGGGCTACTATCCATTATCCATTGCAATATTCCAACACTTCTTTTTGCCAACCAACCTTGTTTTTTCCAATCTTGCCTTCTGCTGTTCTTGCGTGGTCTGATGGCGCAACTATTCTTGCCCATTGGTTCCCGAATTATTGACAATTGACTTTCCCAAACAAACCTGGAGGTATATATATGATGAATAAGTTATGCAATCATTGCGGCTGCATGCTCCGAAAAGTAAAACCCACTTTCGTTGTCATCAATTATGAGATCGTTTATCCAGATGATCCCGAAGATGGAAAAGTGTGGGTTTGCCCAATCTGCCAACATCCTAATGCTTCAATCTGATTCTACCTGAAAGACCACTAGATCTAACTCTGATTTGAAAAGTTGCCAAGGTCGATACCACAAGTATCGGCTTTTGGTCTTACGTGCATTTACAATATCTCAACGGACGGAAAAATACAATTACGCAAACCTGTTTCCTTTCTATAAAGGAAAATAAGTAAATTGCAAAACCGACTATCGGCCCCGTGATGAGTGATATTTTCTGTAAGATGGTCTTTTGCGACCACTTACACAAATGTACAAATAAAAACAATTCTGCCAAATTTTTATACAAAATTATACAATGTTTTAATTGGCCCACCAGATCAACGATAAAGAGCACGAAAAGTTTCATCGGGAAATCAATGCCTTACACCTTAATAATCAACAGATAGTGGACAGGATGGGAACCGATGCCACCCGTATAAGCCATTATCGGAATGGAACCAAATGGCCAAGCAAAACTACTCTTAGGCTATTCAACCGTGAATTCCGGGACGATTTGGAAGCCCTGGAAAAGGAAAACCAACAAAAAGAGCAAACCTCTTCGTATACATTCGGTCCCGATGCTTTTTCTCCGGTCTATAGCGCTGCCCAATATTATGGCATTCAGGAATCCGATGCTATCGCTTTAATAGATGAACATGAGGCAAAAATTTTAGATAGCGCTTTAAGAATAAAAGCGATAAGAACAGCTATGAACACTGCTGCCAAAAAAACGGAGATGGGAGATAAAGGCGTTTAATTCAAACTCGGATCCAACCCGATCGCATCCAGGTCGACATCCTTAAAATTCCTCACCTCATTATAAAGGGTATCCCTCTCCACCGGCTCCCTTCCCACCTGCTTGATCAGCGATACAAGCTGCGCGGTCGAAAGACTCGGCGTCTGCTCCTCACTCCCGGCCATCGAATAGATCTTCGTCGTATCGTCGATGGTGCCATCCAGGTCATTGACCCCAAAGGAGAGGGTCAACTGGGCATTCTGCCGCCCAAGCATCGGCCAGTAAGCCTTGATATGCGGGAAATTATCCATAAAAAGCCGGGCAATGGCATAAAGCTTCATGTCTTCCACGATGGAGGATTCCGCCACATGGCTCATGTCGTTTTCCTTATTGCGGAACTTCAGGGGGATAAAAGTGTTGAAACCACCCGTCCGGTCCTGCAGCTCCCGCAGCCGGTTCATATGATCGATCCGGTGGGCATAGGTCTCGATATGACCATACAACATGGTGGCATTGGTATGCATCCCCTCCCGGTGCGCCGCCTCATGGATAGCCAGCCATCCTTCCGCATCGACCTTGTCCGCACAGATCACGGCACGGACATCGGGATGGAAGATCTCCGCCCCGCCACCCGGCATGGAATCCAGCCCCGCCACATGCAGCTTCTTCATACCTTCCGCCACGCTTAGCTTAGCCTTGCGGAACATATAGTCCAGCTCCACGGCGGTAAAACCCTTGATATGCAGCTCCGGCCGGTGCGCCTTGATCTTTTGCAGCAGCTCCGCAAAGAACTCGAGATTCATCTTCGGATGTACGCCCCCGACGATATGCACCTCGGTCACGGGCTTGCCGTCATAGCTCTTTACGATATTCAGCATCTGCTCCTGGCTAAGCTCCCAACCCTCGTCACGATGCGCATACAGCCGGGAATAGGAACAGAACTGACAGGTGAACACACATACATTGGTAGGCTCGATATGGAAATTCCGGTTGAAATAGGTCTTGTTGCCATGTCTCCTTTCCCGTACGTGATTGGCAAGCGCACCCAGGTAGGGGAGGGTGCCCTTCTCAAAAAGGATCAGCCCCTCGGCAGGGGTGATCCTCTCCTGTGCGACGATCTTTTCTCCTATGCGGCGTAATTCTTTGTCGGTGGTATTTATAAGGGCCTCTATCGGGTCTGTCGTACTCATACTTGCGGATTTATCCCGCAAATTTACTGATTGTTGGAGAACCCGCACCCTATTTTTCCGCCCCGCCTTACCGGCAAAATTCTTTATCTTCATCCCTAAACCAACCGTTAATGCAAGGATCTGCTATCAAGTACCGGCTCATCGTGATGAATTTCCTGGAATTTTTCGTGTGGGGATCCTGGCTGATCTCGATGGGCGGTTATATGATCGTAACGCTCCATTTTACGGGTGGACAGGTAGCGAGCGTCTATGGGACGATGGGTATCGCCTCGCTGTTTATGCCGGGCTTATTAGGGATCCTGGCCGACCGGTGGGTCAATGCGGAACGGGTCCTGGGCGCCTGCCACCTGATCGGTGCGGGATTGTTATTGTGGGCCTCGACGATCAGGGACTACCCGACCCTCTACGGGATCATGCTGCTGAATAACATGTTTTACATGCCGACCATCGCCCTCAACAATACGGTATCGTATATAGTGCTGGAAAAAAAGGGCTTTAACATCGTAAAGATCTTCCCCCCGATCCGTGTCTGGGGAACGGTGGGCTTTATCTGCGCCATGTGGATGGTGGACCTTTCCAAATGGACGCTCAGCCCGATGCAGCTCTATGTCAGCGCCGGCGCCGGCCTGATCCTGGGGATCTATGCATTTACGATGCCCTCCTGTACGCCGATCAAAACGACCCAGAAAAAAAGCATCGTCTCCTCGCTGGGGCTCGATGCCTTTGTGCTGTTTAAGGTCCCAAAGATGGCCATCTTCTTCCTCTTCGCTATGTTCCTGGGCGCTGCGCTACAGATCACAAATGCGTTCGGACTGCCTTTCCTCAGCGATTTCTCAAAGACACCGGTCTATGCCGATTCCTTTGCGGTAAAACATCCAAATCTGCTGACCTCCGTCTCCCAGATCTCAGAAACGCTTTTTATACTCACCATCCCCTTCTTCCTGAATCGCTTTGGCATAAAAAGAGTGATGCTGATGAGCATCTTCGCCTGGGTATTCCGCTTCGGATTATTTGGCATCGGGAATCCCGGCACCGGTTTACCCTTCCTGCTCCTCTCGATGATCATCTATGGAATGGCCTTCGACTTCTTCAATATCTCCGGCTCTCTCTTTATCGAAAAAGAAGCGCCCATTACGATCCGGGCCAGCGCACAGGGACTGTTTATGATCATGACCAACGGGCTGGGCGCCTTCCTGGGCAGCTTTGGCGCCGGCTGGGTCGTGGATCATTATACGGCAGGCGGTATAAAGGACTGGCACAGCATCTGGTTTGTCTTTGCCGGGTACGCCCTTCTCCTGGGGATCCTTTTCCCATTGGCCTTCCGGTATAAACATGTGCCGGGGGATCTGCAGCCTGCCCATCATTGAGGGGCGTTCCAATCCCAGGCTACCACGTTCCATTCATCCATCGCATCCCGGTAGGTAAAGATCGTCCGGAAACCGGCCTTCTCATGCGCCTTTTGCGACCGGATATTGGAGGTGGCAATTTCAGTAATCAACAGGTCATAACGGGGGCTGTATACGTTGCGGTGATGTTCGTAGAGCTTTGCGACGACGCCCATACCCCGGTAGTCTTTGTCGACACAGATCTGCCCCATACAATAAAAAGTATGATCCACCAGGAGCCGGTCCTTGTACCGAAGGCTATTAAGATGGGTGAACATGACCTGCAGATCCGGATGAAAAGGGGCAGCTTCGCGCAAAGCAACAAGGGCATAGCCCACGACCCGGTCACCATCTTTTACGATGACATGAGGAGCCAGCTCCTGGAGTCGTTGTAATAAGTCTACCGGGTAAAGCCAGCTTACAAAACCTTCCTTGTCCTTTTCTTCGGGGGACAAATGATCCCGGTGATTGGCCTGGTTCAGCCGGTGGATCTGTGAAAGTTCGTCGGGAGTAGTGACCAGCGTGGGGGTGAGCATAAAAAAAGCCCGCGCAGGATTGCGCGGGTCTTGTAATTTTTTTATCTATTTAGATATGTGCATCGATCTTCTTGACGAAGTTGGACTTTGGCTGTGCACCAACCAGCTTGTCAACGACCTTTCCTCCCTTTATAAAGAGGATCGCCGGGATGCTGGTAATGCCATAGTTGATCGACAGCTGCGGGTTGTGATCCACATTTACCTTCCCTACATTGATCTTGCCGTCATATTCCTTGGACAATTCTTCGATGACCGGCCCGATCGCGCGACAGGGCCCGCACCATTCTGCCCAGAAATCGACGATGGTAAGCTTGTCGGAGGAGATCACCTTGTCCTGGAAATTGGTATCTGTTAGTTCTAAAGCCATAAGTGAGTGTGTTTTATGTTTTGTGATATTGTTTGCGTGTACAAATGTCGGTCTATTTTGTCGACTTTTTGGTCGGTTACGCGACATTAACCTAAGACGTGACAACCTGGACGTCCACCTCCGGCGTAGACGCCAGAAAGGCAGTCATTTCGTCATTCATCTCAAAACCGACGCCCATGGTATACATGCTAACCCGGGCATTGCTCTTCGACTCCAGGATATTGAACTTGAGCGAAGACTTCCCCGGGTATTTTTTAACATTCTTTTCAATAAAGGTAACAAGCCCCTCATTGATAAACCGGGCCTCCACATCCATGATCACCTGTTTGGTCAGGATCGGCTTTATGCTTTCCAACAGCATCATCCGCTCGATCTTGAACTCGAATTCCGCCTTATTGAACCGCTGGCGGAACCCTCCGGTGATAAAGAGGTTCTTCCCTTTTTCGAGATAATTGGAATACCGGGCATAATCCTCGCTCCACAGCATAAACTCCGCCTTCCCGGTATAATCCTCTATAATAAACGATCCAAACTGCTTCCCGGTTTTACTGACCCGGTGCTGCGCATCCACCACCAGCCCCGCCAGCCGGTAGGGCTTGCCGGGATTGGACTGCAGGGTGACGGCATCTTTGACCTCGTTGAACTCTCCCAGCTGCGTGATCCCGTAATGCGTGATCTCGAACTTGAAATGGTCCAGGGGATGACCGCTCATAAACATACCCGTCACATCCTTTTCATGGTCCAGCAGCTCCGTCAGCGACCAGGGCTCACAACTGGGGATCTTGGGTGTAGCGATATCCGGCATGGCCAGGTCCCCGAACAGGCTATTGGTGCTCTGGGTGGAGTTCGTCTGGTACACATTCCCAAATTTGATGATCTTCTCCAGCCCTGTGGCCGTGTCCCCCGGTCCCATAAAGAAATACTGCGCCCGGTGCAACTCGGTAAAACAGTCGAAGGCGCCCGCATAGGCCAGGCTTTCCAATGTCTTTTTATTCACCGTCCGCTGATTGATCCGTTTGATCAGGTCGAAGATGGTCGTAAAGGGCTCTCCCTTATGCCGTTCTTCGATGATGCTCTCCACCGCCGCCTCACCGACCCCTTTCAGACCACCCAAACCGACCCGCACCTCTCCCTTCTGGTTGACGGCAAATCCTTTTTTCGATTCATTGATATCCGGCCCGAGTACCTTCAGCCCCATCCGTTTACACTCCTCCATAAAGAAGGTGATCTTTTCGATGCTGCCCGCATGGTTCAGCACTGCCGCCATATATTCGGAAGGGTAGTGGGCCTTTAAATAAGCCGTCTGGTAGGCCACATAGGCATAACAGGTAGAATGTGACTTGTTAAAGGCATATTGGGCGAATGCCTCCCAGTCCGTCCAGATCTTCTCCAGCGTCGCGGCGGCAAACCCCTTGGCCGTCGCCCCCTTTATAAACTGGCTCTTCATCTTATCCAGGATGGACTTTTGTTTCTTACCCATCGCCTTCCGCAGTACGTCGGCATCTCCCTTGCTAAAACCAGCGATCTTCTGCGCCAGCAGCATGACCTGTTCCTGGTAAACGGTGATCCCATAGGTATCGCCCAGGTATTCCTCCATTTCCGGGAGGTCAAAAACGATGGGTTCACGACCATGTTTCCGATCGATATAGTTGGGGATATAGGCGATCGGCCCCGGCCGGTAGAGGGCGTTCATCGCGATCAGGTCATTGAATTTATCGGGCTTCAGGTCACGGAGATATTTTTGCATACCGGGACTTTCAAACTGGAAGGTGCCGATCGTCTCCGCCCGTTGATATAGTTCGAAGGTCTTTGGATCATCGAGCGGGATCAGGTCGAGATCGATCTCCACCCCATGATTCTCGCGGATCAGCTCCAACGCTGTCTTCAGGATATTCAGGGTCTTCAGACCCAGGAAGTCCATCTTGATGACGCCCGCTTCCTCGATGACGCTTCCTTCGATCTGTGTCACCAGCAGGGTTGACTCCTTCGACGTACAGACGGGGAGGATGGTCATCAGGTCGTCCGGGGCGATGATGATGCCCGCGGCATGAAGACCCGTGTTGCGTACGGACCCTTCCAGGCGCTCCGCCTCATGCAGCACCTTACTGCGGATATCGTCACCCCGGTAGATCTCCCGGAGCTTCTTTACATTCTCCAGGTCGTCCGGTCCGACCCCGTCCTTTTCCTCCAGCGATTTCTCGCCTTCCTTTGGCGTCATGGGAGCGTGCAATACCCGTCGCAGCTCGATCCCCGGCCGTTCCGGCACCAGCTTCGCCAGCGCATTGGATTCCACCAACGGGAGGTCCAGGGCCCGGGCCACGTCCTTTATGCTCATCTTGGCCGCCATCGTACCATAGGTGACGATCTGCGCCACCTGGTTCTTTCCGTATTTTTTTACCACATAATCGATGACCATCCCGCGTCCCACATCATCAAAGTCCGTATCGATATCGGGCATGGACTTACGGTCAGGATTCAGAAAACGTTCGAACAGTAAATTATACTTGATGGGATCGATATTGGTGATGCCGATACAGTAGGCCACCACGCTGCCCGCGGCCGATCCGCGGCCCGGCCCGATAAACACCCCCATATCCCGTCCCGCCTTTATAAAATCGCTGACGATCAGGAAGTAACCGGCAAAACCCATGGTCTTGATGGTGAACAGCTCGAAGTCCAATCGCTCCCGGATCTCCGGCGTCAGATCGCTATACCGCAGCTTTGCCCCTTCCTGGGTGAGGTATTTCAGATATTCCCACTGGTCCAGGTTGCTTTCATTGTGGATCTGGAACTCCTTTGGGATAGGGAAGTTCGGCAACAGGATATCCTTTTTCAGGTTCAGCACCTCCACCTTATCCACGACGAGGTTTGTATTGTCGATCGCCTCGGGGATGTCGTGGAAAAGGGCCTTCATCTCCTCCGTCGTCTTAAAATAGAACTGGTCGTTCGGGAATTTAAACCGCCGGTTCTTTGTGTTGGCGTCGTCATTTACAAAGTCGTCGTAACCGGGGGTGCTTTGCTTCTCACCCGTATTGATACACAACAGGATATCATGGGCATTGTAATCGTCCCGGTCCGTATAATGGCTGTCATTGGTGGCGATGACGGGTACCTTGTATTTTTTTGCAAAGAGCAGGAGGGTCTGGTTGATCTTCTCCTGTTCCTTTATGTTATGCCGCTGCAGCTCGATGATATAATCCTCTCCGAAGATATCCAGCCACCATTTGAACTCCTTTTCGGCCTTTTCCTCGTCTTCGTTCAGGATCGTCTGGGGGACATAGGCCCCGATACAGCAGGTGGTGGCGATGAGCCCCTCATGATACTGCCGGATCAGTTCCTTGTCGATACGGGGATACTTGCTGTACATCCCCTCGATATAGCCAAGCGAGGTGAGCTTGATCAGGTTCTGGTATCCGACCTTATTCTTAGCCAGCAGGACCTGGTGATAGCGGTTGTCCCGCTGTTCCTTTGTAAAGGTCTTCCGGTGCCGGTCCTCCACTACATAGAACTCACAGCCTACGATGGGCTTTACCTTTAGCGTTCCGTCCTCATTCTTGTGCTTATACGCTTCGGCCACAAACTCAAAGGCGCCGAACATATTACCATGATCGGTAATAGCCAGCGCCGGCATCCCATCCTTCACCGCCTTCTTATACAGGCTTTGAATAGAGGCCGCTCCGTCCAGGAGGGAAAACTGCGTATGCGTATGTAAATGAGAATATTGAGACATAGGACCTGCAATTAACTAACAAAAAACAACTTCATCAGTTCGCAGGACCACATTCTTTCCACAAACAAAAATTACCGCTCCCCGCCGGTCCCCAAAACCCTAGCTATTGTATCCTGGCAAATTTTTTGCTATCTTTGACCACGCCAATATCCTTTTGTTTTGCGCCCCTGATTTTGTGGAACTTATTACTCCTCAGCGCAAGACGACTATTACCGGATAGGAAGTCATCGACGACCATATCCATAAAGTGGAAAATATGTTGAGAAATTACCTACTTATAGCGCTTCTTGCTTGCCTGGCAACCGGCTGTAGCAGCCTCCGTCCCGCTGCTTCCGCATCTCCCGCCGCAACCCCTCCCAACAATGCTTCCGGTAACTCTTCCCATTTTATCAATAATATCGCTATCCGGTCCAATGACCACCCCGATAGACCGGGCAGCTCGATCACCGGCATGAGCGCTACCAACGCCGGCACCGCTGTCCCCGCCGCCAGCCCCTATGCTACGGCATCCATCGAAAATTACCCAGCCCTGCAATTCAAATTCGCGATCCTGGAGAATGCCTCCGTCGAACAGCTGAATAATCCCAAACTGTTGAGTTTCATGGATTACTGGTATGGCACCCCCTATCATTACGGTGGTACCACCCGGGAAGGGATCGACTGCTCCGCCTTTGCCTTTCTGTTGGTTTCCTCCGTCTATGGCATAGCCACCCTTCCCCGTACCTCCAAAGAGCAATATGAGGCGACCATCCGGGTCCGCCGCGAGGATCTGCAGGAGGGCGACCTGGTGTTCTTCCATACCCTTGGCAAACGGAAGACCGTCACCCATGTGGGCGTCTATCTCCGCAACAATAAATTTGTACATGCTTCCGTATCGGGCGTGATGATCAGCGATATGAACGACGGTTATTACGACAAACACTTTGTCGGCGCCGGAAGGGTCGCCGATACGACCCCGTCCTCCACGGCCCCGCAGGGACAAACCACCAGCACCGCGGCAGGCGGGTTATAATCTATTCCTGCCTCCTCACCGCAACGTAAAAATTCCTGTCCACCGACAAGTTGATATCCCCGGCAGTGCCATTTCCGCTGGCGCCTACCAGCAGGATCCCCGGACCATTTCCCCTTGGACGAGGCCGTCCGCCGGTCGCTACCGCGCTGACCACCGGTTTCAGTTCCGGAATACCCGTATGCTGTACCTGTCCGCCCGTACCGGCAGGCAGGGTCTGCCACTCGGTGGTGGGCGTTATCCATTGTTCGGGCAAACCGCCGACATAGACCTTGACGGGCATGTTAAAACCCGCCACACAGTTTGACCAGCGATAACGGATCGTATTTCCCTCGGCCTGATAGGAGAGGACGGGGATCTGAACGGTTCGGAGATACTGGTCGAAGATCTTCGAAAGGTCCTTATGCGCATACGCGCTCATATAGTTCTCGATCTGTTGTGTCGTTACGGTCTGGTGATAGAAGGTCCGTTGCAGACCATGCAGCATACCGCGAAAGGCGGTATCACCCACGAGCTGGCGGATCATATGCAGCATATTGCCGCCTTTATAATACATATCCCCCGATCCTTCCTTGTTGACCCCATAGGTCCCGATGATGGGCTTGTCGTTGACGACATTCTTCCGAGTCCCGATACAATAGTCGTTGCCCGCCTCTACGCCATAAAGCCAGGTGATATACAAGGTCTCCGTATAGTTTGTAAAACCTTCATGTACCCACATATCCGCCGCATCCTTGTCGGTGATATTGTTGCCAAACCATTCGTGACCGCTCTCATGCACGATGATATGATCCCATCTCAGACCCCAGGCGGTGCCGGCGGAAAGATCGCGGCCAAGATAGCCGTTGCCAAAATGATTGCCATAGGCGACGGCGCTCTGGTGCTCCATTCCAAGATGCTGTGTCTCCACAAGCTTATAGCTATCCTCATACCAGGGATAGGGTCCCATCCAGTATTCAAAGGCATGCAGCATGGTATCGACCTGTTTGAACTCCCGCTGTCCCTTCTCCAGGTTATAATCCAGCACCCAGAAACTACAATCCAGCTTGCCTTTTATCCCGTTAAAAGTGGCGGTCCAGTTGACATATTTCCCGATATAGGGGATGATATCATAGGAGTTGATGGGGTTGACTACCGCCCAGGTATAGGTGGTGGTCCCGTTTCCGTTTGCCTTCTTCTCCCGCAGCCGGCCATTGCCGACGCCGACGAGGCTGTCCGGAACGGTAATATGCAGTACGACGCCGCTGTCGGGTTCGTCGCTGAGATGATCCTTACAGGGGAACCATACACTGGCGCCAAGCCCCTCGCAGGTAACGGTCATCCAGGGCCTTCCAAGCGAATCTTTTACCCAGCTCCAGCCGCCATTCCACGGCGGACGGGTCGCCACCCTGGGAGTACCCTGGTATTTTAACAGCACCGTCTCCACGCTGCCCGCCTTTATAAGTTTTGGAAAATGCAGATAGATGACATTGCTGTCCCGGGTAAAGGGAACAGCCTTCTTATGCCAGATAGCCGATACCAATTGCATCGGCTCCTGCAGATCGATCTGCATCTTCTGACCATCCGTCGTCGCCTGGAAGGTCATAGCGTTGTCTCCGCTCAGCGACCTCTTTTCATAATCGGGCGTCACCGAAAGATCATATTTCAGGAGGTTCCACCAGGCCCTTTCGGGGGTAATGGTCCCACGCAGGCTATCGCCATGGGAATAGACGGCCTTTTCGGGCGTCAGTAATTGGGCGGTTCCCGGGAAATGCAAAAGCAGACAGAGCCCGGCGATAAATGACAGGTTGCGGAACATGAGTATATTATTTAATGATGGTTAGAACAGCTTTTGGTCATAGATATCTCCCGGTCATGTGCATCTCACGATCAGGAGTATCCCGGCGGGGTCTTATCCCTGTCTCTTTACGACGATATAAAAATTCCGGTCCACCGATAAATTTCCATCGCCGCCGGTCCCGTTGCCGGTTTCTCCCACCTGGAGGATCCCTGATCCCGCTCCCCGGGCTCTTGGACGACCACCGGTCGGCTGGGCGGTGACGGCAGATTGCAGAACGGGAGAGCTCGTCTCCAGCAGCTGCCCATCGGTGCCTGCATTCATCGTTTGCCATTCATCCGTAGGCGTGATCCATTTCGCCGGTCCGCCGCCGATATAGACCCTTACCGGCATGTTAAACCCTTTTACACAGTTCGACCAGCGATAGCTGATGGTTACTCCGTTCGATTGATAAGAGAGCGTGGGGACCTTCGTCGTCCGCAGATACTGATCAAAGATCTTCGAAAGGTCCCGGTGCGCAAACTGGCTCATATATTCTTCGATCTGCTGTGTCGTCACAGTCTGGTGATAAAACGTCTTTTGCAGTCCGTGCAGCATGCCCCGGAAGGCGGAGTCGCCGACGATCTGCCGGATCATATGCAGCATGTTGCCTCCTTTATAATACATATCGCCCGATCCTTCCTTGTTCACTCCATACACGCCGATGACCGGTTTGTCATTGGTGATATTCTTCCGGGTCCCGATCACATAATCATTGCCGGCTTCGACCCCATAGAGATAGGTGGTATACATCGTTTCGGTGTAATTCGTAAATCCTTCGTGTACCCACATATCGGCGGCGTCCTTGTCGGTGATATTGTTGCCAAACCACTCGTGCCCGCTCTCATGAACGATAATAAAGTCCCATTTCAAACCCCAGCCCGTGCCGGAAAGATCCCTGCCCAGGTAACCGTTGGCGTAATGATTGCCATACCCGACATTGCTCTGGTGTTCCATCCCGAGATGGGGCGCCTCCACCAGCTTGTATCCGTCCTCATACCAGGGGTAAGGTCCCATCCAGTATTCGAAGGCATGGATCATCGTATCGACCTGCATAAACTGCGGCTTTGCCTTCTCCAGGTTATAATCGAGTACCCAGAAATTTGCATCCAGCTTTCCTTTCACGCCATTGATGGTCTTCGACCAGTTGACATATTTGCCGATATAAGGGATGATATCGTAGGAATTGATCGGGTTGACCACCGCCCAGGTCCAGGTAGTCGTTCCATTGCCATTGGATTTCTTATCCAGCATCCGTCCGTTCGCTATCGCGACCAGGCTGTCCGCACAGGTGACGTGCATCACTACGCCGCTGTCGGGCTCATCGCTCAGATGGTCCTTGCAGGGGAACCAAACGCTGGCGCCCAGTCCTTCACAGGTGACACTCATCCAGGGCCGGCCCTGTTCGTCCTTGGTCCAGATAAATCCGCCGCCCCACGGCGGGCGGGTCGCTATTTTGGGAGCGCCTTCGAATTTCACCAGTACCGTCTCGATGCTTCCCGTCTTGATAGGCTTTGGAAAACGCACATGGAAAGCGTTTCCTTCCCTCGTATAAGTAAGGGACTTCTTGCCCCAGGTGATCGAGAGGATATTCATCGGCTCCTGCAGATCGATCTGCATCACCTGCCCATCGGTCAACGCCTGGAACCGGATGGCGTTCTCTCCTTTTAATGTTTTGTTGGCATAATCGGGCGTGACCTGTAGGTCATAATGGAGCAGGTTCCACCAGGCGCGTTCCGGGCCTACACTGCCCCGCAGACTGTCTGCATGGGTGTATACGGCTTTCTCCGGGGTGAGCAATTGGGCGGAACAGAACGAGGGGGCAAAAATAGCCGTTGCGATAAACAGAAGCAGAATGCGAGTCATTGGTTATCTTTATTTTAAGATTTGTAATAGACGTTATGAAGGTATATAAACATTTGCTCACTCCCGCTCACCATTTCTTCACCGGACCCTACCGTTTTTTCACCCATGTTTTTTCGTTGATCTCCATTGTCATTGGCATCTCCGCATGTCGTTCCTCTTCTTCACAGGGAAATAAAAAGATATTCTATTATAATGAATCGGACGGCATCGCCACGCTGGACCCGGCCTTTGCAAAGAACCGGTCGGTCATCTGGCCCGACCACCAATTATATAATACCCTGGTGGAAACGGACTCCCAACTCAATTTTGTCCCCGCCCTGGCCCGCAGCTGGGAAGTGGCGCCCGATAAAAAGACCTGGACCTTTCATTTACGGACCGATGTTTTCTTTCATGACAACGACGCCTTTCCCGGCGGGAAGGGAAGGAGAATGACCGCCGCCGACATCGTATATAGCCTCACCCGTATTATCGACCCGGGCACGGCCAGCAGCGGCGCCTGGATCTTCCACGACCGGATCGACACCACGGGCATCACTGCCAATGCATCTTCTCCCACGGGCATCACTGCCAATGCATCTTCTCCCACAGGTATCACCGGCGGCGTGACCGGCCCCTTCCAGGCCCTCGACGACAGCACCTTCCGGCTCCGGCTCTCCAGTCCCTTTCACCCCATCCTGGGTCTGCTCAGCATGGAGTATTGCAGCGTCGTCCCCCGGGAGGTCGTGGAAAAATATGGCAAGGATTTCCGCAATCATCCCTGTGGCACGGGCCCATTTTGTTTCCGTTCCTGGGAGGAGGGACAGTCGCTGATCCTTGTACGCAACGAACATTACTTCGAAAAGGACAGCACCGGCCATCCGCTGCCCTACCTCGATGCGCTAAAGATCTCCTTCAACGATGAGAAGGCCTCCGAGTTCCTCCTCTTCCGCCAGGGCCAATTGGATTTTATAAATGATATCGATCCCTCGTTCAAGGATGAGGTCCTTAATAAAAAGGGACAGCTAAAGGGTGAGTGGCAAAACAAGATCCGTCTCTCCGTGCATCCCTATCTAAACACCGAGTACCTGGGCATCCTGGTCGATACGGCCAGCGAGCTGGTACGGCACTCTCCGTTGCGTTTCCAATCGGTGCGCCAGGCGATTAACTATGGGTTCGATCGCCGGAAGATGATGCTTTATCTGCGCAATTCGCTGGGCCTTCCGGCGGAGAGCGGGTTTATACCGGCCGGACTGCCCTCTTTCGATTCGGCAAAGGTGCAGGGGTATCACTACGATCCGTCCCGCGCCCGCAAGCTCCTGGCCGCAGCCGGTTTCCCGGATGGCAGGGGACTCCCGTCCATCAAACTGCTGACGGTGGCGATCTATGCCGACTTTGCCAGCTTTATCGCAAAGGAGCTGGAGGATATCGGTCTGCGGGTGCAGGTCGAAGTGGTGCAGAAAAGCCTCTTGCTGGAACAGACGGCCCGTTCGCAGGCCCTGTTCTTCCGGGGCAGCTGGATCGCCGATTATCCCGATGCGGAAAACTACCTGAGCGTATTCTATTCGCAGAATCCCGCCCCGCCAAACTATACCCGGTTTAAAGACCCCGTCTTTGACCGGCTCTATGACCAGGCGCTGCTGGAAAACAATGATTCCATCCGGTATGGACTCTACCGGCAAATGGACCAGCGGGTCATCGATGCCGCCCCCGTGGTGCCGCTCTGGTATGATGAGGTCATCCGGCTGGTGAATCCACGGGTAAAAGGGCTGGAGCCCAATGCGCTGAATTTGCTGGAACTGCGGCGCGTAAAAATCGAATAGGCTGCTTTAGCAGCCATCCTTCGACTACCGGTCTCCGACCGGTTTTAGCTTATCCTTAAAAGCCTTCTCAAACTTTTCCACTTTCGGCTTGATCACGAGATGGCAATACGGCTGCGAACCATGCAGCTTGAAATAATCCTTGTGATAATCCTCCGCCGGATAAAACTTTGTAAAGGCCGTGATCTCCGTCACGATCGGTTTATCATAGGCGTGGTTCTTGTCCAGCTCGGCCTTATAATGCTCCGTCTTTTCTTTTTGTCCCTCATTGTGATAGAAGACGGCGCTGCGATATTGCGTGCCGACATCATTGCCCTGGCGGTTGAGCTGGGTAGGGTCATGCGACTCCCAGAACACTTCCAGCAGCTCGTCAAAAGGGATAACAGCAGGGTCATACACGATCTGCAAACACTCGGCATGTCCCGTCGTACCCGAACAAACTTCTTCATAGGTGGGATTGACGGCCTGGCCGCCCGAATAACCCGAAGTTACTTTTATCACTCCCTTAAGCTCCTGGAAAACGGCTTCCGTACACCAGAAGCACCCCGTTGCAAAGGTCGCTGTGTCTGTTTTTGTCCCCGTGGGGGTGGTAGTATCGCTCATAACGCTGTTTTTTGTAGCCTGTTTCGCCGTAGAAGACTTGCACCCGGCCGATAACAGGGCAGGCAAAGTTACGACGGATAAAAAAAGAAGGAACTTGTTCATTTGATTAGTTGACGATTATTCAGATCGGCAAGGTACGATTTTGTAAATTTACTTTGTAAAGTAACTTTATAAGTTTACCTTTGTATCATGAAATCCCAATCATCCCCCGCCGCCGCCCCCTCATCCAGGGATATAGAAGTCGCCGCCCAGCTTCGCACTCTCCTCGGCCGCCTGGTAAAGGTCATCCGCAAACATACACGCAACGACGCGCTTCTTTCGTTGACGGAGCGCTCCATCATAGGTCTCCTCTACCACCACCAGGAACTTCTCCCCAGTGAGCTGGCCCAGATGGAAAAGGTGACGACCCAGTCTATCTCACAGGTTGTCAATCATCTGTCTGAGCTGAACTTTATTAATAAGAACTCTTCCGGGGAGGACAAACGAAAGGTCCTTCTCTCCCTGTCACCCACCGGCAAGGCCTATCTCGAACAGCTCCGGCTGGAAAAACAGGAATGGCTGGCGCATGTGCTCCACGAACGGGTCACCCCAAAGGAAAAGGAAACGCTTTCCGAAGCACTCCGCATCCTCTCAAAACTTGTCGACGAATAATGACCGATAAAGGAACCATAAGATCATGATGAAATTTCCCGTTTTCCGGGCTTTTAAAAGCCGTAATTACCGCCTCTACTTCTATGGCCAGTCAGTATCCCTGATCGGCACCTGGATGCAGGGCACCGCCGTCAGTTGGGTGGTATACGCCCTTACCCATTCTCCCTTTATGCTCGGTCTGTCGATGTTCTGCAGCAAATTCCCGTCTTTTTTACTGGGTCTCTTCGGCGGAGTCGTCTCCGATCGCTATAACCGGTACCGGGTGCTGCTGGCAACCCAATTCGCCTCGCTGCTCCAATCGCTGCTGCTGGCCATCCTGGTGCTGATGGGGCATTATGTCGTATGGGAAATCCTTGGTATCAGCACACTGCTGGGATGTATCAACGCCTTCGACGTCCCGGCCCGGCAATCCCTGGTCTTTGAAATGGTGGATAATAAGGATGACCTGGCCAATGCCCTCGCGCTAAACTCCTCGATGGTCAACCTGGCAAGATTGCTGGGCCCGGCGCTGGCAGGGATCGTTCTGCAGGCATTTGGAGCGGGCGCCTGCTTCCTGCTCAATGCGCTTAGCTTCGTAGCGGTGCTCGGGTCGCTTCTGCGGATGCGCTTGACGCCGTATGTTCCGGTTGCACATCCAAAAAAGGCGCTGGGCGAGCTGCGGGAAGGGTTTGTCTATTTAAAGAATACGCCCTCCATCGCAACGGTGATCCTTATGCTGGGCGCGATCAGCCTGCTGGTGATCCCCTATACTACCTTGTTGCCGGTTTATGCAAAGGTCATCTTTAAAGGAGATGCCTCCACGTTTGGATATATCAACAGTTTTGTCGGGCTGGGCGCTATCGGCGGCTCGCTTTTCCTGGCTTCCCGTACGGGGGAATCGGACAGCGGCCGGGTAAAGATCCTTTGGGTCAACACCCTCATTTTCGGAGCGGGGCTTATCCTCTTCTCCCATATGACCTGGTTCCCGCTGGCGATGGTCTTTGCCGCGATATCGGGGTTTGGGATGATGGCCCAGACAACGATGACAAACACGATCATCCAGACCACCGTCGTTCCCGAAATGCGGGGACGGGTGATCAGCTATTTTGCGATGGCATATTTTGGCATGCTGCCCATCGGCAGCCTCCTGGTGGGGATCGTTTCCTCCTATGTCGGCGCACAAAAAACGCTCCTGGGAGAAGGGATCGCCGCGCTGGTGATCGTAGCCATTTTCTGGTCCCGTCTAAAGAGCAATTATTCAAATACAAATACAACAAGAACAACATGGAAACCAACAGCAAACATCCAGGCACCGCACTCTTAGTAATGGACATCCAGACCAGCATCGTCTCCCGGATGGAAGACACAAAAGCCCTGCTTGGTGCGCTAAAAGGCGCCATCGCAACGGCCCGGGCCGCAAAGATCCCGATCATCTATGTCGTGGTAGGCTTTCGCAAAGGCTTCCCAGAGATCAGCCTGACCAACAAATCGTTCGGCGCCCTCAAACAACCCAATTCACCCTACAAGGGACTCGAAGAGCCTATCGAGATCTATCCCGCCGTGGCGCCGCAGTCCGGGGATATCCTGGTAACCAAACGCCGGATCAGCGCCTTCGCCGGCAGCGACCTGGAAGTCATCCTGCGGGGCCTGGACGCCCGTCACCTGGTACTGACCGGCGTAGCCACCAGCGGAGTGGTCCTCTCCACCCTGCGGGAAGCCGCCGATAAGGATTTCGAACTGACGGTGCTTGCGGATGGCTGCGCCGACATGGACAATGAAGTACATACGGTGCTGCTCGACAAGATCTTCCCCCGCCATGCAACGGTGATGTCCTCCGAAGAATGGGCGGTCCGGCTCAGCGAGGCATAATACCGTTCGGCTGCGCCAGGGGACCAAAGCCAGGAACCAAAGGATAAACCAGGCCGGGATATTTTCCTAAATAATTTTATATTTAGGAATGAGAAATAATTTATTGCTGCCGACCATGACCCTTCCCGGCCTGGTCTTTTTATTATTTTGTATGCCCGCCTGCAAACAACCGGAGGCCTATCCCGTCACAAAAAAAGTCAACCAGGTGGATGACTATTTCGGGACAAAGGTCAGCGATCCCTACCGCTGGCTGGAGAACGATACCTCCGCCGAGACCCGGCAATGGGAACTGGCCCAGCAGACATACACGGAAAATTATTTATCAAAGATCTCGTTCCGCCCGGCGATCATGAAGCGGTTGAAAGAGGTCTATAACTATCCTCGTTACCGGAACGCCTTCAAGATCGGCGACTATATCTTCTATGCGCACAACGACGGTCTGCAAAACCAATCCGTCTATTTTTATCAAAAAGGACTGGACGGAACGCCACAGGTACTCATCGACCCCAACCAGCTGTCAAAGGATGGGACGGTATCCGTTGCAGTGGACGGAGGATCCAACGATAAAAAATATTTTGCCTATCATATCAACCGCAACGGCAGCGACTGGTCCACCGAATATTTTATAGAGATCGCCACCGGCCGCCAGCTCCCGGACAGCATCAGCTGGATGCGGGATGGCGGAGTCGCCTGGTCAAAAGCGGGATTCTATTATACCCGCTATCCCGAACCGGCCAAAGGGACCGAGCTGACGGTAACGGCCGATCATCCAAAGGTCTATTATCACGTACTGGGACAACCGCAATCCGCCGACAAATTTATCTATGAGGATGCCGCGCATCCGAAAATGGGTCTTTATCTGCAAACCCTCGAAGACGAAAAGCATTTGTTCCTGTTCGAGGTCCCCGGCTCCACCGGCTTCCAGGTGATGATCAAAGACCTGAAAAAGGAAGGAAGCCCCTTTACCCTGTTGTTCAAAGGATACGACTATCAATACAACATCCTCGACGAGGACGGGAAGGATATCCTTGTCAATACGAATGACGGGGCCGATAATTTCAGGATCGTCCGTGTCGATCCCACCCATCCCGACAAAGCCGGCTGGAAGGAGATCGTCCCGGAACAAAAGGAAAAGCTGGAATCCGTCTCGACGGCAGGTGGCAAAATATTTGCCCAATACCTGAAGGATGCAAACTCAAAGATCCTCCAGTTCACCTACAACGGACTGCTGGAGCAGGCCGTCGCCCTGCCTTCCGTGGGCTCCGCCTCCGTATCCGGCGGGTATAAGGACGACACCTGCGTCTTCTATGGGTTTACCTCCTTTACCTATGCGCCCGGTATCTTCCGGTATGATCCCCGCACCGGCAAGTCAGTACCATTCAAGAGCTCCGAGGTAAAGGTCGATGTCAGTAAATACGAGAGCGAACAGGCCTTCTATACAAGCAAGGACGGTACAAAGGTCCCCATGTTCCTGGTGCATAAGAAAGGGATCGCGCTGGATGGCAGCCATCCGACCCTGCTCTATGCCTATGGCGGTTTCGATATCAGCATCACCCCCTATTTCGACCCATCCGTCTATTTATTGCTGGAGAACGGTGGCGTCTTCGCCCTCCCAAATATCCGCGGCGGCGGGGAATATGGAGAGGTCTGGCACAAGGCGGGAATGCTGTCAAAAAAACAAAACGTATTTGACGATTTTATCGCGGCCGGCGAATGGCTGATCGCAAAAGGATATACAAGCAAGGAAAAACTGGCGATCGAGGGCGGCTCGAACGGTGGCCTGCTGATCGGCGCGGTGATGACGCAGCGCCCGGATCTCTGCAAGGTAGCCTTCCCCGAAGTCGGCGTGATGGACATGCTCCGCTTCCAGAAATTTACCAGCGGCGTCTTCTGGGTGACGGAATATGGCAGCAGCGACAGCGCAGGACAGTTCCCCGCCCTCTATAAATACTCACCCCTGCACAACATAAAGGACAATACCGAATACCCGGCCACGATGGTCCTTACCGCAGACCATGACGACCGGGTCGTGCCCATGCATTCCTTTAAGTTCGCCGCCACCCTCCAGGAAAAACAAAAGGGACCCAACCCGGTGCTGATCCGCATCAGTATCAACCAGGGCCACGGCGCCTCGGGTTCTTCCCTGCAGAAGGGGCTGGAAAGCATCGCCGACACCTATTCATTTATGTTCTACAATATGGGGATCAAGCCATATTGATGTACCTTTGCAGGGGTAAAAAATCAGAGGATCCGCCCCACGGCGGCCAGAGACATGAAAATTTTCCCGGAATCGGCCCTGCAACAACTGGAATTTGATAAGATAAAAGCTTTACTGGCAGAACACTGTACCACAGAATACGCCCGGGACAAGGCACAGGACCTTCGTATCCATACCCGCCGGGAATTCATCGAGCTGGAATTGCGACAGACCCATGAGTTCAAGCTGCTGACACAAAATGGACAGTATTTTCCAAACGATCATACGCTCAACCTCGCCCGCGAGCTAAAGCTGCTGGGCATCCCCGGCGCGGTCCTGGGCGGCGAACAATTCCTGCAGATCCGCCGGCTGGCCGAAAGCATGCAAAGCATCTTCCGCTGGTTCGACCCGGAACGTCGCACCGCCTATCCGGCCCTGGCCAAAGTGATCGCACATACCCACTACGAAAAAAGCATCATCACCTCCATCGACGAGGTGCTGGATGAATCGGGAACGGTCCGCGACAATGCTTCCGATACACTGGCCGATATCCGGCTCAGCCTCTTCCGGCGCCGCAACGAGCTGCGCCGCGTCTTCGATCGCATCCTGTCCAAACTGGGCAAGTCCGGTTATGTAGCCGATATCGAAGAATCGTTTCTCAATGGCAGAAGGGTAGTAGCCATCTTCGCCGAACACAAACGCCAGGTCAAGGGCATCCTTCATGGGGAGAGCGACACCCGCCGCACCTCCTTTATCGAACCGGAAGAGACGATCGAGCTGAACAACGAGGTATTCTCGCTGGAACACGCCGAAAGCAAGGAAGTATACCGGATCCTCCGCGAGCTGACAAGCCGGCTATCCATACAGGCCCCGCTGCTCCAGACCTGGCACGATGTGCTGGGCGAATTTGACTTTATCCGCGCAAAGGCCCGGCTGGCCTATGACATGAACGGCAATTTCCCCCAGCTGATGGACAAGGCCCATGTACTCCTCCGGCAGGCCTATCATCCATTACTCTACCTGTATAACCAGCGGAACAAGAAACCGACGATCCCGACAAATATCGCGCTCAACGAAAAAGAAAGACTGCTTGTCATCTCCGGACCCAATGCGGGCGGAAAAACGGTAACGATGAAGACCGTCGGTCTTCTCCAGCTGATGATCCAAAGCGGTCTGCTCATCCCCGTACACCCCGATTCCGAGATGGGTATCTTCAAACAGATCATGATCCATATCGGCGACACCCAAAGCCTGGAATTTGAGCTGAGCACCTATAGCTCGCATTTGAAGAACATGAAATATTTCATGGAGAACGCCAATGGGAAGACATTGTTCTTCATCGACGAGCTTGGCAGCGGCAGCGATCCCAATCTCGGCGGGGCCTTTGCCGAAGTGATCCTCGAAGAGCTGGTACGCAAACATTCCCTTGGCATCGTCACCACCCATTACCTCAACCTAAAGGTAATGGCCAACAAGACCGCGGGGATCGTCAACGGCGCCATGGCCTTCGACGAGACCAACCTGCAGCCCCTGTATAAGCTCATCATCGGAAAGCCCGGCAGCTCCTATACCTTCTCCATCGCCGAACGCATCGGCCTGGAACCACGCCTGGTCCAACGGGCGCGGACCCTGGTGGACGAAGACCATTTCCGGCTGGACAAGCTCCTCAACGCCACCGAACAGGACCTCCGCGACCTGGAGAAAAAGGAAAAGGACCTGAACAAGCTGCTAAAGGAAAATGAAAAGCTGAAAAAGGAAATGGAGGCGATCATCCATCGCGAACGGCATGAACAGCAGGTGGAGCTGCTAAAACAGCAGAACAGGATCACCGAAGAAAGGATCGCCTATCTGAAGGAAATGGAACGCAAGCTCCGGCAGATCATCTTCGATTGGCGCAAAACGGACGACAAGAACGAAGTGATCCGGCAAATGCAGGCCCTGCTCTTCAAACAAAAGGAAAAACAGGTCAACGACAAAGTCAAAAAGAAATTCGACGCAAAATATACCGAAATAGGCGGCGATGCGCAGATCGGCAACAAGGTGATGATGAAAATGAACCACCAGGTAGGCACCGTAAAAGAGATCCGCGGCAAAAAAGCCATCGTACAGGTAGGACTCGTCCCCATCACCGTCGAACTCTCCGACCTGATCGTCGTCCGCGATAAGCCGCAGGAGGCCATGGATTGAGGACGCGCAAGCGGTACGCTATATGTCCTTTTTATGAACTTTGCCCGGGTTTGCCAACTTCCCGCAAGGTTTCTTACTTTTGACCGATATTTTCAAAAACGCCCATATCATGCTATTCCGCAGCCTGCTTTCCGCCGTATTCTGTCTGATCCTATCCGGTCTTTTCGCCCAGACGATCACCGACAGCACCCAACGCGTGATGCCCGGCCGCACGAACAGCCCGGCCCAGCAAAAAAAGCCCTATGTGATCTTTATCTCCGCCGACGGCTTCCGCCACGACCTGGCCGATAAATACCACGCGACCAACCTGCTGAGCCTCCGCACAAGGGGAGCCGCCGCTCCTTCGATGATCCCGTCCTATCCCTCCGTTACCTTTCCAAATCATTATACGCTTGCTACGGGTCTGTATCCCTCACACCAGGGATTGGTGGATAACACGTTCTTCGACCGGCAAAAGGGCAGGGGCTATCGCATAGGCGACCGTACGGCCGTAGAAGACAGCTCCTTTTATGGCGGCACCCCGATCTGGGTCCTGGCCGAACAACAGCAAATGCTGTCCGCCAGTTTCTTCTGGGTCGGTTCCGAGACGGCGGTAAAAGGCATCCGCCCGACATATTATTACCGCTTCAACGACAAGATCGCCTTCGATACCCGTCTGCAGGCCGTAAAGGATTGGCTTACCCTGCCGGAGGACAAACGCCCCCATCTCATCCTCTTCTATCTTTCCCAGGTAGACCACGCCGAACATATGTACGGCCCCAATTCAAAGGAGACGGAAGAGGCGGTACACCTGGTCGACGATGTGATCGGCCGTATGGTGAAAATAGTCGACTCGCTGCACCTGCCGGTCAACTATGTCTTTGTCAGCGATCACGGGATGGCGCAGGTCGATACGCTCCATGGTATCGAGAACGCCACCTCGGCCATCGACACGTCAAAATTTATTATTTCCTTCGGGGGGACGATGATCCACCTGTACGCAAAGGATAAAAAGGATATCGCACCCGCCTATGCCGCGCTAAAGGCATCCGCCGATGGTTTCGATGTCTACCTGCCCGATGAGACGCCTGCCCGCTGGCATTACACGTCTAAGGATGACCGCTACCACCGCATCGGCGATATCCTGCTCGTGGCCCACATCCCCCGCATCTTTCATGGCCGCGGCCGGATCATAGCCGGGGAACATGGCTATGACAATATCCTGCCGGATATGGGCGCCAGCTTTTATGCCTGGGGACCGGCCATCCGCCCCGGTCTGAAGATCCCCGCCTTTGAAAATGTAAACGTATATCCCCTGATCGCAAAGATCCTGGGGCTCGATATCACGGAAAAGATCGACGGAGAGCTAAAGGTATTACAACCGATCCTGCGATAGCCGTCTCTCGATAATTGCTTCTGTAGTAGTCGTCTCTCTGCGAAGTATTTGCGACAAAAAATGTAATTTTAAAAATGAATAAGACACCCGAACAACGATTCGCAGAGACGGGCCATACGCTTCCTCCGGCCCCCACACCGATGGGCGTATACAAACCCTGCCTGGTAGACGGCAACCATTTATATGTCTCCGGTCACGGACCCCTCCGCGCAGATAAGACAAATATCACCGGCCGGATCGGTCAGGACCTGGACATCGAGCAAGGTAAGCTGGCCGCTCTTCAGACCGGTCTCACCATCCTCGCCACCATCAAAGCAAACCTGGGCAGCCTCGATAAGGTAAAAAGGGTCATAAAGGTCCTGGGCATGGTAGGATGCACGCCGGAGTTTGATCGTCATCCCTATGTGATCAATGGCTGCAGCGAGCTCTTTGCATCGGTTTGGGGAGAAGACAATGGGGTAGGGGTGCGCAGCGCCGTCGGAATGGGCTCGCTGCCCGGCAATATCCCCGTAGAGATCGAAGCATTGTTCGAATTGTATTAAGGGAAGTTGAATATTTTGTCACGTTTAATCAGGGTAAGCGCTCACGTTTAATTATGGTACTTTCTCACGCATGGTATGCGATAAAAGAAATGGATCGATTGGATACGCCCGCACTGGTCGTCTATCCGACGGCGATAAAAAAGAACATCGCCCTCGCCGTAAGCATGGCCGGCGGCGCCCATCGGCTACGCCCCCATGTCAAGACGCACAAATCGCCGGAAGTGACCCGGCTGATGATGGAGGCCGGTATCCGTCAATTCAAATGCGCCACCATCGCGGAGGCGGAAATGCTGGCCATGTGCGGAGCAGATGACGTCCTGCTGGCCTACCAGCCGATCGGCCCAAAGACGATCCGGTTTACGGAACTGATAAAAAGATATCCCGCGACAAAATTCTCCTGTCTTATCGACAATCCCAAGGCCGCCGCCGCCATGGCGCAGGTCTTTGCTGCCGCCGGTCTCGACGTGCCGGTCTTTATGGACCTGGATACGGGTATGGGCCGTACCGGTATCGTTCCGTCGGAAGCCGCCGTCGATCTGTACAAATTTGCGATAAAGACACCCGGGATCACCCCCATCGCGCTTCATGCCTATGACGGACATCTCCATGACGAAGACCTGGCCATCCGTACCCAAAAATGCGATGCCGCCTTTTTAAGGGTCTCCGAGATCCAAAAAACCATCGCCAAAATCTCCGGAGCCTCCGGCACAACCCCAGCCTCCGGCACCGATGGCGCCGTCCCGGCCCCCATTATCATCGCCGGCGGCTCGCCGACCTTCCCCATCCACTGCCGGCGCCCCGACATCCAATGCAGCCCCGGCACCTTTGTCTATTGGGACAAGGGATATACGGATAGCTGTAAGGAACAACCCTTCAGCCCCGCCGCACTCGTCATCACGCGTGTGATCTCCCGGCACGGCTCCCGGCTCACCCTCGACCTGGGACATAAATCCATCGCGGCCGAGAACCCGCTCGACCGCCGTGTCTTTTTTCTCAATGTCGACCGCCCCCGCAACAACCCGGACATCCAATTCATCTCACAGAGCGAGGAACACCTGGTCATCGACGCCGGCCCCGGTCATGGCTACCAGATCGGCGATGTATTATATGGCCTTCCCTTTCATATCTGCCCCACTGTCGCGGCGTACGAAAGGGTCTATACCATCGAAGATGGACGCATAACCGGGGAATGGAAAAATACCGCCCGGGACCGGAAGATCAACATATGATAAACCGGAAGATCAGCATAGGATAAAGCGGAAGACCAGCATATGCTAAAGACGTTGCTAAAGGAAAGACCGTTTTATCCGCTAAAATGGTGCGCCCACCCTGGAAATAACCCTGTTCGCCGACATTAACTATTTTCGCTGCACCGGATGGATTAAATTGCAATTAATTCACTGTCATGCGTATGTAATATTTTTCGACCAAAAAACAATTTTGTTCGAAAAATGATTAATTCGATAATTTTGTGGATTCTGTAAAGATTCTGATTATTCATCCGATTACTCAACTTTAAAATATATGACCATGGAAGTAAAAGAAGCGACTGGCAGACTGGGTGTACTGATACCCGGATTAGGCGCGGTAGCAACCACGCTGATTGCGGGTGTCGAAGCCATTAAGAAAGGAATAGCTCAACCGATCGGATCCATTACGCAGATGGGGAACATCCATCTCAACCGGAAAACGGGAAATAATTATCCCAAAATCAAGGAGTTCGTACCGCTGGCGGGTCTCCAGGACCTCGTCTTTGGCGGATGGGATGTTTATGAAGACAATGTATATGAAGCAGCCAGCCGGGCAAAGGTATTGGAAGCCGGTACGCTGCAGGCGCTGCGCTCCGAGCTGGAGGCGATCAAGCCGATGAAGGCCGTTTTTGACAAATCGTATATAAAGAACCTCGACGGCACCCATGTCAAACAGGGTGCAAACAAATATGCACTGGCGCTGGCGCTGATGGATGATATCGCTCAGTTCCAGGAATCCCGTGACTGCGACCGTATCGTAATGGTATGGTGCGGATCGACGGAAAAATATACCGAGACCGGTGATGTACATGAGACGCTCGCCGCATTCGAAAAGGGCCTGCGGGACAACGATCCCCGGATCGCTCCCAGCATGATCTACGCCTATGCCGCCATCAAGCTGGGTATCCCCTTCCTGAATGGCGCTCCCAATCTCACCGTCGATATCCCTGCGCTGATCGAGCTGGCAAGGACGACGGGTTCACCCATCGGTGGCAAGGACTTCAAAACGGGTCAAACACTCATGAAGACCATCCTCGCCCCCGGTCTCCAGGCACGCGCCCTCGGCGTCAAAGGCTGGTTCTCTACCAATATATTAGGTAACAGGGACGGATATGTGCTGGATGAGCCGGAAAATTTCCGTACAAAGGAGGTTTCCAAGTTAAGCGTGCTCGAAGACATCCTGCGCCCTGACCTCAGCCCCGAATTATACAGCGATCTCTATCACAAGATCCGGATCAACTATTATCCCCCGCACGGTGATAACAAGGAGAGCTGGGACAATATCGATATTTTTGGATGGCTTGGCTATTCCATGCAGATCAAGATCAATTTCCTTTGCCGGGATTCCATCCTGGCGGCCCCTCTGGTGCTGGATCTCGCCTTGTTTGGCGACCTGGCAAAAAGGGCCGGCCTTAGCGGCGTACAGGAATGGCTGTCCTTCTACTTCAAATCCCCTCAGACTACACCCGGATTCAGGCCCGAGCATGATATATTCAAGCAATTGAATACACTGCAGAACGCCCTCCGTAAGCTGATGGGAGAGGAGCTGGTCCACCAGGAAGGGCTGACCTTCGCTGAGGAAGAAATAACAGCGTGATGGAGAGATTCCATCGGCTCATTTCCACTTGTCTGGGAATAGGTTATACCCCGAAAGGAAGTGGCACCGTCGCCGCTCTTGTATGTTGTATAGCCTGGTATTTCGCCTGGAGGAGTGGAAATGAGTGTTTTTGGGGACAGACGCTGGTCACGGCATTCATTTTTGTCATCGGGGTTTGGAGTTCAGGAAAAGTAGAGGCTGAATGGGGGAAAGATAGCTCCAAAGTTGTCATAGATGAAGTGGCCGGCATGTGCCTCAGTCTGTTGTTCATTCCCGTCCGCTGGCAGTATATAGTCATCGGGTTGTTTTTATTCCGTCTGTTCGACATCGCCAAACCGCTGTATATCCGAAAAATGGAGGAACTGAATGGCGGTTGGGGTGTTATGATGGATGACATGCTGGCCGGGTTGTACTCCAACCTGATCCTGCACGCAATAGTCCTGTTCAAGCCATGGTAAGTATGATCACTTTTACGAAAGCGCAAATAACCTCCGTGCTCGCAACGGGCGTGGACTTCGTGGTGACCATCCTACTGGTCCAGGTAGCAGGCGCGCCCTACCTTCCCGGCAGCGCAGTCGGTACCGTCTCCGGCGGCGCCGTCAATTTCCTTATCAGCAGGAACTGGGTCTTCAACGCACAGGAAAAGAAATGGGCCGCCCAACTCCCCCGCTTTGTGCTCGTCTGGATCGGCAGCATGGTCCTGAACGTTTCCGGTCTTTATCTGCTCACCCACTTTGCCGGGATCAATTATTTGATATCCAAGATTGTCATAGCCATAGGAGTTGCTGTTTTTTACAATTATGTACTGCAGAAAAGGTTTGTATTTAAATAAAATCGGATGATACAGAAAGGATGTAGATTAAAAGCTTGGATCATATTGCTCATCGTCCTGGCGGCCGGCTACGGCAGCCAGGCACAAAATGTCGTGCTGCACGGATTTGTAAGGGACTCCGCGACACAGACCCCGCTGACAAACGCCAGCGTGTCGATCAAAGGCCTTCGCGGAGGAGCCCGGACCAACTCCGAAGGGAGATTCCGGATACCCGCCGATCAGCGGGCGGTAGAGGTCGTCATCACTATCGTGGGTTATAACTCCCGGACGCTTCACCTGGACTCGATCCCCGACCGGGAGATCGTCTTCAGCCTCAGCCGCAAATTCAACCAGCTGGCCAGCGCCACCGTCAAGAACAAAAAACAAAAGTACCGCAACAAAGGCAACCCGGCCGTCGAGCTGATCAAACAGGTCATCGACAATAAGAACAAGAACCGGATGGAAGCCTACAACTTCGCAAGCTATAAGAAATATGAAAAGCTGCAGGTGTCCGTCAATAAAGTAGCGGATACAAAGCTCGGAAAGAACAGGCTCCTCAAACCCTACCACTTCCTCATCGAGAACGGGGATACGACAAAACTGGAAGGCAGGGTGCTCTCCCCGGTCTATCTCGAAGAAACGCTTTCTGACGTCTACTATCGTAAGAACCCGGAAAAGACAAAAACGATCGTTACCGGCAGACGCAAGGTCGACTTCGGCGAATTTATCGACATGCAGGGGATCAGCATGTACCTCAACCGGCTCTACCAGGAATTTAATGTCTACGACAATAATATCTCGGTCTTTACCAACCTCTTTCTAAGTCCCATCGCGGATATGGCGCCCACCTTCTACATGTACTTCATCGACGATACCGTCATGGTGGACAGCCAGAAGCTGGTGCGGCTTTCCTTCCGTCCCCGCAATCCCAATGACCTCCTCTTCCGGGGAACGATGTGGATCACCCTCGACGGGAACTATGCCATCCAGAAACTGCGCCTGCTGGTCAGCAAGAGCATCAACTTTAACTTTGTCCGGGAGATGAAGATCGACCAGGACTTTGAAAGAAGACCGGATGGGAGGTACCTGCTGTCGAAGAGCGACGTGCTGGGTGATTTCGGGATCACAAAGACGGGGACCGGCTTGTTTGGCGAACGGGTCGTTACCTTTAAAGACTTTAAGACAAATCAACCTATTGCCGATAGCGTTTTTAAAGGACCCCCGCTGATACAGACCGATAGCGCCGAGATCCATAGCGACAGCTTCTGGGTCGATAATCGTCTCGACACGCTGACCCGCGCAGAGTCAAAAGTATATGCCAACGTCGACAGCCTGCGGAATATGAAATCCTTCCGCCGGCTCCTGGACTGGGGCACGCTCCTGCTGGCCGGTTATAAACAGGCCGGGATCTTCGAAATAGGACCCGCCAGCACCTTTTATAGCTTCAACCCCGTGGAGGGTTTCCGGTTGCGTTTTGGCGGACGGACCACCACCAAGCTCAGCACCCGTTATTATTCGGAAGCCTATGCCGCGTATGGGTTCAAGGACCAGAAATGGAAGTACTTCCTGAGCGGGACCTATTCGCTGAATAATAAATCCATCTACAGCTATCCGCAGAACTTCATCCGGGCCTCTTTTCAGCGGGATACCAAGATCCCCGGACAGGAGCTGCAGTTCGTCCAGGAAGATAACTTCCTGCTGTCGTTCAAGAACGGGCCCAATGACAAATGGCTGTACAACGATATCTTCCGGTTGCAGTACCTGCATGAGTTCGGCGATCATATCTCCTATAACTTCGGGATGAAATACTGGAAACAGGCGCCTGCCGGGTCGATCTCCTATGTAAAACCCGGTGCGAATGGTCTGGATTCCCTGCAATACATCACCACCGGCGAAGCGTCCGCGGAATTTCGCTGGGCGCCGCACGAGCAGTTCTATATCGGTAAGCTCTACCGGGTGCCGATCGTAAACAAGTATCCCATTTTTTACTTCCGGTATACGGCCGGTGTCAAGGGACTCTTTGGCGGACAATATAACTACCACAACCTCAACCTGAATATCTTTAAAAGGGTCTATGAATCCTACCTGGGTTATACCGATGTCACCCTCGACGCGGGTTACCTGATCGGGAAAGTACCCTTTGCCCTGGCCGATATCCACCATGCCAACCAGACCTATGCCTACCAGCTGGCATCCTATAACCTGATGAACTTCCTGGAGTTTGTGAGCGATCACTATGCCGGTGTGGACATCGACCATTATTTCAATGGGTTCTTTTTCAACAAGATCCCGCTGCTGAAAAAACTGAAGTGGAGAGAGGTGATCGAGGCGAAGATCCTGTACGGAGGTCTTCGGGCCGAGAACGACCCCAACAAAACTCCCGACCAGGTAAAATTCCCGTTGACCAATGGCAAGACAGAAACGTTTTCGCTGAGCAACCAACCCTATATAGAGGCCGGTTTTGCCGTTGCGAATATCTTTAAGCTGGTCCGGGTCGACTTTATAAAGCGATTCACATATCTTAATCACCCGGATATTCCCACCTGGGGGATCCGTTTCCGTACCAAATTTGATTTTTAAACCGGCAACATTTGTAAATTTGCGGGTTGTCAAACAGGAGCAACTGACCAATGAGTACACGAAAAGACCTACAACTCGGTATTTATAAGATAATTAACCCCCTGGTGAGGCTATTGATCCGGGCGGGACTGACCCCGAATATGGTGACGACTATCGGGCTATTGCTGAATATCGGGGTCGCGATCATTTTTATCTCCGGGGCCGAAGAAGGCCGGCGGGGCGATCTTTCCTATGTGGGATGGGCCGGCGCCCTCATCCTCTTTGCCGGTCTCTTCGATATGCTGGACGGACAGGTGGCCCGGCTCGGTAATATGAGCTCTCAATTCGGGGCCCTGTACGATTCGGTGCTGGACCGCTATAGTGAATTGATCCTTTTCCTGGGCATCTGTTATTACCTGGTGGCCCATCATTACTTTTTAAGCTCGCTGTTTGCCTTTATCGGACTTATCGGGAGTATGATGGTCTCTTATACCCGCGCCCGCGCCGAAGGGCTGGGCATCGAATGCAAGGACGGGCTCATGCAGCGGCCCGAACGGGTCATCATCATCGGCGTCTCGGCACTGGCCTGCGGCATCGCCTCCCGGTGGATGGGCGGGGATTATAAGATCCACTGGCCCGACTCCCGTTTCCCGATCTTCGAGACCATTTCGATCTTTACCATACCCATCACCATCATGGCCTTCCTGGCAAATGCAACGGCTATCGGCCGTCTCCGGGATGCCAAACGGACGTTGGAGCAACGGAAAAAGTCCACCTCCCTCCCGGGCGCGGTACTCCTGGTCCTTTGCCTGCTTTCGAGCATTACCGACCTCCCAGCCGCCGGACAGATCTCGCATGCCAATCCGGCGCACCCGCCCGCTTCGCCCTCCTCCATGACTCCTTCGTCCGCCCCGGTCCCCCCCCGCCGGACCGTCGGCGCCGCCCCGTCTTCCGGCGCCAGTCCGGCTTCCGTCATCGACGCACAGGATACCTTCCCGGTTCCCCCGCATAACCCCAATTCATTGTTTTATCTGCAACGGACCCCGAATACCAATACGGTCATCTGCGAACTGAATGAAAAGGGTGGCATCATAGACCCCGAGGAGCCGGTACATGTCCTCTGGATCCGTTATACCGAACAACGGCAACGGGAGGAGTTATCCTTTATCCAGCGGCATTTCGCCTATGGACTAAAAGCCAAACCCCTGGGCAACGATAAATACGAGCTGCATTTCGTTTCCTATAAAAAAGTGCCTTTATACCTCATGCGGTCCCCCGTGGACCACCAGCATCATGTATATGCGACGATCACCGGCCATCAGGCGATCCTCAATCGGGTGTTCCTCAAGATCAACCCCGGCGGGACCTTCTGGTCGCCCAATGTCGAATACCTGGAGCTGAGGGGCGTCGATGCGGCCGATGGGAAAGAAGTCATGCAACGGATAAGAATCAATGGATAACAATACTGGCACCCCGCTCAACCTACGCACCGCCCTCATCGCAACCGCCTTCTCCGCCGGTTATATGGGGCTTTCGGCCCTGCTCATCGGCTACAAGACAGACCAGCTCTTCCTCGTCCTTCTTTTTAATACGCTCTTCTATCTTTCGGGTCCGACCCGGCGCTTCATCCTCGGGTTTTCCGTATTTATCGTTTTCTGGATCATCTTCGATTTTATGAAGGCGTTCCCCAATTATCGGTACAACACCGTGCATATAGAAAGCATTTACAACGCGGAAAAAAACCTTTTTGGCATCCGGCAGGTACTGGACGGCAGTATCGTCCCCGGCGTCCGCCTCACCCCCAACGAATACTGGCGGATCCATCAGCATACCTTCCTGGACATAGCCGCGGGATTGTTCTATCTCTGCTGGATCCCCCTTCCCCTGGCTTTTGCCGGGTATCTGTTCTATAAGGATAAGACGATGTTTTTTCGTTTTTCCCTGACCTTCCTGCTGGTAAACCTGCTGGGCTTTATCGTCTACTATGCCTATCCGGCCGCTCCGCCCTGGTATGTACAACAATACGGGTTCGGGTTCAACCCGCATACGCCCGGCAATACCGCCGGTCTGGGCCGTTTCGACCGGTTCTTCCACGTCTCCGTCTTCTCCGGTCTCTATGCAAAAAGCTCCAATGTATTTGCCGCCATGCCTTCCCTGCATGCTTCCTATCCGCTCACCGTGCTGTACTATGGGATAAGGACGCGTATGCGTTGGGCCAACGCTCTTTTTGCACTCATCATGGTGGGGATCTGGTTCGCCGCCGTCTATAGCAGCCATCACTATGTGCTCGATGTGCTTGCCGGCATTACCTGCGGGCTATCGGGGATTGCCCTGTTCAATTATTTGTATGGGAGGGTGGGGTGGTTTGGCCGGTTTGTAAAGGCCTGTGTAAAAAAGGTAAGTTCAAGTGCCGCTGAAGCGGCCCCGCTCACGGGACGCTGATGCGTCCTCCTGGTCTAATGATTGACCTTCGGTCGACTGCCGTCCCGGCAGTCAGGCAATCCCTTCCACCATGATATCGACGATCGAGTCGATCTGCTGGTCCAGCCGGGGGCATAGGTCCTGTGAAACCATCAACGGCACCGCCAGTCCCCGAAAACTGCTCACCATCAGGTAGGCGACCAGCTCGATATTATCCGCATTGATCTTTTTAAATTCCCCATTGCTCACCCCTTCTTCCAGGATCTCCTTTACCAGCTCCACATGGGTGGTATCGAACTTGCTCTTCAGATCTGTCATGATGCAATGCAGGTCCGCGATCTCGCTCTTCAGGGCGTCGCTGAGATTGCGCAACTGGTTCAGCTTGTTCAGCCGGCACCGGCAGTAGATGATCAGCTTTTCTTTGGAGGTGGTGGCATGCCGGATCGCCTCATGGACCTGGCCCAGCAATTCATCCATCTCCGCGTAAAGAACGGCCTCGAAGATATCTTCCTTGCTGGGATAATAATAGTAAAGGGAACTCTTGGCCCTGCCCAGACTCCGGGCGATATCGCCCATGGTCGTTTTTTTAAACCCGGTTTTTTTAAAAAGGGTCCTGGCAGTGTCAATGATATCCCTAACCACGATCTCATCCTTTTGAAGCATCTCAGCCATACAGTTTAAGCCTTTAACACTCAAATTTACGCAATTTCCCGCCTAAAATGGGGTTAATCCTTCGTGAATCTTGCAGGTGTGAAAGACGTTATATACTTTTGGACCTGCCCCGGTTTTCCGACCATCCGGGTAAGATCTTTACCCCGTCCTTGCTAAGCCATATCCCGTTGAGGCTCTTTATTGTATGACCCCTGAAAAAGAGCACATGATTAAATTAAATTGTATTCTTCTCATCGACGATGATGAACCTACAAATTATCTGAACAAAATGACCCTGGAGCAGATGGGCTGCGCCCGTCACATCCGGATCGCCCAGAGCGGCCAGGAAGCCCTCGATCTTTTACAAAACTGCGGACCGGATGATCCCCGCCCGGACCTCATCTTTCTCGACATCAATATGCCGGCCATGGATGGTTGGGAATTCCTGGAGCGATACAAAAAACTGCCCGACATCAAAAAGGCACATATCGTCCTGATCATGCTGACCACCTCGCTGAACCCCGATGACGAAGTAAGGACCCGGTCGATCCCCGAGATCGACGGTTTCGAAAACAAACCCCTGAAGCAAAACCGGCTGGAGGAGATACTAAAAAGGTATTTTGATAATTGACCCTATCATCATTATGCAAGAGTTTACACTTACATATTGATGGGTAAGATCGCGGTAATCTTTTTACATCCCCGAATGCAGATAATCATGGAGATGCGAGATCGTCTCCTGCTGGGTGAGGATGGTCTCTTTTACAACATCGTTGATGGAGATGATCCCACACAATGTGTTGTTATCGAATACCGGCAGATACCGGATATTCTTATCGGACAACAGCTGCATACAAAAATCGATGGTATCATGCGGAGTCACATGCGGAAGATCCTTTGTCATGATCTCGGACACACGGGTGTCGGTGGACGATTTGTGCTTTAAGATCACCTTGCGGGAATAATCTCTTTCCGTCATGATCCCCATATACTTGTCTCCCTCCAGGACCAATACCGATCCGATATTCTGATCGGCCATGATCTGCAGCGCCTCCAGGACGGTAGTTTCAGGATTCACCGATGTGATCCGGCTGCCTTTGTGGGAAAGAATGTCGGCTACTTTTTTCATACTGCAAATTTTTGGTTGTGAGGAATTTGAACAGATCGCAATTCAAAATATACGGGCCTTTGGCCGGCAGACCGGGGCCTGTTTAGGTAAGTTACAAATTTTTAGTTTATGTTCTTTTATTTTAATTCATTTTATTTGTACCGGGTACAAAAGGGTCCCGATCCCGGCGCATTTTCTTTTGGCGCGGCAGCATTGGCAACGTTCCCGGTGAAACTTTCCGCCGGTATTAACAACTTCCTTTTCTTTGCATAGATTGTCTTGCCATATGCGGAATCATTGGATCATATTATTCCTTGCCTTGTCCTGCCTGCGATCCACGGCCCAGGATGATTCGTATCGCTTTTCCCGGTTGGATATCACACAGGGTCTTTCCCACAATGAAGTAAACTGCATACTGAGGGACGAAAAGGGATTTCTGTGGATCGGCACGATGTCCGGCCTCAACCGCTACGACGGTTATACCTTCCGCGTCTTCAAACACGATCTCCGGGATTCGACCTCCATCAGCGATGACTATATCGAAAAGATCGTAGAAGGCCCCGGTCATAAGCTCTGGATCTTTACCCGCAACGGGATCAACCAGTACGATCCGCTGACCGAACGATTCGACCGCGACGCCCGGGATTTCCTGGGCGCCCTCCATATTCCCGATGGGGGAGTACATGGCAGCATCGCCGATATCGAAAAGGACAGCCTGGGGTGTTATTGGTTCCTCACGGCCGCCACCGGCGTCTATAAATACGATCCGTCAACGGGGAAGACCACCCGCTATTTCCACCGGTCCGATGACAGTTCCTCCCTTTATTCGAATAGTATTGCCGCTATCTCTCCGGCTACGAGGGGAGACTGGTGGATCGTCTACCGGGATGGGATGATGGAAAAAAGGGAAGGGCTGACGGGCAGGACCCGGACAAGGGTAAAAGCCCTGAAGGACGGGTCACCGGGAGATTCCCTGAACTATCAGCTGTATGTCGATCACCAGGATGATTGCTGGCTTTATGCATCCGGCAGCCCCCGCGGCGTGTTCTATTATAATACCGCAACCGGCATCCTGCGCCACATCGACAAGGGCGACAATGGGAAGGGCCTGAACACGAATATCATCGGCAGCATCCTCCAGGATGATAAAGGACGGATCTGGATCGCCACCGACCATGGCGGGATCAATCTGCTGGATAAGGGCGACCTTTCCGTTCGTTATCTGCTCAACCGGGAAGGCGACGAGATGAGCATCAGTCAAAACAGCATTACCACCCTCTACCGGGACAAGGAAGGGATCGTCTGGATCGGAACATTTAAAAAAGGGATCAGCTATCGCCAGGAAGCCGTCCTGAAATTCCCCTTGTACCGGCACCGGATACCGGCCGCCCGGAACCTGAATTATGATGATGTCAACCGATTCATGGAAGACCCGAAAGGCAACCTCTGGATCGGAACGAATGGCGGCGGTCTGCTCTACTTCAACCGCCGGACGGGTTATTTTACCCAGTACCTGCACAACCCGGCCGACCCCGGCAGCCTCAGCAATGACGTGATCGTCAGCCTCTGTCTCGATCATGAACATAAGCTCTGGATCGGCACCTATTATGGAGGGCTGGACTGCTTTGACGGGAAAACATTCCGGCATTACCGCCACGACCAAAGAGATACGGGCAGCGTGGCGGACGACCGCATCTGGGAGATCCTGGAAGACTCCCGCCACCGGCTGTGGGTAGGCACCTTTTCCCAGGGACTCGATCTGTTCGACAGGGAAAAGAACAGCTTTAAACACTACCGGCCCTATGAGCCCAATTCCCTGCAAAGCGGTTATATAACCGGTCTGATGGAGGATCGCAAGGGCGAGCTGTGGATCGCCACCGCCTATGGCATCGACGTGCTGGACAAAGAAGGCCGGTTCCGTCATTATGGGCATGATACCAGCCATCCCGCTACCAGTCTCAGCAATGACAATACCATCGCCACCTGCGAAGATGGCCGTGGTCTGATCTGGGTGGCGACCCGGGAAGGGTTGAACGTCTTTGATCCGGTCACGGGTCTGTTCAAAGTGTTTCGCACGGATGACGGATTACCCGATAACAATATCGTGGATATGCTGGAAGATAATAATCATACGATCTGGCTCAGCACACCAAACGGACTCTCCAATGCCGTTGTATCTCTGGACTCCGTTACCCGCCGTCTTAGCTGCCGGTTTCGGAATTATGACGAATCGGACGGTTTGCAGGGGCGGGAGTTTAACGAAAACGCCGCTTACAAGACCTCCGCCGGCGAGCTGATCTTCGGCGGCGCCAACGGCTTTAATATCTTCGATCCCCAGATGATCCGCCATGACCGGAAAAGCCGGCCATTGACACTGACCGACTTCCAGGTCTTCAATACCCCGGTAAAGATCGGCGAGAAATTGAATGGCCGTGTGATCCTTCCCCAATCCATCACCGCGACAAAAGAGATCACCCTGCGCTATGATGAAAATGTTTTCTCGCTTGAATTTGCCGCATTGGATTTCTCCAACTCCGAAAAAATAAAATATGCATACCGGCTGGAAGGATTTAACCAGCAATGGCTGACAGCCAATGACAAAACGCGACGGGCTACTTTTACAAATCTCGACCCCGGCGACTATACATTTAAGGTCAGAACGGCCGATGACAGGGGAGGCTGGAACCCGGAAGAGCTGGCCCTGCATATCCGGATCCTACCGCCCTTCTGGAAAACGCCCCTGGCGTATATCCTGTATGTCCTCCTGCTGATCGGCGTATTGGTCCTGGCCCGGAGAATGATCCTCCAAAAGGCCCGCACCCGCTTTGCCATCGAACAGGAAAGAAAGGAGGCCCAGCGTCTTCACGAGCTGGACATGATGAAGATCCGCTTCTTCACCAATGTCAGCCATGAGTTTCGTACGCCCTTATCGCTGATCCTTACACCGCTGGATAAGATCATGCGCGAGACGGAAAACCCTGCGCGGAAAAGCCAGTTCCAGCTTATCCACCGCAATGCCCGGCGCCTGCTGAATATGGTAAACCAATTGCTGGACTTCCGCAAGTTGGAAGAACAGGAGCTGCGGCTTAACCGGAGCCAGGGAAACATGGTAAAGTTGATCCGGGAGCTTTCTTTTTCTTTTGCCGATATGGCCGAGAAAAAGAATATCGACTTCTCTTTTCATAGCACGCTCCCGACCCTCGAGACCTGCTTCGATCATGACAAGCTGGAAAGGATCCTGTTTAACCTGCTTTCCAATGCCTTCAAGTTCACCCCCGAAAAGGGAAGGATCACCGTATCGCTGAACCTGCTCCCCGCGACGGACACACAGCTACAGGAGCAGCTGCAGCTTATCATAACCGATACCGGCATCGGTATGGAAAAAGACAAACAGGAAAAGATCTTCGAACGATTCTTTCAGAACGATATTCCCGGTTTTCTGATCAACCAGGGCAGCGGGATCGGCCTGGCCATCACCCGGGAGTTTGTAAAACTGCACGGCGGCAGCATTTATGTGGAGAGCGAACCCGGCAAGGGAAGTAGTTTTGTGGTGCTCCTGCCGGTAGAGCCGATTGAACCCGCCGCCGCGTCCTCCCCGCTGCCCGTCTCCTCCCTGTCCTCCCCGCTACACGCATCCTCCCTCTCATCCGCACCTTCCGCGCCCTCCCCGTCTTCGGCACCCTCCATCAAAAAACCAACCCTCCTCATCGTCGAAGACAACGAGGACCTCCGCCACTATCTTAACGACAACCTCCGGGAATTCTTTTCGATCCTCGAAGCCTCCAACGGCCACGAAGGATGGCAGCGGACCCTGGGCTCCCATCCCAACATCATCGTCAGCGATATCAGCATGCCGGAAATGAACGGCATCGATCTCTGCCGGAAGATAAAGAGCGACCCCCGTACCTCCTTTATCCCTGTGATCCTGCTCACCGCCCTCACCGGGGAAGAACAGCAGCTAAAAGGATTGACGACCGGCGCCAACGACTATGTAACAAAACCCTTTAACCTGGATATCCTTTTGACAAAGATCCGGAACCTGCTGGCACAGCAGGAGACCGCCCGCAAGACCTGGCAGCGGCAGGTGGAAGCCAGCCCGGCAAAGGTGAATGTCGGCTCGCCCGACGAACGATTCATCCACAACGCCCTGGACATCATAGAGAAAAACATCTCCAACCCCGATTTCTCGGTAGAGGAAATGAGCCGCGAGCTTTTTATAAGCCGCGTGGCCCTGTATAAAAAGATCCTGGCCCTCACCGGTAAGACCCCCGTTGAGTTTATCCGGTCCATCCGCCTGAAAAGAGCCGCCCAGCTCCTGGAAGAAAGCCGGTTCACCGTTGCCGAGATCGCCTACGAATGCGGATTCAACAACCCCAAATACTTCTCCCGTTACTTCCGGATGGCCTTTGGCATGCTTCCCTCCGCCTACCAGGCAAACAAAAAACAAGAACCCCGGCCCGCCCCTTAACATTTTATACCCCTTGCCCACCCATTTTTGCCCAAAGGTTAACATTTTGTACCCTAGACGGAAACATTCGACGTCCCTCCCTTCTTGGTACAAGGGCTAATTTTACAAGACCAAAACGATTTGCAATGCCTGGTAGACCCCTACTCATCATATTATTGGCCCTCCTTACCAGCAGCCCCTGCTATGCCGGCGGCGGCACCTATACCAGCACCCCCGATGGCGTCATCGTCTATCCCGATCCCTTCCTCTCCGGTAATGCCCCGGCCATTAAGCTGGAGGTGGTTTCCAATACGATCATCCGGGTAACGGGCAGCCCCTCCACGGTCTTTTCACCCCGGTCCAGCCTTATCACGGTCTATACAAAAGACCCCTCCGCCCGCTGGCAGCTCCGGACCACCGATACCCAGGTCGTGCTCACCACCTCCTCACTGACAGCCCTGGTGAATATCAGCACCGGCGCCGTCCGTTTCCTGGACTCCACCGGCCGGACCCTCCTGGCCGAAAAGACAAATGGAGGACACGGACTCCAGTCTACCGTCGTTGACGGCGAACCTTCCTGGCATATCCGTCAGACCTTTATCCTCCAACCGGATGAGGCGATCTATGGCCTGGGTCAGCACCAGGATGGCCAGCTCAATCATAAAGGGAAACAGGTGGACCTGTTCCAGAATAATACGGAAGTGGCGATCCCCTTTCTTTTATCCAACCGGCAGTATGGGATCCTATGGGATAATTATTCCCTGACGACCGTCGGGGATATCCGCCCTTTCCGGCCGCTCTCCGCCATGAAACTTTTCTCAAAGAACGGTCAGCCCGGATGGCTGACGGCCTCCTACAGCAACGACCGCAAAGATCCCGCCCGGGTGGATCTTGAAAAGGCAGAATCCACCATCGACTATGCCTATCTTAACGATACCCGGGATAAGCTGCCACCCGAATTTAAAATAGCCGCCGGCCAGGTGACCTGGGAAGGGTCGATCGCCTCTGACTTTACCGGTCAGCATTCCTTTCGCTGCAGCTACGCAGGATATATAAAGGTCTGGATCGATGGAAAGCTGCTCCTCGACAGGTGGCGACAGGCCTGGAACCCCGGCGCCGCCCTCCTCGACCTCGCCATGGAAAAGGACAGGAAATACCCGATCAGAATAGAATGGATCCCCGATGGAGGAGAATCCTATCTCTCCCTTCAATGGAAAGACCCTGCCCCGCCGGAAGAAAGCAACGACTTCAGCTTCTCCTCCGAAGCCGGCCAGCAGCTGGATTATTATTTTATTTATGGCCGGAACATGGATGAAGTGATCGCCGGCTATCGTACGCTCACCGGCCGGACGCCGCTCGTCCCCCGATGGGCCCTCGGGTTCTGGCAGAGCAGGGAACGCTACAAAACACAGGACGAGATCATCAGCACCGTCCGGGAATTTCGGAAAAGAAAGATCCCCCTCGACAACATCGTCCTGGACTGGAGCTATTGGCGACAGGATGACTGGGGGAGCCAGGAGTTCGATAAGACGCGTTTTCCGGGTCCTGATAGTATGATCCGCAGCCTTCACGAAAAATATCATACGCATTTTATGATCTCCGTATGGCCAAAATTTTATGAAGGCATCCCCGCCTATCGCGCGTTCGATGAAAAGGGCTGGCTGTACAAAAGGAATATCGCCGATCGCCAAAGGGACTGGATCGGCAAGGGATATGTCTCTACCTTTTATGATGCCTTTAATAAGGATGCCCGCCAGGGCTTCTGGGACCTCCTGAATAAAAAATTATTTTATAAGGGGGTGGATGCCTGGTGGATGGACGCCAGCGAGCCGGACATCCTCTCCAACGTGAGCCCCGCCAAACGAAAAGAACAGATGACTCCTACCGCTCTTGGCCCCTCTGCGGAATACCTCAACGCCTACCCGCTGGAGAATGCAAAGGGCATCTATGAAGGACAACGCGCCACCGATACCGGCCGGAGGGTATTCATCCTCACCCGCTCTGCCTTTGCCGGCTCACAGCATTATGCCGCCACCATATGGAGCGGGGATATTGCCGCCCGCTGGTCGGACCTGAAGGACCAGATCACCGCCGGCCTCGGCTTCTCGATGTCCGGTCTGCCCTACTGGACGATGGATATCGGCGGGTTCGCGGTAGAGCATCGGTATGAAGATGCAAAAGGAAAAGACCTCGACGAATGGAGAGAGCAAATGACCCGCTGGTACCAGTTCGGAGCCTTCTGCCCCATATTCCGGGTACATGGCCAGTATCCTTACCGGGAAATTTTCAATACGGCGCCGGAAGATCACCCCGCTTACCGGAGCATGCTTTATTACGATCAGTTGCGTTATCGCCTGTTGCCCTATATTTATTCACTCGCGGCGATGGTCACCCGCGAAGACTATACGATGATGCGGGGCCTGGTGATGGATTTCCCCGGCGATACGGTCGTCAATAATATCGGGGACCAATACCTGTTCGGTCCCTCCCTGCTGATCAACCCGGTCTATACCTACGGAGCCATCGGCAGATCCGTATACCTGCCCGCCGGGCAGGGCTGGTATGACCTGTATTCCGGGCATTATGAAGAAGGGGGACGCCGGATCAACGCCGCCGCCCCCTATGAAAGGATCCCCGTATTTGTAAAAGAAGGCTCGATCCTCCCGCTCGGACCCGAACTGCAATACAGCAGCGAAAAACCCGCCGATCCCATCACGGTATGCGTCTACACGGGCAAGGACGCGGCATTTACTCTCTATGAGGACGAGAATACAAATTACAATTACGAAAAAGGCGCCTGTGCAGGTATCCCGTTTATCTATAATGAGGCTTCCAAAACCCTTACCATCGGGCAACGGCAGGGAAGCTTTAAGGGGATGCTGACCCAACGCACCTTCCTTATAAAATGGATCACAAAGGACCAGGCACAGCCGCTGGACGGGAAGACGACCACCGCGACGACCCCGATCCGTTATCACGGAGAGAAAGTAATGACCCGCCTTTTAAGATGACAAAGAAAACGATCGCATAACCAAAACCATCATAAAAAAAAGAACGATTGCATATGAAAAAAAACAATCAAAAAGAAAAGGCAAGGAGTTGGCTATCTGTCCTCCTTTTCCTGCTGCTTCCCGTCTTCTACGGCACTGCGCAGACGAATGGGCAGCCTCCCCGGAAAATTACCGGCACCATCATGTCCGGTTCGGACAGAAAACCCATGGAGGGCGTCAGCGTCGTCGTCAAAGGCGCTAATACAGGCACCCAGACCGATAAGAACGGCCAGTTCACCCTCAATGCCAATGAGAAGGATATACTGATCCTTTCTTTTATCGGCTTTGCTACCAGGGAAGTCCCCGTGGGCAAACGAACTACCCTGGATATCATGCTGGAAAGCAGCGTCACCAGCCTGGACGAAGTGGTCATCGGGTATGGTCATGCGCCGCGCAGGGACCTTACGGGTGCGATCTCCTCGGTATCCGGTGACGATATCCGGGCCTCACACCCTTCTACCATCGACCAGGCCCTGCAGGGTAGGGTAGCGGGCGTAGTGGTGCAACAGGTATCGGGACAACCAGGCGGTGGCGTCAGCGTCCAGATCCGTGGCCTGTCCTCCTTTAGCAATAACCCACCGCTGTATGTCATCGATGGCGTGATCATCGGCGGGGCCGCGATCGACGGCAGCACCGACGGTACGGGCAGCAACCCGCTCTCCAGCATCAACCCCTCCGAAATAGCCTCCATCGATATCCTGAAAGACGCCTCCGCTACCGCCATTTATGGCTCCCAGGCAACAAACGGCGTGATCGTGATCACGACCAAACGGGGAAGGATCGGCGCCCCGACGGTGACCTATGACGGTTATTATGGCCAGCAAAAACTTCCGCGATCCTATGACGTCATGAACCTGCGGGACTATGCAACGTTTATGAATGAAAAGAGCGCCATCATCGGGTATGACCTCCGCCCCCAGTTCGCCAACCCGCAATACCTCGGCAACGGCACCAACTGGCAAAAAGCGCTGTTCCGGTCGGCGCCCATGCAAAACCATTCCGTGACGGTGAGCGGGGGAGACGCACGCACGCAATACCTCCTCTCCGGCACCTATTTTGACCAGCAGGGCATCGCCGCCGGATCAGACTTTAAAAGGACATCGGTCCGGCTGAACCTGGACAACAAAACGACGGACTGGCTGAAGATAGGCACCAGCCTTCAACTCGCGAATGTCATCGAGGACGTCAACGCGACAAGCTCCAATGTCATTGCGACGGCGCTGACCCAGACCCCCGACGTAAATATAAAGAACCCCGATGGCACCTGGGGCGGCAACGATCCGAATATCTATGGCGCCTATGCGCTAAACCCCTTTGCGCTGGCCACGATCATAAAGAACCAGAAGAAGAGATACCAGCTCTTTGGGAATGTCTATGCAGAGATCGCCTTTACACCGGAGCTCAGCCTGCGCAACGAAGTATCCGGCAGCTTCGACTTTGGCACACAGGATCAGTTCACCCCTACCTATACAATGGGACCGATCGTAAATACCGTCAATTCCGCGACCTACCAGACGGCACAGAACTTTTATACGACGGTGAGAAGCTTCCTGACCTATAACCATTATTTTAACCGGGGCTATAACCTGAACCTCCTGCTTGGACATGAGGCCCAGGTGAGCACCTTCTCCAATAACATCTCCGGCCGGAAGAATTTCCCATCCAATAACGTACAGGCCATCAATAGCGGGGACGCTACCACGGCTACCAACTCGGGGGACAAGGAACAAAGTTCACAGGAATCCTATTTCGGACGCGTATTTGCCAGCTATAAAGATAAATACCTGCTTACCCTCAACCTCCGCGATGACGGCTCTTCAAAATTTGCCCCGGCCAACCGCTGGGTGTATACCTACTCCGGCGCCTTTGCCTGGCGGCTTAGCGATGAAGCCTTTATGAAGAGTGCGATTACGGTCTTTGATGACCTCAAGCTCCGGCTGGGCTATGGACTCACCAATAACCAGAATATAGGCAACTATACCTATGGCGCGACGCTGTCGACCGTGGCCACCGGCCTTTCCGGTTTTTCACAGCTGACGTCCAATCTGCCAAATGCCAACGTAAAATGGGAGACCACAAAATCCTTTAATATCGGCCTGGATGCGAGCATCCTGAAAAAACGGATCGAATTCTCCATAGACTACTATGACCGCACGACCGATGGATTGTTATTAAGCGTTCCGTTGCCCCTGTACTCCGGTACGATACCTTCCACCGGCTATTCCCCCGGTGCGCTGGCGGCGCCCAACGAAAACGTAGGTTCCGTCCGCAATCACGGGATCGATCTGAGCATCAGCAGTACGAATATCACTACAAAGGATTTTTCCTGGAAGACAAATCTTACCGTCAGCCATAACATCAATAAGGTCGTCGCGCTCAATTCGGCCAATGACGCCCTCTATGGATATATCGGCAACGTGATCGCCGCCAAAACAGTGGTCGGCAAGCCGGTCGGGGAATTCTGGGGCTACCAGAGCGATGGCATTTTTAAGAACGGGGCAGACTTTAAAAGCCACCCGGCGATACCCGATAATTCGACGACGGGCGCCGCCCTGCCGATCTCACCCGGCAGCGGTGGGATCTGGGTAGGGGATGTGATGTGGCGGGATAAGGACAAGAACGGGGTGATCGATGAAAATGATCAGACCTTTTTGGGATCTCCGCTGCCATCCTTCCAATTCGGGTTTAATAACACCTTTACGTATAAGGGATTTGATTTTACCGTTTTCTTTACGGCCAACACCGGTAACAAAGTGCTGAACCAGCTCAATATCAACGGCACTGACCCGAACCAGAACTTTAGTTATTTCAGGAGCGTATTGAATTATTCCAGGATTGGTATGATCGACCCCAACGGCTCCACGACGGATGTCAATAATTTCCGGGTGACAAACCCGAATACCAATATCGTCCGGATCAGCCAGGCCAGCGGAAACAATAACACCCGCATCTCGGACCGGTATGTCGAGAATGGTTCTTTCCTCCGTTGCAAAACGCTTGCATTGGGATATTCGCTGCCCGTGAAGTGGATCTCCAAAGCCCGGCTCAGCGCTTTACACCTTTATGCCAATGTCAGCAACCCATTCATTATTACAAAATACAGCGGCATGGACCCGGAAGTAGGTTCGTACAATCCTTTACTGGTAGGCGTGGACAATGGTTTTTATCCGCAGCCGCGGGTATATACCGTCGGGGCCAGCTTAACCTTTTCCAAATAAACCATTACGATCATGAAAGCATTCTATAAAATATTCCTCCCTGCCGCCCAACTCATCCTTGTGGCCGGGGTTGTCCTGACGGCAGGAAGTTGTCGCAAAAGTTTTTTAGACCGTCCACCGCTCGCACAGATCACCGTGGACAATTTTTACAAGAGCAATTCGGATCTGCGGCTGGCCACCGCCGCCCTCTATGGCGGCTCTCCCTGGTTCGACTGGCAATATTTCCCGATCCTGGGGATCGGAGATGTGCTGGGAGGCAATATCCTGCAACCGTATAACTCCAACCTCGTACAGCTGACGTCCTTTTCCATCACCGGTGATAATGAATATATCACCAATACCTGGCGGGGCATGTACAAGATCATCGCCCAGTCGAATACCGTCATCAAGGCGATCAACACCCAATCCGCCGACAGCATCCCGGCCGTCAACAAGAACGCCGCCCTGGCAGAGTCGAGGTTTATCCGGGCCACCGCTTATTTCTATCTTGTGCAATTGTGGGGTGCCGTTCCCATCATAGAAGACAATACAAAACTGATCAGCTCGCCGCTGCTCCAGCGGAACATCACGACCGATGTATACAAGTTCATTGTCGGAGATCTGGCGTTTGCCGTTAAGAACCTGCCAAATGCCGATGCGCCGGGACGGTTGACGACTTGGTCTGCACAGGGCATGCTGGCAAAGGTATATCTTACGCGTGCAGGTCTCGGCCAGAACGGCTCCCGCAGTCAATCCGACCTGGACAGCGCAAAATATTTTGCCGGCAACGTCTGCAATAGCAGCGGCCTGTCGCTGTTCCCCAGCTATTACAACCTTTTCCGTACGCAATACAACGACAATCCCGAAGACCTCTTTGCTCTCCAATGGGCGCCCGGAGTAGGCTATGGCAATGGCAATGCCCTGCAGGCCCAGTTCGCTCCCAGCAGCGTGCTGGTACCCCAGGGTGGTTATGGCGGCGCCATCGGACCGACCATCGACCTGTATAATCTGTATACGCTACAGGATTCCATCCGCCGGAAAGCCACTTTCATGCTGAAAGGAGATTATTATCCCGAATTAAATGCCCTCGGCGGCGGATTCACGGAGACCAACGACGCCAATATAAAAAAACATATCGTCGGTACGCCCCAGGATAATAACTCGCCTACGATGGACCTCTGGACCTCCATCGAACACAACGCGGTATTGAGGCTGGGGGACGTCTACCTCATCTATGTAGAGGCGATCATGGGCAACAACACCACCACCAGCGATGGACAGGCGCTGCTTTATTTCAATAAGATCCGTACAAGGGCCGGTGTGGACCCGGTGGCGACCATCGCCGATACGACCCTTGCAAAAGAAAGAAGGATCGAGCTGGCATTCGAGGGCCAGTACTGGTTCGACCTGGTACGGCTTTCCTATTATAATCCCCAGGCGGCGGTTAATAAACTCAATAACCAGCAACGCGTACAGTTCACCTATACAAATGGGACGGCGACGGCGGACCCGCAGAATATCATCATAACCCCTGCGACGCCGGCCGTTTTCACAATGCCCATCCCGACGACGGAGATCACGGCAGACCCTTTGTTGCAAAAACCGCCCGTGGCGTATTATTAATGCGATTGTAAACGATTTTATCTTCTTTTAAACTTCGATCATGAAAAATATTCTCTTTATAACCCGTCGTTTCTGCCTGCCCGTGGTATTGATCGGGTTGCTGCTGGAGATGGGAAGCTGTAAAAAGAGCGCACCCGCTGCGCCCGTTATTACATCGGTCCGTAACTATGTCTCGCACCCGGGCGACTCCCTGATAGGCCAGGCGGGACCGGGTCAGTGGATCGTCATATCAGGCAACAATCTGAAAGGAGCGCTGCAGATCAATTTCGACGGGGTAGCCTCCTCTTTCAACGAGGCCCTTTTTTCCGATACCAGCGCGGTGGTGCTGATCCCTGCCGTCATCGCGTTCCCGATCGTACCCGCCAATAAGCTGAATACGATCACCTATATCACGACGCACGGACAGACTACGTTCACGCTGAAGATCTTCCCGCCCGCACCCAGCATTACCCGTATTTCCAACGAGAATGCCCTCCCGGGTGATTCCGTCACGGTCTATGGTCTGAACCTGTTCTTTATCCAGAGCGTCACCTTTGCCGGCGCGTCCATTACCACCTTTAATGAGGCCGTCGATGGTACTTTTATATCGTTTCCGATGCCTTCGACCACCCACGCGGGCCCGGTGACCATTACGACCACGGTGGGTACGGCTATCACCCCTTTTACCGTCAATGATGTGGAGACGGGTGTGCTGAGTAATTTTGATGACCTCTTTAATTATGCTTATTTCAGCGCCAATATCACAAACGATCCCGCGCTCTTCCCCGGCGCCCATGGAAATTATGCGGAGCTCAACGCCACCAATATCGGCGCCTCCGATTATGCCTGGTATAATGGAGGCAGGGGCATCAACCTGAACCCGGTGCAATGGATCCCGGCTGCCAACATAAACGATCCGATAGCCAATTATGTGATAAAATTCGAGATGTATACAAAGACACCCTGGAGCAACGGAACCATCTACCTGGCGCAGAATTTCGACTTTACCTATATCGCGCGGTATGAACCCTGGCTAAACGCGGACGGCAGCTCCACCCCCTTTATGACAAAAGGATGGCAGACGATCACCATCCCCGCCTCGGCTTTCAAGACCAAGCCTTCGACGTCGGGCGCCTTTGACGGAACGGGAGTCTCGATCACTACTTTCAAGGACCTGTTGGGCGCGGGAGGTAACCAGCCCTTTAGCCTTTGGATCATCAACAACAGCAGTACGCCGATCCCCGCTTTTGATGCGGCATTTGATAATCTGAGGATAGAAAAGATCAAATAAGTATTAGTCGCCCGGATAAACTACCTGTAAATTGTAATGTGAAAACGCACTGTATGAAAAAGTTTACGAATGTACTGGAAACAAGTATTTCCCCGGTAGCAGGAGGCTTGTCGGTAACGAGGATTTTATCGGCAATAAAAACCCTGACGATCACCCTGTTGATGACTGCGGTCCTGGTTTCGATGTCCGCCTGCCACAAGAGCTCCGGTCCCCCTCCACCCCCCAACACCGGCGGGGGTAACAACGGCAATACCGGTGGCAGTACGCCCACAACGGATTCCATCTATAACCCGGTCGATCCGCCGCTGGCAGCCAGCATTGGTTTTTTTGGAAATGGCTGGCAGGCCAGGACCTTCACCGCCCCCGCTACGACGGCGGGAACGGTTGCCACAAACCCGGCCACCGATACGCTCACGATCAACGTAAACAAGGTCGTCACAAAGGTTTCGCCCTATGTATTCGGCAATAACGTAAACCCCTATATAACACAGATCGTCACCCAGCCCGCACTGATAGGTTATATAAAGGACCTTTCTCCCCATATCATCAGGGGACCCGGGGGAAGCCTCAGCGATATTTATTTCTGGAACGACACGACGGCCGGCCCCTCCGATGCGCCGGCCAACCTGCTGGACGCATCGGGCGCCTCGGCACCGGCAGGCTATTGGTTTGGCGGCAATACGGCCTCCTGGACCCTGTCGCTCAGTAATTATTATGGAATGTTATCGCAGACAAACAGTACGGGCATGATCACCGTCAACTATGGGTATGCACGATACGGGACCGGATCCAACCCCGTCGCCGCCGCGGCACACCTGGCAGCCAACTGGGTGCGATATGACAACGGCCGGACAAAGTTCTGGGAGATCGGCAACGAATCCTATGGCAATTGGGAAGCGGGTTATAATATCAGTACGGCACAGAACAAGGATGGTCAGCCCTCCCTGATCACCGGCGCCCTGTATGGCCAGCATTTTAAAGTATTTGCCGATTCCATGCGGGCCGCCGCACAACAGACCGGCGCGACGATCTATATCGGCGCTACTCTCTATCAGCAGGCCCCAGCCTCCTTCGATTATGCCAGCATCCAGACCTGGGACCAGGGGGTGTTGTCACAGGCAGGTAATTCACCGGACTTTTTTATCGTACACAATTACTACAGCGCCTATAATACTAATTCATCTGTTTCCGATATCCTGGGCACCTCTATCCCCGTGTCTGCCGGCATGATGAATTATGTCACACAACAAATATCGGCGGCGGGTGTGCCGATGAAACCCATCGCGCTCACCGAATGGAATATCCAGGCGACGGGGTCCAAACAGAATGTATCCTATATCGCCGGTATCCATGCGGCCAAGACCCTTGGCGCCATCATCAAAAACCAGTACGGGGAAGCCAGCCGGTGGGACCTCGGCAACGCCTGGAGCAACGGAGATGATCAGGGGATGTTCAATGTAGGGGATGAGGCAGGCGCGCCGCTCTGGAATCCGCGGCCGGCATTCTTTTATATGTATTACTTCCAGCAATTCTTTGGTGACCGGATGGTGACGGATACGCTGCACGGGTCCAATTCCGACCTGGTTAGCTATTCGTCCACCTTCTCTTCGGGTCAGGCAGGTACCGTGATCATAAATTCCGGTACGACGGCCCATATCGTCGCGATAAACTTCCAGCACTGGCCGGCGGGTACAAAATATTATTGGTACACCCTGACCGGCGGTACCGGCAACGGGAGTTTTTCCGGCCAGGTGATCGTCAATGGTACGGGTCCTTCCACGGCGACCGGCGGCCCCCTGAATTATCCGACGCTTGCCGCTTATTCGGCGCCCCTGTCGGGCACTATCAAATTGTCGGTTCCCGCACTCGGCGTTGTCTATCTTGTCGCCGACAAAAAATAATTGTATGTCTATAAGAAACAGCCATTGGCTTACCGGCATCCTTGCGCTCTGTTTATGGTCTTGCGGGAATGCACAGGGCGTTCCGCCCCCCGCCATTGCCCTCAACCAGGTAGGTTTCTATCCCGGGGCTTCCAAGATAGCGATCGTCACCGGCGCTACGTCGACGGATCTGTTTTATGTCGTATCCGCTGCCCCTTCGGCCGCGCTTCCCTCTTCCCTTCACCGCGACACCGTCTTCTCCGGTCACCTGGGCGCCCCGATATCCTCCGCCAACTCCTCCCTTTCCACCCGTCTGGCCGATCTTAGCGATGTGAAAAGCGAAGGCGTCTATTACATCGCCATACCAGGCAGGGAGAACTCCTATACCTTCCGGATCGGCCGGCATGTGCTCGCCCCGGTACCGGTAGCTGCCCTGAAAGGATATTACTATCAACGATCGGCTATGGCGCTGGCCCCCGAATATGCCGGCATCTGGAGCCGTCCCGCCGGTCACCCGGATACGGCCGTGCTTATCCATTCTTCTGCCGCTACGACGGAGCGACCCGAAGGAACGATTATTTCGGCTGCAGGTGGCTGGTATGACGCCGGGGATTATAATAAATATATCGTCAATTCCGGTATCAGCATGGGTATCCTTCTCTCCGCCTATGAAGACTTCCCGGGCTACTTTGATACGCTGCGCACAAATATCCCGCCGATCGCCAGCCCCCATACCCGGACCCTCACACCGGAATCCGCCGTCCCCGGTCGCTCCACCTCCACCGCCAGTGCCGGTCGCTCCGCCTCCTCCTCCGTCCCCGACATCCTCAACGAGGCCCTCTATAACCTCCGCTGGATGCTCACGATGCAGGACCCCAACGACGGCGGCGTCTATAACAAATGCACCAACGCGAATTTTGATGGCATGGTGATGCCCGGTGTCACAAAGGCCCCACGATACGTCGTACAAAAAGGCACCGCCGCTACCCTGGACTTTGCCGCCGTAATGGCACAGGCTGGCCGCATCCTAAAAAAATTCCGGCGACCGCTGCCCGGTCTCGCGGATACCTGTCTGCGTGCTGCCGCCGGCGCCTGGCAATGGGCCCTCCGAAATCCATCCCTGGCATTTGACCAGGCGGCGATGAACAGGGTATCGCAGCCGGTGATCAACACCGGGGGCTATGGCGACGGGAATTTTACCGATGAATGGTTCTGGGCGGCGGCGGAATTGATGATCAGCTCCCCCGGCGATCAATATGAGACCGTGGTACGAAAATATATCGACACCCGGATGCGATTACCTACCTGGGCCGATGTACAGATGATGGGCAACTATAGCCTGCTTCGTTGCCGCCGGTCCCTCCCGGGATCCTGGGAGCCGGCAATCCGGTCCCTGCAGCAACGACTGCTCCAGACGGCCGACGGGTATATGGAAGGGATAAAGGCCAGCGCCTTTCATACGCCGATGGGCGGCAACCGCCGCGACTTTGTCTGGGGAAGCAACGGCGTGGCGGCCAGCCAGGGGATGCTGCTCGTCAATGCCTGGCGGCAGAACGGCGACAAAAAATATCTTGCCGCCGCGCTGGATAACCTGGACTATGTGTTGGGACGCAACGCCACCGGCTATTGTTTTATAACGGGGATGGGCACGCATTCTCCGATGCATATCCATCACCGCCCCTCCGTTGCCGATGGGATCGTGCCGCCGGTGCCCGGTCTGCTGGCAGGAGGATCCAACCCGGGTCGCCAGGATCACCAGCAATATCCTTTTATCGAACCGGAAACGGCCTATATAGATAATGACCGGGCCTATGCGTCCAATGAGATCGCCATCAACTGGAACGCCCCGCTGGTCTACCTGGCAGCTGCCATAACGGCGCTGGAAAACGAAATTGAACGATAGATCTTGCCGTCACTGCGACACCGCCTGATCCCGCCGTCCCGCATCTCGCGGGTCTGCGTCTCTTACAACGGCCGCACCCAGATATTCCGGAAACTGATGGGCTCGCTCTTGTCGCCGTGCGCCTGTAGTTTGATAGGAGAGGGGCCATGCGCCTTATAATACGGCTTTCCGCGATAGCGGGTCTGCCCCTTGAGTTGGAAATTATTTTCTACCAGCACGCCGTTATGAAAAACGGTTGCATAAGCAGGAGAGGCCACACTTCCGTCAGCCTTGAAAACCGGGGCCGTCCAGATCACGTCATAGGTCTGCCACTCGCCGGGAGGACGACAGGCATTGGCCAGCGGAACGGCCTGTTTGTAGATGCTGCCGACCTGCCCGTTGGTATAGGTCTTGTTGTTATAGTTGTCGAGGATCTGCAGTTCATAGCCCGCATCCCCTTTTCCCGTAGAAGCAAGAAAAAGCCCGCTATTACCCCTGGCCTGGTCTTCACCGGTGATATTCGAAGGGATCCGGTATTCCAGGTGGAGCTGGTAATTGGTAAACGTCCTTTTGGTCTGGATATTCCCGGCTGTTTTGCTCACCGTCATGATCCCCTTTGAGACGTCCCAGGAGGCGGGGCCGTCGTTGGAGACACTTACCCATTCATCGAGGTTCTTGCCATCGAAAAGGATGACGGCATCCGAAGGAGCATCCCCCAGGTGCTTGCCCGGCGTCACGACCGGCGGCACGGGGCTATAGATCTCGGTCAGTTTATGGTCATCCAGGGAGTCGGCCTGTGCCCTGACCAGGGTAGTGGCGAGCAGGCTGAATACAGAAAGGGCCAATGCCCGCGCGACGGAAGGACATGCAGATTGCATCATACTAGTAGTGTGTTTTGAATGGACAATTTATAAAGACATGCGCTATTTATCAAATTCATTACCCCAGCCTTCTTCCCTCAGATGGCCGACCTTCGCCAGCACGTCCGTCTCCAGCTTTTTCTTCATTTCGGCGATCTTCTTCTCCACCATCGGATCAAAGGCGCCGATGATGCTCGCGGCAAAGATACCCGCATTCTTTGCGCCATTCAATGCCATCGTTGCCACCGGCACCCCGCCCGGCATCTGCAGGATCGAAAGGATCGAATCCCATCCGTCGATCGAATTGGAGGACTTCACCGGCACCCCGATCACCGGCAGGGTCGTAAGAGAGGCGACCATACCCGGTAAATGAGCCGCTCCGCCTGCTCCTGCGATGATGACCTTCAGACCCCGGCCGGCCGCCTGTGTGGCATATTCCACCATCCGCAGCGGCGTACGATGCGCCGACACGACCGTCAGCTCGAAGGCGATATCAAATTCTTCCAGTAAGTCGGCCGCCGTTTTCATGATCGTAAGATCACTGTCGCTGCCCATGATAATGCCTACCAATGCAGTGCTCATACTATTTTTATTTGCTTACAACCTTTAACGTGTTACGTATCTTATGCGCCTTATACACCAGGTCCTGTTTCTCCCGGCTGATGATCGTCACATGCCCCATCTTCCGGCCCGGCTTTGTTTCTTTCTTGCCATAAATATGGACAAAAACATTGTCCATCTGCAACACCTCATCCAGCCCCTCATAATGCGCCTCGCCGTTGCTCCCCTCCGATCCCACAAGGTTTACGATCGCCGCCGGCAGGATCGCATCGGTGTTGCCGAGGGGATACCCCAGGATCACCCTCCAAAGCATATCGAACTGGCTGCTGTAGTTTCCTTCTATCGTATGGTGGCCGCTGTTATGCACCCGCGGCGCCGTTTCATTGACAAAGACTTCCCCCTTCTGTGAAACGAATAATTCCACAGCAAAGATCCCCGGGCTCTTTAGTTCCTTCACCACCCGCAGACAGATCGCCTCGATCTTCCACAGCACGCTTTGTTGCAGGTCTGCCGGGCTGATCTGGTAATCAAGCAGGTTGAGCCGCTGGTCAAAGACCATATCTACCGGCGGATAAATGGCGGTATCCCCTTTGTCATTGACGGCAATGATCTGCGCGATCTCCTTTTGAATATCCACCAGCTTTTCCAGCACCGCCGGCTCACTAAATCCCTTGTCCACATCTTCCCGGTTCTTCATGATCTGGACGCCGCGGCCGTCATAGCCTCCCTCGCCGATCTTGTGCACCGCCGGCAGAAAATCCGCCCGCTCACGGACCGCAGCCAGGCTGGTAGTGACAAAATATTCGGCGGTAGGAACCCCGTGTGCCGTATAGAATTGTTTTTGAAGGATCTTATTTTTTATGGTCCGCAACGCGGCTGGTTTCGGATAGACTTTTACTCCCTCCGACTCCAGTTTTTCCAACGCTTCTATGTTGACGGATTCGATCTCGATCGTCAGTGCCTGTAACCCTTTTCCGAAATTATAGACATCGTCAAAATTCCGGATATCTCCTTTTACAAAGTGATGACATAAATGAGCCGCCGGACTTTCAGGGTCGTTTTCCATAAGATAGGTCTCAACGGGATAATTGGCCGCAGCCTGTAATAACATTCTCCCTAATTGCCCTCCCCCTAAGATTCCGACTTTTAACATTGGTGATTGTTTGGCCGAAGATAGACAAAACTCAAAACCTAAATCCGAAAACTCGGTCTTCTATAGTAAAAACGCGTATTTTGATCGTATTTTTACTATCCCCTCGCCGCTACGCCAACTCCCGGCCCTTTTGAACTTCCAAAACGGGATTTTATCCTTCGCCCAATACCCTTTGTCCCTGAATTGCACTTTTTCAGAATAAACTCTACCTTTATATTGCCGGCCTCCTGCCCGCATCACCCTTATAAGATTATCCGCGACAATCAGTTGTATCAAAAATACTAATATGTCTACTACCTCGACCACCGAATCACGCAAGCAGCCTGCATCAAATACCGATTTCCTCCCCCTCCAGGGAACCGATTATGTAGAGTTCTATGTCGGCAACGCCAAACAGGCGGCTCACTTTTACAGGACAGCCTTTGGCTTTCAGTCAGTCGCCTATAGCGGACCGGAAACGGGTATTAAAGACAAAGTAAGCTACGTCATCCGTCAGAACAAGCTCACCTTCGTCTTCACGACCGCGCTGCGGCCCGACCATCCCATCGCAGAACATGTCGCACTCCACGGCGATGGCGTAAAAATGCTGGCCCTCCGCGTAGAGGATGCCGTCGGCGCCTGGAAAGAAACCACCGCCCGCGGAGGCAAAAGCTATATGGAGCCGCTGACACTCTCCGATAAAGGAGGGGAGGTGATCCTGAGCGGCATCCATACCTATGGAGATACCGTTCATCTTTTTGTCGAACGCAAAAATTACAACGGGGCCTTTATGCCCGGTTTCCGGGAATGGACGACGAATTTCAATCCCCCCTCCACCGGTCTGAAATATGTCGATCATTGCGTCGGCAACGTCGGCTGGAACCAGATGGATACCTGGGTCGGTTTTTATGAAAAGGTGATGGGATTCCGGAATATCCTTTCCTTTGACGACAACGATATCTCCACCGAATATTCCGCCCTCATGAGCAAGGTGATGAGCAATGGCAACGGGTTTGTCAAATTCCCCATCAATGAGCCGGCCGAAGGCAAGAAAAAATCACAGGTGGAAGAATACCTGGAATTTTATAAAGGGGAAGGGGTCCAGCACGTGGCCCTGGCAACGGATAATATCGTGGACACGGTCACGCAGCTGAAGGACCGCGGGGTCGAATTCCTGCAGGTACCGTCCTCTTATTATGAGGACCTGCTCAGCCGGGTCGGTCATATCGACGAAGACCTGGGACCGCTCAAAGAGTTGGGGATCCTGGTAGACCGCGATGACGAAGGGTACTTATTACAAATTTTTACCAAGCCTGTAGAGGACCGGCCAACGGTCTTCTTTGAGATCATACAGCGAAAAGGCGCCCAAAGCTTTGGAAAAGGTAATTTTAAGGCCCTTTTTGAGGCAATTGAACGGGAACAGTCGGCAAGGGGAAACCTGTAGAAATAGATACAAGATTTTCGATCGAAAAACACAGTTTTTCGGGCCGAAGGCCAATTGTTAGATTTGAGCAGGGCGAGGGTACTTTTATTAATGTCCGATGCCCTGCGAAAAAGAGCCTGCCATATTAGTAAATATGGCAGGTTTTTTGTTTATTTATGATAGCATTGCAAACAATTTCCCATACCTATTCATCAGCCACCGTAATTAACAGTAATTTTTACCCTATTGTATGTTTGTTAAAAATTCATTGATCGCTGTTTCACAAGTGGCGTTGGTAGGTTTTCTGCTATTTGCCGGCCGGCTTTCTGCCCAGAATTCCGTATCTCCCATCCATTTTATAGATTATCAGCGCTCCATCCCAAAGATAGGAGAGATGTTGAACCGCAAGGAAGACACCCTGATGAAGCAATTCAAAGAAAAGGGACTCTCCTGGCCCGCCCGCTATATCTATATCCGCTCGTTCAAATATGACAGCCAGCTGGAAGTATGGGTAAAGAACACCCGCGAAGAGAAATATAAATTATTTAAATCCTATAAAGTATGTGCCCTGGCGGGCACCCTGGGCCCCAAAAGGATGGCCGGGGACTACCAGGTGCCGGAAGGATTTTACTATATCAACGAATTTAACCCGAAGAGCGAATATCATCTCTCCCTGGGGCTTAACTATCCCAACGCCTCGGACAGGATCCTCAGCGATTCCACTCAGCCCGGCGGCGATATCTATATCCATGGCAGCTGTGTCACTACCGGCTGTATCCCCATCACCGACCAGCAGATCGAAGAGCTGTACATCCTGGCCGCTCATGCAAAGGATATGGGCGAGGACTTTATCCCGGTGCATATTTTCCCGGTAAATTTCAACAATGCAAGAAGTGTGGAGTATTTGAATAAATACCTGCAGACCTTCTCCGAATATACTCCCTTTGCCAAAAGCATGCGCAGCGCCTTCTACTATTTCGAGAAGTATCGCGAAGTGCCCTTCGTCCTGGTCAACGGAAAGGGCGAGTATGTCACCGAAGAAGTTTCCCCTACCGAGGCGGAAGTAAAGGTGGCCAATGTGGAACCGGTGGCAGCGCTGGCGGCTAAGAAGAAACCCGTCCATGCCCGTCCGGAACGCCCCGTTCCTATCCGGGAAGAGGATCTCGCAAAAGTGGTCGATAAATTGCCTTTATATCCGGGCGGCAACGATGCCTTCCAGGATTTTCTGAATAAGCTGAGCAAAGAAAGCGTCAAGGAATTGGAAGACGGCCAGACAAAGGCCTTTGTCATGGTGGAATATATCATCGACTCCGTCGGTAAACCCGTCTATGCAAAAGTGATCCGCGGCGGCAATGAAGGGATGAACGAAAAGATCGAAGACGCCTTCCTGGCAATGCCAAAATGGTCCCCCGCCAACCGCACGGGTAATAATGTGGCCATCCGTCTCAAACAAACGGTTATGATCGGGGATAACTAAGCGACCCTTATTTCATCAGGATCTGTACCGTATCGGGCGTCTGCTGCCGCAGCACCTCCTGTTTCCCCTCCGTCAACCGCTTCAGCACGTCCGCATCATAATGCCGGATCGTCAGCAGGGTCAATCCCTTTTCGATCTGCACATCAAAAAGCTCCGAGGCCGCCAGCGCCAGCTTTTCGATCTTGCTCTCCCGGTCATCCAGGCAGACCTGCAGGCTGACCGCCCCGTTCTGCATCAGGTTGGGTTTTACCCGGATCTCGCCAAAGAGGTGATATAGCCGCCCGGTCCCCGTTTCCCCCACAAAGGAAAAATCTTTGGAATGCAGATGCACCAGGACCTGTCCCTGTTTCAATACAATGATAGGGGGGAGGCCCTTTAGCGTCTTATTATGGATCATCGTCCCGGACAGCGCCGGGTCGAGAAAACATTTTACATACAATGGGATACTCTTGTTTTGTAACGGTTTGATGGTCTTTGGGTGGATCACCTGGGCCCCGTAATAGGCCATCTCGATCACCTCGTCATAGTTCAGTTCGCCGATAAGCCGGGCATCGGGGAATTGTTTCGGATCGGCGTTCATCACCCCTTCCACGTCCTTCCAGATGGATAGGGAGTCGGCATCCAGCATATTGGCGAATACGGCGGCCGTATAGTCGCTGCCTTCCCGTCCCAGGGTAGTGCTTTCATTCTCCGAAGTAGACCCGATATATCCCTGGGTAATGACCATATTCCCCTCTTCAAACAACGGCAGCACTTCCTCCCGGACCTTGTTCTCCGTATATGCCCAGTCGATGGTCGCATCCCGGAAATTATCGTCGGTCCGGAGAATATCCCGTACATCGATCCATTGGTTGTCGATGCCCGATTCCGCGAGGTAGGCGCTGATGATCGAGGTGGAAAGCAGTTCCCCCACACAAACGATCTGGTCATAATAGTAGTCATAGTCGCGGACCGGCTTATCATGCAGCAGCCATTCCACTTCCGTAAAAAAATCCCGGAGCTGGGCCTCCGCCGCCAGGTAGTTCTGCACCAGCAGGTATTTGGCCGTCTTCAGATGGTTTTCCTTTACCTGTGCGAACAACCGCAATGCCTCTTCGGGACGATGGCCATAAAAGGCTTCCGCCACTTTCTCCAGCGCATTGGTCGTCTTGCCCATGGCCGATATGACGACCAGGGTCCTCTCCCCGCTATAGGAACGGAGGATCCCGGCAAGACGCTGGATCCGCTCCACGCTGTTCACACTTGCTCCTCCGAATTTGAAAATTTTCATGGCGCAAATATAGTTTGATTCGCTAAACACCCGCTAAAAATGGTCAATCCCCCTTACATTTGCGGGGCAACAATGCAACGCATAAACCGGCCATCATGAACGTAAACAGAAAAGTACTGACCCTGGACGAATTTACGCTCCAGCAGCTCCGCAACTTCCCCAACGCCACCGGCGAACTGAGTAACCTGCTCCGCGATATCGGCCTGGCGGCCAAACGCGTCAATGTGGAGGTCAACAAGGCCGGGCTGGTCGACATCCTGGGCGACGCCGGTACCGTCAACGTACAGGGCGAAGACGTAAAGAAACTCGATATTTTCGCCAACAACCAGTTCATGGGCGTCCTGCGGCATGGTATCAGCTGCGCCGGCATCGGCAGCGAAGAGCTGGACGACTTTGTCGTCTTCAACGATGAGATCAGCAATAACTCCAAATACGTTTGCCTGTTCGATCCACTGGACGGCAGCGGCAATATCGATGTCAACGTTTCGATCGGTACTATTTTTGGCGTTTATCGGAGGGTCAGCGAAAGAGGACAGCCCTGTACAAAAGAGGACTTCCTGCAACCCGGCTCCAAACAGGTGGCCGCCGGCTATGTCATCTACGGGTCTTCCACCATGATGGTCTATGCCACCCGCCGGGGTGTCAACGGATTTACCCTGGACCCCTCCATCGGGGAATTTACGTTGAGCCATCCGAACATCAAATGCCCCGAGACCGGAAAGATCTATTCCGTCAATCATGGTAATTTCTTCCAGTACGACGAAAAGGTAAAAGCCTATATCGATACCTGTCAGAAAAAGAATAAAGACAATGGCGGCCCCTATACGCAGCGATATATCGGCAGCATGGTAGCGGACGTACACCGCAACCTGATAAAAGGCGGCATCTTTATGTACCCCGGTACCGTTTCCAAGCCAAAGGGCAAGCTGCGGCTCCTGTATGAGTGCAACCCCTTCGCCTTTATCGCGGAAGTGGCCGGCGGCAAGGCGACCAACGGGACCGAACGCATCCTGGATATCAAACCCACCGAGCTGCACCAGCGCTCCGCCTTTTTTGTCGGCAGCAAGGATATGATGGCAGAGCTGGAGACCTATCTCGGCCCTTCCCATTCTTCAAAATAATGACCCGGCCCATCTCCATAGTCCGTTGGCTCTGTTGTATGATGCTCCTGCTGCCTCTGCTCTCAGGGAAAGGCCTCCCTGATCAAGTTACCGCCTCACGCCGGACACTCGCCCCCGCCCCCGCATCCATGTCCGCCGACATCCTTCGTTATGTCAACGAATACCGTCATTCCAAACATCTGGCACCCCTCCAGCCCAATTCCTTTATCTCTTCCATAGCCCTGGAACATAGCAGGGATATGCTTTCCGGCAAGACGCCTTTCGGGCATGAGGGCTTTCGCGCCCGTATCGACCGGATCCGCAAAAAGCTCGGACCCATCCACGTCGCGGCAGAGAACGTCGCCTCCGGACCCATGGGCGCGCGGGAAGTAGTGGATGGGTGGCTCCATAGTCCCGGCCATCGCCGAAACATCGAAGGCGACTTCCGTCTTACCGGCATCGGACTGGCTTATGGACGCAAGGGCATGATCTATTTTACCCAGATCTTTACCCAATAGTTTTTCCGTAACTTGCCTCTTATGACAGAGAAAATCATCATTTCCGTCAAGGATCTCACAAAAAAATATGGAGATTTCGAGGCGGTAAAAGGCATCAGCTTCGACGTGCGGGAAGGAGAGATCTTCGGGCTGCTCGGTCCCAACGGCGCGGGGAAATCCACTACCCTGGAGATCATGGAGACCCTCCGGGACAAAACGAGCGGGCAAGTCACCGTCGACGGATTCGACCTGGACCGGAACCCGGGCGAGATCAAGAAGATCATCGGCGTCCAGCTGCAGACCTCCGGCTATTACCCCGGCCTCAATCTCACCGAGCTGATCGAGCTCTTTGGCGGTCTCTATAACCAATCTGTCAAACCCCTGGAATTACTCGATATGGTCGACCTGCGGGAGAAGGCCCGCGCAAAATATAAGGAATTGAGCGGCGGTCAGAAACAGCGTTTTTCCATCGCCACCACCCTGATCAACCATCCCCGTATCATCTTCCTCGACGAACCCACCACCGGTCTGGACCCACAGGCGCGGAGAAACCTCTGGGACCTTGTCATGAACATCCGGAATAAGGGTACGACCGTGATCATCACCACCCACTATATGGACGAGGCGGAAGTACTTTGCGATCGCGTGGCGATCATCGACTCCGGGAAGATCATCGCGATGGACCCTCCCGACCGGCTCATCGACAAACTGGTGGCCAGCGGATTCGAACGTCCCCGGGAAGTAAAAAAGGCAAACCTGGAAGACGTATTCATCCATCTCACCGGACATGCGCTTCGGGCCGAACACTGAGGATCGATTCCAATCACCTATCAAATATTTACAGTCTATGAGCACATCCACCACCGATCTGCGTTATCCCATCGGGCAATATGAATCCCGGCCCTTTTCGGAACAACAAAAACAAGAATGGCTCAACGATATAAAATTCCTGCCACAGCTGCTGGAGAACACCATCCTCAATCTCGACGAACCCCAGTTGCAGACTCCCTACCGGGAGGGCGGCTGGACGGTGCAGCAGGTGGTCCACCACGTAGCCGACAGTCATATGAATGCCTATTGCCGGTTCAAGCTGGGACTGACCGAAGATAACCCCGCCATCCGGCCTTATGAAGAGAAACTATGGGCGGACCTCAACGATGTGGTGAACATACCCGTCAACATTTCCATCACCCTGCTCTATGCCCTCCATACCCGCTGGTATGCTGCGATCAGCGACCTGACACTGAAACAATGGGAACGTCCTGTTTTCCACCCGGAACACAAAAAGGAAATGACCCTCTGGTATCTCCTGGGCATGTATGCCTGGCATGGCAAACATCATGTAGCACATATCGTATCGCTTCGGGAAAGGAACAATTGGTAAATATGAAAGACCTTAGCTGGAAAACGCTTTCTTCGGAATATCTATTCAAAAATAACTGGTTCACCCTTCGAAAGGATACCGCCGAGACAAAGGAAGGGAAGATCATAACACCCTATTATGTATACGAGTTCCCCACCTGGGTCATCGCCCTGGCATTGACGGCAGAGGGGAAAGTGATCGTGGAAAGACAGTACCGGCATGCATTACAGCAGACGATCTTCGAGCTGCCCGGTGGCTGCGTAGATGATACCGACGCCTCCCTCGAAGCCGCCATCGAAAGAGAGCTGCTGGAAGAGACCGGCTACCGGTTCGATAAGCTCGAATACCTGGGCAAGACCTCGGCCAATCCCTCCACCAATAATAACTGGGCGCATTTCTACCTGGCCACGGGGGGAAGACGGACACAGGAACAGGAGCTGGATCACAACGAAGAGATCGAAATATACCTGTTAAGCATAGACGAGGTAAAACAAATGCTTCGGGAGAACAAGTTTATACAGAGCATGCACGTAACTACGCTGCTTTATGGGCTCAACCGGCTGGGGGAGTTGCAGTATTAATTAAAAGCGGTCTCCGCTCTGCCTTGTCGGCTAACGCCGACAGAACGGGTTCCATATATTGCGCCTACCGGCGCTCTAACAGCCTTCGGCCGTTAGATTTCCGCTACCACAAATACACTTCCGCAAACGACGATCAGATCGCGTTCCCGTGCATGTCCCTTCGCCGCCAGTAAGGCCCCGGCCACGGTAGGGTAGGCTTGTCCTTTTAAACCCCTTGCCCCTGCCAGGTTCGCGAGTTCCTCCTCCGGCAAGGCACGCGGGATCTGCGCCCGGGTGAAATAATATGTGGCCTGTAGCGGCAGCAGGGCGAGCACCCCGGAAATATCCTTGTCCTTTACCATGCCCAGCACGATATGCAGCTCTTCGTGGTCCGTCAGCTCGATCTGGCGCACCAGCTGCCGCATCCCATCCTCATTATGCGCCACGTCGAGCGCTATCTGAGGGTGTTCATGAATGATCTCCCAGCGCCCATACAGCCCCGTTAACCGCTTCACCTGTTTCAGGGCCTGATGGACGACCGATGGCTCCAGCTTCCATCCCAGCCCGCGGAGTATATGAACGGATTCCAGTACCGTTACCAGGTTGCGGGTCTGGTAGATGCCCCCCAGGTCGAGGGTATAATATTCCTTGTCGTTGGCGACGGGGGTGGTGGCTACTTCTGCGACCAGGTTATGCCGCTGGTATTTCCAGTCCGATATATAATGCTGGTGATCCGCATACCGGAGAGGCGCCTTTTCCTCCTTTGCCTTCTGTTCGAATACCGGGGCCGTTTCCGGGTGATGTTCTCCAATGACGACCGGCACCTTTTTTTTGATGATGCCTGCCTTCTCTGCGGCGATCTTTGCCAGCGTATCACCCAACAGGTTCATATGGTCATACCCGATATTGGTGATCACCGATAGTTCCGGATGGATGATATTGGTGCTGTCCAGCCGGCCTCCGAGCCCCACCTCGATGATGGCGATGTCCACCTGCTGCTGTGCAAAATAATCGAAGGCCATGGCGACCGTCACCTCGAAAAAAGAGGGGTCCATCTGCTCGGACAAGGGACGGAGACGCTCTACAAAGTCCACCACAAAGGATTCGCTGATCATCTCCCCGTTGACCCGTATCCGCTCCCGGAAATCCTTCAGGTGCGGAGAGGTATAAAGCCCCGTCTTATAGCCTGCTTCCTGGAAAATGGCCGCCAGCATATGGCTGGTCGATCCCTTCCCGTTGGTCCCCGCCACATGAACGGATTTGAAAGCACGTTCCGGGTTGCCCAGCCAGGCGCTGAGCCGGAGGGTATTGTCCAGGTCGTTGCGATAGGCGGCTGCGCCGATGCGGCTGTACATCGGGAGCTTGCTGAAAAGATATTCCAAAGTCTGTGGATAGTCCATCATAAGAGGGCAAAGATAACCCCTAGTTGTGGACCTTGAAATTAAAGACAAGCGTGCCTACCGATTCATCGCCGCCGGCATTGAATTTAACCTGTTTCGCCTTGCGGATGGCGATGGCCTTCAACGAAGCGTCTGCGGTGGTGGAGCCCCTGGGCTGGTAGTCTGCATCCACGACATTTCCGTTGGCATCTACGTGTACGTCGATGGCTACCTTGGCGTTCTCATTAAAGTCATCTGTAAAAGAAGGAGTGCCGGTAATATGCCTTCCCGCTAAGCCCCGGGAGATCGCAACCCCCGAGTTCCCATGACCACCTCCGGTATAATTGGTCGAGTTTGGATCGCCGCCGGGTTTGCCCTGGTCTCCATGTCCTCCGGCAATTCCCTGGTTGCCCCCCGGTTTGTAATCATCGGCGTCGTTTCCCCCGGTCCCTGTTCCGTTGACGCCATGAAAAACGGCTTTTGGATGGGGCTTTGGAGGCGTCGGCGCAACATCCGGTACCTTGACCGGTTTTGGCGCTTTCTTTACGATCTCTTTATCGGGGATCTTTGTCGCATTCGGTTTTGTCACGATGGCCTTTTTGATCACCGGGGCATCTTCCTTGTTATTATCATCCGTCTCCACATCCTTTACCGGCTCTTTTTCCACGACGGCCTGTTTGGGTGGCGTATATTTTTCCTTATCCTCCGCAGAAGGCTGGCCCGGCAGATAAGGCTGGTCCGTACCCAGCCCCTGGTCGCTGTTGCCCAGGTTCACTTCGATGCCATCTTCCACCACCGGCGGCACTTCCACCGGCTGCGTCCAGCTCACATAGAGGAAGAGCAACAGGAGCAGGGTGACGACGACGGCGGTATATCCGGTAGCCTTTATATTCTTTTCTGATTCGAAATTATCTGCCATAGAAGGACTATTCTGCATACGAATTTACCATATTATCAGGTATAACGGACCCATCCGGGCAGAATTGCCCCGCGAAAGCCTCATAAAATGTTAAATCTCATCCTCATCCTCTCCCGGCGGTCTTCTTATATTTTACGGGAAAATGAACATCATAGGCCATCTCATAGCCCGCATTCGAGACAAGCGCCAGTCTCTTTTTGTGTTCCTTCTTCTTATTCCACAGGCAAATAGTTACGCCCACCAGGGCCGTAGTAAGGGCCAACGCAGCGATCTTTTGTGTATTTTTCATGATACTCGGGTCATTTTACCCGATCCAGATGCAAGGGAAATGCCAAATCCTGACATCCCATGCCTTAGTGCGCAAAATCCGCCTCATATCTCCCCTTGATCCTTTCCATCGGCGGATTGAAATACCCGAACTTCACCCGCGGGAACTCTTCCCGGATCAGGTCCATCAGCTGCCGGACCCCCAGGAACTCACCGGTATCCGTCACCCCGATCTTACCCAGGTACCAGTCGGGGTCTATATTGAAGTTGCGCCATTGGATCATCGTCAGATCGGTCTCCCGGATCAGGCTGCGTAACGCCTCGTATTCTTCCACACTGTCCGTCATCCCCGGAAAAACGAAATAATTTATACTCGCCCATCCCCCATAGCTCCGCACCACTTTCAGGCTCTCCACGATATCTTCAAAAGTATAGTTGTTTGGCCGGTAATACGCGGTATAGACAGAGGCCCGCGCGGAATTGGTGCTCACCCGGATGGAATTGAGCCCCGCCTCGCAGAGCGCCCGCACCGCGGCCGGCTTGCTGCCATTGGTATTGATATTGATGCTGCCCCGGTCCGTATGTTTGCGCATCTCCCGGATCGACTCCCCGATCGTCTCCCACATCAGCAACGGCTCGCCCTCACAACCCTGTCCAAAACTGACGATCGGGTAGGGGGCCGTCTGGAGGTGCGGCACGGTAAACTCTACGATCTCCTCCGCCATCGGCTTGAAATTCAGCCGGTCCTGGGTGGAGGTAATGCTTTCCTCCTGGGGCTGGAACGAGATACAGCCGATACAATTGGCATTACAGGCCGGAGAGGTCGGCACCGGGCACTCCCACCGTCCCATAAAGTAATTACGGGCGGCCGGGCAATGATAGGTCAGACAACAGTTCTCGGCGAGATGTTTGACAAGGCGGTTCTGCGGATAGGCCTGGCGGATCTGCTCTACCCCGCTGTGAATGATATCCCAGTCGTAACCCTTTCCATCCTGCCGGACATCCTGCTCGATCCGGACGGCCGGAACATAAAATTGAGAGTCCAGCCAGCCCGCGGCGGTATAACAGAACAGCGGCAGGGTAGGGGCATCCTTCCCCGTTTCATAGGCGGCCAGGTAGAGCCCGGTATGCGCAGGGGGAATAAAGGCGGCAACCGCCCATCCTTTTTCACAAAGCCGCATTTCCCCGGTGAGAACATCGATCCCGATACCCCGGCGGCCGGGAAGTTCATACAGCGAGCCACCCTCCGGGAGCAGGATCCAGTCCTCCGTAGGTACGGGCAGGGCATCCCAACCGCTGCGGCCGGTGACGTATAAAGAAGTGTCTTCAAAGATATTCCCCTTCCCATCGGAATAGAGAATATAAGGCGATCGATGGATTACAGACGACATGAATAGAGCTTACCGGTTTGTAGATCCGGGACTAATAGCCCGAAGTCTTTCCCAGATAATGTCTGCAAAATTCGTGAATTTGTTCCAGTTCTGCGAAATCAAGATTTTTCCGCAGCTCGAAATGCAATTCTTTGTCCCTGGAAGTGCTGATATGGATGGAGTCGTAGAAGGTCTTTATATCGTTGATATGCGTCCAGAGCAGGAACTGGCTTTCCGGCAGACCCGGGATGGTGATACCGATATGATGAAAAGAAAGCAGCTCCTCGGAACGAAGGCTCCTTTCACAATAGAACAGATAGCTGTAGGCAATGCTCAGGCTGAGATGGATGCCGGCGGTTGTCCAGTTCCTCTCCATCAGCATCATCCCCCCGATCCCCAGGAAAAAAACGATCTCTACCACCCGGAAGAAAAGATTTACCCGGGGCATCTGCCGCAGGGCTCCCCGCCCGGCCGCGACCAGGATAAGGATATCCAGGGAAATAAGCACCTGGCACCAGAAATAAAGTGTGGGGGACTCCTGCCGGTGAAAATGGCTGATGGCATGGGTCAATATCAGCAGGGCGGCGGCTACGTGCAGCCAGCTTCCGGAACGTTTTAGTCTTTCGAACGCAGGATCGACGACAGGTAAGGAGATCGTATCCATACAGCAGTTTTAGGAGTTAGATGCAAACCTCGGGGTTTTCCACAACCTTTTATCAAAAAACCCTATGCCGTGACCGCCTGAAGACGGTCCCGACAGAATGCATTAAATTCCTCCTCATCCGCATTATCCTCGTCATCATCATCCACTACCTCCTTCTGGAATAACCGGTTGTTCTTAAAATCCAGGGTCAGCAGCCCGTCCTTCAGTACGATATTATTAAACTCCCTCCAGGCATGTCGTTCTTTGACCAGGGTATTGATCACCACCCGGTCATAGTGGAAACCGACCTCCATCGGGCGTCGGGTCTGGTGCTCCAGGAAGGCCAGCAGGGGGAAGACCGCTGCCATCCAGGGCCAGTTGGTCAGCGCAAACCAGCCCACGGCCGCCGCCAGCAACAAATACCGGTAACGTAACCGGTGGCCGGTCCGACGCCAGGTAATAAGATTGACCAGTAACCCGATGAACAGGATGGCTACGAAAATAAAGGTGCTATACGTGCGGGCATTGTGGATCTTTTGCACAAAAAGGGTGTTGCCGGCAGAATAAATAAAAGCAAGTATGGAGATAAAGCAAAGCAGGAGACTAAGAAAGTCGATCGTCCGCTCACTGTCTTTTTTTAGAATGACCACGTATTGGTAGCGCATGAATAGATCAGGGATTGCTTGCTACCAGCAAATTACAAAGTTTCCACAATATCCGGGCGCCGACATTGGCATCCCAATCCGTATCCCCTACACCGATCTCGACGAGATCGAAGCCGATAAATTTACGACCGCTGTGGATGATCTTCCGGATCAGATAAAGGACCTGTTCGGCCTCGAACCCGCCCTGCACCGGCGTACCGGTGTGGGGACAAAGCTTGGGGTCCAGCCCATCGATATCGAAGCTGATATATACCTTGTCGGGCAGGTGGCTGACGATCTCGTCGGCGATCTGTTTCCAGCTCTGTCCTTCATAGGAGCGTTCCTTGATATCCTTATCGAAATAGGTGATCACCTGGTAATCGCTGTTCTGGATATATTCCCACTCTTCCTGGCAATAATCCCTGACCCCTACCTGCACCAATCTCTTTAACTGGGGTATTTCCTGCAGGGCATTGTACATCACGCTGGCATGGCTATAGACGAATTCCTCATAACACTTCCGCAGATCGCAGTGCGCATCGATCTGCAGGATCCCAAACTCGCCATGCTTCTCCGCGATGGCCTTGAAATACCCCAGCGGCGTGCTGTGATCGCCTCCCAGCAGGGCTACCAGTTTTCCGTCGTTCAGCAGGGCCTTTGTCTGCTCATACACCCACTTGTTCATGTTGCCGCTGCCTTCGTTGATCTCCTTCAGCGACTTGCACATAAAGCTGTTCTTTTCCAGCACTTCGCCCTTGGAGGTATAGTTGATGTATAATTCGGCTTCCTTGCGGAGGTAATCGCTCTTCATCAGGACCTTCCGGTCCGGCTGCCGCATAAAGATCCCCTTTTTCCAGGCATCGCCCGTCTCCCCGTCAAAGAGGTCTACCTGCATGCTGGCATGGAAAACATGCTCCGCCGCCCTCGACGTACCGGCGCCATAGCTGACCGTCACTTCCCAGGGAATAGGGAGGACGACAAGACGGGATTCCTCTTCAGAAAAAGGAAGTCCGAAAATATTATTTTTGGGGTTGCTGGGGCCGTTGGAGTCAAAAAGCGATAAATCTGTCATGTTCGTAGGAGTATCCTTTTTAAGAACGGGACGCAAGGTAGGATAGTATGTACACATAAGCAAAATATGTGGATTAAAATCCAGGCGCAGCCAGCCTTCAGAAGCCTGTCCTCAAATTTGTCCACTTACGGGTAAGATTGTAACTTGCGCCATGCGTAAAGTAGTAGTTACAGGTATCGGGGCGATCACTCCACTGGGAAATGACCCTCTCTCTTATTGGAAACAGTTGGTTGCCGGTAAAAGCGGCGCCGCTGCGATCACCCATTTCGATGCTGCGAAGTTTAAGACCCGTTTTGCCTGTGAGGTCAAGAACTTTGACCCCAGTCCGCTGATGGACCGTAGCGAGCTAAAAAGGACCGATCTGTTCACCCAATATGCCGTTGTCGCTGCCGACCAGGCGCTCAAAGACTCCGGTCTCGACCTTTCAAAAATGGATCCCTTCGATACCGGTGTCATCTGGGGCAGCGGGCAGGGTGGTATGCAGACCTTCGAGGAGCAGGTAAGGGAATATGTGGAAGGCGACTCTACACCGCGCTTTAGCCCTTTCTTCGTTCCCAAGCTGATCGCTAATATGGCCTCCGGTCTGATCTCCATCAAATATGGCCTCATGGGTATCAACTATACGACCGTATCGGCCTGTTCCACTTCGAATACCGCTTTTATGGACGCCCTGAACTATATCCGGCTGGGAAAGGCAAAGGTGATCGTCGCCGGCGGTTCGGAAGCGCCCGTCACCCCGGCATCCATCGGCGGTTTTACCTCCATGAAGGCCATGTCCACCCGCAATGACGACCCCACCGGGGCTGCCCGTCCCTTTGATGTCACGCGGGATGGTTTTGTCATAGGGGAAGGAGCCGGTGCGCTGATCCTGGAAGAATATGAACATGCCCGCGCCCGGGGCGCCCATATCTATGGGGAGCTGGCCGGTGCCGCGATGACCGCCGACGCTTACCATATGACCGCCACCCACCCCGAAGGGCTGGGCGCCCTCCGCGCCATGCAGGACGCTCTGAAAGACGCGGAGTTGAATAGGGAGGATGTGGATTACCTGAACGTACATGCTACCTCCACCCCCGTGGGCGATCTCAGCGAGATCAATGCGGTCACCCGGTTATTCGGAACCGACCCCCGCCATCTGACCCTCAGCGCGACCAAGTCCATGACCGGCCACCTGCTCGGAGCCGCCGGCGCCATCGAGGCCATCGCCTGTCTGCTGAGTATCCGCGACGGGATCATTCCCCCGACCATCAACACAAAGGACCTTGACCCCGCCATTCCCGCCGGGTTGAAGATCCTGCTGGGACATGCAGCCGATTATCCCGTCAACGTAGCCATGAGCAATACATTTGGGTTTGGGGGGCACAACGGCATCGTCGTGTTTAAAAAAGTATGACGGGATTCATGCGCTCATAATTAGATTATTGGGTCGCGATGATTGTTTTTGGCCTAACTTTGCCCCCGGTTATGAAAAAAATACAAATCGTTATACTGGTCTTTATCGCCGTGGCCATCGCCGTCCTCATCAGCTTTATGGGCGATCTGTCCACCTACGAGACCATCGCCTCCGCCCGGCAAAAAACCGGTAAGACAGTCACCCTCATTGCCCACCTGGACAAAAGCCAGCCCATCGTGTACGACCCGGCAAAGGATCCCAATTATGTGAGCTTTCATATCAGCGATACGCTTGGCAATACCGCCAAAGTAGTCTACCACTTCGAGAAACCTTATGACCTGGAAAAAGCCGAACGCGTCACCTTAAAAGGAAAAATGAACGGGGATGTCTTTGAGATCTCCAAGAAAGACGGCATCCTGCTGAAATGCCCTTCCAAATACAAGGACGACCCGAACAACGCTGCCAAAAGCCTGAGTCAAAATTAATACCAAGCCATGGAGTACATAGGCGAACACCTGTTGCCCGGAAGAATAGGGCATTTTTTTGCCATTCTTTCTTTTGCTTCCTCATTTGTCGCGATGATCGCCTTCTTCAAGGCTACCAATGCCAAAGACCCCGGCGAAATAGCCAGCTGGCGACGGATGGGACGGGTCGCCTTTTGGATCGACGCGATCTCCGTTTTTGTCGTTTTTTCCACGATCTTCTATATCATCTATTCCCGGTACTTCGAATACAACATCGCCTGGGAACACTCCAGCCTCGCCCTTTCCCCCCGGTATATGCTGCCCTGTATCTGGGAAGCCCAGGAAGGGAGCTTCCTCCTTTGGACGATCTGGAATTGTGTGCTGGGTCTGATCCTTATGCGGAAGGCGGGGAAATGGGAGACACCGGTGATGACCGTCATCAGCTTCGCCCAGTTCTGCGTAGCCACCATGATCATCGGTCTTTATTTCTTTGGCCAGCGGGTCGGTTTTAACCCCTTCCTCCTGGTCCGGCAGCTGCCGCAGATGAGCAGCGCCCCGATCTTCAGCCGCTCCGATTACCTCAGCTTTCCGCAGATGCAGGATGGCCAGGGGCTCAACGCGCTGTTACAGAATTACTGGATGGTCATCCATCCCCCTGTCCTGTTCCTTGGCTTCTCTTCCACCATCGTGCCCTTCGCTTATGCGATCGCCGGGCTGTGGAAACGACAATATGGTGACTGGGTCCGCCCCGCCATCCCCTGGACCCTTTTCTCCGCCTGTGTGCTGGGTACCGGTATCATGATGGGCGCCGCCTGGGCCTATGAATCGCTGAGCTTTGGCGGCTATTGGGCATGGGACCCGGTGGAGAACGCCTCCATGGTGCCCTGGCTCGTGCTGATCGCCGGTCTTCATACGATGGTCGTATACAATGCCACGGGGCATTCCCTGCGGGCGACCCATTTCTTTTTTATCACCCAGTTCGTCCTCGTGCTGTATTCCACCTTCCTCACCCGGAGCGGCATCCTCGGCGATCTGTCGGTCCACGCCTTTGTGGAATCCGGGATGAACACACAGCTTTTCCTCTTTGTGCTGGTCTTCCTGGCTCCTGCCTATGCCTTGTTCATCGGCCGTTATAAAAAGATCCCCCATATCGCCAAGGAAGAGGATACGGGTTCCCGTGAGTTCTGGATGTTCATCGGTTCGCTGGTGCTCTTTTTGTCGGCGATGTTCGTGATCATTTCGACCTCCCTGCCGGTCTTCAATATGTTCACAAAACAAAAATGGTCGATCGGCGACGATGCCCCCTTTGCCTATAACCGCATCGAGATCTTTATCGCCATCCTGCTGGGTCTTTTCACGGCCGTCACCCAGTATCTGAAATACAAAACGACCTCCCGCGACTATATCATAAAACGACTCTGGCTGCCCACCGCCATCGCCCTGGTGATCTCTGTCCTGATCAGCGTCTTTGGGGGCATCCATTATGACAAGTATGGCGTTGGCTTTCTCACGGCGATCCACCTGGCCATCTTTGCCGCCGTCTATGCCGTCGTTGCCAATGCCGCCTATATCCGGATCGGGCTAAACGGAAAACTAAAGCTGGCCGGCCCCTCCATCGCCCACGTAGGCTTTGGTCTCATGCTGGTCGGGATCCTGATCTCGTCGGCAAAGAAAGAGGTGCTGTCCAATAACACCACCGGTATCCTCCTGCCGTTCACACCGGAAAGCAAACAGGACCCGTTGGAGAATGTGACCCTGCTGAAAGGGGTCCGCACCGACATGGGCAAGTACTGGTCCACCTATGTCGGCAACGATTCCGTGGATCAGCGCCACCTGACTACCTGGTACCATATCCATTTTGAGAAAAAGGACGGCACCCGTCAGTTCGATCTCTATCCCTATTTTCTAAAGAATACAAAGGGACAGGAAGGCGCCAGCCCCAACCCCGATAAATATCATTACTGGGACCGGGACTTCTTTACCTATATCAGCGCCGTCAGCACGGAAAAGAATGACGATACCGTGGCGTTCAGGACCTCGGCCCTGGCGGTAAAGGATACGGTCTATTATTCAAAGGGATTTATGATCCTGGATTCCGTCGTCATAAACCCCGACAACGATAAATATCATTTCTCCCGGTCCGATACCGCGCTGATGGCAAAGGTGACCGTCGTTGGCAAGGACAGCACCCGTTTTACGGCCTATCCCGTATATTATATCAGGGACAATATGCCCCATTTCATAAACGACACGATCTTTCCACAGGACCTGGCCATCCGGTTTAACCGGGTCACCGAAGACAAGAAGGTCGAGCTGGGTATAAAGGAGTCTTCCGATATGGTACCCTTTGTCGCGCTAAAAGTGCTGGAATTTCCCCAGATCAACATCCTGTGGATCGGCACCATTATCATGATCATCGGGTTCATAATGAGCATCCGGCAGCGCCGTCGCCGCTCCGCGCTTACGAGTGTATAGATTATTGATTTACAGTAGATTCGAAAAATTAACAATTCAAGAGGTTACCCCGGGTTGGCGGGCGGTATTAAGTTGTGAGGGTTTTTAGTAACTTTAAGACCGCATATGCACCGAGGCCGTCCTAAATATATCTTATTTTTTTTCGTACTCCTGATGACGGCAGGTGGTGCCTATGCCCAACAGGCGGATACCAGCAATATACCCCCCAGCAACATACCCCCTCCCCAATACGGTCCCTACGATACCATCCTGGTACCGGCCCATGTCTATAACGGCGAGATCCTTTCCTCCCGCAATATGGAAATGACCTGGGTGACCCACCCCATGAGTCCGGAAATGCGCCGTCGGATAGAAGAATGGACCCGTCTCCGCAATGCCGTCTATGTGACCTATCCCTATGCCCGTCGCGCCGGCATCATCATGAACGATATAAATTCGAAGCTGGCTCTGCTTGGAACGGAAGGCGAACGAAAAGCCTATATCGCCTCGCGGGAAAAGGAATTAAAAAAGGAATTTACCGCCCCGCTGGAGCAGATGTCCATCTACCAGGGAAAGATCCTGATGAAGCTGATCAATCGCCAGACCGGCAACAACTGTTATAATATCATCAAGGATTACAAAGGGGGATTTACGGCGCGTTTTTATCAAACCATCGCCTTCTTCTTTAGCAGCAACCTCAAACAACCCTATGACCCAAAAGGGGAGGATAAGACCATCGAGGCCATCGTCCAGGAGGTAGAACGCATGTATCACGGCTGAGCGCCCGATCGATCTTCAGCAGCATCCCGTCAGAGCCTTTCGCAGCATCCCGTCAAAGCTTCCGGATCTTCCCGATCAGCCCCGTCGTCGAATACCCGTCCACGATCTTGTTGATCACCACCCTTCCGCCCGCCGCCGTTACCTCTTTCGCCCCGACGATCTGTTCGAGGGTATAGTCCCCTCCTTTTACCAGTACATCCGGAAGGATCGCGTTGATCAGGTTCAGGGGAGTATCCTCTTCAAAGATGATGACCGCATCCACCATCAGCAGCGAGGCCAGCAACAAGGCCCGGGCATCCTGGTTGTTGATGGGACGTTCGGGACCCTTTAGCCGGCAGGTGGACGAATCCGAATTGACGCCGACGATCAGATAATCCGCCTCCCGGGCGGCATCCGATAAAGAAGCGATATGTCCCTGGTGAAGAATATCAAAACACCCGTTGGTGAAGGAGACTGTCTTGCCCATTACCCGCCAGCGCCGGATCTGATGCAGCAGGCCGGGAAGATCATAGATCTTTTGCGGGATAATTTGCGGTAACCTCATATTTTTTCTTATTTATTCTTGGCAGCAGGATAAAGCTCACTACGCCGAACAGGATAAAACTCAGGAATTGACCAAACCACAACAGCCAGCCCAGGGCCTGACCATAGGGTAGGGCCGGGATATTGTAAAAGGAGACCGTCTCCTGTACCAGCAAGGCATAGGCGCCGATACCACCCGGCGATACGATCATCCCGATGCTGCCCATCGCCAGGACGCTCAGCGCATCGGCCAGACCAAGACCCCGGGTTTCGCTGATCGCAAAGAAACCGACCCAGGTACTAAGCAGGTAGAGGCTCCAGATGCCGACGGAATAGACAAAGAACAAGGGTTTGTTCTTTAATGATCGCACACTCGTCAGGCCATGCCAGATATTGATAAAGATTGCCTTTATTTTCTGGACAATGCTGATATGTCCAAACCGGGCCAGGATGAACCGCGCAAGAAAGAAAAGCACCACTGCCCCGGAGACCCATAAAAGGAGCTTCATATAGGAAAGATGCCCGTTGCCGGACTGGAAAAGCACATTCATCTTGCCGGCCGTCATCGAATGGATCACATCGAACTGGAAGAGGAAGGTCAGTCCAAAGACGATCAGCAGACATATTACATCAAAGGCGCGTTCTGCAACGATCGTCCCCACCAGTTTGTCGGCCGGCACCTTTTCATAACGGGCCAGGATGGTGCATTTCACCACTTCTCCCAAACGGGGCGCCCCCAGGTTGACAAAATAACCGATCATCACCCCCAAAAAAGTATTCATTTTTGAAGGACGGTATCCCATCGGCTCCATCAGCTGTCTCCACCGCAGGGCCCTTAGCCAGTGACTCGCCAGCAATAGCAGGAGTACAGGGACCAGCAGCCAGTAGTTGGCACGGTCGAGGGCGTCTTTCAGCTGCGCCCATTTCGTCCTGTCCATATCTTTCAGGCTCAGCCACACAAAAAACGCTGCCAGCGCAGCGAAAAAAAGATATTGCAGCAGAACCCGAATTGCTTTCTTCATAACCGGGGTAAGTTACAATTTATTTCCTTCTTTGGGAAACACGATCCATGGCCGGAAGCTCCTGGCTTTTTCAAGATCCATGCGTGCATAGGAGATCACGATCACGATGTCGCCCACCGCGCCCTGGCGTGCAGCGGGCCCATTCAGGCAACAGGTCCCCGAGCCTCTTTTACCCCTGATCAGGTAGGTCTCGATACGGGAACCATTATTCACATTTACGATCTGCACCTTTTCATTCTCGATCATATTGGCCGCATCCATCAGGTCCTCATCCAATGTCAGGCTGCCCACATAATTCAGGTTGGCCTCTGTAATAACGGCGCGATGAACTTTTGATTTCAGGATTTCAATGTCCATAGAATAACCCCTTTTTTATAAAGAGGGCACAAAATTAGGTAAAATCATATTATCGATCAACCGGATCTCTCCCTGAAAAGCGGCGATCAATGCTATTGCAGCGGCGGCCTTGTCCGTTAGGGGCATTAGCGTCTTTGCATCCGCCACTTCCACATAGTCGATCCGGAATGCCGCGGCTTCAAGGATCCTTTTCGCATCCGCGACCGACCCACCGTCTTTTAGCCCATTCAACGCCCGGTAAATAGCCGGTGCATTCTTCCGGCCGGCCTCCGTCAACCGTACATTCCGGCTGCTCATAGCCAGTCCGTCCGCCTCCCGGACGATCGGACAGGGATGCAGCTCCGTACCCGAACCCATCAGTTCCAGGAGCCGGCGGACCACCATACACTGCTGATAATCCTTTTGACCCATAAATAAGTGATCCGGCCGGACGATATCCAGTAACCGGCGCATCACCTGGCATACCCCCTGAAAATGCCCGGGCCGGAATTTCCCCTCCAGGATCGTTTCCAGCTCCCCCAGGTCATAATGCTCCAGCTGCCCGGTCCCTCCGGGATAGAGCTCACCCACCTCCGGCAGGAAAAGGGCATCCGTACCCGCCCTTTCCAGCGCATAAATGTCTTTTTCGATCGTAACCGGGTATTTCTTGAAATCGGTAGGGTCATTGAATTGGGTGGGATTGACAAAAATACTGCACAGGGTCAGGGATGTCGATCGTTTTGATATATCAATAAGTGATATATGTCCGGCATGCAGCGCCCCCATCGTGGGAACAAAACCAACCGATCGCCCCATTGCCTTTTGTTGTTCCAGCCAGCCGGCCAGCTCGCCGGCTCTTTTGAATAAAATCATTCTTTTTGGTGTTTATGCCCCTCAAAGCGGCTACAGTGCCGATTTTACAATAAAAAGCTTACCTTTGCAAACTATTTTGTTAAGGTTCCTCTCAACAATTATAAGCAAATAATGATTCAGAAAAAGAGAATTTTGTTTATTGCCAACGAGATGTCGCCATACCTGGAGATGACGGAATTTGCAGAGATCGTAAATAAACTGGCAATTAAATCAAATGAAAGTGGGTTTGAGGTGCGCTGTATCATGCCCCGGTTCGGCGTGGTCAATGAAAGAAGGCACCGGTTGCACGAAGTGGTGCGTTTGTCCGGGATCAACGTATCGGTGGACAATGATGATTATCCCCTCCAGATCAAAGTAGCTTCTCTGCCCAATGCCCGCCTGCAGGTCTATTTCCTGGACAACGAAGATCTGTTCAAACGCAAGTTCATCTTTCACGACGAGCAGGATAAGTGGTTCGAGGACAACGGGCTGAGAACGGTATTTTATTGCAAGGGCGCCCTGGAGACCGTGAAGAAATTCGGCTGGCCTCCCGACGTGATCCATTGCAGCGGCTGGATGACCGGTCTTATACCTCTCTATCTGAAGACCGTGTATAAGAAAGAGCCCGTCTTTGCCCATAGCAAATGCGTATTCACCATCGGCCAGACCACTTTTAAAGAAAAGCTGGGCGCCGATTTTCTCAAACTGGCTAATATTCACGCCAATATAAAGGAAAAAGACCTCGAGCCTTACAAAGAGGCGGGTAACGTTGCCCTGTTCCGCGGAGGCGCCACCTACGCAGACGCCATCTCCTTCGGAGCCGAAAAGGTCGATAAAAAGCTGGTGGATGAATTCGGAAAAATAAGAGGCAAAAAAGTCCTTTCCTTTAACGCCGAATCGGATTTAACAGATTATTTGCAGCTGTATTCCGATCTGAGCAAATAGGTCTTTCGGCTTAGTATAATATATATCTTGCTAATTATTTAGAAATTAAGATTTCACCGATTATCTTTGCCCGCGTAAGAAAATTATACCCATTAATTAAAAAAATCGTTTAATTCCCATGCCTTATTTATTCACTTCTGAGAGCGTATCCGAAGGCCACCCGGATAAGGTAGCCGACCAGATATCCGATGCATTGATCGATAACTTCCTTGCTTTTGACCCCCAATCCAAGGTCGCGTGTGAGACCCTCGTTACCACCGGACAGGTCGTATTGGCCGGAGAAGTAAAATCCAAGGCATATCTCGACGTCCAGGAGATCGCCCGTGGCGTTATCCGGAAGATCGGGTATACCAAGAGTGAATATATGTTCGAGGCAAATTCCTGTGGTATCTTTTCTGCCATCCATGAGCAGTCCTCGGATATCAACCAGGGTGTCGACAAGAAGAAAAAGGAAGAACAGGGAGCCGGTGACCAGGGTATGATGTTCGGTTATGCCAGCAATGAGACCGACGATTATATGCCCCTCGCCCTCGACCTGGCCCATAAGATCCTCCTGGAACTGGCCGCGCTGAGAAGGGAGAACAAACAGATCAAATGGCTTCGTCCCGATGCCAAGAGCCAGGTTACCCTGGAGTATGACGACAACAACAAGCCTGTCCGGATCGACGCCATCGTGGTTTCCACCCAGCACGACGATTTCGATACCGAAGCAAAAATGCTGGCTAAGATCAAGAGCGATATCATCGAGATCCTGATCCCCCGCGTAAAATCCAAATACAAAAAATACGCCCGTCTTTTCAACGATAAGATCAAGTATCATATCAACCCCACCGGTAAGTTCGTGATCGGCGGACCCCACGGCGATACCGGTCTGACCGGCCGCAAGATCATCGTAGATACCTATGGTGGTAAAGGAGCCCATGGCGGCGGCGCCTTCAGCGGAAAAGATCCCTCCAAGGTCGACCGCTCTGCTGCCTATGCCACCCGGCACATCGCCAAGAACCTGGTAGCCGCCGGCGTAGCCGACGAGATCCTGGTACAGGTCTCCTATGCGATCGGCGTAGCCCAGCCGACCAGCATCAACGTAAATACCTACGGCACGGCCAAGGTCAAGATGAGCGACGGACAGATCGCTAAGTTGGTAACGGAATTGTTCGACATGCGTCCTTACTTTATCGAGACCCGTCTGAAACTGCGCAACCCGATCTACAGCGAAACCGCTGCCTATGGTCACATGGGCCGCAAACCCGAGATCGTGGAAAAAAGCTTTTTTGCCCCGGATGGTAAAGAAGTGAAAAAGAAGGTAGAACTGTTCACCTGGGAAAAACTGGACTATGTACCAAAGGTTAAGAAAGCCTTTGGCCTGAAATAATTGATTTGTAATATAAAAAACCTCCCTCTGGGGAGGTTTTTTTATTTTTGTACCATGAATGAAACGCGCAATCCCTGGACCGTCCTCGCCCAACGCGCCGCCTATGACAACAAGTGGATCGGCGTGACGGAATATGATGTCCTCAACCCCAGCGGGGGAAAAGGGATCTATGGAAAAGTGCATTTCAAGAACCTGGCCATCGGCATCCTCCCCCTGGATGAAGAAGGCTATACCTGGCTGGTAGGGCAATATCGTTTTCCGCTGGATGCCTATAGCTGGGAGATCCCGGAAGGAGGAGGCGATCCCGCACTGCCGCCCGTAGCATCGGCCCAACGGGAACTACAGGAAGAGACGGGTCTGATTGCCCGCGAATGGACACAGATCCTGGAGATGCACCTCTCCAATTCCGTCAGCGACGAGAAGGCGATCCTCTTCCTCGCCCGCGGACTCGAACAGGGGCCGTCCATGCCCGAAGAAACGGAAGAACTGGTCGTCCGTCGCTTACCCTTTGAAGAAGCATACCAGATGGTGGAAAGAGGAGAGATCACCGACTCCATGTCCGTGGCCGCCATTCAGAAGGTCAAATTATTGCTGCTTACCACACCGAAAAACAGTTAACCGTTATCATGCCTTTTCACGCCAATCATAAAGACAGGGGCCATAAGGGCCGATCAGGACCTCATAAGGAAAGCAAAGGGTTGATCATCGGGCGACAGCCCCTGATCGAAGCCATCCGCTCGGGCCGTGCCCTGGATAAGATCCTCCTGCAGCGAAATACCTCGGGAGAATCCCTTGCCGAGATCCGGGAGCTGGCCCGCGAGCACAACGTCCCCATCCAGGTGGTCCCGGCGGAAAAGCTGGATTCGATGACAATGGCCAACCACCAGGGGGTCATCGCCTTTGCCGCCCTGGTACAATATCTCGATCTCCAGCAGGTGATCGACCATACCATCGCCGCCGGCGCCATTCCCCTGTTCGTCATGCTCGACGGCGTGACCGATGTCCGCAATATCGGTGCGATCGCCCGTTCCGCCATCTGCTGCGGGGCCCAGGCCCTGCTGATCCCGGACAAAGGCGTGGGCGCCCTAAACGAAGAGGCGATGAAGTCTTCCGCCGGCGCGCTGGAACGGATCAATGTCTGTCGCGTGAACAGCCTGCTAAAAGCCGTGGATACCCTCCACCTCAACGGGATCAAGGTGTTCACCAGTGAAATGAACGCCCCCCGGAAAGTCTTTGAACTTCCCCTGACCGAACCCTGTTGTATTGTAATGGGCAGCGAGGATAAAGGCGTACAACCCTATATCCGCAAGGCGGCGGACGAACATTTCACCATCCCCATGTCGGGTGATTTCGATTCGTTGAACGTCTCCGTCGCCGCCGGTATTATTTTATACGAAGCCATGAAACATCGTTTATGAGCCGATCATACCCCCCGCATACTTCCTCACAGACACCCGATCCTGCTGCCGTCAAACCGGTATCCCTTATCGAATGCCCCCGTGACGCCATGCAGGGATGGCCGCATATCATCCCCACAAAGAAAAAGATCGACTACCTCAACGCCCTGTTGAAAGTAGGCTTCGATACCCTCGACTTCGGGAGCTTTGTCTCCCCCCACGCCATTCCCCAGATGGCCGACACGGCGGAAGTATTGGCCGGTCTCGACCTGCGCGATAGCCACACGCGGCTCCTCGCCATCGTCGCCAATTTCCGCGGGGCCGAAGAAGCCGCCTCCCATGATGCGATCCGGTACCTGGGCTTCCCCTTCTCCGTATCCGAAACATTCCAGCTGCGCAATACCAATAAGACCATCGAGGGCTCCTTTGCTACCGTGGAAGAGATCCTGGAGCTTTGTATCAAAATGGACAAGGAATTGGTGGTCTATCTCTCTATGGGCTTTGGCAACCCCTATGGAGATCCCTGGTCGGAGGATGTCGTCTTCGAATGGGCGGACGACCTGAGCCGGCTGGGGGTTCGAACACTTTCCCTGGCCGATACGGTCGGTCTTGCGACCCCCGAACAGGTATTCCTGCTGACCGACTACCTGGTCCGTGAGCTGCCCGGCCATACCATCGGGGTACACCTCCATTCCACACACCACAACCGCAAGGCCAAGATCGATGCCGCCCTCCAGGCCGGTTGTCGTCGTTTTGACGGGGCCCTCAAGGGGATCGGTGGCTGCCCTATGGCAGGAGACGAGCTGGTCGGTAACATGGATACGGAATGGATGATCCCCTATCTTGAAAAACAACATCTTTTACCCGGCATCAACAACACCGCCTTGCAGGAAAGCCTCCGGCTGGCTACAGAGATTTTTGTCTGATCATGGAATTTCAATTGCCCATATCGATCCCCTCCCTTCCGGAACCCATCCGTTACGGCGATAAAATATTGCTGACCGGCTCCTGTTTCACGGAACATATCGGCAACCAGCTCCAGGATTGGAAATTCGATACGTTGCTAAACCCCAATGGTATTCTCTTTGACCCCGCCAGCGTGGCGTCCGGCCTGGTATCATATATAAAACCCAGGATCTATACCGAAGAGGATCTTGTTTTCTTCAACGAGCTCTGGCAAAGCTGGCAGCATCACAGCCGTTTTTCCAATACGGACAAAGAAAAATGTCTGCAGGAGATCAATGCCTCCCAGACCCGCGCCCATGCCTTTCTAAAAGAGGCGAAATGGCTGATCATCACCCTGGGCAGCGCCTTTTCCTACCGCTTATCGGAAGGGGTACCCGCCGAATTTCTTTCCGCCTCCGCGGTATCGCCCCATTCCGTTGCCAATTGCCACCGCGCTCCCGCAAAGACCTTTGACAAACACCTGATGACGATCGAAGAGATCGATACGGTCCTCGATAACTGTCTTTATCAATTGTTCTATTTCAACCCCAACCTGCACGTACTCTTTACCATCAGTCCCGTACGGCATGCCCGAGATGGGGTAGTGGACAACAACCGCAGCAAGGCCCGCCTGATCGAATCCGTCCATCACCTCGTAAATAAATTCGACCGCCTCTGGTATTTCCCCGCCTATGAGCTGGTGATCGATGTCCTGCGCGACTACCGGTTCTTTGATGTAGATATGGTCCACCCCAACTATCCCGCGACCGAATTCGTGCTGGAAAAATTCGCCCGTCATTGTATCGACGAGCCCTCCCGCCAGTTGATGGAAGAAATAAAAAAGATCGTCATCGCCCGACGTCACAGACCGATGCAGCCCTCGACACAGGCACACCGTCGATTCCTGCAGGACCACTGGAACAAGACCGATGAGCTCCGTCGTAAATATCCTTTCCTGGACCTGGAGGACGAACTGGGTTATTTTTCATCCACACCGGGTAAATAGGACCACTCCTTCCCTGTCATATTATCATTTAGCACATGTCTTCAAATTCTCTTAATAGTCTCTTAATATAGAGCTGCAGTAATACAGACGCGCTATGCCGACATTTGCCGGACTTTAATTTATTCTGCTGCTTTGATTAGTATCGATGAAATAAAATCGGGGAGTGAACACTCCTTTACAGAGGTCTTTAATGAATTCTATACAAGGGTATATCGCTTTTTTTTAAAAAAGACCCGGTCCCCTGAATATGCGCGGGAGCTTGTACAGCTCACCTTTATCAAGTTATGGCAATTCCGGCACACCCTCTCCGAAGAATATTCCCTTGACATCCAGTTATTCAATATTGCCGGCACCACCCTTATCGATTTTCTCCGTCAGCAGAACTCCCAGCGGAAAATGCTTTCCCAGCTGGCCGTACGGACGGCACAGGAGGAGGTCTCCGCGGAAAGATCGTCCGGCAATGATTTCGAAGAAGCCGATTATCTTCATTCGCTGACCCGCACCCTTCCCCCGGTGCGGAAAAAGGTCTTTATCCTCAGCCGGGTCCACGGACAGTCCTATAAAGAGATTGCAGAACAGCTCTCCATCTCCAGCAAGACGGTAGAGGATCATATGGTCAAAGCCCTCCGTCATCTTCGTTCACTATATTAACTTAATGTTACCGGCAGAGGTGACGCTTCTCCACAAACGTATATACTGTAACAGATTATTTTAACTGCATGGAAATAACCAACGGCCTGATCCAAAAGTTCTTTGAGAATAAATGCGATCCGGAGGAATTTGAGGCGGTGATACATTACCTGGAACAACACCCGGCGGAAAAGGCATCCTGGTTGGGAAGGGAGGAGTGGAACGCCCCCATCATCTCCCTGGGATTGGGAAATGAGGAGGAAAAGGCTGTAGCATTGCGACAGTTAAAAGAAAACCTTTTTCGCGAATCCTTAGTATCCGTGCCGGTACGGCGTTCATTCTTTCGTCGCCTGGCGATACCGGCCGCAGCCGCAGTCCTCCTCCTGGTCATAGGAGGAATATGGATGACGGCCAGACGGATAAAGGACGACAGCATCACCGGAGGCCCCGTCAGCCATCGATCGGTTCCCGGCCGTTTGGCCTGGCATGACAGGATCAACGCCACCGGTAAGTCGCAGACGATGACCATGCCCGATGGCTCCGGGGTAAGGCTCTTTGCCCATTCATCCCTGCGGTATTCGGACTCCTTCGGCATCAGCCGGAGGGACATCTGGCTCGACGGGTCGGCCGACTTCTCCGTAAAGAAGGATAAGGTCCATCCTTTTACGGTCACTTCCGGAGCGTTGGCGACCACTGCATTGGGTACCTCGTTTGGCATAAAGAGCAACAGGAAGGCAGGGAACATCGTCGTAAGACTTTATACAGGGAGGGCCGTGGTACGATCGGTACAGCCATTGCCGGGATGGAAGGAAGACATCTACCTGGCTCCCGGGCAACAGGTACTCTACGATGACCGGCAACTACTGGCCACCGTTACGCGGTTCAGGGCAGGCCCGTCTGCGCCGGATGAACAATGGACGTCCCCGGCCTTCGCACCGGAACAGACAGACCTGGTCTTTAACAACGCTTCCTTAAAGGAAGTACTCAACCAATTATCCATCCAATATCATACGAAGATCGCTTACCGGGCATCGGACCTGGCCGGGATGAACTTTACCGGCAGCGTTTCCCGCTCGGACTCTCTGGCCACCTTTCTAAAATTGCTTGCAACGATGAACAACCTGGATGTCCGGGAAGACGAACCCGGGTTTATCATAGCCAGGCATTTGGATCAGTAAACAACCTTTCCTGAGTTACCGTAAAAAAATTGAACGCGAAAGCGTAAGGATCTTCTATTGTCTAAAAAAAATTAACAAATGAACCGTATGTTGACCAGACTACTGAAAATTTTCTTCCTCTCCGGGCTTGTCCTTCTGACCGCCGGCGGTCAGCGGCTAGGGGCCCAATCCATCACGGCCACGGTCACCGGCACGGTAGTGACGGAAAAGGGCGAGCTTCTTGCCGGCGCCAGTGTACAGGCGAAAAATACAAAATTGGGCGAATCATTTAACGTCTCGGCAAATGAACAGGGACTTTTTGAATTCAGGACCTTAAAAGCCGGAAACACCTATACCTTCACGATCAGCCATATCGGCTACCAAACGCAAACGGTAAAGGGTTTCCTGGTCAAACCGAATGAAAAGAATTCCCTGCTGGTCCGTATGGCGGAAGGCAGCAACGACCTGAACCAGTTCGTCGTCGTCGGTTATGGAACGCAGAAAAAAGGCGATCTGACCGGCGCCGTTACACAGGTCAGCGGCGAAGTGCTGGCAGACCGCCCCTCCCCGAATATCTCCCGGGGCCTGGAAGGAGTCATACCCAACCTGAATATCAATATATCGGATGGCAAACCGATCCGGAACCCGACCTATAACGTAAGAGGAGCGACCTCTATCGGGGCCGGAGGAACGGCCAGCGCCCTGGTACTGATCGACGGCGTCAGCGGCGATCCGAGCCTGCTGAACCCCAACGATATCGAAAGCATCACCGTGTTGAAAGATGCAGCCTCCGCCGCTATTTATGGCGCCCGGGGCGCCTTTGGCGTGGTGCTGATCACCACCAAGACCCCAAAGAAAGGAAAGATCCAGATGAACCTCAACTCCAGCTATTCCCTCAACCAGAAAACGGTTACCCCGAAACTGGTCAACGACGGGACCACCTGGGCCACCGACTATGCACAATCCTATCTTGCCTGGTATGATTATAAGACACCCGCTCCCAACATCAATGGGATGTTCCCCAACACGCCCGCCGGATTCGATTCCCTGGCGGCAAGGACAACAAATCCTTCCCTGCCAAAAGTGACCGTGGACCCCGCCACCGGTAAATATTTATATTACGGCAGCACCAACTGGGTCGATCAGCTCTACCGGACCAATACACCCGCCACCGATAACTCCCTCAGCATCTCCGGCAGTAACCAGAACGCCGATTTCTATATCTCCGGCCGTTACTACACACAAGGAGGGATTTTCCGCTACGACCCGGACCATTTTGACAGGATCAACCTGCGGATGAAGGGGGACATCAATGTCAACAATTGGTTTACCATCAGCGATAACGTGGACTTTAACACCTTTAAATATTTTTACCCGGTCGATAATAACAACACCCCCGTCTGGGCGAACTTTGCCGTCGCCGTGAATCCCCTGGCCACGATGTTCAACCCGGATGGCACACTGACCCCGCAATCCTATACTTCCGTGGGCGATCTGTATACCGGGAATAATGTGACCCTTAACAAACAACTCTATTTCCGGAATACCGTATCGCTGAACGCGGATCTTATAAAGAATTTCCTGAACCTGAAGGCCGACTTCACCAACTCCTATACAAACAATAGCTTCGCAGGCACCTACCGGCCGGTGACCTATAGCCAGGGTCCCGGGATGACCACCTCGACCGCGGTGAACCAACTCAACCAGGCCACAGGCATCTCTTCCTATTACGCAGGCAACGTGTATGCATCCGCTCATAAGGATTTTGGCGACCATTCCATTCGATTGCTGGCAGGCGTGAATGTGGAGGATTTCCGGTTTGACAGTACCTTCATACAACGCGACGGTATCATCGACCCCAGCTTACCAAATATCAACCTGCTCAATGGCACCAACTACACCCTTACGGGCGGAGGCAACGAATGGACGATCGCGGGTCTTTTCTTCCGGGCGAACTATGCCTTCAGAGATAAATACCTGGTAGAGGTCAACGGACGCTATGACGGATCATCCAAGTTCCCGTCCTACTCCCGGTTTGGATTCTTTCCCTCCATTTCCGCGGGGTGGGTCATCTCCAAAGAGAATTTCATGGATGCGACAAAAGGATGGCTGGATAACCTGAAATTCAGGGCCTCCTTTGGCAGCCTTGGAAATGGCCAGATCAATCCCTACCTGTTCGATCCTATCATGACCGTTCAGAAATCTACCGGGATCTCGATCAACGGCATCAACCCCACCTACACATCCCGGCCTAACGTCATTCCCTCCGGTCTGACCTGGGAGAAATCCACCACGGTGGATGAAGGGGTGGACGCCAGCTTCCTGCATAACCGCCTGCGCTTTACCTTTGACTATTACGTCCGTTACTCTACCGGTAATTTCACCACCGGGCAGCCATTGCCTGCCGTATTCGGCGCCTCGGTGCCAAACGGTAACAATGCCGACCTCAAGACCACGGGCTGGGAATTTTCTCCTTCCTGGACCAGCAATATCACAAAAGACTGGAGCTTTAACATAGGCCTGGTCGTCTCGGATAATACTTCCGTCATCACAAAATTCTACAACCCGACCGGTATCCTGCCATATACGGTTCCCTATAGCCTTAACCCCAGCACGTATTATAAAGGCATGCACCCGGGTGAGATCTGGGGATTTGTAACGGAAGGGCTGTTCACCTCGCAACAGGATATCACCAACCACGCCAACCAATCCTACTTTACGGTCTCCAACTCCAATGTGCTTATGCCCGGAGATATAAAATTCAAGGATATCAATAACCTGGGGGTGATCAACAATGGACAGAATACCCTGGCCAACCACGGCGATCTGAAGGTCATCGGGAATGCATCTCCCCGGTACAATTTCGGTATGAACCTGGGAACGACCTGGAAAAGACTATCGATCGCCGCCTTCTTTCAAGGCGTAGGCAAGCGGGATTGGTGGCCCGGCATCGAGGCAGGACAATTCTGGGGACAATACAACCGGCCCTATGAAGAGATCCCGGCTTATATGATGAAGGACGTATGGTCGCCCACCAACCTGAATTCTTATTATCCGCGATACAGAGGGTATGTGGCCCTGAGCGGTACACGCGAACTGGCCGTCGTACAGACACGGTACCTGCAGAATGCAGCCTATGTCCGGTTGAAGAACCTCAGCATTGCCTATAGCCTGCCGCAAGACTGGCTCAGCAAGGCGAAGATAACCAGCGCCAAGGTCTATTTTACCGGTCAGAACCTGTTCACCCTTTCTCCCCTGCATAAATATGCCGCCAACTTCGATCCGGAAGTGATCAATGGAGCCGATCCGGAAGTTAATAGCGGCAGCGGTAACGGATACGCCTATCCCATGTTGAAGACATTTACGGCAGGGATCAACTTAACCTTTTAAGTAAACAAATAATATCAGTGCATATGAACATACGTCGAAGGATCTTCTCATCGCTCACCGTCTCAGGAGCCCTTATCCTGGCGGCAACCTTACCCGGTTGTAAAAAATTCCTGGACAAAGAACCTTTTACCACGCTGACGCCCAATCAGGCCTTCGTCAACGTCGGTGACCTCCAGTTGTATACCAATTCATTCTACGTCAACCAAATGCCCAATGCCAATACCATTTTTTCGGGCGATAACACCTCGGATTATATTTCCGGGAATAATATACCCTCTATCATGACCGCCCAGGTCAGCGCCAACGAACCCATCGCCGGATGGTCCCAGACAAGCGCAGGTTCCTGGTCGGAGCTGAGGAATATCAATTATTTCCTTCAGAATAACAATAATTCGTCGATCACCGATTCCATCCGTAACAGTTATTCGGGTGTCGCCCGGTTCTTCCGCGCCTGGTGGTATTTTAACATGGTCAAACAATTCGGGAATGTACCCTGGTACAGCGCCCCCCTCAGCACGACCGATTCCTCCCTGTATAAGACACAGGACCCGCGGACCCTGGTCATGGACTCTATCGAGGCGGACCTGGACTATGCGATCGCCCACGCCCCTTCGGCAAAGGACGCTTCCTGCTCCATGGTCACCAAATGGACGGCCCTGGCCCTGAAGTCAAGAGTGGGGCTCTTTGAAGGCACTTTCCGGAAATATCATACCGAACTGGGTCTGGGAAGTACCGCCGCTACCTGGTTGAACTATTGCGTGGATGCTTCCACACAACTGACCAATTCCGGCTATACGCTTCATTCCACCGGCAGCCCGCTCGCGGATTACCGGGCCGTATTTACCACACAGGTGCCCTGGCCCGATGAAGTGATCCTGGCCTTCGTATACAGCGATGCTCTGAAGCTATGGCATAATGCAAATGCCTATTTCACCAGCACGACGCTCGGCAACAGGACCAGCCCGATAAAATCCTTTATCGATACCTATCTGGACAAGGACGGCTCCCGGTTTACCGACCATCCCCAGTTTGATACGATCAGCTTTGTAAATGAAATGGCCAACAGGGACCCCCGTCTGCAACAGACGGTTCGCTGTAACGGATATAAATATTCCAGCGGCATCTCTGCCCCGCCCGATTATTCTTTTACCTTTACCGGTTACCAGCCGCTGAAATTCAACGTCGACAATTCGGCGATCAATCTTAACTCGGAAAACAATAACTCCATTCCCATCTTCCGGTATGCCGAAGTGCTGCTCAACCTCGCCGAAGCAAAGGCCGAGCTGGGAACCTTTACCCCGACGGATTGGACAAATACCATCGCCAAACTAAGAGCAAGGGCCGGTATCGCCAATACGGGCATGCCAACTACTGCCGACCCGTATATGCAGCAATATTTCCTGAATACGATCTCCGATCCCGTTCTGCTGGAGATCAGAAGGGAAAGAGGCGTAGAGCTGATGCTCGAAGGTTTTCGCTTTGACGATATCCGGCGCTGGAAAATGGGGCTGCTGATGAATATGCCGTATAATGGCGTATATGTTCCGCAGCTGAATGTGCCTTATGCCATGAATGGTGATGGCGTCCTGAATGTCTCCTTTGTAAACTCCACCCCCACGACCGGTGTGATAAAAGGCGTCTATTATGATATCATCGATAACAATACGATAAAGCTGACACAGGGTAGTTTTGGGAATATCATCTGGCTGGCCAATACCCCCCGGGTCTGGAATGATAAAATGTATTACGATCCTATCCCCAGCGGCGAAATCGTCATTAATCCTAACCTGAAACAAAATTCGGGGTGGTAAATTCCACCTGTAGTAAATTAGCAGCATGAAAAAATATTGGTATAGCGCTATTCTTATCGGGTTGATCTTCCTTTTGAATACACAGACAGGGGCCCTGCATGCGCAGGGTACCCGCCCGGTCAAACAGGCGACCGATCCCGACGATCTTGTCCCGGCCGAAAAGATCGCGGCTTCGAAGACCGGCGCTTCCTCCGCCCCCTGGAAATGGACGGGTGTCGATGCGGACTATGGCCCTTTGCCGGCTGTCATGCATGTCTACCGCTCGCAGGATTCGCTGGATGGACGCCCGCAGATCGCCTATTATGTCTCCGTACCGCTAAAGGACAGATCGCTGCTTTTCACGGCCCAGGTAGGCTATGGCAAACGGCTGAGACCCTCCGAGTATTACACGCAGGAACAACAGCCGCTGCTGATCATCAACACCTCCTTTTTTTCCTTTAAGACAAACGGCAATCTGAACCTGGTCGTAAAGGACGGAAAGATGCTGGCCTGGAACCAGCCTTCGCGCGGGCATAAAAGAAAAGACTCTCTGCCTTATTATACCTATACCACCCGAAGCGCGCTGGGCATCACCCGGGATAGAAAGGCGGACGTCGCCTGGATCTTTACGGATTCGACCCAGCCCCTGCCCTATGCCTTTGAAGAAGATCCTCCCGTGACCCGCGGAGCCGATTCGATCCCTACGCTAAAGGCCATGAACGACACGCACTGGCGGCGCTGGAAAATGGAGACGGCCGTTGGCGGGGGCCCCGTCCTTGTCTACAACGGAGCGATCCGGGTCACGAGCGTGGAAGAAGGACTCTTCGTAGGCAGCGAAAACGCATTAAACCCAAGAAGCGCGATCGGCTATACCCGCGACGGACGGATCATCATACTCGCCGTACAGGGACGCACACCCGGCAAGGCCGCGGGCGTTACCCTCGGACAGGAGGCAAAGATCCTGCTGGACCTGGGTTGTTATGAAGCGATTAACCTCGATGGCGGTGGCAGCAGCTGCCTGCTGGTAAACGGGAAGGAGACGATCCATCCCTCCGATAAGGAAGGAGAAAGACCGGTGCCCGCCGTATTCCTGATAAAAAAGCAATGATGAGAAAAATATTCATAGCCTTTTGGCTGGTTGCCGGCCTGACCCAGGCACATGCACAAACACAGGTACTTACACAGACTCAGGCGCTTGCACCGACCGGGTTTTCCGATCTTCCTTCCCTCGAACGTCAGCGCGTCCGTCTGCCCAATGGCTGGTCCCTTACGCCTGCCGGCCGGCACCTGACGGTTGGAGATCTTCCATTGAATATCGCGGTCAGCCCCTCCCAGCGGTTCCTGGCCGTCACCAACAACGGACAGAGTACTCAGTCCATACAATTGGTAGACACAAAAAATGAAAAGATCCTGGACAATAAGGTCATTGCCAAGAGCTGGGGCGGAATAGTTTTCAGCAACGATGAAAAATACCTGTATGCCTCGGGCGGCAACGACAACTGGATACTGAAATACGCCATTGAAGAGGGAAGGCTCAATACCGTCGATACCTTCAAACTGGGCGATCCCTGGCCTAAAAAGATCTCCCCCGCTGGTATCACGGTGGACGACCGCCGCCAGCTGCTCTATATCGTGACCAGGGAGGACAACAGCCTCTACGTCGTGGATATGAAGACAAAAGCGATAGTACAACAGCTGCCGCTGGGTGGTGCAGCTTATACCTGTCTGCTTTCGCCGGACAAAAAGGAATTATATATCAGTGCCTGGGCTACCGATAAAATTTTGATTTACGATACCCGTAAGAACAAATTGATCGACAGCGTGGCCGTTGGAGACAACCCCAATGACATTTGCCTCACCGCAAAAGGGACCTACCTATACGTGGCCAATGCCAACGACAACAGTGTCTCGGTCATCGATATCAAAAAGAGAAAAGTGCTGGAGGTACTCAATGCCGCTCTATACACGACTAAACTCAGTGGTTCGACCACCAACGGCGTATCCCTCAGTGGCGACGGGAAAACCCTGTATATAGCCAACGCAGATAATAATTGTCTTGCGGTGTTCGACGTCAGCAAGCCCGGCAACAGCGTTTCCAGGGGTTTTATTCCTGCCGGCTGGTACCCCACCTGTGTCCGGGTTGTGGGAAACAAACTGTTCGTCACCAATGGAAAGGGGCTTACGCCCTTTGCCAATCCAAATGGACCGAACCCCATGGCCAGGAGACAACCGGTTGTGCTGCATGAAGGCATTCCTGATAAACCCGCCGAGGTAGAATACATTGCCGGGATGTTCAAGGGAGACCTTGAGATCGTTGATGTCCCCGACGATAAACAAATGGCTGTTTACTCCCAGGCGGTATATAAAAACACGCCCTACCGGAAGGAAGAGGAACAACTGGCGGAAGGTGAAGCCGGCAACCCCGTCCCGCAAAAGACCGGTGGTACCTCACCCATTAAATATGTGTTCTATATTATCAAAGAAAACAGAACCTATGACCAGGTGCTGGGAGATATGCCGGAAGGGAATGGTGATAAGAACCTGGTATTGTTTGGCGAAAAAGTCACACCGAACCAACACGCCCTGGCCAGACAATTCGTCCTGCTGGATAATTTCTATGTAGACGGCGAAGTGAGTTCCGATGGCCACAACTGGAGCATGGGAGCCTATGCGACCGACTTCCTCGAAAAGAGCTGGCCCTCCTATTATGGCAGGAGAGGCGGCTCCGAAGCCTCTTCCGGCTTGATGGAAGTGGCCAATAATAAAGACGGGTATATCTGGGACGATGCGAAACGATCCGGCATTACTTACAGGACATACGGCGAATTTTCCAATAACAAATTTCAACCTCAGGTAGCCTCTTTAGCGGGACATGTATGTCCCTACTTCCCCAGCTTCAATGGCAGTATCAGGGATACCACTCGTTTCGCGTTGTGGGAAAGGGAATTTGATTCGCTGCTTGCGGCCAATGCACTGCCCCGGTTGGTGACGGTAAAGTTTCCCAACGACCATACCGAAGGCACAGCGATCGGAAGGCCTACACCCTTTGCGCATGTGGCGGATAATGACCTGGCAGTCGGATTATTCATAGAGCACCTGAGCAAAACGCCCATCTGGAACGAAAGTATAGTCTTCGTGCTGGAAGACGATGCGCAGGCCGGACCCGATCATGTCGACGCCCATCGATCCCCCGCCTACATCGCGGGAGGCTTTGTGAAGCGCGGTTTTGTCGATCACAGCAATTACTCAACTTCTTCCGTCCTTCGAACGATCGAGCTGATCCTGGGAATGCCGCCTATGACACAATACGACGCGGCAGCGACCCCAATGTGGCGCTGTTTTGATAAAGAGCCGCACGCCGGCGGATTCGTGGCGCTGCCCGCACAGATCGATCTGAATGAAAAGAACGTCAAAGAAAACAGGATGTCCCTGATTTCCGGTAAACTCGACTTTTCCAGGGAAGATCTCGTTCCCGACCAACTCATGAACGCTATCTTGTGGAAGGCGGTAAAAGGAGAGGATGCCATAGTGCCTCCGCCGGTCAGGGCCGCCTTTGTGAAGGGGACGAAGGCCCGTGACGACGACTAATGTGACGAAGACCCGTGACGACAAAAATTGAAACGACAAAAATTGAAACGGCGTCGATCGGAATGACGGAAATTGAAAAGTGCAGGGAATCGATTACTTTCGACCATCATGAGCGTGCCCGAAGCATTTACGACACAGGCGGAAGCCATCCTTCATTTTTATGATCATCTCCGTCCCCGTTTCCCATTGCCGGAAGGGGTTTCGATCATGAATCCTTTTGGAGACCCCAAGGCCCGGAAGATCGCCGGCCAGTTTTATGATAAATTCTATGGGGATACCCAAACCCGTGTTTATATCGTAGGGATCAACCCTGGTCGTCATGGCGCCGGCGTTACGGGTGTTCCCTTCACAGACCCGGTGCGGCTGGAAGAAAAATGCGGTATTCCAAACGATTGGAAGAAACAGGCGGAGCTGTCCTCGCAATTCATCTATGAAATGATCGATGCCTATGGGGGCGTGAAGGAGTTTTACAGCAAGTTCTTTTTCACGGCCATGTTCCCCCTCGCATTTGTACAGGGAGGCAAGAACCTGAATTATTATGACGATAAGAGGTTATTGAGGTCCTGTGAGCCTTTTATGGTGGAATGCATGCGCCGGCAGCTGGCGACGATCCCCACACCTCCGACCTGTTTTTGCCTGGGAGAAGGAGAGAATTACAAACAATTCAGCCGGATCAACCAGCAGCATGGGCTCTTTAAGGAGATCGTCCCTCTTTCGCATCCCCGTTGGGTGATGCAATACCGGAGAAAAAAGATGAAGGAATATGTCGATCTGTATGTGCGTAAATTGAACGGGACCCCGTTGCCTTAAATCCGGGCATGCCCGAAGGATCGTCCCCGGTCTAGTGGATCCTGTCCCCCCGTATTTCCATCTCCGTCATTACGCCTGCCTCAAACTCCAGCCATTCTTTCCAGCGGCGCCGCACCCGGTCCTTATCCATATAGGTATCCGCCAGTTCGATAAATAAATGATAATGCCCCGCTTCACTTTCCATAAACCGGCGGTAGAAGTTCCGCAGATAGGCGTCTTCGAGTCCCTCGCTTAGTCGTTTAAAACGTTCACAGCTCCGGGCTTCTATCAGGGCGAAGATCAGCAGCCTGTCGAGAAGACGGTCCTCCTCGCTGCCCCCCTTTTCCTGGAATTCCATCAGCCTGTTGACGTATTGATCCTTCCGCTGACGACCTAGCCGGAGCCCTCTTTTTTGCAGCTCGGCAAGCACCAGCCGGAAATGCCCCCATTCCTCGGTGACGATAGGGGAGAGGTCCTCCACCAGCTTTTCCTTGCCGGAATAACGCTGGATAAGGGAAATACAGCTGGTAGCCGCCTTCTGTTCGCACCAGGCGTGATCGGTCAGGATCTCCTCCAGCGAAATGCTGGCCAGGTCCACCCAGCGCGGGTCGGTGGGCAATTGCAGACCAAGGATATTCTTTTGTTCGGGAGCGGTTTCCATCCGGTAAAAATAAGCTTTCCCGGGATTTATGTACGTTTGCCGAAAAATGTAAGATGCCGGACGAAGACTTCCTGGACAGAAAACTCAACGAACGCAGGACGCAAAACGCCTTTCGACAGCTTCGCCTCCCCGATGGCAAGACAGACTTTTGTTCCAATGATTATCTCGGTATTGCCACCCGGGGGCTGATCGAAACGGCCTGGGCGTCACCGGATCGCCGTTCGTCTGCGAAGCCCGTGCCGGCGTCTTTACCTGCTGGAGACTCCCATGGCAGCGGCGGTTCCCGTCTCCTGGCCGGCAACTATCCGTTGATCGAAGAGACGGAGAAGTCCCTGGCCTCCTTCCACCAGGCAGCAGCCGGTCTTATCTTCAACTCCGGTTATGATGCCAACCTGGGAGTGCTGAGCAGCGTACCCCAGCGCGGGGACAGCATCCTCTATGATCAGCTAAGCCACGCATCTATCCGTGATGGTATCCGTCTCTCCTTCGCCCAGTCTTTTTCCTTTCTTCATAATGATACGACGGACCTGGAAAAGAAATTACGGACCGCGACGGGCAATCGCTTTGTGGTTATCGAATCCGTCTACTCCATGGATGGGGACCAGGCGCCCCTGCCGGAGATCGTCGCCCTCTGCCGGGAATACGGAGCGCATCTCATCGTGGATGAGGCCCATGCCACCGGTGTCATCGGTACGAAAGGAGAAGGGCTGGTCCAGGCAAAGGGCCTGCAGAACGAATGTTTTGCCCGGATCCATACCTTTGGGAAGGCCGTGGGTTGTCATGGGGCGATCGTACTCGGCAGCGACCGGTTACGCGATTACCTGGTCAATTTCTCGCGGGCGCTGATCTATACCACGGCCTTGCCCGCCGCCAGCATCCGGGCCATCCGGACGGCCTATGAGCTGTTCCCGCAGCTGCAGGCGGAAAGAGAACAGCTGCAAAAATTGATCGACCGGTTCCAGCAGACATCGATGGCTTTTGAAAAACTGGAGAGCCGGACACCCATACAGGGGGTGATCGTCCCGGGCAATGAAGCTGTCCGGGAAGTGGCCGCCCGGCTGCAAGCGTCGGGCCTCGACATCCGGCCGATCCTGTATCCTACCGTTCCGAAGGGGGGCGAACGCCTTCGGATCGTCCTTCATGCATTCAATACGATGGAAGAGCTGGACAGGGTGATCGCGATCTTAAAAAATAAATAAGCCGGCTCATCGCTGAGACCGGCCTATCATCTACCTGAACCACCTGAACGGCTTTAAAGAGTACGTTCCATTTTATACATCGAGTACTTAAATTTCTTATACAAATGTGGCTGGAATCGAGGACCAAAACAATACCATTTTGTGGTAAATTTCATCTGCGGCTCCCCCTTACCCATTAGGGTATTACCTGTTTAGGTATACCTCTTCCGGGAATTTCGAAAAATACATTACTTTTAAAGCATGAGAATCGTTCCTTTTCTAATTGCTACCTTACTAACGGCCGGGCTGATCTTTTGCCTCAACACCCAATGGGGAAAGGTACCGCCTGTGGGGAAATTTCTCAGCCCCCAGCACGGCTGTTGGCAGAATGCCGAACCCGTGGCAAAAGACTTCAACGGAAATATCTCCATACCGGGATTAAAGGATAAGGCGGAGGTCTATTTCGACGAGTCCCTTATCCCGCATGTATATGCGAAAAGCCAGGAAGACGCCTGCTACGTCCAGGGATATCTGCACGCAAAATTCCGGTTATGGCAAATGGAATTTCAGACCTTTGCCGCCGCAGGACGACTCAGCGAGATCCTCGGTCCGGGAGAGAACAACAGCTATGTAAAATATGACCGCTCCATGCGCAGGCTGGGAATGGTTGCCGGCGCCGAAAAGGCCCTGAAGCAAATGGAAATGGATAGCGTCGTCAAAAGGGATTGCGATGCCTATACGGCCGGGGTCAATGAATATATTTCGCATCTGAAGAGCAGCGAGCTGCCCCTGGAATATAAGCTGCTCAACTATACGCCCGAGCCCTGGAACAATCTCAAGATCGCCCTGTTCGTCAAATATATGGCCTATGACCTGGCCGGCGGTGACAACGATTTCGAGATGACAAATGCCAAGAGCTTTTTCAGCAAGGAAGATTTTGCAAAGCTCTACCCGGCCGTCCAGGATAGCGTTGACCCCGTCATCCCGAAGGGCACCCATTTCCTTCCGCCGGCAGTTCATCCCCAAATGCCCGCTACGGCCGACTCGCTGTATTTTAATAACACCAATACCGTCATGGCACGGGAGCTCAAACCGGAGAAAAGCAACGGAAGCAACAACTGGGCTGTCGATAGCACAAAGACGCTTAGCCGTCGCCCAATCCTTTGCAACGATCCGCATCTGAGCACCAATATGCCCTCCATCTGGTACCAGATGCAGATCCACACGCCTGATTATAATGTCTATGGCGTCAGTTTCCCCGGCGCCCCTTATGTCATCATCGGGTTCAACGACAACTGCGCCTGGGGGATCACCAATGCGGGAAGGGATGTCCGTGACTACTACAGTATAAAATTCAAGGACGACAGCCGGCGCGAATACTGGTTCAACAACGAATGGAAACCCGCGGAGATCCGTGTGGACACGATCAAGATCAGGGGACAGCTTCCTTTCTATGATACGGTGGCATCCACGGTCTTTGGCCCCGTTATGTTCGACCCCACCTTTGCAGGGTTTACCGACAACACCACCAACCGGAGCTATGCCGTCCACTGGCAGGCCAACGATCCCTCAGATGAGCTGTCTACATTCAGCCGCTTCCAGTCCATTCGTGACTATGGCGACTACAAGGAGGCCCTGGCTACGTTTAAAGTGCCGGGACAGAATTTTGTATTTGCGGATAAGACCGGGCAGATCGCCATCTGGCAGCAGGGAGAGTTCCCGGCCAAATGGAAGGGACAGGGACTGTTCGTAATGCCGGGAGAAGACAGCTCCTATATGTGGCAGGGATCGATCCCGATGGAAGAGAACCCGAATCTGCCGGGCCCGGACAGGGGCTTTGTCAGCAGCGCCAACCAGCTGCCCGCCGATACAAGCTATCCCTATTACCTGGGCAGCGATTTCCCTATCTATCGCGGACTGGTGATCAACCGCAAATTACGGCAGCTGAACTCCATCACCCCCGCGGACATGATGTCGTTGCAAACGGATAATTTTGACATCTTCGCGGAAATGGCCCGCCCCCTTCTTCTTCGCAATATCGATGAGAGCCGTCTCAATGAGGAACAGCGGCGCTATCTGAAGATCTTTTCCCTCTGGAACCTTCGCAACGACCCGAACGAAGAAGGCCCGGTCATCTTTAAATGCTGGTGGACCCATCTCGACGCGGCGATCTATGACGACGAATTTTCAAAGACCAGCCTGTCCATGATGCGTCCCTTCGAAAGCACCCTGCTGGAGGCCCTGCTAAAGGATACGGCTTATTCTTTTATCGACAATGTCAATACCCCCGAAAAAGAAACGCTCTCAAAAGTGATCACCGACGCCTTCCTCCAATCCATGCCTGATCTGGCGCAGGCAGGCAGGGACAGCAAACTAAGCTGGGCCAAATTCAAAGATACCTGGGCCCGCCATCTTCTCCGCCTTCCGGCATTGAGCCGTATGCACCTGCCGATCGGCGGCGGCACCCATAGCATCAACGCCGCCAAACAATTCCATGGCCCCAGCTGGAGGATGATCGTACACCTCACCAACAAGACAGAGGCCTATGGCATCTATCCCGGCGGCCAGAGCGGCAACCCCGGCAGTCCTTATTATGATACCTTTATAGATAAATGGGCCGCGGGCAGATACAACCCCCTCTGGGTAATGGGCCCGGACGAGACAAAGGATAAGAGAGTGAAATGGGTCATGCATTTTTCCGGTAACAGCAACTAAATTTTTGATATGAAATTCGCAATAACAACCGTACTGATCCTCCTGCTAAGCTTTTGCAGCGGCCTGTTCCTGCCCTGGTGGGGATTCGCCCCGATCGTCTTTGCCGTCAGCATCCTCATCCCGCAAAACCCCGGACGGGCCTTCCTTTCCGGTTTCCTGGGCCTCTTCCTTCTCTGGGGGCTGCTGGCCTGGTTGCTGGATGCGGCCAACAACAGCATTCTTTCCGTAAAGATCGCCCAGATCCTGCCCCTGGGCGGTTCGACGATCCTGCTCATCCTGGTGACGGCCCTGGTAGGGGCCCTGGTTGGCGGGGGCGCAGCGCTTAGCGGAAGTTATGTGCGCCACCGGCCCGTCAACAGATCCATTCCCAATTCCTGAGATCCCTATGCGTCCTATCCTGCTTTTATTGCTTCCCCTTTTTGCCTTTTCCTATGCCAACGCTACCCGGATCACCGGTACCGTAACGGATGAGAAAGGCAACAGCCTCGCTTATTCCTCCATCCTGGTAAAAGGCACTACCCTTGGTGTCACCGCCAATAACCAGGGCAAATACTTCCTCGATCTGCCCGAAGGAACTTATACAATTATCTGCCAGTATGTGGGATATACCCGGGAAGAAAAAAAGATCACCCTGGGGGCGGAAAACAAGACCCTCGACTTCCGTCTCTCCCCCCAGCAGTTGTCCATGGCCGAAGTCGTGGTCCGTCCCGGCGGAGAAGATCCCGCCTATGAGATCATACGGCATGCCATAAAAAAAAGAAAGGAATACGAGGAGCCGCTGGACTCTTTTACCTGTGAAGCCTACATAAAAACGCTTATTCGTACCCGTGGGCTTCCCAAACGCATCCTGGGACAAAAGATCGAGGATAAGGATAAACAGGAGATGGGCGTGGACTCGGCAGGGAAGGGGATCATCTTCCTGTCGGAATCCCTGACAAAGGTCGCCTTTAAAAGACCCGGAAAGATCAAGCTGGAGGTATTGTCCGGAAGGGAAAGCGGCGCCAATGGCTATGGTTTCAGCGTCCCCACCTTTATCAACTTCTATAAGAATAACGTTTCGGTCCTGTCAGATCGCCTGAATCCACGCGGATTCATCTCTCCGATCTCGGATGCGGCCCTTAACTATTATCATTATAAATACCTGGGCTCTTTCTTCGAGGACGGCAAGGAGATCAACAAGATCCAGGTCATCCCCCGCCGTAAATTCGAACCTCTTTTTTCAGGGACCATCAATATCGTGGATGGTGAATGGAGGATCCACTCCCTGGACCTGCTCCTTCTCCGGCAGTCACAACTGGAGATCCTCGATACCCTGGAGATCCGGCAGATCCATGCACCCGTGGCAGATGCCGCGAGTGGTGCGCCGGCAAAAGGCCGGTCATCGGACGTCTGGCAGGTAAAGAACCAGGTGGTCTTTTTTACTTTTAAGATACTCGGCGTCGATGCCATAGGCAATTTTCTCAACGTCTATAATAACTACAACGTCATACCGCAGTTCCGGAAAAAGTTCTTTAACAATGTCCTGATGCATTACGACACGGCCGGTAACAAGAAGACAAAGGCCTATTGGGACTCTATCCGCCCCGTGCCCCTGGAGCCGGAGGAAAAGGTCAATTACACGATCCGGGACAGCATTTATGAATACAACCGGGATTCGATGGGCACGCGCAAGAACCGGGATTCGCTGTTGAAGAAACAGGGACATGTCAAGCTCCTGCAGGTGCTCAGCACAGGCTTTCAGCGATCCAATTTCGACCCGGTACATCCCTTTCGGTATACCCTGGACGCCCTCTTGCCAAATGTGGAATATAATACGGTGGAGGGGATCAATATGAACGTGTCGGGCTCGCTGATCTGGCCGCTCCGGCAGGGCAAAAAAGGAATGCTGACCCTTTCCCCCAATATCCGGTATGGGTTCCATAATACCCATCTGAATGCCTGGAGTACCCTGACCTGGGACAAAAGATCCTTCTCCCGCGACGGAGAAGAGACCTCTTCCTCCCGGCAGACCTGGTCCCTCTCCGGAGGAAAAAAGGTTTCCCAGTTCAACCCCGACAACCCCATTTCCGAATATCTCAACGGTCTCTATACCCTATTCCTCCGGAGGAATTATATGAAGATCTATGAGAACTGGTTTACAGAGGTCCGGTCAGGCACGCGCCTGGACAATGGATTGCGTATAAACGTAAAGGCCCGGTATGAAGACCGCATGCCTCTTAACAATACCTCGGATTATTCCCTCATCCATTATAACGACCGGGAGTTTACCCCCAATTATCCCTTCGAACAACTGGGCGCTCAATTTCCCCGTCACCAGGCCTTTCTTACCTCCGCCGGTCTGCAATACCAGCCGGGACAGCGATATATCGAATACCCGCATAGCAAGGTATCCATCGGGTCAAAATATCCCACCTTTGCATTGGACTACGAGAAAGGATGGACCGGTATCCTGGGCAGCGATGTGAATTTCGACAAATGGCAGTTCTCCTTGTGGGACGATGCCAATTTCAAGCTGAGAGGGCTGCTTCGCTACCGGCTAAGCATTGGCGGATTTTTGAACACCCGCTCGGTCTTTATCCAGGACTATCAGCATTTTAACGGTAACCAGACCTTGTTCGCCAGCGACTACCTCAACAGTTTTCAGCTGGCTCCCTATTATGCCAACAGTACAACGGCGTCCTTTTATGCTACGGGTCATATCGAACATCATTTCAATGGGTTCCTGACAAATAAGATCCCCCTTTTCCGACGGCTGAACTGGTATCTTGTAGGCGGCTCCAATGCCTTTTATGTCAACCGGGATAATAACTATGCCGAGATCTTCGGCGGGCTGGAAAACATCTTCAAGATCTTCCGGGTAGACCTGGTAGGATCTTATTTAAATGGCCGTTACGGGCAGACCGGTATCCGCATCGGGCTGGGCGGCCTGATAGGCAGTGGGATCCGCAGCGGCGGCCGGCGATAACCCATCGTGTGCTCCTGCACAAATTTCGTACCTTTGCGGCGTTATGGCCACATTACACAACCGTGTTTCCCAGAAGGAACTGAAGGCGCGTCTCTACGAGGAGACCGAACCACGGACCACCCTCTCTTTTTACCGGTATTTTCCCATCGGCGACCCCCGCCAATTCCGGGATGAGCTATACGCCGCCCTGGTCGGGATCAATGTTTTTGGCCGGATCTATATCGCTACAGAGGGGATCAATGCGCAGATCAGCGTCCCCCGTTCCGGATTTGAAAACTTACGGGATCACCTCCATGCCATTCCGGGGCTGCAAGGGCTCCGGCTGAACATCGCCGTCGATGATGACGGAAAATCCTTCTGGGTGCTGAAGATAAAAGTACGCGACAAGATCGTGGCCGACGGGATCGAAGACCCGGCATTCGACATGAGCCGCAAAGGACAGTATGTAGATGCCGCCGAATTCAACCGCCTGACGGAAGACCCCGGTACGATCGTAGTGGATATGCGCAATCACTACGAATACGAAGTGGGTCATTTCGACAAGGCCATCGGGATCCCCTCCGATACCTTCCGGGAACAATTGCCGATGTCCGCCGAAAAACTACAGGAAGACAAAGACCGCAAGATCATCATGTATTGCACCGGCGGGATCCGTTGTGAAAAGGCAAGTGCGTATTTGCTTCACCGGGGGTTTACAAACGTCTATCATCTCGAAGGCGGCATTATCCATTATGCCAATACCGTAAAAGAAAAAGGACTGGAAAATAAATTCAGGGGCAAGAACTTCGTCTTTGACGACCGCCTGGGCGAACGGATCGGAGAAGAGATCATCGCCCGTTGTCATCAATGCGGCCGGCCCGCCGATACGCATACCAACTGCCGAAACGAAGCCTGTCACCTCCTCTTTATCCAATGTGCCGCCTGCGCCGCGGAATATGAAGGCTGCTGTAGCGCGGATTGCCGGGAGACCACCCATCTCCCCGAAGACCGGCAAAAAGAGCTGCGTAAGGGGATCGATAAGGGCACACAGGTCTTTAATAAATCAAAAGCCCGTCTGCGGCGTCCTATACAACGAGAAGACATTAATAAAAAAGAAGATATTTAATATTTTTTTCCTCAATTAGAAACTAATATATATTGCGATCGTTCGCAATCCAACAAAAACTGTAATTCGTACGTTTATTATCTTTTCTCGTCGCGCGCAAAACCCAAGGCTCTGATCCCATGAACACAACCGTAAAGAGTTTCATACGCTTGCAGGGATATATCTGGAATATCGGATATCAACCTTCCTTAGGCGGCTATGAGCGACGGAAATTGGGGATCTTCAACTTCATGAACTTTCTGGGTCTTTGTACGGGTGTCCTGATCCCGTTGGGCGGTATCTTTAACAAGGATCATTTCCCTGCTCTTGTCTGGCTCATCGCCTGTTCACCCGCCTTTATCAGTCTCATCGTCCTTACCACCAACTATTACCGGAAATATGAACTGGCCCGGTTCTTTTATTTTACGCTCTATCCCGTCATGACCACCCTGGTCTATGCCCTGCGTATAGATTTTGGCATCGAGTTCTTCTTCGTCCTGTATGGAGTGCTGTCGGTATTCTTCCTGCAGAATATTTATAATATCGTTTTTTCGTTCACCCTGTCCATGGCCTGCTACTTCCTCGTGTGTACGGTCTGGCAGAACTATGACTACCGGCTGGAAGTATCCAACTATTATTTCTTCCTGTTCAATCACCTGCTGGCCGTCGTCTTTATCTTCATCGGTCTGTTGCTGATCCGGAACGAGAACGCCCGATACCAGGACCAGACCCGGGATAAGAACTGGCAGCTGCGTCGCAGCAACCTGAAGATCCTCCGGCAAAAAGCAGATATCACCGGTAAGGCCTCGCTGCTGGAAGAGCAAACACAACAATTGACCGAGCTCAATTCGCTGAAGAATAAACTCTTTTCCGTCATTGCCCATGACCTGAAGGCCCCCCTTTATGCCCTGCGTACCTTATTCCGGAATGTACAGTTATATGATCTGCCGGGGGACGAGATCAAGATCCTGATCCCCGAAGTGGTCAACGAGCTGACCTATACGACCGGTCTGATGGAGAACCTGCTGCAATGGGCCAAAAGCCAGATGCAGGCAGAGGCGGTCCGGCCACAGCTGCTGGATATCGCCACGATCGCGCAGGAAGTGTTACAGCTGCTCCGTCTCCAGGCCGAAGCCAAACACATCTATATCCAGAGCAAGATCGAAAGACCCGTATTCGTCTATGCCGACAGGGACATGATCAACCTGGTCCTTCGTAACCTGCTCTCCAACGCCATTAAATTTACACCGGAAGAAGGATCCATTTGTATCGAGGCAAGGGACATGCGCTCCCATATCGAAGTGATGGTGCAGGACACCGGCACCGGTATCAGTAAAGAAGGGCTGCAACGGCTCATGGAAGAAAATTATTACACTACCCGCGGTACGGTAGGAGAAGCCGGTACCGGTCTGGGACTGATGCTTTGCAAGGAATTTCTCTCCCGCAATGGCGGACACATGCACGTGGAAAGCGAACCCGGCAAGGGCAGCACTTTTTCCTTTACCCTCCCAAAGGCAGAGAACAAAGACCTCGCGGCCAAACCCTAAGGCTACTCACCCGTCCTCTTCCAAACGTTAATCAGCCTGCTGTTCCAGGTTTCCTAATGAATAAAGTATCCGCTGATAGGTCTCTTCATCTTTCAGCGGCTGCGGCCGGAACGGCTCCCCGATCACTTTCTCATACAGCTCGATATATCGTCCGCTGATCGTATTCACCCACTCATCGCCCATCTCCGGAACGGTCTGGCCGTCCTTGCCCATAAAATTGTTGGCGATCAGCCATTCCCGGACAAATTCTTTGCTAAGCTGCTGCTGCCGCTCGCCCCTGGCCTGGCGATCTTCAAACCCATCGGCATAAAAATAACGCGAGGAATCCGGCGTATGGATCTCGTCCATCAGGTAGATCGTGTCCCCGATCTTCCCGAATTCATATTTTGTATCTACAAGGATCAACCCTCTCTTAGCCGCAATCTCCTTACCGCGTTGGAACAACGCCAGGGTATATTCCTCCAGCCGGGTATAATCATCGGCCCCAACCAGCCCGCGGCGAATGATCTCCGCGCGGGAAATATCCTCGTCATGTCCCACTTCCGCCTTTGTGCTGGGGGTGATGATGGGGGAGGGGAAGTAATCGTTTTCTTGTAGTCCTTCCGCTAATGGAACCCCGCATAATTCTCTTTTTCCCGAGTGATACGTCCTCCAGGCATGCCCCGTCAGGTTGCCCCTTACCACCATCTCTACCCGAAAAGGGTCACATTTGCGGCCGATCGCCACATCCGGGGCGGGGGTATCGCTGAGCCAGTTCGGGCAGATATCGCTGGTGGCCTTTAACATAAAGGCGGCTATCTGGTTCAAAACCTGTCCTTTGAAAGGAATAGGGCGGGGCAGGATGACGTCGAATGCGGAGATCCTGTCGGAGGCGATCATCACCAGCCATTTATCGGATATAGTATATACATCCCGCACTTTTCCGCGGTAAAAATTCGTTTGATGTGGGAATTGGAGACTCTTCATCCCCCAAAATTAAATTTTCAAAACAACATTACAATGCGTATTTTAGTTATACGTTACTATCCATCTAATTAAACCAAAATTCCTGCTATGAGAAACGATTTGCTTAGACTCGGCGCCGTAACTATTCTTACACTAACCTCCTTTTCTCTTTTTTCCCAAACCCCGGTCATTATCTCCGGGAATGTACACAATTTGCAAAGCAAGGAAAAAGTCCCGGCGGTATCCGTTACAATCAAGGGTTCTACGGCCGGTACCTATACCGATGACCGGGGAAATTTCCGGCTGGCCACCAGCCATTCGCTGCCATTGGTCCTTATCTTCAGCTCCATCGGCTTCGAGCTGCAGGAAGTGACGGTCAGCGATGCGGCCACCGCCGTCCAGGTGGACTTTAAACCGGCCTCTTTCCTTGGTACGGAAGTCGTTATTTCCGCCAGCCGGGTGCCGGAGCGGATCCTCGAATCCCCGGTCTCGATCGAGCGGGTAGGGACGGCCGCCATCCGGAACAGCCCCGCAACCGATTATTACAATGTGATCCGGACCCTCAAAGGGGTCGATGTAACCACTTCCAGCCTTACGTTCAACTCCGTCACCACCCGCGGCTTTAATGGCAGCGGCAACCCCCGCTTCAACCAGTTCGTCGACGGTATGGACAACCAGGCGCCCGGCCTCAATTTCTCCGTTGGTTCCGTGATCGGGCTTACACAATTGGATGTAGACAATATGGAACTCCTGCAGGGAGCCTCTTCCGCCTTATATGGTTCGGGCGGCATGACAGGCACCCTGCTGATCAGCAGCAAGGACCCGTTCAAATACCAGGGTGTCAGCGTGGAAGTAAAGGAAGGCGTCATGCACCTGGGGAAGAGCGATCCGTTCGGAGCCTCTCCCTATCATGATTACAGCCTTCGGTGGGGCGTCAAGGTCAGCGATAAATTTGCCTTTAAGGTAGGCGGTGAATATACCCTGGCAAAAGACTGGGCGGCTACCAACGAATCCGATTATATCGGCTCCGGCGCCGGTCTGGGCAACCACCCCATCCCCGGTACCCGGGCCTCCGACCCCAACTATAACGGCGTCAATATCTATGGGGACGAGACCTCCGCCAATATGCTCGCCGTTACAAACCAGGTGCTGGCAGCCGGCGCCGCCCAATACACTGCCCAATACGAGCAGGCATCGGGAGGCATTCCCCCGTCCCAGGCCCAGATCAATGCCTTCCTGGCTACCAATGCCCAGACGTCTCCCTTTTATAATGGTAAGGCGGCAGGCATCATCCCCAACCAGAATGTCAGCCGGACGGGATACAACGAGACGGATGTCATCGATCATGATACAAAGATCCTACGGATCTCCGGCGGTCTTTATTATAAGTTCACTCCCAACCTGATGCTTTCCCTTACCGGCAACTACGGAACGGGAAATACGGTCTATACCGGCAGCGACCGCTATGCCCTGAAGGGACTGAAAATGGGACAATATAAACTGGAGCTGAAGTCCGACCGCTGGTTCCTCCGCGCCTATACCACGCAGGAAAATTCCGGTCAGGCGTATAACGCGACCGTTACGACCCAGTTGCTCAATGAAGCCTGGGGCGGTGGAAGCTCGGTATGGTACCCCACTTTTATTGCCAATTATGTGGGGGCCTATTCTCAGGCGGTCGGATCGGGAGCAAGCCCGGCCGTCGCCCAGGCCAATGCCTTTGCTTATGCCCGTGGACAGGCGGACGCTAGCCGTCCCGTGGCCGGATCTACACAGTTCAAGACCCTGCTGGATCAGGTCCGCTCCAAGCCCATCCCACAAGGGGGACTGTTCCTGGATCGTACCAACCTCTACCACACGGAAGGACAATATAATCTCAGCGACTATGTGAAATTTATGGAAGTAATCGTCGGCGGAAGCTGGAGACAATATGTGCTGAACTCACAGGGGACCCTGTTTGCCGATAGCGCCGGTCGTATCCATACCAATGAATATGGCGCCTATCTGCAGATCGCGCGGAAATTCTTTGACGACAAGCTGAAGCTGACGGCCTCGGGACGATATGACAAGAACGACAATTTCAAAGGCAAATTCACCCCCCGTTTCTCCGCCGTCTTCGAGCCGGCAAAGGATAACTATATCCGGGCCTCTTATCAGAACGCCTATCGCTTCCCCTCCAATCAGAACCAATGGATCAACCTGAATACCGGCGCCGGTATCCTGATCGGCGGGCTGCCTTCACTGCGGACGTTCTATCATTTCGATACGAACCCCGTCTATACCGCGGCCAGCTTTACCGCATTCGGTACCGCCGCCGCAGGGGGTAACATAAACCCGGCACTGCTGCAACAGCAGACCTTCGGGACCTTTAAACCGGAGACGGTCAACTCCTATGAGCTGGGATACAAAACCCTCATCAATAAAACATTCCTGGTAGACGTCTATGGATACTACTCGGAATACCAGAACCTGATCGGCCGGGTATCCGTCGTACAGTTCGGACCCGGCGGAGCGGCAGGATTCCTAACCACCGGCCAATACCAGGGGTATTCGGTGTCCACCAACAGCTCCACCAATATCTATACCCATGGTTTCGGCCTGAGCCTGGATTACCTGCTGCCGGGCAATTTTACCGTCAGCGGCAATGTATCCACCGATCGCATCCACAACCCCGATTCGACCTTCACCACGTATTTCAATACGCCGAAATACCGGTTTAATATCGGGCTGAGCAATTCCGGTTTTGGAGCAGGCAAAAGATTTGGGTTCAACGTTCAATACAGATGGCAGGACGCCTATTTCACCGAAAGCGATTTCAGACAGGGTGACGTCAGTGCATTCGGGACCGTCGACGCACAGATCAGCTACAAGCTGACGGACATCCGTTCCATGATCAAACTGGGAGCCACGAACCTGCTGGATCATTATTATGTTTCGCAATATGGTAACCCGGCTATCGGAGGGATCTACTATATCAGCATCGGATATAATGTCTTTTAAACAAAGCGGGCCACCCGTCAGGGTGGCCCGCCTATCTTCTTATACGTTGAACCGGAAGTGCATCACATCCCCATCCTTTACGACATACTCCTTTCCTTCGATCCGTAACTTCCCGTTGTCCCGGGCCGCCGATTCCGAACCATACTGGATAAAGTCATTGTAGGCGATCACTTCGGCCTTTATAAACCCTTTCTCGAAATCCGTATGGATCACGCTGGCCGCCTGTGGCGCTTTCCATCCCTCATGGATGGTCCAGGCCCTTACCTCCTGTACCCCGGCCGTAAAATACGTAGCCAGGCTCAGCAGCTTATAGACCGACCGGATCAACTTATTCAGCGCGGGCTCCGTCATCTTATATTCCTCCATAAACAAAGCCCGGTCTCCCGGATCCTCCATTTCGGAGATCTGTGCCTCGATGGAATTATTCATCACGATCACCTGTGCGTTCTCGCCGGCAACCGCCGCCTTCAATGCTTCGGAATACTTATTGCCGGTATGCATCGATGCTTCGTCGACATTGGCGACATACAGGACGGGTTTGTCGGTTAAGAGGAACAGGTCTGCAACCGCAGCTTTTTCATTCTTGTCCAGCCCCAATTCCCGAATGCTCTTTCCCTTTTCCAGGTGCTCCTTGCAGCGTTTCAGGACCTCGTATTCCGCCTTGACCTTCGGGTCGCCAGTCTTTAGCATCTTCTCCGTACGGCTGTATTTCTTCTCTACGCTCTCCAGGTCTTTTAGCTGCAGCTCCGTATCGATGATCTCCTTGTCGCCGACAGGGTTGATGGCTCCCTCATCGCGCAGGATATTCTCGTCCTCAAAACAACGGATCACATGCACGATGGCATCCACCTCGCGGATATTCGCCAGGAACTTATTGCCCAATCCTTCACCCTTGCTGGCGCCTTTTACAAGTCCTGCAATATCCACGATGCCAACCTGGGTCGGTACGGTCCGGTTTGGCTTTACCAGTTCGGCCAGTTTGTCGATGCGCTCGTCCGGAACATCCACCAGCCCCGTATTGGGCTCGATCGTACAGAACCGGTAATTGCTTGCCTGTGCCTTCGCGCTATTGCTGACGGCATTGAACAAGGTCGATTTTCCCACATTGGGCAATCCTACTATGCCTGCTTGTAAACTCATATATTTTCCCCTTTTCGGGGGGCAAAAGTAGACAATTAATGCTAATTTCAGCGGTAAGAATCCAACCAAACGCAATCTAATGGCATTAAGCAGGATATGGGCGGCTTTTATCTTGATCTCTATCGCAGTGGCAGCTATAAAATATAGTTTTACGCCCGGTTATAAGGGGATCTTCAGTGAAATGGTGACGGGCAAGGCCGGAGATACGGTCCGTATGGCGCCTGCCGCACCCGTCGCTACTATCGCGCCCGCGGCCGCCACCCCTGCACCCACCGTTGCTCCTGCCGTGTACCACGTTCAGAAGGCAGACGGTCTCCTGGAAACCTGCAAGACAGCCGTCAACCTCTCGATCAACCTCATCGGCATCATGGCCCTGTTTATGGGGTTTATCAACATCGCCGAAAGGGCGGGAGGGGTCAACCTGCTCGCCCGGATCGTCGGTCCCTTTTTCTCAAAGCTGTTCCCGGACCTGCCAAAGGGCCATCCCGCCATGGGACATATGGTGATGAACTTTTCCGCCAACATGCTGGGCCTGGACAATGCCGCCACTCCGTTTGCGCTAAAGGCGATGGAAAGCCTGCAGACGATCAATCCCGATAAGGAACGGGCCTCGAATACCCAGATCATGTTCCTTTGTCTGCATGCCTCCGGTCTGCAGCTCATCCCCATCAGCATCATCGCCATCCGTGCCGCCTCAAAGGCGCCCGACCCGACGGATGTCTTTATCCCCATCGTCATCGCCACCTTTATCGCCACCCTGGCCGCGCTGGTCATCGTATCGGTCAAACAGCGGATCAATCTTTTTCAGCCGGTCATTCTCCTATGGGTAGGTGGCTTCTCCGCGCTCATCGCGCTGGTAGTGTTATACCTGCACACGCTGGATGCCCGGGGAGTACAGGCTTTTTCAGGTGTCCTGGCCAACGGCCTTATCCTGCTTATCTTCCTGCTGATCGTGCTCGGCGCCCTTTATAAAAAGATAGATATTTTTGACGCCTTTGCGGAGGGCGCCAAAGGAGGCTTCGAGACGGCTGTCCGGATCATCCCCTATCTCGTGGGGATGCTGGCGGCGATCAGTCTTCTGCGTAACAGCGGGGCCTTTGACGCCGTCATCGACTCGATAAGTCATCTGTTCTCGGCCCTGGGGACCGATACCCGTTTTGTAGAGGGATTGCCCACCGCACTGATAAAACCATTAAGCGGCGCCGGGGCAAGAGGCATGATGGTGGACACCATGATGGCGCATGGTCCGGATTCCTTTGTGGGTCGCCTGTCCTGTATCCTGCAGGGATCCTCCGATACGACCTTCTATATCGTGGCTGTCTATTTCGGGGCCGTATCCATCAAGAATACCCGGTATGCCATCGGCGCCATGCTACTGGCCGACCTGGTCGGTATCCTCGCCTCTATCTTCCTTTGTTATCTCTTCTTTGGACATTCGGTCTAAAAAAAAGCCGCTCCGTCAATTGACGAAGCGGCTGATCTTAACCATCAAAGACGCTACTATCAGAATTCGATGACCAGGGTACGCGTATTATTGATGCAGGGACCGATTAAATAGCTTACTGATTCAAATAGTTGATCAGGTGTCTCCTCTTTGTGTCCTTTGTATTGTTGCTAAGGGCATTCCCCTTATAAACGAGGGTATAGGACCGTTGATTGGAGAAACTGACGCTATTCAGCGTGTCAAGACCTATCAGCGTGCCTGACCGGCGTACGAAAAGCGTATCGGTCAGCTGGGCAGTGGATCCATACGTGGCAAAGGGCATGATGCCACCCGGTTTGACGTTGACAAACAGCGCCCTGTTATTCCGGGTCGACCAGATATCGACGTTGGCCGTATCGTTCCAGGCGGCATTTACAAAACGCAGATTGAAATAACCCGCCGTCACCGTATACAAAGAATCCCAGATAAATATCTTCGACGAATCCCTTTTCGAGTTGATGGAATCCGTGATGATCAGGCTATAGTGCCTGTCGGGGATAAGCGTCTCCTGGATGGAACCCAATACCACCGAATCAAGGGTGTTGAACCCTTTTACGAATTTGATCGTCTGGGCGCCGGCCGGTACCGATGCATACCCGTTGTTGCTCCCCGCAAAGGGATAAATGGAGTTGTAAACCACGGCTGTCGTGGTCCCCGGCGTATTTCCGGTCATTTTGACGCCATTGAACAGCACATTAAAAGTGTCGGCATTGGCATTCAGAATAGTACCCAGGTTGGGAGATACATCGACGATCTGTATCAGGGCGGTTCCTGCAGGCGATAGCGGCTGATTCTTTAATGCCATATCTCTTTTACAGGAAAAGAAACAAGCCAGCGCCGCCACAATAAAGAGCCCGGTAAGTATTTTGATCTTTTTCATCATTCTTGATTTTGACGGTTAATTTTTTTGAGAGAACCAACATTCGTAGGTGTTGTAATCGGGGTTTTCCGCACCGATCCTTGTCAGTTCAGGAACGTCGTACAGATATTCCGAGTTATACCTTGGTTTGCACCGGTATACCAGCTTGCCGCCGTTCGTCGGGTACAGGTTGATGCCGGAGGGAACGGTTAGGTTAGCATATACCTGTTGGCCAGTGACGGGATCGGGGTCGAGATAATGATATCTTCTCATATCCGTCCAGGTTTCATTCACACCCCATCCATACAGCGCGATGTATTTCTGAAGCATGATATGCGTCAGGGTCAGTCCGCCCGCGGCAGGGACTATCGCCGGGTTGGCGAGATAGGCTGCCTTGGAGGTGGGAGTGATCACATTCGCAGTCGGTATGTTTTGCGGGTATACGGTGGTCAGCATATCGAAATTAAGACTGATGCCATTGACATAGGCGGTCAGCGCGTTTGCCTGATCTCCCTTCCTCAGATAGGATTCGGCAATGATGAATTGCATTTCCGAGGCGGTCATGATGGGGAATTCCGCGGTATCCTGGAAGACATACCGGCTGTTGTTTACAGCAGGCGCGCCCGTGGAAGTGGCAGTGGCATTTCCCCAGAAATTCTGCGGGTAGTCATTGGAACCGAGCAGGGTCGTGCCAAGCCAGGGGAGGAATCCTTCATAGGTGCCCAGGTTATTCTGGCGGAGCATATAGGGAGTCCTCGGATCCATAACGCCGGTGAAGGCGCCGGTATTGATACCCGACATGAGGTTGGCAATAAACTGTCCCTGCCGGAGGCTTCCCATGTTACCTCTGAACGGACCAAAGTAGTTATTTACCGGTGACGTAGTTCCACCCTGGAATTTGCACATGGCATTGGCATCATTGGTGGTCATGGCCAGGTTGGCATACTTGATGGCGGAATCCGCATAGTGATTGCTCGTATAGATCGTCTTATTGGTCAGGTCATTGTAGGACCGGGCCAGGATACCATAAACGAACTTTTTCCATTTATTGACATCGCCGCCATAGAAATAGAAGTCTCCCTTGTTGAGGTTCGCCTGGCTGACGGCGCCGTCGGTCCTGCTTAGGAAACTGAGGGCGCGGAAACAAATGGCGCGGGTGCTGTCATAGAACATGGACTGCGGGTCATACTGGAACTGGGACAGGCTGGTGTTGAAGGCCTGTTGCAGAGGAGCATCGCTGTACTCGTTGGTCAGCGTCAGCCAACCCCAGGCGCGGATGGCCCAGGCCACACCGACATAGTCCCATTTTTGCTGCTCGCTGCCCCATTCGATGATCCTATTGATGTTCTGTCCGCCGGCATAATAGACCGATCCCCAGACGGAGCCGGTATTATCGGAGGCGCCGACGACGGGCCCCATCTCTCCGTAAAGCTCTCCGGAAGTGGTGGTACCCCAGTATTGGACATAACGCCCGAGGAGAACGCCATCGCTCATCAGACCAAAGCCGCTGCCGTTGGCGGTATAGTAGTACGAAAAGCCATCGATTATGGGAGCAAGCAGGGTTTCGACGGGTTGAATGACCGACGCATTGGGATTCAGATACGCATCGTCGATCTTTTTTGTACAGGAGCTGACCATCAGCAGGATCCCTGCGCTTAGTATAAAGATGGAGTTAAAGAATTTATATCGCATAAAAAGAAATTTGAGATTTGTCATTTAGAAATTTGCTCTCAGACCAAGACTTGCGCCGATAGGGTTAGCCGGGCTGCCGAAGTCCATACCGTAGGAACCTACTCCTCTCGTGCCGGGGTTATTACCGTTGACGGCGGGATCAGCCCCTGCATAGTTCGTGATGAGGATCAGGTCATTCCCTGTCGCAAAAAAGCTCAATCCTTTCAAACCATGGAACTTCCTGGTGAAATCGTCGGGCATACGATAGGTGAGCGTGACGTCCCTCAGTTGCAGCCAGTTTACATTGTGCTGTACAAATTCTACGTCCGGCAGATTGGTATAGTAGAAGCTGTTGTAGTACGGGGTGATGACAATATTGTTTTTGGTTGGGTGAGCGGTATTCGAATAACCATCGTCCAATACGCCATTGACAACGATGGGTTTCATCCGGTCATGCGTCCGGGAGCTTCTTCCCAGTTGGGTCAGGAAATAATCCGTCCCGTTGTAGATATCGCCGCCTACTTTCAGGTCCCAGAGGAAGCTGAGGCTCCAGTTCTTGTAACGGAAAGTATTGAGCGTTCCCAGGGTAAAGGTAGGCGTCCTGTCGCCGATCGAATAGTTGTTCTGGTCCCTGATGGCGACACCACTACCCGGATCGACAAGGATCTGTCCCGCGTTGTTCTTTTTGTAATTGAAGCCGGTGATCGTACCCGTGGAATGTCCTCTTATGAGACCGGCACGGACATTACCTTCGAAGTAGGTGTCGGAGTTGTAATAGTCATTCAGGATACCGATCGAATTGGGCAGGGTCAGTACCTTGCTCCACATATGGTTGAAGTTGAAGCTGATATCCCAGTTGAAATCCTTCTTTTTGATAGGGGTGATATTCAGGGTATATTCGATGCCCTCGTTACGGATGGACGCCGCATTGGTCGTATTCAATATGAATCCCGTAGCATAGCTGGCGCGATAGCCCTGGGCGATCTGGTTGTAACAATAGGTATTATAATAGGCGGCCTCCATGCTGACGGCGTTGTTAAACAAACGCAGCTCGGTACCTATTTCGTAGGTCCTTTGTCTTTCAGGCTGGAGATAAGGGTTGGAGTTGGTATATCCATAGGCAAAAGAGGGGATATACTGGGTTGCCTGGTTATTGATAAAGAACGACTGGTTGGAATAGGGATCATTCAACCGGGCCGTGCTGGCCAGGGATCCGCGCAATTTCCAGAAATCAAGGACACCACCCTTCATCGCCGGGATGAGGTCGGACATGATCACGCTTAAGGAAGCGGCCGGGTAGTTATAATTCCTGTTCTGAGCGGGCAGGGGAGAGGCGGATTCAAAGCGATGGCTATACGTCAGGTAGACAAGATCCTTCCACCCGATGGATACTTCCCCAAAATAAGCCAGTTCCCGCAGTACGTTCAGGTTGGGCAGCCCATTCACGTTCCGGAGCAACCGGGTCCTGCTGCTGGGCAGGGTGTTGCTGCTGTCCGTGCTGGTGGAGTCCTTCAGATGGCTCCCGGTCACACCCCATGCCTTTGTCTCCAGGTCTTCCCACATCGTACCCACCATCACGCGGGTGTGGAAATCGCCGAATTGTTTGGAGGCGGTTGCGGTGATCGTATGGTTATACCCGTTGTATCGGTGATAGTAATTATCCAGGCTGCCGCCGCTGGACGCAGGCAACAGGTAGGATTCCGGATGCGTGAACAGATAGCCGTCCTGCTCATAGGTGTCGAACCCAAACCGGCCGGCGATGGCCAGCCAGGAGAAGGGATTGATATTGATCCCCATGGTGGCTACGATACGCTCGGTCTTATCGTCGGATTTATTATTCTTCGCACCCCAGATAGGGTTGTCGTAGTCGGTATTGACATTGGATTGGAACAGGGGTACCTTACCTCCGAACTTATCCTGGTAATTGCGGACATCATGGTCGGCCGGCCATACATAAAGGTCTTCCAGGTAACCCGCAGCGCCTTTCAGCGGCTTGAGGTTATTGGAATAGACATACTGGACCGTCGGGTTAATGTCTACGTACTTGCCGATCTTCGTGTTGTTCGAGATCTTGGCCGTGATTCGTTTGAAGTTATTAAAGGGTATGACGCCATCGTCATTGAAATAAGAACCCGAAAAACGGAACCCGGCATTCTTTTTTCCCCATTCCGCGCTCAGGTCATGCAACTGGGAAAAGCCGGTCTTGAAGAAATGATGAAGATTGTCATACAATTTCGTATTGGACGGCCAGGCCGGACCAAAGGAAGTGGTTTGCCCGGAGATGGGCGGCGCGGTGGGAACGCCATTGCTGGCGCCTGGTCCGTAGGTGTTGTCCACAGCAGCCCAACGCGTGATCTTCTGGGTACGGAAATTATCGTCATAGGTGATGGGTACTCTTCCGTTTGTCGCCTTTGCCTTCCTGGACGTGATGATGATCGCGCCGTTGCTGGCCTGGCTGCCATAGAGGGCTGTTGCCTCGGGGCCTTTCAGGACGGTGATGGACTCGATATCGGAAGGATTAAGATCGGCGATACGGTTGGTATAGTCATTGTTCCTGTTAGGCAGGTCGGAAGCAAGGCCAACGCCGGTCCCGCCATAGGAGTTCTCATTCATAGTGCTGTTATCAAGGATGACGCCATCCATGACAAAGAGAGGCTGGTTGGTACCCCCCAGTGAGTTGAAACCGCGAAGCACGATGGAGGCGGAAGCGCCCGCCTGTCCACCGGTAGGGGTGACGGTAAGCCCCGCGACCCGTCCCTGGAGGGCGGTGACGAAGTTTTCCCGCTGGGTCTCCTGTATGGCCTTACCCGTAACGCTCTGTGTCGAATAACCCAGCTCTCGTGGATTTCGTTTGATATCCATGGCTGTAACGACTACCTGGTCCATGCCGGCATCCAGGAGGTCCATCATTGTTGTATAAGAGACCGCAGTACCGATCGTAACGGTCCGGCTCTTACGGCCTACATGGCTGATGATCAGCTCGTCCCCCGCACGGGCGGCGACCGAGTATTGACCATTGTCATCCGTTTGAACGGTCTTCTTGGTCCTTTTGTTTGTGACGGTGGCGCCGGTGAGAGGGCTATTGTCCCTGGGGTCTTTTACCGTGCCCGAGATCTTTTGATCCTGCGCAAGGGCGAGTAAAGACCACGTTAAGGCGACAGCGCACCAGAGTAGTCGAAGCAATTTTCGCATGGTAGTTGAGTTTTAGTCTTTAAAAATTTTTGGTGCAGGGTAACAACGGGCCGACAGGCTTTTTTTTCAGAGGGCGATTGCTTTTGTAGGAAGAGGTTTGCAGCAGGTTGTCTAAACAGTTCGTTCTATAGTATCCGGATCCCCTGTTTGCGGTAAGGTTCCAGTAAAGGGTCATCGGGCGGCAGCTCTGTGATCAGGGTATCGATGGCACGGGCAGGACATACATGAAAGGGCTGACAGGTATTGATCTTTTCCGCAATGGTCAGACAGATCACTCTCTGTGCCGACTCGATCATCGCCTTCTTTACCTGTACGACCTCCCAGTCATTATCCGTGATCCCGTTCTCTGCATCGATGGCATTGACGCCCAGAAAACAGAGATCGGCTTTTATCTGCTTTATCTTGACAATGGCTTCTCCGCCCACTGTTATTTTGGAATTTTTGGAGACCTTATCTCCTATAAGTATGACTTCTATATTGGGATGATGGGTGTATTCCAGCGCCACCGGCAGACTGCCCGAGATAAAGGTCGCCTTTAGCGAAGGGGGCAGGATCCTGGCCAGCTCGATAAGCGTGGTACCCCCGGTGGTCAGCACAAACATATCATTATGGATCAGGGCCGCCGCCTTCCGGGCGATCAGCTTTTTTTCCGCGTGGGCGTATACGTGGGTAGCGTGATAATGAGAATCATTAAAGGAAAGAGAAAGGGCGCCCCCATGCACTTTGATGAGCTTGTTATTGTCTGCCAGCTCCTGCAAGTCCCGCCGGATCGTGTCCTCCGACACATCCAACGACTGGCTGAGGCCAGTGGAAAGGACCTGGTTGTGCAGGTTGACCTGGTGTAAAATAAAGGCTTGCCTCTCTGGTTTGAGCATGTTTTGTTCTGGTTACTACCAAAGTAAACTAAAAACCAGCAAAAAACCGCAAAAAGTCGATAAAAAATTTGCAGAATAACGCAAGCTAATGAATATCAATTATCTCCCTTTATGGTCTACAGCCGGTTTTCCCGCTTTAATTGCAGGAATATGCAGGTTTAGCAGCGGGACTGCGCCGGATGCGGTAAGGGGACGGGTCTTTAAAAGGTGAACCGGGCGGTGAGGGCAAAGGCATCGGGAACGAAATTGATCTTCGGGATGATATCCAGTTCCGGTTTCCAGTCCAGGGAGAGGTTCAGGGGGGCATTGGTGAATTTATAGTCCAGCCCGACGACACCCTGCGGCCCCAGCCAGGTCTGCCCGTTTTGAAAACCGATATACCCGCCGCCGCCATAGAACCATTTGAAGGCCGGCGTACCGCCGATGAGCTGGTGTTTTTCATACAATCCGCCGACGCCAAAACGATCGCCGAACGATACCAGCCCTTCGATCGCATTGGACTCATCCATAAAATACTTTACACTGACGGAATTGCTCAGGGTAGGAGAGGCCGAGCTGAACCGGACACCGATCGCCATTTTATAATCCTGCGCCGATACGCGATTGAGCAGACTACTGGCAGCCAGGAGGACCAGGCAAAGGGGGATGATTCGCATAAAGAATAATTTATATCCCTATGGAACGAAAATAATGCCAATGTATTAAAGTGGATGTGTTAGAACTTTCTTAAAATGAAGAGGGTTCATATTTCTCGACTTTCTTTGGTTCCGAGAACAGCTCCTGCTTTGTCTTTGGCCGCTTGTCTTCCATCCACTTGAACCCACGAAGACGCATATCGTCAAAGCTTACTTTTTTGATGGGGATAAAGCTGCCTTCCGCATCACTGCGCAGGACCACCCGGTTCAGTTCCCTGCCCTTGACATTTCCGGCAGAGTCGGGAGCCTTGGGGGCAAAGATCATATCGATGATGTCGGCATGTGCCTTGTTCACCCCGGTATAGGCCTTATTGTCATCCTGCGTATAATAAACGCTCTCCGCATTCCCTTTCGCCCGTATAAAGTCGACCTCTCCCTCCTTGAAATACGTGTTGATGGTGGTCCCTTTGAGCTGGTTGAAGAAATTTGCCCCTACCTTATTTATGGACAAGGCGTTCTCAAAGACATAGAGACGGCTGGCCTTTTTATTTTTGGTATAGACGAACATGGTGTCCCCCGCGATCTGGTAGTTGCCATTGCTCCAGGCGATGGGACTATAAAATAACCGGAAGATGGAATCTTTTGCGGAATAATACAGGCTATCGGAAACGGCCTGCAACGAGTCGGAGAAGATCCGCACATGATGGAAGGCCTTGATGACACGCAGGCTGCTATCCGTACGCAGCTCTTCGGCATTGGCGATGCTGTCGGCCTTTGCTTTGATACGCCGGGCGCTGTCCCGCGCCGGCGCCGTTCGGATAAATTCGAGACTGTCGAGGGTCGCCTTCTTTTTCAGGCTGTCGGTTATCGCCTGCTGTATGACCAGGCTATCGGCATGGGCCCTGGCATTTATACTATCCTGGATGGCTTGCTGCCGGGCATAGTATCCCGCTGCCCGGGCCTTGTGCCGGGCGGTCACCGCCGCCGCGTTCAGGCTATCGGTAAGGGCCTTTTGCCGGGCTCTCTCTATCCTTGCCGCTTTTCGGACGCTGTCCTTCCGATCCTGGACGGCCTCCTTTACACTATCCACTATCGCCTGTTTCCGGGCTTTTTCCTTCTCTACTTTCGCCTTTTCCGCCTTTACCTGCGCTGCCGCATCCTCCTTCTCCTTTCGTCGCTGCTGGCGTGGGGTCAGTGGTGGTCCCTTGGTGGTATCGGCCGCCTTCAGGGCTGCCTTTTGCCGGGAAAGGCTGTCTGCCGTATAAACCGTGCTGTCCGTGGTCTTCCCATCGTTAACGCCTGACCGCTTGTGCAGGCTGTCCAGCTCCGGCCGGTCCAGGCTATCCGCAACCCCCGCCCGCAGGCTATCGCTATGGTCCGTCATGGTGCTGTCGGCATCCACGGGTTGGAGGGTATCCTGGGGTTGCCGGCCCTTGAGGGCTGCATTGTGAAGGCTGTCTGCCGATCGTTGCATAAGGCTGTCGACATAGGCCCGGTGCAGGCTGTCATCCAGGGCCAGTTTTTTCTGTTCGGCCTTTGCATCGCTGAGCCGAAGGGAGAGCAGGGTATCCGCCGTGATATAAATGGAGTCCTTTTCCTTGTCCTGTTTGAGGATCATCACCGGCCGCTGTGTGGCCAGGAAAGTACCGGTCTTCTTGTTGGTGATCATATAATTGGCGATCATCCGTACTCCTTCGGCCGTATCCGTATAGACGGCATTGCCGATGGCGGTGCTGATGCCGGTGCTATCGTCGATCTGTACATCTTCCCCGGTGATCCGTTTCGATCCGTCGACGATGTCCGGGCGTTTGCCGAAATAGGCTTTCTTATTCTTCAGGTCATAATACCCGGTCTTGGTCCGGACGCTGCGATGGGTACTGTCCTTAAAGAGAATATAGGTTTCCGTGATAAAGGTGGAGACCTGTGTCTGTGTGTTATAAAGAAGGGAGTCGGCGGAGAGGTCGTATTGCGGATCCCGGAGGACGACCTTATCATTAAAGTGTACGTCCTTGGTCGCCTCATAATAGGTGGCCCGTTCGCTGGTCAGCACCGATTCCTTGTTGACGATCTTGCCGCCATGCTCATAGGTGCCGACTTTTGCGTTCAGGTCATAGTCCAGGTCCTCCGTGGTAAGAACGCCTTTTCCATCCGTCAGCCTTACATTCTTCTCGAAATGGACCTTTCGGGTGTCTACCCGGTACTTCATGTAGTCGGAATAGATATTGGTAGAGTCGTTGTCGTTGATATGGACATGTCCGAAGGATTCGATATAGTTCTCCTTGGGGTTCATGACGAGGCTGTCGCAATCGATAAAGGTCTTCTCCTGTTTGATCCGTACATGGCCTACCAGGTATGTAAGCTCAGGCGCGCTATCCACCTTATGTTCAAACCGGTAACTATCGGTATTGAGGATATCCACCACTTTTATCGAGTCGCTGCCCGGCGTCCGGAACTCGACCTTCCCCTGTGCCCGGGCTTGCCGGCTTAGCAGCAGGAAGCTGCCGAACAGACAGGCTGCATAAACCCATATCCTTATCTTCATCCGGTTATTTATTAACAGGTTTCGACACCGCCGAATCCGAGATGGGGCCTGTCAGGGGACCACTCTTATCTTTCCGGCCAAAAACGGAAATATTCACATATCGTTTGGGGTGTACACGGACATCGTCCAGCAGGGTATTCAGGCTGCGGGTCGTTGCTTCGAGGTTCTGATAGAGATGTTTATCGTTCAGCAACAGGCCCAGGGATCCGCTGTTGCTATTCATTTTACCGACGACGCCTTTTAATTCGTTGATGGTGGACTGCAGGCTTTCTACCGTTTCCGGGATCTTTGCGGCGGCCAGGTTGGAAGTCGCCTTGTCGACGTTTTCCAGCGTATGGGTGATATGGTCATTGTTCTTATCCAGGTTGGCCGTAAAGTCATTGACGTTTTTGAGTGATTTGGCCAGCATGCCTGTCTGGGCGTTCAGCATGATCTGCAGTTGGGCGGTGGAGGCGGCCAGGTTGGCGATGATCGAGGCCAGGTTACCCTTCAGCCGGGGATCGAAGGTCGCTCCGATCTGCTCGATCAGGGAGTCCAGGGAGGTCAAAGTGCCGCCCAGTTTCAGGATCACCGGGTTGACGCTTGATTCTACCTGTGCAAAAAGGTTCGACTTTTGTTTTGTCTGCAAGGTGTCCCCGTCGTTCAGGAACTGGGTGTCGTCGCCTTTGTTGATGACGATGGAGGCGGCCGAGATCAGCCCCGAGTTGATGACGCCGACGCTGTTCCGGGGGATATGGACGTCCTTTTTAAGGGTGATGGTCACCACGATGCCCCGGGTGAGGTCCTTGTCGGATTCGTTGATAGCCGATACCGTCCCGATCGTAAGTCCGTCGATCTGTACGGCATTGGACAATTCCATGCCTTCGACATTATCGAAGATGGCATAGAGCTTTTTTGTATGTTGGAAGAGACTGCTGCCTTTCAGGAAATTAAAACCCAGGATCAATGCGATAACGGCTACGACTGCCAATACGCCGATCTTTGTTTCATTAGAAATTTTCATTCGATTATTTATTACTTTTCAATGGCCTCATGCAGTTCGCCTTCGGCTCGTGTCATTCGTAGATTTTATCATAAATACCGGGTAAAGATAACAAATGTAGGAGAATTGCCGTCCCGGCTGTCGAATACAATGTTAAAACGATTTCAATTGCCCGTCGCCGTGGAATCGGCGGCGAGGGGATGTCCTTCCAGCGTGGCTTTATAGCGTTTAAGGGCGTTGACGATATCGCGTACGATCTCATCCTGCCCTTCGTCGCTATTCAGGTATTCCTCCTCTTCCTTGTTGGTAAGAAAGCCCGTCTCGATCAGCACGCTGGGCATCCCCGTCGCCTGAAGCACCCGGATCCCCTCATCCCGTTGCATGACCCCGTCGCTGTGCCGGCCGGCCTTGACGAACTCATCCTCCACAAGGGTGGCGAAGAGGGCGCTGTTGGCAAAATATTTTTTCTCGTATAATTGAGCCCGCATCCTGGCCTCCGGAGAGCTCATGTCAAAGGCCGTATTGGCGCTGTCACCCATGTTCTCACCCCGGGCGCTGTCGGGGGGGCCATCTCCGTTTTCGTCCCGCTCGTTGATGGCATTGCCCTTGAACCCGCTCCGGTCTGCCTTCCAGATATAGGTGCCGGTCCCTACCCGGGTATTTTTTACGAGGAAGTGCTTATAAATAGGTACCCGCCGTCTTCTCTTTCCTTTCCCCACATACTTATGACCGATCACCTCATGGGCCATATATTCCCCTGCGGTATGCCCATCGGAATTGCCGTGGATACAAATAAAGAGATCGGCCTTGGACTTATTGGCCAGCTCCGCCCGGTAATTCAGCCCGGTCGCGATCGTTGGCATATTGCCCGGCATGATATCCGTCGTCCGGGTAAAGATCAGCTTTGTATCGGGGAAGGCTTCCTGGATGGCTTTCCCCAGTTTCAGGGAAATGGCCAGGGTCACGTCTTTTTCTTTTGAGATCAGTCCATGCGTGCCGTTATCGAATCCGCCGTGACCGGGGTCGATGACTATGGTCCGCAGGGCTTGTTTTTGAAGAGGGGCGGGGGTGGGATGGGCATAGAAGGAGAACAGGGCGCATAAAACTGCGCCCGGGAATAAAAATGCTATGATGTTCTTTGTCTTCATTTATCGGGCTATATGGGAAGGAAGCAGCGAGCCGGTCCGGCGTCCCGTAGCATCGCCATGTCCTTCCAATGAATCTTTATAATGTTTTAGTGCGTCCAGGATATTGCGGACGACCTCCGCCTGGCCGTCATCGCTGTTCAGGTATTCCTCTTCTTCCTTGTTGGTGAGATAGCCGGTCTCGACCAGTACGCTGGGCATTCCCGTCGCCTCCAGCACCCAGACGCCTACCTCCCGTTGCTGAACGCCCTCGCTGACCCGTCCGGACCGCACAAATTCGTTCTGCACAAGCTGGCCAAAAAAGGCGCTGTTGGCAAAATATTTCTTTTCATACAGCTGGGCACGGATACGGGCCTCGGGGGAGGTCATGTCGATCGATTCGGCGGCGCTGTCACCCATGTTCTCTTCTCCGGAATCGTTCTGGTTAATGACAGAACCTTTATATTCTCCCCACATGGCCTTCCAGATCAGCGTTTCTGTCCCTACCCGGGTATTCTTTACATAATGCGTATCATAGACGGGTACCCTTTTGCGTCTCCTTCCCTTGCCGGCCATTTTATGTCCGATGACCTTATGTACCGCATAGGTCCCCGCCGAATAGGGAGTAGCGTTGGCATGGATACAAAGAAAGAGATCGCCTTTGGACTTGTTCGCCAGGTCGGCCCGGTAACGAAGACCCGTCCGTACGGTGGGCATATTACCCGGCATGATATCCGTCGTGCGGGTATAGACCAGCTTTATATCGGGATAGGCTTCCTGGATGGCCTTTCCCAGCTTCAGCGAAATGGCAAGGGTCACGTCTTTTTCTTTTGAGAAGAGACCCTTACACCCGTGATCGAAACCGCCATGTCCCGGATCGATGATGATGGTATGGATTGCCGATTTCTGCCGGGGACGCACAGGGGGATGGATAGGTGAAAAGGAGGCGAAGGAACACGCGATACCGCATAGGAGTAGCAAAGTGGTCGTCTTTTTCATCATAGTCCTTTTATTTTACCAATTCCCCTCAATCTTCACATAATCTTAATGGTCTAATGGCTATTTTTGTCACCGCACAGGAAATGACGCGTATCCTGATTTTTTAATAAACGAATCGATCGAGTGCCTTATACCTGGGATCCATTCGTTTTTTTATAAATGTATGAACAATAACGGACGCAAAATTAGCTCAAAATATTTACTGGCATTGATTTTTACTGGGTTATTCTTTTCAGTAACGCTCAATAGCCCTGCAAATTATTCGCGTTTTGCCCGTTTTTACAAAATATTAGCAACTTCTTCCGACACCGCCCTTTCCGTTTCCGACACCAACCGGCCCCGTTCGTCCGCCCGGGACACGATACCCCGCCTGCATCTTCCCGCACTGGACAAGTCCTATAAGAGCATGGCCGGCGATACCAGCCGCTATTCCCTGGTCCATCGCTACGGGCTGACCCCCGATACCCTGGACTATGCGGTATCGAAGGATACCCTCGAAGCCCAGATCGATTATAAGGCCTCCGACTCCATCGTCATGGAGATCCCGACCCGGAAGATCACCCTCTATAACAACGCCGACACAAAGTACAAGGACGCCGATCTGTCGGCCTATATGATCAAATATGACCAGGATCACAATATAGTGGTCGCCTCCCCGACAAGGGATACGGCGGGCAATGTCATCGGTCTTCCCAAGATGGTACAGACGGACAATACCATGCGGTCCGATACCATCATCTATAACATCAAAACGCAGAAAGGGATCACCCAGAACACGGTCACCAACTCGGGGGACATGTACGTGCAGGCGCAAAAAATGAAGAAGATCACGCCAGAGGAATATTATGGTTACCGGGGGATCTTTACTACCTGTAACCTCGATACCCCGCACTTTGCCTTCCGGACCAACAAAATGAAGATCATCAACAAAAAAATGGCCATCACCGGGCCGATCCATCCGGAATTTGAGGGGGTGCCCATCCCGATCTATATACCGTTTGGCTTTTTCCCGCTTTCACAGGGACGTCACTCCGGGCTGCTGCCACCCCAGTTCACCGCCAATGACCAGGCGGGTATCGGGTTGGAGGGATTGGGATATTACAAGGTGCTGAACGACTATTTTGACGTGACCCTGCGGACCAATCTCTATTCCTATGGGGGATGGTCGCTGTTCCTTACCCCTACCTACCGGGTGCGTTATCATTACAGCGGTCAGTTCAATTTTACCCTGCAGAATACCCGGCTGCTGGCGGACCTGGGCAAGGACGCCTATACGACATCCAAGACATTCAGCTTTAACTGGAGCCATACCGTCGACAGCAAGGCCCGGCCAGGGACCAATTTCTCGGCCAATGTCAATGTCGCCTCTACCAAGTTCAACCAGTATGTGCTCAACAACCCTACCGCGAATTACAATAACCAGCTGAGTTCCTCCATCACCTATTCCAAGACCTGGAATAACATCTACAACCTGACGATCAGCGGCAATCATAACCAGGACAACCTGACCCGGCTGGTGAATGTGAGCTTGCCGAATATAGCCTTTACCGCCCCTACCATTTACCCCTTGCAGGCCAAGAATTTTGTCGGGGAGCCCAAATGGTATGAAAAGCTGGGGGTTGGTCTCAGTACGACGATAGCGGGCGGCGCCGCCTTTTATGATTCTTTGTTCAGTCTTAAAAGGCTGGTGGATACCTTCCAATGGGGCGCCCAGAACAGCATCCCGATCAGCCTGACCCTCCCGATCAAGGGCCCCGTCCAGATCGCCCCCGGCATCAGCCTGCAGAACAGGATGTACTCCCGGAAAATGTTCCGGCATTATGACAGCATCAACAACAAAGTAGATACCGACTTTATCCAGAAAGGTTTTTACCAGGCCAATGACATTTCCTTTAGTCTCAGTCTCAGCACCGCGATCTTTGGTACCTTCCAGGGTTTTGGGAAGAACAGCACCCTGATGGGTATCCGGCATGTCATCCGGCCGACGCTGAGCGTCAGTTATAAACCGGACCTCTCGGGGCCGTATTATTATAATCTTCGAACGCCCTATGATACTACCGGGGGCTTTAAAGGGCCCTCTACGCATAATCAGCGCGTCTCGTATTTTGACGGAACGACCTATGGACCGTTTGGGGAGGGAACGTTCGGGGGCATCTCCTTTGGCCTGGACAACCATATCGAGATAAAGACCCGGTCCAAATCGGATACCTCCAGCAATGGCGTCAAGAAGACCACCATCATCGACGGGTTTGGGTTCAACGGAAGCTATAACTACCTGGCCGATTCCTTTAAGCTGTCTCCCATCAGCTTCTATTTCCGGAGTACCCTATTTACGAATATCAATATAACGGGGGGGGCTACTCTCGATCCGTACATGACGGATAGCATGGGTTTTGATAAGAATATCTATGCCTGGTCGGGCAAAAAATTCTCCCTGGGCCGCGTCACCAGCGGCAACCTGGCGATCTCCACCAGTTTCAAAAGCAAGCCGAAGGACGACAAGCTGGCGAAGGACAAGGCGGCGCAGCAGCAGGACCAGATCCCTATGACCATGGAAGAGCAGCAGGCCCAGCTAAACTATATCCGGAGCAACCCGGCGCAGTTTGCCGATTTTAACATACCCTGGTCGTTGAACCTCGCCCTGGCCTTCAATTTCACCAATTCGGAGAAACCCGACTATACCGGGTTCCAAACCATGATCACCTCGAGCCTCAACTATAGCGGCGACTTCAACCTTACCGATAAGTGGAAGATCAACCTGAGCGGGTATTACGATCTCAAGGCGGAGCAGATGCAGTCCCTGACCCTGGGTATTTCCCGTGATCTCCATTGCTGGCAGATGTCCATCAACGTGACGCCGGTGGGCTATACGCATTATTTTAATATCACCATCAGTCCCAAATCCGGGATCCTGCAGGATCTGCGGATCAACAGGACGAAGTATTTTTATAATCAGTAGGTTGGCTCCTTCGCCCCAGAGCACCCTGCCAGAGTTCTCTCGTCGATTGCCCCATTTCGTTTGGCGTGGCTGCACGATCCGCAGTCACTAGCCGTTTATCGCCTGGTTTTCCCGTTTTTGCTGTTATGTTTCCTTGTGGCTATTTGTTCTTCGGGCGTGTGCAACGTAGTAATCCCACATGAGCACAAAAATGCGTTGTTTGTAGTCTTCGACGCTTTCGCCTGGCTGTGGCGGGACGGGGTCCAGGAAGTGGAGCGCCAGCCGGTGGGGCCGGAAGTAGAAGGTTTTCTCCGGGGGCATGATCTTCCGGCTGTTAAAAACGATGGCGGGAATGATCGATTTCCCGGTGTTGATGGCGAGGCGAAAGGCCCCGTCATGAAAGGATTTCAGGGGATCGGGGGTCTTGTTCCGGGTCCCTTCCGGATAAATGCACATATGCAGGCCCATGTCCAGGGCTTCTTTCATTTTGGTAAAGCTATCCCGGCGGCTGGTCTCGCTCTTCCGGTCGACGAGTATGCTGCCGGCGCGGTACATCAGCCCGAAGATAGGGACCTTTGCCATCTCGATCTTGGCGATCGTCTTATTGCCGCCGGGGATGCCGGGGGTGGTGACCGGAACGTCCATCAGCGCGTTATGGTTGCAGGTGACAATATAGGTCTGGCCTTTGGCAAATTTTTCCTTTCCTTTTACCTTCCATGGGCAGCCGCTGAGCGGAAGAAAAACATTCATCCATATCCGCGAGGCGCGGTTGAAGTTGATGGCCTTTTTCGGATCCTTCCGGAGGTAGGAGGTGATCAGGAAGGGGATCAGAAAGAGCAGCATTGTAGTGATAAAGAGCAGGGCCGCCCAGATGGCGCAGAGGCGTCCAAGGATATTCCAAAGGCCATCGCTTGTGCTCGTATTGCTTCCGCCGGTTGTATCTTTGCCGGTCGGCTCCGCCGGCACCTCCGGTTTCCCTTGGTTCTGCGGTCTGTTACTCCCCCTGTCTTTGTTATCTCTTTGAGGATCCATGGCGCGAAGTTATATCTTCCAGTCGATGGGGTCAATTCCTTTGCTGCCCAACCACGCGTTGGTTTTGGAAAAGTGTTTACATCCAAAGAATCCCTTGTCTGCGGAGAAGGGGGAGGGGTGGGCAGCTTTTAGTACCAGATGTTTGGTCTCATCGACCAGGCTTATCTTTTCCTGGGCGAACTTCCCCCATAGAAGGAAGACGGTATGTTCCTTCAGGGCGGAGATCTTTTCGATAACGGCGTTGGTGAATTCGGCCCATCCGATCTTGGCATGGCTCATTGGCTCGTTGGCCCGGACGGTCAGGGAGGCGTTGAGCAGCATTACTCCCTGTTCTGCCCAATGGGTGAGGTTGCCGTGGTTGGGGATGGGCATACCGATATCATTGTTCAGTTCTTTAAAGATATTGATGAGAGAGGGGGGAGGGGGGATCCCTTTGGGGACGGAAAAGCTCAGTCCGTGGGCCTGTCCCGGACCGTGGTAGGGGTCCTGTCCCAGGATCACCACCTTTAGCTGGTCAAAGGCGGTCGTATTGAATGCATTGAAAATGAGTCCTCCCGGCGGATAAATGGTCTTCCCCGACAGTTTCTCTGCCTTCAGGAACGTGGCGATCTGCAGAAAATAATCCTTTTTGAATTCCTGCTTCAGTACTTCTTTCCAGCTTTCCTCGATTTTTACATCCATTAGATAGCGGTTTTGTGGGTTACCGGCCGCAGTTGCGGGACGGGGGCCGAAGATAATTAAATGTTGCTAATCCGCTGTATCCCTTTGGTTCTCGCTTTCTGTTTGGGTTCCGGTTTGGCCCCTTGCCATTTTTTTTCTACTTTTGCCGCCGTTTGCGGCCTTCAAAAAGCGGTTGGGGTTTTCCTCCTGTTTTTGACGGCGAAGCAGCATACGGCCCGGTAGCTCAGCTGAATAGAGCACAAACCTTCTAAGTTTGGGGTCATTGGTTTGAATCCAATCCGGGTCACAAGGCCTCGCACGTAGTGCGGGGCTATTTTATTTGGTAGCGGTGCGAGTTTACTCGCAAAAGCGGACAAAAAAAAGGCCGCATTCCGCGAATGCGGAATGGTCGGCCTTGAGTAAGCCCCTTGCCGGAGTACCTGGATCGCCGAAGGCAATCCAATCCTGGTCACATCATTGACCTGTTCGAGTTCCCGCCGGTTCAGTTTAAGGTCCTCCCGCTTCATCTAAATTCATGAAAGCTCAAGTAATTTCTCAGTATAATCAACCATGAATAGCGGAATATTGAGTAAACCATTATCCTTCTTCAAATTTCTTAATGAATACCTAATTCTAACAGGTGGCTGATACAGATCATTGTAAACGGCAAGGCTCTTACTTCTTATATTTTCATCTGATTTGACTTCTATAGGAATAATGTCGTTCTTCACCTGAATCAAAAAGTCTACCTCTGCCTGACTACCAGAGGTCCAATACCGAGGAGTGCCTTCAAAGTTGGCAATTAGATGTTGTAATATAAAGTTTTCGCTCAATGCCCCCTTAAATTCCATAAATAACCTGTTTCCTTCTCTTATAGCGATAGGATCCAAAAACGAAAGCCTACGGAGCAACCCTACATCGATAAGATAAAGTTTAAACGCGGAGAGGTCGTCGTAAGCAGAGAGCGGTAGACCTGGTTTAGAGATACGAAAAATGCGGTGCACAAGACCTGCATGTGAAAGCCAGAGCAGGGCGTCTTCATATTCACGGGAACGGGCGCCCGGCTTTACAGCTTGATAAAGGAACTTTTTATTGTCCCTGGCCAATTGAGAGGGGATAGAAGACCACAGATAGTTAAGTTTGGGGATTTCTTTATTTTCAGCATGCTTTGAAAAATCAAGGGCGTAAGCATTGATTATATTTTGAAGCACCTGCTGTGTTTTTTCCATGTTCTGCTTTTCTAATAGTGCAACCACAGCTTCAGGCATTCCACCACAGATGAAGTACATTTTCAATTTTTCCGCCAATTGGTGAAAGAAAATATCTGGCAGCGGTTCAATTCGATCAATGCTTTCCAAATAGTCAAATAATTTTGCATCTGCTGCGGATAAGAACTCCGAGAAACAGACCGGATTTAAATGCAGAAAATCTACTTTCCCGACCGGAAACGAATTTCCGCGGGACATAGCAACTCCTAATAGCGAACCAGCACTGGCTACTGCATATTCGGGAGTATTTTCGCAGAAATATTTTAATGTATTCAGCGCATCATTGCATTCCTGAATTTCATCGAATATGATAAGGGTTTTTTGCGGGAGTAAGGGTTGTCCATGTACAAGAGATAAGTTTTGTACAATTCGCGTGACATCTTTTGTATTTTCAAAAAACTGCTTCAGATCCGGCTGTGCCTCGAAGTTGAAATAGGCTACATTATCAAACTCTGCGGCACCAAAATGCGTTAATAGCCATGTCTTGCCCACCTGTCTGGCGCCCTGCAGTATAAGAGGTTTCCGGTCCGGAGCCAGCTTCCAGGCAGTTAATTTCTTTAATATGCTTCGTTTTATCTCCATTTTATCACACTTTATATCCGGATAATGTGTAAAAAATCACATAATTGGCACATAACTTTGTAAAGATAGTGGTTTTTTTGCTCTGGAAGTAAGTTATATTGGCTTGTAGAATGTCACAAAAATGATACAAAAACGTGACAAAAAATAGATAAAAAGGTAACAGACTTGGCAATCCCTGGGAACTTAATTATAGATTGATAAAATGATCGACAAATTCATAAATAATGGATATTCAAATACATATGTAATACAATCCGGGTCACAAGGCCTCGCACGCACTGCGGGGCTATTTTATTGGTAGCTGTGCGAGCTCGTGGTAAAGCTTGTCCCACCCAGCTATATCTGACGATGTAAATTTGTTCATAATGTTGAGTTCATGCGCTTCCATTTTATGCATGATCCCAAGCGGTCGATAACTCCGGTCGACCAGCGCAACATGATTTCATTGCATGTAATAAATTTTAGTGGGTTAACGGCCGATATTTCCCAGGGCGGCCTTCCCTTCTTCGGAAGGAGACGAAACAATAGATATTTAAGAGGATCAACACATACCCATACACAAAATCCTCGACGGGGATGGTCAAAACCCGAATATTCAATATTTCAGCGGCATTGTAATTGACGATGGGATGGCGGAGCCCTGTTCCTGTAAGGACCCCGTTGACGAGGAAAAACCCCGGCATCAGGAGGATATAGCTCAGCGTCGCCTTCGTCAGCCAGGTAACTTTTGCTATAAAACAAAGGTAAACGAGGGTCGCCACCGCAACGATACCCGTAAACATAGGATACAGTTTGCCCTCGCCCAATAGGCACATCCCGCTAAAGAGGGCTAAGAATGGCCATAGGATAAAGGACTGGTATCGGGCCGTCCAATCGAGATTGAAAAACCTGTTCAAACAGTAAAAGGTAAACAGGCAAGAAAACGGGATACAGAAAAAAAATAGCCATTCCTCGACCGGCAACCCGAGCAGTATTCTCCCCAGGGTATACTCCTGCCTGAACCACCAAACCCCTTTGGCTGTGAACCAGGCGTCCCAGGCGATAAACGGGATTGCCACCATCAGCATGCCTTTCAGGACGATTCCGAAATAGGGATAAAACGCGATTCGCTTGTGAAACGAGAACAGTATGCAAATGATCGCGGCCAAAAAATCTATGGCGAGGTAGGTAAAGGACATCATCCCGTGTTTTTTTTAAAATACAGCCGAAAATATTTTATCGGCACCCATAGAAATCCAAAGCACTCCCCTTCCTCCTTGCAAATGTGTTTGTGATGTTGCTTGTGCGCCCGTCGTATCGCCTGCAGGTAAGGGTTCCGCGTCTTCGACAAGAACTTGATCCGCTGGTGAATGAAAATGTCGTGTACGATAAAATAGGCCATCCCGTAAAGACTGATCCCCGCCCCAAGATAAAATACGTAATTGAAGTGGGCTTTGCTGCCGGCAAACATCAGCAGAAATGCAGGGACTGCGAACACCAGGAAGAAATAGTCGTTTTTTTCCCATCGCTCTTCGTGGCTGTGATCGTGATGGTCTTTGTGCAATACCCATAAAAGCCCATGCATTATATACTTGTGAATGATCCAGGTAAGCCCCTCCATGGAAATGAAGGTCATGACCATGATGAACAAGTTCATATCGGCTGCTTTTTGTTGTTGATCAATAGCTCCAGTTTCTCATAGCGGTAATCGAAAATGTACTGCAGTTTCTTCTTCACTACAACCCGGTGAAGGATCTCGCCGATAAATCCAAGCGGCAGCTCATACTCTATGGTATCTTTCATCAAAACGCCTCCTTCATTTGGAATGAATTCATGCTGATGATTCCAATACTTATATGGACCTTTTTGTTGAAAATCGGCAAACCGCTTATTGGGTGTCACCTGTTTTATGACGGTCTGCCAGCGCAAAGCAATTCCCAGCAGAGGCGTCACTTTGTAATCCAGCAGCATGCCTTCAAATATTTCCTCGCTCTCTAACTTTGTCAGCACTACAAAGTTCAACGATTTCGGGGTGATCTGTGCCAGATTATTGGGTGAAGAAAAGAAATGCCAGGCAGTTTCAGCGTCACAGTAAAGTTGTTGGGTTCGCCGGAGCGTATGCCTTTTCATATGATGGACATTTTATATTGCAAATACGCAGACATCATGAGGGAAAGCTTACGGCCATTCGGGAGGCGCACCCGTTCATGCATGATTTTGGCCGCGGACGTTTGCTTGATCTTTTTGAAAAGTGATAAATAATACCGGTAGGCCAGCAGTACACCAAACCGGGCGTATTCGGAAAGCTGCCGGATTCCAACTAATGCGGCCTCGAATTCCTGTTCGATCTCTTTCTCAATCTGCCGTTTGGTCGTGTCGTTGAATATCCCCATCTCAATATGCGGGAAATAGCTGCGTCCCAACTGTTGATAATCGGCTTTAAAATCCCGGAGAAAATTGACCTTTTGAAAGGCTGACCCTAGTTTCATTGCAAACGGCTTTAATGCCTCATAGGAAGCGCGATCTCCCATTACAAAAACCTGCAGACACATGAGACCGACGACTTCGGCGGAGCCAAGTATATATTTATTGTATAAACCAGCATCGTATTTTACAGGCGCCAGATCCATCTCCATACTGTCCAGGAAACGGTCGATAAGACTTCGGTCGATCTTGTAGGCATTTACCGTTTCCTGGAAGGCATGCAGGATGGGATTGACGGATATTTTTTCATACAATGCCTCGCAGGTTTGCTGGCGAAATCGTTGCAGCAGCCCCGCTTTGTCGTATCCGTGAAAACTGTCGACAATTTCGTCCGCCAGCCGCACATAGCCATAAATGGCATAAATGGCCGGTCGAATGGACGGATGCAGCGCCTTTATCCCCAAAGAAAAACTGGTGCTGTATTTTTCCGTAGTGACCTTGCTTAATTTATAGGAAAGTTCGTCAAACAATCGTTTCATGCCGGTCACTTTTAAGTTTGCTTAATTCGCGGGCCGCGATCCTTCCCGAAATAATCGAAGGCGGAACCCCGGGACCGGGCACCGTTAATTGCCCGGAATAAAGCAGATTGGTATATTGCCGGTTCCGTACGGCCGGTTTCCAGACTGCCGTTTGCGACAGGGTATTGGCAAGACCATACGCATTCCCTTCGTACGCATTGTAGTCTTCTATAAAGTCGCGGACGCAGTAACTTTTTTTATAATCCATTTTGGACAAGAGGCCGGTGGCGCCGGTATGTCTTTCCAGCCGGCCAATCATGTCGCCAAGGTATTTTTCCCGTATTGCCTCATCGTCCGTTAGTCCGATGGCTAGCGGCATCAGCAAAAAGAGGTTCTCATGGCCGTCCGGGGCAACACCGGGATCAGTCCTGGAAGTACAGCAGGCATAAAATAAAGGTTTCTCAGGCCAGCGCTTTTCTTTGTAGATCGCGTCGATATGATCATCCAGGTCGTTTTCGAAGAAAAGGGTATGGTGGTTGAGCCGGGGAATCTTTTCGGTGAATCCCAGGAAGTAAATCAGGCAGGATGGGGCGAATGTCCTGCTCTTCCAATAGACTTCCGGATAATTTCGTTGAGCCGCATCTAATAGGGATTCCGCATGATGATAATCTGCCGAGGCGATTACCGCATCGACTGCCATAAGTTCTCCCTTTATCTGGATAGAAGAAATGCTCGAACCCGAACCGAACAGTCTTTCCACGGGTTGATCGAAATGAAAATGCACACCCTGTTCCTCGCCCACTTGTTTCATTGCTTCAACCAGCCTGTAAAATCCTCCCAGCGGATAATGCGTACCTAACATATATCCTCCATAATTCATGAGACTATATAAGGCAGGGATCTGCTGGGGGGAGGCGCCGAGAAAGATCACCGGAAATTCCATTAGCGTGCGGAGCGCCGGATGGGTAAAATATCGTCTGACGTAGCTTCTGAAATTGGAAAACAAGTCCAGCCGGATCGCGCTGGAGACCATCCTCGGAGAGACAAACTCTCCCCAGCTATGACACGGCTTGTCGACAAATTCCCGCATACCTACTTCATACTTGAACCTAGCGGATCGCATGAAGCTGTCCAGGCGCTTTGCCGCGCCGGGTTCGAGCCGTTCAAACAAAACACGCATCTCGTCGTAGGAAGCGGGAACCGAGATATTTTCCGTTTGACCGATCATTTCAAATTGCGGATCAAGCGCGGTCAATTGATAAAAATCACTGGCGCGATAGCCGAAATCCTGGAAAAAGCTTTCTATAATGTCCGGCATCCAATACCAGCTTGGCCCCATATCGAATGTATACCCGTTGGACGTAATCAATTGGCGGGCCCGGCCACCCGCTGTACCGTTTTTTTCATAGACATGCACTTCATTTCCCGCCTTGGCGGCATAGGCCGCCGCCGATAATCCCGATATGCCCGCTCCAATGATGGCTACTTTCCTGCCCATGACGATTAGTTTTTGTTTGAAGGAATTGCCGTGGCTATTTCATCGAGCAATTCCGACCGGTCGATATTTTTTTGGTAGATGGCTTGGTGGAATCTTTCCAATTTTTGCAACAAACGGATCAACTCCACCTTTTCATTCCGGCTCAGATCGCCGCAAACAAGCCGGGTTGCAGTATCGATCCTTGCTTTGATTTGTCCCAGTGCGCTAGCCCCGAGCGGAGTCAATTTCAGGACTTTGCTCCTTTTGTCAACCGCTGAATTCGCTTGTTTGACCCATCCTTGCCGGAGCAACCTGTTGATGATCAGCATCCCTGCCGGCTTTTCCTGGATATTCCTGCGAATCAACTCCATTTTGGTCATTTCTCCATAAGCCTTTAACGTGATGAGATAAATGAATTCTTCCTGTGTAGAGAAAGCAGAGTCGTAGATCGCAGATTTGGAATAGGTCTTCGCGTAGCGGTTCATATGGACCACCAAGGTGCTGATCACACTTTCAGGGGTTCGTCCATTTTGCTTTCCATCCCAATCCGGTTCTATTCGAACGGGCTTCGTTTCCACGCTTTCCTGGCAAATCCACTGCTTGAATCCGTTGATGTCACTTGAGAAAGGCAAACCCTGATTCGCAGTCTCGAATTGTTCGGATAAATCGATCAGATCCCTGATAAATTTGTAATTCATCTGATTTTGCATTGCTTTTTATGGAATACAAATATACTATATTTATACAAAAAAAGAATATAAAGATACTAAACATTATAAATAACAGTTTTCAGGTGATTATCGTTTCGAATGTAAATCCGGCGTCTGTACGAGTTCCTGCCGGATCAGTTTAAGATCCTCCCGCTTCATTTAAATGCATGAAAGTTCAAGTAATTTCTCAGTATGATCAACCATAAATAGAGGGATATGCAGTAACCCATCATCTCTTTTTAAATTTTTTAATGAATACCGGATTCGAACAGGTGGCTGATATAGATCATTGTAAACAGCAAGGCTCTTACTTCTTACATTTTCATCTGATTTGACTTCTATAGGAATAATGTCATTCTTCGCTTGAATCAAAAAGTCCACCTCTGCCTGGCCGCCGGAGGTCCAATACCGGGGAGTTCCTTCAAAGTTGGCAATTAGATGTTGTAGTATAAAGTTTTCGCTCAAGGCACCCTTAAAATCCGTAAATAGCCGGTTTCCTTCTCATAGTGATTTACTCTGGAGGTAGATGAAATTCGCTCATAAAATGCATTATGACGGGCTGGTGTGGGTTGTCCCGGTGGGAACGCGTGAATGGGATAGGGCTTATTGCAAAGGCTGGGCGTTATAGCAGCGTAACTCATGACCCAAAGCCATCGACGGCTATGCACCAGCGTTGGTAGACCCCGACCCGGTGATAGTTAGATTCGGGTTCAGCGATAGGAGGATAAACAGGCATGCCACTAAAATCGCTGCTCCGATCAAACCAATCAAAAGGCCCCTCCAGGCGGAATATAGCTTTCCGCCATTGGCGAGATGCGATTTGATAGCCTCCCCTTGATGTTGCATTATAAAATATTGAGCCAATCCTGTATAAACCAGCGGGATAATATAGGGGGGAACCTTCTCGATACCAGGGATAAACAGGACGGCGGCAATCAGTAGGATGGTGGCGGCCACGGCAATTATCCAGGATTTCTTTGCCAAAGCCGGCCGCCCGAGCCGTTTAAAGTTCTCCGCCGCGAAATACCCAGCCACGAATGGGCCGCCTAAGATCGTACCTATATAAATAGATCTATTGTTATACAATTTAAAATCGGGGAGCGCGACAAGTATATTTTCTTCCATGTTGAGGGTGGGGTTATTATACCTAAGTTATTATCTTCTTTTCATTTTGACCGGAAAAGATTGACAACAGGACAAATTATCCGCTTTCGGAAATAAACCTTGCCAGGTGATCGTTCATACATCCTTAACCCCTAAAAATCACTCAATGAAAGCATTAGCGTTCATGACTGTCATTTCTATGCTTTCTATTTCTGCGTTCGCAGAAGGAACGCCAAAGACTTCCGGTCATTCTCCCCGGATCTATATCATGATGAAACATGGTAAGCTGATCGAAGTAAACAATGGTCATAAAAAGCCCGTCAAAAAAGACATCGTTCTGGTCAATGAATCGACCATCCACCCCGATGGATCTATGGATGCCGGCAGCGGCGACTCTAGAAAATTAAAAGAAGGCGAATATATTACGATGGATGGGAAGATCCGCAAATTAAAGGATATGGCGCATCCGGAAACGGCCTCGGGGATTGCCAGGTCCCGCTCCAGCATAAAGGGAAAGATCCAGGGAAGGTTCAAGGCAGAGAGTTCGGCGGCCAGTGCGGAAGGCTCCCTGACAGATGCCTCGATGATCTTCCACCTTACCCGAAAAGACGCTTTGGTGAAAACACATATACCGATTACGATCTCCAGAAAAGCAGATGCCGCCTCGTCCAGGCTTTTGCAATGGTGCTCCAATAAGGAAAAACTTAACAAGATCGTCTTTACGGTCTATAAACAAGGCGATAGCACAAAGTTTAAGGTCGTTACGCTCGGCGATGCGGTCGTATCCGGGATCAAGGTGACCAAGCCTGGAAAGCTCGCCGGCGGAAACCATACCGGTGAACTGGCGGAAGAAAAGGTTACTTTGCATTATAGGAATCTTTCCGTCGTCTATTACCAGGGTAGCAGTATCAGTGCCACTGACAACTGGACGGTCAAGAATGAATAAGCACAAGGAGCAACCAGGGTTTTAATCCATTTTCCTGCTTCGGGCTTTCCAATCTGAACGGAGATCATTCCTGATCTTTGCTGAGCCCTCACGAGTAAGAAAAGGGTCTTCAACAAGTCTTGGAGACTGGTTTGCGCCAATGGAATTCTTAACCTTCTCTTTATTTCTATATCGCTGCCATGCTTTGGCACAATCGGTTATTGGGGTATTTTGCCGAACTTCCTCAATAAACTCCTTCTCTGTGGCATCGATGGGTTGGAGTGTTCCATTCGTTAAACGAAATGGTGAAAGCGCTCGGGATCCTGGAAAAGGTTCTCTTTTTTGGAAAACAGTCTGAAGGCGGGAAGGTCGGCTTGTAAATCCATCAATTATCTACCTGATAATCAGGCATGTGTAAAATTGGAATAGGGATTGACCCTTAGGTGGAAAATACTCCTATGTTCAGACCGCTACCCTTAACCCTGATCATACTGACACTGACCCTTAGCAGTGTGGGACAGACCTTCCTGCAGAGCGCCACTACCTATCAACATACCAACAGCAAAACCATCAGCCAGGCATTTGGAGCCACCAGTAAACCGGATGATTTGATCATCGTCCATTTGGATTACGACAATACAGCGGCAAGCGTCAACACCGTGACCGATAATAAAGGCAACACCTATACAAGAATAAGCGGACCCACGACCTGGAATGGAACCTTCCGGGCGGAACTCTGGTATGCCTACGCCATAGCAGGTAGTCCCACGATCACGGTAACGGCAAAACTTTCCGCTGCACCGACGACTTATTCGCAGATCTATATTACCGAATATAAGGGGATCGCATCAAGCATCGACCCGCTGGACCAACATTCAGAGTCAGCAGGCAATACTTCGGCAGTCAGCAGCGGCGCCAAAACTACTACCTATACAAATGAGCTGATCTTTGGGGTAAGCATCGGCGCCAGCGGGACGTTGACGACGGGAGCCGGATTCAACCCCCGATCCACCGTCAATCAAAATGTCGTCGAAGACAAAAGTGTCGTTTCGATCGGCTCATACAACACCGCCTTTACCAGCGCCAGCGGCAACTGGGTGGCGCAAATGGCGACATTTATTTCTACCATTTCGACCCTGCCCGTCGATTTCTCCGCTTTGACCGCGGATTGCAGCAATGACCAGGTGACGGTGAACTGGGCCGCCGCATCGGAAACGAATAATAACTATTTTACGATCGAAGAAAGTACCGACGGCAGCAGTTGGGCGGCAATCGGACAGGTAAAGAGTCACATTAATTCAGGGGTGGACCAGGACTATTCCTATACCGCCAAGCGAATAAACGGCAATGCCGCTTTTTTCCGTATAAAGCAAACCGATCTTGACGGCGACGCCACCTATTCCAGGATCATCCGGGCCGGTAATTGCAGCATCAGCCTCGCGTCGAACGCCGCAAATATCTATCCCAACCCTTCTGCGGGGACATCGCTGGCCGGCAGGATCGTTCTGCAGCCTGGCCAGACTTGTTTTGTAGAAGTCTTTGACATTGCGGGAAGGCGGATGAATAGCAGCAAGATCAACCAATCCGAATTTACGATCGGCTTTCCGCAATTGCTACCTCCTGGTCTGTACTATGCCCGGTTCTCTATGGGCGGCTCCTCGACAACGGCGTCCTTTGTGGTAAAGCATTAACCATTGATAGGAGGGGAGGCCAGCGTCCATTCCGGCCGCACATAATGACAGGTATACCCGTAGGGATGTTTTTGCAGATAATTCTGGTGTTCCTCTTCCGCCACCCAGAATTCTTTGGCCGGCACCACTTCGGTCACGATCGGTCCCGGCCAGATATGAGAGGCCGTCATCCCGGCGATCAACGCCCCGGCCGTCTCTTTTTGGGCTTCGGTCAGATAAAAGATGGCCGACCGATAGGAGGCCCCGATATCGTTCCCCTGTCTGTTCCGGGTGGTCGGATCGTGTAGCTGGAAAAAGAACTCCAGCAATTTCCGATACGATAATATATCCGAGTCGAATTCGATCTGAATAGCCTCCGCATGCGTACCATGATTTCGATAGGTCGCATTACGCACATCCCCGCCCGTGTAACCAACAACCGTAGAAATAACACCGGGCAAGGCACGTATCAGTTCTTCCACACCCCAGAAACAGCCTGCCGCAAGAATTGCTTTTTCGATTTTCATAAATTTCCTTTTAATGATAGTAACAAATATACCGCTATTGCCTGATCTCTGCTCCCAGGTCCCCGCGGCCTTTACATTGATGACGGCGGCCCTCCCGGGACCGGTGGTTTGGAAGAGAGATTCCCGTTCTCATCGACATAAGCCAACATACTATCAAGGCCTTGACTGCCTTTATCGGTGTGTTTCCGCTCCTGTCTTCTTTCCAATTTCTCTTTCTTCTTTTGTCGTTTGTTTCTTTCCCGTTCTCTTTTGTTCCATGTTTCTGACATATTTGATTTCCTCTTTTTCCCTATAAACAGGCAAAAAGCCTTCCCGATTTTTTAGTTCCGGGAAGGCCTTTGTATCTGTTTGATTGTCAATTTGACAACTTCCTATGGAATCAGGGAGACTGACAAAAGAGGTGTGTGTCATTAGATTTCCTGACAAGAAGACGGTTATGCTTCGGCCCATCCCAGGTTGTGTGCAACTTCGACCTTTTCGGAGTCCCTGGGTATATAGACGTTATTGACAGAATCTTTTACATGGAACATCACATAATCGTCGATGGCCGGGATCTTCCCAAATAAAGCCTCCGTCTGGATGATGGGACGGAACGTTTTGATGATCCCTGCCGCCCCTTCAATGACCTTTTCCTCTTCCCCTTCTGCATCGATCTTGATATAGTCGATCCGGTCTATGCCTTCCATCAGGATCGCATCGTCCAGCTTCCTTGTAAAGAGCTGGACCTCCAGGGCGTCGTCTACATTCCTGGAGAACGAAAAGGAATTCGGCTTTCCCATATTCATATAAAAGCTTTTGGAGCTGTTCTCATTCGAGATGCCAAAGGTCCGTACACGTACGTTGGGTAGTTTGTTGTGAATGACATTTTGCAGCAGGAAATTGCTCATCAAGGGAAAGGGTTCATAAGAAATAACCGTCCCCCTGGTTAGAAAACCCGCGGCCAGGATCGAATATATTCCGCTATTGGCGCCGATATCGATAAAGACGGAGTTGCTCGAAAGGAACCGGGGAAGGGTTGCCAGTTCCGGCTCATACTCCATTCCTTCGAGATAGACGCCTCTTCCTCCGAATCCTGCTTTGTTCAGCCCCCTGAATACGATCCTGCTGTTTAGCTTGCGTTTTAAGATAGAATTACGCGGGAGGACGGCAATGATAGCCTTCCTGACGAACGTTGAAAATTTGTTTGCCATTGTAAGATTATGTGGATCAGTGAATAAAATCCTGTCCGGTCAGTTGGGGGGTCTTTGTCTGATCAGGGGGTATGGTGGAGCAAGGCTAATAAAGGAATAGCTCCAAACATAGCCTGCAAAACTTGCGCCATAGATGCCGTGACCGTTACCGGTTTTCCGAACGGCATTCCTGGACTTCCGGGAGGTGGAAGTCGTAGATCTACGATAAAAATCGAGGGTCTTTGCTCTTGTCGGGGAAGCCTGGGTGCAGTACTTTTGATATATCCAATTCCGATGAAGAACTTCCAATCCTGAAAAACCAATAATATTCCAATCCTTTTGAATTAACCTAGAATCCTTTCTTTGAGAAACCGCTGACTAACCTTGGCGGTTTTTTGTTTTTATTCCCCTTTGTGCTCAAGGGTAGTGGAATGCAGCAGCGCGATCTTCCATTCTCCTTTTTCCCTTACCAGCACCGCACTTTCCAGCCATTTTATGGAGAATGTCCGATCGCCGGATGTAATGATCGCCTCATTATTATAATAGGTCCAGGCGACATTGCCATTTATCCGGGTATCTAAAAATTCGATCTTGTTGATCCTTTTTTGATTGCCCGCAGCCTTTGCCGCGTTGACCCGCAGGGCCAGCGAGTCGAGGTTCCAGACCTTCCCGTTTTCCAGTATTTTAATGTCCGGCTTACAGTAGGATTGAACCGATTCCATATTCAGGGTCGCAAGGGCTTCAAATACCCCCCGTACGATGCTTTGTACCGTCTGCTGTGCCGGGTTTGCTTTTTCCTGCCCATTCGTGGTCAAAAAGATACCCGCCAGAAGGACAAATAGGAGAAGAGACTTTTTCATAGACACAAAGTACCGAAAAAAGACCTTGGAAAATCCGTATTTTATAACGTACTTTGTAATACAAAGCACTTTTAATAATGGAGACTTCAGGAATTTTCAGCCGGTTTTATTTTCACAGGACCTATTTTCTTCTTTCCCTCCTGCTCCTGGGTCTGGAAATACTTATTGCCGCCTATATGCATGACGCTTTTATCCGTCCATATGGCGGCGATTACCTCGTCGTGATCCTCCTCTACTGTCTGGTTCGGAGTTTTTTTGATCTATCCGTGCGGCTTACATCCCTTTTGGTACTCTTATTCGCTTATCTGATCGAAACGCTTCAATATTTCCATTTCGCCGATCGCATGGGATTTAAGGGACCCTCCCTGGCCCGCATCGTGCTGGGGAGCTATTTCAGCTGGGTCGACATCCTGGCCTATACCCTGGGTATCCTGACGGTCATAGGGCTGGAAATAATAAAAAACAATTTTTATGGATCCTTTCGTACACGAACGATCGATCGTCCGTAAGATCTGGGGACACAGCGATACGGTCCTGCTGATCTTCGCCGGCGCCTCCGCCGAATTTGCGCTTAATAAGGCGGTCGACTGGCTGTATTTCACCGGCCGTCTGCCGGCCGATCCCCTGGGCCGGTTATTTTCCACCGTCACCTATGCACAAAAGATCGTTTTTGCCGGTCGGGACGACGCCCATACCGCAATCGACCGCATCACCGCCATCCACCAGGGGGTGGAACAACAACGCAACGCCCGGATACCCGATGAGGCATACCTTTACGTGCTGTTTATGCTGATCGATTATTCGATCCGGTCATTTGCGTTATTGCAGCGAAGGCTCGACAAAGAAGAAAAGGCCGAAGTGTTCGATGTCTTTTACCGGGTAGGCGCCCGCATGGGTCTAAAAGGGTTACCGGCCGATTACGGGGAATGGGAAGGGATGCGGGCGAAATATCTGCAGGAGAACCTGGTCCGCAGCGATTTTTCGGTGGACCTGTACCGCCAGTATCATCGTCACCTGGGCTCCTTCCGGTATCAGCTCCTGTTGCAGGCACAGACCCTGCTCGTGCCAAAACGGGTCAGACAACTTCTTTCGCTCTCTTCTTTTCCGTTCTTATGGCCCGCCGTCCAACTCTACAAAGGTCTCCGCCTCCTGCGGCTGGATGGCCGGCTGAAAAATGGTCTGGTACCGACCCCCTGGCGTACACAGGTCGGAAAACTGGATATGTCTTAACCTTCCCTTACCATATTTTAACCAGTCTTTGCCAGACGTTTTCCGTTTGGGAAATTTCCCTACCTTCCTGTCTGTAACCCAAACAATTCCCATGAGCTTAAAGAGAAGAGATTTTATCCGCCTTTCTGCAGGAAAAGCATCTTTTGGTGCGGCGCTTCTTTATGGTTTACCCATCGGGCTCGACGCTTCGGCCATCAATACGCTGAACGATCTGAAGCCGATGACCGGAGATGTAGTCCCCATTACCGTTGAGGAACGACAAGCCCGCATCCAAAAGGCCCAGCGGCTGATGACGGAAAACAAGATCGAGGCGCTGATCCTCGATTCAGGCACTTCCATGGTCTATTTCACCGGCATGAGCTGGGGGCAGAGCGAGCGAACGATGGTTGCCGTTATTCCGGCAAAAGGAGAAGTGAAATATGTCTGCCCAGCCTTCGAGGCCGAACGCCTGCGGGAGCTGATAAAGATCGGTACAGAGGTGCGCGTCTGGGAAGAACACGAAAGCCCTTATAAAGTAATTGCAGGAATACTCAGGGACTATAACATCCGCACGGGTAATATCGGCATGGAGGAACGCCTGCGTTTCTTCATCTTCGACGGCGTGCGAAAGGAGGCGCCCCAATTGACCTATGTCAGCGGCGACCCGGTAACGATGAACTGCCGGATGTTCAAATCCCCGGCGGAGCTGGCGCTGATGCAAAAAGCCAATGACATTACCGTTGCGGCATATAAGGCGGCCATCGCGCTGCTGCATGAAGGCATGACACCCGCCGATTTTTCCTCGTCAGCAAGCGATGCCTTCTCCCGTCTGGGCGTCAGAGGAGATCTAAGCGCGAATTTTGGGCCGGCATCTGCCTATCCTCATGGCAGCATTCAGACGCAACACCTGAAAAAAGGCGACGTCGTGATCATGGACGACGGATGTAAAGTGCAGGGCTACTGTTCCGATATCAGCCGTACGATCGTCTACGGCGCCGACCCGACCCCCCGGCAACGGGAGATCTGGGAGCTGGAAAAGAGGGCCCAGGCAGCCGGTTTTGCAGCGGCAAGAGTGGGCGTCCCCTGCGAAAACGTAGACATCGCCGCCCGGAAGGTCATCACCGACGCGGGTTTTGGTCCAGGGTATAAGATACCGGGTCTACCGCACCGGACAGGACATGGCATTGGCATGGACATCCACGAATGGGGAAATATGGTCCTGGGAAACAAACAGCCGATACTGCCCGGTATGTGCTTTAGCGTAGAACCAATGGTCGCCATTTACGGCGAGTTTGGTGTCCGGCTGGAAGACTGCGCCTATATGACGGAAGATGGCCCCCGGTGGTTCTCGAAGCCCAGCCCGGCTATCGATCAACCATTCGTGCTATGATGATCGAAAAGATCCTGGGTTTTCTGGCCGGATCAATGATCACCATCGCACAGATCGTCTACCTGACCAATACGATCAAAAGGAAGATAAGACCAAGCGTTCTCTCCTGGATGGGCTGGGCCCTGTTGATGGGGACAAGCCTGATTTCCCAGGTGCTGGGCGCCGGATGGCAATGGAGCCTGACCAGCCTGTTATTGTCGGCCGTCGGCGCTACCACCATTGCTATAACAGCCTTCTGTATACGTAATTTTTCGCTGTCTGCCTCCGATTGGAAATTCCTCGTCCTTGGGCTTGGCTGTATCGGCATCTATTTCGGGTCGCACGACCCCTGGTCTACGACGATCTTTGCGATCATCGCCGATGGTATCCTGGGTATCCCGACGATCATAAAGGCCTATAAGGATCCTGTCTCCGAACGATCCATGGCCTGGATCTTTGGCGTCGCCTCCCAGACCATCGCGCTGGTGCTGTGCATCGGTCATAGTCCCCTTTATGTATTGTTCCCCCTGTACCTGTTCCTCTTCAATGGTACCATGGTCTGTCTGACCCGGGCAGTGAGAAAGGATTAGGATTCCCTGCGCAATGCCGTCACCTGGATCTCGATCCGCATCCGGACATCGGCAAGACCGGCTGCGATCATGGTCGCCGCAGGCCGGATCTCTCCAAAATATCTTCGAAGGATCGGCCAGCACTCGGAAAATTCCCCTGCTTTGGGAACGATATATAACACCCTCACCACGTCCCCCAGACCGGAGCCGGCTTCCTGCAGCGCGGATTGAATATTCTTCAGACACTGTTCCGTCTGTTCGGCGATCTTATCGGAAATGGTCATGGTGGTATAATCAAAACCCGTCGTCCCGGATACAAAGATCCAGTTGCCATCGACAACGGCCCTGGAATAAGCTATTTCCTTTTCAAAAACAGACCCGGAGCTGATAAGTGTTCTTCCCATGTTTTTAAGATCGATTTTTGAGGCCAAATTTACTCAACGACCACTGTTACGGAAAAAGGTTTTAATTCGACAAGACCCAAGGGATCGACTCCCGCCGTCACCGGTGCGGAATCCCCCGTGGAGGTATCGACCGAAGTGATCTTTCCTCCTTTAAAGGCATCCGGCAACCGGACCGTACAATTCGAATTACGCTTGTTGATCAGCAGGATCTTCTTCCCGCCGGCAGTGACAAAGCCCTGTGCCGCGACGGACTCGTCATCGTCATAGACCATATCGGTATGGACAAGGGTATTCCCGGGCCCGAAATGATCCTTTAATAATTTGAGCACCCAGTAGCGGGCATTCGGCGCGCCCGTCTTCCAATTCATCATGCTTACGCTGGGGAACTGCGACGGATAGCCTACCAGCTGCGATTCGCCGATGATGTCGATCTTCAATTTCGTGAGCTCGATATAGAGATAGGCAAACAGGGCCCCCGATAGATTCCAGTACTCCGGCGCGATCGGCTTCTCCTCGTCCCGCAGGATGCTGCCTACTTCATCGATGGTGGTACGGGTAGAGGGGGACAGTCTTTTTCGTATGCTCTCGATATACCTGACCCGGTCCAGGAAGGCATCCGCCGTCGAAAAGTAGGTGTATTGCATGATTTCCACGGACTGGACGGGCAGGGCCGCATAGAAATGATAGGAGATCATATCCAGCGGGATCCCGGGGCGATGATTTTTGGGATTTAAAAAATACTCGAACCAGTGCGGGTCCTTTTCAAAAGCCAGGGCCATCCCTACAAACTTTGTCCGGGGCGAGACTTTTTTAATGGCGCCGACGATGGCATCATACTGCCGGGTATATTTTTCCGGGGTAGGCCGGTGCTCAAGATCGGGCTCATTGAGAACCTCCCAGTAAGGAATAGCATAGTGATGCCCGGAGACATGTTTTTTCCCCAGTTCATCCGTGAACCCTCCTTTTGTATACCAGCTGTATAACCGGGCATAATACTCTCCGACCTGCCGTCCGCTGCTATCCACCATTTCACTGCCCCGGGTATAATTCCAGGTGACCTCTCCCGGATCGGCAGGATAGCCGACCCGCTCGGGGGTCTTGTACATCCAGGCAGGGATGGTGCTGAAGTTCAGGATGACCGGGTGGCCCTTCGTCGCCTCCAGGAAATCGACGGCTATCGGATCTATATGCGTAAAGTCCCAGGAAGTGGAGGTGGGGGTCGGTGGTTCCAGTTCGGCTACACCCAGCCGTGGGTAGGGCAGCCAGGGGACATATCGTACATAGTCGGCTCCCAGGGCCTTCAGGGCAGAAAAAGAAGCATCATGGATAGAACCATCCCGGCGCAGGGGTGGATTGACGACCACCTGCAGGGTAGGAGTGGACCGGGACAGGGCGATCGCCTGATCCCAGCGGGGCTTTACCTCCCGTTGTGCGACGGCAGCCAGGGAGATGGCCGCCGGAAAGGAGAGGATCAGCACCTTTGCAAAGGCGTTGATCCGGATCCGGTCACAGACATTCATGCGTATTCGTTTGATGAATGAATGTAGGTTATTCGACCGGACTAATGAAATCCCCCCGATTCAAGGAGGATCTGGGTGAGAAAAAAGATAAAGGCTATATAATACAGCCCGATAAAGCTGATACAGGCGACAAAGTTCTTATTGTCCAGCAAAAGGATCTTGCCTTCCATTTCCTGAATGTGTTGGTCGATGGGCATGGGATGATTTTTGGGGTATTTAAGGGTATATACTTAAATAGTAAAATCCATGGGCCGGCATGTAACTGCCAATGCGTTGTTTTTTATCTTATCTTTGTAAATAATTGATTGTCAAAATGTTATGAGGTAATTTGAAAAATCCCGCAGAATACCGGTTACAATCCCCTCCCCGGTCTTTACAAATAGTACAATCGTCCCTGCTTTGGGGCAGGCGTTTGAAACTGTTGGAATTTTTTACTATTTTGTTAAGTAATTACCCTTAATACGACCCAACCCATGAAAAAACATTATCTCACATATCCTTTTTGGGGATTTATCCTTGTCCTGACAGCGGCGGCTTGTCATAAAGCCATTCCCGACGTAGACCAGGACCCAGGTTTCCTATACCATAATTTCCGGCCGGGAAGCATCCGAAGGGCCGACAGTTCCGCCAAAAAGCAGGATACGGTCATAAAAGTGGATACCACAAAACCCGTGGCTCCCTACCCCCAGGTGCCTATTAATGGCTGCGCCTATTCTCCTTATTACGGTGATACGATCATCTTCGATCAACCGACCAGCGGATCGGACTATATCGTCAATCCCGTCAATAATCCCGGAGCCGGTAAATTCCTTTCATGGCCTGTGGGGCTGTCCCTCGACTCCCTTACCGGCGCTATCGATATGACAAAAAGTGAGACCGGTCTGAAATATGCGATCGGTTTTGTAAAGAACGGCACCACGGATACCTGTCTTCAGACGCTGGTCCTGGGCGGGGTGTCCTATGAGGATAGTATTTACGTCCTGGCGCAGGGCCAGACACAGGCGGCTCCCTATTATGACGCCAACCCCTATCTGCCGCCGGTTTGTAACGGTCAGGGCGGGGGCAGCGGTTGTACGTTCGATGTCAATGGCGCGGCGGCTGCAATGAAGGTGATCGTAGACAAGAATACCGGGGTCATCGACCTGAAAAAAACGCTTAATGGCGGTCTCCTGGGCGGCGCCTTTGGTCTCATCCCGCTCAATGGCAACACTGTGACGACTACCATCTATTACCGGCTGAACGATGCCAGTAACAACGCCCTGCAGCATATAGACGTACAACTGGTCTACTATAGCAGTAAATCGCTGATCAACTCGGGACTCCTGGGCAACGTGCTCAACAAGCTCGACAACCTGCTCAGCGGTCACCTGATCAGCAATTCGATCAATCCCCGGCCTCCGCTGGTCATTATCGTAAGTCATAATTGAGCCCTCGTATTGGATATTGGACAGGGGCGGTGAAGCAATTCATCGCCCTTTTTTACGTTTAGCTATATTTGATGTTTAAATCATCCCTCAAAAGCGTCCGATATGTATGGCAGGTCCGGCATACTGATATTGATCTCCCTGCTATTCACCTCTCTTGATTTCGGATATCCCGGTGACCCCGCCGGCCCGATCAGGGCAACCTATCGCAAGGCGAATGCCCTCTTCAGCCTTCCCAATTCCACTCCCGCCAATGACAGCACGACGCTGGCCCTTTTCGAAAGACTGACCGTGGAATTACAGCGATCACCCGACTTTAATGGCAAAGACACCCTGCAGTTCCAATGCTGGCTGAAAAAGGGCGTTCTTCTCGATGCCCGGTACGACTATGCAGGGGCAAAAGCCGCCTATTGTAAGGCCCTCACCTTCCCACAACGCAGCGATTCATTGAGCTATGTGACCCGGATCTATATCGGCACAAGCTATTATAACCTCCACCATTTCGATTCCGCCCGGTATTTCCTTCTCAACGCGGAATCCCAGGTCGGCCGGTTCCATGACCAGGACGATGAGGTCCGATTGTATAATACCCTGGGCGCCCTGTTCTATGACAACGGCAATTACCGGCAGGGGAAGAATTATTTTAGCCGGGCATTGGAAATAGTCAACGGCCGCCGGCCTTTTGATACCGTCTCCGCCGTCAGCCTCGGGACGAATATCGCCACCTCCTTTTATCACCTCGGGCTCTACCGGGAATCGCTGGAGATGTATAACAAGATCCTTGCCTATCATATTTTTGCCGATTATATCTACCTTAATATGGGGATGGCCTATGCCTCCCTCGATAAATACCCCGAGGCGATGGCCTGTTTCCGGAAGGTGAATGTGAAGAAGATGCCGCGTGTCTTTAACGAAATGGGCTATGCGCAGTTCCGGCTGAACCGGCCCGACTCCTCCGCCTGGTGTCTCGACCATCTGCTGGCGCCCGAAAATGCCGTTCATCTCAACGACGTAGACCTGGAGACCAATGACCTGTACCGCGCCGATCTGCTGGCCGGACAACGGCAATGGCTGGCTTCCCTGAAAAGCCTCCAGAAGGCGATCCTGATCTGTTCCCGTAGTTTCCACAACCCGGATATTTTTTCCAATCCCTCCAGCTTTACAGGGACCTTCGCCACCTACCGGCTATTCGACGCGTTGTTCAAAAAGGCACAGTATTTCCGGCAGTTGTTCGGCACCGAGCCAAAGGAAGAGTACCTGAAGGCCTCCTTTGCAACCTACCAGGCCGCCCTGTCCCTGTTGCGGTATATCGAAAAGAGCTATGATACGGACGATGCAAAACTCTTCCTAAAGAAAAGGAATGGCGCCGCCTGCCAGGGCGCGGTATCCGTTTGCCTGGATCTATACCGCCTCCACCCGGGAGATGATTACCTGGAACAGGCCTTTATGATAAGCGAGAAGAATAAGGCGTCTGTCATCACCGCGAACCTGGAAGAAAGGATCCCCGGCAATATCCCTGCAAAAGAACAGGGGTTGTTACAGGATCAGCGGAATATAAAATACAACATCGCCCGGTTGAACGTACGGAGCGAAGAAGCGACCGATAAAAAGGAAGCGGAACGGATCGCGGGTGAAAAGACCGGTTACGAGATCGAGCTGGCGCGTTTGCAAAAGGAGCTGGAAAGGAACGGCAACTATTATCAGCGACGATACGACGATTCGACGCCGGGCATAGAGGAACTGCAACGACACCTGGACGGGAAACAGGCCCTGATCAGCTTTTATATGACTCCGGCGACGCTGCATGTATTTATCCTGACCCGGTCTTCCTTTGCCTATACCCACGTGGATTCTTTGGCGACCCTGCAGGAGGAAGTGAAAAACTGGTTGCATTTGCTAACGGAGACAGGCAATGGAAGAAAGTTCCGGGGAGCGGCAACCGGTGACCGGCTTAGCCAGCTTCTTATCCAACCCATTCGGGCGATGATCCCGGACAAGGAGGAATGGATCATTATCCCCGATGGATCCCTTTATTTCCTGCCTTTCGAATCGCTGCCGGCCAGTAAAGGGGGAGACCCGCTGCTCATGACCACTACGATCAGCTATCAATTCTCTTCGCGTCTGTTGCTTACCCCGCCCTCAACCGAAAGATCGCCTGCCGCCATTAACCCGTCCGCCGCCAGTGCCTCGTCCGCAGCGGATAAGGACCATTCCCGGATCCCCGTGCTGGCGTTTGCCCCCTTTACAAAAGCAGGATCGGGTAATTTCCCCCGTCTTCCCGCCTCGGGAGAGGAAATAGCCGGTCTGGCAGGCAGGTCCTATACGGACAGCGCCGCGACCAAAGCGCAATTCCTCCGGGAGATCAACCTCCACGAGATCGATAAATATCCCATCGTCCACCTGGCCACCCATGCCGTCTCCTCGGCAGACGATGTCTCCGCCTCTTTTATCGCTTTCTATCCAAAAAAAGGATCCTCCATCGAAGATCGTTTGTTCCTGGAAGAGCTGTATGGATTGGATATGCATAACACCCGGCTGGTGATCATCAGCGCCTGCGAGACCGGTCAGGGTGAACTGGTGAGCAGCGAAGGCGTGATCAGCCTGGCAAGGGCCTTTGCCTATGCCGGCTGCGCCAGTACGGTCAGCAGTCTCTGGAAGGCCGACGACCGGTCCACTTCTTTTATACTCCGGAGGTTTTATGCGTATTTGCAAAAGGGATATACGAAATCAAAAGCGCTGCGACAGGCAAAGCTGGACTACCTGGGCAGCGATGCGATCAATAAAAGCCCTGCGTACTGGGCGCACCTTATGTTGATGGGTAATACGGAACCGCTGTATGATAAGGGATCTTCCTATAAATGGCTGCTGATAGCGGCGCTGGTGATCGGGACGGGGATCCTTTTTTGGATGTTGCTAGTGATGCGGAATGTGTGGAAGAGAAAAAATAAAAAGTCGACGCTTTTCACGGATGTTGGATAGCGAATGAAAATGTCGTTCTGGCCTGGGAGCAATAGATTTTCTGGGTACGTCGACTTTTTTTACGGGTCTGATCTTTCAAAGGAATGGAATAGATTTCATCGGAACCTGGATCAGTCTTTCACCTGGATGGAGGCTTTTTCATTGGATGGATCGATTGGTCTTCATTGGATCGGAGGTCTTTCGTTGGATCGGAGGTCTTTCATTTGGATCGGAAGTCTTTCGTTGGATCGGAGGTCTTTCATTTGACGGAAGTCTTTCATTGGATGGATCGATGGCTCTTCATTGGATCGGAGGATAGGATCTAAAAACGGGTTTCATGTATATTAGTAAGCACAGCGCAAGTGGATGTAACCGGGTAATCGGTGTTTTTTACAATAAAAATCATAAATTGATGATAATCAATTATTTGAGATTCTTATACTGAATGATCCGCAGGTCCCGGAAGGACATCTTCGATACGGTTTCATAATACAGATGATTCTTATTCGCTTTTATCTTCTCCAGCAGCGGCATTGCCTCATTTACATCGTTGCGGGCGATCCAGCTCATCGCCAGGTAGAACTCGGCTTCGTCCTGGAAATAATCGGTCCCGGTCCGGACATCGGCCGCAATGACATGCTGAAATTTATCGATGGCGTCATCATATCGCTTTAGTTCGAGATCGGCCATCCCGGTCAGGAACCAGGTCTTGTTGTCCTTTTCCTTTGCCGTACCAAACAGCGATACAACGGTAGTCCAATCTTTGTTGGTATAAGCCTGTTCAAGGGCATCGGGTACGCCGGCGCTCCGGGTGGTGCCCAGGGTATAGGAAGCATAATATTTTCCATAAACCCCCGCGGAGGTCGTTGAGGTATATTTATACAAGGCAGCGCCTCCGGACAGGATAAAGATACAGGCAGCCACGCGCAGCACGTTCCGGTAGAGAGAACGGACGGTACCCCCGGCAGGCCGGGCAGCAGCGGATTGTTGTGCCACCCAGGCAGATCTTACCGCAGCGACCTGTGCATGCAGACCGGCATCCTGCACCGCATCCACCGCGAGATGGAGATAATGCCACTCACTCTCTGCTTCAGGATCGGCATGGATCACCTCTTCCATTTTTGCAGTCCCTTCACCCCGGAAACGGCTGTCCAGGAGATCTATCAATTGTTCTTGTTTGTCTGACATGTGGTGTTTATTTGGCTGTTTCGTTGATCTGCCTCGCAATAAAAGGGTTGCTCTTTATAAGTCCCGTCAACTGCTGCAGGCATTTATATTTCTTATTTCTAACAACCTGCTCGTTTTCATAAGGCAGGTGATCGACTATTTCTTTCATGGACAGATTCTCATAATAGAACAGCAGCAGGATCTTCTGGCAAGCCTCTCCTAACTTATTCATCACTTCCCGCAACTGCCGTTTTTGCTCGAGATCGCCGATCTGCTGGCTGACATCCGGTTCCTTCTGGTCCCGGGCCGCCTCGTACAGCTTTTCGCGGTTACCGGAGCGTTCCCTTTTCTTTAGCTCGTTGAACCAGATATTTCTGGCTACCGATACAAGGAAGGTTTTGACGCTGGCCTCCATCCGGAATTTTCCCTTTTTGACGATCTCGATAAAAGAGATGACCGTTTCCTGGAAGACATCCTCGGCATCCTGGCGACTTCCGCCATAACCAATGATAAAAGAACTGGTAGTCCCGGAATATTGCTGATAAAGGAACAGGATCGCCTTATTCAGGTCTTTCTTGTCACCAATGGCGGCGATCAATTCGACATCAGTATATTTCTCTGCGACTTTCATATAATAGTAACTTCTGGAGAATAGCTTGTAACCGGCATACCCGCAATTCTTTTCTAAGGGTTTATGCTTGCTTTATAGAACGAAAATGATAGCCATTGAATTGTATGCCATTCAGTTATGCTAATGGTATCTGCGGAGGAGGAAGAAGGGACTATCCATTTATTTTGTAACCGGCTGATAATGAATTATATGTAATTTAGCTAATTTTTAGCAGAACCCGGCAATGATCCTCGGCAGGGTCCTGCGCAAGGTGCTTCCTTTTAATTCTCATTATGCCAATCCCAGCGCTGCCAGGGCGGCCCGCGTCTCTTCCACCTTCTTGTGACAGATAGCCGTTATTCCCAATCCTTCGGCCACCTGCACGAACATTTGACGGTCGTCGATGTAAACTACCTGCCCGATAGGCACCTGTGCAATATCCAACGCCACCTTCCAGATATCCGCATCCGGCTTGCGGAAATGTACAAAACAGGAGGAAATAAAGAAGTCCACAAATTCATTCAGCTTAAAGGTCCGTATCCGGTGTTCATTCAATTCCCTTCCTTCATTGTTCACCACGGCTATCCGTAACCCATATTTTGCCTTTAGCTCACGGACCAGCGCGATCATCTCCGGGTAAGCGACCGATTGATCAAACATAAATTGACGGAACTGATCCCGTGTAAACGGTCTGTCCTCGTAAAAGACAACCCTTGTCAGGTATTCCTCCAGGCTCAGCTTGCCCGATTCATAGGTATCGAAGGTCATCCGGTGCCGGTCGGTCAGTTCTGCCAGGTCAAGTCCAAAGTTTTTTGCCGCGGCCTCCCGGGCCTTACGGTCCCAGCCATTGGTAAGCATAACGCCCCCGATATCCAGGAATAAAGCGGTCACCTGCTTTTTTGTCGATGCTGTCGCTGTTGTCGCCATAAGATATACAAATTGTCCACGAATTTAACGCTTCAAAAGCAATTCGGCTCACCGGACAAAAAAAGGTAATCTTAATCCGCAGTTTAAAACTGGAAATGAAAACTCCCGAATACCCCGAAATTGGCGACGGAGCTCTGGGTACCCGGTACTACTTTCTGCGGCGGGGCAAAACGCCACACCAGGTCCATCCGGAAATAGCGGAAGATATTATCGAGGCCCGTCCCGGCTTCTACATAGGCATTGCCCCGTAATGACCGGAACCGGTAGTTGGCAAAATCCTGCAGGTTCTCCTTTTTATTCTCCGTGGAGAGATCCCCCCAGACGGCCTTTAGATTCCAGAACTGCCGCATGCTGGTCTTTCGTAAAAAGGGCAGGAGGTTCAACAGTTTCTTCTCAAAATTATGTTCTATGCTGAACCCGGCATACCGGTCACTGATGTATTCAAAACGGTTCATCAGGTTGAAGGCATTCTTATTATAATAGTACACTTCATTGCCCGGATGTACCTCCAGCAGCATAAAGGGTAGGGGATCTCCAAATAGCTTTCCTCCATAGACGCGGTAATCGACCTTTCCCCACCGGGGAATATGAAAATCCTGGCTGATGGAAAGATCAACCTTTTGATACCGGTAACTGTTCTCCAGGAAGTTCGGGATACCGGCATAGAGACCGGCTTCGAATACCGGTTTGCTGCCGTTCATATGGAATACCTTCCGGCGGGTGCGAAGGGTCCTGCCGCCGGGGGCATATCGCAGCTTGAGCCCGGCCTCGCTTGTGACGATGCTATGTTCGGGATTACTGGTGAGCATGTCCTTTGGCGGCAAGGGGGCATAGGTCTGGTAGTCCGTACGGGAGAACGATACCTGTGCGGAGAATACGCTGCCCCATTCTTTTTTTACCCAGACCTTCGCCTCTTTTTCCATCAGGAACTTCTGCCGGATCCCCGGCCGGCGGATCCGCTGACTAAAAAGATTATCCGTGGTGATGTCATCGTCCTCATTACGGATCCGTCCGTTGTCCAGGTCCTGTGTATAGGAGGCATGCACGCTGTATCCCTGTTTCCCCGGAAAGGCATAGGTGAATTCCCCTTTTCCTTTCAACGCCCGGTCCCCGAATCCATAGGCCAGATAACCATGCAGCCATAGCCTGTCGCTGAATTGTTTGGTGGTGGCAACGTCAAACCGTAACCGGAATTTTTCCAGCTGGTTGCCGCTGACCCATTTATACCAGGGGCCGATCTCTATCTTTCCCAACGGCTTCCTGCCGTCCACGATAAATTCGATCCGGCGGGTATATTTTTGGAACAAAGGCATTTTTTGCAGGGTGTCGATCATTTTATAGACATGCGCTTCATTTACGCTGAGCTGTTCCCCCCGATGCAATTCCCAGTATGCCGCGTCCTTGTCCCGGGCGCCTTCCCCGATGACGACCTTTTCATTATGCGTATTTTTCTTCAGGGCTTCTTCGATAAAAGGCTCGTTGATCCGGATATGCCTGTACAGGCTGGTCTTTCGCGCGATAAAGGCCAATTGATCCTTTTTCAGGGGAGAAAGCTCCGCCACAAATTTATCCTTTGTAAAGAGCCAGACGCTATCGTCCCGCAGGGCGAACTCCTGGATGATGCTAAGCCGGTTGACGAAATTGATATTGGCCGATGCGGACATATTGAGCGTGATCTTCCCGATGCCCCAGTTACCGGGGTGGACCCAGCAATCACCGGAAAAAGCGTTTTCGCCCGCCCGTTTTGGGGTGAAGAGGAGGTGCAGGTACCGCTGCCCGGAAATAGATTGCGTATCCAGCCCCCTGTAATTATAATACTGATCGCCCACGGCGCTCAGGGGGCTGATAAATTCCTTTCCAAAAAGAGTCATATAGTTCTCATAGGAATTGATCCGCTGGTTGAGACCGCCCAGCTGTGTCATGATCGATTCGTTCTTTATCCCATTGGTCTGTATCGCCTTTATCTCCTCTCTCTCCCGGAGAGGGTTGATGGCAAAATAACAATCGGAGATCGATTCGGTGATGAATACCGGTAGGAAGGGCTTGTCCTCCGATACGCTGTCGATGTCGTCCAGGACGAACCCAAAGGGCTTTAATAATTTATGCTTTTCGAATTTTTCCCTTTTGACATTATCGAGATCGATCTCCGTTTTATTATAAAGCTCATATGCATAGCTGCCCGACCGGTAAGGATTGTTGTGCGGCTTATTGGCTACTATCTTTTTCCACCACAGAAGCCCCTTGTTGTAATTGGACCGGACCACCACGATACCCCCATCCTTTGCATTTTCAAGGAACAGGTTGAGGTCCGTCGTATCCTTGTTGGGGCTGAACGACAGGCGCAGGGTCTCGAATCCGACAGAGCTGACCAATAGGGTATCGGCCGCATACCGGCGGGCATTGATGCGGAAGATACCGGCGCTGTCGGCAATGACGCCCTGACCGGCTTTTTTCCAGGAGATGCTGGCAAAGGGGATCCTCTCTTTTGTAAAGTGGTTGGTGATCGTGCCCCGGAGAATAACATGTTGTGCCTGAAGCTGTATTACTGCAAGACCGATAAGGATCAGCAGGATAATTACAGGCCTTCCACACCGTACAGCAGACAATGCGGGCGTAGTTTTGGGTTGGGGGGGTGTCAGGAGCATTAACTTCTTAAAGATAATGTTTCACCTAATAAAAAAGCAACCCGGATTAAAAAAAGATTAAAATTTAATTTCCCGGTCTTAATGCCTGATTTCCGGGTTGTTTAGGCGTTCACCGCAGCCTCCTGATTATCATAATTCAACAGCCAGTGATTGCCGAACTTATCGGTAAGATCTCCAAACAGCGATCCCCAAAACGTATTTTCGAGAGGATGTGTGGCCTGTCCTCCCCTGGAGAGGCGGGCATAACAATGTTTTATTTCCGCCTCGCTGCTGCATTGGAGCATCAGGGAGACGGTATTGCCTTTTCTCAGACCCTGTTCCGACACCATATCCGAAGCCATGATCAACAGGTTTCCTTTGGCAAGCGTGGAGTGCAGTACGTTGTGTTTCATTTGCGGCGGGATCTTGTCGGCCATGGGGGAATCACCGATCGTCTGTAGCGTCAGCTCCCCGCCCAGACATTCCTTATAGAAGGTCATCGCTTCGCGGCAATTTCCGTTAAATGTCAGATATGCATTGATTCGGATCATGCTACAAACATACTCCCCTCCCTGCAAAAAAAGGGGGTGCGTTAGCGACATTTACTGGGGGCGATTGCGACAGTTAATTTCTCTATCTTTAGCCTATGAAACACGTATCGATCCTTGTCCCGGAAACAGCTGTCATAGAAGCTATCGCTGACCCCCGTTATTTGTTTATGGCCGTCAACCGGTTCCTGGAAGAAGCCGGTAAAACCCCTTTGTTCGAGATCGAGCTGGTAGGGGTTGCCAGGGAAATGAAGCTGGAACGCAGCGCCTTTTCCGTCCATGCGGACCGGCTGTTGCATGAAGTAGAAAAGACGGATCTGATCTTTATACCGGCTCTCAGCGGGGATATGAAAAAGGCACTGGAGCTGAATGCGGCCCTGGTCCCCTGGATCGTACAGCATTATTGCCTGGGTGCGGAAGTGGCATCCCTTTGCATAGGCGCCTTTTTACTGGCCGAGACGGGGTTGCTAAAGGGTAAGAAATGTTCCACCCACTGGCTTTCGGCACATGAGTTCCGGACCATGTTCCCGGATGTGGAGCTGGTCGACCAGTCGATCATCACCGAAGAGCAGGGGCTCTATTCCAGCGGGGGCGCCAACTCCTACTGGAACCTGTTGCTGTATCTCGTGGAGAAATATACGGACCGTGATACGGCCATCCTGGCCTCGAAATATTTCGCCATCGATATCCACCGGGAAAGCCAATCGGCCTTTATGATGTTCACAGGACAAAAAGGACATGAAGATGAAGAAGTAAAAAAGGCACAGTGTTTTATCGAGGCCAATTTCCAGGATAAGATCACGATCGAGAACCTGGCGGGCATGGTGGCGATGGGGAAAAGGAGTTTTGAACGTCGTTTTCGACGGGCTACCAACAATACCGTCATCGAATATATCCAACGGGTAAAGGTGGAGGCGGCCAAACGCAGTTTTGAAAAAAGCCGGAAGAACGTCAATGAAGTAATGTTCGATGTCGGTTATACGGATACAAAGGCCTTTAGGGATGTCTTCAAAAAGATAACCGGTCTCACGCCGGTGGAGTACCGGAACAGATACAACAAGTCCGCTGTCCCCGTCTGAGCAGCATCCGGGTCTGTCGTTTTAGTGCAACTCTTCGAATGGGATATCCGTGACGGCATATTTTTTCCAGCCGGCAAAATCAAAATGCCACCATTCACTGGCATAGATAACAAAACCATGTCTGAGCATCACATCCTGTAACAGCTTCCGGTTATGTTTGACCAGTTCCGGAATGTCGGGATAGTCTGCCGCGGCGGCTTTTGTAAAGCTGTCATAGGGTGTAGGCATGACCAGGTCCACCCCGGTCTTCAGGTCATACAGGGTCAGGTCCACGGCGCAACCCCGGTTATGACGGGAGCCGGAATAAGGAGAGGCGACAAAATTGCTGTCGTGATACGCTTCATAGAACTGTACCGTGACCCGGTAGGGCCGGTAGCCGTCAAAGACCTTGATCCCATAACCAAAACCGCGAACCTCCTCTTCCGCGGCTTTTAATGCCCCGGCAGCAGGCCGCCGCAGAAAGGCTTCCGCCCGGCTGTAGACCGGGCGATGCATAAGATTATTGTTGGTGGCATACCGGATGTCCAGCCGGATACCCGGGATAAAAGCCGCCAGCGACACGATCTCCTGGCTGGAATCCTCCCTGATCAGTTTCCGGTACGCCGGCAGATCGACCGTTTTCAGACCATACTTGTTCTGAGCCTGCGAGATCCCCGTCCATAGAAGCAGTATCCATATCAACAATCCTATTGCTTTCATATATACCAAATATAAAGTAAAGCCGCCGACCCTGCCCGGAAACGTACACCCCGGTATCAAAACCGGACAGTTCATATACAATGCTTATCATAAATCATTGATTAATAAAAATATACAAATCCGGTATCCTCTTGGCAGCGGATGGTCAACCCAATAAAGACCGCACATGATAAAGAACTATTTCCGGATCGCCTGGCGTAACCTCCGCCGCAACAAAACCTTCGCCATTACCAATGTACTGGGGCTTTCGCTTGGCATCGCCTGCGCCATCCTGATCTTTACCGTCGTGTCCTACCACCTGAGCTTTGACAATTTCCATCCGAACGCCGGCCGGATCTTTCGGGTCGTAAGCCAGTATACCGGCGAGACCGTCGAAAATCAACCGGGTGTACCCGAACCCCTGGGAAAGGCGTTCCGCAACGATTTCGCCTTTGCCGAAGCAACGGCCCGGATCAACTATTACAACGATGTGATCATCTCGCTGCCCGGAGAAAAAGAGGTAAAGAAATTCCACGAAGATCATACGGCATTTGCAGAGCCTGCCTTCTTCGATATCTTCAACTTCCCGTTCATCGACGGGACCCGCAGCACGGCGCTGGCGGAGCCCAATACCGCACTCATGACACAAAAGGTCGCCCGGAAATATTTTGGGACGGAGGACGCCGTGGGCAGGGTTATCCGGATGGCCTCGGGGAATACAAAAGTAGATTTCAGGGTTGCCGGCATCCTGAAAGACATCCCCGCCAACACCGATCAGAGACAACAGATCTATTTTTCCTATACCAATTTAAAGGATTACAACTCCCGGTATGCAAACGACAGCAGCTGGACCAGCACCAGCAGCAGTATGAACTGTTATGTAAAGTTAAAACCCGGGATCACCGCAGCCGTCGTAGACAAGGCCTTCCCAACGCTGGTAAAAAAATACTTTGACGCGGAGGATGCGAAGGCGACAATCTTTAAGCTGCAGCCGCTTTCCGATGTTCACTTCAATATGGATTTCGACGGCAGCGTCAATAAAAAATATCTGTGGGCATTGGCATGGATCGGGTTTTTCCTGGTAGTGACCGCCTGTGTGAACTTTGTCAACCTGGCAACGGCGCAGGCGCTCAACCGGGCAAAGGAAGTGGGGGTAAGGAAGGTGTTGGGCAGTCTTCGTTCGCAGCTGTTCTGGCAGTTCATGACGGAAACGCTCCTGATCACCCTTTTCTCCCTCGTACTGGCCTATGGGCTGGCAAAGCTGGCCCTGCCTTCGATCAATAGCTGGTTTGGGGAGAAATTGACCCTCACCTTCTGGCAGAATGGACAAATGGTGATCTTCGTCGTTTCATTGATGTTATTGGTCGTTTTCCTGGCCGGCTCTTATCCCGGGCTCGTATTGGCACGGTTCCGGCCCGTGATGGCGCTGAAGGGTAAATTGTCGCAGAAACATATCGGGGGATTTTCCTTGCGAAGGATCCTGGTCGTAACCCAGTTTGCCATCTCCCAGATGCTGATCATCGGGATGATCGTCATTGCCGGTCAGATGCATTATTCGACGACCTCGGATATGGGTTTTAATAAGGATGCCGTATTGATGATCCCCATTCCGCAGAACGATAAGATAAAAATGAACACGGTAAAGACACGCCTGTCGCAGGTCACGGGAGTGGAAAAAATTTCCCTTTGTTTCGAACCGCCGGCTTCCGACGCCAAGAGCTTTACCGAAGGCTGGTTTGATAACCGCCCCAAACCGGAGAACTTCGAGATCAGCCTCAAATATGCCGATGATCAGTATATACCGGCATTTGGTCTGAAGCTCGCGGCCGGCAGGGATCTTTTTCCATCGGATACCATTCGGGAATGCCTGGTCAACGAGACGATGGTAAAAAAACTGGGGTTCAGGTCGCCGCAGGACGTGATCGGCAAACCGCTGAAATTCAACGGCGGTCAGTTGAGCGTGCCTATCTGCGGCGTGCTAAAGGATTTCTCCACTGGTTCCTTCCGTGAGGCGACCACCCCCGTATGCATCATGCCGAACATCCGGCGGTTCAGGAATTGCGCCGTAAAACTGAACCTTGTCGATACGCGGCCGGCAATTGCTTCCTTTAAAAAGATCTGGGAGGATGCCTATCCCGATTATATCTATAACAGCAAGTTCCTGGACGAAAAGATCGAAAAGTTCTATGAGATGGATCGCGTGATGCTCCGGCTGCTGGAAGGTTTTGCCGGCATCGCCATCGTGATCGGCTGTCTGGGTCTGTATGGATTGGTCTCCTTTATGGCCCTGCAAAAGACAAAGGAGATCGGGGTCCGCAAGGTATTGGGTGCCAGCGTGCAGGATATTGTATGGCTGTTTGGCCGCGAGTTCACCAGGCTGTTGCTCATTGCGTTCGTCATCGCCGCTCCGCTGGCCTGGCTGGCCATGCACCAATGGCTGCAGGATTTTGTGTATCGGATCCCGATCAATGCCTGGATCTTTTTGCTGGCGATCTCGTTTACCTTTATCGTGGCCATCCTGACGGTAGGCTACCGGTCGATGCGGTCGGCGCTGGCCAACCCGGTGAAGAGCCTGCGTTCAGAATAATTTTTTTGGTATCTTTGGTCTACTAACCTAATCAGCATGACCAAAACCAGGAGTCCTGTGAAAACGATTGTCTTTCTGACGGCAGCTATTGCCGTTTTCGGATCGACCGGCTGCTCCGTCCTCAGCGACAGCCAGGTCAAAAATATCAACGTATTCGCCGTAGCGGCCAGTGGTTATACCTCCTATCCCAGTGAGATCTTCAAAAAAAAAGCGGACCTCCATCTGCATAATGAGCTGCTCGAAACCCTTTCCTTCCCCGATTTCGATCACCTGGATAAAAGAGTAGATAAGGCAAAGACCCAATACAATACCGATGTCGCCACTTCGGCAAAATTTGACAAGTCCATCCAGTTGCTGGGTCAATATGCCGGTCTCTTAGTAGAACTGAGCTCGGATAAATATACAAAGGATCTGACCGGCGCGGCCTCCGGCCTCGGCAACGACCTGACAGGCCTGGTCAGCGCCTATAATACTACCGTACCGGCTGCGGATACACTGCCGGCGGGAATCAGCGGAGAGATCTCCAATGTCATACTGGCCGGCGGCCGGCGGCTTACCCGGATCAAACAGGCAAAAGAATTACAAGAATTTATTCCCCTGGGCGATAAGCTGGTGCAACAGACGGTGCAAAATCTCGTAGCAGCGCTCGATAGCCTGAAACCGCTGCTGGACCAGGAGAAACAGGATTTTGTCCAGAATAGCCGGAATATCCTTTTTTCCGGGAAGGGGACCGGCAATTACGATAGCCTCCGGCAATATTATGATGCAAAGGTCGATTATGACAACACGGAGCTCTTACGGCAAAAATGTATCGCCACAGCCAAACAGCTGGCAACGGCCCATGCGGCATTGGCAAAAAGCATCGCAGAAAAAAGGAACCTGCCCGGGATCATAACGGAGACGCAGGGCCTTGTCACGGACTTCCAGGACATGGGTAAGATCGCCTCCCACTGGTCCTCTGATATAAAGCTCCCCACTATAAAACACTGATCCTTTAAACCGATAATATGAATACAGAAGCCATGAACGCCCTGAAGCAGATAAGGGATGCTATCGGGCAGATACAGGAAAAGTTGAAAGATCCGTCATTGACGGTCCAGGAGAAAGGGTTGCTGTCCGATACGCTGGATAACCTGATAGACCAGGAAGATACGATCATCAATACCAGCCTGCAGACAATGGTAGACAAACTGACGGCCGCCAATACCGATCTCCAGTCCCTCATCACCCAAATGCAGAAGGCCTCCGCAAAGATCGCCGCCTTTTCCGGTACGATCAGGACGATCATGAACGTCACCGGCATCCTGGCGGAGATCACTACCAAGGCCCTGTCGGCAGGGTTGCTGTAAAATCTACACGTTCTTGCGCCTTAAAGCGATATCCAAGGAATACGAATCATATTGCCCGACCAGCGCAAGCAACGCTGTCAGAAACAAAACATGCACCAATTGTAATGCGATCGGGTCCCAGTTCTCAATGGTGGTACAGCCGAAGATCAGCAGGATCATCACGATCGCCCCTGCAATCAATGCCTGCCGGGTGAACAATCCAACGATCAATAAGAACCCGATCAGAAACTCCGCGACCGGCAGCGCAAAGGCAAACGGCAACACGATTGCTTCGGGCAGGATCGAATGCTGGAACTGACCCACCATCTTATGGCTGAAGGTATCTAGTTTTGGAAGACGGACCAATCCATGCCCAAAAAGACTGGTGCCGATGGCCAGACGGCCCAGGAGATAGGATGGCTTTAGTAGTAGCATATCTATGAAATTTTGACGAAGGTAAGAAATTAGCCCGCCGACCTGTCTATCGGCGCTTTCCGTATGACTCCCCTGTCTTTTTTGTGTATATTCATCACCATGAAACGATTGCAGAAGCTCAATTTATTCGATTTTACGATGATCGTGGTGGGGCTGGTCATCGGCATGGGCATTTTCCGGACGGCTTCCATTTCGGCGAAAGGAGCCGGCACCCCGGTCATTTTTTTCTCGGCCTGGATCGCCGGTGGCATCATCGCCCTCTGCGGGGCGCTGAGCTTTGCGGAGATCGGATCCCGGTATCCTGTTACAGGAGGCTATTATAAGATCTTCTCCTACACCTATCATCCCTCTATCGCTTTTTCCATAAACTGCATCGTACTCATTTCCAGTGCCGGCGCCGTGTCAGGAGTAGCCCTGATCGGGTCCGGGTATATCAGCCAGGCCCTGTTTGATCATCCTGCTTCCGACACGGTCAAACTGGTGATCGCCATCACGGCGATCATCGCCTTCTACGGTTTGAACCTCCTGGGGCTGAAAATGAGTGCCCGGGCGCAAAATGTACTGATGATCATCAAAATAGGGATGATCCTGTTGTTGATCCTGCCGCTCTTCATCCCTTCGCTCTGGCATCACGATGTTTCCATTGCCGGGCAGGCACCCTTATCCGATACTTTGCCGTCGCTGCCTTCTCCGCAACCTTCACCCACCGGCGCCGGCTGGATCGCCAATTTCGGCAAGGCCCTGGTAGCCGTGTCCTTCACCTATACCGGCTATCAGCAGACCATCAATTTTGGTAACGAGGTGGAGCGCCCTGCCCGGAACGTGCCCCGCAGCATATTCATGGGGATCGCCATCATCATCAGCCTGTATATGCTCGTAAACCTGGCTTATTATAAGGTCCTGGGTTTTGAAGAGCTGAAACAGCAGACCGAAGTGGCCAACACCGTAGCCTCGCGTCTGCTGGGAAAGACCGGCGGTAATTTCTTTTCGGGATTGCTTTTTTTGTCGGTGCTCGCCTATGTGAATGTATACCTGATGAGCAACCCCCGCGTCATGTTCGCCATGAGCGAAGATAAAGTCCTGCCCGCCCTCTTCGCCAGAAGGACCGCCAAAAGGGACGTGCTTGCCGTCAGCCTCACCGCCTTTTCCGCCATTTGCATTATTACCCTGCTCTTCGCCAAAACCTTTGATCAGATCCTCAGCTTTACCATCTTTCTCGACAGCCTGGGGATGGCTACCTCGGTCGGCGCTATTTTTATGCTGCGCAAACGCACCCGGCACCTGGACAATACCGGCATCTATAGCATGAAAGGCTATCCCCTACAGCCAATCATCTTTATCGCCGCGTATACTTTCGTGGCATTCAGCATCCTCTGGCAATCACCCGCAACCGCCGGTGTCGGTCTGCTGATCCTGCTGGGATTTTTGCTGATCTATTGGATCGCCCGGCAGTTTAATAAGGGGTTGGCCATCGTGATCCCCCTGCTGATCGTCACCGCCTTCTCCTGCAACTCCGGCAACAAAGACAAATATACCTCCTGGCCTGTCTACGGCGGCAGCAAAGAGAATATCCACTACTCCTCGCTTACGCGGGTCGATACAAGCAACGTCACCCGTCTGCAACGTGCCTGGGAGTATCATACAAAAGATGGCGACAGCCTTTCCCAGATCCAGGTAAATCCCCTCGTCATCGACGGTATCCTGTATGGTATATCGCCAAAGCTCCGGCTCTTTGCGCTCGATGCGGCCACGGGTGAACCGAAATGGACCTTTGATCCCGCCCATCCTATACCCGGCGACTCCGTAAAAATTGCGATCAATGCCTGTCGCGGGCTCGCATACTACGGCGGGAGCAAAGAAGACAACGGCACCAGCAACGCCAATGGCACTAGCACGACTGACGCCCCGCGTCTTTTTTATTCCGCCGGCTCGTATCTCTATTGTGTCGATGCCCTTACCGGGCAGTCCGTCAAAAGCTTTGGCGAGGCAGGAAAGATCGACCTGCACAATGACCTGGGCCGCGATACAAAAGACCTGTACGTGACTTCCACGACTCCCGGCATCCTCTACAAGAACCTGCTCATTATCGGCGACCGGGTAGCAGAGGAAGCGGCCGCCGCTCCCGGACATATCCGGGCCTATGATGTACATACAGGACGTCTCAAATGGATCTTTCATACCATCCCTTACCCTGGAGAAAAAGGGTATGAGACCTGGGATGATAAAGAAGCATACAAACATATCGGAGGAGCCAATGCCTGGGCCGGGTTTAGTCTTGACGAAGAGAAAGGGATCGTATTTGCACCCATCGGATCCGCATCGTACGATTTCTATGGCGGACGGCGGCTGGGAGAGGGACTCTTTGCCAATTGTGTAGTGGCCCTGGATGCCGCCACCGGCCGGCGGATCTGGCATTTCCAGACGGTACATCATGATGTATGGGACCGGGACCCGCCGGCCGCGCCCGTCCTGGTGACCCTGCACAAGGATGGGAGAAGGATCGATGCCGTCGCACAGATAACAAAGAGCGGTTTTATTTTCCTGCTGGATCGCGCTACGGGCCAACCCGTCTACCCGGTGGAAGAAAGAGCGGTCCCGACTGCCACCGAACTGACGGGCGAACGCCTCTCTCCGGCACAACCCTTTCCCACCGTATTACAGCCCTTCGTCCGGCAATCCCTGACCGAAGCCGATCTCAATACGCTGGTGCCCGATTCCTCCTGCCAGGATCTTAAGCGACGACTCGCCGGATATAAGACCGGTAATATGTTCACTCCTCCCTCCAAAGAAGGGACCATCATCTTCCCCGGTTTTGACGGCGGCGCCGAATGGGGCGGCCCTTCCTATGATCCGGAGACGGGCTGGCTCTATGTCAATGCCAGCGAAATGCCCTGGGTGCTGACGATGGTGGATACAAAACCCACGAAACCGGCATCTTCCGGTCGATCGACGGGAGGGTACGCTCAGGTGTCTACCCCCGCCTCACAGACAAAAGGAGAGGCCGGGCGCCATCTCTATACAGCCAACTGTATGAGCTGTCATGGCCCCAACCGGCAAGGTGGCGGCAATACCCCCTCTCTTATCGGGATAAGTAAAAAATATACCGGTGATCAGCTGGTCTCCCTGGTATCTTCCGGCCGGAGAATGATGCCTGCCTTCCCGCAGCTGAGCCCGGAAGAAAAAGAAGCCCTGGCCAGCTTTATCCTGGACTGGACCGACCAGCGAAAGCAACCCTTTACCGACACGCACAAAGCACCGGAAGACCCTTACCATCTGCTGCCCTATGATCACACAGGGTATAATAAATTCCTCACGAAAGAAGGATATCCAGCCGTTTCTCCGCCCTGGGGAACGCTCACCGCCATCGATCTGAATACCGGCGTCGTAGCCTGGAAAGATACCCTGGGCGATTACCCGGAGCTCAAGGCAAAAGGCATCCATACCGGCACCGAGAATTATGGCGGATCCGTCGTAACGGCGGGTGGCCTTTTGTTTATCGCCGCTACCAGCGACGCTAAGTTCAGGGCCTTTAACAAAAAGACCGGTCGACTGCTCTGGGAGACGGATCTTCCCGCCGCGGGTTTTGCGACGCCTTCGGTCTACGCCGTCGATGGCCGGCAATATATTGTCATCGCCTGTGGCGGCGGCAAGCTCCACAAAAGATCCGGCGACTCGTATATCGCCTATGCCCTGCCGGAATAAAAAGACCGGACAGGCATCCTTTTTGATCTTCCGTACGTTTGTAGCATTAAATTTATATAACTATGATCTCCGTTCATTACTCAAAATGGTTCCTTGGTGGCAGCATCCTGTTTGCTTCCCTGTTTACCGCCTGTAACAACTCCTCTCAAGCCGATGCATCCGCAAAAGACTCTACCGCTACGACCACCGGTACGGGCGAATTGAAGGAAGAAACGATCACGTTCACCGGTGATTCGGCTACCATGAATGCCTATATCGCCTATGTCGATAGCGGCAAAAGCAAAAAACCGGCTATCCTGGTCATCCCCGAATGGTGGGGACTGAATGACTATCCGAAGATGCGGGCCCGCGAGCTGGCTAAGCTGGGATATGTGGCCATGGCCGTCGATGTCTATGGAAATGGAAAGGTCGCCGACAATCCCGACAGCGCCGGCGCATGGGCGACACCGTTCTATATGCACCCCGACAAGGCGAAGGCACGTATCGATGCCGCCATCGCAAAGATCAGGACCTATGGCATGGTCGATACCGCCAACATCGGCGCTATCGGTTATTGTTTTGGCGGCGGCATACTGCTGAATACCATCCGCCTGGGCGATGACCTGAAAGGAGTCGTCAGCTTTCATGGCACGCTTATCGGGACCCCGGCCCGCAAAGACCTGTTGCGGACAAAAATGCTCATTTGTCATGGCAACGCGGATAAATTCGTATCTCAAAAAGACGTAGCGACCTTCAAAAAACAAATGGATTCCATCGGGGCCTCCTATACTTTTATCGGCTATGACAGCGCAACGCATGCCTTTACAAACCCCGCCTCCACGGCGACGGGACTGAAATTCCATATGCCCATTGCCTATAATGCCAAAGCGGATACCGCCTCCTGGACCGCGATGAAGAACTTCTTTGCGGGGCTGTTCCAATAGAGAAACATTTCTTACTAATAAAAAAAATAGTGGCCATCCAAACAAGGGTGGCCACTATTTTAATGGCATAATTAAATTCCCATTAAAACGCCGGCGTTAACAATTCCATTACAACACGCAGGGATCATTTTGATGTAGTTTTGCCATCAAATGAAAAGCATAGTATCGGTCAAAATAGTATTCAGACAAATCACCTGGCTTTTCCTGGGACTCTGTTTCGTTGTTCTCTATTCTTGTCCCGTTAAGAAATTTATCCTTCTTACCTTCGATAAGACCCACCCCCTGGGAACAGGTTCTTCCCATTTCAGAAAGGACCTTTCCCTGCAAGTAGGCAAGATCGTATACCTCAACAGGGCGTCCTCCCGATATACGGTGTCGGCGCCCGTCCGCGTTCTCAAACCAGCAATGCCGCCCCGGTTTGCCGCACTAACGGTTTCATCGGGCTTTACCGCATCGAAGCACGATCAGCCGGCCAAACAGCTCCTCCAACTTTACAGGCAAAGGGCATTTGCCATCGACCCCCCTATGTATCTGCAATGTCGACGCTGGCAGATATGAGCCGCATTCCCTCTTTCCTGTAAAGATACTATCCACGTTTGCCCGCCATTCTAACATCCTGCTCACCGCAGTGTGAGCCTCTTCTATTTCAGATCTAATAATTATCGAATATGTGGATTGTCAGACTCGCTTTGCGAAGACCTTATACCGTTGCCGTTATGGCCTTTCTCATCATGATCCTGGGCATCATGTCCATAAGGTCGATGATGGTCGATATTTTTCCTGTTATCGATATCCCCGTTGTCAATGTCATCTGGAACTACCCCGGTCTGTCCGCCGCCGATATGGAGCGGAAAGTGGTGCTGCTGTGCGAACGCGGGATCTCCTCCTCCGTCAATGGAGTGGAACGTATCGAATCCCAGTCACAGCCGGGCATCGGTCTGCTGCATGTCTATTTCGAGAAAGGGACCGACATCGGCGCGGCTATCGCACAGATGTCGGCTACGGCCAACGTTTCCCTACATTCGATGCCACCGGGCATTCAGCCTCCCTTTATTATCCAGTTCAATGCCACCAACGTGCAGGTGGCCCAGATCACTTTGTCCAGCAAGACGCTCCCGGAAGCAAAGATCTTTGACTATGCCTTGAATTTTATCCGTATCCGGTTATTTACGATCCCCGGACTGTCCACTCCTGCTCCCTTTGGCGGTAAGACCCGGGAGATCGTCATAGACGCCGATCCAAAGGCGATGGTGGCAAAGGGACTTTCTCCCTCCGACCTGCTCAATGCACTGCAGGCTTCCAACCTTATCATTCCCGCCGGGACAGCACGTATCGGCACACGGGAGTATAACGTAGAGCTGAACTCCAGCCCCGAGGTGGTAAAAGAATTTGACGGCATTCCCGTCAAATCCGTCAACGGCCAGATCGTCAATCTCGGAGACGTCGCAAAGATCGAAGACGCCTATGCCGATCAGACCAATGTGGTACGGGTAGACCGGCACCGGGCCGCCTATCTCTCGATCCTGAAAAAATCGAACGCTTCCACGCTGATGGTAGTCGAGGCGGCAAAGGAGATGATCCCTGCCATAAAAGAGACGGCGCCCGATGGGCTGGACCTCAAAGTCGACTTCGACCAGTCTGTCTTCGTGGAAAATTCGATCGAGAGCGTTCTCCATGAGGCCGTCACGGGCGCTATCCTGGTTTCGTTGATGATCATGTTCTTCCTCGGCTCCTGGCGTAGCATCGTCATCGTATGTACGTCTATCCCGCTTTCCATTTTTGTTGGCATCATCGTGCTGAAACTTACAGGGAACTCATTAAATATCATGACCCTGGGTGGTCTGTCCCTGGCGATCGGGATGCTGGTGGATGACGCGACGGTTGAAGTGGAGAATATCCACCGGAACATAGGTCTGCATAAACCGCTGACCATCGCGATCCTCGACGGCGCCCAGCAGATAGCCGTGCCTGCCCTGATGGCCACCCTGGCGATCTGTATCGTTTTCTTCCCCGTCGTCCTGCTGGAAGGTCCCTCCAAATATCTTTTCCAGGCGATGGCCCTCTCCGTGGTTGTCTCTATGATGGCATCCTATATCCTGTCCCGGACCCTGGTGCCTGTACTTGCACGGATGCTGATGGCCAGCGAATACCACGGTACGACAACACCGGCAGGCGTCAGCCGGTTTAAGCTGTTCTCGTTTAAATTCAATCAATGGCGTGACCGCCGGTTTGGAAAGTTCACGGACAGGTACGCCCGTATCCTCCACAACTGTCTGAAGAACCGACAGGCCGTGCTGCTATCCGTTCTTGCCGTATTGGTGATCTCGCTCCTATTGGTAAAAGTGATCGGAACGGATTTCTTCCCCGTCACCGATACGGGTATGATGAAGATCCACTTTCGTGCGCCTTCGGGTAGCCGTATCGAAGAGACCGAACGGCTGGTCGATTCGGCAGAAGGCCGCATCCAACGGATCATCCCCGGATCGGACCTGGGTTCCATCAACGATATGATCGGGGTCCCTCTTTTCTATAACCTGGGTTTTGTTCAGACGGATAATACCAGCAGCATGGATGCGGACATCCTGATCTCGCTGAAACCCGGCCATCAGCCATCGGCAGGGTATATGCGGAAGATACGCAAGGACCTGAATGCCAGCTTTCCCGGCTGCTCCATTTATTTTCAGTCTGCGGATATCGTCAGCCAGGTGCTGAATTTCGGAGTGTCTGCGCCCATCGACGTCCAGATCATGAACAATAACTATGACAGCTCCTACAAATATGCCACTATGCTGAAGGAAGCCATGAAGACGGTCCCGGGAACGGCCGATGTCACGATCAAACAGGTGTTGGATTATCCGACATTTAAGATCAACGTAGACCGGGAAAGAGCCCAGGAACTGGGACTTACCCAGCGGGATGCCGCCAATGCGATGCTGATAGCGTTGTCCTCCAATACGACGGTATCCCCCTCTTTCTTTATCAATCCCATCAACAATGTAAATTATACGGTGGCGGTAAAGGTCCCCTATGCGCAGCTGAACTCGATGAACAGCATCCTGAACACACCGGTCACAAATAACAATGCTTCGCCGATACAAACGGTCAATCCCTCGCCGACGGATCTTCCTGTCGCCCAGGTCCAGCCGTTGGGCAATATTGCCACGGCCAGGTTTCAGAATGAATTCGATGTGATCTCGCACTATACCGTACAGCGGGTCATGGACATTACCGCCAACGTGGACGGACGTGACATGGGTTCGGTAGCCGCCGACATCGAAAAAAAGATCGCGGGTATCGGCAAGGTGCCCACGGGCATGCACTTCTTCCTGCGAGGTCAGCCCGAGGTAATGAACGCAACTTTCAAGACCCTTGGCCTCGGACTCATCCTCTCCGTCGTGTTGGTATATTTTCTCATGGTGGTTTTGTTCCAGACCTGGCTGGATCCCTTTATTATCCTTTTCGCGGTACCCGGCGCCTTTATCGGCATCCTGTGGATGCTCGCCGTTACGGGGACGACGCTCAATACGGTCTCCCTGATGGGCTCCATCGTTGCCGTGGGCATCGCGGTATCGAATTCCATCCTGCTGGTCAGCTTTGCCAATGAAGTGAGGGTGGAGAAGGGATTGAACGCGATCGAAGCAGCGCTCGAAGCCGGAAGGACCCGTCTTCGCCCCGTCCTGATGACGGCACTGGCAATGGTGCTGGGGATGATACCGATGGCATTGGGTACGGGTCCCGGCGGCGAACAGAACGCCCCGCTTGGCCGGGCCGTTATGGGCGGACTTATCGTCGCCACCTTTGTCACGCTGTTCATCGTCCCCGTCGTCTATTCCCTGCTCCGGAAGAAAGAGCCGACACGGCATAAGTTGGACGAACAATTCGCACTGGAAACGATGCGCTATGATGAGGTCAGCATCGGCGACCATCCCCACGGAGGCATCAAACCCGATCCTTCGGTAACGGCACCTGAATAGAACAACATTCAAATAAAATTAAATCAGGACTCATGAGCAACACAAATAACAGGACAGGATGGAAAATATGGGCAGGCGGTCTGCTGGTAGTAGGCCTCGCCGCCTTCGGCTTTATCTTTATGGCCCTCCGGCAGAAAGCCGCATTGGCAGACGATACGGCCAGCCGGATCCAAATGGCAAAGGAAGGACCCGTTGTAAAGGTCGTCCGGGCCGGGGTCACTTCCTCCGAAAAGGGCGTAGTGTTTATCGGGGAAGCCCGGCCCTATCAGAGCACGACGCTGTACGCCAAGACCAGCGGTTATATGAATAAGATCCTGGTGGACAAAGGAGACAATGTACGCGAAGGACAGCTCCTCGCCACCATCGTATCCCCGGAGACCGACCAGGCATATAACGCGGCCCTCGCCGATCTTCAGAACAAACAGAAGATCTGGCAACGCGATCAGGCCCTCGTACAAAAGGAATATATTTCCAAAGAAGATGCCGAGACCAGCGAAACGGCCGTCAAAATGGCCCAGGCGCAGGTACAGTCCCTGAATGAACAAATGCAGTATAAGAACCTGACAGCCCCCTTCTCCGGTACGGTTACAGCCCGCTACGCAGACCCCGGCGCGCTGGTGCAGAACGCCACCAACTCCCAAACCAGCGCCCAGCCCGTCGTCACCCTCTCCCAGCTCGATCAGATCCGTATTTATATCTATGTGCCCCAGGCCGATGCCGCCTATCTGCAGATCGGCTATCCCGCCAGCCTGTCGACCACCGACAACCCGGACTGGCATATGAAAGCCCGGATCTCCCGTATCGCCGGAGAACTGGACCCCAGGACCCGGATGATGCTGGTAGAGATCGACGTGCCCAATCCACAACGGCAGATCATCCCCGGCAGCTATCTCCAGGTATCCCTTCCGGCGCCGGATCAGAAGACGCTGGCGATTCCCTCCGAAGCGCTCGTGGTCAGGAGCGGTAAATATTTTGTACCGGTATTGGATAGCCTCTCTCAGCTTCATTACCAGGCGGTCACGGTCGGTAAGAATGACGGGACTTTCGTGTCCATCCTCACAGGAATACACAAGGGCGATGTCGTCGGTTTGAATGTCAGCCCCGAACTAAAAGAAAATCAAAAGGTGAAACTTCAATTATGAGTATGAACAGGCAACACGGTCTTTTTTCAACGCTTCTTATTCTTCTTCTGCAGGGGCGGAGCATGGCAACGCCCGTCCCCGGGGATCTGCAGATAGTAAACCTGCAGGATTGTATAAATATCGCCCTGCAAAAGGCAACGATCGTCCTGAAAGGAAATAATGATATCACCATCGCAGGTACACAGGTATTGGCCGCCTATGGGCAATACCTGCCCAATGTAGTGGCGGCCGGAGGATACAATTACGACAAAGGAAATAATTTTTATGGGTCTACCGGCATCGCGCTGGCCAAACAGGGGAGGAGTGCCTATGATTACCAGCTTACCAGCAGCATCAATATCTTTACGGGGTACTATAACTACTCCAACCTGAAAGCGGCCAGGCTGAATCAGCAAATAGCCGGTCTTTCGCTGGAAAGGGCAAAACAACAGATCGAGCTGGATATCACTCAATCCTATCTGCAGCTCATCCTGGACAGGAAGATTGTCGCCCTGGACAGCAATAACCTCGCCACCTCCCTCAAACGCGAACAACAGCTCACCATGCTCACCGACGTCGGCAGAAGGGCCCGCACGGACCTCTATCAGCAACAGGCACAGACGAGCAGCGACCAGCTGCTGCTCATCAACGCCCGGAGCCGGATGCAGAACGATAAAATAATCCTCTTCCAGAAACTACGCATCGACTCCAGCGAAAACTACGATATCCAGGATATCCCTATCGATGATAGTGCGGATGCGCTGCGCTATGGCAATAAAGAGGCCCTGGTACAGGAAGGCATACGCGGCCGGGTCGACCTGCATTCGGCCGAGCTCAATATCCGGTACAATGAATGGAATGTAAAGAAATTCAGGAGCGGCTACCTCCCGGCGGTCAGCCTGTCGGGCGGTCTCTATAACAACGGAGCCTGGTTTAATTCCCTAAACGTCAATGGCGCCGATGCCCTCCCTCCTTCGCAAACCTCCCCTCTTACGCAATTATACAGGAATAGCTATGGGCTCCTGGGCGTCAGCGCTACCTGGAATATTTTCGACAGATATTTTACCCGGTCCAATGTAGCCGCCGCAAAGATCGTCGTGGACGACGCCCGCATCGATAAGGAAGATACCCGCATCAGTATCGTAACCAGCATTAATATGGCGCACAACGATTATATGAATGCGGTTCAACAGATGGAGACAGTAGATAAGGGACTGATCGCCGCCCAGCAGGCTTTTGATGCCGTCAACGCGCGATACCAGCAGGGCGCCACCGATTTTATCACGGAGTCGAACTCGCAGCAGGTGCTGCTCCAGGCGCAGCAAAACAAGATCCAGGCTTCGGTGAATATGATGCTGCAAAAGAAAGCCATCGATTTCTTCACCGGCAGCATTTCACAATAGCTGTCCATTCTGTGCCACCCACTTCAGCAGGGAGTTGTTCTCATCCCGGAGCTCCAGTTTGCGGCAGATGGCATGGCGATGGTTCTTGATGGTGTAACGGCTGAGATGCAGGATCCTGGCTATATCGATCGTCGTCTTTTTTTCGCGGATCAGCCGCAGGATGCGCAGCTCCGTCTCGCTGAGCGCGGCGCCGGCTGGCAGGGAAGGTCTGCCCGGTTCGGGATCGCCAAAAAAACGACTGATGACCAGCTGTACCCCGGCAAACAGCTGCGCCTCGTCGATGGGTTTGATGATATAATTGGCAGGATGGGTAGCCGCAGCATTTTTGATGATGCTGTGTGACTGATAAGAAGTGATGTAGATCACCTCAAAAACATATTGCTGCTGTAATTCCTTTACCAGGTCGATCCCCGTCAGACCCCCTTCCAGGTTGATGTCGCACAACAGCAGCTGCGGCCGCATAACAGCCATGGCCTCCCGCACCTCTTCCACCGATACCGCTATCTGTATCTCGCAGGAAAAGTTCGCCTGCAACTGCTGTTCCAGAAAACGACCTATAATGATCTCGTCCTCGATGATTAATATCCGTATCATATTAAACAGGAATGGTAAATGAATAACTAAGCCCGCTCTGCTCTTCGAGGACCATGCTCCCATTCATCTGCCGGACAAGGTCCCTGATCAGGGGGATCCCCATCGTAAACTTCTTGCCGGTCTCCTCTTCCTTTAACCCTTTTCCGTTATCGGAATAGACGAATTGCAGCAGATGTGCATCGATGGTGACGACCTCGACCTGTATACAGGGATCAGGATGATCTTCAAAAGCGTGCTTGAAGGTATTGGTTAGCAATTCCGACAGGATCAGGCCGAAAGAGAGGATATATTTATCGTTTAACCGGATCCCGGCGGGTATATTGGGTAGGATCCTTGTCCTGCCCCTCGTGTCATATATTTTCTGCAAATGGGATGCCAGTTCGCAGACAAACTCCCGGAGACTGATACTGCCCCCTTTTTCATAATCGAATAATTTCTGATTTACCAGCATCATTGCCCGGATCTTCCCGATGTTTCCCCGCAGCATATCCCGGGATGCATCGTCATTTACGATGGGCAATTGCAGACTAAGCAGGCTGTAGAGCATCTGTAAATTGTTCTTTACCCGGTGGTTCAGCTCATTGATCAGGGTCTCGATCCGGACATTCCTTTCCGTCAGCTGCGTCTTCTGCTTCAGCAGCCGCCTGTTGGAGATATTCAGCTCCTCCGTGCGCTCCTCCACCTTTTTTTCCAGCAGGATGTTCTGATGTTTTTGCAACCGGGTCAGCTCCTCGAGTACCAGTTGTTTGGCGATCTCATGCTGCCGCATCTCCTCTTTAAGACCCGTAGAGAACAAGAGGAATACACAGAGGATAATAACGTCCACTATGATAGGAGTGATCGCCAGCGCCTTTTCGTGGGTAAAGACGGAATTTAAGGTGACAAGAAGACTCGCCGCCCCGAATAACAGGATGCCATAGGCGAGATAACGCTGGGCATGGCTGAGACGACGCCAGCAGAAATAGAGAAGACAGCCGAGAAAGATCATCTTTAACGGCCATGCCATCAGGTTGACATTGTTCGCCAGGTTGAAATTCCCCGTGGTATAATCAATGGTAAAACAGGTGATGGAACAACAAAGCAATAGCACGATCATTCCCTGCCCCCAACGGTATAGCGTCGGATTGTATCTTTTCAGCTGCCAGAACTCCGCCAGTAACAGGTAAAGGCCAAGCAGACCGGCATACACAAAATGGATGTTGAACAACCAACCCGTCGGAGGATCTTCGGGGAAGAACCATTCGATAATGTATCCTCCCGAACTAATGACGTATAGACTCGCGCCTGCTATGAACAGCAACAACCAGAGATAGGGACGAAAACGACTCACCATCCATGACAATAACGTATACAGGAAAAAAACGCAGACCGCCCCCTGCAGGGCAGCCTCCCACAGCTCTTTTTTGTGCAGCTGCATAAAATAGAACTCCCGCCGCTGAATGGCGAAATCAAATTGCGGCTGATAATGTTTAGTATGGTGCACCCGGATCAGGAGCGTATATTCTTTTCCGGGCTCCAGGACCAGCGTGTTGAACAATCGCCCGTCCCCATCCGTGATGGCCGATTGCTTCCTGAAGGCGCCGGCTTCCCTATGCCATAACAGCACCGAGTCGCGGAAAAGATAGGTGTCTACATAAGTAAGATGGGTGAAGGACAATGCCAGGTTTGGGATCGCCATTCCCGTGTCGGTCCGCAGAACGGTCTTTAGCCAGTAATAGTCCGTGGGCTGCCTGGGATGAAGAGAATCCAGTGGTACAAAGGAGGCGGATTGACCGGCAAGCGACCGGGGATCCGCTGTTCCATCCCGGTCCTCCAGGACACGTAAATATTGCCTTAGCAATACCGATTGCCCGGATTGCAAAGATTTGGGGAGGGGTAGGCTGTCGGCCCGGCAGATTGCAATGGAAGTACAGGCCAACACCAATAGGCTCAGGTGTAAAATTGAAATACCACGCAACATCCGGATAAATGTACAAAACTTTCAGGGGATAGTGTATGTAAAAAATCAACTATGTGTTCGGAAAAAGTGGGTATCATTTAATATTGGGTTAATATACCCCTTATCTTCATTGAGTAATTTGCGCCCTTAAAATCGATGATATGGTAAAGGCAATAGTCAGCACTCTTCTGTTTGGTAGTCTTTTATTCTTTGTTTCCTGTTCCAAATCCGGCAATCAACAGGTTACGATCTCCACCCAGCAATTCAGCGCCGGTACTTTTATAAATAATGGTGATACCCTGAACTCTAAGAACGGCTCCAATGGGCGTACGATCAAAGGCACGCTGAAATCCGGCCAGACCTATTATTTATGCAGCCTTTATGCTGATGCCACCATCAACAGCGGGGATACGCTCGTCGTTCAGAACGACGTAAAAGTGCTGATCGTCGGACCTACGAGCGGCGCAGGCGCCATCGGCACACAGGATCATGCCCCGGGACTGGTGGTCAACGGCACTTTCCTCTGTCTGGGTACAAAAGACAAGCCTAACCTCTTCTCCGTGAGCGATGCTTCCCTGAAATCGGACCCCGCCAAAGATCCCCAGGACCCGAATACCGATCCTGCCTTTAAAGGATACTGGGGCGGCATCCAGGGCGGCACCGGTTCGGGTGATGTCGTTATCAAATGGACCCGTTTTGAATACCTGGGCGGCCTGGCGCCGTTGTCCTCTCCTACGCGTGCCGGTCAGCAGCGTTATGGTATCATCGTACAGAATCCTGCGGCCAGCTTTGTGCTGGAAGACTGCTGGCTGTATGGCTCCGCCAACGATATGATCCGCCCCGCCGGCTGTAAATACGAGATCTTCCGCAATACCTTCGAGAAGGTTGGTTTCAGCGCCGGAGAATGCGTCAATGTCAAGAGCGGCAGCGTCGGCGACATCGGTTATAACCTGGTGGTCGGCGGTACGGGCAATGCCTTCAAATCCGCCAATGCCGGAGGGCTTAATCCCCAGGCCAGCATGATCTGTTACAACAATACGGTCATCACGACGGGTTATCGCCAGGCAAAGGCGGGCGAGGGCGGCTCCATCGATTTTGAACAGGGCGGCAGAGGACTGGCCTATAATAACCTGCTTGTCAATTGCACTTACGGCCTGGGCATCCGCGGTGGCGGCGGCACAACACCCGCTGCGGATACGGCCAACACCCGCTATGGCTATACCTACAATTATGGCGATAACACGAACTTTACGACCCAGTTCCTGCCGGTAGGTTTTATTACGGTACAGCAGTCCTCGGATATCAATGGAGGCGATGCAACGGTGCCTGGCGCCAACAACCCTAAATTTGTAAATTATCCCCTGCCGGCGGCAGTGTCCACAAATTTCAACGATGCCGATTATGTGGGCAGCTTTAACTTTCATCTATCCAGCGGCTCTCCTGCGATTGGACATGGATATTTGAGCTTTGCCGCCTCGGCCGTGGTGAAAAAAGATGCCGTATTTGGCGTCACGGAGATAACGGCACCCGGCAAGGATATCGGCGCCTTCCAGACGGATGGTACCGGCAACCAACATTAATTATGAAATTACCCGGATCCCGGCCGGTTTTTCTATCGATCCTGGCCGTATTGATGGTTATGACGGCGACGGCCCAGCGTGACAGGGCCCGGATCGCGCCGCATGACACGATCCGGACCGCCTTTCATGACACGCTCCCCGAGGTGACGATCAAAGGTTATTCGGATCCGGGTTCTCTTCGCCAGGCCATCCGCCTGCAAAAGGCGGCGGGGCTGATCGTCGATGTCGTCGCGGAAGAGGCCATCCAACGCAGCTCCGATCTCACGATCGCCGACGTCACCCGCAGGGTGGGGGGGCTCTCCGTTACGACGGATAACGCCGGCCAGTCCGATCATACGATCATCCGGGGCATGGACCCAAAATATAACTATACCCTGGTGGATGGGATCAAGATCCCAAGCCCGGGTGACCGAAGCCGTTATATACCACTATCACTCTTTCCCGCCGATATGGTGCAACGGGTGGAAGTGTATAAAAGCCTTACTCCCGATATGGAGGGGGACGCGATCGGCGGAGTGGTCAACATGGTCATGCGCAATGCGCCGGATCAATCCATGCTCAAAGTGCGGCTGGCAGGCGGGTATAACCAAACATTCTTCGATCAGTCATACCTGGCCTTCGATAACCATGTCATCCGGAAAAGATCGCCCTATGAATTGCATGGGCCGGCTTACCAGGCGACCGCCACGGATTTCAGCAAGGCCAACCTTTTTTTCCATAACACCCGGCCTGTGCCGGATGCCCTGGGGAGCATTACCTGGGGGCGCCGCTTCCTCCATCAAAAGGCCGGTCTGCTGGTGGCGGCCGATTACCAGGATATAAAAAGAGGGACACCAAACTTCTTCATCCCCCAGAACAACGAACCCCAGCTCAATAATACACCGGGGCTGACCGATTTTTATCGCAACAATTATTCGACTACCCTTATCCGGGAAGGATTTCATGCAAGGACGGATTATGTCTTCGATCCCCGCAATTCCATTGCGCTCTACCAGTTCTACGCCAGCCAGCAGGATATCGAAAGCCGATACCGCGTCGACACCAGCCTCAGCCTGGGCCGTACGGTTCCCGGCACCGGTAGGATCACGATCTCGGACCGGTCGCGGGTACATTTACAGCATATTTACAGCGCCAGCCTCCACGGCGACCATGAAATAGCTTCCCACCTCTCCCTGCGCTGGACCTCGACCTGGTCGGTGGCAACGGGCCTTTATCCCGATTGGTCGGAGCTGTCTGCCGGAACCGCACGGATAGAGGGGGCCAATGGAGCGATCACCCAGAGCCCGCTGCTCCTCGACCCGCTGACGCGGACCTGGCTCCGCAACCGCGAACGCGATCTTTCGTCCTATCTCTATCTCGACTATCACCGGACGATAAAGGATCACCAGTTGTCCGTCAGCACCGGCGGCCTGTACCGGGACAAACAACGGGATAATTTTTACAACAGCTATATCTTTCAACCCGCCATCACAAGCACACAGGGACAGCTTTTTACGGATATCTATCATGCGGAGTGGACAAATGACAATGGTCCGCAGAACCCGCTGGGCGCTGTAGCCAATCCCAATACCTATACGGCCCATGAATATATCGGGGCCGGTTATCTGTCTATAGAATGGAAGGGTAAAAAGGCCGATTGGACCGGGGGGGTTCGGTATGAAGATACCCGTCAGGAGTTTGTCTCATCCGTCGACCCGACCACCAGCTATGGCCAGACGGGAAGCATCCGCTATCACGATTACCTGCCCTCCCTGCTGATGAAATATCGCCTCACGGATCAGCAGCTGTTACGCGTCTCCTGGTATCGAAGCCTTTCCCGACCGGCCCTGTATGACGTGACCTTTTATTCCATCCAGTATGAGGACTACCGGGAGGCCGGGAATCCCTTTCTCCAACGGGCCCGGGCCGATAACGTGGATCTTCGGTATGAATGGTATCCCGGCGGGCTCGACCTTTTACAAGCAGGGATCTTTTACAAACAGATCGCCAGCCCTTACGAACGGACGCTGCTCAACGCGGGGGACGAGCTGTATCCCATTCCCAGCCAGGGCCTGCCCTATACGCCTGCCGGTGAGCTGACGGCACAGATGCGGAATGCCGCTACCGCTCATGACTATGGATTTGAATTCAACGCTACGAAATATGTCGGCCGTCTGGGTCTGCAAGCCGGTTATACCTTTACCTGGTCGCATATGGTACAGGCGGCAAAATTCCAGACACGCGTAAATCCTTCCGACCCTTCCAGCGACCTGGTGACGGTGACCCGCAACGAGTCCCGCCCGCTACAGGGACAATCACCCCACCTGGCGAGTCTCAGCCTGCTCTACCAGGATACGCATAATGGATGGAATGCACGGCTCTCCGGCATCTATACCGGCCGGCGGATATACTCGGTCTCGGGCTGGTATGGGCTTGATTACTGGCAGCGGGGGTATACGGTGCTGGATGCCTCAGTGGAAAAAAAGGCAGGCCGCCATACAAAGATCTTTGCAAAGGTTAATAATCTCTTCAATACGGTCACTACCGTCGATCTGCTAAAACCCAACCCTGACTTCGCCTCCGGCCTTCTGCCCGGACAGCAGCGCAGCGATCGTATCACCGTCATGCGCCAGACCGACCAGGCCGTATACTACCTCGGCTTCCAGTGGAGCCTGCCCTGATCGGCAAATATCATATCCCTTCAGGCAACCTCCCGCGGGCAAAACGCATTCTACCGTATAACCGCTCATCCATGATCAAATACTACTTTATCATCTTCTGGAGGAATTTTGCAAAGAACAAGTCCCACTTTCTGTTGAATCTGCTGGGCCTTACGCTTGGCATGACCTGTTTCCTTTTTGCGCTGCTCTTTGTCTTTTATGAGACGAATTATGACAGCTACGTCCTCTATAAAGACAGGATCGCCCGAATGGTCACCACCATTAATTCTAGCGGGAATGTGACCAACACCGCCCTGTCCGTCGGTAACCTGACACCCGCCATGCGAAAACAATTTCCGGAAATATCCAACATGGTACGTTTCCTGCCCGTTCCGGGAAGGACGGGTATCAATGTAAAGGATAAAGGCAACACGATCCCACTGGAGAATATCTATTATGTGGATCCCGATGTGTTTAGCGTATTCAGCTATCCGCTGATTGAAGGGGACCGGAAGTCCTGTCTCAGTGCCCCCGGCACGATCGTGCTGAGCAAAAAGATCGCAAAACGGCTCTTTGGGAATACATCCCCCCTGGAACGTTCCGTGGTGTTGAATAATAAACTGCTAAAGGTAACAGGGATCATACAGGACCTGCCCGGGAACTCAGACCTTGTATTCGACGGACTCATTTCCTGGAAAACATTAGCGAAATCGGATGATGACTCCTGGGTGTATACCTATATCCTGTTTAACAGCGCCATGGCCAGGAACTCTTTCCAGCTCAAACTGGACAAGTTTACCGACGAAATGATCAACCCCGAACTGGAAAGAAATGAACATGTAACCCTTCAGCATAAGCTGGAGCCGATGGGGTCCATCCATTTCAGCAATAACTCCGTCTACGATACGCCAAAAGGAGATAAGAAATTTGTCAATATCTTTTTGGTCACGGGTATCCTGATCCTGTTGATCGCCTGTACCAATAGCGTGAATATGATGGTGGTCAGATCCTTCTCCCGGGCGACGGAGTCGACGATCCAAAAGATCTATGGAGCCAGCCGCACCGCCCTGATCCTCCAGCAGATGCTGGAATCCATCCTTATCGGAATGGTAGCCGCCATCCTTTCCTTTTTTATCATCTGGATCCTTCTTCCGGAATATGCGGTCGTCATCAACCGGCGACTGGATACCCCCGATCTGCTTAACGGGAAGATCCTGGGCGCCATCATCGCAGCCCTCCTGGTACTGGGACTTAGCGGCGCCATCTATACGGGATTCTTTCTGAGACGGGTCCAACTGGCCGATATCCTGCGATCCGGAACCACCCGGGGATACCAGATGAAGTGGGTGCCCCGGTTGATGCTGGGTTTCCAGTTCTTTATCTCGATGGGAATGATGGTGGCGGCCCTGGTGGTCCACCGGCAGGTAAAATATATGAAGGAGGCCCCCCTGGGCTTTAACCCGATCAATGTAGTGGTGATCGAACTCCCGAAGGGTGAAGAGGCGGCCGCAGGCAGCATCTATCTGAAGAATGCGCTGAGTACGGTACCCGGCATCCAAAAGCTATCCTTATGCGGTGATCATACCTTGCCGGGACAAATGTCCGACCTGGATAACTTCGTCTATATAGAAAACGGCATACAGATAAAAAAGGTGGTCGCCGACGCCAGCGTCGATCCTGACTACGTGGATGTATTACAGGTGCATCTTTCAAAAGGCGAACGGTTTCATACACCGAAAAAAGGCAAATCGAAGAATGAAGTGATGGTCAACGAGCTGTTCGCCAAACGGGCGGGTTGGAAAGGCGATGAAGTCATCGGACAGAAAATTGCCATGGCCGGCGATAGCAGCGCCTACCAGGTTGTCGGAGTGGTCTCCGACTTTCATTTCAGCTCGCTGCACAACCCGGTAGTCCCCATGATCATCATACAGGACCCGGGCGATCCGGCCTACCTGCTGGTGCGAACGGATGCCGCCGCCACCAATGCCGTTTTGGACAGGATAGGGAAGGAATGGAAAAAAACGTATCCCGGTCTTCCTTTCTTCTCATATTTCCTGGACCAGCATGTCTTACAACAATACCGGAGTGACGACGACCTCCTGGCCCTGCTCCTCATCCTTACCTCGCTGATCATCGTCATCAGTTGTATCGGGCTCATGGCCTATACCTCCTTTATTATGCGGATCGCCAGCACGAATATCGCCATCCGGCGGATCATCGGCGCCTCCTTCCGGAATATCTTCAACCTCTTCAACCGGCAGTTTGTGATCATACTCGCGATCGCGTTTTTGATAGCCACACCCGTAAGCTGGTATCTGCTGCAAAACTGGTTGAATAATTTCTCCTATCATATTCAGCCGGCCGTGACGGACTTTCTGGTCCCGGTGTTAACCATCGGCGCCGTCGTCGGTTCCGTCGTCGCCTGGTACTCCTGGCGTTGTATCCGCATAAACCCGGCAAAGATCATCCGGGAGAAATAACACGATAAACCGGCGGCATGGGAATTGCATCGCGTCTCTTATATGGCAGACCCCATCGCACTGGATGACGAACTCCACTGGTATAAGGACGCAATTATTTATGAGCTGCATATCAAGGCCTTCTGCGACGGCGATGCCGACGGCATCGGTGACTTCCAGGGGCTGCTTTCAAAGCTCGATTATCTCCAGGACCTGGGGGTCTCCGCCATCTGGCTCCTGCCTTTTTACCCGTCGCCTTTAAAGGATGACGGCTATGATATCGCGGACTACTATAACATAAATCCCTCGTATGGCGATATCCCGAAGTTCCGGCATTTCCTGAAAGAGGCGCACCGGCGAAACCTCAAGGTGATCACCGAGCTGGTCATCAACCATACCTCCGATCAGCATGCCTGGTTCCAAAGGGCCCGTAATGCACCCAAAGGCTCGAAAGAACGCAGCTATTATGTATGGACAGACGACCCCGACCAATATAAGGACGTACGCATCATCTTCCAGGATTTCGAGAACTCGAACTGGACCTGGGACCCGGTGGCGGGACAGTATTTTTGGCATCGTTTTTTTCATCATCAACCCGATCTCAACTTCGGAAACCCCCTGGTGCAGGACGAGGTATTCCGTATTATCGACTACTGGTGTAAAATGGGCGTAGACGGATTCCGGCTGGATGCGATCCCCTATCTGTTCGAGCGGGAAGGCACCAATGGAGAGAACCTGCCCGAGACCCATGCTTTTTTAAAACGATTGCGGAGTCATGTCGACGAACATTACCCCGGTACGGTGCTTCTTGCAGAGGCCAATATGTGGCCCGAAGATTCGGCCTCCTACTTCGGCAACGGCGATGAATGCCATATGAACTATCACTTCCCGGTCATGCCCCGTATGTTTATGTCCCTGCAGATGGAAGACCGTTACCCCCTGACGGACATCTTCGACCAGACGCCGGAGATCCCGGCCACCTGTCAATGGGCCATCTTCCTTCGTAACCATGATGAGCTCACCCTGGAGATGGTGACCGACGAAGAGCGCGACTATATGTACAAGGTCTATGCCCGGGACCCAAAGGCCAAGATCAACCTGGGCATCCGTCACCGGCTGGCGCCGCTGCTGGACAATAGCCGCCGCAAGATCGAATTGCTCAACTCCCTGCTCTTTTCCCTTCCCGGTACGCCGGTGATCTACTATGGAGATGAGATAGGGATGGGAGATAATTTTTATCTGGGTGACCGGGATGGCGTCCGCACCCCCATGCAATGGTCTCCCGACCGCAATGCCGGTTTCTCGGCAGCAAACCCGCAGAAATTATATCTCCCCCTGATCCTTGACCCCGAATATCATTATGAATCGGTCAACGTCGAGACCCAGCATAGCAATACGTCCTCTCTTTTCTGGTACATGAAAAGGATCATCGCCGTCCGGAAAAAATTCAAGACCTTCGGACGGGGCAACCTGAAATTCGTCAATGTAGAAAACCCAAAAGTGCTTGCCTTTACCCGTACCTATGAAGAAGAAACGCTGCTCATCGTCGTCAACCTCTCGAAATTCTCCCAGGCTGCAGAAGTGGACCTGCTTGGATATAAGGGATATGTTCCCGTGGATGTGTTTAGCAAGAATCGTTTTCCCGTCATAAAGGATGACGGGCAATATTTCTTCACCCTTGCGCCTTATACCTTTCAATGGTTCGTCCTGGAGAAGGCACATCCCGAAATGGATGAGGAAAAACCGCTGCCCCTCCTGCTCATACGCAACTGGCAGGGACTGATGGAAGGCAATGCCCGGCGTCAGTTGGAGAATAATATCCTGCCCCGCTATCTGCAAAAGGCAAAATGGTTTGTAAGCAAGGAAAGGATCGTATACCAGGTCAGCATCACGGATTTTTTGCAATTGCCCTTCGACGGTCATCCGGTCTTTTGGTTATTGCTGGAAATAGCTGGTCAGAATGGTATCCCCGGTCTTTATCAATTACCCCTTATCTGGATAAATGAAGAAGAGGCAAAAAAGCTGACCGCCGTTTTCCCTGAAGCCGTCATCGCACATATCAAATCGGAAGAAGGAGAGGGGGCCCTGGTCGATGCCTTTTATACCCCGGCCTGGCAGATCGATATCCTTCATAAACTGGCTTCCTGGAAACCGGCACATCCCGCCGCTACGCATATCGAATTTGCCAGCGCTCCCGGCGTAAAGAAACATATCCAGGAAGTGGGAGACGTAGTGCCAAAGGTACATACATCGGATCTATACAATACCTCGATCACCTATAACAGTACTTTCCTTCTCAAGATGTACCGGAAGATCGAACGATCCATCCACCCGGACCTGGAGATCTCCCGCTTTCTTTCAAAAGAAGGAAACTTCACCCATATCCCCGCCTTTATAGGCTCCATTGAATGGAAGGATAAAAAAGGATGTATCGTTCTTGGTCAGCTACAGGAGATGATCGAAAACCATGGGGACGGATACAGCTATTTTTTGGAAAGGATCAATAATTATATCGAGAGACTGCTGGCAGGTCAAAAGGACGGTCCCCCGTCGGGAGAGCGTCTGGGCACATTAGCCGACCCGCTGGGTTTCGAACAGCTCCCCGAAAATATACAGGATTTGCTGGGTGCGCCGGCTGCCGAACAGGCCCGGCTGATCGGCGTCCGTACCGCCGAAATGCATCTGGCGCTTGCCTCGGGTGTTGTCCTGAAGGATTTTAAACCAGAGCCTTTCTCCCTGCACTACCAGCGGTCGCTGTTTTCTTCCATGCAATCGTTGGTACGGGAGACCTGGCAGAATATGACGCGCTATAAGACAAAACTGCCGGCCGACCTCCAGGCAAGGGCGGAACAGATCATCGCCTACCGGCCCGAACTGCTGGCGACGCTAAAAAAGATCTATGCAAAAAAACTGGATACGCTCAAGATCCGCATTCATGGCAATTATCACCTGGGACAAATACTCCTGACGGGCAAGGACCTGGCCATCACCGATTATAGCGGCGACCCTTCCCTGGGCTATAGCGAACGCCGTCTCCGCCGCTCTCCTTTTGTGGACCTGGCATCTATGGTGGTCTCCTTCTATGACGTAGCCTTCGAGGGATTCCTGAACAGCCAGCAGTTCCATGGGACCGATATTCACCCGCTGCTGCCTATGGCTTCCCTTTGGGCGCACTATATGTGCGGATTTTTTATAAAGGCATATAAGGAACAAACAAAAGGATCAGGGCTGATCCCCTCCGTACCGGAAGACTTTGAAATGATGCTGCAGAATTATATCGTGCAAAAGGCGCTGAATTTGTTCAATGATCATTTACGCAATGCGCCGGAAAAACTGATCATACCCCAGAAGGTCCTGCGTGCTGTCCTGCAGCCTGCCGCCGCCGCGGAACCGTCCAAATCCACGGCTGCTTAGAATAAGGAGTATTGCGCCGTATTTGGAGCATTCTTTGACTTCTTTTTACCCGGTACGCTCACCGCGGCCTCCACCAATGCCGTCCTGTTCACCCTTGCCGGACCTGCCACCGGCTCCTTGCCGCCCCGGATGATATATACCTCCGTCTCCGTATATCTCGATGCCACCGCGACCCGGACATCCCCGGCCTTCTGTTCGAATAACTCCTGTACCAGCTCGGGGCGATTATTGTCTTTGGAAAGATGCGCCAGCAACAGGTGGCTCATAAAGGAAGCCCGGTGATCGATGAACAGCTCCAGCGCCTGTCTGTTGGACAAATGCCCCTGGCCGCCCCGGATACGATTCTTTAGCGAATAAGGATACCGGCCTTCTTCCAGCATCTGCTCGTCATAATTCGCCTCCAGGAAAGCGGCATGACATTGCCCGAAATAACGGATCACGTGTTCACAGGCATAGCCGATATCGGTTATGACACCGATATGAATATCATTAAAGGAAATAATAAAGCTATGCGGATCCGAAGCATCATGCGATTTGGGAAAGGCCGTCACCTGCAGTCCCCCGACAGGCACCGGCTCATGGGCCCTGAACGTCAACACCCGTTCCCTCTCCAGCGACAGTCCTCCCTGCTCCCGCGTCGCCTCCGTAATATACACCGGCAGCTGGTACCGCCGGGACAACACCTCCAGCCCCCGGATATGATCTCCATGCTCATGGGAGATAAAAATGGCCTTTACAGAAGAAAGGGCCAGCCCCAGCTTACGCATCCGCTTCTCCGTCTCCCGGCAGGAGATCCCTGCATCCACGAGAATGGCCTCCTGGTCATTACCTACATAATAACAGTTGCCGTTGCTCCCGGAGTTCAATGATGCGATACGAAGTGACATGATAGCTGCAAAGTAACCGTTTTTGCCGCATACTTTGTATATTTAAAAATTGCTATACTTAAAACATCCGCCATATGCATATAACCGGAAAGCTCCTGGCCGTTCTCCTGGCGATCCTTCTGGAGACGAACCTGCAAGGGCAGTCTCCTGCTCTCTATCACGAACCCTTCCGGCCACAGATCCATTTCTCTCCAAAGGAAAAATGGATCAACGACCCCAACGGTCTCGTTTTTTTCGGCGGCACCTATCATCTTTTCTTCCAGTATTATCCCCACGATATCGTCTGGGGCCCCATGCATTGGGGACATGCTACCAGCAAAGACCGGCTCCACTGGCAGCAGCAACCCATCGCCCTCTATCCCGACAGCCTGGGGTATATTTTTTCGGGCTGTGTCGTGGTAGACTCCAATAACACTTCCGGTCTGGGCCGCGATGGGAAGATCCCCCTGGTGGCGGTCTTTACCCAGCATGATCCGGCAGGTGAAAAAAACGGCAGTAACCGGTTCCAGAACCAAAGCCTGGCCTACAGCCCCGACAGCGGTGTGACCTGGATCAAATACCAGGGCAACCCCGTTCTGAAAAACCCCGGTATCACCGATTTCCGGGACCCGAATGTTTTCTGGTATCTCCCCGCGAAAAAATGGGTCATGAGCCTGGCGACAAAAGATCGTATTACCTTCTATTCCTCCACCGATCTTAAAGACTGGAAGAAGGAGAGCGAATTTGGACAGGATGCCGGCGCCCACGGAGGCGTATGGGAATGCCCCAACCTCTTCCCGATAGCCGGCCCGGGTGGTAAATTATACTGGGCGTTGCTGGTGAGCACAAACCCGGGCGGCCCCAACGGAGGATCCGGTACGCAATATTTTATCGGGGAATTTGACGGACATTCCTTCCACCCCTCCGATCCAAAGAGTACCACGAAATGGCTCGATTACGGGCCGGATGATTATGCCGGCATCACCTGGGATAATCCGCATGGGCGAAGGATCTTTATCGGCTGGATGAGCAACTGGCTCTATGCCAACCAGGTGCCGACAAAGACCTGGAGGAATGCCATGACCCTTCCCCGCGCCCTTGCGCTCCGACGGACGGAAGGAAGCCTTTGGCTGGTGTCCGAACCGATCGGCAACCTGGACCACCTCCGGAAGACAGCAATCGATCGGAGCAATATCCGGGTAAAAGCATCGCCGGAGCTTTCTGCCGGATATACGCTGCATACGGAGGGGAAACCTTACCGGCTTCATCTTGCAATGACGGGCGACAGTAGTTTCTCCATCGTTCTGTCCAATAGCCGGGGCGAACAGGTGGTGGTAGGGTATGATAAGGATAACCACCGGTATTATATCGACCGGTCGCATTCCGGCGTGACGGACTTTAATACGGCGTTCGCTACCCGGCCATCCTTCGCTCCCCGGATCGGCGCCTATAAGAAAGTATTGCTGACCCTCGTGGTAGATGTCTCTTCCCTGGAGCTCTTTGCCGATGGCGGACTAACGGTGATGAGTGCAATTTTTTTTCCGGAACATCCCTTTACGGACCTGCGGATTGTATCACCCCGGGGGACGACGATCGATAACCTGTCTTACTGGGAGCTGCGCTCTATCTGGTAAGCGGCCAGGCTATCGTACCAGCAGTACCGTTCCGCCAGCCGTCTTTCTTTCGATCCGACAATCCTTTTCCCAGCACAAAGATCGTATCGGCCAAACATCCTAAGGACGACGTGCTTTGGATACGGATCGAATGGGTGCCCATGGAGATATTGGAAAAGGATCCCGTCGTATTGGATGGACCGCCGTCCAGTATATAGGTGGTTGCATCCTGCCCGATACCCGAGGAGAATACCTGCAGGCTCCCCGTTGCAGCCGCGCCACAGGCGGCTTGTATGGACAGGGAGTCGATAGAGATGCGGGCAAAGCTGCCATCCTCCAGCGTACTGGCCGCATCCAGGGCATTAAACGGGAATTGACAGACGAGCCCTGTGACCTGGTGGTGTACCGGGTCGAGCTCTATCAGCTGGGCATTGGCCCCATCGGTAACGCCATATAATTTGTTGTGGCTACAATCCGCCGGAAGGGCGATCATTCCATAAAAGGAATACCCGGTTACCGACATAAAGGGCGGGCTGGCGGCAGGGTTATTTATGTTGACGGCATAAATGGTTTGCTGGAAATTATTGGTGGTGAATAAATTGGCGGCATATAATAAGGTGTCCCCGTAAAAAAGCATATCACCGGCCGGCGGTGCAGGCAGGGTCCCCATCAGATCGAACTGGTCGGTGTGGGGATCATACCGGTAGAGGCTCTTGTTAATTCCGTCGATCCCGTAGAGTATACCATTTTTATCGGAGGTAAGAGCAGAAATGGTGGCGGAAGTGCCGTTACGGGCCAGGTCGGCCAGGTATCCGCAGGAACCGGTGGTGAGATCGACCCGGTAAAGCAGATCCGCATCCGTGAGAATATATAACGTATCCTTGTGCATGGCCAGGCTGTATAGACCACTGTCCGGTATGCAGAAATGTCCCCAGTCTTTATATGTGCAGCTCCCTGCCTTCCCGGTCATCTCGAATATCGCCTCCATTGTTGAAAAAGGCGCGTTGTGCATATAGTACACCCGATCCGCAGCCAACCAGAAAAAAAAACGTTAGTAAAAATATCTTCATTCGGCGGCAAAATAAAAAAAAGAAGGCTGCCCTGTTATCGGGCAGCCTTCATATTGGCTTCTTATTAGCTATAAAAAATGTTAAATAGCGATCACTGCACCAGCAGCTTCTGCGTAGTCAGTGAAGAGCCGCTGATGACCTTCACCGTGTAGATCCCTTTAGCAATATTTGTTATATCTACAGGGACATTCGATGTTCCCGCTGTGGTGACCAGCTGCGTGATTATGCGGCCGTTTAGGTCTACGATCTCGATGGATGTCGCCTCCGTGGTATTGCCCAGCAGGATATTGGCCGTTCCATGCGCCGGGTTCGGAAGGATGCGTACGAGGAGCGAAGGCGTGAAGTCGACCTTTAACGTCTTTGAATATACGGCCGCTTCATCCAGGTCCACCTGCTTCAGCCGGTAATAATTGCCGCCGGATAACGGTTGCTGGTCCACGAAGTTATATGTGGTGGAAACAGAGCTGTTCCCTTTGGCTGCCACTACCCCGATAGACGTGAATTTGACGCCGTCACCGCTTCTTTCCACATCGAATTCCTTGCTGTTGGTCTCTTCCGTCGTAGTCCAGGACAGCTTTACCGATGCATCCTGCCGCGCAGCCGTAAAGTTTAACAGCGTCACCGGTAAGGGCACGGAGGTGGGCGGCGTAAAGGAGAACTGGGAAAAGACAGGATAATGGTCGGTCGTCGTCGTGCCGTATTTGGGCACCAGCGTAGCCACATCGGAGAGTACCGTCGCGGAGGAAGGCAGGTACCAGCCGGCCATGGTCTTGTTGACGATCACGTTGTCGATCACGCTGGTAAAGTTGACATCCGAATGCTGCATCTCCTGGCTCAGTAACCGCGTGGGGAAGATATAACTTACGGAATCCTGCACCGTAAAGGCATGATAAGAAGTGGTGTCTCCCTTTATCCCCGTAGTGATGGTCTTTAACAGGTCGTCATTGTAGTCGCCAAGGATCATTACATTATCGGCCAGGTAGTCTTTCTGGATCAGCGAATCCAGCGCATTGGCGCCAGCCTCTCTCCGTTGATAGGAGGTGAGGACGGGCGAAAGGTTCGACTTGCCGTGGATATTGATAAACCGGATCGTTTTTTTGTTGACACCGCCATTGTTATCGCTGAGGGTCACATCCGCCGTAAGCATATAAGGATAGCGACCGCTGGACCAGTCATCATAATACTTTGTCGACACATCCGCCGGCATGTTCACCCCGCTGCTCAGCAGGGAGTCCGTCTGGATATTCGAGATCTTGGCAGTATTGAAGACAAAGGCCAGCTTCTGCGTCTGGTCAAGCGGGAAGTTCTCGCTATCGAAGGGATTGGAATGCGATCCGTAATTATTGATCACATAGGCATACCCGGGCATGGTCGATACGATCGAGTCAAGGACATGCGTGTTCACCACTTCCTGCAGGACATAAAGGTCTGCATGAAGACTGGGCAGGATAATGGCGACATTGGTCTCCTGCAATCCCTTGTCGACGGGACCCAGTGTCGGATCGGCGATGCCGAACCAGTTCAGGTTCCAGTTCACGACACTCAGGGTCGAGGCTGGATCGATACTGTTCCCCTGTACATTGATGGTTGCCGTCGTATCGGAGATGACCACATGCAGGGAATCGATGAACTGGTTGTTGTTGATGGAAGGCTGAAAACGCACGAATATAGTCTCGGGCACATTGTTGGATGTATCATGGCCGAGCGTGAGACTGCTGCCGAAGACAAGGCTGTCCCTCGAAAGCAGGAAGCTTCCTTCCGAGCTGAGGGTCACATCGCCGGTGATGTCATTGCCGACGACCGTCAGTTTTTTATCGACGGTATTACCGGCCGTTGCATAACCGAACTCGATGTTATTGGTGCTCAATGTCAGACTGGGCGGCGGCGGTGTGGCCGAATTGATCAGGCTGATGTCATCCAGCGTCCAGCGGGATCCGTCATCCGTGGTCGATTTGTATACGAAGGCGATATATACCCCGTTCTGTTTGAAGTTGGACAGGTTGATATTGAAAGATTGTGTCCAGATATCCGAGCCGCTGCTGGGGAATTTACCGTTCAGGTCCGTCCAGGTTGCGAGGGTCGGATCACCCGTACCGGAATAATCCGTAGAGATCTTTAGCTGCAGCGGATCGCCGTCAAAGGCATTCCTGCTCCAGAAGCCAAGCAGGGGGAAGGCCGTTCCCGTCAGGTCCAGCCGCGGGGAGATCAGCCAATCGCTGTTGGTGTTGTTGATATTGTTGGCAAACCCGTTGATCTGGACGCCATTTGGGAAAGCGGCGGTCCCGGTAGGTGCATTGGGATCGCGGCCAAAGGCGGTACAATCCCAGACCTGGGCTCCCAATACACTATACTGGGTAAAGCCATTGGGCAATAGTCCATTACCCGTACAGGTATTGAAGTCATAGCGCAGGGTGTCGACAAGCGGAGAAGCCGCCGTGGGATCATAGGTCGTAAAATTCCAGGCCGTGGCGCCCAGTCCTGCAAAGTTATTGCCATAGGCATCTGTGAAGGTCCCGGCATCCACGGTGATCGCATAGGAGTTGCCGGCCGTTAGCGAAAGACTGCTAAACGTCACCGTCGAATTATTGCCGATCACAATACCGGCATCGCCGATGGGAACGGGCGTACCGGCAACGCCATTGGTCACGAGGGTGATATTGCCGCTGCCCTTGACGACCGGTTTGTTAAAGACCAGCGAAGGGGTATAACCTGCCGACAGACCGACAAAGCCGTTGATCGGCCTGAGGGCCGTGATCATTGGGGGCGTTATCGTATAGCTGCTGTTCCGGGGGAGGGCGGTGACGATCTGGAAGTCCGCGCTATTGTTTTTTGTATCGAGCCCATCCGCCTTCCGGGTGTCGGACGTCGTGTTGTCGCTCAGCAAGGGAGCCGTACCGGGACCTTCGAGTATATCGGAAGAACCATAGGCCACCTCGTCGACAACGCTCCCGGCGGGGACGTGTCCGGTCTGTGCGACCGTGGTATTGCATAAGATCACTTTACCCGAACCGGCCGCCATGGCGATGGTGCCGGTGGCATCGGGGGTGGGCAAGGCGGTGGTGCCGGCATTGCCGGTGGATTCCTGTACCAGGTAGAAGCTATGCGGCTGGATAATGCCGTGGAGGGGCGTTACCTGCCAGCTGGTACCCGCTGCGCTGGAATATTGCACGGACCATCCGCTGAGATTGACGGCCGTATCCGCATCGTTGAATAGTTCGATAAAGTCATTGGTATAGATGGAACCGCTATTGCCGCCGCCGCCAAAGACCTGGTTGATGACGATCTTTGCCGATGGGGGGTTAAGCGTGGTGGCATTGGCGGTAAGGGAGGTAGAATAATTATTGGAACCATCTACCGACCAGGCGCTGTAAAAGTATTGGGTGAACGCCGTGAGCCCCGTATGCTGGAAACTGAACCCCGCCGCCGGGCCATTGTATAATACGGTACCGCCGCCGCTGATCGCGTCGCCAACATGCAGCAGCCCGCCCGGAGTGCCAAAGGCGGCAGCGGTATTATAGGCAACAAGGATATTGTCCCCGGCGGCATCGCCCGTACCGCTAAGATCGATCTCGGCGGAAGAGATGGCCGTTGCCGAAAAGCTTTGCAGGGGGCTGAGGTTGCCGGTGACCACTCCGCTGAGCGTGAATGTCTGGGCGCCGGCGCCGGTGGAAGTGGCGGTAAGCGTTCCGCTGACAGGGCCGCTGGTAGAAGTGGAGGCGATCCTGACCTGTACAGGCGTGGCGGTTACCGTGCCGCCGCTTTGTGGCAGCAGGACAGAGGAGGTGAATGTGCTGCCATCCGTCGAGACCTCAAAACCGGTGGAGGCCGTCACCGTTATATTGTCGGTGAGATTTGTTCCATTGATCGTTTCGGACGTGGTGGGGTTGGAGGCGGCGCCTGTCACGCCCGTAAGACCGGTTAGGTTTCCGGGAGTGCCGGTGATGACAGGACCTGCTGCGCCTCCGGTTGAAAAGAGTATAGAGAGATCATCGATCCTCCAGTTGGCGGAAGAAGAAGTGCCCGTTCCACCGGAACCATAGATCCGGAGAGTGACCGGCGTATTGACAGTCCCATTCAGGGTTAAAGCGACGCTCTTAAAAGCATAGGCGCTGTTGGCGAGGACGCTGGTGGTGGCAGCCACCGATCCAAAATTATCCAGGCTGGTGCGTATATCCAGGACGAGCGGGCCGGTGCCGGTAGAACGGCTGCCGAAATCTATCTCCGAGATATTGAGGGACAGACCTGTATTAGGAGTCAGCGTAACTTCGAAATAGGCGCTTACAGTGGCGCTGAATGCCCCTGCTTTTGCGATGGCGCTTGCGTTATCGCCGCCGCTGGCGCCCGGGTAATCCGTTGTCTTTGTTGCAGACGTGGCATTGAACAGCGTCGCAGACGCAGTATTGTTGCCCGTCGAGAGGACCGAAGCGATGATCGTTGCCGGGCTGATAGATGCCGCATTACCGGTGCCATCGTTGAAATCGTATTTTACCTGCGCCTGGCTTAGCATCGGTAAGAAGAATGCCGCAATAAAGAAGGACAAGGCAAAACGCAAAGAATGGGTGTACAATTTTCTCATGCAAAATTGAATTAGGTTGCAACAAGTTGGATTGCAAAATGAATAAATTTGTTAACAGGCTTGTAAAAGGATATCAGTAACAACGGCTCGGCTGGACCGCTACGATCCGGGGTGTGATCGGAATAATACAAAGGGATTTCAAAGGAATGGACCCCAAATCTAGGGGTACGGCCGGATATGGCCTGCAAAATCACATAAATTAATTATTAACAATAAAATGGCCGGATCGGGATCCGGCCATTTGTAATGAGTTACCCTTATGTCCTAAAACGCCTTCTTCCCCGCATCCCCGGTATGCCCTGCGCCTTTTACATACTTCTCCAGCCAGGCATCCTGCTCATATAACAGGTGCAATAAATTCTCCTTTCCCCGGTATCCATGCGCTTCATAGGGCAGCACCACATAACGGACCGTGCCTCCATGCCCTTTTATCGCATTGTATAACCGTTCGCTCTGGATCGGGAAGGTCCCGGAATTATCATCCATTTCTCCATGGACGAGTAAAAGAGGCGTTTTTATCTTGTCGGCATAGCTGAACGGGCTCATTTCATAATACAATTGCGGGTCCTCCCAGTAGGTGCGATCCTCATTCTGGAAACCAAATGGGGTCAGGCTGCGGTTATAGGCGCCGCTCCGGGCAATACCGGCCTTGAAAAGCTTTGTATGCGCCAGCAGGTTGACGGTCATAAAGGCGCCATAGCTATGTCCGCCGACCGCTACCCGGTTACTGTCTCCCACACCCATCTCCGATAGTTTCCGGATGGCGGCCTCCGCATTCATTGCCAGCTGGTTGACGAAATTATCATTGGGCTTCTTCGAGCTGTCCGTAGAGACGATCGGCATCTCGGCATTGTCCAGGATGGCATAGCCCCGGGTCACCCAGAATACCGGTGACGCCCAGCTGATGGTGGTGAACCGGTCCTTGCTGCCCCGTACCTGTGCCGCATCGGCCGCGGAATTGAACTCCCTCGGATAGGCCCAGATGATCACCGGCAAAGGGCCATCCCTCTTAGCATCATATCCCTTTGGCAGATAGAGATCGCCTGTCAGGTCGACCCCATCCGCCCGTTTGTACGCCACTTTCTCCCGGGTGATCCCATCCAGCTGGGGATAAGGATCGGCAAAGGCCGTCACCGCCCGGTCCGCTACCCGCGCTACGAGGTTCTTGACATAATAATTAGGTACCTGGTCATGACGTTCCTTACGGCTTAACAGGACCAGCTTATTGGGATCCAATACCTCGCTGATCACCTCATATCCACCCGGCTGACAACGCCAGATGATCTCTTTCTCCCGGTCGCCCAGGTCGAACCTGGCGAGGAAGGGAAGGTCACCGCCGGGTGAGCTGCCGACAGGGTTGTTTAACAGGAGCTTTCTTCCCTTGTCCACGGTTACCAGCACCTCCCGTCCATATTGATTGGGTGTCAGCACCGGTGCCCCGGGATCGCTATAGGCATCCGTCGTATTCCTTTCCATTAGCAGGGTGATGGACCCGCTGGCCGGGTTATAGCGTAGCGTCTGCTCCGTCTGCCGGCTCCGGAGGATCTCAAAGACCAGCGCCGTGCTGTCATTACCCCAGATGATCCGTTGAAAACGCATTTTTGTTTTGAACAGCTCCCGGCCCTCTCCCTTAAAAGGCGCCGCCAGCTCATACAAGGCATCGTGGTATTCCACTTTCTTACGCATCAGCCCGCTGTCCAGCGGCTCACACCAGGTCAGCACTGCGGGACGGTCATTCCGCCAGTCGAAATCCCGGGGGGCGTTCTGCACATTGTCAAACCCGCCGGGAGAGGTCTCCCCGGAAGGCAGCTCCGCTACCATCTTCACCGGCTGCCCGGAAATATCGGTAATGCTGACCGTGGAGTTGAACCGGGCGGCAGGTACCAGGTAGGAAAAGGGCTTATGCACGGTACGCGTAAGGATATATTTTTTGTCCGGCGACACATTTATCATCGTGTAGATGGCCGGTTTACCGACCGGCGTCTCCACGCCGCCTGTGTTCCTGACCAGTTGGGCCTCGGCATAGAAAGCAAACAACGCCTCGTCATACGGGGTTTTGATCAGGTCCTCGAATGTGGCGCTGGGGGCCCTCTTCCCCAGGTTTTCCTGGATGGTGGGCCCTTTTGGCATCAGCAGCTTCGGAGGGGCCGCGGCCGCGGGCTTCAACGCAACCTTGTACAGGAGCGTCTTGTCGTCGATCCAATGATAGCTGCCGCCGGTGATCGTATTCAGCGGGGTCTTGTTGATCTTTGAGGTCCGTTGCGTGGCGATATCGATCACATACAGGTCTACCTGTTTATTGGTCGTGTTGGTAAAGGCGATCTTATCCTCCGAAGGACTCCAGGTCACATTGCCCGCCAGGAGAGGGGCCGGCAGCCCCTGTACCTTATATTCCCTGCCCGTCCGGAGATCCTTCAGGGAAAAGTCGTTTATGAAATTCTGGCGGCTAAGCGTAAAGTTGTTGGGATTGAAACGAAGTCCCGCGATCCGAAGTTCCGGCTGCGCCAGCTCCTCTACGGAAGGGTAGGAGTTTCGCTGGCTGAACAGCATCCACTGTCCCTTCTTGTCTACGCTGACGGCAGGAGTGGGTTTTGCCAGCAGCAGATCGGCGATATCTTTTGGCGGTAATCGATAGCCCCCGTTATCCTGGGCGATCAATTGGTTCATTACGAACAAGGCGATAAGGAGTAGCAGTTTTCTCATGTTCTAAAACTAAAAAAAAACCGTAACTTACCCCACCCCCCACAACCTGTATAGTACCACTCATAACAAAATCGGGTTCCATGACAAACACCATCGTTCTCCTTTTGATGATAAGCTCCATCGCGCCTGCACAGGAACGTCCTGTCCGGCCTGCACAGACCCACCCTGTCCGGCCTGCCCAGACACACCCACGACCCGGCGCTCCGGCACAACGACCAACCGTGCGACCCGCCCGGCCTCCCGGACAGCAACATCCTCCCGGACAACAACCGGGCCGCCCGCCGGGAAATCAACGTCCGCCGGGCAACACCCGTCCTCCCGGCAATACCCGCCCTCCGGGGGGCAATCGTCCTCCCGGTAATACCCGTCCCCCCGGTCACCGGCCTCCGATCAATCACCGCCCACCCGGCTGGAGCGGCAACCGGCCTTCCTATACCCGACCCCCGCATTTCTGGGGCGGACATCACTACTATGCATATAATCACTATTATTACCACCCCTATCGGCCTTATGCGTTTGGCCCCTCCTGGCATCCGCTCGGTTTCTTCCTGAGCGCAGTGGCTGCCAGCGCCACGATCGTAGCGATCAACAATATGGAATACCGGTATGATGCGGGCGTGTTTTATGAACCCGCCAATGGCGGTTACCAGGTGGTGCCGCCGCCCATCGGGGCCATTGTCCCCTCCCTGCCGCCGGACAATGTTCCGGTAATGGTAGGCGACGTGACGTATTATTATTATGGTGGCGTTTTCTACCTGCCTGGCCAGGATGGATACCAGATCGTCGCGGCCCCTGCCGGCGCCATCGTCTATAATCTACCGGATGGCTGCACCCAGGTACAGGCCGGTACGATTACCTATTTACAATACAATGGGGATTATTATCAACCTATTCAATACAACGGCCAGCCTGCCTATGAGGTGGTAGATATCGAGCAGTAAAATAAGGACCTTATGTTCGTGCGGGTCGGACCATCTCTGTGTCCACTATACAGGGATACATCCTGCCTCGGCCCATTCCGGCTTCCGGTCGTAAGACCCGAGCCCGCTTTTCTGCGGGCAGAGGCTGCTCGTCAGTAACCAGCACCGGCTCGGGGATCTGCATACTGATCCTTTTTCCTTCCCGTACCCCCGCCGGCGCAACGGCCGGTATAACTGCCGCCGGTTTTTCCTCCATCATCCACATCCAGATCCGTATCCCGGCATAACAACAGACCAGCAGGACCATGCTGCCCCGCAAATGGATCCTGTCTTCACCGGGATAAGGAAGATACACATCCGCCCTGACCCCGAAAGAATCGATGCCATTGCGCACCGTCCGGGGGAGCATATCCTGTAGTAAATAAAAGAGCCCTCCCCCCGTCAGTACACACATCAATAATGCCGACAACCCCATCAGGACGGCCCGTACTTTTTTTCGCAACGCCGGTCCTATCGACCCGCCGGTACGCGAGATCCCCGGCGCGATCACGATCGAATAGAAAAACGAGAACAGGATACCCACGGGTACCGGATCGATCGACGGCCCTTCCAGCGGGATGTCCAAAAAAACGACCATCGGACGAATACTCCCCAGGCCACTCAGCCAGGGAAAAAGGCGAACCAACCAGTATTGCTCCAATAAAATGGAGAGCAGCAGTAACAGGACTGCCAGGAGAAACGACCGTCTCCGACCGGCATAGGTATTCATATAAGAGTTTTTTACAGATGGAACTTCAGGCAATACGACCGGGTAGAAAGGTCATCATGGAGATTGGGGGAATGATACGGGAAGTAAAACGATCCACCGCCCGCTTATTATATGATCGATTTGCCAAAAAACCGTTAAAATGCCCCGCTGACCGATTTTCCTCCCGAAGCCAACGCAGCCGCGTGTGCAATTTCTCCGGCGCCTGCATCCTCCCCCAAACAGTTACTATGCGATCGACAATAATGTTACTATTATCCGTACTGACGGTTGGGATCTCTTCTTCCCTGCGTGCGCAAATGCCTTCCATAAAGACAGAAGGAAAAGGATCCAACCTGGTTTATCTTCAGCAGTTGGTCGTAGACGTTAGTATAAACGGTTCCGTGGCTACCACCACCTGGACGATGACCTTTAAGAACAGTACCGCCCGCATATTGGAAGGCGAATTGAATTTCCCCCTTCCGCAGGGTGTCAGCGTATCCCGTTATGCGCTGGATATCAACGGCAGGCTTCGGGAGGCCGTACCGGTGGAGAAAGAGAAGGGCGCCCGGATCTTTGAAAATACCGAACGGAGACGGGTCGACCCGGGGTTGTTGGAGAAAGTGGATGGCAACGGTTTCCGAACGAGGATCTATCCGATCACCGCGGGCGGAACACGGACGGTGCTGATCGGGTATGAGCAGGAACTTTCCCGGGACCGGCAATCAAGCTTCCTCTATCGCCTCCCACTGGCCTTCCGGAACCCGATCGAACAATTCGCCGTCAACATAAACATCACCCGCAACGGCATCCGGCCGGTCTTCGAAGAGAATCCCGACGAGGCCCTGCGGTTCGATGAATGGAAAGATACCTGGTCCGCCTCCCGCCGGTGGAAGGATTATAAGGCCAACCGGTCCATCGCCATCCGCATCCCGAAAACAACCGGTGAAGGTGAGGCGATGATGCAGCAGGCGGGCAATCATTATTTCTATGTGGTCAATGCCTTCCCCACCTCCACATCGATAGAGAAAAAACTGCCGCAACACATTACCCTCCTGTGGGATGCGTCTCTCAGCGGACTTTCCCGCGACCGGGTAAAAGAGCTAAGCCTCCTCGACGGATACCTGTCCCGGCTGGAGCGGGCGGAGGTCACCCTGGTGGGCTTCAGCAATACGGTGGAGGAACCACGGACATTCACCATACACAACGGCCAGTGGGCCGCATTGAGGGCCGCCCTGGAGGGTACGGTCTTCGATGGCGCAACACAATTCGGCGTCCTGGACCTGCGAAAATATCCCTGCGATGAATATCTCCTTTTCAGCGACGGTCATTCCAATTTTGGCAGCAGCGATATTCAGCTGAGCAACCATCCGGTATATGCCATCGCCTCTGCCGCCAACACGGACTTCCCCTTTCTTCAATCGATCGCCAGCCGTTCCGGCGGTGAATGCATCAACCTGGAAAATGGCTCGGTAGAACAGGCAAAAGAGCAACTACTGGTCCAGCCCCTTCACTTCCTGGGCATCCGGCCCTCGGCCGGCCTGGAAGAAAGCTATCCTTCCATCCCCACGTCCGTGATCAATGGCATTACGGTGGCAGGCATCAGCTACCAGCCTGTCCGGGACCTGGTCCTGCAGTTTGGTTATGGAGGAAAGGTCCTGCGTGAACAGACGATCCACCTCGATCTTTCCCGTCAGCAGATCGGAGGAGCGGTATCCCTTCCCCGTATCTGGGCACAGAAAAAAATTGCAGAGCTGGATACCCGTTATGAAGAGAACAAGCCGGAGATCGGACAGCTGGGCCGGCATTATGGCATCGTCACCCGCAACACGTCCCTGATCGTGCTGGAGAATGTCAACGATTATGTCACCTACGAGGTAGAACCGCCGGCCGAGCTCCGGGAAGCCTATGACCGGATCATGAAAGGGCGCGCCGGAGTCGAAAGACAGACCCGCGAGACGATCACCAACAATGCGGAAACATATTTTAACGAATTGCTGAACTGGTGGCAGGCAAGCTATACCCGGGATCCCCGGTCTCCCTATAAGATGGAAGTCCCTGCATCCCCGGTGACCGAACCCGTACAGCCGGTATATCGCAGACAGCAGATCCAAAAGGATACCGTCGAATATGACAGCCGCGCGTTTAATGCGACGCCAAGCCTGGCGGCTACCGATCTTCTCAAGAGACAGCCGGGTATGCAGGTGACCGCCTATGGCGCACGACCCCAGGCAAAATTCGAGGAATCCTATAGCTCCGGCATGGCAGATGGCGATGGCAGCCGGGTCTTGGACAAAGAGGTGGCTTCTCCCGGCGACGGATACTTTTCCGCATTCAATACCGATATCCGGACCGGGTATCTCGATACTTTAAAAGCCGCCGCTCCGGAGGATCGGTATACCGTCTATCTGCAACTGCGAAAAGAATATAGCAATACCCCGCTGTTTTATTTCAATACCGCCGGTCTCTTTCTCACGACGGGTAAAAAGGCGCTGGGATTGAAGATACTGTCTGATATCGCCGAGCTGGATGTAGAGAACTATGAGCTGTACAAGCTCCTGGGATATAAATTAAAGGAGCTGGGAGAGACGGCCACCGCTCTTGTCATCTTCAAAAAGGTCCTCGACTGGCGCCCTTTCGAGCCCCAGAGCTACCGGGACTATGGCCTGGCCCTGCAGGACGCCGGCTATTACCAGCAGGCCCTGGACACCCTCTACCTGGCGATGACAAAGAACTATGATGCGACGATCCAGGCCCTCTATCCGGGCATAGAGGAGACCCTCCTCCCGGAGATCAATAGCCTGATCGCAAAGGAAAAAGACAGGATCGACGACAGCCGGATCCCAAAAAAGCTCCTTGCCAATATGCCCGTCGATATACGGGTAGTCCTAAACTGGAATATGAACAATACCGATATCGATCTTTGGGTGACGGACCCCGACAACGAGAAATGCTACTACAGCCACCGCAATACCGCCATGGGCGGCCGCATCTCACACGACTTTACCCGGGGGCTGGGACCCGAACAATTCCTGCTGAAAAAGGCGGTAAAAGGGAAATATAAGGTAGAAGTAAATTATTATGGGGACACCCAGGTAAAGCTCGCGGGGGCGACGACTATCATGGTCGAAGTATTTACCGGGTACGGCACACCGGGGCAAACCCGCCGGATCATGACCCTGCAAATGTTGCCGGGATCCAAAGGCACTGTCTTTGTAGGAGAATTTGAATTTAAATAAATCCTACTTTTAGGCCCGCCATTGCATTAACCCATACCGGCAAATGACAAAAACAGCAATTATTGTAGGAGCAGGCCCCGCCGGCCTGACTGCCGCCTATGAATTACTAAAAAGGACCGGCATCCGCCCCATTATACTGGAAAAATCCGGCGATATCGGGGGGATCTCCAAAACAGTGAATTATAAAGGCAACCGCATCGATATCGGAGGACATCGTTTTTTTTCCAAATCAGACAGGGTGATGGACTGGTGGCTACGCGTGATGCCCCTGGAGGATACGAAGGAAATGGGCGGAGCCACTATTCAATACCATAACCAGACCCGCACCATCCCCCGCGAAGCTCCGCCATTGCCCGACTCCGCTGCCAACCCCCATTCATCGCCCGGCCAACCCACGCTGCATCATCCGTCCCCATCGACCGACCCGGACAATGTCATGCTTATCCGGCGGCGGCTGTCGAGGATCTATTTTCTTCGGAAATTCTTTAGTTACCCGATCCGGCTCTCGGTGGATACACTTCGTAAATTGGGAGTGGTCCGGACCATGGGTATCGTCTTCTCCTATCTGCGGGCACGCTTGTTTCCCCGCCGGGAGGAACGCTCGCTGGAAGACTTCCTGATAAATCGTTTTGGTTCCCGTCTCTACCGGATCTTTTTTAAGGACTATACGGAGAAAGTGTGGGGAGTGGCCTGCAGCGACATCCCGGCCGAATGGGGCGCACAACGTATCAAGGGTGTCTCCGTGAGCGCGGCGATCGCACACGCCATCCGGTCGGCGCTGGGCAGGAAGGAAAAAGGGATCGCCCAGAAAAAAACCGAAACGAGCCAGATCGAACGCTTCATGTATCCCAAATTCGGGCCGGGACAGCTCTGGGAAGAAGTAGCGCGCCAGGTCCGGGCCATGGGAGGGGAGATCCGCCTGCACCAGGACGTCCGCCGGGTCCACACAAAGGAGGACAGGGTAAGTGCCATAGAATCCACTCATCATATCACCGGTGAGACCTCCCTGTTGGAAGGGGACTATTTTTTTTCGACCATGCCCGTCAGTGAGCTGATCGCCGGTATGGATGACAATACGCCCCGTGAAGTAAAAGAAGTGGCGGCAGGTTTGCAATACCGGGATTTTATTACGGTGGGTATTTTGTTAAAACGGAAGATCTCGCTGGAAGATACCTGGATCTATATCCAGGAAAAAGACGTAAAAGTGGGCCGGCTCCAGCTCTTCAACAATTGGAGCCCCTATCTTGTAAAGGACCCCGCCAATACCTGGTTGGGAATGGAATATTTTTGTAACACACAGGACGAGTTCTGGGCCCTATCCGATGAGGAGATCCGGGAGACAGCCATCGGTGAGTTGGAGAAGATCGGTCTGGGCAGAAAGGACGATGTGCTGGATAGCGTCGTATTACGCATGGAAAAGACCTACCCGGCTTATTTTGGGGATGCTTATGCGAACTTCGACAAGGTACGTTCCTATACCGATCGCCTGGACAATCTTTTCCTGATAGGACGCAACGGCATGCATAAGTATAATAACTCGGATCATTCCATGCTGACCGCCATGGTCGCCGTGGATAATATCTGCGACGGCATTACCGGCAAGTCGAATATCTGGTCTATCAACACCGAGCAGGAATACCATGAAGAAAATACCAAATAGTCTTCCCCCCGCGGCTTCCGGGCACAATGCCCACTGGTGGGTCGTCCTCCCCGCGCTCGCTCTTGTATGGACCTTGTTTAAATGGGCCTATCCTTTTCCTGATTTTTTTGTCGACTCCTATACCTATATCCGGGCCGCCGCAGCTCAGAACAGCATCAGCTACCGGCCCATCGGGTATTCGCTGTTCCTGCGACTGGTGCATAGCGTCTCCGCCGGGGATGGTTTTCTTGTTACGCTGCAATATGCGCTGGTACAATCAGCCTCCCTCTACCTGTTCTTTTCTCTCCGCCGGTGGTTTAAGCTTTCCCTGAAGAGCCAACGTATCCTGCTGGCCTTTGTCGTGTTGAACCCCCTTGTTCTCTATGTTTCGAACTGCGTCTCCAGCGATGCGCTTTTCACCGCGCTGAGCCTGTTCTGGATAACCGCGCTGCTGGAGCTGGTCCGCCGGCCTTCCTGGTGGAAACTGATAGGACAGGCGATCCTCCTGGCCCTGATCTTCACCATCCGGTATAATGCCTTGTACTATCCGGTAGTGACGGCCGCCGCTTTTTTATTATGCGAAAGGAATGTCGTCTATAAAACGACCGGCATCGTCGCCGGGCTTCTCGTAGTGGTGCTGGGAACGCTCCTGATCAAAGACCTTACCCGGCAACAGACCGGTGCGGCCGTTTTTTCCGCATTCAGCGGATGGCAGATGGCCAACAACGCGTTGAATATGTATCCCTATATCCATACGGATACTACCATCCTGTCTTCTCCCGAAGGCCGGCAGCTGACGGGTCTCGTCCAACGATATTTTGATTCCGCCGGTGCTTCCTTTCAAAATAAGACCCCCTCGGCGACTACTGTCTATATGTGGGAACAATCCTCGCCCCTTTATCAATACTTTGATAATTACCGGCGGATAGATCACCTGTCTTATTTTGCCGCATGGAACCGGGTATCTCCTTTATTTTCAAAATATGGATATGCGCTCGTACGAAAACATCCCATCGCATTTGGACGATACTATTGTCTGCCCTCGGCCCGGCGATTCTTTTTACCGCCGTTGGAGGTTTTTGCGAAGTATGATGAGGGAAAGGATACCATCGATGCCGTTGCCCGCGATTGGTTCCGTTACCGGACCAACCGGGTTAGGGCTTATTCGGCCACCGTCCAGGCGGTCATACTGGAACCGGTTAGCTGGTTGTTCCTTGTTCTGAACGGCGTTTTTGTCGTCACGGCCATTTTGGTTCTCCGACTCCGCTCCTCTGCTGCCGGCATCCGGTCTCCCGGCTCAGACATCGCATCTCCTGCCGTCAGCATCCCGTCTCCCGGCTCCGTCCCGGACGGCCCCCCCTCCACAATTGTTTTTAAACTGATCGTCGCCTATTTCCTCGCCAACGCAGGTTTCTGCATTTTTGCCGCCCCGAATGAATTGCGTTACCAGCCAGTTCCCCTGATCCTGCTTTTTCTGTTTACGGTATGTGGCTTGTCCGCTAAAATTAAAGCTAAAATCAATCGTTGAAAATTATGCTGCCGGAGGTATGATTTGAGGGTTTTTTATTGTAATTTAATGTCTTATAAACAGATATTTCTACACGATAAATAACAGAGCCATGAACGACCAGACGCCTCTTTCTCCCGCCGAAACAAACCCGCTGGCCTCCCTCGATGTATGGGAAGACGATCTGCTGGAACGGTACCCCGATCCGGAGTCAATCGCCAAAGGAAAAACGACGGAAGAGTACAGGAACTACGAGACACCCGGCAGGGATTCCGTCCGCGAGTTCTACCGGCTTAATCATACCTACCAATCCTACGATTTTGTCAAAGAGAAAAGAGCCCAATACTTAAAATTTGATAAAAAGGAAATGTCGGTATGGGATGCCTTCTCCTTCCTGAATCAATTGGTGGATGACTCCGATCCCGATACGGACCTGGACCAGTTCCAGCATCTCTTACAGACCTCGGAAGCCATCCGCGCCGACGGTCATCCCGATTGGATGGTCCTGGCCGGTCTCTTTCACGATATGGGTAAGGTGCTTTGTTTATTCGACGAGCCTCAATGGGCGGTGGTAGGAGATACCTTTCCCGTAGGTTGCGCCTGGTCGGAAAAGATTGTCTATCCCGAATTTTTTACCGCCAATCCCGATTATAACCACGAGGTCTACAGCACAAAATATGGCGTATATACCCATGGCTGCGGGTTGCGGAATGTGACGATGTCCTGGGGCCATGATGAATATGTCTACAGCATGTTAAAAGACCATCTGCCCGAACCGGCCCTTTATATGCTGCGCTATCACTCTTTCTATTCCCAGCACCGGGAACACGGATATGAACATCTCATGGACGACCATGACCGGGAGATGTTCAAATGGGTCAACCTGTTCAACCCCTATGACCTGTATTCGAAAAACCCGACGCCCCCGGATTGGAAACAGCTCCGCCCGTATTATGAGGACCTGGTGGCAAAATATCTGCCTTCCACCCTGAAATTCTAAGCTGCTAAAAATCCACTTTCGCCAGGTAGATCAAATGCCCCCGCCGGCAGGGCAGGATCAATTCGCCATTGTCGACAAGTTTCGCCATCCGCGGATAATAGAAATAATCACTGTGCGAATCCCTCAACGCTAAATCCTCTTTTAGACGATCATCCGTATTGATCCCACCATCGGAGTCGATGCTTTGGGCGGTCAGATAGGTCCGCTGACGGATCCGTATATTGTAAAGAAAGTAAAGGAGACGGTTGGCGATGATACTCTTATAGCCTACCGTCGAATGGGCCCACTCCACCTGCTTCATGTTGATGCTATTCACCCATTCCGCTATCCCTGCCGTATCCATACGGGCGATCAACGCGCCCCGGCTTGTAAATCCGAAGTCGTCATGTAAATAATGCCATTGATTCCAGGGATAATAATGATCGTGTTCATAGGGGTTATAACGAGCGAACTCAAGAGAACCCACGCCATATAAAGGCAGATAGTCCCAGCGGTTATAAGGAGAAAGGTCCGGGGTCAGGACCAATTGTTGTGTTTCGATGGTGAAACTGCCGTCCTGCGCTAAATGCAGATCCTGCAGATAATAATCGTCAAACACCGTTTTCCGGTCCGAGGCCTTTCCACTGATCACCCTTCGCAAACTGTCCGCAAAGATCGCCCTGCTGAACCGGTCCCTTCTCCTTCCATCCGCATCCCTTACCATCATATACAAACCCTCGATAGGAGCCCGCATACGACTGCTGTAAAAAGAAGCCAGGATAACCCGGCGGTGTCTGTTATCGATCAGCAACCGGAGATCATCCACACAAATGGAAGAGGGGACGATATAGCTAAAGGCAATGCTGTCTTCATTCGCAGGAAGTGTAAAAAGAGCTCCCTGGAGCCCATCCTTTGTATGCGTTTCATCCGAAAGACCGACAAACAACAGACTGCCTGTATTGTCCAGTTGGAATTCAGAGAGATATTCCGATGCCGGCATGGATAAGATATTGTTCAGTCTCCGGAGGGCGCGCAGCTCCCGGTCAAAGAGGATCGTATGAAGAACGCTGTTGGGAAGATTATAAATGTTCAGGTTCAGCGCAAGGATATGCTGCTTGTCTTCGCTGTATATGACGGAATAGATCTCATCCTGGTAATAGATCCCGGTCACCGTGGTCCTGTCCATCTCTATGGGTTTATCTATCATCGTGCCATCCATGCCGATCTTTGCCGCCATACAATAGATCGTCCGGCCATCCCGGTATTGATAATAAAGATAGAAAAAATCCTCATAGACCAGGAAATTGACGCCGGTTATTTGCTTTGGCAGGGGTAATACCTTTTCGTCTAACAGTCGCATGGTCGTATCATAAAAGCAAATGGCGCTCTCCAATACGGAATTGTTCACAAACTCGTTCTGGGGAGCGCTTACCCGCCTTCTTCCCCGAATGGGGAGCTGCTCCAGGGTAGTCACGATCTGGGCAGGCGGCCTGGGGGCAGTATGATAAGGATTGGAGAAATACACCGCTTTATATACCAGCAGGATATTCCTGTGTTTGGCAATGACATCGAATTTGAACTTGTCGAAATCTCTTTTTTCGGGCTGTGAGTAGATGATGGTCTGGGCATGCCCGGCGGCAACAATGAAAAAGAACAGCGTCCCAAAAAAGACATAGGTAGAGGTGAGTTTCATGAAGCGATGGTCTTGTAACTAAAATTAATGTTTTACCTTGGTATCCGCTTATAGACTGTTCGGTTATAATAGCTTTTTAATTCAGTAAAACAACCCCGATGAGAAAACACTTGCTGCACCTTTCTCTTTGTCTAAGTAGTTGCCTGTACATCAGCCTTTCCCTTCGCGCTCAGTCCTGGCAGCCTGACTGGAGCTCCCTGGATAAAAGACCCGTTCCCCAATGGTATAAGGACGCCAAATTCGGCATCTTTATTCACTGGGGCGTATACTCGGTTCCCGGCTATAGCAAAAAAGGCGAATATGCCGAATGGTACCAGCACGGGCTGAACAGCGGCGATACGGCGCGTATCCAATACCATAAAAAGAAGTTTGGCGATCTTTCTTATTACCAGCTCGCCGGCCAGTTCAAGGCCGAGCTCTATAACCCCGACGAATGGGCCCGCATCATCGAACAGTCCGGCGCCAAATATGTCGTGCTCACCTCCAAACACCATGACGGCTTTGCCAACTGGCCCAGCAAAGAGACGGCAAAAGCATGGGACATGCCCTGGAATGCCGTCGTCACCGGTCCGCACCGCGATCTGCTGGGCGACCTCTTCACCGCCCTCCGCAAGACCTCCGTACACCCCGGTATGTACTACTCCCTGTACGAATGGTACAACCCCCTCTGGTTAAAGGACAAACCCCGCTATGTCAACGAATATATGTGGCCGCAGATGAAGGACCTGATCAACACCTATAAGCCGGATGTCTTCTGGACGGACGGCGACTGGGAAGGCAGCGATACGCTGTTCCGGTCCAGGGAGTTCCTTGCCTGGCTCTACAACGAAAGCCCGGTACGCGATAGGGTGGTCACCTATGACCGGTGGGGCAAAGGCATCCGCTTTCATCACGGTGGTGTCTACACGCCGGAATATCAGCCCGGGCTCGATTTTAAGGACCACGCCTGGGAAGAAAGCAGGGGGATGGGTTTCTCCTATGGGTATAACCGGGCGGAAGACAGTTGGGATTACAACTCCCCGCAATCGCTGGTATTGCAACTCGTTGACAAGGTCAGCCGGGGAGGTAATTTCCTGCTCGACATCGGTCCGGACGAACACGGCAAGATCCCCCCGATCATGGAAGAACGCCTCCTGCAGATCGGTGACTGGATGAAGATCAATGGCGAGGCGATCTACGGTTCCACCCGCTGGAAGACCTCCTCGCAATGGAGCGCCGGAAGACGGGATTATAAACCCGCCAACGGAGGCGGCGACCTGCTCTTGAAGCTGACCGTCAACCCTGACCCCGGCTATGCCGTCCAGGAATGTTTCTTTACCTATAACCCGGAACGCAAGGACCTCTATGTCATCCTCCCGAAATGGCACGCTTCCTTTACCGTCCGGGGTCTTACCCTCCCCGCCGGCGCAAGAATGGAATTGCTGGATTCGCATACCCCTTTAAACTGGCGCCAGGAAGGAAAAGATGTCCAGGTTACCCTGCCGTCCTTTGATCCCGCGATGATCAAAAGTCAATACGCATATGTCCTCAAGATCTATAATGTATCTCTCCAATAATAAAATCGATCCTACATGTTTTTCACCCGTCAGCAACTTTGTCTCGCCTTTTCCCTACTGATCTCTGCAGGCGTCTTTGCTCAATCCGGTTCGGAAGGGCTTAGCCGGTGGAGTCTCAACCTCGACAACGACTGGAAATTCCACCTGGGCCATGCCGCCGACCCTCACCGGGATTTCAACTATGGCATCGGCAATATCCTCGCCAAAACCGGCGACGCCGCCAACACCTGTATTAAAATGGATTTCGACGACCGGAGCTGGAGCAGCGTCCAACTCCCCCACGACTGGGCCGTCGCGCTTCCTTTCTCCCAGGTGGCCAATGGAGACGTAGACGCCCATGGCTATCACACCGTAGGCGCCCTCTTCCCGGAGACCAGCATCGGCTGGTATCGCAAGACCTTTACCGTCGATCGCGCCGACTCCGGCAGGCGTTATATACTGCGTTTTGACGGTATCTTCCGCGACAGCAAGGTCTGGATCAATAACTGTTATATGGGCGGCCATTTCAGCGGGTATAGCGGCTCGTCGTATGATGTCACGGATTTTATCCGTTTCAATGCAAAGAATGTGATCGTGGTAAGAGTGGATGCCAGCCAGTATGAAGGCTGGTTCTACGAAGGCGCGGGGATCTACCGGCATGCTACGCTGGATGTCTATCCCAACCTGCATGTCGCCGCCGAAGGGGGTGTCTATGTCCATACGACCAACAATGACCACGAGGCGTCCGTTACCATCGAGACAAAAGTGCAGAACGACGGGCTACGGCCGGCCGAAGGATCCGTATATACCTATATCACGGATCGGGAGGGGAAAAAGGTCTCGCAGAGCAATGCACAACCGCTGTCCCTGACCGTCAATAAGAACGGCACGGTCATCCAACAGGCGCTCAAGGTCCCAACCCCGATCCTATGGTCGCTGGACAATCCCTATTTGTACAGGGCCGTCGTCGTCATCCGGTCGGGACAGGGGACCGTCGACAGCACGACCGTTAAATTCGGCATCCGTACGATCACGATCGACAAAGACAAGGGGCTTTTCCTCAACGGGAAACATATAAAGATCCAGGGCGTCTGTTGTCACCAGGACCATGCAGGCGTCGGCAGCGCCCTGCCGGATTACCTGCAATACTATCGTATCCACCTCCTCAAGGAAATGGGGACCAACGCCTATCGCACCAGCCACAATCCTCCTACGCCGGAATTGCTGGAAGCCTGTGACAGCCTGGGGATGCTGGTCCTGGACGAGACCCGCCTGCTGAACAGCGGGGCGGAATATGGCAACGACTGGGAAAAGCTGATCCTTCGCGACCGCAACCATCCCAGCGTCTTTATGTGGTCCATCGGCAACGAAGAATGGGTGATCCAGCAGTCGAATACGGGCAAACGCATCGCCCAGCACCAGATCCTGAAACAACAGGAGCTGGACCCTTCCCGTACCTGTACCTATGCGGCCAATGTCGGCAATGTCTGGCATGGCGTCAATGAAGTGATCCCGGTACGGGGCTTCAATTATAACCTGAAGGGGCTGGATGCCTATCGCAGGGAACATCCCGATCAGCCCATCATGGGCACCGAAGTGGCCAGCACGGTCTCGACCCGGGGGATCTATGAAAGAGATACCGTCAATGCCTATGTGCCGGACTATGACAGTGTCGCTCCGCCCTGGGCCAGCACGGCAGAATATTGGTGGAAGATCGCCGCGGACCGGGAGTGGTTTATGGGAGGCTTTGCCTGGACCGGATTCGACTACCGGGGCGAACCAACCCCTTATAAATGGCCGGATATCAACTCCCATTTCGGGATCATGGATATGTGCGGATTTCCCAAGACAGTATATTACTATTATCAATCCTGGTGGACGGATAAGGACGTACTCCATATCGCACCCCACTGGAACTGGCGGGGACAGGAAGGAAAACCCATCCCCGTATGGGTCAATACAAATGCGGATAATGTAGAGCTATTCCTCAACGGGAAAAGCCTGGGTAAAAAGGATATGCCCCGCAATGGTCATTTGGAATGGATCGTCAATTATGCTCCCGGTAAACTGGAAGCCATCGCCTATAAAAAAGGTAAAAAGCTCACCGCCTCGGTGGAGACGACGGGAGCGCCCGCAAGGATCCTGATCCAACCCTCGAGAAAGACGCTGACGGCCGATGGCAGCGATGCCGCCGTATTTAATATCAGCGTGCTGGATCAGCAGGGCAGGGAAGTGCCAACTGCACAGGACCTGCTCCATTTTTCCATAAAAGGCGGAGCAAAGATCATCGGCGTGGGCAATGGCAACCCAAGCAGCCATGAACCGGATCAATATCCCGGTAAGGACTGGCAACGGCATTTGTTTAATGGAAAATGCCAGGTCATCGTGCAATCTTCCGAACCGGGGACGACGGCGCCGAATGTAACCTTTACGGTCACCGGCGATGGACTGCCCGAGGCAGTGTCTTCCGTTTCTTTGACGGCAACACCTGTACCGGCATCTCTGGGGAAGGATCATTGAGCAGCCCGGCGCCGATCTTTTCAGGTAGCCTGGAGGGACGTTAAATGTATCACTTTTTCCGCTTACTCATCCTACGGCATATTCTTTTTGTCCGCCAACTTTTCTTTTGCCAAAATCATTTCCGTTCCGGCCAGCAGGAAGACCCCCAAACCGTGCGTGTCATTTGTCTCGCGCGGCCGGTTATAGTAATACCGGATGTTCTCCGCGATATTGGTGCCGATACAGATATCCTGCAATTGTCCGTCCGGCGTCACCTTTCGGGCAAGACCTTCCCACCCGTTTTGTGCAATAGCGATATAATGCGGGCTGATCCATCCCTGGTTCACGGCGTGGGCGACGGTATACACGAACATGGCCGTCACGGAAGACTCGAGATAGGAATCCGGTTTGTCAAGTACCTGGTGCCACATGCCCGTCGTATCCTGATAACGGGCAAAACCCTCGATCTGACGCAGCAGCATCTTGCGCAGTTCCGGCCTTTTCGGATGATTGACAGGCAGATAATCCAGCAGGGCGGACTGTGCCAGCGCGACCCAGCCGTTACAGCGTCCCCAGTGCGCCACTCCATTCATGTCCTCATCATTGTAATAAGCATGGAAATACAATCCATCCGTACTGTCGTAGATATAGCGGTTAAATTTTTCCACCTGCCGGATGGCAAAATCGAAATATTTATTATCCCCCGTCTGCCTGCCCATTCGCGCCAGGTACGGAACGCTCATATAAAGATCATCCGCCCACAGCGTCATTTTTCGGGGGCTATTTCGGGCCAGCGTCCCATCCGGGAACTTTACCTGTCTGTTGAGGATATAATCCCCGACCCGTTGCAGATAGTCCATATAGACGGGCTTTTTGTCCAGCCCATATACATCCAGCAAGCCCGCCGCCATCGACCCGCAGTCATCCAGGGAGCCCATCCGCAGCATCGGTCGGTATTCCACGTTTGTGACCCCGCCGTCGAATTGTTTTTTGAAATAATCCAGGTTGCCAAAGATAAAGTCGAAGTTCTTACGCGAATAACCGGAATACTTTGAGTCTTTCAGCACCGTGGCCGTCTGCATCATCCCTACCGTCAGCACGCCGTTGACATATATCCATTTATTATACTTGCTCTCCGCCTTGACGTCCGGAGAGCCTGCGACTCCCTCGATAGATCCGAATTTCTCCCCGGTCTTGTCGTTGACGAACCGGAAAGACGTCGTTTGCAGAATATGGTCCGCTACCCTTCGTACCAAATCCTCCGGGTTGTTCGGGTCGGCCTGCGCAAAGACCGCGGCTGAAAAGCCAAGCAGGAATAAGGTCATCAGCGATCGATAATTCACATTCATAATTGAGTCTTTTTATTTTTTTGTGTTTGTCTCCTCCGTGACCTCATATACCTGGCTGGTCAATGCCGTCGTTCCGCCCGCCGTCAGATCCAGACCGGTATTCATCAGATCATATCCGCTCCGGGCCTTCCCGTTATCCGGGTTCTTTGACCGGGTTCCGGGATAAAGATTTATTTCGGTGACCCGGTAAGTCGTTACCGGGTTCAGTCCTTCGAGACGCACCCGGTTGAATACGTCCTTACGACGGGTATTGAGTATATAATGGAACAATACCGCCTTTTTCTTATCCCCGCTCACATACTGCACTACGGCACGGTTGGCTTCATAAGGAGATATCAGCCGGTACAGATCGCCCTGCCAGATCACATCGCTAAGCCGTTTGTAGGTCCGGATAGCCCCCTGTGTGAATTCCATTTCGGGCGCCGTCATTTCTCCCACCTTGATATCATATCCGAGCTTATCCATCATAGCAACATCCGTGCGGAATTTCAGGGAGGTCTTCCCCGAATTCGTCACATGGGCGGCAATGGTATTGGCAGGAAAGAAATAAGAGTAGCCCCATTGGATAAAGATCCTTTCCAGCCCATCCGTATTGTCGCTGGGCCAGAACTCGGTAAAATAATGCAGGGCGGCATAATCGGTCCGGCCGCCTCCTCCCGAACAAAGCATCATCGGCAGATGCGGATATTTCGCCCGGATCCGGTCCAGCACTTTATACAGACTACGGGTATATTCGATAAAAAGATGGGAAGGATGCTCTTTCAGCGAAGGGGACCAGGCATTTGTCATGGGGCGGTTACAATCCCATTTGATATAGGCCAGCCCGGGATTCCGGGTCAGCAGATCGTCCACAAGATGGAACACGAAGTCCTGCACTTTTGGATTGATGAGGTCGAGGACTAGCTGATTACGGGAATAGCTTTCCGGCCTGTTTGGCAGTTTCAGGATCCAGTCGGGATGCTGTTCATAGAGCTCGCTCTTTGGGTTTACCATTTCCGGTTCCAGCCAGATGCCAAATTTCAGCCCTTTTTTGTCCGCCTCCCGAACGAGGTAGCCGATACCATCCGGCAGCTTCTTTTTATTTTCCTGCCAGTCGCCCAGCCCGGCCCTGTCACTGTCCCGCGGATATTTATTACCAAACCATCCGTCATCCAACAGGAACAGGTCCACGCCCATGGTCGCGGCGCCGTCGAATAGCTTTGTTAGCTTTGGCTGGTCGAAATCGAAATAGGTCGTCTCCCAGTTATTCAATAAGGTAAGCCGTGGCGCATGGCCGTCGAGTACGCCATAATCCCGGGCCCAGCGATGCAGGTTCCGGCTGGCCAACCCCTTCCCTTCGGCGCTATAGGTAAAAAGAAAGTCAGGGGTGACAAAAGACTGTCCCGGCTCCAGCGTATACTCGCTCGCGTAAGGGTTTATCCCGGAGGATACCCTTAGGGAATGATGGCTGTCCGATTCAAACAGGAACTGGAAATTTCCCGTCCAGGCGAGTGTCCCGGCGATCAGTTGCCCGCTGGTCTCGGTGGCCGGCTGTCCGAGGGAGAGAAAGAACATGGGGGATTGATACAGATCGGCCCGGACCCCCAGCTTACTGTCGATGATCTTGATCCCGCTGGTCAGCTCGGACTCCTGCTGATCCATTTCCCGGGCCCAATCGCCATGGAACTGGGTGAGCCAGTAATGATCGGCATCGAAATGAAGAAAGGAGCTGGCATATTGGGTAAGGACGACGGGCTTCTTCTCCTGGTTCCGGATCTCGGCCCGGCTGGAGACGACGTCTTCGTTGTAATATGCGGTGAAGCAGAGGGCCACTTCTATGGGATAGACCGGGTCCTTTAACAGGATCTCCGTCTCTTCTATGTCGTTACTCTTCCGTGTCGAATGATGGGTGACATATTGCAGGTCCAGCGAAGGATTGCCGTCTGCATGGACTATACGGATGGCGGGCGATAAAGGATCTTCCATCCCGGCGCCGGGATAGGCCTCCTGATCGGTCCTGAGACGGGAAAAGAGGGTCGTGTCCTCCGGCTGCCCTCCCAGGTAAAGCTGATAGAGATGATGGTTGGCGCCGACCGAATAGACAAGGTTTGTATGCCGGGTAGCGATAAGGATCTGCTGACCGGTCTGTCCCTGCAGCCGAACGGCGGGAATCAGCGCAATAAGGACCGTTGTATACCAGCCGGCAGCAAATAATGATTTCATCCGGACAATTTACTTAATAGCCCGGATCTTGCATCAAATTCTTATTCGCATCCGGCGACCGCATCAGGCTTCCTGCCCGATCGGAAATGCGGGATTCGACCTTGGCTCCAGACCAAAGACCTTTGCCAGCAGCTCATACGACCGGAACCGGTCTTCGGCATGCTCGGTAAAGGTAGAGAGTACCAGCTCATCGACCTCAAATGCCGATGCAAGGGATTCCAGCTTCTCCCGCATCTGTTCCGGCGTCCCGATTGCCGTACGCTGTCTGTTGTATAAGACCCGCTGCCATTCGGCGGGAGTGTATTCATACCGGCTGGCCGCCGCATAGGTCGGGATCTCGTCATACTGTCCTTTCTCAAAACCCAGTAACCGGTAATCTATCAATGCTTCCGTTTCCTTTACCCGTTGCGGATCTTCCGAGCAAAAGGCAAAGATGCCTACGGCGGCCCTGGGTTCCGTCAGTTGGTCGGACGGTTGAAAACGCTGCCGGTAAGCCTGGATGGCCGCCACTCCGCCTACCGGATTGATGAATTGCGCATAGCACAGGGCCATACCAAAATGAGCGGCCAGGTAGGCGCTCTCCCCGCTGGACGTCAGCATCCACATTTCCGGACGGGTATCTATATGGGGGATAGCCCGGATCTTTCCATCATAGGTCCCCGTTGTGCGGGCCTCGGCCAGGAATGCATGCAGGTCCCTGATCTGTTTTATATATTCCTGCGGATCGAAGGTATTGGAAGGATTCAGCAGCTGCGCCGTCAACCGGTCCCCGCCGGGAGCCCGGCCCAGCCCCAGATCGATACGACCGGGATACAAGGCCTCCAGCAGCCGGAAATTCTCGGCCACCTTCAGCGTACTATGATTGGGCAGCATGATACCTCCCGACCCCAACCGGATCTGCCGGGTCTCCGCCGCCAGCCGCGCGATCAGGATCTCAGGGGCCGCCCCTGCCAGGGTGATCGTATTATGATGTTCCGAAAGCCAATAACGGGTATAACCCAGCCCATCGGCCAGCCGCGCCAGCCGGATCGTCTCCTGCAGGGAGCCGGGGGCATCGCTGCCCTTTCGGATAGGGGTCTGGTCAAGAACACTCAGTTGTAATTTCCTACGCATAGTAGAAATAACAAAGGCGGGGGCTAAATGTTTACCCTGCTACAACCGCAGAAAGCTTTTGCTCGATAGGGTGCAATGCCCGGATCGTCTTGATCACGGAATCCGGGGTGACCGAAATGCTGTCGATCCCTTCTTCGACCAGGAACTGAGCGAAATCAGGAAAGTCGGATGGACCCTGCCCGCAGATCCCCACCTTCACCTTACATTCCTTTGCCGTCCGGATCAGCATGCGGAGCAATTCCTTGACCGCCTCGTTGCGTTCGTCATACAGATGCGCTACCAGCGAGGAATCACGATCAAGGCCAAGCGTGAGCTGGGTCAGGTCATTGGAGCCGATGGAAAATCCATCGATATGTTTGGCAAACTCCCGTGCCAGGATGATATTGGCAGGGATCTCCGCCATCAAATAAAGCTTCAGCCCCTTCTTTCCGGGTACCAATCCAAAATCCGCCATGGTCTCTTTTACCCTGATCAGTTCGCTGACCGTCCGGCAAAAGGGGATCATCACCGCGACATTGGAAAGACCCATGGTCTCGCGGACAAGCTGGATCGCCTTACACTCCATGCCGAATGCGGCTTTGTATTCCAGGGAATAATACCGGGATGCACCCCTCCATCCGATCATCGGGTTTTCTTCGTGCGGCTCAAAATGGTTCCCACCCAGCAAATTGAAATATTCATTGCTTTTAAAATCGGAGAAACGGACGATCACCGTTTGCGGATAAAAGGCCGATGCAATTTTTGCAATACCATAGGACAGCTTTTTGATAAAAAAGTCTTCCTCGCTTTCAAAACCCTCGATCTTTTTTGCGATCGCCTTCGAGAGGGCTGCATCTTTCAGGGCCCGGTGCGTCAGCAGGGCCATGGGATGGACGCCGATATAGTTATTGATGATAAACTCTTCCCGGGCCAATCCCACACCACAATGCGGCAGATGCGCATAGCCAAAGGCCATGGCGGGTGAACCGACATTGAGCATGAGAGGGGTCTTTATCCTTGGCAGCTCATCGAGGTTGGTTTCCGTCGTCGTATATTTCAATGCTCCCTCATAGATCATTCCTTCATCTCCTTCGGCACAGGAAGCCGTCACCGGCTGCCCGTCGGACAGAAGCCCCGTTGCATTGCCGCAACCTACGATGGCCGGAACACCCATCTCCCGGGCGACGATCGCGGCATGACAGGTCCGTCCCCCTTTATTGGTGATGATCGCCGATGCCTTTTTCATGATCGGTTCCCAATCGGGATCGGTCATATCGGTCACGAGCACGTCGCCGGCGGCAAATTCATGACCATCCGATACGCGCTTGTCCAGCGAGTTCATGATGCTGACCTTCCCCGTGGCGATCTTATCACCTACGGCTATACCGGTCAGCAATAGTTTACGGTCGGGTAGGGTAGCCTGCATGCTGTATTCGGTAAGCGTCTGTTGCTTCTTTCGTGAATGGATGGTCTCCGGTCTCGCCTGTACGATAAACAGCTCGTGCGTCAACCCGTCCACTGCCCATTCCACATCCATCGGGCACCAATGGCCTTTGAGCTTTGTATAATAATCTTCGATGAGGCAAACCCATTTGGACAGCTGAAGGATCCTCGTGTCATCGAGACAGAAGCTTCGCTGAAGTTGTTTGTCGACAGGGATGATCTTTACCCTTTCGTCCGGGTCATCACCATAGACCATGAGCTTGTCCTTGGAGCCGAGCTTTTTTTCGATGATGGAGGCGAAGCCTTCCTTCAGGGTCGGCTTATGTACGATAAATTCATCGGGCGAGATCGCACCCTGTACGATCATCTCCCCAAGACCATACGAGCCGTTGATCACCACTGCGTCCTTAAAACCGGATTCGGTATCGAGGGAGAAAGCCACCCCGGAAACGCCAAGATCAGACCGCACCATCTTTTGTATACATACGGACAACCCTACTTCAAAATGATCGAACTTAAAATTCTCCCGATAGCTGATCGCCCTGTCGGTGAATAAAGAGGCAAAGCAATTGCGGACAGAATCCATCAGGGCGGCCGGTCCGCGTACATTTAAGTAAGTCTCCTGCTGACCGGCAAAAGAAGCATCCGGCAGATCTTCTGCAGTGGCGGAAGAACGGACGGCCACGTCCGTGACGGACTGACCATATTGAAGGGAAAGGGAATGATAGGCTTCTATGATGGCTGCACTCAGCGCGGGCGGAAATTTGCTGTTCCGGATCCCTTGCCTGATCTGCAGACCGGCACGTCGCAGGGATTCCACGCTGTCGAAATCGATGGTGCCGACAAGGCGCCTGATCTCCTGCTCCAGCCCGTTGGCTTCCAAAAACTGCCGGTAGGCAAGTACCGTGATCACAAATCCATCAGGGATCTGGATACCCAGCTCGGTCAGGTTGTTGATCATCTCTCCAAGGGAGGCATTCTTGCCACCTGCAATACCGATGTCAGCGAGTCCTACTTTGGACAAGGGAACGATAAAATTTGAATTCATATGGTTGTTTTTCTTGCTAAAAAGGTGCTAAACCGGCACAAAACTAATTATTCTGCTTCAAGAATTGTAGCGGCCGAAGGAATTAATATTTAATTAATTACGATTATATAGTTAGTGTATAATGAACATAGTATGGCGGTTTTGTCCCTGTCGTTTTTAATCCGATTGCATAGGCTGTTCGTCCCGTTTCGGGTACCGTTCGTCCCGATCTTTACAAAAAAATTGGAAAATCCCAAACGGGTTTATTACATTTGATATCGAAATGATATCATAACGATATTTTTAAATTCTCAAACATCAAAACATACAATTATGAATGCTCCCGGTATCACATCAGAAAAGATCCGCCAGCCCCGCAGCGGATATTTCATGTTGTTCGTTATACTGCTTTTGCTGGCAGGGGCGATCTTTATATTTCAAAATGCGGATAAAGAATATGCCGGGTGGGGTGCGGGTGTTCTTGCGCTCATGTTCCTGCTGATGAAAGGTCTTCTTGTCATCAACCCCAATACCTCCAAGATCCTGTTGTTATTCGGGGCCTACCGGGGCAGTATAAAGCAAAGCGGCCTCTTCTGGGTCAATCCCTTCTATCAGCGTGAGACCTTGTCTTTGCGAGCCAGGAACTTTGAGAGCGAACAGATAAAGGTCAACGATAAAATGGGCAATCCCGTGCTCATCAGCGTTATACTTGTCTGGAGGGTCAGGGATACCTTCAAGGCGGTATTCGACGTAGATAAATATGAGAATTTTATAAAGATCCAGACGGATTCGGCCGTGCGGAAACTGGCTGCCAGTTTCCCTTACGACCATTTCGAGGACGAACGGGCCACCATCACGCTCAGCACGGACTTCGATGTGGTCAATCAGACCATGGAAAAAGAGATCTCCGACCGGCTGGAGATCGCCGGCATTGAGGTGGTGGAGGCACGGATCTCCCACCTGTCCTATGCTCCCGAGATCGCCTCTGCCATGCTGAGAAGACAACAGGCATCGGCCGTGGTGGCAGCTCGTCACAAGATCGTGGAAGGGGCAGTAGGCATGGTGGAGAGTGCCTTAAGCCTGCTCTCCTCAAAGAATATCATCGAGCTCGACGAAGATAAAAAGGCGGCCATGGTCAGCAACCTCATGGTCGTATTGTGCGGCGACCGGGATACGCAACCCGTTTTGAATACAGGGACGCTAAATCAGTAAGGAATGGCGGAAAAAAAGTCTTTTGCGTTACGTATCGATGCCGAGACGATGAAGGCCATCGAGAAATGGGCGGCGGATGAATTTCGCAGCGTCAACGGCCAGCTCGAATGGATGCTCAACCGTTCACTGAAAGAAGCAGGAAGGGTAAAAGATAAAAAAGATAGGGGAGAGGACATACAACCGGCACAACCGGAAGAATGATCCTCTCCTTAAAAAAAATAGCCGGTATATTGCAGTCTACCCGTACCTTTGCCCGGCGTTATGGCGCCGCCGATGTTAAAATATCCTGCTACCATATTATTGATCCTGCTGGTTACCTTCCAGACCTTCAGCAAATGGTTCCTGATCCTTGAATTCCAGGTCAACCGGGACTTTATCGCCAAGAATCTTTGTATCAACCGCGTCAGCCGCGAAGGTGTCTCCTGCTGCGCCGGTAAATGTTATCTTAATAAAAAGCTGGCCAACGACGAATCGGCGCAACAGATCCCCGGCAAAGGCGGACAAAGGGACGAAACGGTCCTGCAGGTAACTCAGCTCGCCAACCCGCTGCCGCAGCCGCTGATCACAAGCACGCTTATCGTACATTCTACCCGCTATTGCGGCCATCCGTCGCAGGAATATATCCTGTCTTTCTTCCCCCCGCCCAGACCGGCATCCGCTCCCACCTTTATTGCCTGATCTTCCCAACTCAACTACAATCAATGAGATCTTTTTATAAGCACAGCCCCCTGGCTGTATTGCTTCTGTTCCCGTATATCGTCTTTTCCCAGCAATCCATCAAGGCAAACGCCACCGATACCCCCCGCAACGAACAATTGCAGGAAATGATCGTCACCGGCAACCGGATGGCCCAGAAAAGAACGGAGGCGCCCATCGCCATCAGCACGATCAGCGCAAGGACCATCGCCGAGACAAAGGCCAACCAGCTCGACCAGCTCCTGAATAAAGTAAGCGGCGTCTTTATGGTCGACCTGGGCAACGAACAGCATGAGATGAGCATCCGTCAGCCCATGAGCACCGCCAGCGTATTCCTGTATATGGAAGACGGGATCCCCATCCGTACGACGGGTATCTACAATCACAATGCCCTGCTGGAAATGAATGCCACCGCCGCCCGGCAAATAGAGATCATCCGGGGACCCGCTTCCTCCCTGTATGGAGCGGAGGCGATCGGCGGCGCCGTCAATGTCATCACACAGACGCCTCCTGCCACTCCCGACGGCTATATCAGCATACAGGCCAACAACAACGGATATAAAAGAGCGGATGCGCAGATCGGTACTACCACCGGCAAATGGGGCGTTATTGCCAGCGGATATTATGCCGACCGCCATGATGGCCCCATCGAATACAGCGATTTTCATAAGACGGCGTTCACGCTCCGGGCCGACTACCAGGCCAGCGAAAAGCTCACCTGGAGCAATACGCTCACCTATGTGAATTATTACAGCGATATGTATGGGGCGCTGGACAGCGTTCATTTCGCGCAGAAGAATTATAATACGCCCTATTCCTTTACCTACCGGAAGGTCAACGCCCTTCGGATAAAGACACAGCTCAACTACCGGTGGAATGCCAGCGCGGAAACGCAGATCGCCCTGGCCTACCGGGACAACAGCACCGGGCAGAACCCCTCCTATTATATCAGCAACAGTCTTTCCGATCCCCTGCTTGCCAACGGCCAGATCAACAACAGCTCTTTTCACAGCTACCTGCTGGTAGCGCAGCATCAACAGAAATTCAGCTGGCTGGCGAGTAAATTGATCGCCGGTATCAGCACCGATCTCAGCCCCAGTACCTATATCGCGCATTATATCCGTATCCAGCGGGATCCGAAAGGGAATTACGGGAGCTATTCGAATACGGATTCCCTGCTGAGCAACTATGCAACGGGCATCGACAACCTGGCTTCCTATCTGAGCTATGAGATCACTCCTTTCCCCGGTCTGAAACTGGTGGCCGCCGGCCGCTATGATTTCTTTCATTATAATTTCAGGAACTACCTGCCGCCTTACGCCTCGACGGGCGCCTCCGATACGCGCAACGATTTCAACCGGGTGACGCCAAAGATCGGCGCGACATACAATTACAAAGGCATGGGCGTATATGCCAACTACAGCCAGGGATATGTGCCACCCCAGGTCACCGATCTGTACGACGGGGTAAAAGTGCCCTATCTCAACCCCCAGACCTTTTTCAACTATGAGGCCGGCGGCTGGCTATCCTTATGGAAGAATAAGCTGTATGCTGACTGGAGCGTTTATCTGCTCGACGGGACGAACCAGATCATTTCCGTCCGGCAGAACGACGGCACCTTTATCGATCAGAACGCCGGCAAGACCCGGCACCGGGGCATCGAATATGGACTGAGCTGGAAACCATCGGCCGAATGGACCCTTCGCATTAACGCCAGCCATTCCGATCATGTATTTGTCGTCCAGTATGAGAATAACCAGGACTATAGCGGCAACCAGATGGCCGCAGCGCCCCACTTTATCGCCAATTCCGAGCTGACCTGGCGCCCCTCCTTCCTGAAAGGATTCCGTATCGGCGCAGAATGGCAACACCTGGGTAAATACTGGATGGACGATGCAAATACCCGTCAATACAAGGGCTTTGATATCGTCAACATCCGGACCGGCTACCAGCTTCACCAGTGGGAGCTATGGATCAATGCACTCAACGCCCTGAATAAATATTATGCGTCGCTGGCGACAAGATCCACCTACGGATATAGCTATAACCTGGGCAATCCCGCAGAGATCACCATCGGTCTTTCCTATCGCTTCTTTAATAAACAGGACAAATGAAAAAAAAGCTCTACCAATGGCATCGCCGTCTCTCGCTGATCATCGCGATCCCCGTCCTGGTCTGGGCATCCAGCGGTTTTATGCACCCCATCATGACCAACCTGCGACCGGCCATCGCCACCCAGGGATTGTCTCCGATGGCAATAGACCGGCACCGGCTCCGGGTACCGCTGGCCGTTGCCCTCCGGCAACATCACCTGGATAGCCTTTCCAACGTCCGCCTCATCCACATCGATACAAACTGGTTCTACCAGGTACAGCCCGCCACCGGCAGAACGCCTGCCACCGCCGCCAATACCCCGGCATCCGGCACCCCCATCTACCTGAGCTGTACAAACGGCAATGTCCTGCCGGCCGGCGACTGGCTCTACGCCCAATATCTCGCCCGCCAATTCCTCGAAGGGCCCGAACGCCCCGAAGGCTCTGAACGCTCCGAAGGCTCTGAACACCCGCATAAAGGCCCGCCGGCATCCTCCATCCCCGACTGTTGCGGGGCTGCCACCGAATGCGTATTAAATCCCATCAGGGGATCAAAGGTCTCCAACGTATCCGAACTCAGTGGTTTTGACAACGAATACCAATCCATCAACCGTCTTCTGCCGGTATACCGGGTATCTTTCGACCGTCCCGATGGCATCCGCGTCTATGTCGAGACGGCCCATGACCGTTTTGCATTCGCCATCGACAACCGGCGTGCCGTCTTCGAAGAGATCTTCCGCCTTTTTCATACCTGGGGCTGGCTTGACTTACTGGGAAAAGGTAAGCTGGGAGTTATGCTGATCTTTGTTCTGCTGGCATTGACAACCACCATTCTCGGCATTTATCTCTTCTTCACCACCCGCAGCAAAAACGTCAACGGTAACCCGCTTATAAAAGCACGCCGGAATCACCGCTACACGGCCATCGTCGCCTCACTGTTCACCCTTATGTGGACCTTTAGCGGCAGCTACCATCTCATCTCCAAATTTACGGACGACACCCGCGACAGGTATTTTGTAAACGAGCGTTTTGCCGCGGCCGATGCCACTCCCGACTACGATCGTCTGCAAGCCCTCCTGCCCGGTCCCATCACCAATCTCAGCCTGGTAAAGATCGACGGCGCCGTCTACTGGCAGGTCTATACCCGCCCGGCCAATCCCCCCGGGTCCGCGAAAGACGTGGCTAAAGACATGACAAAAGACCTGATGAAAGACAAAAAGGTCTCCCCGCCTCCCGTCTTTTATATCAACACACAGGACTATACCCTTCTTCCGGATGGAGATGCAAAATACGCAGACCGGTTGGCGACCCGGTTTAGCGGAGAACCCGCCTCCTCTATTCGTTCCACCACCCCCGTCACTGCCTTTACCGACGAATACAATTTCACGGATAAACGGCTGCCCGTCTGGAAAGTAAGCTATGACCGGGATCATCACCAACGCTATTATGTCGAGACCTCCACCGGCAAACTCTCCAAAAGCATCAACGATCTCAGCCTGCTGGAAGAATACAGCTTTGCTTTTTTTCACAAACATGAATTTATGGGCTGGGGCGGTAAAGGTCTGAAAGACGCCAGCACGATGTTCTGGGCTGCCGCCCAGATCCTGCTGGTGCTGCTGGGGTTGATACTGTATTTCAAATTCCGGAAAAAATAAGGGACGTACCCGTACATTTTATGGAAATAAAGCGATAATTTGCAACGTCGTTTCAGAAAAAACGCAACGCTGTTTCAAAACCGTTTGATCCGCCATCGCACCATACGATCCCTTTTAGCCGGCCTGTTCCTGGTCCTCTTTGCGTTGAGCGTTACGCCAAAGATCGCGATCCATGCCCTGGTTGCCCATCATACGGACACCCATCCGGCCCTGCACCACGATGAGGCCGATCAGTTGAATAAGGCAGGTTTTCATTGTTCCATCGACAATCTGGTCGTCGAATCACCCTTCCTCGACTATTCCGTTGCCATCGTACTGGGGATCCCGCCATCCTTCCCGGTCTATCGTCCGGCTCCTCTCAAAGGCTGGCTTTCTTCCACTCACTTTATCTTCGGATTACGCGGCCCTCCCGCCATTGCCACTATCTGACCTTCCCCGTTAGTCATTAAAATTCTGCATGGGATCGCCCTTACCGGCTGCCCCTCACAAAATTGCCTGCATGCGTCATTTTCATCGCCATTCCCTGCGCGGTCCTCCGACCGGCATCCCTGGCTTTTATTCAGTGTCTGTCCTTATTTCAAATGATAAAATAAAAAACATGCAAAAAATATTCTTCGCCCCCCGCAAATATTTGGCGGCCCTGGCGATCCTTTCCCTGCTGGTGATCAATGGTTGTAATAAAAAAGAATCAACCGTCTCCCCGGCGCCTCCCGGCAATGAAACGCTGTCGACCGTCGAGCTCGTCTATCAGAACGCCGCTAATCCGTCGGACGCCGGCGTTGCCATCTGGCGTCAACTGGACCTGACAGAAGTAAAGCCCCCGGATACAAGCCTGGCTAAGGTCAACTTAAAAGCCAACGCTACTTATCATGTCCAGGTCATTATCCTGGATGAAGTATCCGATGCGCCAAAGGTCGATTCCGTGACACCGGAGATCCTGGACAGGGAGAATTATCACCTGTTCTTTTTTCAACCGGAACCGGTGGCGGCAAGCAGCGTGGTCATTAGCATTACCACCCCTTATATCCCTGTGGAAGACGGGACGGTCACCAGCGCAACCGGTCCTTATCTGAACCTCTCGGTCGCAAGAACAGATCTCGATACAAACAACCCGCCGCTACAGATCGGCCTGCAGGACAATTTCACTACCGGGGCGGCCAGCACGGGTTCACTAAGAGTAGTATTACGCCACCAGCCAAATGCAAAGAATGGCACCTACGCACCGGGATCGACCGACCTGGACGTCAACTACCAGGTCAGCATTCAGTAAACAGCTTATAAAAAAACAACAATTATGAGATCTAGATCAAAAAGAAATATCGTTTTGGTTCTGCTGGGAAGCCTTTGTATTTCCCTGAACGGGCTTGCACAAAAAGGCCCGAGTTTTATCGGTATCACCGGGGGACTATCCATCCCCACCGGCAACTGGGCGAAAGCAAATTTCGTCTCCAGCGTTTCGGGATTTGCCGACGATCCGTCCGGCTATGCAAAGAAGGGCGGTATTGGCGGAGTAGAAGGCGCTTACTTCTTTTCAAAACATTTTGGCATCGGGGCACTGGCAAATTATGCCACGTACAAGACTAATATCAAACCCCTGTCAGACGGCTACCAGGATTCCTTTGATGTCGACCAGGTGACGACCACCGCGAGCGGTTACAAAATATGGAATTTCCTGCCGGGATTTTATTTCGATCTCCCCGTCTGGAAAAGATTGTCCGTCACCGCCCGCGCCCTGGCCGGCATTTCACATGCCTCCACACCCGCTATTTCGGTGGACGTCGAGGACGGAGGCAACGACGACGGTACTTTCGAACAGAAAGAGGCATCAAAAACGGCGTTTGCCTTTGACCTGGGCGCGGGGCTGAGCTATCGCATCGGGCGTTGTTTCGCCGTCAACCTGAAGGCTGACTATTTTAACACAAAACCCGATTTTACGATCGAAAATTCGCAAAGGCTGAACAGCGCCGGAAGGCTGATCACCAGCTATGACCAACCGTTGTCGGCGGTCAATGTCTCGCTGGGCGTCGCCTATGTTTTTGGTAAATAATCAATGATCATCTACCCGCCGGAAGGGATCTCCTTCCGGCGGGTTCTATTTTTTGTTATGATTAAAAATTCCTGCCTTTTTTTTCTTCTTCTTGCCCCGGCTTTCTCCTATGCCCAGTCCACCCGTGACACCCTGCGCCCCCGCCAATTGGATAGCGTCACCGTTTCCGGGAAAATGATCCATAAAGACCAGATCTCCACCGCCGTAAAATCGACCTTGTCCGGGCAGGCCCTGGACGAGACCCGGGGCGCATCCCTGGGAGAGTCGCTAAAAGGCATTACCGGTGTCAACAGCATCCAGACAGGGCCTTCCATCTCGAAACCGATCATCCATGGCGTATACAGCAACCGGATCCTTCTCCTGAATAACGGAGTTCGGCAGGAAGGACAGAACTGGGGGAATGACCATGCTCCCGAGATCGATCCCTTTATCGCCACAAAAATAACGGTCATCAAGGGCGCCGCCAGCATCCGCTATGGTTCCGATGCCATCGGCGGCGTGGTGCTCCTGGACCCTAAGGATCTGCGTAAGGATCCCGGCATGGATGGAGAGCTGAACCTGGTGGGCATCTCCAATGGCCGGGTAGGCGTCGTCAGCGGCATGGTCGAGGGGGCCGCAGCTCATAAATGGGAAGGACTGAGCTGGCGGCTGCAGGGTACGCTAAAAGAGGCAGGGAATGCACAGACGGCTTCTTACTATCTGGGGAACACGGCATTCAGGGAGAACGATTATTCCGCTACCCTGCAGTACGAGCACCCGACCTATGGGGGCTCCCTCTACTACAGCCGGTTCAATACAAAGATCGGGATCGCCGATGCCTCGGAAGTAGGCTCGGGCTCGGACTTTATCCATACTCCCCCCGTACCCGCCGTGCCGGCGGATTTTACCTATGCGATCGGACGTCCCTACCAGACGGTCAATCACCAGCTGTTAAAAGCCAGCGGGTTTATCGACCTGCCGCATAACGCGGGCAAGCTGGAAGGAACCTATGCTTTTCAACGGGATGTGCGGACGGAATTTGACGCCGACCCCTCCTACAACCGGAATGGCAATACAAATAATACGCCTGACCTGGATTTCCAGCTCAACACCTCCACCGTCGATCTCGTATGGGAACACCCCGAAATAAAAAAGAAGATCAATGGCAGCATAGGAGTGGATTTTATCACACACGGCAACCTGGAACAGGGGACTACCTATGTGCAGCTGATCCCGAATTTCGTGGACTATAGCGGAGGCGTCTATGGCATCGAAAAGATGCAGCTGGGCAACTGGACCCTGGAGGGAGGGCTGCGATATGATTACCGGTGGTTACAGGTCTATAAATTAAACCCGACCACCCTTGTAAAGAACAGCCCCGTCCAGGACTGGCAGAACCTGACGGTCAATGCAGGCGCCACCTACCGGTTCAATGAGCATTTTTCAGGGACATTTAATTTCGGATCGGCCTGGCGGCCTCCTTCGGTCCTGGAACTATGGGCGGATGGGATCCACCAGAGCGCCGCCTCCTGGCAGTTCGGGGATTCCACCCTGAAGCTGGAGAAGGCCTATAATTTTAGTACCGCGGTAAAATACAGCAGCGCCGCTTTCACCGCGGAACTGGGGGTCTATGCCAATGCCTTTCAAAATTACATCTACGCCCGGCCCGATACTTTTGTGGTGATCACGGCACAGGGCACCTTTCCCGCCTTCACCTATACCCCCATCAAACATGCTCTTTTCGAAGGGATCGATCTGAATTTTACCTGGCGGATCCGGGAGCATCTTTCCCTGACCTCAAAGACGAGCATCGTAAGGGCCCGCGACCTGGACCTGCATCAGTGGCTTATAAATATCCCGGCCGACCGGTATGACAATACCCTCCGGTATCAGTGGACAAAGATCGGCCGGCTAAAGAATTTCTTTATCGGCGCCAATAACCTGCTCGTCAGCAAACAAACAAGGGTCATACCGCTCCCCCCTGCGGGTCCCGGGCTCAGCCAGCCACAGCAGATCTTCTCCAAACTAATTATCCCCCCGGCGGGGTATATGTTGTGGGGGGCGGAGGCAGGATGCACCGTACCGGTAGCCCGGCAGGATATCCGCATCAGTCTTTCCGTCACCAACCTTACCAATACAGCCTACAGGGACTACCTCAACCTTTTTCGTTATTATGTGAATGATCTGGGCAGGAATGTCACCTTACGATTGGTGATCCCCTTTAATGGATAAAACCCGCTTTGCGGGTTTTATCTTATTATATTATGGTACGCATCTTACATCTTGTGCCCGCCGCCATCGGCCGGTTTCTTGCAACAGGTGGGCAGTCTCTTGTAAGCGTCCGGCTCGGCCGTCACGTCATCCGCATCATATCCTACGTTGGCGATCAGCGCCTTGATATTCTCTACGTTTGTACGGTCCGTCAGATAGGTCACCGTCGCCGTTTTCTTCTTAAAGTCAACATTTACTTTCTGGATGCCTTCTTCATGGCTCATGTACTTCTCGATCCTATCCTTGCATTCCTGGCACTGGACCGTCGGTGTTTTGATCACGACTGTCAGTGAGGTCTTTGTTTGAGCCCGGGAGATCGTTGTGATGCCGGCCATCAGGCAAACGGCCAATAATAATTTCTTCATATATAACAGGATTTTGTAGCCTAAATATACAAAAATAATTCTACAGCCCCTACATCCCCTTCCAGTTGGCCGGGTCTTCTCTCCATTTTAACAAAACCGTTTCTTCTTCCGGGCTGACCAGCTTCTTTTCCAGGGCAAGCCCGATCAGGGTAGGGTAGTCGGACAGGGAGATAAAGGGGATACCCGCTTTTTCAAAGGCCAGCCGCCCGGTCTCAAAGCCATAATTGAAGATCGAGACCAGCCCGATCACCTCCAGACCGGCTTCCCGAAGGATATCCACGACCTGCAGGCTGCTTTTACCGGTGGAGATCAAATCCTCGATGACCACTACCGGCTGTCCCTTCTCATAATGCCCTTCGATCTGTTGTCCCAGCCCATGTTCCTTTGGCTTGGACCGGACATAGATATAGGGCAGTTTCAGCTGGTCCGCGGCCATGGCGCCCCAGGCGATCCCGGCCGTAGCCACCCCCGCCAGCAGCCCCGCTTCGGGGAACTCGCCAAAAAGTACATTACACATCTCCGATTTTATAAAATCCCGGATATAGGGGAAGGAGAGCACTTTGCGGTTATCACAGTAGATCGGGCTCTTCCACCCGGATGACCAGGTAAAGGGCTCTTTTACATTCAGGCGGATGGCCTGGACCTGCAGCAGCTTTTCGGCTACCGCTTTCTCATTGGTGGTGATCGTTCTTTCAGCCATGCTGCGAAAGTAATTAAAAGTTCCAAAACGGCGTATCTTACGTCCGATTCCCCCTAATTCTACGGTATGTACATTAAGATCTACTTTAACGACAAACCCCTGTTCCTCTGCGATGCGCTCAATGACGAGATCAACGTCTATGCCCATCACGATGACGCCGTGCTGATCGATGAGTTCTCCCCCCCGGCGGTCAATTCCATGATCCATGAAATGCGGCAGGAAAAAATTCATGCCGGTATCTTTGTTCATAAGGACCTGGCGACCCTGAAAAAAGCGGTGTGGAAAAAATTTATCCTCCATCAGGCCGGAGGCGGCCTCGTCCACAACGAGAATGCCGAATATCTCTTTATGTTCCGTCGGGGTAAATGGGATTTGCCCAAAGGACATCTCGACAAAGGAGAGACCCTGGAACAATGCGCCATACGTGAAGTGGGGGAAGAGACGGGGCTTACAAAAGTGGAGCTGGGCGCGGCCCTTATCACTACCTGGCATACCTATGATGAGAATGGCAAACACATTTTAAAGGAGACCCACTGGTATCGTATGAAGGCGGCTGCGAATGCGCAGATCAGGCCCCAGCAGGAAGAGCAGATCACCGCGCTGAAATGGGTAGGGGAGAAGGACATGGCTCCGATCCTGAAGAATACTTTTCCTTCGATCATTGATGTGCTGCGGGCGGCGGGTCTCGACGTTGCTTCAGAATAGCCACCGTAAGCCGGCTTACACAAACCAATTTATCCTGGCTGTCGATGATCCGGATATCCCATACATGGGTGGTTCCCCCGATATGCAAAGGCACCACCGTTCCAAAAACAAGATCCTCCTGCACCCCCCGGATATGATTGGCATTGATCTCAAGACCCACGCAAATAAATTGGTTCGGGTCGATCACCAGCGCGGAAGCCACGCTGCCCATCGTCTCCGCCAGGGCCGCAGAGGCGCCTCCATGCAGCATCCCGTAGGGCTGCCGGGTACGCTCATTCACCGGCATCCGGGCCTTCAGAAAATCTTCGCCGATCTCTGTGAACTCGATCCCCAGCCATTCACCCATCGTATTTTTACCGAGGGCATTGATCCGGGCGACGGTGACGCCGCGGGTAAACCAGATTGACATGATAAAAAGTGTTTTGTTCCATCGATTGGGACGTCCTCATTTACCGTTTTTCCAACGACTTTACTACCACATCCGGCAGGAATTGCCGTACATCGCCTCCGTTTTTTAATACGTCCCGTACAAGAGTGGAAGCAACGGAGGTATATTGGGGAAGACAGGTTAAAAAAACGGTTTCTATATTCGTATCCAGGCTTCTGTTCATATCGGCGATCGCCTTCTCGTATTCAAAGTCGTTGACATACCGGATGCCACGCAGGATAAAATGGGCATCCACCTGCTGACAACACCGGACGGTCAGCCCCTCATATACCACTGCCTCTACTTTTGGATTGTCTTTATAGATCTCCCGGATCCAGCCCAGCCGTTGCTCCACGGTAAACATCGGCTCTTTATTGACGTTCCGCCCGATCCCAATGATGAGCTTATCGAAGAGCGGCAACGAGCGGTTGATGATGTCCTGGTGCCCGATCGTGATCGGATCGAAGGTTCCCGGGAAGAGGGCGATACGTGGCATAGGCAAGTGTACTTGTTTTATTGAATAAAAGTTGGGTCACCGGTTATCTCCCGCCAGCAGATACAACACGGCCATCCGGACCGCGACCCCATTCTCCACCTGGTGCAGGATGATGGATTGTTTGCTGTCGGCGGCATCGCTGTCCAGTTCCACCCCCCTGTTGATCGGGCCGGGATGCATGATCACGATCTCCTTGCTCAGGCTGTCCAGGAGACGTTTGTTTACCCCATATGCCAGGCTATATTCCCGTAAGGAGGAGAAGAGAGGTTGATTCTGCCGTTCCAGCTGGATCCGGAGCACATTGGCCACATCGCACCATTCCAAGGCTTTCTTCAGGTTATATTCCACCCGTACGTCAAAGGCCTCGCGGATATGGACGGGGATCAGGGTTGGAGGACCGGCAAGCATTACCTCGGCGCCCATTTTCTTTAACAGGTAGATATTGCTGAGGGCGACCCGGGAATGCATGATGTCACCGATAATGGCGACCTTTTTCCCGGCCAGCGCACCCAGCTTCTCCCGGATGGAGAACGCATCCAACAATGCCTGGGTAGGATGTTCATTGATCCCGTCCCCGGCATTGACGATCGCCGCGGGGATGTGTTTGGCCAGGAAATGGGGGGCCCCGCTGGCGCTGTGCCGCATCACGACCATATCCACCTTCATGGAGAGGATATTGTTCACCGTGTCCAGGAGGGTCTCTCCTTTGGCGGCAGATGAACCGGAAGCCGTAAAATTGATGGTGTCCGCCGAGAGACGTTTCTCCGCCAATTCAAAGGAGATCCGCGTACGTGTCGAATTTTCGTAAAAAAGATTGACGATCGTCACATCCCGTAAGGTCGGGACCTTTTTTATCGGACGCTGTAAGACTTCTTTAAATTGGGTGGCAGTATCTAAAATAAGTTGAATATCACCCGGTTGGAGATCTCTAATGCCAAGAAGATGTTTAGTGCTCAGTTGCATTAGGTGGCGAAATTAAGGTAAAAATGATAACTTCCTCATAATAATTCCACTTCATCTTTCCCATCCTTTTCCTTCCAATATACCTTCACTTTTTGTGTGATAAAGGAGTCGATCGACTTGCCCGTATAATCCGCCTGGATCGGCAGCTGCCGGCTGAACCGGCGATCGATCAGCACACAGAGCTCCACGCTGGCCGGCCGGCCAAAGTCCAGCAAGGCATCCAGGGCGGCACGGATCGTCCGTCCCGTCCAAAGGACGTCATCGATCAGCACCACCCTCTTATTTTCTATGGAGAATGGGATATCCGTCTGGTTTAGCTCATGCAACCCCTTTCGCACATCGTCCCGGTAAAAAGTAATATCCAGCTTGCCATAGGGAACCGGCTTGCCGTTCAGCTGCAATTTGAGCTGCTCCACGACCCTGTTGGAAAAATAGATCCCCCGGGGTTGGATGCCGATCAGGACGGTGTTTTCCAGATCGAGATGATTTTCCAGTAATTGATGCGCCAGCCGTTGTATCGTTATTGCCAGTTGCTGCTCATTCAGGATTGTCTTCAAGAATAAATTTTTATAAAAATAGGCAAAAAAAAGAGGCCGCCAACGGCGACCTCCGACAAACTATTCAAACATCTAAAAACAAAGCTGCTGATTTATTCCGGTCATTATTTCCGGCTGCTGAAAAGTACATAGGTGAGCCCGAGCTGCAATACATCGTTGCGGATCGAACCATTCAGATTGGTGACATCCCTGTCCTCTATGTTCGACAGACCGACATTGTACCGGAAATCGATGCCAAGAGGGCTCTGCGGGATCTTATACCCTACGCCAAACACCCAGGAAAAATCACTGGATTTATACGAGGCTTTGTCATCAACGCTGTTGCCGCCTGCCTTGATGCTCGCATTCATTATAAAGCCAAACTGGGGACCCGTCTCGAAATAAGGACCCGCCCGGTGTGAGAACTTCAGTAAAATGGGAATATTCAGGTAATTGGCATGATAGGAAGTGGTTGTACCCCCTACGTCATACCTGGCGCCCTGACCCGAATAGACCAACTCCGGCTGAACGCTTAGCCCGCGCTGGACCGGAAGCCTTAAAAAGGCGCCGGCATTAAAGCCAAAAAGAGTCTTTGAATCACCGGCATCGCTCCCGGTCTGTGTTGCGAAATTACCGCCTGCCTTTACGCCAAACTGGACCTGCGCATTCGCTGTAGCAATCGAAACGCCTGCCAATAATAATAATGCTAGTTTTTTCATAATTAATAGATTAAGTAATTATTAATCGTTCACAAAGATATAAGCCCCTATGCAAAAAGCAGACCACGTAATTGCATGTTTTTTATTGTTTATTGCTAAAAAAATACACAAAAAAGCCCGGTAAGGTTACCGGGCCATTCAGTTATAGATCGTAAAAATCCTGTATCAGATCACTATTATCATGCTTCAGACAGAAAGGGGTACCGGTAATCGGTAGGCGGGACAAAAGTTTCCTTGATCGTCCGGGCGCTCAGCCAGCGGTATAGGTTCAGGATAGATCCTGCCTTGTCATTGGTCCCTGAAGCACGGGCCCCGCCAAAAGGCTGTTGCCCTACTACCGCGCCCGTCGGCTTATCATTGATATAGAAATTACCGGCGGCATTCCGCAGCCTTTCGACCGCCAGCTCGACGATCCCCCGGTCCTGGGAAATGATCGATCCCGTCAGGGCATAGGGAGAGGTGGTGTTTACCAGATCCAGCGTTTTTTCGAAATCCCCTGTTTTATATACATATACCGTCAATACGGGTCCGAAGATCTCTTCGCACATCGTCACATAAGACGGGTCTTTTGCTTCGATCACCGTAGGCGTCACAAAATAGCCCTTTGTCTTGTCGCATTCTCCCCCGACCCAGATCTCGGCATTGGGATCCTGTTTTGCCTTTTCGATATAGGATTGGATCTTATCAAAGCTTTTCTCGTCGATCACCGCATTGATAAAATTGGAGAAGTCTTCCACGGTCCCCATCTTAAAGCCTTTTACTCCTTCGATCAGTTTCTTCTTTACGGCGGCAGCCAGGTTCTCGGGAATATACGCCCGGGAGGCGGCGGAACATTTCTGCCCCTGGTATTCAAAGGCGCCCCTTAGAAGGGCCGTTGCCAATACATCGGGATCGGCGCTCTCATGGGCCAGGACAAAATCCTTACCACCGGTCTCACCCACGATCCGGGGATAGCTGCGGTAATTGCCGATGTTCTGCCCGATCGTCGACCAGATATTGTTGAAGATCCCCGTAGAGCCGGTAAAATGGATGCCTGCAAAGTCTTTATGACTAAAACATACTTTTCCCAGGGACGGACCATCCACATAGACAAGATTGATGACCCCCGCTGGTAGTCCGGCCTCCTGCATCACCCGCATAAACATCTGCGCCGCGAATACCTGCGTATTGGCCGGCTTCCAGACGACGGTATTGCCGCACATGGCGGCGGAGGTGGGCAGGTTGGCTCCGATGGCCGTAAAGTTGAAGGGGGTGATAGCAAGGACAAAACCTTCCAGCGGACGATATTCGAGCCGGTTGTGAACGCCGGGGCTGCTTACCGGTTGCTGGCGATAGATCTCGCTAAGGAAATGTACATTCCAGCGGAGGAAGTCGATGACCTCGCAGGCGCTGTCGATCTCCGCCTGGAAGGCATTCTTGCTTTGTCCCAGCATGGTCGTACCATTCATATAAGGACGGTACTTCGTTGCAATGAGGTCGGCAGCCTTCAGGAAGATAGCGGCGCGGTTCTCCCAGCTAAGCGACGCCCAGCCTTCCTTTGCCTGTAAAGCCGCGTCGATGGCCTGCTTTATATGGCTTTCATCCCCTGCATGGAAATATCCCAGCGTATGGGCGATCTCATGCGGCGGACGCAGCGCGATCTTCTTCCCGGTCCGCACTTCCTTTCCCCCGATAAACATGGGAATGTCGTGCTCGGTACTCTTGAGCTCTTTCAGGACCTTCTTCAGCGTTTCCTTTTCCTTGCTGCCGGGGCCATAATTCAGCACCGGCTCATTGACCGGTACGGGGTAACTAAAATATCCTAAGCTCATGGTGTCTATATTTTTTATTGTTAAGCTTCTTCCTTTTCATTCATCAAATATGCTTTTATAAATCCATCCAGCTCCCCATCCATCACCGGCTGCACATTCCCGACCTCATAATCCGTGCGATGGTCTTTGATCATCTTATACGGATGGAATACATAGCTGCGGATCTGCGAACCCCACTCGATCTTCTTCTTGGTGGAGTTGGTGGCGTTCTTTAGTTCTTCCTGTTTACGCAACGCTTCTTCATAGAGCCGGCTCTTCAGCATCTTCATCGCCTTTTCCCGGTTCTCCCCCTGGGTTCGCGCCTGCTGGCATTCTACGATGATCCCGCTGGGAATATGCTTCAGCCGGACGGCCGTCTCCACCTTGTTTACGTTCTGGCCACCCTTGCCGCCGCTCCGGTAGAACTCCCATTCCACATCGGCCGGACTGACCTCGATCTCGATACTGTCATCCACAAGGGGATACACAAAAACGCTTGCAAAACTCGTGTGCCTCCGCGCATTACTATCAAAAGGCGAGATCCGCACCAGCCGGTGTACCCCGCTCTCGGCTTTTAAAAAACCATAGGAGAACGGCCCGTCGAACTGGATCGTCGCACTCTTGATCCCGGCGCCTTCCCCGTCCTGAAGGTCCAGCTCCGTCACGGACCAGCCCTGTTTCTCTCCGTACATCCGGTACATCCGCAACAGCATCTCCGCCCAGTCCTGGCTTTCCGTGCCCCCGGCCCCGGAATTGATCTGCATGACCGCCGGCAGCTCGTCCTCGGGCTGGTTCAAAGTGCTCTTGAACTCCGCCTCCTCGATCTGGACCAGGGCCTTCTGGTGCGCCTCACGGGTCTCCTCCTCGCTGGCCTCGCCGGCTTTCCAGAAATCGAATAATACGGCAAAATCCTCTACCGCCGATTCCACGGACTCGTACAGCTTCACCCAATACTCATTCAGCTTGATGTTCTTGAGAATTTCCGTCGCCCGTTTATTGTCGTCCCAAAAACCGGGACTCAGCGATAATTGCTTCTCTTCGTTGATCTTATATTGTCGGTTATCGACGTCAAAGAAACCTCCTCAGGACGACCACGCGGTCCCTCATACTCTTAATTTGTTCTTGTGTCATAGGGCGCAAAATTAAGGAAATTTGACCAACCGGCCGCAATCGCCTCGCGGGCCTCGAAATGTGCATAACCTTGTGCAGAACAGGTGCAAAACGATGAGGCTGAAAATTTGGAAACAGGTAGTTGGATGATGTATCTTAGGGGTACAATTGAGAAGCGGAAATCAATAAACAGAAAGAAGCAACTCAATGAGAAGTGAAAGCCGGAATCGCAAGATAAAGGTGGAAACAACTCAAAAAAGCATCGGGTCAGTAGGTATATTCGGCTTCGGCTGGGAATACCGAAGAAGACTTGATGCTTTTTGTTTTTACATCTCCCCCGGATTTTGTATCTTCCCCAGGCATCCTTAAAACACCAACGACTTCCCCCATGTTGATGAAGGAATACATACCTGCCCCGCATTTGCATAAGTATATCCATCGGTACTGGATCGTAAGCAGCCTGGAAGCCATGCCCGCCGAAAAATGTGTCCTCGATGGCTTTGTAAAACTCTTCATCTACCTCAATGATAACCTTCCGGAATACTATGACACCGAAGGCCGGCGAAAAGACTGGGGCGATGGTATCGGAGGACACCAGACCGACGGAGACCTCCTGATCAAAACACCCGAAAACCTCCGACTGATCTTTTGCATCTTTAAACCCTATGGCTTTTACCGCCTGTTTAATATCCCGATCCACCACCTCAACAATAATGTGGTCCCCCTGGAAGTATTCCTGGGCCGGCGAACCCGCGAACTAAAAGAAAGAATACTGTCGGCCCCCTGCGACGAGGCGAAAATAGGAGTAGTAGACGACTTTTTCAGCTCCCTTGCCCGTCCCCTCCCCACCTCCTACCGATCGATGATAGAATATGCACAGGACCAGATGCTGCAACGCAACGGCCTGGTAGGTATCGACGACCTCTCCCGGCAAAGCAGCATATCCCGCCGCTCGCTCGAACGGCACTTTTCTGATAACGTAGGCATGCCCCCGAAATACTATGCCCGGGTACTACGCTTTAACTACGCCTTCGGTCTCAAACGCGCCAACCCGGCCCTGGACTGGTTCGATATCATCTACGACTGCGGTTACTTCGATCAGACACACTTTATAAAGGACTTCCGGCACTTCACCGGAGAACCCCCCGTCGCATTTTACAGCAAACCACATCCCATCGAAGCCGTTTATGTCGGCAGGGCCTCAAAAAATCTGAAATAAATCGGCCCTGTCGCATTTTTACTATCAGGGATGGATGCGTAAACTTATTTTCGAACACCAATCAACTATGCTCACGAATGTCTGAAGTCCTAAAATACCTGATCGTTGAAGATGACGAAATTGATCGCCTAAGTGTTGAAAATGAGGCGGATAAATTCCCTTTTCTAAAAAGGATCGCCAGCTGTTCCCATCCCCTCGAAGCCGCCGAGCTGATCTCTGCACATCACCCGGACATTCTTTTTGTTGACATCGAAATGCCCGGCATCAGCGGTCTGCAACTGGTTAAAAAACTGGCCGGAGAAAGATTGCTGCCCGTCTTTATTACCTCTCACCCCGAATTTGCCATCGAAAGCTATGAAATAGAAGCATTCGATTATTTACTAAAACCCCTCACCGCCGAACGGTTCGCAAGATGCGCCCTGCGTCTCCGCGACTTCCACCAGTTAAAGCAAAAAGCATTCGCCTTTGAAAAAGAACAGGAATCAGGCATCCTTATGATCAAACAGGGATATGAAAAATGCAAGTTGCAGATAAAAGAGATCTTATACCTCGAAGCCATGAAAGATTATACCCGGATCATCGTTGCCGGAAAACAGTACCTGGTCCTGGCTACATTGAGCAGCATGCAGGAACAACTGCCACCCGAAAAATTCATCCGGATCCATCGCAGCTATGTCGTCAACCTGGATAAGATCGTTCGCCTGAAAGGCAACAGGATCCATCTTCCGGAATACGATCTGCCGGTAGGTAAACTCTATAAAAATGCGCTAAACGGGATATTTTGAAAATTTTTTTACACATGAAACAACACCTGCGCACCCTCATTGTCCTCCTCTCATTTGCTTCGATGATTTTCCCACCGGACCTGGTGGCACAGGCCCCCGATCTTTCCAGGTTGCCCGCCTACAAAGATAAAATAAGGGTATGGACCAGTTACTGCGATTCCCTTCGTATGAATACGGCCGGCGGAATGAATAATTATGTCTTACTACAACAATCCGCCTTTAAAGGGCTTCAACTGGCAAAAGCGGACGATGCGGAGAACCGGATAAAATTCTTTACCTATGCCGCCCTCAGTTATTACTACCAGATAAAATTCGATAGTGCCCAATATTATTTTTATCAATGTCTCCGCGAAGCGCAGAAAGGCCGGTTAGCCAGGCAGATCACCCGCGCCTGCGTATCGCTGATCCCCGTTAATTTCCAGTTGCAGCAAATGGATAAGGTGGAAGAATGCAAAAATATCCTGCAGTCCATCGTGGATACGACCAAAGACCAAAGCATCCGGGAAGATGGCTATTACGCATTGGGCAGCTACTATCAGCAGAATTCTTATTATAGTACAGCACAGGATTATTTTATAAAAAGCATCGAGCTGCGGGAAAACGAAGTAGATACCACTACAGACCCCCAGAAAAAATTTGCATTTGCCATTCAATGCGACATGCTTTCCAAACTTTACCTTAATACCCAGATGGTTGATAAAAGCCTGGATGTACTAAGAAGGGGTCAACGTTTTGCCGCCATATCCCCCAATGTCGGCAATCGATTATTGAGTTCCTTTGTGGAAGCCTATACGACCTCCGGAAAGATTGATTCGGCTCTCTATTACAACCACCAACTGGCAACCAACGTCGGCAATCCACTACAATTCCCTTCGGAGATCGTATCCTCCGATCTGAATATAGCCATCTATTATATCGACCATCACCAATATGGCCAGGCGCTTCCTTATATCACAAAAAGCGATACGCTCGCAGCAAAAACAAAATCCCCCATCCTGATCTTTCAGGTCCAGATGACAAAAGGCCGCTATCTGGAAGAAACCGGGAAATTCGATCCGGCCATCGCGGAATTGACGCTATCCCTCCCGGTCGCCCGGCATCTGGACAAAGAACTCTATGGCAACGATTTGAAATATATGGCGCTGGCCCAAAAAGGCAAGGGCAATGCCAGCGCGGCCCTGCAGTATTTTCAGCAATATGTGGAGACGGTGGATTCTCTTAACAAGGAAAAAATGTCCAGGACCTTCGCCGACCTGGAAACGCACTACCAGACCAATGAAAAAGAACAACGCATCGTCACCCTCGATAAGGAGAACCGGCTGAATGTACTGGAACTGGAGACCGCCTCCCGTACCCGGTTATTCCTGGTCTTAGGACTGGCTGCCCTTGGAGTCATAACCCTGCTTCTGTATTTTATTTACCGCAGCAAGGAAAAACTCAATAAAGTCCTCAACGACAGGAACGACCAGTTGGACATACTGAATCGCCATCTCGGTGAAGCCAACGAGACCAAGGCCCGGCTTTTTGGTATCATCAGCCATGACCTACGTTCCCCTGTCAGTAAGATCGTCAGCCTGCTGCAATTGCAGAAAGAACGGCCCGACCTGTTCAACGATGAAGCCCGCAAACGACACGAGGAAAGGCTGAAAAAGGCATCCGAGAACGTGTTGGAAACCATGGAAGACCTCCTGCTCTGGAGCAAAAGCCAGATGCAGAACTTTACCCCGGAATTCCGGCCGGTAAGCGTAGCAGATGTCCTGCAAAAGGAGATCGCCCTGCTGAACGAACAACTGGAAGAAAAAGATATCCGTATCGATTGCCGGGTGCCGGCATCCTTTGTCGAACATACGGATGAGAACTTCCTCTCCGTCATCATCCGCAACCTGCTGCAAAATGCCGTAAAACACAGCGACGGGAATAAGACGATCACCATCTCTTCCAACGGGCAGGAACTGGTCATCACCAACTCCTCCGCCAAAGCATCTGCCGAATCGCTGAACGAACGGCTCAGCGACCAGCATGTCGATAGCAAGGGCTCTGGGCTGGGACTACAGATCGCCGCCGACCTGGCCGCCCGCATCTATACCCGGCTTTTCTTCCGGAAAGACGTAGAGGCTACCCTCACCGCCGTACTCAGCTGGGAATCCAGACCGCTCTAAACAATACCGCCGCCAACGGCCCCCGGGGCCCGGGCAGCCCATAAATCGTTTAACGATTTTCAACGAACGTTCGTCGACTATCCGGCGAACGTTTTTTTTATGCCCGGAACTTCGCTCCGAACGTCCGGCAAAACGCCGGCAAATCAATTGCCGATTAAAACATCCTATATTATGCAGCTAAAATTGTTTTCCCCTTTTGTTTTCGCCTTCGCAATTTTTACCGCCTGTACCGGCGCTGCCGGCAACAGTCCCTCGGGTTCAACGGCTGCCTCCACCGATGCTGCGGACAATACAAAGGGATCGGGTGGGGGAGACGCCAGCTTTTCGGCTACGATCAACGGCAGGGTATACGCCTCTACCGGCACCGATCAGAATACCAACGCGGCTTTCCGGTTGAAAGGAACGGAAAAACACATTTTTTTTAAACTGGCGGATAAAGACGACCCCAGCGAAAGACTGAATTTCGAGGTCCCCGCTCAACCGGGTAGCACGACCGTCGACCCTGCCATCGGCTATAACGGCTATATTAAAGGATTCGTCACCTACCTCGATGACGCCGTGACCATAAATATCACTTCCATCTCCGCTACCAGGGTGTCCGGTACTTTTTCGGGAAGATACAAAGCGCAGAAGGGCTCACCGGCCAGTGCCCCATCCGTCATACAGATCACGGACGGCAAATTCGATATCCCGTTCTCCACTTCTGCAGAATGGAAAAAATTTAACCAGGCGGAATAACAGCTCCGGAAAACTTCCTTTGACGATTTTCAACAGACGTTCGTCGACTATCCGGCGAACGTTTTTTTTATGCCCCGAAATTTGATCTATAAAGAAAAAATCAGCATGGCGGCAGAAAAAAGCACCAAATGGATACAACGGACACTCCTGCTGCTGGCAATATTATTTTTTTTGCTGGCCATCATATTAATACTGTAATGTCATGAAAAAAACATCCTTCCACCTCGTCCTGCTGACCGTACTCCTCACGGCAGCTTCCTCCTCGTCAAAGGCCCAATTCTTCAAAGACGTTCTCAACAGCGTCAAAAATACGGCACAGGGCCGGGCCAACAACAAGGCCGACCAGACTACCAATAAGGCGATCGATAAGGTCGACGGCAGCGGAACGACCAAATCCGGTACCCCGCCCGATACCTCGGCAGCCGGTATGATGAAGAACCTGGGACTGATGACCGGTGGAGGCGGAGTATCGGCATCCGATTCTGCCGCGGCAATCGATACTTATATGAAAGGTAAGGGCGGCAGCGGCTTTTATTATCAATATCTCATGACCGCAACCTCCAAAAAAGGGACCATGAAAGACACTTCCTACAAGTGGCTGACCAACGGGGGCGAAGGCCGCAGCGAAATGCGGATCCTTATGCCCGGTGCGGCCAGCGGCAAACTGATCGTCGTAGGGCGTGCCGACCAGCCCAGATACAGTATTCTGCTGGACCCGGACAATAAAGGTTACTCCCTCAACCTCATCGATACCGCACTCATAAACTCCGTTCATCAGACTTACAAGGTGACAAAGGTCGGCGACGAGACCGTCGACGGCTATTCCTGCGTCCATGTCAAACTCACCTCCACCAGCGGTTCAGGGCTCTTTAAATCCAGCTCCACGGAAGACCTCTGGACCAGCACCGCCGTCCCGGGGTATTCCCTCTACCACAATCTGAGCGACCAGACGGTATCCTATGGAATGATGCAGGCCCTCGAAAAGGCGGGCGCCGCCGGTATAATGGTAAAAATGACGGCCAGCGGAAAAGACTATTCCATGAGCTATGACCTGGCCGACGCGAGACCCGGTTCCTACCCGGCCTCTCTCTTTATGATCCCGGCAGGATATACGAATAACCATAAAAATATCATGGAATATATGATGTCCGGCATGTCCGGCGCACAGCAAACTAACCCCTCAAAATAAGAAATATGCAACTCATAAGATCAATAGCTTTTTTCTGCCTGGCAGCTTTTTCGCTCATGAGCTGTTCAGGACTGGCCTCGCGGCCCGGCGCCCAACAAAACGCCGCGCAAAGCGCGCCCCAAAGCGCCGGGCAGGGCGGCGCAGAAAGTGCCACCCCGGCTTCCGCCACCCCGGCTTCCGTCGACGCGGCCAGCCAGCTCATCGACACAACCAAACTCAGGGGGGAGATGAACAGCCTGCTCAACTCCATCGCCACCAGCGGCAAACCCGATACCGACGTACTGAAAATGACGGCGAAGGACGTCCTCAACACAACGAACCAGATGCTGTCCGACTCAGGCATTGATAAACTCTACGGCAATAGCAACGACCCATCCGTAAAAGCCGCCGCCGCGATGCTAAAGAAATACCGGAACGGCATGGGGATCACCCCGGCCGAACTGGACAGCATCAAACAAGCAGCCGCCAGATTGAATAATAATTAAACCGGCCCTCTAACGGGGTCTAAGATCTATGAAAAAAAAATTTATCTTTCTAACGCTCCTCATTGGCTGTATGATCCTTTGCCGCCCCGCAGAGGCCCAGTTCCTGCAGAACGTCCTCAACAGCGTTAAGAACACCGTCCAGAACCGGGCTAACAACAAGGCAAGCACCACTACCAACAAAGCCATCGATAAAGTAGACCCGTCGGTGCCAAAACCGGCTGCCCCCACTCCTCCCAATACGCCACCCACCGCTGGAACCGCTAACACCGGTACCTCTGCAACTGCTGCCGGTGCTCCGGCGAATGCCGGAGCAGGGTCAACCTCTCCCGCCGGTGATCCTCCATCTACGTCGGGCTACGTCCGGGTAGCTGTCTCCACCAACAAGACCATTATAGGCTCCACGGTTAAAGTCACCGGTTTCAGCCCCATAAACGGAAACCTGAAAACGGTTGTACTGACGGTCAGCGGCCCCGTGCCCGCAGCCGCAGTAAATATTTCATTAAAGGACAGCGGCTCCTTTTCGACCGTTTGGGTCCCCGCCAGCACGGGTGAGTTCCGGCTGGTATTCAAAACGGCGGATGGGAAAGCACAGACGACTGTTACCGTCACTGCCTATCCCTTCCAGGAAATGGACCAGATCACCGGTCCCACCCGTGAATTGGTCGTCCAGGCAGCCAAAAAGATCGATGATGCGATCGATAAAGTAACCGGCGAATTGAGCGGACCAGACGCGACCGCACTCGAAAAAAAGAAAAAGGATTTCGATAGTAAGGCCGAGGCCTTTAAAAAATGGATGGATGATATCGACCAGGCAGGTAAGGGCCTGGACGGGCTGGAAAAGAAATACGGAAATTTCCCCGCACCCCTGCAGGAGAAGTTTGCCGACCTGAGCAATGACTTCAGCGATGAGTCAAAACAATTGCAAAATTTCAATGGAGGGGGAGGCGGCTCCGGCGGAACCGGCGGCTCTGGTGGCACCGGTGGGACCGGCGGCCCTTCCGCAACTCACCAATCCTACGATAATACGATCTGCGAATACCTGGCCATGGTCAGCGAAGCCTGCGCCGCTTTTTCCACCATGCTTAGTTTTGAATCGAATATTGTAAAACTCGTGGGCGGCATTGCCGGGGATAAAGGGGGCTCGATAGTCGCCGGAGATTACGCCAATGCCGCCGGCGCCGGCGACAACACAAAGACAGTAATGCAGGAAGCCGGTAAACTATTCGGAGTAGCGGCGATAGATGGGAATAGCATCCTTTCCATGACGAGTAGCGCTGGTTTTTGCGGGGATATCGTCCAGATGTGCAGCTCCCTGCTGATGAAAAAGTATTGCGTCGTCATGGACGGGAATCTGCAGGAGAGTTACACCTGCACCTTCCGAAACAAGACCAATGATGTTTGGTGGCAATACAGCTACACGGCGGGTGCTACCATCAGCCTGCGGTATCCAAAAGGCGGGTCCGGAAAGGGGGTCATCAAGATGAAAGGAAATATCGAAGGCAATGCCACCAAATTCTCCATCTATACCAATATGAACCAAATGGATGATTTCAAGAATGCGTCTAAACAACGGTCCCGCGTCATCGGTATCTGCGTCTATGCACCACCCTTCGTACCGTTCGTGTCCAGCCAGGCCGACAAGGCGACCGGGTTCGGAGCGGTGGCCCGCGGTCTCGCGACACCGGCTTATTTCAATATACCGATCGACATCGACTACCAGGTGGATGCGCAAACCATGAAATTTTATGTGAACCCGGCCCTGGTCGACTTCCTCGAAACCACCAAATACATCTATTGTTACCTGGATATCGCACTCGGGATTCCCCTGACCACCCGGGTCGATCTTCCTATCAACAAAGTACAACTGACCCTGGGTAAGGTCATTTCCCAGAACAGCACCTTCCCCGTCCGGTCCGACAAGGATAATAACCTTTCCATTACGGGGAAAGGAACGTCCAAAATAGGCCCGGGTTCGGCCATCGAACATAATATCAATTTCTCGTTTACCGCAAAAAGCGATTGAGCATAAGGTCCCGGAACCGCAACCCAGCCTCCGGAAACGGCGTCCGACGATCACCGGTTGACGTTCGTCGGTTAATCCCCGGCCAGGCTCCGCAGAGCGCCATCTTTACCAACGCAAAACAACAAACTATATGAGAATACCCACCTCCCTTTTTTCGGCTAAAAACTTGTTTTTCGCCTGTTCCATCTTCTTTTTCGTCGCGGTGCTGTTGGCCTGCTCCAACAACAATGCCGCAACAGGCCCTAACGGCTCCGCTTCCGCGGATGCATCCACCACCGGCACAGGCGCCGATATGTATTATGAATACACGACCACCACGGTCGGCAAGACCATGAACATGAGCGGATACATGAAGCTTTATATTTCTGCGGGCGGCGGCGTACGAAGCGAAATGGACATGTCGAACCCGGCCGTAAAAAAAGACAATTCGGGACCGATCGTTTTGATCGCCAGCAAGGACAAGCCTAACCAGTCGATCTCGATCGACGACGCCCAAAAAACATACACGATCAATAGTATCGATACCTCCGGCTCCGCCTCGGGTGCCGGCGACGACCCTTTCAAATTGGCGTCGACCGTCACAAAGATCGGCGAAGACAAGATCATGGGCTTTAATAGCGTACACGCCCGCATCGTTTCCACAAAGCATATGGGCGCCCTCGGCAATATGACGGATACCATCGACCTCTGGAACAGCCCCGACGTCCCGCTGGCGCCTTTCTTCCGGCATTATATGGACAAGAATATGTCGAGGTCCTGGACGGCCCTGATGACCCTTGCGGCGGCCGATCAGCTAAAACAAATGGGCTGTACGGGATTTATGCTCAAGATGGAGACGGGATCGAAAGATGCCGGCATGCGCATGGAATTGACAAAGATCCAAAAAGGGGATTTCCCAACGTCCATGTTCGAGATACCGGCCGGATACAAGGAGGATAAATAAGTACCAGTACCGTAATGAAATGAAAAAGACAAGATCGATATTTTGCAGGACGGCCCTTGCGCTCCTTTTACTCCCGGCCCTCGCCCGCGCCCAGGACATCGGCTCTATGAAAGGACAGAAACCCGTCTCCTTTCATGGCAGCCTCGGCGCCGGCATGGATTTTTATCATTCCAACGAAGCCTACCCGACCCGGGACCCCTTCGCCTGGAATGTCTTCGGCAGCTTCAACCCTTCATTCTATAGCTTCAGTCTCCCCTTTTCCTTCGTCATAACCCAATACAGCAAAAGCTACACGACCCCCTTCACCCAATTGGGCATCAGCCCTTCGTATAAATGGATCAAACTGCACCTTGGCTACCGAAGCATCTCCTTCTCACCCCTCGTCTTCGACGGTCAGAGTTTTTTAGGCGGCGGCATCGAACTGAGCCCGAATGGGTTTTATTTCGGGGCCTTCTACGGCCGGCTCAACAAGGCGGTCAGCGAAGACACGACCTATGGCCACACCCTGCAGCCACAATACTCCCGGACTGGCTACGGACTGAAGATCGGCGTCGGCGGTCCAAAGAATCATGTCAGCATCCAGTTCTTCCATGCCAAAGACGACAGCGGCTCCATCCGCCGGGTATATGACAGCCTCACCACTATCCTCCCCCAGGAGAACAGCGTGGCGGGTACCTCCTGGCATTTTACCTTTTTCCGGCGCCTGACCTTCACCGGTGACCTGGCGGCCAGCCTGCTCAACCGCGACCAGTCCTACCAGCAAATAGACAGCATCGGCTATTACAAGATCCCGCACCTGATGCAGAAACTAATGCCC
>DASYBV010000019.1:0-61472 GCA_036500545.1 Puia sp. | reverse complement strand
GAAAGATAACGGATATTTGATCAGTCTTAACCAGTACTTAACCATTTTCCTCTAGTAATCATGGGAAAGCATAGCAATTTTGCATCCATGCGTTCATCAACCTTAAAATGGATCGTTCTATCTGCCACCCTGCTGGCGGCTTTGATCGTAACGGTCCAGCTTTATTGGCTGAAAAAGGTCTACTCTTTCGAACAAAAACAATTCGATCTAAATGTCGTAAAAAGTATCCGGGGCCTGTTTGAAGACCTCGAGATGAACGACGCACCCGGGACCAACCTGCAACAACTGATCACCGCCAACCCGGACAAGAATTATTTTCAATTCAAGGCGGACACGATCCCCCAAAAAGACTCCCTGGTCTTTTATATCCAGGACGAATTTGCCGATTTTGGAGTAATGACCGACTGCAAACTGGGAGCCTATAGCGGCGCACAAAAGAAATATGTATACGAAGAATTTATCCCCGCCCCCGCCTCCAGGTACGCAGGCGTAAAACAAGTAGCACAAGATCTGCCGGTCTTTTCCAACGACAACGACTATATCACCCTTTACTTCCCCCACCGGCACGAATATATCCTCGAACAAATGGATTTCTGGATCGTAAGCACGGTCGTCCTCTTCCTCGCCCTGATCGGACTGACCGCCAGCCTCTTTTACTTCTATCGCCAAAAATTCCTGGCGGAGATCCAAAAGGACTTTGTAAATAATTTCACCCATGAGTTCAAGACACCCCTCGCCGTCATGAAGATCGCCAGCGATGTCCTGGCGCAGAGCTCCATCCTCCACCAGCCCGAACGGCTCGAACGATACGCAGCCATCATCAAAAGCCAGACGGAACACCTGCAAAGCCAGGTCGAGCGCCTCCTCCGGACCGCCTCCATCGAATCGAAGGATCTTCCGATGAATAAAGAAGATATCGATGCCCACCAGTTGATCGCCGAAGCACTGAATAAGGTACAACCCCTGATCGACAAGAAAATGGCAAGAGTGGAGCTGAAAATGGAAGAAAGCAACGGCATGCTCTTCGCCGATAAGGCCCACCTCGAGCTGGCCGTGGTCAACCTTTTGGAGAATGCACTAAAATATTCGCTGCAACCGCATATCGTCGTGGAAACAGGGCATTCGGAAGACGGCTTTTTTATCTCGGTGAAAGACAACGGCGTCGGCATCGAACAACAATACCTCAAAAATATTTTCAAAAAATTCTATCGGGTGCCAACCGGTGATATCCACGATGTAAAAGGATTCGGCCTTGGACTCAATTTCGTCAAACGTATCATCGATGCGCATAAAGGCAGGATACGGGTGAACAGCCTGCCGGGCATCGGCACGGAGTTCAGATTATTTATACCCCTTAATTAAAAATGTCTATGCAACAAGCGACAAGAGTAAAAGTGTTATTGGCTGAAGACGATCTCGCACTGGGTTATGTAATCAAAGACAACCTCATAGACGCCGGCTATGACGTGGTGCTCTGCCCCGACGGACAAGCCGCCATCGATAAATTCGACAAGAATGAGTTTGGCATCTGCCTCCTCGACGTCATGATGCCCAATAAGGACGGATTCGCCGTCGCCCGGAAAATAAGACAACAGAGCGATATGGTGCCCATCCTTTTCCTGACCGCCAGGTCGATGGAAGAAGATAAGATCAAAGGATTCCAGAGCGGAGCCGACGATTATATCACAAAACCATTCAGCATCCAGGAACTGCTCATGCGCATGGAAGTATTCATGAGAAGGACCCGCAAAATGCATTCGGAAAAAGCGGTCAGCTATGTCATCGGTCAGTTGAACTTTTCCTATACCGACCTCAAACTGACCATCGGCTCAGAGATCTTTAACCTCACCCAGAAAGAGGCCGACCTCCTGAAATTCCTTTGCGAACACGCTAACCGGATCCTCAAAAGAGAAGAGGTCCTGCTGAATGTATGGGGCAAGGACGATTATTTCCTGGGCAGAAGCATGGACGTCTTTATCACCAAACTAAGAAAATACTTCAAGGCCGATCCTCACGTCAACCTGGAGACGATCCATGGAGTTGGTTTCCGCTTCAATACGCCTCAGGATTAACCGAAGGTACCGGGCGAAGCCCCCGTCCCCCGCTCTATCCCCCATTGCTGCCGCCATCTATGCCCAGGCATATGAGATGAAATAGGTATAGTTTATAAACAGCCATAAGTGACTGCTAACACGGGCTTAACCCGTGATTAACAACGAAGATGCTAACACAGGCTTAACCCGTGGTTAACAACAAAAAGAAATAGTTTTGCACACTTAAAAACATTGCAGGACCTATGCGAAAAATATGGTTACTTTTTATCCTGGGCTCTCTTTTCAGTTCATCCGTTCGGGCGCAACCCCGTCAGGATACGCTCCGCCTGGCTTTGCCGGAAGCTGAAAAGATGTTCCTCGACAGCAACCTGCAATTGCTGGCCCAGCGATACAATATCGACGCCGGAAAGGCCCTCGTCCTCCAGGCCCGCCTTTGGCCAAATCCGAACTTCAGCATCGGTCACACCCTCTACTCGGGAAGCCTGGGCAAATTTTTTCCCGTTAGCGCAAATGAGGATGAGACGACGGTCGGACTCTCCCAACTCATCCTGCTCGCGGGCAAACGCAATAAACAGGTCAAACTGGCCCAGGAAAATTCCCGCCTGACCGAATTCCAGTTCTTCGACCTGCTGCGCACCCTGAAATATACCCTCCGCACCGACTTCTTCCAGATCTACTACCTGCGACAATCCGCCGGCATCTACAACGAAGAGATCCAGGCACTCACCAGGGTAGTGGAGGCTTTCACCCAACAACAGGGAAAAGGATACATCTCCGAAAAGGAAGTGATCCGCATAAAGGCGCAGCTCTATAGCTTCCAGAGCGAATACAGCGACCTGCTCAACCAGGTAAATGGCGTGGAATCCGAACTCCGCCTAGTACTGCAGGCCCGGCCCAATTTCTTTATCGACCCGGTGATCGACTCCGCCGCCATCAGCCGCCTCGACCCGTCAAAGGTGCCGCTCAGTACGCTGATCGATTCCGCCTACCGGAACCGCACAGACTTGCAGATCGCCCGGATAAACACAAATATCAACCAACTGAACTACAATTACCAGAGATCCCTCGCCGTTCCGGACCTGACCCTCTCCCTCGGATACGATGAAGCAGGCAGCTTCCTCTATAACTACTATGGCGTCGGCGCGGCCATCGACCTGCCCTTCTTCAACCGCAACCAGGGAAATATAAAGTCAGCAAAGGCCCGGATCGCCAGCGCCCGGATCTTACAAAGAAGTACACAGGCTACGGTGGAAGAAAATGTGACCACCTCGCTCCAAAAGGCATTCGCACAACAAAAACTCTACCAGACCATCGACCCGAAATTCTATACCGATTTTCAACGGCTGCTGCACGAGGTACTGATCAATTATCAAAAAAGGAATATCAGCATCCTCGACTTCCTGGACTTCTACGATTCGTACAAACAAAATACCCTGCAACTGAATACGATCGGGTTCAACCGGGTCAGCGCATTCGAGGATATCAACTATTACACCGGGACCAATTTCTTTAACTAATACGCCAATTGCAAAAAAACACCCCATACATCGATCAATCGTATCAATATGCAAAAGATCTTTAACAACGGAAGCCGGTACCTTTCCTTGCTTTTTTTGGTATCCATCCTCCTTTTTCAGGCCTGCGAAACACAGGAGAAAAAACCGGCCGGCGACAAGGACAAATACAAATATGTGATCCCTGATACGGTGATGCATAGGCTAAAAATAGATACCGTCATCAGCTCCCAATTGGTCAACGCCATCACGCTTACCGGCAAGGTGGGATCCAACGAGGACAACGTGGTACCCGTCAACTCCCTGGTGACCGGCAACATCCGGGACGTAAAGGTCATGCTGGGAGATTATGTAAAGACCGGGCAGGTGCTGGCCATCGTCCGAAGCTCCGAAATGGCCGGCTATGGCAATGACCTCGTCACCGCACAGTCCAATCTGCGCATCGCCGAAACCAACCTCCGGAAGACAAAGGATATGTACAGCAGCGGACTGGCCTCGATGACCGACTCCCTCAACGCCGAAGTAGCGGTCCAACAGGCAAGATCCGAACTCAACCGCGTCAACCAGGTACTGAAGATCAATGGCGGCGGCACCGGGGGCGAATATATCATCCGGGCCCCCATCAGCGGCTTTATCGTTCAGAAATCGGCCAACAACAATATGACGATCCGCAGCGACAATAACACAAGCCTCTTTACCATCTCCGACCTGAAGAATGTCTGGATCCAGGCCAATGTGTATGAGTCGAATATCAGCATGATCCACCAGGGAGAGAATGTAGACGTCACTACCCTGGCCTATCCGGGAAAAGTTTTCAAAGGAAAGATCGACAAGGTGATGAACGTGCTCGATCCCACAAGTAAGGTGATGAAGGTCCGGGTGGTCTTGCCAAATCCCGGCTATGCACTGAAACCCGAGATGTATGCCAGCATCACGGTGAGCGATAAAGAGAACCAGCAATGTCTGAATGTCCCCAAGGAAGCACTGATCTTCGATCATAGCCAATATTTCGTACTGGTGTTCAACAGCCAGTCGGACGTCAAGATCACTCCTGTACAAATCATCAATACGGTTGGAGACAGAACCTTTATCTCAGCCGGCGTAAAGAGCGGCGACAAGGTGATCTCTTCCCAGGCCATCCTGATCTATGCAGCGCTCAACAGTTGAGCGGATGTGGCTTTTTTTTCTTATTTTGGCAAATGCAATTGAAAAAATATTGCCTGTCGTTACCCATTCTCTGTCTGTTTCTGTCGACTGCTTCGGCGCAGGAGTTCTTTAAACCGTCGGCGCAATATAACCCCGGCCGCGTCAACGGCACCATCATCGTCGAGTCCGCTATCGGGACGGTCATTACCATCGGCCTGAATTTTCTATGGTATAAGAAGTTCGCCCACAGTAAATTCCATACCTTCAACGACAACAATGAATGGCTGAGCATGGACAAGATCGGACATGCCACGACAGCCTATAATATCGCCGCTATCCAGAGCGACGTCCTCCACTGGGGAGGGGTCCGCAGCGGCACCTCCGCCATGATCGGTTCACTGACAGCCCTTGGATTTATGACCATGATCGAGATCATGGACGGGCACTCCGATAAATGGGGATTTTCCAAAGGCGATATGCTCGCCAACCTGGCCGGCACCTTGTTGTTCGAAGGACAACAATTGTTGTGGGGACAACAACGCATCAGCCTGAAATACTCCTATCACACTTCGATCTTTCCCGCATATCAGCCGGCAGAACTGGGTAGCAACCTTCCCCAGCGCATGCTCAAAGACTATAACGGACAAACCTACTGGCTGTCTTTTAATATCGGTTCCTTCCTTCCTTCCCGCGCCAATTTCCCTCCCTGGATAAACCTCTCGGCCGGCTACGGAGCAGAAGGTATGATCGGAGGCGTCAGGAACCCAAAAGAGATCAACGGCCGCCCAATCCCGGAATTCCGCCGGTACCGGCAATTCTATCTCTCCTTCGATACGGACCTCTATCGCATGGATGGACTCTCCCCCCTCGCCACTACCCTGCTCAAGGTCAACCGGACGCTGAAAACGCCCTCGCCCACATTGGAATGGAACGAAGTGGACGGAGCAAAATTCCATTTCTTTTACTATTGAATTGTTAATGATCCGGTCAGCGGCCATTAAGGATTTGTTAACCGGATTTATGGCGACTTTTTTCTGAAGAAGCCCTAATTTCGTGGCTTTCACACAGTCCCGGCGCAAGTTTTGAGTAATTTGCGCTACAATCAATTAACCGGATGAACAAAGCCCTCAAAGGCATACTGGCCTTCTCCTTAAAAAATAAGTACTTTATTTTCATTGCGACGATCCTCCTGGCAGTATATGGTGTCTTCACATTCAAGAACATGCCCATCGAGGCCTTCCCCGATGTCACGAACACGGAGATCACGATCATCACGCAATGGCCCGGACGAAGCGCAGAAGAAGTAGAGAAATTCGTCACGATCCCTATCGAGATCGCAATGAACCCGGTACAGAAAAAAACCAGCCTTCGCTCTACCAGCATTTTCGGTCTTTCCGTAGTGAAACTTATCTTCGACGACGACGTACAGGATACCTACGCGCGCCAACAAGTCAATAACCTGCTGCCCGGAGTCAGCCTGCCGGATAATATCAATCCAAATGTACAACCGCCGACAGGACCTACCGGCGAGATCTTCCGCTATACCCTCGAGAGCAGCTTCCGGGATCCGCGCCAACTAAAGACCTTGCAGGACTGGATGGTCGACCGGGACCTCCGTTCGGTACCCGGCGTCGCAGACGTAGTAAGCTTCGGAGGCATGGTAAAGACGTATGAGATCCAGGTAAATCCGCAGATCCTCGCCAACCTGGGCATTACCCCACTCGACGTATACAACGCCGTTAGTAAAAGCAATATCAACATCGGCGGGGATATCATAAAAAAGAACTCACAGGCGTACGTGGTCCGCGGGATCGGCCTGCTCAACGATATCAACGAGATCAGGAATATCATCATCCAGAATAACAACGGCATCCCCATCCTCGTCAAGGACGTGTCGGACGTAAAGATCTCCAACCTACCGCGTCTCGGCGAAGTGGGAAGGACGGATGCCATCGACAGCGCCGGCCACCGGAGACTCCGTAACAACCCGGATGCCGTAGAAGGGATCGTACTGATGCGCAAAGGGGAAAATCCCGATGCGGTGATCAACGCCTTAAAAGCGGAAGTAACAAAACTCAACGAGACGATCCTCCCCGCAGATACCCGGATCATCCCCTTCTATAATCGCGAAGACCTGATCAAATATGCCACACATACCGTTTTGCATAACCTGATCGAAGGGATCCTGCTCGTGACCCTGATCGTCTCCCTGTTCATGTTCAACTGGCGAACGACCCTGATCGTGTCGATCATTATCCCCCTCTCCCTGCTCTTCTCCTTCATATGCCTGAACTATATGCATATGTCGGCCAACCTCCTTTCCCTGGGGGCCATCGACTTCGGGATCATTATCGACGGGGCCGTGGTCATGGTGGAAGGACTTTTCGTTCTGCTCGACAAGAAGGCGCATGAGATCGGTATGGAACGCTTCAACCGGCTTTCCAAACTGGGAATGATCCGTAAAAGAGGCGCCGAACTGGGCAAAGCCATCTTCTTTACAAAACTCATCATCATCACCGCCCTCCTCCCCATCTTCTCCTTCCAGAAAGTAGAAGGGAAATTATTCTCGCCCCTGGCCTATACGCTTGGGTTCGCCCTGCTCGGCGCGCTGATCTTTACACTGACCCTGGTGCCGGTAATGGTGAATGTGTTGCTTAGGAAGAATGTCAGGGAAAAACACAACCCCGTCGTTCATTTTATTACCCGGGTGATCATGGGAGGGTTCCGCTTCGTATTCCATAACAAAAAACTGGCGATGGGCGTTTCCCTCGTCTTCGTGGTCGCCGGCCTCTACGCCTTCCGGTTCCTCGGAACGGAATTCCTTCCTGAACTCAACGAAGGTTCGATCTGGGTCCGCGCAACCCTGCCCTATAGCATTTCCCTGGATACTTCGATGGCAAAAGCTGCGGAAATGCAGGCGATCATGATGAAGTTCCCGCAGGTGCGCCGGATCATGTCCCAGACGGGACGCCCCGATGACGGAACGGATGTGGCCGGGTTTTATAACAATGAATTTGGCGTTAGTCTTTATCCCGAGGAAGAATGGAACCCGAAGATCAGCAAGGAAGAGCTGATCGCGAATATGGGTAAGGAACTGGCCGTTATCCCGGGGGCCGAGCTGAATTTCTCCCAGCCCATCATGGATAACGTGGAGGAAGCCGTCTCCGGTGTAAAGGGATCCATCTGCGTCAAGATCTATGGGGATTCGCTGGACTATATGGAGGATAAGTCGACGCAGGTATACAATGTATTAAAGACCATCACGGGGATCGAAGACCTGGGGGTCATAAAGAATATCGGGCAGCCGGAGCTGGACATCGACCTGGACCAAAGTAAAATGGCCTTGTATGGCGTCTCGACGGCCGATGCCGAGGCCGTGATCGAAATGGCCATCGGGGGCAAGGCGGTCACCCAGCTCTATGAGGGGATCCGGAAATTCGATATACGGATCCGGTTCCCGGAACAGTTCCGGTCGACAAAGGACGATATCGGCAACCTGCTGGTGCCGACGCAAAGCGGGTCCAAGGTGCCGATCCATGAGATCGCAAAGATCACCCAGCAGACGGGGCCCTGTCTGATCTTCCGGGATGACAACCGGCGCTATTCCGCCATCAAGTTCTCCGTCCGCGGACGTGATATGGGCAGCACCATCGCCGAAGCCCAGGCAAAGGTGGACAAGGCCGTCGCCCTGAAAAGAGGCTATTCGATGGTATGGCAGGGAGATTTCGAGAACCAGCAGCGCGCCTCCAAACGGCTGTCGGAAGTCGTACCCATCAGCCTGCTGCTTATCTTTCTTTTGCTCTTTGTCATGTTCGGGAACCTGAAGGACGCCGGGCTTGTATTCCTCAACGTTCCCTTTGCCGTGGTAGGCGGGGTGATCGCCCTGCTGGTCACCGGCACCAACTTCAGCATCTCCGCCGGTATCGGCTTTATCGCCCTGTTTGGCATCTGTATATTGGAAGGCGTGCTGCTCATAACGGCATTCAAACATAACCTGGAACGGATAAAAGGGACGGAAAGCCCTCTTTATTCGTCCGTCAAGCTGGGGGTCAACGAGCTTATCCGCCCGGTCATGATGACCGCCCTGATGGCAACGATCGGGTTGCTGCCGGCCGCCATTTCTACCGGTATCGGGTCGGAAAGCTCCCGGCCGCTGGCCCGGGTCGTGATCGGCGGGCTTATCTGCGCCACGATCTTTTCCCTGCTGATCTTCCCGTTGGTTTTCTTCTGGTCATACCGGAAAATAGATACCCTTCATCAAAAAGAAGAGGATAAATCCTGATAATATTTTAAAAAGCCCAACCTTCGGTTGGGCTTTTTAAATAAAACGTCCCTCCCATTCGTTACTTTTGTCCACGTCAAAAAAGTACTTCATGACCATTGATACGAATTGGTTCGCCATTGCCTTCCTTATCGTCTTCCTGCTGGCAGGCTTTCTCGGTTATCTTTTCTGGAAACAACGCAAACAGCTCAAGGAAGCGGATAAAAAAACCGCCGCATCGGGGCCGGGTTCGATGACAGCGCTCTCCGGCAACGACCCTGCGACCCGTCAAATGCAATTACAGGCCTATGAGCGCCTGATCCTGCTGACGGACCGGATCGCCATCCCCAACCTCATCCAGCGGGTGAACCAGGGGGGAGCGGGGCTCAGCGCCCGGGACATGCAATCCCTGCTGACGCATAGCATCCGGCAGGAGTTCGAGCACAATATCACCCAGCAGATCTATGTCAGCGCGGATGCCTGGGATGCCGTACGCAATTTCAAGGAGCAGAACCTGCTGATCATTAACCAGGTAGGCTCTTTCCTGCCCGGGGAGGCCAGCGGCAACGACCTGAACAGGCAATTGCTCGATCTGCTGGTGCAAAACCCAAAAGCATCCCTGCAAAACGTCGTCGCCGAAGCCTTGAGCTACGAAGCAAAGAAGTTGTTGTAAACCTGCGTAAACGATTGCCATGGAAAAGAAAGTTACTACCGACAGCGGTATCAGAATAAAGGAAGTATATACGCCGGCAGACCTGTCTGCGCCTTCCCCGGAACTCCCCGGTGACTTCCCCTATACCCGTGGCGTCCAGCCTGATATGTACAGGGGCAAGCTCTGGACCATGCGGCAATATGCCGGTTTTAGCACCGCCGAGGAAAGCAATGCCCGTTATCATTACCTGCTGAAGCAGGGAGTCAGCGGGCTGAGCGTCGCCTTCGATCTGCCGACCCAGATCGGCTATGACAGCGACCATCCCCTGTCGGAGGGAGAGGTTGGAAAGACGGGCGTGGCCATCGACTCCATCGAAGACATGCAGACCCTCTTCAAGGGCATCCAATTGGAGACCGTCTCCACTTCGATGACCATCAATGCCACCGGTTATATCTTACTCGCATTTTATACCGCCCTGGCCAAACAGCAGGGGGCCGATCTGAAAAAGATCACCGGCACCATCCAGAATGACATCCTGAAGGAATATGCGGCCCGCGGCACCTATATCTATCCTCCCAAGCCTTCCATGCGCATCATCACCGATATCTTCGAGTGGTGCAGCCGGGAACTGCCGAAATGGAATACGATCTCTATTTCGGGGTATCATATACGGGAGGCGGGCAGTACGGCGGTACAGGAAATAGCTTTTACCCTCAGCAACGGGAAGGCCTATGTGCAGGCGGCTATCGCCAAAGGGCTGGACATCGATGTATTCGGCAAACGGCTCTCCTTCTTCTTCAATGCGCATAACAACCTGTTCGAGGAGGTCGCGAAATTCCGCGCCGCCCGCCGGATGTGGGCCCGGATGATGAAGGAGCTGGGCGCCACCGACCCGAAGGCCATGATGCTGCGGTTTCATACCCAGACCGGCGGCAGTACGCTGACGGCCCAGCAACCCATGAATAATATCGCCCGGGTGACCGTGCAGACGCTGGCGGCGGTATTGGGCGGCACCCAATCCCTTCATACCAATGGTTATGACGAGGCCCTTAGCCTTCCTAATGAAGAAGCGGCCCGCATCGCCCTGCGTACACAACAGATCGTCGCCTTCGAGAGCGGCGCCCCCGATACGGCCGATCCCCTGGCCGGCAGCTATTATGTGGAATCCCTCACCCGCGAGGTGGAAGAGGCCGCCTGGGACCTGATCGGGCAGATCGACCGCATGGGCGGCAGCGTCAGCGCCATCGAACAGGGTTTTATCCAGGAAGAGATCGCCCGCAGCGCCTATGAATATCAGCACCGGATCGAGACGGGTGAAAAGATCATCGTGGGGGTGAATAAATTCCAGGTGGAAGAAAAAGGATCGATCCCCCTGTTCCGGATCGACGATTCCATCCGGCAGGTCCAGACCGAAAAATTAAATTCCTTAAAGAAAAGAAGGAACCCGGCGCGGGTCGACTCCATCCTGCAGGATCTTAACGACAAGGCCTGCTCCGGCGAGAATATCATGCCCGTTGTCATCGAGGCGGTAGAGAATTTTTGTACGCTTGGCGAGATCGCCGATACCCTGCGGGAGATCTTTGGGGAGTATAAATAAAGACTATATTGCAACCCGATAACCGCTGACACTTATGCCCTCCCGTAAATCGTTCTTCCTTCCCTTCCTGCTGCTTGCGGCTAGTGCCTGCTCTAGAACGGCCCCTGCTCCGCCAACCCCAACTCCCACTTCCCCCACACCTCCTGTCACACCCGTTACCCCAACTCCACCGGCTTCCCCGGATACCGCGTATTGGGACAAGATCGTTACCCCTTTTAGCAATTTTATCTTTCAGGATATCTGGTTTACGGATACTTTGCATGGTTTTATGACGGGATATATTTCCCAAAACAACGAAGCCGACATCCGAGCTTCAGTATTCTCTACTTCTGATGGGGGTCTTAGCTGGCAAGGGATTACCCCGACGACATCCTATCTTTTGGAAAGCATTTTTTTTCTGAATACCAGCCAGGGTTTTATCGCCGGTACCAAAGGCATCTTCTATACAATGGATGGAGGCAAAACCTGGACGGAAAAACTGTTTGGCACAGCCGTAAACGAGGTGCTGGACGGTTGGACATTTACTCAATTCCTGTCACCGGGCACGGGCTATCTGGCGAATGGAAAAGGACTTTATAAGACGACGGATACCTGTACAAGCTGGACACTTATTCTCGATCGCCCGGCAACAACGATGTATTTTAACGGAGCATCGGTCGGGCACGCTATTTACTCCCCGGCCACCAGTTCAAAAACATTGGATGGAGGCGCTACCTGGCAGGATATAGGGCAAATATCCCCGACTGCGAATGTCGATGCGACCACAAAATTCAATTATCTTCAGTTTACGGATGATCAGCACGGATGGTTTTTGTACGATAAGGCGCTCGTCGCTACTGCAGATGGAGGCGCTACCTGGTCACCCGTTATATCCCCTCCTGCATCGGAAGCCTTTTATGATCTCCAAATGTTTAACAACCAAACAGGATATGCCTGTACCACACACACGATCATAAAGACAACCGACGGAGGAAAGACCTGGAAGCAGGTTTATAACAATTCTTCCCTCTTTATTCTTGCCCTTTCTTTTACGGATGAACGTCATGGATGGGTTTCCTGTTCCAACGGCGTCGTATTAAAATATCATCCATTAAATTAAAAGATAAACTCCCGGGTGCTGTTCACCCCGCCTTTCGAAAGCGTCAGGACATAGACTCCATGGGGATGTCCGCTAAAGGAAAGATCACTCGCCAGATCCCCTGTCTGTTCGTTGAGGGTTTGCCGGTAGATCGCTCTTCCATCGGAGGAGTAGACGCTGAGCTGGTAGGTCCCTGCTTCTTCGACATGCAATAAGGTCCTTACGGAGGATCCCTGTGCCACGATGCCCCGGATCACGAGTCCTTTCGACGCAACGCCTTGTACGGATACGGCCGCGATCGAAGAGAAAAAGACGTTGCCGTCCGGCTGCTGCGCGCGGACCCGGTAAAAAACGGTATTAACGGCAGGCACCGATGCATCCCGGTATTCATATGCCATAGGAGTAGTGGTCGTGGTAGCGGCGGGGATCGTAGCCTCGTGGATCGATGTAAAGTCCGTTCCGTCGACGCTGCGTTCGACAACCATATCCGTCCCATCCGGGAGACCGGCCGTCTGCCATTGCAGATCGACGTTAGCGGAGGTGGTCCCATTGCCGTTGTTGGAAACAGCGCCGGTCGCTTTCGCCGTAAGATCGATGGATTGCGCCGCCAGGGTGCCGGATACGGCCTGGCCCTGTACGCTGATATTATCGATCACAAAACGATTGTTACCGCCGGAGTTGAGCACCATATTATACCCATAAAGACGGAAGGTGACCGTAGAGGGTATGGACTGAAAGGCGGCGGGCAGCGCAACGGGATAGGTCGTATAATTATAGGTCATGGTGCTGTTGGTCGTAATATCGGTCGTATAGCCATCCAGGCTGGACCGCAGGCTCCAGGTGGTAGGGCCCGATCCTGAAGGGCTACCCGTGCTGCTCCGTCGGATGACCAGGGTGACGCTATTCAGCACCAGGTAATAACCGGCATTACCGGTCACCGTAAATTGATAATAGGCATTGGGGTCCAGGGCGCCGGTAGGCCATCCGCCCTCTCCATACCATTCCGTACCACTGTTATAAGAGGTAGCGGGTATATCCGAACCAAACGAAAAATTGGGAGTGGAGATATGGGAGCCGGCAGTGCCCGCCAGCGTATTGTTGAAATTCCAGTTGCCGGCCGTTTGGGCCCATGCGCCGGGCAGGATCAGTAAGCCTGCTATGAATAAGGCCAGGGCCTTATGGGTAAAAGAGGTTTTGTGTGTTACGGTGTAAATAGTTTTCATACATATAGGGTGTTGCCCTAAGGAATGCAAGCGGTTTGCCGATTTTCAAATGATTGCCCGTCAGCATATTACGATGTATCTTTTTCATGCCAGATTCCCAAAACAGGAGAGCGTTTCCACCTTCAGGAAGGGTTCCGGGGACAGGAGTGTTTCCCCGGTATTACAACTGGGCCGGTTTGTCTAAGTGGAGGGATTTATCCAGTTCCTTATAGATATTCATAAGAAGAAGGCTATTGTTTTGCAGTTTTGCTACCAGGTCTTCGACCTTATTGCGTTCGATCAGCAGGTGCCCATCCATCTCGCCGATCGTGCGTTGGCGGTCCTCGATCGTACGTTGGGCATCCTCGATCGTTCGCTGATTTTCGTCCAGGGTTTGGTGGGCCGCATCAAGGGCGCCTTGTGTCGCCTGCAATGTTTGTTGGGCCGCTGCCAATTGCGTTTCCAATTCCGTCAGACGGCTTCGATGGTCGCGGCCCTCGTATTCCAGTTGGTGATAGTTCTTTATCCGTTGGTCCAGCTGGCTCTGCAAAAACCGGATCTGGCGGTTCTTTTCCTTTACGATCTCCCCTATCGCCTCTTTATCGGCGTCGCTGCCTGTCCATACAAGGGGCTCTTCGGCGATAGTACCCGCCTCCTCGTGTCTGTCCATAGTTGGCGTGATCATATCTGCCGCCGGTGAGGTTATGTCCCCCGTCGGTGCGGTTATGTCCCCCGTCGGTGCGGTCTGCGCGGTCATGTCCGCGGCCTTTTTTTCTTCCCGTCCTTCCAGCAGGTCCTGGTACTTCTTCTCGGCACGGGCCAGCTCTTCCTTTATCTGTTCATACCGCCGGTCGGCCAGGTCCCTGTATTGCTCGTACTTTTCCTTCATCCAGAGGATCCCCTTATAGATCCTTTCATTGGGGTCTTCCCGGACGTCGAAATCCTCCCGGTGGCCCTCTCCGGACCCCGAGTCCGTCCGGTCGGTGAGATCTGTCCGGCCGGCAAGATCCATACTGCCTTCTTCGATAGCGTCGCCTCCCATCCGGGCATTCCCGCCCGTATCCAGCAAACCATACCCTTCCATGGCAAAGATGACCCCTTCGTGTCCCCTTTCCTTCCTCCGGTAATGGAAATAGGTGGAGACCAGCATGGCAAGCACGGCTGCGGGTAGGGTGATCCATAAAAATATACGCAGGAATTGCCCGAATTCATACAGGCTGATAAGTAAGGAACACATGTTGGAGAATTTTAGGTAAAATTGCTCTCGTAGTTGATTAACAGGTATTTGCGTGAAAAAAAGGGATAGAATCCTGGCTTCCGGAGGTCAGAGATTAGAGGGGGAATATATTCCATTTTAGCAATAACAGTACCAAACTCGCCCGGAGTGAATAGCCGGGATGATTCACGCTAAAAAAGCATTTATTGACCGATCGTCATCCTTACGGATTGCCGTCTATGTAGAAGGAATAGGCGATACCCGTTTTTAGCACAAATTTGGTACTCCATCTATTCATTAAAATTGATAATCATGAATCTCAGTAAAAAAATGATCGCTTGCGCTGCAATCGTGATAGCGCTGTTTACTATCTCCACCACCACCTATGCTCAGCGGGGTGACACAGCGGCAATGAGACAACGTCAGGAAGCACAGCTGGCAAAAATGAAGGATGAGCTGAAGCTCACGCCGGTACAGGTTGATTCCATCAAAGCCATCCAGTCGGAATTCAACGGTAAAATGCGTGAAATATTCATGGATCAGTCCGTCAGCCAGGAAGACAGGAGAGCAAAGATGATGCCCCTGAGAGATGCACAGAACAAGAGGCTCCAGGCTGCATTAGGCGATGACATGTTCAAGAAATACCAGGATTGGATGGCCGCCAATCGCCCCCAACGTGGCGGCGGAGGAAACTAATTCGATATAAAAAAAGCCGGCTAAGCCGGCTTTTTTTATCCCTTTTTCTGTTCTTTGGCCCAGTTATCCCGTAAGGTAGTCGTCCGGTTAAAGACGATCTTTTCCTCGGAGCTATCCTTATCCAGAATAAAATAGCCTTTACGGAGGAACTGGTAATGCCCGGAGAACTTTACCTGCTTTAACGACGGTTCCATATAGACCGCCGGCAGCACCTGTAAGGAATCCGGGTTGATATATTCTTTAAAATCCCCCTCCGCATTTGCCGGATCTTCCACCCGGAAGAGACGATCATATAGCCGTACTTCCGCCGTGACGGCATGTGGTATGCTCACCCAATGAATGGTAGCCTGTACTTTTATATTCGACTGTGCGCCCCCGCTCTTGCTTTCGGGCAGGTAGGAACAGCGAAGCTCCGTGATCTTTCCTGCTTCGTCCTTGATCACCTCGTCACATTGGATGATATAGGCACTCTTCAACCGAACCTTCTGGCCGGGGGAAAGCCGGAAGAATTTCTTTGGCGGGTTCTCCATAAAATCTTCCCGCTCGATATACAGTTCCCGGCTGAAAGGGATCTCCCGGTGCGTGGTCTGAGGGTCTTCGGGGTTATCTTCACTGGTCAGCAGCTCTTCTCCCGCCGGATAGTTCGTAAGAACGATCTTCAGGGGATCGAAAACGACCATACGCCGTGCGGCGATCTTGTTCAGGTGTTCGCGGATACAGAACTCCAGCAGGGACACATCTATCAGGTTATCCCTTTTCGCTACCCCCACTTTTTCCGCAAAGACGCGGATGCTTTCGGGAGTATATCCCCGGCGGCGAAGACCCGAGATGGTCGGCATACGGGGGTCGTCCCAGCCGGTCACATGACCTTCATTGACCAGCTGCAGCAATTTCCGTTTGCTCATCACCGTATAGCTGAGGTTCAGCCGGGCGAACTCATACTGATGAGAGGGGAATAGCCCGAGCTTTTCGATAAACCAATCGTATAAGGGACGATGGGCGACGAATTCCAGCGTACAGACAGAGTGCGTGATGTTCTCGATAGCATCGCTCTGCCCATGTGCAAAATCATACAGCGGGTAGATACACCAGGCATCTCCCGTACGATGATGATGCGCATGTTTGATCCGGTAAAGGAGGGGGTCCCGCAGCAGCATATTTGGCGAGCCCATGTCGAGCTTTGCGCGGAGGACCTTTTCTCCGTCCTTGTATTTCCCGGCCCGCATGTCCCGGAATAATTGCAGGTTCTCTTCGATGCTGCGGTTTCGATATGGGCTGTCCTTACCCGGTTCCGTCGGAGTGCCTTTTAGTTTTGCGATCTCTTCCGCGGAGCTGTCATCCACATAGGCCAGGCCCTTTTGGATCATCTGTTCGGCGAACAGGTAGAGTTGTTCGAAATAATCGGACGCATACAATTCCTTTTCCCATTCAAAGCCCAGCCAGCGGATATCCTCCTTTATACTGTCCACGTATTCGGTATCTTCCGTTACCGGGTTGGTATCGTCAAAACGAAGGTTGGTCCTGCCTCCATATTTCCCGGCCAGGCCGAAATTTAAAATGATGGATTTGGAATGCCCGATATGCAGATAGCCATTCGGTTCCGGGGGGAACCTGGTGAGGATGCTCTTGTATTTCCCCGCAGCCAGGTCTTCTTCGACGATCTCTTCCAGGAAATTCAGGGACTTTTCTTCTTCTTTTTTGATTTCTGTCATAAATTTCTTCCGGATTATCTTCTACCGGAATATGCGAATTTACGGCATGCGCAGGAGGTGGCCAAAGCCCTTAGCTCCTTTTACCAAAGAGCAGGCTTCCGACCCTTATCATCGTGGTTCCGGCCGACAATGCTATTTCATAATCTCCGCTCATCCCCATGGAGAGGATCCCTCCGGCGGGAAAATATCGGTCAAAAAGCGTTTTTAGTCCCCTGAACTCCTCGCGCACCCTTTCCGGGTTGTTGCTGAACGAGGCCATGCCCATCAACCCGCGGACGCGGACATTTTTCAATTCGCCGCCCTGGCCTTCCCCCACCGGACCACCGGCGCCGCTCTCCTTTATGACCGCCGCCAGCTCCTTTGCGTCCAGGCCGAATTTTGTCTCCTCCCGGGCAATATATACCTGCAGGAGGACATCGCAAACCCCGCCGGTCTTTGCCGCCTGTTTGTCGATCTCCTGTAATAGCTTGAGACTGTCCACTCCATGAATGAGGGCCGCGAAAGGAACGATATATTTTACCTTATTGGACTGCAGATGTCCTATGAAGTGCCAGCGGATATCGGGCGGAAGCTGCGCCTGTTTGTCGACCAGCTCCTGGACATAATTCTCCCCAAAGTCCCTTTGTCCGAGAGCATAGAGCGCCCGGATGTCTTCGACCGGTTTTGTTTTGCTGACAGCGACGAGTTCTGCCCTGCCGTCGAGCTCGGCAAGTATCTCCTTATATTTCTCCGGGTTAACGGCCATGATCGTTCTTTTTGCAAATATACCGATCTCCTACCCTTTCAGGATCGATCGGCTGATCACAATTCGCTGAACTTCGCTGGTACCCTCATAGATCTGGGTGATCTTGGCATCCCGCATCAGCCGCTCTACATGATATTCCTTTACATAGCCGTATCCTCCATGCACCTGTACCGCTTCCGTCGCCGTCCACATGGCCGTTTCCGAGGCAAAGACCTTAGCCATAGAGGCGCTGAGCGTAAAATCCTGGTGGGTGTCCTTCTCCCAGGCTGCCCGGAGACAGAGAAGCCGGGCCGCTTCGATGCGGGTAGCCATATCCGCTAATTTGAACTGGATGGCCTGGTGTTGCATGATCTCCTTGCCGAATGCCTTTCTTTCCTTTGAATATTTCAGGGCCAGCTCATAGGCGCCGCTGGCGATGCCCAGGGCCTGGCTGGCGATCCCGATCCTGCCCCCGGCCAGTGTCTTCATCGCAAACTTAAAACCGAATCCGTCTTCCCCGATCCGGTTCTCCTTTGGAACTTTTACGTCATTAAAAAGGATGCTGTGCGTATCGCTGCCCCGGATGCCCAGCTTGTTTTCCTTTGCGCCAACGACCACGCCCGGGGTATTTTTCTCGACGATAAAGGTGTTGATACCATGACTGCCCTTGGCGACATCCGTCTGGGCCATGACCAGGTATACCGAGGCGGAATTGCCATTGGTGATCCAGTTCTTGATCCCGTTCAGTATATAATGATCCCCCTTGTCCTCGGCCGTCGTCCGCTGGGAGGTGGCATCGCTGCCGGCCTCCGGCTCGCTGAGCAAAAAGGCGCCGATATACAATTCCCCGTCCTTACGGCCCTGGGCCAGGGGGGTGAGATATTTTTCTTTCTGTTCGTGGGTGCCGAATTTATCCAGCCCCCAACATACCAGGCTATTGTTAACGCTCATGCATACGCTGACGCTTGCGTCTATCTTGCTGATCTCTTCCATCGCCAGCACATAGCTGACCGTATCCATCCCCGAGCCCCCGTAGGCGGGGTCTACCATCATACCCATAAAACCCAACTCCGCCAGCTTCATCACCTGTTCTTTTGGAAATTTCTGGTGCTCGTCCCTTTCGATCACACCCGGCAGGCATTCGGTGCGGGCGAAATCCCGGGCGGCTTTCTGGATCATCAAATGTTCTTCGGATAATTGAAAATGCATATGGGCAACCAATTTAGTTGCCCAAAAATAGCAGAAAGTTGTTTAGCAAACTAACAGTTGGTAGTTTTTTTGGCGGAATTCTTATACGATCGCATCGGCCTTTTTATGGAGAAGCCCGATCACGGTTTTGAAGATAACGATAAAAAGACCCGCCTCTTCTTCGGTGAAATTGCTGCGTTCTTCTTCGTCGCCGCCTTCGCTGTAGATGGTAGCGGCGGCAAATTGCAACAGGTCGGGCTGGCAAAAGGAATCCATGATGGTCATGGCATCCGTCTCATCGAATCCGTCATGGAAGACCTCTTCCATCTCTTCAAATTCCGCGTTGAAGGCCTTTTCAAATTCCGCCTCCGATACAACGGGTATCCCCGGCCGCTCTTCCTGGAAGCTCAGTAATATAATGGTCAGGATATAGGCGACATCCTCGCGGGCATCGGGCGTCTGCAATTCCCTGCTCTCTCCCAATACATAGCCGACCAGGGCAGGCTGTTCCTTGGCGAAGGCATCCCAGACCCTTCCGATCCGGTCTTCATCCATATTCTGGATCCGGTCATTTATAACATCGATCGCATGATCCGAAATCTTTTGCATCCCTTATTTTTTTCAAACCTACGTATAAAAGGGCAATAGGCAAAGAACGACTAAAGCCACTTTCGACCCTCCAGGGATCAAAAAATCCGCCCTTTTGTCTAATTTCGTCCCAATTCAACTATTTATGACCAGGCTTCATCCAAATAAAACAAAGGTATCCGTATCTGTTTCCTCAGAAGTAGGGCGGCTCCGGCGCGTCCTGGTACACAGCCCGGACAGCGGATTGGGGAAGGTCGTTCCCTCCAAGGCACAGGACTGGCTATTCGAAGATATCGTGCACCTGGATACCATCCGCCGCAAAGAATATGACTTCTATACAAAGATACTCTTATACTTCCTGGACCCGGATAAGATCCGGGGGCGGCTGGCGGAGATCGATGATGAAAAGAACCGGCGGGCCTTTTACAAACCCGGGGACGATCATTTCTTCCGGTCCGACAAGGTAGTGGAACTGCAGTGGCTGCTTGCCGATATCCTTGCCGATCATGAGATCAAGCTGAAACTGGTGGCATCCGTCTGCGCGATCGAGACCTGCTCCTACGAAACCCAGAAAGACCTGCAGCAATTATCGCCCGTCCAGCTGGCCAAGACCTTTATCTGCGGCTCCATGAACGATGACCAGATGTTGTTCGCCCCCATCCCCAATTTTATCTTTACCCGGGATATCGGCATCGTCATCAATGACTATGTCCTGCTGAACAAACCGGCCAAAAAAGCCCGTACCCGGGAGGCGCTGCTGGCCAAATATATCTTTTTCAACCATCCCCTTTTTCAAGAATACCAGGATAAGATCATCGAACTGGCAGACACCCATCATCATTTCCTTCTGCCCCGGGAGGGCGATGACCGTAAGGTCACCCTGGAAGGCGGGGATGTCATGGTAGTATGCAAGGACCACCTGCTTATCGGCGTCAGCGAACGTACTTCCCTGGAAGCGGCTTACCAGGCGATAAAAGTGCTGTTCGAAAAGAGTGTCGTAAAAAAGATCACGATCATCCGGATCCCGAAGAAAAGGGATTATATGCATATCGATACGATCTTCACCCAGATCCGGCGGAATGTCTGGATCCTGCTGGGCACTTTTTCCAAAAAAGCGATGAAGCATGAGGATGACGATGCCGTGCAAAGGATCCTTGAGAACAACAAAAAAGAAGACAAGCTCAAGATCATCCAATTCCGGAAAAAAGACCCGGGGAATCCTGAATATTTCGATAACCTCGAAGACCTGCTGACCGATATCAGCAAGAACGACCTGGAATGTACGGAGAAGGTACAGTTCATCTATTCCGGCAACAACGAGTTCCCCTTCGATGCCCGGGAACAATGGACCGACTCCTGCAACCTGCTGGCCCTGAAAGAAGGCGTCGTGCTGGGGTATGACCGGAATGATAAAACGGTGGAAGCCTTCCGGGCCAATGGATTCGATGTCATCCAGGCCCAGGAGCTGATCGACGGTATGGAGAAAGGAGAGATCCGGCCGGACCAGCTGGAAAACACCCTGATCCTGATGCCCTCGGCAGAATTGTCAAGGGCCCGCGGCGGCTTTCATTGCATGAGCATGCCGCTGCACCGGGATCATCTGTAATCACAAAAGAATTTTATGCAGACCACTTCGCACCTACTCATGATCCGGCCCGTCAACTTTAGCTTTAATGCCGAAACTGCCGTCAACAACGCCTTCCAGGTAGCGGCAGCCGGTGATCGCGCCCAGGAAAAAGCATTGGCCGAATTCGAAGGCTTTGTAAAACTGTTACGCGACAACGGGGTAGACGTCCTTGTTATAAAGGACTCCTCCGATCCCTATACTCCCGATAGTATCTTTCCCAACAACTGGGTGTCGTTTCACGAGGACGGGCAGGTATGTCTCTACCCGATGTATGCAGCGAACAGGCGGCTGGAGCGCAAGCCTGCCGTATTGCAGGAACTGGGTCGCCTGTTCTCCATTGCGGCAACGCTTGACTTCAGCGGTTATGAAAAAGAAGGGCTTTTCCTGGAAGGCACCGGCAGCATGGTGCTGGACAGGGATCACCGGATCGCCTATGCCTGTTTTTCACCAAGAACGGATAAGAAGGTGCTGGAAGATTTTTGTAAGAAGATGGGGTACCGTTCGGAGGCGTTTGCGGCGGTGGATGATGAGGGGAGGCCGATCTATCATACCAACGTTATGATGTGCGTAGCCGATACCTATGTCGTCGTTTGCCTGGATTCCCTGCCTGTCCCTGCGCAGCGGGAGCACCTGGCCGCAACCATCCGCGGCACCGGTAAGGATCTCATTGAGATCAGCCTGGAACAGATGAACCATTTCGCCGGCAATATGCTGCAGGTACATAATAAAACAGGAGAAAAACTCCTGGTCATGTCCAGCCAGGCCTACGGGTCCCTCTGTCCCGAACAGATCGCCCGGCTGTCTTCCTTCAACCGTATCCTCCACTCGCCGCTGACGACGATCGAGACCAATGGAGGAGGCAGTGCGCGCTGTATGCTGGCGGAGATCCATCTGGCTCCTTCCGGAAAGTGAAAAAATAAAAGGATATAAATGTGATGGGTTGGCACATAAATTGCCTCGGTATTTAACTAACTGATCCCAATAATCTTATGATTGAACCGCTGGTTTTTTTCTAAGCGTCAATCATGAAAACTTTTCCTTCTTTTGTTCTCCCATTGCTAAGTAGCCTGATCTGCCTCCTTGCGCAATCGGTGCAAGGTCAGCAAATGCTTAATCCTCAAGATCCTATCGTTAATTATGATCCGACTGCTCCCCCGGTCCAGCCGGCGTTTGGCAAGATCGGTAAATGGGTGAGAACGCCATACGTGGACTGGAATTCCGATGCTTACAAATGTTATATCTATAAGGGAACCGATTTCCGGCTTCACTTTCCTCAAACATATAAACCGGGTGACGGCAAGAAGTATCCCATCCTGGTTTTTTACCATGGCAATGGGGAGGAAGGGCCTATTTATCAAAATGAATTACAGTTGAAGAATGGGGGCCTGCTCTTTCACCAGGCGGAGGTAGCCGGGGTTTTTGACGGGTATATCATTTTTATGCAGACTACCTTTGGCTGGGGCACGACGGAGCTTACCAATCTTAAGGAACTTATCGATACGCTTGTGCAGGGATATGGGGGAGACCCATACCGGGTGATCCAGAATGGCCTTTCGGGCGGTGGCCAGGGCGTCTGGCAGCAGATAGTGGCGAATCCGACCTATTTCGCGGGCGCCATTCCCATGTCGGCCGCTTTGGGCCAGGATGCTACGCCGGCGGACATCAAAACCCTACGATTTACGCCGATGTGGAACCTGGACGGCGGTCAGGACGATGATCCGCCTCCTTATACCGCCCAGGTGATCGCCTCCGCTTTCCTGTCTGCGGGCGCCAATTATGTCTACAAGAATTACCCAACGCTGGGGCATGATACCTGGGACAGTACCTGGCTCGAACCGGATTTCTGGCCCTTCGTCAACAGAGCCTATTTATCGAATCCCTGGCCGCTCAGTGGAAAAACAGTATTCTGTACGGGTCAGTCTTTAAAGGTTACCCTCGGTATAGTACCGGGCCTGGCGGGGTATCAATGGCGTATGAACGGCGCGGTTATACCCAAAGCGACTGCCGATACGCTTGTTGTTACCAAGGCCGGCACCTATGACGCCAGGGTATTGAGGGGGTCGACCTGGTCCGACTGGTCGCATATCCCTGTCCAGATCTTTGGCCAGACGCCCGCGCCGGCAACTACGATCGTCCAGACAAACTGTGCGACGGCGACGGGGATCATTACCATCACCTCGCCGAAAGGTGTCGGGCTTACCTATAGTATCGATGGCGTACATTACCAGACGGATAGCGTTTTTGCCGGCGTGGCAGCCGGCACCTACCATCTAACGGTAAAAAATGGCACTACCTGTACTTCTTCCGCTACGACCGCGATCATAAATCCGCGGCCGCCTCCGGCTGCCGGCCCAACTTTAACCGTTACACAACCAACCTGCACGGTTTCCACCGGGACGATCATCGCCACCCCCGCCAATAATGCGCTTAGCTACAGCATCAATGATACGGTGTACCAATCGAGCCCGGACTTCAGCGGTCTGGCAACGGGTAATTATTTTGTAACGACAAAGACTCCGGATGGGTGTATCTCTGACTCCTCGCCGGCAGTCATCTATGCGGTGCCATCCGCACCGGCGAAGCCGGCCGTGGCCACCGTACAGCCTACCTGCACCGTATCCACCGGATCGATCGACATAACCGTACCTGCTGGCACGGGGTTCCTGTATAGCATCGACAGTGCGACCTTCCAGGGAAGCAGCAGTTTCAGCGGGCTGGCTGCAAACAACTATACCGTCGTCATAAAGAATAGCGCAGGCTGTATCTCCCCACCCGTAGCGGCAGTCATCCATACGCAGCCAACAACACCGTCTACCCCGGCTATAAATGTCGTACAACCTACCTGCGCTGTCCCGGCAGGCTCAATAAACATCATTTCGCCATCGGCTGCGGGAGTAGCGTATAGCGTGGATGGCGCGGCCTATCAGTCCGGTTCCCATTTCACCAACCTGGTACCGGGCAACTATCTCGTAACGGCGAAAGACAGCGGGGGCTGCGTCTCTCCTTCAACGCCGGCGATCATTCAACCTTTGCTCATAGTGCCTTCGGCCCCCGCCTTTGACATCCGGCAACCAAACTGTTCATCGGCTACCGGCTCCATCCTCATCACCTCGCCGACCAATGCAGGGTTCCTGTATAGCAGCGATGGCGAGACTTATCTGCCGGACACGGGCATGACGAACCTGGCGCCCGGCACTTATCAAATAACGGTAAAGGATGATTCCGGGTGTGTCTCTGCTCCCACTACGGCCATTGTCCTGACAGAACCTGTGTATTGCAATGTAATTATCGGAGCTTATCCAAACCCTTATCAAAGTGAGGTATCTTTTAATATAACTTCGCCCTATACCGGAAAAGGATTGCTGGCTTTTTATAATCTTTTGGGCGAGCAGATGGGCTCTAATATTGAGACCAATTTTGTAGCAGGGATCCCCACTACCATTACCTGTCCGATGGGTTTTGCCCATCGTCAGCCGGTCATTTATTTGTTTAGCATCGGTAAAAAGAAAGTTCAGGGGACCTTACTCCCGGAAAAGTTTTAAGCGCGGAAAATCATTGCCGCCGGAAAAGCGGTCACCGGGGTCGCATTAATCAAAAAGGCTCAGGTTCTCCGCCTGCTTTGGGATCAGTTTTGGCGGCGCCAGCGTCGTGCCGCATTTTTTGTTGAACTGTTCTATGACATACTTGCACATCTCCGGCGAGCATTGTTCCTCCGGGTTGTGCGTAAAAAAGTAGATCTCCCGCAACCCTTTATCCGTCCAGCTCTTTATCCGGTCTACCCAGACGTCGATGCGAAGAAGATCGGTTGGGTGCATATTATTCCCTACGTACCGGATAAAGGCCACCGGGGCCGTCAGCCGCATATGCAGCACGTCTCTCCGGCCGGAGGTATCGGTGATGACCGTCCCGATACCCAGCTCCCGGAATGTCTCCCAGGTCGACTGAAGGATACCTGCCGGACTGCCGGCCTGCTTCACGGGCGGGGTATCATGTCCCCCAAACCAATCCTTCTGCCGCAGCTCCACACAGACACGGAAGTCCGGGGGCAGTTCCCGGAGATAATTCCCCAACACCGCGGCCCGGTTTGTCCCAAACTGCTCGGAGAGCTGGAGAAAACATGGGCCCAGCCGCCGTCCGAAATAATTCACCTGTTCGATAAACAGTTCCGTATCGCGCCGCACATTTACCAATTGTTGTTTATGACTGATCGTATCGGAGAACTTCGGACAAAAACGAAAATCGGGTCCCGCCAGGGAGGCCCACCTTTCAATCACGCTCCGGGGTTGCAAATGGTAGAAAAGAGTATTCAGCTCGATCGTATTGAACTGCTTTGTATAATTTGCCAGAAAATCCTTTTCCTTTGTCCCGGCAGGATATACTTTCCCGACCCAGTTCTTCCGGCCCCATTCTGTCCCGCCCACATAGATCCGGATCGGTTCATCCGGCGACGGCGTCAGCCGCCCCAGTACCTCCTCCGTCATTTTATCATCCGGTGGTAGCGTAGGATCAATATTCCCGGTTGGTGATACCCGGCCAAATTCCATACTATGATTTTTTTGCGATCGTAATGGATCAAATTTACATCGAAGGGCCAGATATTATATCTGTCATAATGTGTAAAGAAAACAATAAGGTTTCTCTTGTTTGTTGCCGATCGAAAACAAATCCTTACTTTTGGGACTTCGTTTGGCAATATGTAGATATTTTTCAATAAATCATGCCATTGGTTAAAGCTTTTTTAAACTTTAAATCTAAGAACTGTATTCCAGATGGAAAACAAAGTCACAAAAATTGGTGTACTCACTTCCGGTGGCGACGCTCCGGGAATGAATGCAGCCATCCGTGCCGTTGTTCGTACCGGTATTTATAATGGGTTGGAGGTATTTGGTATCATGCGGGGTTATAGTGGTATGATCGAGAACGATATCGTTCCCATGCATTCAAGAAGTGTTGCGAATATTATCCAGCGCGGGGGCACCATCCTAAAGACCGCCCGTTGCAAGGAATTTTTTGAGAATGAAGGCCGTAAAAAGGCCTATGCCAATCTTAAAAAGCTGGGGATCAACGGCCTGGTCATCATCGGCGGAGACGGTTCCTTCCGGGGTGCGCACAAGCTCAGCGCGGAATTCGATATTCCCTGTATCGGGCTGCCCGGCACGATCGACAAAGACATCGCGGGGACGGATTTCACCATCGGGTTCGACACGGCCGTCAACACTGCCGTAGAAGCCATCGATAAGATCCGGGATACGGCAGACGCCCATGACCGGCTTTTTATCATCGAGGTCATGGGACGGGATGCTGGTTATATCGCTCTCCACAGCGGCATCGCCACGGGGGCGGAAAATATCCTTATCCCCGAACGGAAAACGGATGTCGAAGAGCTTGTCGGCTCCCTGCTCGAAAAGGAGCGCCGCAAGAAGCTGGTAAACCTGATCGTCGTGGCCGAAGGAGATAATTTCGGCGGCGCCGACGAAGTAGCAAAGATCATAAAGGAACGCCTGCCTTCGGCCGACACCCGGGTCTGTGTGCTGGGACATATCCAGCGCGGTGGCGCCCCCAGCTGTATGGACCGGCTGATCGCCAGCCGGATGGGATATTCCGCCGTCGAATGCCTGATGGAAGGCCGTCACAATGTGATGGTGGGTATCGTCAATAATAAAATGCACTATACGCCGCTGGAAAAAGCGGTCAAGGCAAAACAAAAGATCAGCGAGGACTGGCTGAAGATCGTCAAAATATTAGCATCGTAAAATATCAGCATCTTAAAAACAAACTACCGTATACATGTCAAAGAATCTATCGAAATACCTGTACCAGGATATGGATAAGGAGGCAGGTCTTCAGCACACTTTTCACAAAACAAAGATCGTTGCCACGGTAGGACCGGCCTGTGACACTTATGATAAATTGCTGGAGCTGGTAAAGGCCGGCGTCAATGTATTCCGGCTCAATTTCTCCCACGGTTCCAATGACGATAAGACAAAGATCATCGAACACATCCGGAAGATCAATGTCGAAGAGCCCTATAATATCTCCATCCTTGGAGATCTCCAGGGGCCCAAGCTCCGGATCGGCGATCTGAAGGACGGCAGTCTCACGATCGTCCCCGGCGACATCCTGACCTTTACATCAAAAGAAAAGATCATCGGCACCAAGGACAAAATTTATATCCACTACCCCAACCTGCATCATGACGTGGAAGTCGGCAACAAGATCCTGATCGACGACGGCAAGCTGGAAGTGGTGGTCGTAAACGTAGCCCCTGACGGCGATGTAAAAGTAGCCGTCACCTATGGCGGGGTCCTCCTGCCAAAAAAAGGGGTCAACCTGCCGGATACAAAGATCTCCCTGCCGGCCCTGACCGAAAAGGATGTCGTCGACCTGGCCTATATCATCGAGCAGAAGCTGGACTGGGTAGCCCTGTCCTTTGTCCGTAAAGTGGAAGACATCATCGATCTCAAGAAGCGCCTCGCCGAGAAGAACAGCCAGACAAAGGTGATCGCCAAGATAGAAATGCCTTCCGCCCTCGATGACCTCCGCAATATCGTGCTGGAATCCGATGCGGTGATGGTAGCCCGGGGTGACCTCGGGGTAGAGCTGCCCGTAGAAAAAGTGCCGATGGCGCAACGCGAGATCATCCGCAAATCCATCCACCGCGCCAAGCCCGTCATCGTGGCCACGCAGATGATGGAGAGCATGATCGACCGGGTCAAGCCCAACCGCAGTGAGATCACCGACGTTGCCAATGCCGTACTGGAAGGCGCCGACGCCGTCATGCTCAGCGCGGAAACGGCAACCGGCCAACATCCCGCCCTCGTAGTAGAGACGATGCGCAAGATCATCCTGGAAGTGGAAAGAACGGAATATCGCTACAACCGGGAAGAAGATCTGGCTCCGCAGCCCCATTCCCCTTCCTTCCTCAGCGATGCCATTTGTTACAATGCCTGTAAGCTGGCAAAGGATGCCAACGCCGACGCCCTGATCGGTATGACCCAGAGCGGTTATACGGCATTCGTCCTCTCCAGCTACCGGCCAAAATCCCCCCTGTATATCTTCTCCAAGGAAAAAAGCCTGATCAACCAGCTGAGCCTTAGCTGGGGCGTAAGGGCCTTCCATTATTCCGAAGAGGTGAATATGGACGAGATCCTCCATGACCAGCATGCGATCCTGAAAGAAAGAGGTTTCGTCAAGAGCGGGGATGTAGTGGTAAATACCGGGAGTCTGCCCGTGGACAAACACCTGCCCACGAATATCCTGAAGATCACAAAGCTCGCATAAAAACTATTGACTGGAGCGATTGGCGGTCACCACTGCCAATCGCTCTTTTATTTCCCGGATCTCCTTCTCATCCGCCATCGTCACCGGCTGCTCCTCTCCCATAGCCTTGTTCACAAACGCCATTCCACTGACCTGCTGTATCCGTGCGGAAGTATGAAACTCCTGTGCATCCGTCTTCTCCGCCAGCGCGGCGATATTCGATGACCTGACACCGGAGCCGGGCATGATACTGATCCGGTCGTCGGCCTCCCTGATCAGCTGATTGATCAGATCCGCCCCATCCATCGCCGTTGGCCGCTGTCCCGAAGTAAGGATCCGTTCACATCCTGTATGGATGATGTCCTCCATCGCCTCAAAAGGATTGGCCGTCCAGTCGAAGGCCCGGTGGAAGGTGACGCCAAGCGGATAGGCCAGCTCCACCAGGCGGGCGCAACGTTGTTTGTCAACGGTACCATCCGCCTTTAGCAGTCCGATCACCACGCCATTGCAGCCGATCTGTTTGCAGTATTCGATGTCTCTCCACATCACCCGGAACTCCTCCTCCGTATAGAGGAAATCGCCGCCGCGGGGACGGATGATGGGATACAGCGCGATATGCAGCCGCTCCCGGGCCGTCCGGATGATGCCGGGTGAAGGGGTCGTCCCTCCCTCGCCGGGGCTGGCGCATAATTCGACCCGGTGGGCGCCGGCCTCCTGGGCGATCAGCGCGGAGGCCAGGTTAAAACTGCATATTTCCAGCTGTACCGGCATCTTTAATCAAAACTTTTTGAATCGTATAACTTCTCTTCGGTGGCGGTCTTCACCGCATAGCTGAATCCTTTATGTATGGCAAAGGCGCCCACCTCTCCCTTTTTATTCAGGGCGATGAATGCCACCTGGATATCCTTTACATTTCCTTTTTTGACCCGGATGATCCTTTCCACGGCCACCTTGCAAGCCTCCGCGGGAGACATCCCCTGCCGCATCAGCTCCACTACGGTATGCGAACCACAGATCCGGATGACGTCCTCTCCCTGTCCCGTGGCCGTGACCGCGCCTACTTCATTGTCGACAAACAAACCCGCACCGATGATGGGGCTGTCGCCCAACCTGCCCCGCATCTTAAAACCCATGCCGCTGGTCGTACAGCTCCCGCTGAGATTGCCGGCGGAATCCATGGCCACCATGCCGATGGTATCATGGTTCCAATCCCCGTTCTCCAGGCGTGCCGGTGCAAAAGGGCCGTGCCCGCCGCCATTGTGTCCGCCGGATCCGTTGCCTCCGGGGCCGTTACCGCTGCGGGTATTCTCGATATTTATGACAGGTTTGTATTCCGATCTTTTCAGCCACTCCTGGTACGCCTTACGCGCATCATCGGACAGCTTACCATCCTCCAGCGGAAACCCTTCCTCCACCGCGAACTGCCGGGCGCCGACGCCTACCAGCATGACATGCGGCGTCTTCTCCATCACCCGTCTCGCCACCGAGATAGGATGTTTGATCCGCTCCAGGAAACCTACGCTGCCACAGTTGCCCTGGTCATCCATGATACAGGCATCCAGCGTCACATATCCATCCCGGTCAGGGTTGGCCCCGAGACCCACACAGCAATTCAGGGACGACTCGGTGACTTTCACACCCGCCTCCACCGCATCCAGGGCCCGTCCCTCCTTACTCAATATTTCCCAGGCGCCTCTATTGGCGGCCAGACCGGTATCCCAGGTGGAGATCACGATGGGATGGCCGGTGAGAGAGGGCACCGTACTGCCGTATGCCGGCTGCTCACCCGGATGAACGGCTCCCTGCCGTCCTTTGGCGGCTCCCGCTTTTTTACCAAGCAGGAGGCCCACCGAACTCAACAGGGAGGAATGCAAAAAATTCCGGCGATTAAAGAACATATGTATTAGTGTAGGTTTATGAATTTCTCCAGGCTTTTCCGGGCATTGCGCCGGATCTTCTTTTGTAACAAGGAGGTCCAGCCGAACAACAGACCGGGGAGCCCCAGGGCCTGGCTGCTCCACTTCCACAGGCTAAAGTCATCCTGGTGCTCGGCGATCTTTCCTTCTTCGAAGGAAAACCGTGCCTTACCCTTATTCACCACCTTTCGTCCCGTTGCCGTAAACGTATAGGCGGCTACCCACTGACAGGAGCCATAACCGGCTTCCGTGACGATATCGCCGAACTGTAGCTCCAGGTCTTTGGCGCGGCTGAGCAGCATCTCCCACATGGCGCGGGCCTGCGCCGCGTCCAGGTTCTCAAAAACGGGGTCATAGAAAAAGACATCGTCCGCATAACAGTTCAGCATGCCCTTCCAATCGCGCCGCTGAAAGCAGGTATAAAAATCGGTTATCAACTGTTCTTCCTGGTTCATAAAAAAAACGCTCCCGTATTAACGGACTTTGCCTAAATTGGATACCAAACTAAAATTAACGGATAAAATGAGAAAACTTCTTTTTTCCCTCCTTTTTTCGGCTGTCATCCTAACCGGCTATAGCCAGGGCACCAGCCAGGACAGTGCCTGGATCCGGGAGAATTACTATAAGATAGAAAAATATATCCCCATGCGGGACGGGGTCAAATTGTTCACCTCTATTTATATCCCTAAGGACACCACCGAAAAACATCCGATCCTGATGACCCGCACGCCCTATTCCTGCGCGCCCTACGGAGCGGATAAATGGAAGAATTTCTATACCAGCTATCTGCGTTATTATCTCCGGGAAGGATATATCATGGTCACCCAGGATGTCCGTGGACGTTGGATGAGCGAAGGCCAGTTCGTGGATGTGCGTCCCTTCGACAAAGATAAGAAATCGAATACCGAGATCGATGAGGCCAGCGATACCTATGATGCGATCGATTGGCTGGTGAAGAACCTCCCCGCCAACAATGGCCGCGTAGGCGTATTCGGGATCAGCTATCCCGGCTTCTATTCGACCATGGCCGCCGCCAGCGGGCACCCTGCCCTGAAAGCCGTCAGCCCGCAAGCCCCGGTGACGGACTGGTTTATGGGTGACGACTTCCACCACAACGGCGCCTTCTACCAGATGGACGGTTGGGCCTTCTATTCCTCCTTTGGCAAACCCCGCCCCGCTCCCACCACCGTCGGACCTTCCAATTTCGAATATTCTACAAAAGACAATTACAAATGGTACCTGGAGACGGGCGCCCTGAAAAATATCCTGAAGCTGACCGGCGACAGCATCGCCTTCTGGAAAGAGCTCTACCAGCATCCCAACCTCGACGCCTGGTGGAAAGCACGTAATGCGCGGGTAGCCATGTACGATGTAAAGCCCGCCATGCTGGTCGTAGGCGGTCTCTTCGATGCGGAAGACTGTTATGGCGCCTGGAACCTGTTCAAGGCCATCCGATCCCAGAGCCCGTCCACCAACAGCCATCTTGTGATGGGTCCCTGGTTTCATGGTCAATGGGCTTCGCTGGATGGAACCCACCTGGGCAACGTACAGTTTGGCTCCAACACTTCCTTCTGGTATGAGAATAATATCGAGATCCCCTTCTTTGACTATTATCTGAAAGGCAAGGGTACCGATCCCAGCCTGCCCACGGCCACGATCTTCTTCAGCGGCGAGAACAAATGGCATAAGTTCCAGCAATGGCCGCCTGCGGAAAAACAGGATCAGCCCATCTATCTCCAGCCAAATGGCGGACTTAGCTGGGAGGCGCCTGCAAAATCCAATAATACAAATCCCTTTACCGAATATATCAGCGACCCGGCTCACCCCGTGCCCTATACGGAGGACGTCCATTTTCACCGGACCCGGGAATATATGACGGATGACCAGCGTTTTGCTTCGCGTCGTCCGGATGTGCTCAGTTTCCAGACCCCGGTATTGCAGGAAGACCTGACCCTGGCCGGACCGGTGATCGCCGATCTGAAGGTAAGCCTCAGCAGCACGGATGCGGATTTTGTCGTCAAGCTGATCGACGTATTCCCGGATGATTTCACCTATAATCCCTCGAAGGAGGCGCCCGCCACCGGCAGGGGCCGCGAAATACAGGCAGGCTATCCCATGGGCGGCTACCAGATGCTGGTGCATGGAGAGATCATGCGCGGCCGTTTCCGCGAAAGCTTTGAAAAACCAACCGCCTTCCAGCCCGGCAAGGTGGAGACGGTAAAGTTTGCCGTACCGGATGTGGCGCATACTTTCAAAAAGGGCCATCGGCTGATGATCCAGATACAGAGTTCCTGGTTCCCGCTGGTAGACCGTAACCCGCAGAAATTTGTGGACATCTATACCGCGGATGACAGCGATTTTATAAAAGAGACCATCAAGGTCTATCATGACAGCGAGCATCCGTCAAAGATCATTTTGCCGGTACTAAAATAGATCTTTATGAAGCCTTATCAATCGTCCTGCCGGGCGGTCTTCTGCCTGGTCTTTTTGCTTCCCCTGTTGTCGAGCGCCCAGGATCGCCGGCAGCCGGATAATTTTGTAAAAGAGAACTTCGACAAACAGGAGGTCTATATCCCCATGCGGGACGGCAAGAGGCTCTATACGGTCATCTATACACCAAAAGACCACGACCATCCCTACCCCTTCCTGATGGAGCGGACGCCTTATTCGGCCGGCCCTTATGGAGATACGCTTTATCGCCGGTCGTTGGGTCCCAACAAGGATCTGCTGCATGAGAAATATATTTTCGTCTACCAGGACGTACGCGGCCGGTATATGAGCGAAGGGGAATTCCAGGAGATGACCCCGCACAAAGAAGGGAAAAAAACAAAACAGGAGACCGATGAAAGCTCCGATACCTGGGACACGGTGGACTGGCTGCTGAAGAATATAAAGAACAACAATGGACGGGTGGGGCTCTGGGGTATTTCCTATCCCGGTTTTTATGCCTCCGCCTCTCTGCCGGATGCCCATCCGGCCATCAAGGCCGTCTCCCCGCAGGCGCCGGTCACCGATGAATTTATCGGCGACGATGCCAATCACAATGGCGCCTTTTTCCTGCTGGATAATTTCGACTTTGACAATTTCTTCGACGTACCGCGTCCCGCGCCGGTAAAAAGTTATGGCCACAACATCTTCCGGGCCGATATGAAAGGAGACGCTTATCAGTTCTTCCTGAACCTGGGGCCGCTGAAGAACACCAATAATCCCGAATATTTTAACAACCAGGGAAAGATATGGAACGAATATCTCGGGAACTCCACCTATGACGACTACTGGAAGGCCCGGAATATCCGTACCCATCTGAAGAATATCCGCCCGGCCATATTGGTGGTGGGCGGCTGGTTTGATGCGGAGGATATGTTTGGCTCCCTGCGGACCTATGCCGCGATCGAGCACCAGTCACCAAAGAACGACAACCATATCCTTATGGGTCCCTGGACGCACGGAGCATGGGGCGGCGCCACCTGGAATAAGTTTGGTCCGCTGGACTTCGGACAGAATGTGAACGACCATTACCACGATATCGAAACAAGATTCTTTAACTTCTATCTGAAGGATAAGGACACGCTTTCGCTGCCCGAGGCAACCGTCTTCGAGACCGGCACCAACCAATGGAAGACCTATTCCACCTGGCCGCCGGCAGAAGCCAGACCGTTGGAATTTTTCCTGAAACCAAACGGGAAATTGTCCACGGAGGGAAAAACGGCGTTGACCCGTCACCCCAAAGACAGTCTCAAGGAAGGCTTCTATGACGAATATGTCAGCGATCCGGCTAACCCCGTGCCCTATATCGACGGCAGCCATGCGGGACGGGACAATCAATATATCATCACCGATCAGCGGTTTGCCGCCAAACGGGCGGATGTGCTCGTCTATGCGTCCGATTTCCTGACCGAAGACCTTACCGTCACCGGCCGGCTAAAAGCCGATATCTTCATGTCCTCCTCGGGCACGGATGCGGACCTGGTGGTCAAGCTGATCGATGTGCTGCCGGGTAATGAAGAAGGGATCACGGTGACAAAGGAGACCGCCGGTTATCAACGCCTGGTAAGGGCCGAGGTCTTTCGTTGCAAATTCCGTAACAGCTTTGAAGAACCCGAGCCGCTCATACCCGGACGGGTGACGGAGGTGGCCTTCGATCTCAACGAGATCGCCCATACCTTTAAAAAAGGACATCGCCTCATGGTGCAGATACAAAGCAGCTGGTTCCCCCTGGTGGACCGGAATCCCCAGACCTTTGTCAATATCCCCACCTGTACGGAGGCGGATTTCCAAAAGGCCAATATCCGGATCTATCATGACGGCGGCCACCTTTCTAAGATCACGCTGCCGGTGCTGCAATAAATGTCTGTCCTTGCGGATCACGCTGCCGGGTGCTAAAAAAAGATTGCCTTATATTCGTCCTATGAGCAAACACTTTGTCCTCGTACTGGCCCTCCTGTTCGCCGGTCTCCTGTCCCAGGCACAACATCCCGCCATCATCCCCCAGCCGGTAAGCACGCAATGGCAACAAGGGAGTTTCTCCATCGACGCCAACACCGTTCTTTTCACAGACACTTCCGATGACCCATCGGCGAAGTTCTTTGATGATTACCTGGAAAAGATCTATGGCCATCGTCTTAAAATGATCCATTCCGGCCAGTTCCCTGCGAATAATTATATCCGCCTGACTACCGGGCCCGGCCCCACCGAAGGCCGTTACACCCTTCAGGTCACCCCCGATGCCGTCACCATCACCGGTGATACGCATCCCGGCACCTTCTATGGCATCCAGACCCTGATCCAATTACTTCCGCTTGGTCCGCTGGCGCTTACGGCTTCCGGACCCGTCGTCCGCATCCCCTCCGGCGGCGGGCTGGCCATCCCCTGTGTCAGGATCGATGACCATCCCCGGTTTGCCTACCGCGGTCTGCATCTCGATGTAGGCAGGCATTTCTTCTCCGTGGATTTTATAAAACAATATATCGACTTTATCGCGCTCCATAAGATGAACGAATTTCACTGGCACCTCACCGAAGACCAGGGCTGGCGGATCGAGATAAAAAAATATCCGCGTCTGACGGAGGTGGGCTCCTGCCGGAGCGGAACGATCATCGGCCACAATCCCGGCACCGGCAACGACAGCACTCCGCACTGCGGCTTCTATACACAGGACCAGATCAGAGAGGTGGTGAGATATGCCGCCGACCGCTATATCACGGTCATCCCCGAGATCGAGCTGCCCGGCCATGCCTCTGCCGCGCTGGCCGCCTATCCCTGGCTGGGCTGTACGGGCGGTCCTTACGAGGTAAAACAGTCATGGGGGGTTTTTAAGGACGTGTATTGCGGGGGTAATGATAGCGTTTTTCAGTTCCTGGAAGACGTATTGGACGAGGTGATGGAACTATTCCCTTCGCACTATATCCATATCGGCGGTGACGAATGCCCGAAAGACAGCTGGAAGGTCTGCCCCAAATGTCAGAAAAGGATCAAAGACCTGGGTCTGAAGAACGAGGCGGGACTACAAAGCTATTTTGTACAACGGATCGAAAAATATATCAACTCCAAGGGCCGGCAGATCATCGGCTGGGACGAGATCCTCGAAGGCGGACTTGCCCCCAATGCCACCGTGATGAGCTGGAGGGGAGAGAAAGGCGGTATCGAAGCGGCCCGGCAGAACCATGACGTCATCATGACCCCGGGCGATTATGTCTACTTCGATCATTCGCAGCTGCAGAACGATGATTCGCTGACCATCGGAGGCTATCTCCCGGTAAAAAAAGTATATCAGTATGAACCCGTACCGCCGGGTCTCACCCAGGAACAGGCCCGGCATATCCGGGGCGCGCAGGCGAATGTATGGACGGAATATATGACCAACCCCCGTAAGGTCGAATACATGCTCTTCCCCCGGCTCAGCGCGTTGTCCGAGGTCCTGTGGAGCCCGAAGGAAAGCCGGAACTGGTCCGACTTCGAACGACGTCTCCAGATGCAATACCAACGGTATAGCCTCTGGGGGGCCAACTACTACCAGGCCTATATGCCGCCGGCCGATACGCTGGTACAGGCAAAGATCGACAAATGGCAGGACAGTAAGTTCGGGCTGCTGATGCACTGGGGCACCTATAGCCAATGGGGCATCGTGGAAAGCTGGAGCATCTGTCCCAAGGACGAAGGATGGACGGTCCGGAGGGGGCCATACTCCGCCGATTACCACGACTATGTAAAGGCATACGAGCACTTGCAGACAACGTTCAACCCCACCCGCTTCGACCCCGCAAAATGGGCCGCGGCGGCAAAGGAGGCCGGTATGAAATATGTGGTCTTTACCACCAAGCACCACGACGGCTTTTGTATGTTCGATACAAAACAGACCGATTATAAGGTCACCTCATCCCTATCGCCGTTCGCCAGCAATCCCCGGAGCAATATCGCAAAAGAGGTCTTCGATGCGTTCCGCCGGCAGGACTTTATGATCGGCGCCTATTTCTCCAAACCCGACTGGCACAGCGAGAACTACTGGTGGCCTTATTTTCCGCCAAAAGACCGGAACGTGAACTACGATCCGGCAAAATATCCCGACCGCTGGAAAGCCTTTAAGGACTATACCTACAACCAGATCGAAGAGCTGATGACCGGGTATGGCAGGATGGACCTGCTCTGGCTGGATGGCGGTTGGGTACGACCGTTATCGACCGTCAATCCTTCCATCGACTGGCAGAAGAGCATTCCCTATGACCAGGATATCGATATGCCCCGGATCGCCTCCATGGCCCGCAGCCATCAGCCGGGTCTGATCGTCGTCGACCGCAGCGTGCCCGGTGAATATGAAAATTATACCACCCCTGAACAAACCGTTCCGCAGCATCCTATGGAAGATCCCTGGGAGACCTGTCTTACCATGGGCAATTCCTGGAGCTATGTTCCCCATGATCACTATAAGTCCACTACGCAGCTCGTCCAGCTGCTTGTAAAGATCGTCTCGCGCGGCGGCAACTTCCTGCTGAATGTAGGTCCCTCCCCCGAGGGCGACTGGGATGACACCGCCTATGTGCGGTTAAAAGAAATGGGCGCCTGGCTGAAAGTCAATGGAGAAGGGATCTACAACAGCCGTCCGCTGCGTCCCTGGTCTTCCGGCAACATCTATCTCACGCAATCGAAGGATGGCGCGACACAATATGCTTTTTACCTGGGGGATGGAAAGGATGTCGTTCTCCCGGCCGAGGTGACCATCGACAGGTATGTGCCGGCGAAGAAGAGCCGGGTCGTTCTTTTGGGCGTCAAAGGGGTCAAAGGAGATCTCAAATGGAGACAGGAGGGCAGGAAGATGGTGATCGTTATTCCTCCGTCGTTACAGCATCGGCCGGTCGGCGAGCATGCCGTCCTTTTCCGGGTAAGCTAAAATAAAAAAAGGACAGGTTACCCCGTCCTTTTTTTATTTTGAATGGTCTTTCTTATTTATCCCACCATACATGGGAGGTCATTACGTCTCCGCCCGGAACGGCATCATGTGCCGCCTTGTAATTGACGGGGTTTGTGTTCGCCTCGTCCAGCGGATATGGGAAACGCCTTGGGATCGTCCCATTGGTTGCATTATTCGGATAATTCACCGGCGTCAATACCGGGAACCCACTTCTTCTCCAGTTACACCAGGACTCATAGAAATCCATCATGGTATTTACATGGAGCCAGTATTGCGTGTTGATCATCTGTAAGCCATTGGCCGGGTTGTAGGGGTTGGCCGTTACAAAGGCCTCTGCCGTCACATCGCTGATCGTCTCCGCCGCGTCATACTGGCTCAGATAGGTGATGGCCGCCTTTACCCCGTCGTGATAATGCTGTGCAGGATCACCGCCCACTCCAAAACGGACAGCGGCATCCGCCCATAACAATTCGGATTCGGCATAGGTCAGCACGAAGGTCGGTCCGTCCCTTTTTATCATATAGGGGTTGGGAGAGGAATAATCGGTAAAGGCTGTAAAGCTGGGGTCGGTCCCGATCGTCTGGCCGGGGATCCCGCTGAGGTCATGGCCATTTGGCATTCCCTTCTGTACGGCCGGATTGGCATTGTAGGCGGTGTTCTGCACCTTTGTCTGATCGTTGATATACAGGTTCGTCACCGCTACTTTTCCAAGACGGGGATCGTTATTCGATTTGAGCATGTCGATAAAGGTCTTCGACCAGCGGGTATAAAAGTTCTCCTGTCCGCCATCGCCCAACAGGATCTGGGAGTTCCGGTTCTGTGTAGCCCTGCCCCCGGTGGCATCGCCCATGATAAAGGCATTGTCCGCATTGCTGGTCATCGTCTTTCCTACCACTTTTGTCACCCAGGTCTTTGCCGTGGCCGGATCGACCTTGACAAGCCGCATCGCGATACGCAGCAACAGCGTGTTGCCGAACTTCTGCCAGCTTGCGATATTTCCTTTATAGATCACATCGCCCGTAGGCACGTCGGCGGACGGGTCCAATGCGTTGGTTGCCTCGCTGACCTCGTTTAGCAGATCGGTATAGATGGAATCCTGGGAATCATATTTTGGAAAGAAATCCCCGTTGTAATAGCCCATGCCAGCATTGAAGTAAGGCACGTCCCCATACAGGTCCGAGATACGCTGCAGCATCATCGCCCGGAGGATCCTTGCGATCTGGTGCAGGTTCTTATATTGCGCCTTGCCGGCGGTGGACTGGACGACATCGACGATGGGCTTTATCTGTTCCGGGTAGGCCGCATCGGCGCTAAAACCCCAGTAAGCCGCGGTATAACCCGCATTCAGCTGGTATTTATCACCGGCCCAATAGCTGATGACGGTGGAGAGTCCCTGCATCATCGTGGAACAATAGATCAGGTTCGCTCTCCAGGTATCATAGGCGAAGTCCGTGCTGCCGGTATAGCCGAGCTCGGCGGACGTCAGCATAAAATTGGGGTCAAAATTTGTCTGGTTGTAAGAGGACGGGTTGGTATTGATCTTGTTGAAATTTTTTGTACATCCCGTACCTAGAAGCCCCACCACCAAAAGAAGCCCTGTAAATTTAATTAATGAATTATTCATGGTAAATAGCATTAGAATTTAAAATTCAGGTTTAAACCGTACGTTCTTGAAGGCGGAACGCCACCCAATTCCAGGCCCTGCGCATTTGCCGTAAAGGCAGCCTCGGGATCGATGTTGTCCGTCCTCTTCATCAGGTAGAAGAGATTACGGCCTACCAGGCTGATCGTAGCCCCCTGGATCACGTTGTTGAACATTTTTGCCGGAAGCGTATAGCTGATGCTCACCTGGCGCAGCTTTATAAAGCTGGCATCCTGTACAAAGAGCCGGGACACGTTGCCGGCCAGCGTGCTGTAGTAAGTGGCGGCATTGATCGGGTTCGAAGCAGGTCCGAAATTGCTTTCGCGGTTTACGAGTGTAGCCTTATGTAACCCGAACAGGTAGCCGTAGAAATCGGTGGCGGAGAATACCTTCCCACCGAATTTACCATCGATCAGGAAGGAGAAGCTCAGTCTCTTATAGGAGAATTCATTTGTCCATCCGCCCATCCATTTTGCATAGGCCGAACCGAAGGCCTTGAGATCACCCTGTACCGGGATATTCGTAGCCGGGTCGACGACGATCGTCTTGCCCGTTGCATCGCGTTTGTAATCGAAGGCCATTACCTGGTCGGCAGCCATTCCGACGACATCCTGGGTAAACCCGTTACCGGTGCGGGAAGTTCCGACGGCCAGCGAGGAGGCGCCGGCGGCCAGCGAAATAACCTTGTTATTATTGAGGGATCCGTTGACCGTGCTGATCCAGCCAAAGTCCTTCGACCTGACGATCGCACCCGAGATCAACACCTCAAATCCCCTGTTCTGTAATTCGCCGATATTGAGAACGGCGCCTACATAGCCCGAAGTGATGGACGCGGGGGCCGGGAGGATCTCGTTGGAGGACTTTTTATCATAATAGGTCAGATCGAGGCTCAGCCGGCTCTTTAGGAACTTCATCTCCGTCCCTACTTCAAACTCCTTTGCCCTGGAGGCCAGGAGGGAGCTGTTCGGTACGCTTGTATTGGAGATGGAACCCAGCGGCAGACCGCCTAAGGTCGCCGAATTAAAGGTATAGCTTAGCTGTGTCTGATAAGGAGTGGTAGCCTGACCGACGACGGCATAGCCTGCTCTCAGCTTGCCAAAGTCCAGCCAGTTGTTCCGCATGTGCTCGGAGAAGACATAGGAACCGCTTACGCTGGGATACAACACATCCAGCTTATTGTTCTTACCCGGTGTGGCGAGGGTCGAGAACCAGTCATTCCGTAACGAGCCGTTCAGATAAAGAAAGCCCTTATAGGCAAATTCAGCGGTCTCGTATACGGACTGTACTTCCTGGTCGCTGGGGAAATAGCTGACCGTTTTATTCTGCGAGGCATTCAGGATATTGTATACAAAGGGGACGGAGAAATGGTCGCCGTTGTTCGTATACATATTGGAGGTCGTCCGGCGGTAGCTGGCCCCGACATTCGGAGTGATGGCAAAGTCATGGTTGATATTGAAGGTCTTTCCCACCAGACCGTCTATGTTGAGATCGGCGAAGCTGGTCTGCTGGATGGAGATCGAGCCATAGCTGCGATAGGCCGTTCCATTGGGGACGACGCCCGTATAGGTATCATTGTAGGAATCGCGTCCGACACGTCCCTGCAGAAAAAGACCGTTGTCAAAGGTATACCGCAGGTTGGCGGAAGAGATCAGCCGGTCACGGCTTGTATTGTTGATAAACTTCTCAGCCGCAAACCACGGATTTGTCGCATAGGCATTGTTGCTGTAGGCATACTCGGTGCCATCGGGGTTGGTAGCCTTCTTTAGCACATTCACATCGACACTGGTCGGCAGAAGCGTCACATTATAGTTGGCATTACCCGGACCATCCGAAAGGAAAGGCCTGTTCTTGGCCTGTTCGAGGATATAGTTCATCCGGACGTCGATCGCCAGGTGTTTTGTAAAATTGTAGCTGGTCGAGAGGTTAAAGGACTGTCTGTTCAAACCGGAGTTGGGAACGACAGATTTATTGGTGACGTCGTTGGCGGAGAACCGGACCGTTCCCCCGTCAAAGGTCTTGTTAAAGGCCACCGTATTTGTAAACGTCGAGCCCGTACGATAAAAATTATCCATATTCTTTTTCTGGGCTACATACGGTCGCGCCACGCCATCGAACTGGACCACCTGGGAACCATCGAGCCTGGCGCCGTAGCTGGACTGGCCGGACTGGAAGGCCGTCAGCGCATCCGCCGATTTGATATTGTTGGCGCCCTGTCCATATACATACTGCCAGTGGGTGGGATCAAGTATCTTCTCTGCCACGGCATTGGAATTGACATCGATGTTATTGCTCTTTGCGCTCTTTGTCGTGATCAGGATGACACCGCCTTTTGCGCGATAGCCATATAAGGCCGAAGCGGCCGCCCCTTTCAGGACGGAGATGGTCTCGATATCGTCCGGGTTGATATTTCCCATGGCATCACCCAGGTCGGGGGCATTGTCATATTGCGTACCCATATCGCCGGTGTTGTTATTTGCCGTACCGCTGGGCGTGTTCTCGATGGGGACGCCATTGATAACATACAATGGCTGGTTGGTCTGGCCGAGACTGGAGACGCCGCGGATGATGACATTAGAAGAGGCGCCGGGACCGCCTGCGATGGCATTGACATTCAGGCCGGCGACCTTACCCTCCAGGGAATTCAGCACATTCACCTCCCGTGCCTTTGTCAGCTCTTCGCCTTTTATTTCCGTTACGGAATATCCCAGGGATTTTCTTTCTTTCTTGATCCCCAGCGCCGTCACTACGACTTCCGTCAGTTGCTGGTTGGTCGCCAGCAATTGGACAGACATCGTGGTCTCGTCTCCGACCGTCACCTCTTTTGACTGGTAGCCGATGGAAGAGAACACGAGTACATCACCCTTGTTTGCTTCGATCGCAAAGACGCCGCCGGTATTCGTGCTGGCGCCCTTTTTTGTTCCTTTGACCGTGACGCTAACGCCGGAGATCGGTTTTCCATCGCTGGAGGTAACCTTCCCCGCGACGGGATCTGCCGTCTCCTTTTTTGCATCTGCCGTTTCGTCGCCGGAAAGAAGAGCGCCCGGAGCGGTCAGCGTATTAATGGAGTCGTTCTTATCCGATAAGATCACAAAGGTCTTATCATCGATCTTCTTAAATTTCAATCCCGTATTTTTCAGGATCTTTTCCAACGTCATTTCTACGCTGGTTCCATCGTTGTCGGGGGTATTGACCAGCTTTTTGCCCAGCGATTGTTCGGCAAAAAGGAAATAGACCCCCTTTGTCTTGTTTAATTCTTTCAGCACATTGTACAGGGTCTGCTTCTGAATCGTTTCATCAGGCGTATCCCTGTTCTCCTGGCTTTTTGGTTGAACTACCTTGACGTGGTTGCCGGAGTACACATAGGTGTTCTGTGAATGGGCAACAACGAAACAAAATAGTTGTAGGCCCAGTAAACAACTGAGCATACGACGGGCAGAGTTTAATCTTCTCATTTTTTTGCAGCGTTTGTTTAATAAAATAAATGGCTATCGATGGTTATCTGATGATCACCTTGTCCCCTTCGCGGGTGATCCTGAAATCCGAGGTCGCATCCAGTACCTTTAGCAGTCCATCCAGGTTGTCATTGGCGAGAATGCCGCTGACGGTCTTGCTGGCGACGTTGTCACCGGCGAACTCTACGGTGACCCCATAGTGCTCGTGGATGATCCATGCCACTTCCTGTAAGGAAGTGTTGTCGAATATGAGCTTATGATCTTTCCAGGCCACTACGCTGTCCGTGCGGACGGGCCTTTTTTCCAGCTCGGCGCGATTGTATTCCACGAAATCGCCCGGCTTCATCCGGAATTCCTTTCCTTCGGTGGTATGCAGGATCACGCTTCCTTCCTTTAACATGACATTGGTCTCGTCCTGCCGGCTGACCACATTGAACTGGGTCCCCGTGACGATGATATCGAAATGATTGGTATGGACGATAAACCGGCTCTTCAGGGGCGTTTTCCGGACATGGAAAAAAGCTTCCCCGGTAAGCCATACTTCCCTGTCCTTTCCATCCTTCCACCCGGAGGAGTATACGATGCGGGTATCTGCATTGACCGATACTTCGGTCCCGTCGGGAAGCCTGTTCTCCTTTACTTCTCCATACGCCGTATGAAGTTCGGATTGGGCAGTGATCACCCGGTAACCGCCGTACAAACCGGCTGCCAGCAATATAACGGAGGCGGCTACCAGCCACCTACGCCGGGTGGAAAATCTACGGACGGGTGCAACCGGCATTCTTCTTTCGGCATCGCGGATCTTCTCCAGGAGCAGGCGTTCGGCGCGGGTGATCTGTTCGGGTGTAGATTGCGGCTCTGACAGGCGAAGCGATTGCAGGAACTCCACCGCCTGGTCTACGCGGTCACGACTACCGGGGTTGCCGGAGATCCACTGTTCCCATTTATGAATGGCGGGGATATCCGTCTTAAAATACCATGAAAGGAAGGACTCATCCGACAAAAGATCTTCTACTCCGGCATAATTTTTCGACATACAAATCTTCTCCTGAATAAGAGAGTGCCGGAAAACGAAAGACTGTAATGTGTTTTTGCTAAATTTTTTTTAGGGGGTCCCAAGTCGCAACGCATCTATCGGTCCCACCAGACCCGGCTCGTCATTTTGTCTCCCCCTGCCAGCCGTCCGACGGCAGCATTGTAATTGGCCGTATTGGAGGAAGCCTCCGATTGGGGATAGGTGAAACGGCGGGGGATAGTGCCGCCGGTGACATTCCCCGGATAGCTTACCGGGGTGAGCATGGGATAGCCGCTTCTTCGCCAGTTGGCAAAACATTCGTTCTCGTCCATGAACCCGGCTATCCAATACTGATCGTTGATCTGTTCCGGTCCATGGGCCGGATCATAGGGGTGAGCCGTCAGCCAGGCATGAATGGCATTACCCGAAGGACCGGCGCCGGCCTGGGCGGCAAGCTGTTGCATGGCGCCCTGTACGCCGGCCGTATAATATGTTGCGGGGTCGCCTCCGATCCAGCCCCGCTGGGCGGCCTCCGCCAGCAGCAGTTCCGTCTCCGCATAGGTCACGAAGAAGCTGGGAGCGTCCAGCCGGGCGAAGGTATAGCGGTTGACGATCGAATATTTATTCTGGTCTCCCGGCCAGTTGGGAGCGTTGACCAGGTCATAGGGGCTGCCGTTGTTTGGCGGATCATAGCCGCCGGGCTGTCCCAGTTGCCGGGCATAGGAAGTGTCCCCCTTATCCGCCGGTTTCGTGGGATCGGCGCATACGGTTCCCAGGTAGGAAAGACGGGGATCGCCCGAACCACGCAGGAAGTCCACCAGGGTCTTGTTGAGCCGGTATCCGTTTGGATCGTTGCCCAGCAGGATCAGTCCACTGCCGTTTGTGACGGAGGTACCGGTGACATTCTGGTGCTGCACCACGGCATTATCGGCATTGCCCCCCATGACGCCGCCCTGTACGGCGGTCTGCACCCATTGCTGTGCGGTAGCAGGGTCCACCTTGCTCAATCGCATCGCCACCCGCACCATCTCGGACCAGGCGAATTTTTTCCAGGCGACGGCATCGCCTCCATAAAGCAGGTCCGCGGCGCCGATGGTATTCTTCTGCGCGGGATCGAGCCGGCCGGCGGCATCCTGTAACTCTTTTAGCAGGTCCATATAGATATCCTGCTGGCGGTCATAAGGAGGGGAGGTGATCCCGGAAATATATCCCAGCCCAGCCTGGAAATAGGGACAATCGCCATACATATCCGTCAGACGCTGGAACATAAATGCCTTGAAGATGCGGCAGATCTGGTAGAAATTCGTCTGTGTCGTATCCTTACCGACATGCTGCATGACCTCTACGATATTGGCAATGCTGTTCGGGTAGTTCTGGTCCCAATAGGCGGAGTTATAGTTACCGTCGTACAGATACTTGTCGCCGTCCCAGTAGGAAAGCGTAGAGGACAGATGCTGGATCATACAGCCGGAATAGATCAGGTTGTTCCTCCAGTCCTCATACCCATTGCCATCGGTGTTGCCGGAGGTCTGTAACTGGGCGTTTGTAAAAAGATAGTTGAAATTGATCTGTGCCGCGGTGATCTGGTCCGGATCGGTATTGATCGACACAAAGTCTTTTTTGCAGCCGCTGCCCACCAGCAGGACAGCCAGCAACAAACACCCTATGGAGATCTTTTTCGGCATGTTAGAATTTTAGGTTCATATTAAATCCCCAGCTTCTGACGCTGGGATACCCGGCCAGTTCCAGCCCCTGTCCATTGGTGCTGTTGATGCTGGACTCCGGATCGATATTGGGAACGTGTTTCATCAGTATGGCCAGGTTGCGCCCGACCAGTGACACGCTGATCCCCTTTATATATTTGCCCTTGAAAACGGAAGCCGGGAAGGTATAGCCCAGGCTTGCCGATCGTAGCTTTATAAAACTGGCATCGTATACGAACTCTTCCGCTATATGATCCGTCCCACCCGCGGATATGTCCTGGAAGTAACGCTGGGCCGGCACGGCAAGGGTATTTGGATGTCCGTCTTCCAGCACCCCCTTCCCGATATACCCCCCTTCCCTACCCTGCAGCGTCGTCCGTTGTAACCCATAATAGTAGAGTAAAAGATTGGTGCCCGAATAGATCTTTGCACCATATTTGAAGTCGACGAGGACGGAAAGTGAAAAGTCCTTATAACGGAGCGTATTGCTAAGGCCGCCGGTCTGTTTGTATATCGTAGACCCAAGCGGCACCAGCCCCGTCGGTTCCGGTTCCCCGGCGGGTGTGGGGTTGTTCACTCCATTGCTATAGATGATCTGCCCCTTTGCATCCCGCCGGTAGCCATATCCCATGATCTGGCCATAGGGAGCTCCGACGATATTGCTGATGCTTACCTCGCTGCCCCAGCGCGGGTAGGCGCCATTGATGACGATGGCAGGAGAGCTGCCGATGTAAAGGACCTTGTTGTTGTTGATCGCAAAATTGAACGACCCGCTCCAGGAGAAATGACGGAGCTTCAAGGGAGTGCCGGTCAATAGCCATTCGAATCCCCGGTTCCGGATCTTTCCTACATTCTCGACATATTGTTTGTAGCCGGAGGTGGCGCTGACCGTCGTCTTTACGATATCATCGGTCGTCAGCTTGTCATAATACGTGACGTCGAACCCCAGCCGGTTATGAAAGAACTGCATGAGGAGGCCTGCCTCTTTTTCGGCGATCTCAACGGGACGCAGCGAGGCGTTCGGGATCAGCGGGAGCAGGTCGCTGGTGGCGATAAATCCAAGGGGCTGGCCGCTGACGGAATAGCCCTGTATGCCATAGTTGAGGATGTTCTGGTATGGCTCCGTGCCGTTGGAGGAAGCCGCATAGGAGGCACGCAGCTTACCCAGGCTGATCCAGGCCGGCAGCCGCAGGGCCTCTGTAAAGACAAAGCTGCCCGATACCGAAGGATAGAGATAATGATCCGTGTTGATGTTGAGGGTGGAGAACCAATCGTTGCGGGCGGTGACGTTCAGGAAGAGATAATTCCTGTAACCGATATCGGCGCTGCCGTACAGGGAGTTGACCCGATAACGCCGGTTATACGTACTATAGGGCTTATTGACGATACTGATGTTATTGGCGTTGTAATTCCCGGCGACAAGAAAAGGACCCGCCGCGCGGTTGGGAGAGTTGGGGACCGATCCGATACCGGCGATGGCCGTGGTATTATCCTGGCGGTTGCCGCCGAGATTGGCGTCGAAGCTAAAGTCCGTCCCCGCTTTTTTGTGTACGCCGACCATGAAGTTCCCGTTCAGCTCATGAAAATTCACTTCGTACTGGGTCATATTGCCGCCATGGATCCCGTCGCTGCGGGTATATTCCACTCCCGACGGAACGATATTGGTCACATCGAAGATATACCCGTCCCTCGTCACCTGTCCCTGTAGATAGAGCCAGTCGAGGAGGTTGTATTTTAGGGTGAGCCCGCCCGTAAGCCGGTTGCGGTCCGAGGTATTGATATACTCGTTGGCGATATAATACGGGTTCTCGAAATAAGGGTCGGTGTTGCCGGGTAGCCATTCCGTTCCGTCCGGATGGACCGTATGATCCTTCATCCAGCGGATGTCGAAGGAGTTGGCGAGATAGAGAGGGGGGGCGATCACGTTGCCCGGGTCGTCCGAGATAGAGGCCCTCTTGTTTACATGCTCGAATACATAATCCGCCGTCAGCTCCATCTGCAGCCGGCTGGTCACATAGTAGGTGGAGTTAAAATTAAATCCCTGTTGTCGCATATTCGAGTTGGGGACGATCGTGCCCAGCGCAAGATTGGAGAGACCCAGCCGGAAATTCCCTTTGGCATTGGCGCCGGTGAGGGCGACGGAGCTCTGGTTGGTGACGCCGGTCCGGAAGAAGTTCCTGAAATTATCTTTTGCCGGTTTGTACGCATAGCCATTACCGAGATAATTGACGGCGGGGGAGCCATCGAGCTTTGCCCCCCAGCTGTAATAAGGTGCGGCCAATGCTACCTGTGCGCTCATGGGCTTTATACCCGATACGCCCTGGCCGTAGGCATATTGATAATCCCTTTCGTCGATCACCGGATTGAAGGTAAGGTTGTTATTCACCTGCACGCCGATACCATGGGTGCGGGAGCCGGATTTGGTCCGGATGAGGATCGCGCCGTTGCCGCCCCGGTAGCCATAGAGCGCGGAGGCGGCCACCCCTTTCAGGATCAGCACGGATTCGATATTGTCGGGGCTGATATTGGAGAGCCCGTCGCCCAGGTCCGTTCCGCCGTATTGGCTGGCATAGGACAGGGTGGTATTGTCATAGGGGATGCCATCGACGACATAGAGCGGCTGGTTGTTGCCGCTGAGGGAGGCATTACCCCGGATCAGCACCCGGCTGCTGCCATAGGGGCCCGTGGCATTGACCGCCACGCTTACACCGGCCGCCTGTCCCACAAGGGCGTTGCCCAGGTTGACGTCCCGGGATTGTGTAAAAAGGGAGCCATCCAGGTCGGTGGTGGAAAATCCCAGGGAGCGTTCCTGTTTCCGGATCCCCAGCGCCGTCACCAGCACCTCCGTCAGCGGTTCGTCGGAGGGGTCCAGGAGCACGTCTTCATGAAAGGCCCTGCCGGCCGGGAGCTTTTTTATCTTATAACCGACAAAGGAAAAGATCAGCGTGTCTTCCTTTGCCGCGGCGATCCCGAACAGACCGGTCAGATCGGTGGTAGTGCCTTTATGGGAGTGTTGGATCGTGACGCTGACGCCCTGCAGGGCCTTTCCATCCCCTGCGATCACCCTGCCCGTGATCATGCCGGAACTGTTCTCCGCCTGCTCGCCGTCGGAAGGCTCGTTCAATGGCTGGATGGTGGCCGTCGTATCCAAGGGATCGTTCCGTCCGGGACCTTTCTTATCCAGGATGACAAAGGTCCGGTCGTCAACTTTTTTGAATTGCAGACCCGTATTCTTCAATACCTGTGTGAGGATCTTTTCTACGGAAGCATTGGGCGACAGGATCGGGGGGTTGACGGGCCATTTTGCCAGGGATTGCTGGGAGAACAGGAAATAGACGCCCCGGGTCTTATTCAGTCCTACGAGCACATCGATGAGCGGTTGGTGGGAATGCGTGTCGGGGGCGGGCGGCATCGACTGTGGAAAGGCCTGCGGCATACGCGTACAGAGCAGTACAAGGCCGAGGAAAAAGCCAGGCAATAGGCAATAAGGGCTTGATTTTCTCATTCTGCAGCGTTGATCTTGAATCAATATACCCGGCTCTACCGGGAATGAGCCCTGATGGTCATGTGATCTCCTTCTTTTGTCACATCGAATTCCGAAGTGCCTTCCAATGCTTTTATAAATACATCCAGGTTATTGTCAGGCAGGATGGCCGAGATGGTGCTGTCCCCGATGGATTCGTCGGCCAGCCGCATATTGACCCCGTATTGGTCATTGATGATCTGTACCAGCTGCCGGAGCGGCGTCTTGTCGAAGACCAGCTTTTGTTCTTTCCAGGCTACCAGGCTATCGTGTTGCACGGGTTTCTTTTCCAGCCGCGCGTCCCGGAAGGCCACAAAATCCCCGGGCTTCATATTGACTTCTTTCCCGTCCGGGGTGCGAAGCGTCACGCTGCCTTCTTCGAGCAATACGTTTTCGATGCCATGCCGGTTGACCACATTGAACTGGGTGCCCGTCACGATGATATCGAAGTGAACCGTATGAACGATAAAACGACTCTTCGAGGGCGTTTTCTGTACGCAGAAAAAAGCTTCTCCGTCCATCCATACTTCCCTGTCTTTTCCGTCTTTCCAGTCCGGGGTATAGCTGAGATGGCTGTTTGCGTTCATCATCACCACCGTTCCATCGGGTAATTTCTCATGGCTGATCTGTCCGTAGGCGGTTTTTCGTTCCGGCCGGGAAGATGGGAATTTCACCAGGATGAGACCGACGACCAGGATCGCAAAAACGGCGGCGGCCACCATCATCCGGCGATCCCTGTATAAAGGCACGACGGGCAAGGCATCTATCTTTTTAAAAAGGGCTGATTCGGCAGCAGCCAGCTGATGGGCCGGAATTGGTTTCTCCGGTTGCCGGGTAGCCTGTAACAGGGTGATGGCCTGTTGTACCAGCTGTTCCCGATCGGGATGCCCTGACATCCAGCTCTCCCAGGTGTCTTCCCCCGGTTTGCCGGTCTTGAAATACCAGGAAAGGAACGACTCGTCGGACAGGAGATCTTCGGGCTCTGTGTAGTTAGCTGGCATATCTGATCTAAGGGGCAATAGCGTATTCTCTTATTAATGTAAGTATATATAAAGGTAATTTTGTAAAACTCTTTTTTAGCATTTTTTCTGTTTTTTTTCAGATATCGGGGCAAAAATCTTTTTTACGAGGTTGGAAAGGCGAATTTTCCTACTTTCAACAAAGTTTCAATGACGATGATTTGACTACTGCCAACCAGGACATACTGCTTTGGGATTCCTTCCGCAAAGGAGATAGAGATGCTTTTTCGGCACTCTTCCGGGAGCATTATGAGACCCTGTTCCGATTTGGCAGCAAATTCACCACCGATACTGAATTGCTGGAAGACGGTATCCAGGAGCTGTTTATCGAGCTCTGGCAGGCCAAATCTGAGACGCCGGTGCTCTCCGTAAAGGCATACCTGCTTAAATCCCTCAAATACAAGCTATTGAAGATGTTCCGGCAAAGAGGCAAGACCCTACCCCTGACGGATAATGGGGATGTGGCCTTTGAATGGAGCCATGAGACCTTCCTCATCACCGAGCAGGACAACGCCGAAAAAAAACAATTGGTGCTCAACGCCCTGGGGCGTCTGTCCAACAGACAAAAAGAGATCATTTATTTAAAATACTATCAGAACCTCAGCTATGAGGAGGTCAGCGAGATCATGAACATCAACTACCAGGTGGCCCGCAATCTCCTCTACCAGGCCATCAAGTCGCTGAAGGCATTGTTGGCCGGCACGCTGCAATTATTTTTTTTCTTATGATGATTTTCCTCCTGCTATCGTTACATTTTTATTTTTAGCAACACTCGTAGGATCAATAATAGCGAAATAGGGTTTAAATTCGCCGCGGCATTACAAATACATCAAAATATTCTGATTTATGAGCATGGTAGACTCTTTCGAAAAGATCCCCGTAAAAATTTTTAGCTCTTTAGAGGAAGGTTCCCGTTTTATTGGAAAAGAGATCGCAAAACTGATCCGGGAGAAAGAGGCCCGTGGAGAAAAAGCGGTCCTGGGCCTGGCTACCGGCTCTTCCCCGAAATCCCTGTATGCCGAGCTGGTCCGGCTTCATCGCGAAGAAAAGCTGAGCTTCCGCAACGTCGTCACCTTCAACCTGGATGAATATTATCCCATCGATAACGATGCCCTGCAGAGTTACAACCGCTTTATGAAGGAGCAACTGTTCAGCAAGGTGGACATCGATCCCAAACAATGCCATATTCCCAATGGCCAATGGAAAAAAGAAAATATCAAACAGCATTGCATCGAATACGAACAGCTGATCGAACAGGCAGGGGGCATCGATCTGCAGATCCTGGGCATCGGGAACAACGGTCATATCGGTTTCAACGAACCCGGCTCCAGCATCCTCTCCAGGACCCGCCTGGTGCCCTTGGATAATTCCACCCGGATCGCCAATTCGCACGAGTTCCAGAATATCTCCCAGGTACCGCGGCTGGCGATCACCATGGGGATCAGCACGATCCTCAAGGCCAAACGCATCATCCTCATGGCCTGGGGACAGATCAAGGCGCCTGTCATCCGGAAGGCGGTGGAGGGCAATGTCACCGAACAGATCCCTGCGTCCCTTCTCCAGCAGCACAATGACTGCACCTTTGTAACCGATGAGGTGGCGGCCTCCGAGCTGACCCGGTTCAAATCCCCCTGGCTCACCGGGGATACCGAATGGACACCGATGATTATCCGCAAGGCCGTGGTCAATATGGCGCTGAAGCTGGGCAAGCCCATTCTGAGTCTTACCAACAGCGACTATAATGACAGCGGGCTCAGCGACCTCCTTGTAGAAAAAGGAGACGCCTATGAGATCAACCTGCAGGTATACTATCTGCTGCGGGACAGCATTACCGGCTGGCCCGGCGGAAAGCCCGGCGCCAACATCCCAATGCATCCCGAACGCTCGGCGCCTTATCCCAAACGCTCCCTTATCTTCTCCCCCCATCCCGATGACGACATCATCTCCATGGGTGGTACGTTTATGCGGCTGCATGACCAGGGACATGACGTACATGTCGCCTATCAGACCTCCGGTAACATCGCCGTCACGGACGAGTTCGTCACGCGGTTCCTGGACTTTGCGGTAGGCTTTGAAGTGCTCGCGGGTATCGATAGTAAAAAATCCTCCCAGATCCTGGAGCAGGCCACGCAATACCTGAAGACAAAGAAGCCCAGCGATATCGATACGCCGGAGATCCGCAGCATCAAGGGGCTTATCCGCCGCTGCGAGGCCAAGGCCACCTGTCGTTATGTGGGGATAAAGGACGAGAACATCCATTTTATGAACCTCCCCTTTTATGAAACCGGCACCATCGAGAAAAAGCCCATGGGGGAAGAGGATATAAAGCTGACGATCGAACTGTTACGGAAGGTGCAGCCGAATCAGATCTTTGCGGCAGGGGACCTTGCCGACCCGCATGGGACGCATAAGGTATGCCTGGATATCGTTTTTGAGTCCTTGCGCCGGATAAAGGCCGCCGGGGATGCCTGGTTGAAGGATTGCTGGGTATGGCTGTATAAGGGAGCCTGGCAGGAATGGGACATCAGTGAGATCGAAATGGCGATACCGATGAGCCCCGACCAGGTGATGAAAAAGCGTTTTGGTATCTTCATCCATCAATCGCAAAAGGATATGGTTCCTTTCCAGGGTAGCGATAGCCGTGAATTCTGGCTGCGGGCGGAAGACCGCAATGCCAATACAGCCAACCTGTATGCGCAGTTGGGACTTACGAAATATGCGGCCATGGAGGCGTTTGTACGGTGGGATTATTAACCGACGGTAGGAGGTTAGCGTAGCGAAGCGAAGCAGACATACGGGACCCGGTTAGGTCTTGCGTAGCAAGGCCGCAGCGGAGCAGCGGCATGATTGTATTAAGTTTGCGTTAATTGTACTTTATTGTATTTTTGTGGCTTGTATCTCTTGTATCTATGCCACAAACAACTGTAATATCTTTTCGGCAGGAATGGCAGGAAGCCTGGCACACACCGGGGTTCCGTCTGAAGATAATGATCGGGCTTTTTGTCGTCGCTACGATCCTTTGTCTTTTCCCCGTTTTTTTCCAGACCATCGAAAAAAGACAGGGTGTCCTTCTCAATGACCCCTTGTTACGGATATTACCGGCCCATAACATTTCCGTACCGCTCTTTATCGTTATCTGGTCCATTACGCTTTTATCGATCGTTCGGGCCGCGTACAATCCTCAGATGTTCCTGACCTATCTGTGGGCCTTTATCATCCTGAGTCTTTTCCGTGTTGCGACGATCACCCTGGTGCCGTTGAATGCCCCGGTCGGACTGATCGGGCTGGTAGACCCCTTCAGCAATTTCTTCTACGGGGATAAGTTTGTCACAAAGGACCTGTTCTTCTCGGGTCATACCTCGGCTGTTTTTCTGCAATATCTCTGTCTGCCGGGAAAGGGGGACAAGAAATGGGCGCTGCTGGCAACGGCCATCGTAGGCTCTCTGTTGCTGGTGCAGCATGTACATTATACGATGGATGTACTGGGGGGATTCGTTTTTGCGTGGATCGCCTGGCAATTGGCCAGGAAGACGATCCTGCGGGAAGGGACCTAGATAGGCCGGCGGAGGTCCGATGATCCTAGAACGCCTCTCCCAATTGCAGGTAGAACCCCTGGGAAGCGGATTTAAACCCTCCCAATCCATAATCCAGCCGTAGGTTCAATTTTTCCTTTTTATTCAGGGCGACACGAAGACCACCTCCATAGGACCATTTCAGGTCCTCGAAATTGACGTCGGACAGCCGGAGCCCTACATTCCCCAGTCCGCCAAAACCCACGGCCCCTACCCGCCAGAACAGGGGAACGCGGTATTCCGCCTGGAGGACCCCCGCATTCTTACCCCGGAACCGGCCGGCATAGTATCCGCGCATGCTATTGGCTCCTCCCAGGAAGGCAAGGCTTCGCAGGGGGACCTCACCGGCATTGAAGGTCCCATAGGCCTGGAGGGCCAGTACCTGGTTACGATGGATCCGGAAGAACCGCCGCAGGTCGATAACATAGTTAGTATATTGATAATCAGAGCCTAGCGGGCGGGTAAAGTGATCGAAATAGAACTGCAGCATCATCCCGTGATCCGGGGAAAACGCGTTGTTACGGGTATCGTAGGTGATACTGAAACCAAGACCGGAAACATGGTACCCATACCTGCCGAGGACATTTTGTTTATCGAATAATCCCCCCGCCGCATATTCCACATCAAAAACGCGTTGGTATTCGTATACAACCCCCAAAAAAAGATTGCGGCCGATCAGGCGTTGCGGATGCAAGTAAACGTAATACTGCTTAAATTTATAGGATTCCTTGCTGCTGTCCTGGGTATGTTTGCCAAGGCCCCAGAAGTCATCGGGAAAGGAGCTATAGGACAGCTGCTCGTTGATGATATATCTTTCGCCGGGGAAATAGATCGAGCCGTTGATGGCGGCGACGAATTGCTGGCGGGTAGTATAGAGGACCAGGCCCTGTGCATTCGACGTCCGGGTAGTGCTGTCACGGCTTTTGAGGTGAAAGGTGGAGGCGGTGGCCATCCCGAAAGACCATCCCGTTTCTATGGAACGGGCGATGATTGGCAGAACAAGAACATGCCGTATCTTTGCCGGGCTTTTTATCGGGAGAGGCAGTTTTTGGATGGGTACGACCCCCGCGCTGTCCTTTTGGGCGGCAAGGCGGGGGGATAGGAATAAAAGCCCAAAAAGCCCCAAAAAGGGTATAAATGCTGATTTCCGGAGCGTGACAGAAGGCAAAGTTGTATTATATTTATTTATGTATGTCGATAAAAAGCAGGCAAATTAACGCGGAAAATCTAATTTTCTTACATTTGATGTTTAATGAAGATTTCACAATTTGTTAAAATTCAATTAACCCAATATTTCAAAGCTCTGAAGCGGAAAGGGAGGACCCTTCCTTTTCTTACATTAAAGCTAGCATATTATGAAAAAATTTGAATGCCCCGATTTTGTTTTAGAGGATAAGCTAACGGAAGAACAATTTAACTTTTTCGATAAGTATGGCGTGATCATATTCAGGAACTTTTTGAATTCGGACACTGTTCAATCATTCATACAGGAGCTTAATAAGATCGAAAAACAATGGCTGGAAGAAGGCCGTGAAAAGGTCAATGGGATCCCGCTGAAGTTCGGTAAGGACGAGGCCGGCAACAAAATGATCCAGCGCATGTGTTTTCTTTCCATTTACAGTAAACCGTTGCACGAACTCCTGCAGGATCCGCGCATAAAGGCGCTGATCGGTCTTTTATATCCCTATGAGGGACGTATCGGGGAGAACGAAAAGGACGGCCTCATCCTGAATCATTATGTCCGGCTGCCCGAAAGTTCCTTTACCCAGATGGGCTGGCATACCGACAGTCCCCGGGACCTCTTCCTCGGACAAAAGATCATGCCAATGTTGAATGTCGGCATTCACATGGACGACACCCCCTTTGAAAATGGCGGGTTGCGGGTATTGCCGGGCACGCACAAGCAGGGCATCCTCAGGCTCTTATTCGGGAAAAAATACTTTATTGACAACAATCCCGACCGGCGGGAGATCGGCTTCGATCTGAAAGCCGGTGATCTGACCGTTCATGATGGCCGTATCTGGCACCGGGCCCAGCAGTCTCCGCTCTATGGGGAGGCCAGCCGCCGCCGGGTGATGTATGTGCCGATCATTACCGGTAAGTACATGCCAAAGGACGAAAAAAGCAAAACCCCCTTCTACCATCGTTTTGCCGGAAAGGTGCAAAACTGATAAAATCATTATATCGCCTATTGGCCGGCTCAAGAATTCTCTCTTTGAGCCGGTCTTTTTGTTGAGACGCCGTCCCGCATCGGGTCTCCTCTTTTCTTAATATTGCGTTATTATCCGGTTTTCCCGGTCATATTAATTATAGATCATATGGAATATGCATTGATAACAGGCGCCAGCAAGGGTATCGGCCGCGCCATCGCCGAAGAGCTGGCCATCCGGGGTTTCAATATATTGCTCGTTGCCCGTTCCGAAGAATTGCTGCAGCAGGTCGCCGGACAGATCGCTGCCCGTTATACCGTCCAGGCCGACTGGCTGGCCCTGGACCTGTCGCTGGCCGAGGCGCCGCAAAGCGTGTATGAATGGTGCAAGGCCAAGGGCTATTCCGTCAGTATCCTCGTCAATAATGCCGGTTATGGGCTGAGCGGCTCCTTTGAAAAATATTCGCTGGAGGAACATCTGAATATGATGCAGCTGAACATGTCCACCCTGGTGGGCCTGACGCGGCTCTTCCTCCCCGACCTGCGGCAACGGTCCCGTGCCTATGTCCTGAATGTCGCCAGCTCGGCCGCCTATCAGGCGGTTCCCAAGCTAAGCCTCTATGCGGCTACCAAGTCGTTCGTCCTGGCCTTTAGCCGGGGATTGCACCAGGAGTTACAGGGAAGCCCCGTATCGGTCACCTGCGTCAGCCCGGGGGCGACGGACACCGACTTCCCGAACCGGGCGCAATTGGGCGAGAAAGGGATGAAAGCGGCCGAGAAATTCAACATGACGCCCGCTGCCGTCGCCGGTATCGCCGTGAAAGGGATGCTGGCCGGTCGTGCCGAGGTCATCACCGGTTTTGTCAATAAGCTGGGCGCGGCCATGGCCTGGCTGCTGCCAAAGGGATTGGTCGAGAGGACTGCGATGAAGATTTATGAATAAATTTCCTGGAATTGAGAAGTGCATTTTTTCCATTCTGGATTTTGTTCTATATTTGCAGCCCCTTAACGGGTTGACCGTGAAGGGATGAGGGCCCCGTAGCTCAACTGAATAGAGTAACTGACTACGGATCAGTAGGTTTCAGGTTTGAATCCTGACGGGGTCACGAAACCCCTCGGCGTATGCCGAGGGGTTTTTGCATTCCGGACGCGGGACGAACTCGTTCGACAAAGCGGATGGATGTAAAAACCCAGGCCCGACGATAGTCGGGGCGTAGGGTTTCGGGTAAGGCCAATGCGAAGGGGATCAGCGGAGGCGTCCGGCAGGCGCCGGAGATAATCCTGACGGGGTCACTGAACTGGACAGAGCGGAAATATCCTCCCTCTGTCCTTTTTCATTTTTGGCCAAACCCTCATTCAGCGTGTATATCAGCCGGACACCTTCATTCAACCGGGCGGTTTGAAAACGCTTTCCATCAAAAACGAGTTTTTCGGGATAAATCGAACCAATGATCAGCCGTTTCTTTTCGGCCGTCGCCTCTTCCCATAACTGTTCCAGGTGGCTGAGGGCTTCGATCGCCTTTTGCAGTAAGGCCCCGATATTGCCATCTCCGGTATTCGTATTCATCAACCGGGATTCTAATTCCTCGATCTTCCTCTCACATTCATTTTTGACGGCCTTATAATCGGCAGCATCCAGTTCGTCATCGATCAGCCGGTTCCTTGCTTTCACCAACCGGCCGTTGACTTGTTCCAATTCCTGTCGGATCGCTTTCAGGCCCTCCTGTTGCCCTTTTGTTTGGGAATGGTAGAGGCGGGTGATCACTTCGGTATAGACCTGGGACATCCCAGCCCGGGGAATGAATTTTTGTAGTTCTCTGGCAAATAGGTCATGCGTCTGATCGGTATGGAACCGGGATTTACAAGGTAGCTTACAATGGTAGTAGAAGTATTTTTTCGATCGACCCTGTGATGAGCTGCCGGTAAGTAACCGGCCACAATCCGGACAGATCAGAAAACCCCGCATCGGGTAATCCTGGGTTCGTTTCTTTGGGGCATAGATACGCTTTTTGCCATCCAGAACGTCCCGCACCTGGTAGAACAGGTATTCTGGGATCAGTGGCTCGTGTTGCCCTTTGACCCATTGGCTTTCTTCCTCTTTGAATTTACCGACGAAGATCTTGCCGCAATAGGTCGGGTTACGGAGGAGCATCCAAAAATTGCTCCTGCCGCAGGGTAGGCCCTTTTTCCGGGCCGATTGCCAGATACTGAGGATAGATTCCTTGCCGGCAGCAAGAACCTCGTTAAAGGCCCATTTGATGATCGAGGCTTCCGGCTCTTTAGGCGCGATGTATTTTTTGCCGTCCTCGGATACCTTGTTTGCATATCCCAATAAAGCCGGCCCCATCCAACGGCCTTCCTTACGGGCTCTTCGCATACCGTGCAAGGTGTTTAAGGCCCGGCGATCGTTCTCCACTTCGGGGGCGGCCAGGTAAAAGGCCAGCATCATTTTATTTTCCGGAACGGAGAGATCAAGGGATTGTTCGATGGCTTGGGGCTCGACACCCAATCGGCGGAGGGTACTGATCATCTGGTAGGCATCTCCCGCGTTACGGCTGAAGCGGTCCCATTTGGTAAAAAGGATCAGATCGGTTTGGCCCTTGTGTCGGCGGAGTTCTGATAAAAGGGATTGCCATCGGGGGCGGTTAAAGGTCTTGGCGGAATGATCTTCGAAAACTACCCGTTTGACGGCGATGCGATGGAGTTCGCAATATTTCTTTAATACTTCCTCCTGGTTGCGCTGGGAATACCCTTTGTCGGCTTGCTCATCAGTGCTAACCCGGATGTACAGGTCGGCTGTTTTCATATTGAGATAAAGTTATACGGGCCAATGTAAGCATAAATTCAATAATTTCTTTTGCTTCTTCTTCACTAATGTGCGTACCGTGTGTGCGTAATATCTCCACCACCTCTTTTGGCGTTATCATTTCCATTTTCCACCTCCTCAATGTCTATCTTCACAATTCGATCGGTAAAAAAATCATCGGTAAGTTAACGAATGGACCCGGTAAGGAGTTGACCGGTATTTGAACATGTTCTAAAGGGAAATATATAGCCTCCTAGCGGGATTATTTTTCGGGAAACTCAAAGTCAAATAGCACCTTCATAGGCACGCCCAATCCCTTTGCGATTGCATAGCAAATGGAGATGGTCGCGCTGTGTTCGCCGTTAATGACCCGGTAGACTTGTTTGGTCTCGATATTGCCATGAGCCGCCACTTCTTCGGGCGTTTTGTCTTTTTCTTTGAGTAATTGAGCAAGGTGCTCACCAAAGGCCGTTAGATATTTTTGATTTCTGACTTTCACCTGGTGAAGATGGAATCTTCCCGATAGATAAAATTGTCAAGTTTGACAATTTTATCTATCTTCATGCTCCTAAAACTAATCGATATGGACCCGGATTTAGAGATTGAGGGAAATGAGTGGGAGGAACATTTTGCCACCCTCGATGAACAGGACAGGAAAGATCCCATTCAGACGATCTTTCGATATTGTACTGGCACCCCGTTTAAAATGAGATCGGATTATTTTGAGATTTTTGCTGCCGCTATGTATAGCCCATATATTGCGTATAATGACCCGACCGAGTATGGAGACATGATGAGTTTATTGAAATCTACCCTTAAACTGGTCGAAGCGGCCTGTCTGATCAATAAATTGATCGAAGAAGAGAGATTGACGTATTCAATCAAAGAGACCGCATAAGTTAGCAGGATAGTAAGACCACCGGCGGGTGTCTTTACTGACATCCGCCGGTCTATAAAAAGCATTGTAAACCATTAAAATTTTGTTAAGACTGATAAACAAAATAACTACGAATTTTATGGTCAGTTGCTCCACCTTTCCCAACAAGATAGAGAAGATCCAGCCGAAGTGTTGGAAGAGTTCTTTTGCGACACTAATTTAGCTGAGGTGCGGGCGCTGTTTGACAACATTTTGGAGACCTGTATGGCAACGGACGATGGCCCGTTTTCAAAGGGGGCAGAAAGAGGAAACTTGTTTGCTATAATTAAGAAAATCGAACGGGTTTTAGAGGCAAATTTTTTTATATATGGATTCCGTTCTTGTGCCGTTGCCTAATAAGGGTTCCCGTTATAAAATACCAAATTATGCCAATAAATTATCCCCCGAAATCCGTATTTGATCTGACCGACGAAGAAGCGGAAGAACGGCTTCAGATCGCTATGGATAACCTGAAGAAAGAGATTTACGCCAAAAGCCTGCCGATCGTCTACCAGGACAAACGCTGCCCGACTCAAAAACATTATATCGAGGCATACCAGGACGGGAGGACTGTTTTGGTACGCTTCGATATCAGGACCAGGGAATATATCTTCGTTAAAGAGCTTCCCCGAACGGAACCGGCTTGAACGACAACCTTTAAATACCTATCTATACTATCCTTTACTGTTCCCACCTACTTCCAAAAATCGCGTCTTGTCATAGCCGGAATTTGGACATCTATTCCAGAAAAGAAATATCCTGCTATCTTTAAAGTGATTCCCCGGTCTACCGGGAATGGCAAGATGTAGAATTGTTTCACAATTCAGGTCCCTGGCCAATTCCTCCGGGGTCGGAATTGGGAAAGAAAGGCTGAAAGAGACATTGAATTTGTGAAGAGTGAAAAAGAAACAGAATGAAAAAGGGTAAAGGTAACCGGATCAAATGGGTTCATCTTCGGGTAAGCCAGGAGGAATATGACCTTCTCCAGGACTGGTTCAAAGCGACAACCTGCCGAAAAGTAAGCGAATTGGTGCGGAATACCTTGTTTCATCGCCCAATCCGGGTGTTCTACCGGAACAAAAGTGCCGACGAATTTTTAACGGTAGCAATAGGAATTAAAAACGAACTCAATCACATCGAAAATAACTGGAATCAGCTCGTCAAAGCGAGGTATGTTTTCCAAAATAACGAAGAGCTGTCCGTCATATTATTTGGCCTGGAAATGGACCGGAATATCATGCTTTTTAAGGCGGACGAAATAAAGGCCAAACTGCAGGAAATATACAAGATCCTCAGCGAAGAATCCTCATCCAAAAAAACAGTCATTATTGAGCCGATTTTGCCGGGCGGTAACCAGGCAGCCGCAGCCGATCAACAGGTGAATAAATCCGGGCAGTAGTAACGGCTTTGGCACACCCGTCATGATCCATCAAAGCCCCAGCGGTAGAACTAATTTTGGGCGGCAGAATATGCGCTTTGATGGATCATGACAGACGGTTTTACTATCTATTTATCCCTCCCTTAACTGATTAATTTTTAATAAAAAACCGTTTTTTAACCCTTTTTAATTATCCAAAATTCCCTACTTTTCGAAATATAATTGCCTAAATAAAGAATAAGTATAGCGATTAAAATTTTGAAATTTTCCCTTGTCAATTTTATTAATGACATAATTGCAAATTGGAAATAATTAAAAAACTGTATATTCCTACGCATCGTGACCACCCATTCCTACGATGCTGACCATCTGTTCTCAGCATGCTGACCAGAGGTTGCCGGACGGTTATTCCTGCGATATTGACCACTTGGAAGGGCGTGGTTTAGGATCATTCCTGCGAT
>DASYBV010000018.1:0-316532 GCA_036500545.1 Puia sp. | reverse complement strand
TTTCGCAGCCTGTCTTTCGGCGAGGCCTTCTGCGATGGCGGCGGTTATATAGTTGGCGATGATTGCGATGGATTTGGTAGCGTCGTCGTTCGCGGGAATGGGGAAGTCTACTTTATTGGGATCGCAATTGGTATCCACCATGCCAAAAGTCATGACACCGAGGCGCTTTGCTTCGGCCAGGGCGATATGCTCATGTCCGATGTCCACGATGAAGAGCGCTGCGGGGACACGACCCAACTGGGCGATACCACCGAGTACTTTTTCCATCTTGTCCTTATCACGAGCCAATGTGAGGCGTTCCTTTTTTGTGATGCTGTCGAAGGTTCCGTCGGTCAGCATTTTGTCGATGCTCTGCATCTTCTTTACGCTCTTGCGAACGGTATTGAAGTTGGTGAGCATACCACCCAGCCAGCGTTCGGTCACGAAGGGCATATTCACCTTCCGGGCGCAATCCGTGACAATCTCTTTCGCCTGTTTTTTCGTACCGACAAACATTACCTTTTTTCCGCTCTTGGCAATCTGCTTCAGTGCCGCGGCAGCCTCCTGAAGGCTTTCGGTGGTCTTGTTCAGATCGATGATATGGATGCCTTTTTTCTCCGCGAAAATATAAGGCAGCATTTTGGGGTTCCACTTCTTACGCAGGTGACCAAAATGAACACCGGCTTCGAGGAGTTGCTGTTGCAATGAAGTGTTGTTTTCCATTGTATTTTTTTGTATAAGTATTCGAGTTTACAATTATCGTTTGCTGAACTGGAAGCTTCTTCTGGCCTTCTTACGTCCTGGTTTCTTACGCTCAACTTTCCTGGGATCGCGCCGTAACACACCAGCTGCTTTCAGGGCCGGGCGAAATTCAGCATTTACTTCCAGTAAGGCACGTCCAATGCCCAGTTTAGCGGCTTCGGCCTGTCCTTTGATGCCTCCGCCGGAAGCATTGATCTTCACATCATACTTATCGAGGAGCTCGACGGTCTTGAGAGGAAGTTCCACCTGGTTCTGAAGATATACCAGGGAGAAATAATCCTTGTAACTTTTACCGTTTATCGTGATTTTGCCGTCCCCCTTGCTGAGGAACACGCGGGTTACCGCCTGCTTACGACGACCAACTGCAGTTTTTTGCTTTTCCATTATCAGAAAAATTAGTAGTTGAATGTTTTAGGTTGCTGTGCGGTGTGCGGATGCTGTGCACCGGCATACACAAATAATTTCTTGTACATTTTGCGGCCGAGACGATTCTTTGGCAGCATGCCTTTTACGGCTCTTTCGATCACCGCATCGGGACGACGTTTCAGCAGGTTCTTAGCTGCTTCTTCTTTTTTACCGCCCGGGTAGCCGGAGAAGTTGATATAGATCTTGTCTTCCAGCTTATTACCCGTGAAGACCACCTTATCGGCGTTGATCACTACGACGAAATCGCCGCAATCCACGTGGGGAGTATAGTAAGCCTTGTTTTTGCCTCGCAGTACTGCTGCGATCCTTGCACACATGCGACCTACGGTTTGATTAGTACCGTCGACAACATACCAGTCGCGCTGAACGGTAGCCTCATTCGCATGTTTAGTGGTGAAATGTAATTTGCTCATTGTCTTGTGTTTTTACATGAAGCCATCGCTATCCCGATGGCCGTGAAATTGTTGACCCCTGACCGGCCGGCATGCGGCCCGCTTTTCAAAGGAGTGCAAAGGTAGGTCTAAGGGGGGTGATGTTCCAAGAAAAAGGAGGGTTATTTTGGAGGACCTATTGTAAGTCATTGATTTTCAATAAAAATTTTGACTCGTGAAATTATCATCCTTTTTTTTAAGGATAGGTTTTGAAAATAGTGATAGTAAGTTGGCAAAATGCCAACTTATTGATAAATTCGTATTACTCAACCACGTAAACTAGATAGGTATGTTACCGATTCGAACTTTAACACACTTAAAAGGCTGTTATGCTTATCATTTACCTGAAAAAAATGAACGATTTCGGAAAAAAGCATGCGAATGCCCGAAAAAGCCTTGCCGTCTGGAAATTGGTGGTTGAACAAGCCGACTGGAAAAAGAAACAGGATGTGTTATCGGATTTCCCCAAAGCAAAGATGATCCAGAATAACAGAGCCCGTTTTGAGATTGTACATAACACCTTCCGCCTGATCGCACATATTTATTACGACGAAAAGATTGTGGAAATAAGATTCATCGGTACCCATAATGAATATGACAATATCGATCCGGCAACAATATAATGATTATGCAAAAATGGTTTTTAATAGAAAATGAGTCCGATTACCGGAAAATGACAGCCCGCTATGAGGTCATACGGGAATCGGAGAAGGACTCGATCGAATTCAAGGAAAAGCAATTGCTGGCTTTCCTGATCAACCACTATGAGGATCAATTATGGGAGATGCCGGCAGTGGACCCTATTGAGCTCATCAAGATCCGCATGGAAGAATTTGGCTACAAGCCTGCCGATCTGGCACGGGCCTATGGCGACAAGGGAACCATCAGCAAAGTGCTGAACTATAAACAGGCCTTGTCCCTGACCATGATCCGAAAATTCAGCAAATTACTGCGTATCCCGGTCGAGGCACTTACCCGCGAGTACGCGCACGAATAAAAAAACGAATATCTTCACAAAAAAATTTCCATGTCATCTCCCATCCTCGATCTCGGTCGCACCCAATTCGGCAACCCTGCCAACAAAGATAACCTGCCTACCCTGGAAGAAGCACACGCCCTTCTCAATGAATGGGTGCCCAACGAACGGCTGCGGCTGCATATGCGGCAGGTAGGCGGCGTTATGAAGGCCTGGGCGCTGGAAAGAGAAGGCGCCGATGAAAAGACGGCCCTGAAATGGGAGCTGGCCGGTCTGTTGCACGATGCGGACTGGGAAAAACATCCCGATGCGCACTGCCGGATCATCATCGAGAAACTGGAGGAGATGAATACCGATCCGGAGGTCATCCATTGCATCGCCTCACACGGACCCAAATACTTTGGTGTTGAACCGGAGACCAGGATGGATAAGATGATCTATGTCTTTGATGAATTGTCGGGCTTTATCCATGCCTCCGCGCTGATCCGCCCCACCCGCTATGAAGGAATGGACGTAAAAGGCATTCTGAAGAAACTTAAGACCCCCTCCTTTGCCGCACAGGTAAGCCGGGACGATATCAACGATGCGATCAGCCGGATCGACACTCCGCTGGAAGAGATCATCCAGTTTGTGATCGATCATCAGAAAGACATTCAATAAGAGACAGGCAAAAGAGTGGAATCGCGTGGGGGGATAGATGGTGGTCCCGGCAAGGAGTATACCGGCTATGCATCCGGCAAGGATCAGGTGTTTCATGGCTGCTTTTTCCTATTGACAACCCCGCCGGACGGATCGTTGCGCCGGGTTAAAAATCGATGCCGAACCACTTCTTTCTTTCCTTTTTCTGGTATTTGTCGTAGTTGAACTTATATAATTTACCGGGCCGATGGGGGACATCGGTCTCCAGCTCGCCGGTATCTTCCAGCAGATCCATGGAAAAGAATTTCTTGCGGAAGTTGCGCCGATCCAGCTTGACATCCAGGATGGCTTCATAGAGATTCTGCAGTTCCCGCAACGAAAACTTCTTTGGCAACAGGCTAAATCCTAGGGGATGTTCCTGGATCCTTTTCTGCAGCCATTCATAACAAACGTTGAGGATCAGCCGATGGTCGAACGCCATATCTGACAGCGTGGTCACGCGATGCCAGTGCAGCTCATTATCCAGGATCTTCAGTTTGTGATGTTCGATATTGATGAGGGAGCAGTAGGCGATGGTGACGACCCGGGCGGCGGGGTGACGGCCCACCTCTCCAAAGGCCTTGACCTGCTCCAGGTATACATCGTCCATACCTGTCCGTTGTTTGAGGATGCGGTAGGCCGCCTGGTCCAGGTCCTCATGGTTATTGACAAGGTCGCCCAGCAGGGACCATTTGTTATCGAATTTTTCCAGATCGGATTTGATCAGGAGCACTTTTAATTCATTGTCATCAAAACCAAAGATGACGCAATCCACGGAAATACCGATGATCCCATCCCCCTCCAGCTGATGTAAGATGGCATTGATATTCTTTGAAGCCTGGGACTCGCCGTCCATTGCGGAGGGACCGGTGTTAACGATGCCGGCATTGCCATCGTTGCTACTGATATTATTGGATGTTGAAGGGTTCATTGAATCACGAATTTACTCTCTTTTACCATAGTTGCCACGGTATTCACTTAATTTTACCCTATCAAAACACTACTATGTATTCGTCCGACCAGACCCACCGACTTCAAAAGCTGACAACGGCCCTCCTTCCCCCTGCCCGGGAACAGTCCCTGGGAAAGGCAAAACTGGATGATCTCAGAGAGGTGCTGCGTTTTCATGAATATCGTTATGCCATCCTCAACGACCCGCTGATCTCGGATTTCGAATACGACACCTTATACAAAAGCCTGGAAAAGATAGAGGCGGAAAACCCGGAGCTTGTAAGCGCCGACTCCCCGACACAACGGGTGGCCAAGGGACTTACAAAAGAGTTCCCCACGGTCCAGCACCTGGTCCCGATGCTGTCGCTGGAAAACTCCTATAACGAAGAGGACTTGCTGGACTGGGACAGGAAGGCGCGGGAGCTTACCGGGCTGGAGGAGCTGGAATACTGTGTCGAGCCCAAATTCGACGGCGCCAGCATCTCCCTCACCTATGAGAACGACCAGCTGCTCAGGGGCGTCACCCGGGGCGACGGGGTCGCGGGGGATGAGATCACCACCAATATCCGGCAGATCCGTTCCGTCCCCCTCTCGGCCGCTTTCTCCCGCTATGGTCTCCAGACGATCGAGATCCGGGGAGAGGTGCTGATGAATAAAGACAATTTTAAGAAATATAACGACCAGCTGGCAGAGCAGGGCTACCCTCCCCTGGCCAATCCCCGCAATGCCGCCGCAGGGTCCCTCCGGATCAAGGACTCCAGGGAGGTAAGCCGCCGGAACCTCGAAGCCTTTCTTTATCATGTAAGCTATTTTACCACCCTCGAAGGAGGACAGGTGGCGGACGAGGCCCTCAAAACCCATAGCGGCAGCCTCAAGATGCTCTGGGACCTTGGCTTCCGCAGCCCCCAAAAAGAGAAAAAGGTCGTAAAAGGCATCCAGGCGGTCGTCGCCTACTGTCACGAATTTGAAAAACAACGGGATGAATTGCCCTACGAGATCGATGGCATGGTCATAAAAGTGAACCCGATCGCCCTCCAGGACCAGATGGGAATGACGACCCACCACCCCCGCTGGGCCATCGCCTTTAAGTTCAAGGCGCGGCAGGCTACCAGCACCCTCCGGAAAGTCGAGTTCCAGGTAGGCCGTACGGGCAGCATCACCCCCGTGGCAAAGATCGACCCCGTCCCACTCAGCGGGGTCACCGTTAGCTCCGTCTCCCTGTTCAACGAAGAGATCGTACGGGAGAAGGACCTGCGGATCGGGGACCAGGTGCTGGTCGAACGGGCAGGTGATGTCATCCCCTATATCGTCAAGTCCCTGCCGGAGGTCCGAAGCGGAAAGGAGACTCCTATCGTTTTTCCCACCCACTGTCCTGTCTGCGGCACCCGGCTGGAGAAACCGGAGGAGGAGGCGGTATGGCGCTGTGTCAATATCAACTGCCCGGCCCAGGTAGTGGAGCGGATCATCCATTTTGCCAGCAAGGACGCCATGGACATCCGCAGCTTTGGGGAGGCCAACGTTAAAAAATTCTTCGAGCTGGGTTTTCTCAAAGATATACCGGGTATCTACCGCCTCCCTTTTGATAAGGTGCGCGCATTGGAAGGTTTTGGGGAAAAGAGCGTCGCCAACCTGCAATCCGCCATCGAGACCTCCCGGCAACAACCCCTGCACCGGCTCATCTTCGGATTGGGTATCCGTTATGTCGGTGAGACGACGGCAAAGATCCTGGCGTCGACGGTCGGGCATCTGACCGAGTTTGCCGGCTACTCCGTGGAAGACCTTCAAAATCTGGAAGATGTGGGACCGAAGGTGGCGACAAGCGTCCACCAGTTTTTTCATAACCCGGAAAACCTCCACCTGTTAAAGGAGCTGGAATCGCTGGGCCTCAACCTGGAAAGCCAGAAATCCAGGGATGGCGCCACCGCCGGGGGCAACCTGGATGGCCAAACGTTCTTATTCACGGGTACCCTGAGCCGGCTGAAAAGATCGGAGGCAGAAGAGGCCGTCGAAAAGAACGGCGGTAAGTTACTGAGCGGGGTTAGCAGTAAGCTTAACTACCTCGTGGTCGGAGCCGATGCCGGCAGTAAATTGGAAAAGGCCAAAAAGATCCCTTCCATCCGGATACTCACGGAGGAGGAGCTCATCAAGCTCCTAACGGACCATGGGTCGGCGTTATGATCCACACTGCACGCAAAAAACATATAAGAATATTTTCTTACGTTACTGGTAATTCGAAAATCTTTTCCGTAACTTTAAGAAAATTGTAGGCATGATTAGAAAACTCACCAGTGAATCGTGGAAACCTTTACAGTTTCCCGGCTGGAAACAACTCCGGAAAAAATACGCGCTCTCTTCCATGGGACGCGTAGCCAGTTACGCTGACGACGTGCTAACGGATGGTAAATTGCTGAACGGCAGTCTTACCACCGGTTACAAGACTCTTAACCTGCATCGTCCGGGCAACAACGGCACCCTTTACATCCATCGGGAGATCGCCCGCCTGTTCCTCCCAAAAGCCTCTCCGAAACACAAATATGTGATCCATGTGAATCACAACAAGCTGGACAATGCGTCCAAAAATTTAAAATGGGCTACGCTTGAAGAGATGATCGATCATCAGCAAAAGAGCCCTGCCAAGATCGCCTACAAAAAGGTCCAGGCCAATCGCACCGTGGGGCTGAAGCTTACCGCCACCCAGGTAAAGACCATTAAAAAAACGCTCTCCAGCAAGAACCGACAGCTCACCATCAAGAAGCTCGCGGAAAAATACAAGGTCAGCGAAATGACCATGTACCGTATCAAGAGTGGGGAGAACTGGGGAAGGATCAAATAGATCCGGCCGCCCGGTTGTCCGAAAAGAAAGACTGCCAAAACACAGCCATGCTGCAAGCCTCTACGCTAAAGTTCCTGAAAGACCTCAAAAAGAATAACAATAAGCCCTGGTTTGAAAAGAATAAGTCGGTTTATCTCGATGCAAAGGAAGACCTGGACGTCTTTGTGCAACAGGTGATCGATGGATTGGGAAAAACAGATCCCGATATTGCACCCCTGCAACCCAAAGATTGTACGTATCGTATTTACCGGGACGTTCGTTTCTCCAAAGATAAAACTCCCTATAAAACGCATCTGGGCGCCTACTTCAACAAAGGAGGCAAGAAGATGCCGACGGCCGGCTATTATTTCCATTTTGAGCCGGGCCGCAACATGGCAGGCGGCGGGCTATGGATGCCGCAGGCGCCGGATCTTAACAAGGTCCGCCAGGAGATCGATTATAATTTTGCGGAATGGGTAAAGATCCTCAAGTCTCGCTCTTTTACAAAGACCTTTCCGGAGGGTCTCGGGCGCGAAGATCTTTTATCGAGACCTCCCAAAGGGTATGACGACGAAAACCCGGCCATCGAATACCTGAAGCTGAAAAGCTTTATCGTGACCCGTTCGTTCACGGATGCGGAGATGCAGAGCAAATCGACGCTAAAGGAAGTGCTGAAGACATTCGTAACGATGAAGGAGTTTATCGACTTCCTGAATCGTTCGTTGGAATAGTATATATGAGCCCCGCCGACGGCGGGGCTCGCCATTATTATCAGATCAATTTCTTTTCCACCAGGTATTCCGCGATCTGCACGGCATTGGTAGCCGCTCCTTTCCGCAGGTTATCGCTCACCACCCACATATTGAGCGTCCGGGGTTGTGTCTCGTCCCGGCGCAGTCTCCCTACGAACACCTCGTCTCTTTCATGCGCATCCTTTGGCATGGGATAGATTTGTTTTGCGGGATCATCCACTACGACCACTCCCGGCGACTTGCTCAGCAGGTCCCTTACTTCCGCCAGATCAAATTCCTCGGCGAACTCCACATTCACCGCCTCGCTATGTCCGCCCATCACCGGGATCCGTACCGTCGTAGCCGTTACCCGGATGCTGTCATCGCGCATGATCTTTTTTGTCTCGTTGACCATCTTCATTTCTTCCTTTGTATACCCGTTGTCGAGGAATACATCGATCTGTGGGATGGCGTTGAGGTCGATCGGGTATTTATAGGCCATTTCTCCCTGTACGCCCTTACGTTCGTTCATCAACTGGGTCACCGCCTTGACGCCGGTGCCGGTCACGCTTTGGTAGGTGGAGACGACGATCCGTTTTATCGTATATTTTTTATGCAGGGGATTCAGCGCCACCACCATCTGGATGGTCGAACAGTTAGGGTTGGCAATGATCTTATCTTCTTTTGTCAGGGCATCCGCATTCAGTTCCGGCACTACCAGCTTTTTTGAAGGGTCCATGCGCCAGGCGGAAGAGTTGTCGACGACGGTGATCCCTGCTGCCGCAAATTTGGGAGCCCATTCGAGGGAGGTGCTGCCGCCGGCGGAGAAGAGGGCTACGGCCGGCTTTGCAGCGATCGCATCGCCGGCGCTGACGATCTTGTACTTCTTACCCTTGAAGGTCACTTCCTTCCCGATCGATCTTTCGGATGCTACGGGGATCAGCTCCGTAACCGGAAAATTCCTTTCTGCCAGAACTTGTAACATTTTTGTGCCTACTAAGCCGGTGGCGCCTACGACTGCAACTTTCATTTTTTTGTGCGGTTTATTTAATTAAAAAATAAGGAGGCCACAGGCCTACTGGCCGAAGGCCCATCATTAGATTTTTTGCGGGATAGGGTTATGTCGTTTTTAAAACCCTATCACGCAAAAAAGCCTTCCCGGGGGGAAGGCTTCTAATTATCTTGTCATACAAAACAATCAACCTTCCCGTTGCGGGAACATCTTCTTGGTTTGCTTTGTATTTTTAATTATCCTTTTCATTACAGGCCCAAAAGTAGGGATCAAAAAAAATAAATCCAAATTTATTTGCGGGCAACACCGCGGGGTGTGACGGAGCTACACCAATTCAATATCAAAATTCACCAGGTCCACGAACTGGCGGATGCGGGCATCGATATCTGCCTTATTGATCTCTTTCAAACGGGAGGGACCGAATTTCTCCACGCAGAAGGACGCCATGGCGGAACCCACGATGATGGCCGTCTTCATGTTCTCAAACGAAATATCCTTTGTTCCGGCGAGATAGCCGATAAAACCACCCGCAAAGGTATCTCCCGCGCCGGTGGGGTCGAATACTTCTTCGAGCGGAAGGGCCGGTGCAAAAAAGACCTTTTCGCCGTGGAACAGCAGGGCGCCGTGCTCTCCTTTCTTTATGATCACATATTTAGGACCCATCTTCATGATCGCCTTTGCTGCCTTTACAAGGGAGAACTCTCCGCTAAGCTGGCGAGCTTCGCCATCATTGACGGTCAGCACATCCACCATTCCGAGTAATTGCTTCAGCTCCGGCAACGCGATGTCCATCCAGAAATTCATCGTGTCCATAGCGATCAGCTTTGGGCGCTTTTTCATCTGTTGGATCACGCTGATCTGTACCGAAGGCGCCAGGTTCCCCAGCATCAGGAACTCACTGCCCTGGTAGCTTTCGGGGACGACGGGTTTGAAGTCTCCCAGCACATTCAGGTCTGTCACGAGGGTGTCGCGGGTATTCATATCGAGGTGATATTTCCCGCTCCAGAAGAAGGATTTTCTATCCGGTACGATCTCCACCGCTTCGAGGTTTACACCGCGGCTGGTCAACTGGTCCATTTCGGTCTTTTCAAAATCATACCCGACGACCGATACCTGGTTGACCGGCTTTACGAAATTACTGGCCGCATAGGCGATATACGTAGCCGCGCCGCCTACGATCCAATCGGTTTTTCCGAAGGGTGTTTCGATCGCATCATAAGCCATTGATCCTACAACAATTAGTGACATAGTATAAATATTTATGGAAAAGCCGTGCAAACCTACACGAATTTTCTCACGAATGCAACTAACGATCGTTAGTTTCTTTTATCTTTACGCCTCTTAGACCCTGAAAGGGTCTCGTCCGAAGGACAGACATTAGCGCTTTGCCGGAAATGCGCTATTTTGTTGGAAGCGTATTTCCGGTACATAAATATGGCAAAAATTCAGGGCAAAAAGAACAGCACAAAAAAAGAGGTCATTATCGAAAAAGCCTCCCGCCTATTCCGGGAAAAGGGTTTTGGGGCGGCCTCCATGCGGGACCTGGCCGAACACGTGGGTGTCGAAGCGGCCAGCCTTTACAACCATATCCGGTCCAAGTCCGAGATCCTCCAGACGATCTGTTTCAAGGTGGCCAACGAATTTATGACCAACCTCGAAGCGGTGGAATCCAGCCAGCAGACCACGCTGAAGAAGATGGAGGCGATCATCCGGCTGCATATCCGGATGATGCTGGACCAATACGAATTTGTATACATCGCCGATCACGAATGGCGGCATCTGCCGGAGCCGTATCTGTCCAACTTCCTCAACCAGCGCAGGAACTACCGCAAACGGCTGGGCGATATCCTCGAGGACGGGATCGCCAAAGGCGAAATAAAAAATATCGACCCCTATACGGCCGTTCTCACCATCCTGTCCGCCGTCAGCGGGATAGACTCTTGGCAGCGTAGCCGCAAAAGCACCAGCGCCGAGGTGCTGGAGGCGAACATGGTAAAATATCTTATCGAAGGACTGAAAAAATAAATCACAAATAAATAAAGTGGCTACCCATTTCCAGACATTAGAGGTTGAAGATATCCGGCACGAGACCGTCGATTGTGTCAGTATCGCGCTTGCCATTCCCCCTACCCTCCGCGAAGCATTCCAATACCGGCAGGGACAAAATATTACCATCAAAACCACGATCGGGGGACAGGAGATCCGTCGTTCCTATTCCATCTGCAGCAGTCCCTTTGACGACGAGCTGCGGATCGCCGTCAAAAAAGTGCCGGGTGGTCTTTTCTCCACCTATGCCAACGACCGGCTTCAGAAAGGGGACCGGCTCGAAGTGTTGCCCCCTACCGGGAAATTCTATACCGAGCTGGAGCCGGCCCAAAAAAAACGCTACCTCGCCTTTGCCGCTGGCAGCGGTATAACGCCCATCTTATCGCTGATCAAGACGACGCTGCTCACCGAGCCCCGGAGCAGCTTTACCCTGGTATATGGCAACCGGCACCGGCCCTCCATCATCTTCAGGGAACAGCTGGAGGCGTTGAAGAACCGCTATATGCACCGGCTGTCGCTGCACCATATCCTAAGCAGGGAGAAAATGGATACCCCGGTCAACCAGGGCCGGATCGATGCCCCCAAATGCGAAGAGCTTTCCGCCCGGCTGATCGATCTGCCCGGCATGGACGAGATCTTTCTCTGCGGCCCGGGGGAAATGATCTTTGCCGTAAAAGACTGGCTGGAACAAAAGGGGACCGACAAAAAAAAGATCCATTTCGAGCTGTTCAACACCCAGGAACGAAGACCGGTGAACCCGGCCACCAATGGCCGTGAAGGGACCACCGGGGACGGACAGGCCTCCTCTCCCTTTTCCGGCCGAACGAGCCAGGTGACGGTGCGTCTTGATGGGATCAGCTATGATTTCAACCTGCCTTTTAATGGAGAATCGATCCTCGATGCCGCGCTGCAGCAAGGGGCGGACCTCCCTTTTGCCTGTAAAGGGGGTGTATGCTGTACCTGCCGGGCCCGGCTGACGGAAGGACGGGTCGATATGGAAGTGAATTATGCCCTTGAGGCCGAAGAGCTGGCGGCAGGGTTTATCCTCACCTGCCAGTCACACCCCCGAACGGAAAGGGTGGTTGTCGATTTTGATTCGAAATAGGGTGGCCGGTGTCCATGAGCCGATCCTGACCACCATCCCGGGAAATCCTTATAGAGCTCACCCGAACGTCTGCTGCGGTTATCTCCAGCGTATATCCCAGAAATTTCCTTCCGGCAGGGGGTTGCCTATCAGCAGGTAAACGATATTGCTCACGATCTGGCCCACCACAAAGCCGATCACGATCACGAGGATCGCACCGACGATCGTATAGGTGATCCGTTTGTCCTCCGGCGTTTTCTTTATGATCGGGAGCCCCACGTAGAAAAGATAAATACCATATGCGCCCAGGATGGCCAGGCGGCTCAACGAGGGAAGGATATAAAAAATGCCTGCCACCCAGCTTGCCGTATACGAATAGGCGACCAGCTGGGCCGATCTTCCCAGGTTCTTTGCGGAGCCAAAGCTGGGCGCCAGGGCATCCATCGCATAGGCGCTGATAAAATAGGTGCCCAGCGAGGAAAGAAAGCTGATGGCCGCCAATATGATACCCCATTTTATGCCGCCAAGCCGGTAAAAATACGCGTCGATGCCGATGAGCCCGTATCCTATGAAATAGGCGATTGCGGGGATCAATGCCATCGGAACGACATATCTTCTCATCAGCGATTGCGGGGTCTCTATCTCCGAATCGATGATCTGCCATTCCTTTGCAGGGGAGAGTAGGATATTTCTGGCCCGGGTAAAAATTGGCATGCGCGTTAGATTTTAATGAATTTTTAATAAATATAATAAAAAAGCCCCGTTCATGGTCGCGGCCTTTTTTCCAGATCGCCGCCCAGACTAACGGTTGTTAGCTTTCGCAAAAAAACGATATCTTTGTTGCCAAACTTTTGCTACTTATGTCTGTGCAGGAACTGGAAAAAATATTTCAGGATAAGATCGACGAGGATATCCGTATCGAGCCGAAGGACTGGATGCCGGATCCTTACCGGAAAACATTGATCCGCCAGATCTCCCAGCATGCGCATAGCGAGATCGTGGGGATGCTGCCGGAAAGCAACTGGATCACCCGCGCCCCTACCCTGAAGAGAAAAGCCACCCTGATCGCAAAGGTGCAGGATGAGGCGGGGCATGGTCTTTATCTCTATTCTGCTGCGGAGACGATGGGTATCAGCCGGGACGAGATGATCGACCAGCTGCATAGCGGGAAGGCAAAATATTCCTCCATTTTCAATTATCCCACGCTTACCTGGGCGGATATGGGCGTGATCGGCTGGCTGGTCGACGGCGCCGCTATCATGAACCAGGTGCCGATCTGCCGGGCTTCCTACGGGCCCTATGCGCGGGCGATGGTCCGGATCTGCAAGGAAGAGAGCTTTCACCAGCGCCAGGGTTTTGAGATCCTGCTGGTCCTGAGCCGGGGCAGTGAGGCCCAGCGCCGGATGTGCCAGGATGCCATCGACCGCTGGTGGTGGCCCTCGGTGATGATGTTTGGTCCGAATGACGATGCCTCTCCCCATACGGCGCAAAGCATGAAGTGGAAGATCAAGCGGTTTAGCAATGATGAGTTAAGACAGCGTTTTGTTGATGTCTGCGCCGAACAGGTAAAGATCCTGGGCATGCGCCTCCCCGACCCCGACCTCGCCTGGAACGAAGAAAAACAGCATTATGACTTCGGGACCATCGATTGGGAAGAGTTCCGTAATGTCATCAACGGCAACGGCCCCTGTAACAAGGAACGGCTGGCAGCCCGCGTACAGGCCCACGAAGACGGCGCCTGGGTAAGGGAGGCGGCATTGGCCTATGCTGAAAAGAGAAGGATGCGGGAGGCGAAGGAAGTCGCATAACAGACCGGGGGTGAAGAACAATCGTTCATTTGAAAATATAGCATTTATGTCTGAACAACAATGGCCGCTTTGGGAGGTATTCATCCGCAGCAAACAGGGGCTGGATCACAAACATGCCGGCAGCCTTCATGCAGCGGATGCGCAAATGGCCATCGAGAATGCCCGGGATGTATATACCCGTCGCATGGAGGGAGTCAGCATCTGGGTGGTGGAAAGCAAGTATGTTCATGCCTCCAACCCTGACGATTCCTCTTCTTTTTATGATCCGGCCAACGATAAGGTTTACCGACACCCGACTTTTTATGATCTGCCGGACGAATTAAAGCATATGTAAGATGTCCCATTCAACACGCATCGACTATACCCTGCACCTGGCGGACAACGCGCTGATCCTTGGTCATCGCAACAGCGAGTGGACCGGTCACGGCCCGATCCTGGAGCAGGATATCGCGCTGTCCAACATTGCCCTGGACCTGATCGGGCAGGCAAGGAATTTTTATCAGTATGCCGCCAGGCTGCTCAACGAGACAGGGGGCAGTGCAGGCACGAGCGGGGAAGTGACCGAAGATGCGCTGGCCTATCTCCGGGACGCCTGGGATTTTAAGAACTGTCTGCTGGCGGAACAGGCGGGAGGTGACTGGGCCCGGACCATTCTCCGCCAATTCTTTATCAGCGCCTATCAATTCTTTCTCTACGAAGAGCTACAGCAGAGCCGGGACAGTGAGCTGGCCGCCATCAGCGAAAAATCGCTGAAGGAGGTGAGCTATCATCTGCGCTGGAGCAGCGAGTGGGTGATCCGGCTGGGGGATGGCACGGCGGAAAGCCATACCCGTATGAAGAAGGCGCTGGACGATTGCTGGAAATTTACGGGCGAATTATTCCTGCCTGCCGGATATGAAAAACAATTGGCGAAGGAAGGGATCGCCCCCGATCTTACTTTACTACAAGAGAAATGGGATGCCCGGGTCCGGGAAGTGTTTGAAGAGGCGCAGCTCTCTGTGCCGGACACGGAGGGGAAAAGGGCCGCTTCGCCTGCAGAAAAAGGTTCCGTATCCGTTGTGGAAAAAACAGGTTCCGCCGCAGGAAAAAGTACCTGGATGCAAACAGGCGGAAAAGAAGGCCGTCATACCGAGCAGTTGGGGTATGTCCTGGCAGAAATGCAATTCCTTCAACGAGCCTATCCCGGATGCGAATGGTAGCCGAAGCGTCGATATGGTCCCTGCTGGAGGAGGTCAACGATCCGGAGGTCCCCGTACTATCGATCATCGACCTGGGTATCGTCCGTGACATCCGGACGGAGGGTGACCGGGTAGCCGTCATTATCACGCCCACCTATAGCGGCTGTCCGGCCATGGATGCCATCCGGATGAACATCCGTATGGTCCTGCTGCAGCATGGGTATACCAACGCAACCATCACCACCGTACTTTCTCCCGCCTGGACGACAGACTGGATGACCGAAAAGGGGAAACAAAAGCTGCAGGCATATGGCATCGCGCCGCCGCTGGTCACTCAGCAGGTCTGTCATCCGGGTCTGTTCCACCGCGAAGAAGCCGTCCCCTGCCCCCGGTGCAATTCCTATCATACCCACCGGATCAGCGAATTTGGCAGCACGGCCTGTAAGGCGCTCTACCGCTGCGAGGACTGCCTGGAGCCCTTCGATTATTTCAAGTGTCATTGATAACAGTGCGGCCCTTTGCCATGGTCGACGCTGAATAAATAAATAAATATGTCTTCCATTCTATTCGAGATCCGCGATCATATCGCCTTTATCACGCTCAACCGCCCGGAGAAGCTCAACGCTTTCAACCGGGAGATGGCGATGCTTTTGCAAAACAGGCTGGATGAATGCGCCAGCCTGCATGAGATAAGAGCGGTGTATATTACCGGCGCCGGCAAGGGATTTTCTGCCGGACAGGACCTGGCCGAGGTAGTCGATCTCAACGGACCGGGCATGGACCGGATCCTGAGCGAACATTATAACCCCATCGTCACGCGGATCCGGAACCTGCCCAAGCCGGTCGTGGCGGCGGTAAATGGGGTCGCGGCGGGGGCCGGGGCCAATATCGCCCTCTGTTGCGATATCGTCGTGGCCGCGGAATCGGCCTCCTTTATACAGGCCTTTTCAAAGATCGGGCTGATCCCCGACAGTGGGGGTACGTATTTCCTGCCCCGGCTGGTAGGATGGCAAAAGGCGGCCGGCATCGCGATGCTGGGGGACAAGATCGGCGCCACGGAGGCCGAACGAATAGGAATGATCTATAAGGTATTTGATAATGAGCAGTTCGCCGGCGCTTCGCGGGCGCTGGCGGCGGGTCTTGCCGAAATGCCCACCCGGGCGCTGGCCTTTACAAAACATGCGCTGAACTATTCGGCCACCAATTCGTTGGAAGAACAATTGCTGCTGGAAGACGATCTGCAGCAAAAGGCGGCGGCCACAAAAGATCACAAAGAAGGGGTCAACGCTTTTTTGGAGAAAAGACCGGCTGCTTTTAAAGGGGAATAAGAAACGGGAATGGGCGCGAAAATTAACTACAAAAAACATCTATGATATATGCATTCAAGGGATACCGTCCGGTGATCCATCCTTCTTCCTTTATACATCCGCAGGCGGCCGTCACGGGGCAGGTCCTTATCGGGAAGAACGTATATATCGGACCGGGAGCCGCTCTTCGCGGAGACTGGGGGCGGATCATCATCGAAGACGGTTGTAACGTACAGGAGAACTGCACCATCCATATGTTCCCGGGCGTGACGGTATGGCTGAAAGAAGGCGCCCATATGGGTCATGGGGCCATCGTACATGGGGCCGTCATCGGTCGTAACTGCCTGATCGGGATGAATAGCGTTATTATGGACAATGTGGAATTGGGGGAGGAAAGTGTGGTAGGCGCCCTGAGCTTTGTCCGGGCCGGGGAAAAGATCCCCCGCCGGAGCCTGATCGCCGGCAATCCCGCCCGGATCCTGAAGGAGGTGAGCGAGGAAATGATCCGGTGGAAGACCGAAGGTACGGCGCTGTACCAGGCGCTACCCGGCGAAATGCACGAACAATGGATGCCTTGTGAGCCGTTACGGGAAATGCCGGCCGATTATTATCCCGGGACGAGCAACGGATCGGAAGAGATCCAGCCAGACGTGCCGGCTTATAAGCCATTCCGGCCCTGAAGATCCCCATCCAAAGCCGCACGCCGCAAAATAACCTACCTTTGCCGCTCATTTGCATTTGTAAAGAAAGAACGTGGAGAAATCAAATTTTGTCGATCAGATCAGGATCTTTTGCAGAACCGGACACGGCGGCGCCGGCAGCAAACACTTTGCGCATACCAAATTCAACGATATGGCGGGGCCGGACGGCGGCAACGGGGGCCGGGGAGCACACATTATCCTGCGTGGCAGCAACCACCTGTGGACCCTCCTGCACCTGCGTTATTATAAGAATGTACTGGCCGAAGACGGGGAAGCCGGCAGCGGCAACAACTGTAGCGGTCGTTTTGGAAAGGATATCATTATCGAAGTCCCGCTCGGCACCATCGCCCGCGACGAAGAGACGGGACAGGTAGAGGCAGAGATCCTGGAAGACGGTCAGGAAGTCATCTGGCTGAAGGGTGGAAAGGGCGGTCTTGGCAATGCCATGTTTGCCACTCCCACCAACCAGGCTCCCGAACATGCCCAACCGGGTCTCCCCGGTGTGGAAGGCTGGAAGGTGCTGGAATTAAAGGTTTTGGCGGACGTGGGTCTTGTAGGCTTCCCCAATGCCGGCAAATCCACCCTCTTATCCGTGATCACCGCGGCGCGGCCAAAGATCGCCGACTATGCGTTCACCACCCTGACCCCGCAGTTGGGCATGGTGGAATACCGCGACGGACAATCCTTTTGTATGGCGGACCTTCCCGGGATCATCGAAGGGGCGGCCGAAGGCAAGGGGTTGGGACATCGTTTTTTACGTCATATCGAACGCAACCCCGCCTTGCTTTTCCTGATCCCGGCCGATAGCAAGGACCATGGAGAAGAATTCAGGATCCTCGTCAATGAGCTGGAAAAATATAACCCGGAGCTCCTGCACAAACGATTTATTATCGCGATCAGTAAGAGCGATATGCTGGACGCCGAGCTAAAGGAGGCCATTGCCAAAGAGCTACCGCCTTCCATCCCCCATATATTTATTTCCTCCGTCACACAACAGGGTCTCGTGGAGCTAAAAGACCTGATCTGGAAGGTGCTCAACGAAGACACAGCCAAAGAATGATCGCAAATCAGTGCTTTATGAATTTAGATTTTAAATATATCCTATTTAACACTAAATTCATATTGAATTATTGCTCTTGATCGATTTTGGTTTTATATTTGCAATAACAATATATCTCATCTGCTTCGCGTTTTGCTTCCATCCTGCTTGCAATAGCGATTGTCTCCTGCCTCACTGATCTCTTTTTACCGATTGTCTTCTGCCCCTCGTTTGCTTCCACCCATTTTCGATTGTCCAACCATCTTTGCCACCCACGATTTATTGCTGCCCCCGATCCTTGCCGTCCAACCCGGTTGCCGCGTCATATCCTATCGTCATAAAAAACCCATTTATATGAAGTCTTACCTTACCGCCGCAATCACAAGAGTCGTCATCGCAACGATCTTTTTCTTTACCGTTACTGCGGCCAACGCCCAGTCCGGCGCCACCACCACGCTATCAAAAGATGAAACCTCTTCTGTCAAATTCCTTGGTATCCAGGACGACATGATCCTTTTCAATGTCTCCTATCCCAATCCCGAAGCAGGTAAATTCAGTCTTATCGTAAAAGACCAGGACGGTAGCGTTCTGTACCAGGGCGCCTATGCGGAAAAAGGCTTCTACAAACAATTCCGGCTTCCCAAGACAGATAGGGACCGTATCACTTTTATCATCCGCAACAACCGCGAAGCCGATATCGTAAGATCCTTTGAGATCAATGTAAACAGCCATTTTGTGGCCGATGTCGACATCCGCAAACTCCATTAATAGACCATTTCCAATAACACCAAAAACCATCATTTATGAACACGATCATTTCCCGTCTTCGCAAAGCAATTACCCTGGCCGTTCTTACCATCGCACTGATCGGCGGAAGCCTTGTCACCCGCGCAGCCGGCGGCCATGACCGCACCGGCAATGACTCCACCAGCCGCGACAATACCCCGGCCGGCAGCGCCCGGACGGCCGAAGTAACCTATCTCGGAGGCAATGCCGGTGAGATGGCATTCAAGGTGGTGTACAATAATACCACCGGCAGCCGCTTCAGCCTGAAGGTATTGGATGCCGATGGCAACCAGCTTTATCAGCATTTCTATTCGGACACGAATTTTGATAAGACGTTCAAGGTGGCGAATGCCGACAACTATGGCAAGCTGACCTTCGTCATCCGGAATTTTGGGGACAATTCCACCCAAAGCTTCGTGGTCAGCTCCAATACCCGGCTGGTAGAGGATGTCGAAGTAAAAGAAGTAAAATAAGGACTGAATATTACGGTTTTTTTACAGAAGTTTTCAGATGTTTGTCCCTGTAAAAAACTGTAATCAATGAAATCCAAACGACTATTACTAACGATTGTCTTGTCCTCTATGCTCCTCCATGTCTTTGCCGACGAGGGCATGTGGCTTCCGCTCCTGCTTGGCGAGCAGGTCTATAACGATATGGTGAAAAAAGGGCTGAAGCTTACAAAAGAACAGCTCTACAGCCTGAACAAGGCCTCCATAAAAGATGCCGTCATCATTTTCGGACAGGGATGTACGGGGGAGATCGTCAGCAACGAAGGGCTGATCTTTACCAACCATCACTGCGGTTATGAGGCCATCACCTCGGCCAGCTCGATCGAGCACAACTATCTCCATGATGGGTTCTATGCTCATAACCGGCAGGAGGAGATCCCCGCCGCGGGTCTTTCGGTCGATTTTCTTTTGAAGATCGAGGATGTGACCAAAGAAGTGGAGGACTCCGCCCATGGACTCAGCGGGGCCGAACGGGCCGCCCGGCTGCAGCGGGTGCTGGCCTCCATCAACGCCCGCTATTCCGATAGCTCCAAAAGGATCATCGGGAAGATCAGTCCGCTGTTCAAGGGGAACCAATTTCTCGTTTTTGTATACCAGCGTTACAGTGATATCCGCCTGGTGGGCGCTCCGCCGGAAAGCATTGGAAAATTTGGCGGCGATACCGACAACTGGGAATGGCCGCGGCATACCGGTGATTTCTCCATTTTCCGGGTGTATATGAATAAGAATGGCCAGCCGGGTGATTACTCTCCCGACGACGTCCCATTAAAACCGCGTTATTTCCTGCCCGTATCGCTGAAGGGTCTGAAAGACGGGGACTATGCCATGATCTATGGTTATCCCGGCAGCACGAACCGCTATGAGACTTCACTGGGCGTAAAACAAAAGATCGACATCGACAACCCCAACCTGGTAAAGCTACGCGATCTCCGGCTAAAGTATATGTTCGAAGAAATGCGCAAGGACCCGGCGGTCAAGCTGCAGCTGGCCTCCGATTATGCCGGCATCGCCAATTACTGGAAGTTCTATGACGGGGAAACGAAACAGCTCGTCAAATATGGCATCTATGATCAGAAGAAGACACAGGAGGCGGCCTTCCAGCAATGGGCGGACGGGAAGCCGGAATTTGAATCCCTGTTCAAGGACTGGACAAAGGCCTATGACAGCTGGCGCCCTTATTCCAAACATCTCGTATACCTGGGCGAGGGGATCTTCGGGAGTCCGTTGATGGCGTTCTGTACCTCTCTTCAACAACTGGAGAACGCCCTGGTCAGACCCGGTGGCGGAGACATTCAAAAGGCGCTGAAGGCCGCCAGCGATGCCCGTCAAAAATTCCTGAAGAGCGAGAACCGGATCTCGGATCAGCATATCCTGGCGGCCGTCACCCAGCTTTTTTATACAGAGATCGATAAAAACCAGCATCCGGTGGGCTTCTATGAGTCCATCCAATCCAACTTCGGTCCCTTACAGGAAGAAGATACCTACAAAAAATACGCGGCTTCGGTCTTTAAGAATACGATCCTTTTTGACGACAGCCGATGGAACGCCTTCCTAAAACAACCCGATGCACCCATCCTGCAGGAAGATCCCGCCTATAAACAGGCCAATGCCTTTTTGCGCAACTGGCAGGGCAAGTATCAATCCTTTTACCGGCAGTTTGTGACGACCAACAACGAACTGGGAAGGATCTATCTGAAGGGGATCATGCAGATGGACCCAAAGAAAGTGCGTTATCCCGATGCCACTTTTACGATGCGGGTTTCTTATGGGAATGTAAAATCGTATACCCCCCGGGATGCGGTCCATTATGATTATGTGACGACGCTTAGCGGGGTGCTGGAAAAATATATTCCCGGTGATTATGAATTCGATCTGCCGCCTCATCTGCTGGAGCTGGCAAAGAAAAAGGACTTCGGGCAATATGTGGACAAACAGCGCGGGGACCTGGTGGTGGGTTTTATCACGACCAACGATATTACGGGTGGTAATTCCGGTAGCCCGGTCATCAATGCCAATGGGGAGCTGATCGGTCTGGCCTTCGATGGCAACTATGAGGCCCTCAGTCATAAGATCGCCTTTGATGCGCAATACAACCGAACGATCTGTGTGGATGTCCGCTATGTGTTATGGTGTATCGATAAGTTAGGCGGGGCGCCGAATATTATCAACGAATTGAAGCTGGTAAGGGCGGGAGGGCCGGCAATGGCAAAATAGCTGCGGATGCAGCGCTGCACCTGATAAGGAAGAGGCCGTCTCAAAGAATGGGACGGCCTCTTCGCTTCTTATTGGATCGGAATATTATATTTCTTGATAATGGTCTTGTAATCGGTAACGGCGGTCTTACCCGGGATGATGACATAACGGAACTGCAGTCCGGTCGCGTCCAGGCCGGTAAATAAATTGATATTGCCCAGCGTAAAGGTGGGATATACCCCCAGGTCGGAGGAGTAGTTCACCTGTCCCTGGTATTGCAGATAGCACATGATGGTGCCCTTGTCGAGAATACTCTGGGTAAGGCTTTTTACGGCGATATTCTGCTCAAAGGTGGTGTCACCCGCGTCCGGCGTCATTTTTAACGTGATCCAGGGGGAATAGAGCACGCTATCGGAGCTGGAGGGGGTGCTGTTGTTGTTGCTCTTTGAGCAGCCGCTGCCGCCGATGGAGACCAGTCCAATTGCAAAAGCCACCAGGAAGAAGATTTTCAATTTTCTCACAACTTTAAATTTTAAAGATTAAATGGAATATAGAGTATTATACTATAATACGCGGTTTCGGGTTGTGGGGATGCCTTTTAAAGATACTACTTTTTCTTTGTCACCGCTGCAGGGCTGTTATCTTTCCAGCGCCAGAGGTACAAACAGGCATAGGTGCGGTAGGGGCTCCATTTCTGCGATATACCCAGGAGCTTTTCACGAAACGCCTTTTTATCCGTCCGGTCCAGCTTGTAGATGTTGATCATAGCATTCTGGATGCCCCAGTCATCGATGGCGAAGATGTCTTCCCGCCCCAGGCTGAACATGAGCAGCATCTCCACGGTCCATCGCCCTACTCCCTTTATTTGGGTCAGGTAGGCGATCAGCTCCTCGTTGTCCATTTTGTTCAGCTTACCGTGTTCCATACCCTGTTCGATGGCAAACCGGGCTACATTCTGTACATACCCTGCTTTGGCATTAGAAAGACCGATCGCACGAAGGGTAGTGAGTGGGGTTGCCAGGATCTGCTCCGGCGTCGGCGTGCGTCCCTCATAGAGATCCAAAAAACGCTGGTGGAGAGTAGCCGCCACCTTGGTGGAAAGCTGCTGGCTCATGATGGAGGCGCAGAGATAGATGTGCAGGTCCTTCCGTTTGGTCAGGCTGAACGGCTCGTGCTGTTCGAGCAGCTTCTTTAGCTTTTTATCTTTTGCCAGGTGAGGCAGGTATTCCATATAGAGCGTTTTGCAGCGGGGGACCGCGCCGTGCGGCCGTATTTCTCCTTATGCGAGCGTATAGCTCACTCCCCCATCCTTTTCGTCCTTGAGCACGATCCCCAATTGCAGCAGCTGGTTGCGGATCTTGTCGGAGGTGGCATAGTCTTTCCGGGTCCGGGCATCGCGCCGGATATCGATGAGCAGTTCCATCACCCCGGTCAGTTTATGATCGTCGCCCACGGATTCTCCCTTCAGACCCAGGATATGTTCAAGATAATTTGTAAAATAGGTTTGCATGGAGCGCAGGGTGGCGGGGCTGAGGGCCTCCTGCCGGATATGGCCGCTCTTGATGGAGTTGATGACGGGGACCAACTCGAAGATATTGGCGAGTACCTTGGCGGTGTTGAAATCGTCGTTCATAAATTCGTCCAGCTCCAGCAGCAGACGGTTGACCTTTGCATCGAGCTCGGGATCGGCCGCCGAACCGGGGGCAGGGGCGCCATTGGAAGACGCGGATGGACTGTTTTGCGCACCGGCCGGGGTTTGTACATCGGGCACGTCGAACTTCTTTAGCAGCTCATACGCTTCCCATAACCGCTTCAATCCTTTTTCCGCCGCCTGCAGGGCCTCGTTGCTAAAATCGAGGGTACTCCGGTAATGCGTTTGCAGGATAAAGAAACGGATGGTCATGGGCGAATACGCCTGTTTCAGGATCGGATGGCTGCCGTTGAACATTTCCGTCAGCCGGATCTGGTTGCCATAGCTCTTTCCCATCTTCTTCCCGTTCAGGGTGATCATATTGTTATGCAGCCAGTAACGGGCGGGGATGTGTTTGTTGCAGATGGTGCTCTGGGCAATTTCGCTCTCATGATGCGGGAACTGAAGGTCCATACCGCCGCCATGGATATCGAACTGTTCGCCCAGGTATTTTGTGCTCATGGCGCTGCATTCGATATGCCAGCCGGGAAATCCTTCTCCCCAGGGGCTTGCCCAGCGCATGATATGTTCCGGCGGCGCGGCCTTCCACAACGCGAAGTCCTGCCGGTTGTGTTTTTCCTCCTGTCCGTCCAGCTCGCGGGTCGTCTCCAGCAGGTCATCGAGGATCCTTCCGCTCAATTTGCCATAGGGATAATGTGCCGCATATTTTTTTACATCGAAATAGACGGAGTTGTTTACCTCATATGCATAGCCTTCCGCGATGATCTTCTCGATCATGCCAATCTGCTCGACGATATGTCCCGTGGCGGTGGGTTCGATGCTGGGTTCGAGGTTATTGAACTGCTGCATGGCCCAATGGAAGAGATTGGTATATTTCTGAACCAGCTCCATCGGCTCCAGCTTCTCGATCACCGCTTTCTTTGCTATTTTATCTTCGGCCTCCCGGCCTTCTTCCTCGAAATGGCCGGCATCGGTGATATTGCGTACATAGCGTACTTTATAGCCGAGGTGTATAAGATAGCGGTAAATAAAATCAAAGGTGATAAAGGGGCGGGCGTGCCCCAGATGACTTTCGCCGCTGACGGTGGGACCGCACACATACATGCCCACGTGACCGGGCGTGATGGGAGTGAAGATCTCTTTCTGTCTTGTATACGAATTATGGACTTTTAATACGTTCATACCGGGTGTTTCGAACCCCTAAAGATAGGACATAAAACCTAATTCAGGTCGGTGTAATAGGCTTGGAATGGTCCCGTCTAACGACGGGTATAGGTCGGCGACGTAACCGGCTAATTGATTGTCGCCGTAGGGTAATCCGGCGCTTAGGGCATTTCCAAATCGGCGACGACCGGATTATGATCCGACCAGGGCAGCGAGAACTTCCGGCATTGCAGCACTTTTAACCGGGGGTCGGCCAGAATGTAATCTATCCGCAGCGTGGGTGATAAATGCACATAGGTGCGACCGATACCGAAGCCGCATTGCAGCCAGGCATCCTGCCAGCCGCCCCGGATCGTAAAATAGGTATAGGAGTTGGGCACGTCGTTGAAGTCGCCGGTGATGAGACCCGGATAGGGGCTTCTATCCAGCTGTGCCCGTGCCTCATCCGCCTGGTCGCCGCGGTTGCGGAAGGCAAAACGAAGTTTTTTGACGATGGACCGGCTTGCCTGCAGGATGCTGTCATCCACATTCTTTATGACTTCGATGTCATGAAAATCCTTGTTGCGGAACAGGACCGACTGCAGATGCGTGCTAAAGACCCGGATCGTATCGTCCCCGACATGGATGTCTGCGGCGATCAGGCTTTCCGTAGACGGGAGTCCGTCCGACCGTTTGTAATTCACCAGCAGGCTGTCGAGTATGGGATACCGCGAAAAAATAATGACCCCGGCCTCGTATTGATGTTCATATTTTACATAGTCCCGCGAGAAATAATAATAGGGGTAGTGCAGCCGCTGTTGGATATAGCTGATGTTGGCGGCCGATTCCTTTGGGTTATGGGAGTCGTAGAACTCCTGGATGCACACCACGTCGGCCTGCTGCTCACCGATGAATTGCATCATCTTTGGCCGATGGTCCAGGGATCCGTTCTTCCGTCCGATGAACTCATCGAAGCTGCGGACATTCCAGGTGAGGATACGCAGGGAATGGGGTGATTTTGCAGCCGTGAAGCTTTTTGCCGGGTGAAAGGCGAAGAAGTTGCGGATATTCGGCCACCCGATCAGCAGGGCGGCAAGCGACAGGAGGGCCCAGGGGCGGAACGAGCGGATAAACAACGCTCCTATTAAAAATAACAGCACGATCAGCAGCAACAGGGGAAAAGCAAGACCCAACAGGGAAATCAACCACCATTTCCCGGGGTGGAGAAAGGCATTGGCGCAGGCCAGCAGGAACAGGAGGACCGCAATGCTATTCGAAACGAAGAACAGCCGGCGGGTAAAAGTTCGAAGGATCGGCATGGGTGACCCCTAAGTTACAAATCTTCTTCGTCAGCCGCCCTTTTCAGGATCTCTTTTTCCTCGTCGGTCAGAAAACGATAGCCCTGCTGATTGATCTTATCCAGGATCTCGTCGATGCGTTGCTGGGTCACATTGGGGATCTTTTTGAATGGCTGAGTGCCGGACACCTTGTAATAAAACTCGTCTTTGGGGTTGCGTCCTTTTGCCTTCTTGCCGGGATTGAAGAGATTATCGAACCAATCGAAGAGGGCATTGATCCAGATACTGCCGTCATGTCCTCTGCGAAGGCGGTATACGAAGAAGAAACCGGCGCCGGCGCCGGCCAGGTTGGCCGCATAGGCTCCCGAGTCTCCGTAGGGGATGCTGGAAAAATTTATCAGCAGGTAGACCACGGTCAGGATCCATAATGGCATGCCGCCATTGATCATGGGGAAGATACGATAGTCCGGCGCAACGGTGGTCGTCGCAACGGCCACGGCAACGACGGAGGGGCCCGCACCGATCAGTATACCGACAGGGATCTGCGGCTGCAAGTGGGGGAGTACGCCATAGGCCAGCAGGAAGAAGGCCGCCCCGGCAACTCCTCCATACAGGTAGATCGGGACCAGCTTGCGATTGCCGGTCAGGTCCTGGAGGATATAGCCAAAGCCCCAGAGCCAGAACATATTGGCGATAAACCGGAAGAGATGCTGGTCGGAGAACATATAGGTCAGCACCGTCCAGGGGCGGGTGGATAATTTTTCCAGCCCGGCGGGTAACGCGAACCAGGTGAGCACATTGTTATCGAAGGCGCTGGGCCCGGGATTGTTCATCGAATAGACGACGGAAAAGAATTTGAGGACCACAAACAGTATGGCGTTGATCACAATCAGCTGAACCAGCGCATTGCCATCCTGCCCCAGCTGCATTTTTTTGCGATAGTTATCTTCCATTACACGCATACAATTATGATAACATTCGGAATCGTAAAGAGTTTAGTAAAAATTACGCCGGTTGGTCCGATTCCAGTACATGACCATCAATAATCCTACCAGACCTCCGCCGAGGTGGGCCCAGTGCGCCACATTATCTCCGGGGGAGCTGCGGATGCCGGACCACAATTCGATGGCGGCATATCCTATTACGAACCATTTGACCTTGATCGGTACAAAAAAGTAGAGATAAATAAGATTGTTGGGGAAAAGATAGCCAAAGGCGGCCAGGCAACCGAAGATGGCGCCGGAAGCGCCTACCGTACCCGCATTGATCTGGTAATTGCCGTACAGGTATTCCTGCTGCATTTCGGGCGGCATCTGGTGAATGGCATCCGCTACCCGCGCCATTTCGGGGAAAGAAACCGCGAGCTGGCAGACACCTGCCCCGATCCCGCAGGCCATATAGAACATCAGGAAGCGTTTGGCCCCCCAATAATTTTCCAGGATCGCGCCAAACATCCATAAGGCGAACATATTGAAGAAAATATGTTCCACGCTCCCATGCATGAAAAGATAGGTGATCAGCTGATGTGGTTTGAAATATACGGAATGGACATCGTGCAGTGCAAACCAGGCATCCATTTTTTCATGGACATTATCTCCCAATATGGACTGAGCAAAAAATACCAATACATTGATAATAAGTAGATTCTTTATAACTGGCGGGATCGTCTGAAAACCACCCGGGCGAAATTCTGTCATACGCTAATCCATTAAGGAATGCAAATTTACTATATTTTGAAGTATTCCTCCAGTTCCTGCAGGGTGTCCTTGTCCGTACGCAGGTCCCGGATGATATTTCCGCCTTCCATAAGCAGGATCCGGGAGGAAATATCCGTCACATGATTCAGGTCATGGCTGCTGACCAGGATGGTAAGCCGCCGCTGTTCATGGACCTCGCGTAACATTTTTATCAGCCGCATCTGGGTAGTCGGGTCGAGGTTGGCAAACGGCTCATCCAGGATCAGGATCTCGGGGTCCTGCAGCAGGGCGGCAGCGATGCCCACCTTGAACTGGTTGCCCTTTGAAAGGTCCCGGATATATTTTCCGCTTTTGAGAACAGAGCCGTCGAAAAAAAGTTCGAATCCTTTGAGAAACTCATCCACATTCGCCTTTGACCGGCCGGACAGCTGGCCGGTGAAATAGAAATATTCTTCCGGCGTCAGGTAGCCGATGAGAAATCCTTCATCCAGGTAGGCGGCCGTAAAATTTTTCCAGTCTTCCGACTCCGCTATATTCTTTTCCTTTACAAAGATGGCTCCATTGTTTGCCTTGATGAGGTCGAGGAGAAGGCGGAAAAAAGTCGTTTTTCCGGCTCCGTTGTTCCCTACCAATCCGATCATTTCGCCTTTTTCGATCTGAAGGGATTCGATATTTACTACCAGTTTGCCTGCATAGGCTTTTGCGAGGTTGTTGACGGTGATCATATATGTTTATTTTTCCCGGAAACCTTCCAGTATCTGATATTTTCGTTGGTTGAATTGCCGGACCAGCCAGTCGATCCACCAATCCTGCAGGATCAGGCTGATCAGCCCCGCCAGTCCCAATGCCAGGATACCCCACCAGGGTCCCATCAGCAGGGAGAAGGGCAGATAGATCACCATCGGGATCAGCAGGATAAAAAAGGAATAGAGCCATTGTGCCGCCCCCATCCCCTGGTAGTTAAAGGCGGCCTTCTTGGTGATGTCGATCGGCTTATAGTTACGGGTGGAAAAATAGACTGCGATGACGGTATGTACGCCTATATTATAAAAATAGGCGGCGATCTGGACCACGAGGATCTTCCAGCTCAGCAGCCCGTAAAACGAGGAAATGATGAGCAAAATGGTACATACGGCGTTGAACAGGACGAATTTGCTTTTGATATAGGTCCGGATGGATAGCCTTGCGGCCATCAGCCCATCGAAATGGCTGCTTTGCCACGCAAAAAGGAACTGCCCGTAATTCGAGATAAAGATGCCGGTTATAAAGATGCCGCCGACGAGGACCATTCCCAGGAAGCCCTTGTCGTAATATTCCCTTTTATAAAAGATAAACCCGTATAAAATAAAGATCCCCGAAAGCATCAGGACCGCCCGTGGCCGTTTGTTACGGAGCATCAGTTTTACATCCAGGGCGATCAGTTCCCCAATGATCCCAAAACGATTCAGAAAGGTATATTCCGAACCCTCTTTTCGCTTGTCCTTCCTTTCTATGTCTTCGAGGTAGAGGTTGCGGTACAGGAAAAAATAATTGTTCCAAAAAGCGGCGACGGCGAGTCCCACCGGGACTATGGCCAGCCAGGGCGCATGGAGCAGGGGGGTAAAAAGAAGCTCGGAAAGATGACGGAAGGAGAAGATCTTAAAATAATCGCAGAGTCCCAGGATCGCCACCACCACAAAAAAGCCAAGCATCCACCAGACGCTGAGGAGGGTCTTTCGTTTTATATAGAGGATGAGAAAGTGATTGAATCCCGTCAGGAAGATAAAGGACACCAGGAAGCCCGCCGTTACCCCATACCCGTATAAGGGACCGATCTCCACGATAGTAAAGGGCGTGAAGAACAACAGGGGCATGAAATTGATGATGGTGAACAGGGAGCGGAAATTGAGGAAGCGGATCAACTGTCTGCGCCGGATATTCTGTACCAGGTAAGGCTGGATGCTCAGCGTCGGCAGGTCCTGGACCATAAAGCGGATCAGGATGTCGATGGAAAAATAATACAGGAGGAAACTACAGAAGACCCGGACGATATCCTGGCCGGGGAAGCTCTTTGTCAGCAGGTTCTTTAAAAAGAAACCGGTGCCGATCGCCACCGATAGCATATAGAGCATGATAAATCCTATAAAGATCTGTACGGCCAGGCTTTTCCCGGCGCTACGCGACCGCCAGAAGGATTTCCATTGATGTGACAGGAGTGTTAGCAGGATCAAGGGGTCTGTTTTATTTGGGCTAATATACTCCTTTTGTCCGAAGTCCGAAGGACAGACATCAGAGGAGTTGGCCGTAGATGCGCTAAATTTTTAAAAGCGCATCTATGGCGTATTGCCCCTTAATTTCAACTGTACAATATTCTCGATGTGATGGGTATGCGGAAACATATCCACAGGCTGTACTTTTGTTACGGCATAACGGGCATCCAGCCACTGCAGGTCCCGGGCCTGGGTAGCGGGGTTGCAGCTTACATAGACCACCGTGTTTGCCCCTATCTCCAGGATCTTTTTTACCAGGCTCTCGTGCATCCCTGCCCGGGGCGGGTCGGTGATGATGACGTCCGGCCGGCCTTCGGCGGAAAAAAATCCGTCGTTACAGATGTCGACCACATCCCCGGCAAAGAAGCGGGCATGGCCGATGCCATTCAGCGCCGCATTCTCTTTTGCGTCTTCGATGGCTTCTGCGACCACTTCTACCCCTACGACCCGGGCGGCCTGGCGGCTGACGAAGATGCCGATGCTCCCGGTCCCGCAATACAGATCATAGACCGTCTCCCGGCCGGTGAGCTCCGCATAGTCCCGGGTCACCTGGTAGAGACGTTCCCCCTGGCGGGTATTGGTTTGAAAAAACGATTTTGGACCGATCTTAAACCGGAAATCCTCCAGCGCCTCCACCACATATCCCTTTCCGTGTACGATCCGGGGTTCCAGGTCGGTCAGGCTGTCGTTCCATTTGGGGTTGATGGTGATCAGCAGGGTCGTCAATTCGGGGAACTGGCGGACCAGGCGGTCGGTCAATTGCCGGGTCATTTCTTCGTCGGCATATCCGAGCATTAAATTTGCCATCACCTCGCCGGTCGTACAGATCCGTAGCTGGAGGGTCCGCAACCAGCCATGGTGCAGCTTGATATCGTAAAAGGAAAGCTCTTTTTCCAGGGCAAATTCCTTGATGGCCTTTCGGAGGCGGTTGGTAGGCTCTTCCTGCAGATAGCAGGTATCGATATCCACCACCTTGTCGAAAAGCCCCCTGGCATGGAATCCGGCCACGTTCTGCTCCGAGGTGACACCCGGATCGTGGAGCTCGTGCGGCAGCAGAAAACGCTTGTTGGAGAACGTATATTCCATCTTATTGCGGTACAGCGTGGACTCTGCCGCTCCCAGGATCGGCATGACCGGGGGCAGCGCCACCTTCCCGATCCGCTGGAGAACGTCCTCCACCTGTTTTTGCTTGTATTGTAATTGTTTGGGATAGGGCAGCATCTGCCAGCGGCAGCCGCCGCAGACCCCGAAATGGGAGCAGAAGGGCTCCACCCGGTCGGGGGAATACTGGTGCCAGGCCGTGACAAAGCCCTCGGCCCAGTCCTTTTTGCTTTTGGTCAGCCGGATGTCCACGACATCCCCGGGGATCACGTTCTCTATAAAGATCACCTTACCGTCTACCCTGGCCAGGGATTTGCCTTCCGCGGCATAATCTTCTACCAGGATGTTTGTCAGCACTATATTTTTGTTTTTTCTTCGCACGGTGCAAAAGTACGGGCAGCGCGCCGTTGGTTGGCTAAAAAGTTTAATTTCGCTGATGTATGAATAAGATCCTATTGTCCCTTGCAACCAGTCTCTTTTTACTACAGGCCCACTCGCAGAGCGGGCAGATCCGAAACGACCCCGGCAAGACCGGTCACCAGATCCGTCTCAGCCTGAAGCCTTATAAAAGTGGAAAAGTGTACCTGGGATACTACTATGGAAAGATCAAGGCCCTGGCGGACTCTACCGAGCTGGACGCGAATGGTGCGGGTTCCTTTACGGGCAAGGACCCCCTGCCGGGCGGCGTCTATTTTATCGTCAGTCCCGGGCGGGCGATCCTTTTTGAATTGCTGATCGACAGCGGACAGCGTTTCTCCATTGCCGCCGATACGACCAACCTCCCTGCCAGCGTGACCTTTACGGGATCGCCGGACAACGTCGTTTTTCAGTCCTATACCCGATTTACCACCAGCAAGGGCGGAGAGATCGTCGCTGCCCAGAAAGAGCTGGCTGCGGTGCATAGCAAGGCGGATTCCGCCCTGATAGAGGACAGGATCAAAAAAGGCAATGCCGGGATCCAGCAATACCGGGCATCGCTCTCCGGCCGGTATCCCCATTCGCTGCTGGTGACGCTTTTTCACCTGTTGAAGGAGCCTGTTGTGCCGCCGGCGGCACAGCAACCGGGGGGAAAGTATGACACCCTTTTTGCGTATCGTTACTTCAAGTCCCATTACTGGGACAGCATTTCCTTTACCGATGAGCGACTGACCCGTACACCCGTTTTTGAGCCCCGGCTGGATAGATATTTCAGGGATCTTGTTCCTCCCCAGGCGGATTCGATCGAGCGGGAAGTTGACAGGATGCTGCTGGAGGCCCGGGTCAGCAAGCCCATGTTCCAGTACCTGATGGTCTATTTCGTCCAGAAATATATAAACCCGGAGTATATGGGGCAGGATGCCGTTTTTGTACACCTCTTTGATAAATATATCAATGCCGGGCAGACCGAATTCTTTACCGAAAAATACCGTACCTATATCAATAACCGGGCGTACAGCCTGATGGCCAATCTCATCGGGCAGCCCGCCGCCAACCTGGAGATGGTCGATAGCGCCGGTTCCCCCCATCCCTTATATGGGGTTGACGCTCCCTTTGTCGTGCTTTGTTTCTGGGATCCCACCTGCGGTCATTGCAAGGAGATCGTCCCCAAGGTGGATTCCATTTTCCATGCCAAATGGAAACGGGAGGGGGTAAAAGTATATGGGGTCATGGTCGATGGAGGCCGGGAGGCCTGGTTACAATTCATTAAGGATCACAATTTAACCGATTGGATCCACGTTTATGAGACCAAGGCCCAGCAGGATGCGACGGAGGCGGCCGGCAAACCCGGTTACCGGCAATTGTACGATGTATACCAGACGCCGATCCTGTATCTGCTGGACAAGGACAAACGCATCATCGCCAAAAAACTCACCTACCAGCAGGTGGATGAAGTCATCGACCTGAAAATGCAGCATGCCAAATCCAATTGATATGATACCAGTCGTCAGAAAGCAATTCCTTATGGCGCTAGCCTGCCTGACCCTGTCATCCGCTGTACCTGCACAAAACCTGTTTACGATCAATGGGGCGGGTGTCAGCAAACAAGAATTCCTGAAAGCCTATAATAAGAACAATAACGAGGGGAAGCCTACCGAAAAGTCCTACCGGGACTATCTTGAATTGTATATCCGGTATAAGTTAAAAGTGCGGGCGGCCTATGAGTCGCAGCTGGATACCCTCGCGGCACAGCGGACGGAGCTGCAGAATTTCCGGGCGCAGGTGTCGGAGAGCTATCTGAAGGACGATGCCAGCCTGGATAAGCTGGTGAAAGAGGCCTTCAACCGTGGCCAGCAGGATATCCACCTGGCGCATATCTTTATCGCCATCCCCCGGACCGCCTCCGTTGCCGATACGCTTCGCGCCTATGAGAAGGCGGTCGCCGCGGACAACGCCCTGAAAAAAGGCCGAAAATTCAGCGAAGTGGCCAGAACATACTCTGATGACCCTTCTGCAAAGAACAATGGGGGGGATCTGGGGTATATAACCGTTTTTACGTTGCCATACGAATTGGAAAATCTTGCCTATGGGACGGCGCCGGGTGCGACTTCGCGGCTTTATCGAAGCAAGGCGGGCTATCATATCTTTAAGAACCTGGGGGTGCGCCGGTCGCTTGGGAAGATGAAGGCGGCGCAGATCCTGCTTTCCATACCTCCCGGGGCGACGGGGGTGGTACAGATGACCGTCCGGCAGCGGGCGGACTCTATTTATACCGCACTGGGGCAGGGCGCCGATTTTGCGACGCTGGCAAAGAACTTTAGCGGGGACAACCTTTCGTATCAGAGCGGCGGGGAGTTGCCGGAGTTTGGTGTCGGAAAATACGATTCTTCCTTTGAGGCTGCTGCTTTTGCCCTTGACAGGGATGGGGCCTATACCCGGCCGATACCGAGCAGCTTTGGATATCATATCATCAGGCGGATCGCCCGCAAACCTTTTCCTCGGGAGTTCGATACGGAAACGGCCGCATTGCTGAAGACGCAGGTGCAGAATGATCCGCGGATCGAGATCTCGCGGAAGGCGTTGTTTAACAAGATCTGCCAGCTGGCTTCCTTCCGGAAGGGCAATTATTCCGAAACCGATCTGTGGACGCTGACGGACAGTGCGATGTTAAATAAGGCACTATCGTCATACAGGGATCTCAATGTGGGAACCGTTCTTTTTTCGTTTGACCGGAAGACCTATACCGTAAAGGAATGGCTGGACTATGCAAGGGCGTCCCGCGGGGGGCGGCCAGCCAATCAGATCATTTCGGGAGGAATCGGTGCGGGAGTAGTCGGGGGGCCGGGAGCCGGTTCGGGTGGACGTACGGATAAGGAGCTATTTGAGCTTTACCTGGAGCGGGTAGCCCTGGAATATTATCGCAGTCACCTGGAGGAGTTCAATACCGATTTTGCTTTTCAACTAAATGAATTTAAGGAGGGTAACCTGCTTTTTGAGATCATGCAACGGAAGATCTGGGATAAGGCGTCTACCGACAGCGCCGGGTTGCGGAACTATTATGAGGCGCATAAAAACAAATACTGGTGGGAGTCCAGCGCCGATGCCCTGTTGTTCACCTGTAACAATCAAAAGATCGCGGAAGACCTGAAGAAGGGACTGGGATCAAGCCCGGCCTACTTCTGGAGGAGGCTGACCGATACCCTGGGAGCTGCCGTACAGGCCGATTCCGGGCGGTATGAGGTAACGCAGATCCCGGCGGCCGGGGGTTCGGGTGCCATGACGGGTTCGGGCGGAAGCCAGACGGGGGCCACAGGACAGAGCGGTACCAGCAGTCCGGTGGTTGTTGCCGGGCAGTTTACGCCGTTTGTTCCAAATACGGCGGATAATACCGTCAGCTTTGCCTACATTTTGAATGTATATCCCCAACGGGCTCCCCGCAACTATCATGATGCGAGGGGGTTTGTGATCAATGATTACCAGACCTACCTGGAGGAGCAGTGGATCGCCGCGCTAAAGAAGAAATATCCCGTTAAGATCGAGGAAACGGTTTTTATCGGGTTACCGAAATAAGACGCCGGCCTGCTTAAAATACCGCCTTGACTACATTCTCGATCAGCTTGGGTTTGCCGAGGGTGTAATAATGGAGAACGGGCACGCCGGCCTTTTTCAGCTCCCGGCTTTGCAGCGTGAGCCATTCCTGTCCAACCAGCTCGATCTCCGCATCATTCTTGCATTTCAGGATCTCATTGGAAAGATCCGTGGGCAGGTCTACATGGAAGACCTTTGGCAGCATGCTCAGCTGCTTTTTATTGGTGATGGGTTTCAGACCCGGGATGATGGGGACATTGATCCCCTGTTCGCGGCATAGCTTTACAAAATCGAAATATTTCTGGTTGTCGAAGAACATTTGCGTCGTTATGTATTCGGCGCCGGCTTCGACCTTTGCCTTCAGGTACATCAGGTCCGTATCCAGGTTGGGCGCCTCGAAGTGTTTTTCGGGGTAGCCGGCCACGCCGATACAGAAATCGGTCTTGCCGCCATTCTTGATATCTTCTTCTATATAGATGCCGTGGTTGAGACAGACGACCTGTTTGAGGAGATCGATCGCATAGCTATGACCGTCGGGTTCGGGTTCGAAGGAAGATTCGTTCTTTGCCGCATCTCCCCGCAGGACCAGTACATTATCGATCCCCAGGAAGTGCAGGTCGATCAGGGCGTCTTCCGTCTCGCGTTTGGCAAATCCGCCGCAGATAAGATGCGGTACGGCATCCACCCGGTAATGGTTCATGATCGCGGCGCAGATGCCGACGGTTCCGGGCCGTTTGCGTACCTCGACCTTTTCAAAGGTGCCGTCCATCTTCTTTTTGAACATGGTCTCGCTGCGATGATAGGTAACGTTGATAAAGGAGGGGTTGAACTCCATCAAAGGATCGAGGTGATCGTAGATGGATTTCATTGTTTTGCCTTTCAGCGGCGGAAGAATTTCAAAGGAAACAAGGGTGCTTTTTGCCTGCTTGATATGATCTATGACCTTCATAAACGTTGAAATAAACGGAAATAATTGCCAATAATTGCGAACCGGGGCCCGCTTTTGCTCGAATAATCCCGCAAACTTAATCGATAAGTCTTAAAACACCTATAAATTTCAGGGAGAAGCTTGCAGCATGGCCTTCGCGGCTTATTTTTGCCGCAAATATCTTTGCCTTGAGCTTGACTATTCATTCACAGGATCTTGTAAAAAGTTATCACAACCGGACGGTGGTCAATCACGTCAGCGTCAAGCTTGAACAGGGTGAGATCGTGGGGTTGCTGGGGCCAAACGGCGCCGGGAAGACCACTACTTTTTATATGGTCGTGGGGCTGATCAAACCCGATTCGGGGACGGTATTCCTGAACGATACCGATATTACCCGTTTTCCGATGTATAAAAGGGCCCAGATGGGGATCGGTTATCTTCCCCAGGAGGCATCGGTCTTTCGTAAGCTCAGCGTGGAGGATAATATCAAGGCGGTCCTGGAAATGACCAAATTGAGCCGGAAAGAGCAGAAACACAAGCTGGAAGATCTGTTGGATGAGTTCCATCTGCATCATGTCCGGAAGAACAATGGGGATTCGCTGAGCGGCGGGGAGCGGAGACGGACGGAGATCGCCCGCGCCCTGGCTGTGGACCCGAAGTTTATTTTGCTGGATGAGCCTTTTGCCGGTGTGGACCCCATTGCCGTAGAAGATATCCAGGCGGTGGTGGCCCGTCTCAAATTCCGCAATATCGGCATCCTGATCACCGATCATAATGTCAATGAGACCCTTTCCATCTGCGACCGGGCCTATCTGCTTATCGATGGCAAGATCTTCAAACATGGTTCGGCCGAAGAGCTGGCCGAGGACGAACAGGTACGCCGTCTTTACCTGGGTCGTAATTTCGAGCTGAAAAGAAAGGATTACCTCCATGACGAAGCCCGGAAGCAGGAGGAAAAAAATGCATCGGACCTTCCCGCCGACTTTATGCATTGATCCGGCAGCCCCGATTTTCTTCGCCATGTCCCGGCGATTCTTTATTTTGCCCCAAATGAAGCTTTTAAGCCCGGCCATATCGAGACTCGCCAGATTCCGCCTGGGTCGGATTGAGGAGTGGATGCACAACCCCGTCGCCGTGCAGCGCGAAGTATTGCAACACCTGGTCACCTCCGCGCAGTATACGGAGTTCGGCCGCAAATATAATTTCTCCAAAATTTTCTCCATCCGCGAATTCAAACAGGCTGTCCCCATCCATGAATACGATGACCTGAAGCCCTATATCCAGCGGCTTATGAACGGGGAACAGAACATCCTGTGGAATACGCCCGTCAACTGGTTTGCAAAGAGCAGCGGCACGACCAGCGACAAGAGCAAGTTTATCCCCGTCAGCGAGGAGAGCCTCCAGGATTGTCATTACAAAGGCGCCAAGGACGTGCTCACCATGTACTATGATTTTAATCCCGACTCCGATCTGCTGACCGGTAAGGGACTTGTCATCGGTGGCAGCCATACGATCAGCCAGGTCAATGACGATGTTCATTATGGCGATCTCAGCGCCGTTCTTCTCCAGAACTCTCCCTTCTGGGCACACTGGATCCGGACGCCGGAGCTGAGCATTGCGCTGCTGGATGAATGGGAAGATAAGATCGAACGGCTTGCCCGGCTAACCATCCCCGAAAATATCACCTCCATCTCCGGGGTGCCTACCTGGACCCTGGTATTGATGCGGAGGATCCTGGAGATCACGGGCAAGCGTACTCTCACCGAAGTATGGCCTTCGATGGAGCTCTATATCCATGGCGGCGTCAGCTTTACGCCCTACCAGGAACAATTCCGGCGGCTGATCGGCAAAGACATCCATTATCTCGATATGTATAATGCGAGCGAAGGGTTCTTCGCCGCGCAGGGTAATCCCAATGACGATGGGATGCTGCTCTTCCTGGACCACGGCATTTTTATGGAGTTTATGCCGGTGGAGGAATACGGGAAGGCCAACCCGGAAACGATCGGGCTGACCGATGTAGAGCTGGGCAAAAATTACGCTCTTGTGATCAATACCAATGGCGGGTTGTGGCGGTACCTGCTTGGGGATACCATCCAGTTCACCTCCCGGTCGCCTTTCCGTATCAAGGTAAGCGGGCGGCTAAAGCATTTTATCAATGCTTTTGGAGAAGAGGTGATCGTCGACAATACGGATAAGGCGATCGCCGCCGCTTGTCTCAAAACGGGGGCCGTCGTCAATGATTATACGGCGGCGCCGGTGTATTTCAGCGACAAGGGCAACGGCGCGCATGAATGGCTGGTGGAGTTTGAAAAGGAGCCGGCTGATCTCGGGCAGTTTATCGTCGAGCTGGACAAGGCGTTACAGGGCATCAATAGCGACTATGAAGCCAAACGGCATAAGGATATCGCGCTGGGGATACCGGTGGTGCAGGCGTTGAAAAAGGGCGTTTTTGCGACCTGGCTGAAGAGCAAGGGTAAATTGGGGGGACAACACAAAGTGCCCCGTCTTTCCAATAACCGGAAATATATCGAGGAGATCCGGGCGATCATTCCGAGCCTGAGCCAGATATAAGCGGCGGGCCGTCTGTGCTATGCGGCGAAGTAAGTTCCGGAGCAGAGTCTTCCGGCACCGGGTTTTCCCGCATCAGCAGGGTGACAAGGATCAGGCTTACCAGGGAAGAGGTATAGAACAGGTACAGGTAAGGGACGTCGATAAAACAATAAAATACGACCAGGGTGAGCTTTAGCGCCGCCAGCGGGAGGTTGGCAAAAGAACGCCCGCGGACAAAATAGAACGCGACCAACCCCAGGGGGGCCGCAAAGCTTAGTGTGATCAATATTCCATGCAGGAGGCCGACCCGATGAGGACCGAAAAACAAGGCCAGGCCCGGCGCCGTCCGGAACACATCGGGGCTATCCTTCCAGACGCGGCCCGCAAACGCAACATAATTGCCCGGCAGCCCCGCCAGCCGCAAAAAAGTCGGCCAGCCAACCGGCACCAGGAACAGGAGCACAAAACATCCTATCCCCGTAAGTGTAAGGATGCCCAGCTGTTTCCACTTTTTTTCCAGCAGCAGGTACAACACATAGGCGGGGATCCAGCCCACCAGCGCATAGCGGCTCAGCATACACAGCGAGGCGGCGATCGCCGTCAGCCAGGGTTTGCCGGATGCAAGCGCCAGGACGAGCAGCACATAATATCCGATGACCACCCCTTCTTCCGACACGCTTACGATACCCGCGCTATTGTCTGCAACGATCCACCAGAACAATAAAAAGGCCAGTACCCCGGTAAAGAAAGAGAGATAGCCGCCCCGGTCGGGACGGTAGACAAACACAAAGGCGCCAAAGGCAAACAGCAGCCCCAGCATCGTCACCCAGCGCATATCGACGCCGATCGCGATGGCGGGCACATAGGGCAGCCACATCGCCGGAAGATAGATAGGTTGCGTACCGTGCCAGATCCAGGGAATGCTATCATAGATATGACTGTGCTGTCCGGCGATGAACCGTTCTCCCATCACTTTTATGATGGGCAGCATATCGGCGGTGGTTATGTCGATCGGCATCTCCCCGAACCAATACCGGCACCAGGAATACATGATCAACGCCAGCAAACCGGTGATGATAAGCCGGTAATGGTTACGGGGTCTTGTATGTGCCTTCCTTCCGGGGGCGGGGAATTTTATTAAAGGAAAATATAAGAGTAAACCAGCAATGCCGATCCCCGAAAGGAAATAGAGGATGGAAAAGAAGGGTACCCATTGGGCGATCTTCAAACCCCAGGTGACGCAAAGCGTTTCTACCGCGAAGGCGGAAAGGAGAGCAACAGATAGCTTTTTTGATCGGCCCATGGATGTAAAGAAACGCAAATAAATATATTTTTTGTACACGCCAGCGAATGAGTTTATATATTTGACGGCATAAATCTCAAAAAACGAACCAATGAAGTTATTAGAGAATAAAGTAGCCATTGTCACCGGCGCCAGCCGTGGCATCGGAGAAGCCATTGCCCTCAAGCTGGCCGAACAGGGGGCGCATGTCGCCTTTACCTATCTGAGCAGTGAGGAAAAGGCCAAAGTGCTGGAGGAAAGGCTGATGGGGCTGGGTGTAAAGGCGAAGGCCTATAAAAGCAATGCGGGGGATTTTGCGCAATGCGAGGCGCTGGTCAACGACGTGGTAAAGGAGTTCGGGACGGTGGATATTTGTGTGAACAATGCCGGGATCTCGAAAGACAATTTGTTACTGCGTCTGACGCCTGAACAATGGGACGAGGTGATCAATACGAATCTGAAAAGCGTTTTTAATATGACCAAACAGGTGATCCGGCCGATGATGAAAGCCAAAAAGGGCTCGATCATCAATATGAGCTCGATCGTCGGGATCAGCGGGAACGCAGGACAGAGCAGCTATGCCGCCTCCAAGGCAGGCATCCTGGGTTTTACAAAGTCGGTCGCCAAGGAGCTGGGCAGCCGCAATATCCGTTGTAATGCCATCGCCCCCGGTTTTATCGAGACGGATATGACCCATTATCTGAAAGATGGAGAGGGTGCAAAGAAATTCCTGGAGGGGATCCCGCTGGGTCGTTTTGGCCGCGCCGAAGAGATCGCCAATACGACGCTTTTCCTGGCCAGCGATCTGAGCTCTTATATCACCGGGCAGGTGATCAGCGCCTGCGGGGGACTGAACATATAAAAAAAGGGGCCGCAAACGGCCCCCTCTGGTGGTCTTTCATACGTCGCTCAGCGCCTTAACTCAATACCCCGGGTTTTGTGTCAGCACGGCGCCTTTATTCAGATCGATGGCCGTCTGCGGAATGGGGAGTAATCCATTGCGGGCGGTGACATTCGACAACCCCGTGACCGGCTGGCCGGCTCCTGTATTATATTTGTTAAGATAATTCGTTACGCGTTCCACGATGGTGCCCGTTCGTACCAGGGTCATCCGCCGGTTCTCTTCGGCTACCAGCTCCCGGGCGCGTTCATCCAAAATAAAATCGAGAGTGATATCGGAGGTCTGTACCTGTCCATGTGTGGGGTAATCGGGATAGGCCCTTTGACGCAGCACGTTGATGCTGGCCGCCGCACCCGATAAGTTATTCTGTTTGAACTGGGCTTCCGCGAGTAAAAGATAGGTCTCTCCCAGCCGCATCATCGGCTGATCCTTAAACGTACTGTATCCATTTACATCCGCGGGATTGAAATTATTCCATTTGGTCGTATAGGGAGCGATATGCCAGACCGTATCGCCATCCGCGATGGTGAGCTGCTGGCCATATTTTGGTTTTGTCGGATCATTGAACCGGAGTACCCGCCGGATACTATACGGGGAGTTGCGCATATCGTAGGGATCGTACAGGCCATAGAGGATCCAGTTGCTCAGGCGAAAACGACCGATGCCCCTGCCGCCCAGCGAATCGCAGATGACCATGTTGGTGATGCCCGCATAGTAGGGCACCCACATGCGCCGGTGCTGGTCTTCGGAGGGGTTTACGCCGGTGGTGGTAGCGCCGCCGGGCGTATTCACGTCTTCTTCGATGATCCAGATCGCCTCCTTGTTACCCTGGCTGCGGCGTTGATTGCCGACGAGGAACATATCGCTGTAATAATCTCCCGCCACGGAAGTCTTTACTCCATAACGGGTATTGATAAGGGAATAGACACCGCTGTTGATCACATTATGACATTGCGCCTCTGCGAGATCGGGCTTGCCCATCCGGAGATACACTTCCGCGAGCAATTGCTGGCACATCCCGATGGAAGGCCGGCCTTCTTTGCGGACATTGTTTGCGTTCGGAAGGATCCCGATCGCATCCGTCAGATCTTTTACGATCTGTGTATTCACGCTGTCTACGGATGTACGGGTAAAGTCCACCTTGACGCCCTGGATGGGTTGCAGCACCAGCGGGACGGCGCCCCATAGGGTGACGAGGAAATTGTACATATAGGCCCGGTAGAATTTTGCCTCCGCCCCTACATAGGCTTTATTGGAAGCCGAGGTGCCCGTTACGGCGGGGTCCTGCGAGGCAGCGATCAGCAGGTTGATGTTTGTCAGCGACTGATAGGCCGAGGTCCAGAAATAGTTGGCTGCAAAGTCGGTGGAGTTCATCGTCTCGTTGTTCACATATGGGAACATGGCGCTGGTGGTCTGTCCGTTGATGACCATATCGGTGCCGTTGTACATGGCGCCAAGCAGGCCCTGGTCGTTGTCGGAGGTATACAGGCTGCGTACCTTGTTCTGGATACCGGCCATATTGGCTTCAAAGCCCAAGGAGTCGGCCAGGGTATTCTGCGGCGCATAGCTGGACTGCAGGTTCTCATTCAGGAAACTTTTTTTGCAGGCGCATAATCCTATCAAAAAAATCAGCGCGGGATATATGGTTCGTTTCATAATAAATTTTTTAAATGGTTCGGGTTTACTTTAGGGAAAAATTCAAACCAAATACATAGGAGGCCACCAGCGGATAGTTATTATACGTACCGAATGGCAGGGATTGATAATTCGCCTCGGGGTCCCAACCGAGCCAGGGTGTCCAGGTGTGGATATTCCGGCCGCTTATATAGGCCGATATATTCCCAAAGCCCCATTTGCTGACCAGGTCCTGCGGCAGCACATAGTTGAGGGTGATATCCTTTATCCGCGTAAAGTTGGCCTTTGACGGGTAGGCATAGTTGTAAGGATTTGTATAGGCCAGGGAGGGGCGGCTGTTATTATTATTTGCCGCCGTCCAATAACCAACGGATGCGGGAAGGTTGATCGCGCCGGATTGGTCGGCGTTATCGTAGTACTGGTTATTTTTCATGTTCCCCTGTACGGTCTGGATAAAGATCCGGAGGCTCACGCTTTTATAGCTGAAGGTATTGGTGATGCCGCCCGTCCAGCTGGGGGTCGTATAGCCTACGATCGCCCGGTCGCCGGCGGCGGTGATGGCATGGTTATGGTCCAGGTCGGCGAATTTAAGATAGCCGGCCTTTGCCGTCGGGTCGACGCTGGAGGGGTCCTGACCCGTCTGCCAGACGCCCTGTAGCTGATAGGTATAGAGGGCGCCCAGCGATTTTCCCAGGAACCAGCTGTTGCCGATGTCATCCTTGTTGTCGCCATAGAGCTGTAACAGCTTATTCTTATACGTGGAGAAGACGACGGTCGTCTGCCAGCTAAAATAACGGCCGCGTATATTCACCGTATTGATCGTGACATCGAGACCGCGGTTCTGCAGCTTACCGATATTCTGTAACACGCTTGCATAACCGCTGGGGCTTGGCAGCTGCCGGGCCAGCAACAGGTTGCTGGTCTTTGTCTGATAGCCTTCGATCGTTCCGGAGATCCGGTTATTCATCATGGCGAAGTCGATACCCAGGTTTGTCCCCGTGGTGCTTTCCCATTTCAGGTTGGCGTTGCCCAGGTTGCTTGCGATCAGCCCCGTAGCGGTCTGGTTGTTATAGATGTATTGCGTCACGCTTTGCGTCGTCTGTGTCTGGAAGGGGGTGATGGCGGAATTACCCGTCGTACCTTCCGATACTCTCAGCTTTAGCAGGTTGATAAAAGACACTTTATTCATAAAGTCTTCCTTATGGATATTCCATCCCAGTGCGACGGAAGGGAAGGCACCATATTTATCCGTCAGGTTGCCAAAGGCCGAGTAGCCGTCCCTTCGTATCGTGGCGGTCAGCAGGTATTTGCCGGCATATGAATAATTCAGTCTGCCCATCTGTGACAGCAGGCTGCTGGGGAGGGCCTGTGAGGGATAGGGAGTATTGACCGTCGGGAAGTTGCTTTGCGTCGTCTGTGTGGTGGCGGCGCTGGTATTGTTGAACCCGATCCCATCGTTTATAAAGCCCTTTGCCGTGATGAGGGAGTTGAAGGAGTTTGTCTTTTGGGCGCTGTATAGCGCCGTGAGGTCGAAATGATGTTTTTTAAGATCCTTTGTATAGGTCAGGATATTCTCCAGGATCCAGCTGGTGCTTTCCCCTGCATAGACGATGGCCGTTCCCTGGTTGTCGTTGGCGTTGCGCCCCGTATAGGTATCGTAACGGGTGGGCAGATAGGTATAGCTTCCATTGAGGCGATATTTTAACCCGGGGATGATGGCGGGCGTCACATCGACATAGCCCGTACCCGTCAGGTTATTGTTGCGGCTGATCGTGGGCTTATAAAGACCCAGCAGGGGGTTTGTGTAGAGCGTATTGCCATACATCGGAAGGATATCATAGCTGCCGTCGGGGTTATAGGGTTGTCCGTAAGGGCTCATCTGCCCGGCCAGCGTCAGATCGGAATGGCCGCCATCGGTATTGTTGTTCGTATAGAACAGGCTCGTGCCTACTGCCAGCCAGTCGGTCAGGTTGGCGTTGAGGTTGGACCGGAGGCTGATCCGGGTATATTGATAGCCTTTTAGGATGCCTTTTTCCTTTGTGTATTCCCCGTTGATGAAATATTTGACGTCTTTGGTGCCACCGGAAAAGCTAAGGTTATGCGACTGGATATAGCCGGGTTGTTTGATAAGGCCCATCCAATCAGTGGTCTTGCCGGCGCGGTGGTTGGTCACTTCGGTGGCGTTGACGACGCTATCGCTGTTGATATTTGTATTTGTCCCGCCGGTCTGCTGGTTCCAGACCACATTCTTTATCTTAAACGCGGTAGCGTCCATGGGTTTTACTTCGTGGGCCCAGGTTTCCCCGCCGGCGAAGCCGCTGTAGCTGATCGTGGGTTTGCCCGTGGACCCGCGTTTGGTCGTGATCAGGATCACGCCGCTGGACCCCCGTGTTCCGTAGATGGCGGTGGCCGACGCATCTTTCAGCACTTCGATCGATTCGATGGTGCCGGGGCTGATATCGTTGGTCTGTCCCGGGAAGGGCACTCCATCGAGGATGATCAGCGGGGTCGTGCTGGCCGTGATGGAGTTGAGACCGCGGACCTGCTGGTTGGCCGAGCTGCCCGGTACGGAGGAAGTTTGCGTGAGGGTATAGCCGGCCACCGAGCCTTCGAGTGCCTGGAGTACGTTTGTTACCGGGATCTTTGACAGGCGATCTTTTGGAACGCTTGTAACCGAACCCGTGATATCGGATTTTTTTTGCGTGCCATAACCCACGACGATGACGGCGTCCATCTGGGCGTTGAGGGAGATCAGCCGGACGTCGAGTGTGGTGCGGGTACCGACGGTCAATTCCTGTGTCTGGTAACCGACATGGCTGATGAGGAGGACGCCTTCATTCTCTGCCAGGTTGATCGAGAACCGGCCTTTGCTATCCGTGGTGACGCCGATGGAATAGCCTTTTTCGGTGACGCTGGCGCCTTCCAGCGGTTCTCCTTTATCGGTGGTCACCGTCCCCGTGACCGTATGGACGATCTTCAGTACCGGCTCGTCCTTATCCGTGATCAGGGCTGCCTTTACATCGATCGGCCGGTTGTGCAGGGGGTCGGGCGATCCGATCAGGCCGGCGGTGGAAGTCTTTGGCTGGAGGACGATGGTCTTATTTACGATCTCATAGGTGAGCGGCTGGTCTTTGAAACAGAGGTCCAGCGCCTCTTTGATGGAGGCATTCTTTGCCTCGACGCTGACCTTGCGGGCATGCCGGAGCCAGGCATAATTGAAAAAGAAGACATAGCCGGTCTGGTCTTCGATGGATTTGAAGACCTTTTGCAGCGGTACGTTCTTCTCCGAAAGGGTGATATTCTGTGCGATACTTCGGGCTCCAACTTGCAAACAAGTGACCGTCAATAAAATAGCTGTGAAGTTCATAATCAGCAGCGTTGAGGTTAGTCCCCTTTTTTTTAGGATCGGGGGGGTGCAAACAATCATTAAAAGCATAACTTTGTTTTGTTTGGGTTAAACAATTCCTGTCCCGGGTTTATCCCGGGAAGCAGTCCTGAACAGATTGTTGAAATACATTAACTCAAATGGTTACCGGCGATCCGGTCCAGCCAGGAGCCTCTCACCGCTTCTGGCTTTTTTATTGGGTTGCTGTATTACGCTCTTGTATATGCGCCGTTAAGGCGGCTATAATTCGATTTTAGATGCCCTTTAGGGCGTGCAAAGTTTGATCTTCGATGCCTTTTCAGGGCGTACATAGTTTGACCTTCGATGCCCTTTAGGGCATTACGACAATTTTCTTTCCATCGATCCGGAAATGCACCTTACTCAGTTCGAGTATTTTCAATACTTCCGAGACATTGCTGTTCCGTGAGATTTTACCGCCGAATTCCATTTGGGGTATTTCGCCTTCATAGACGATCTGCACATCGTACCAGCGGGCTATCTGTCGCATGACGGTCGCCAGGCTGGCCCTGTTGAAGAAGAACAGCCCGTTCTTCCAGGCGACGGCTTCGGTGAGCGGCGCGTCGTCGATGACGGTGATCTGTTCATCCTGCCGGTTCAGCTGCGCCTCCTGTCCCGGTCGCAGCAGGTGGCTGGCGCCCGGCCGGGTCACTTTTACGGCGCCCTCCAGCAGGGTGGTCCTGACCGTGGCTTCTTCTTCATACGCCATGATATTGAAATGTGTGCCCAGTACTTCCACTTCCGCCTCTCCGACCTTTACCCGGAAAGGTCGGGCGATATTCTTTGCCACTTCGAAATAGGCTTCGCCGGTTATCTCCACCTTTCGTTCCTTACCGGTGAAGGAGGCGGGATACCGGATGGAGGAGGCTGCGTTCAGCCATACATGGGTGCCGTCCGGGAGGATGAGCTGGTATTGTTTTCCCCTGGGTATGTTCATGGTATTATAAAGGATCTCCCCGTTGGAGGAGATCGCTCCGTGGGCCCCGCCCTGGGGCATATAGGCCAGACGCCCCCCCTGTTTGACGATCTTTGTGTTCCCCTGTGTGGACAGCTCGCCGTTCTGTACGCTGTCCAGGACGATCCTTCTGCCATCGGCGAGGGTGAGGATCGCGCCATCGGTGCCCGGCGGAATATCACGGGCCATGCGGGAGGTATCGGCGTTGTGCACAGCTATGGATCTACGTGAGTGTGTGAGGCGGTTTTGCCAATAAAATGCGCCGGCGACAAGCAGGAGGATCGCGGCGGCAACGCGGGTGAACGTAAAGAGGCGGCGAACGGGGAAGACCGGCTGGATATGATCGTCCGATGCCGAAGATGCGGGTGGTTGGCCTGCGGAGGAGGCCGTCAATGCGTAGTGCAGGATCCGGGCGCTGGTTTCCTCGCCGAATACCGGGTGACCGGGCTGAAAATCCTCCCAGGCTTTCTCCATCAGGCGTATGACGTCTTCTTCGTTGCCTTCTTTGGCGAGTAATTCCATCAGGGCTTCGCGTTCGTCCGGCGTCGCTATGCCCCGGAAATAGCGATCGAATAAATAAGCCAGTTGCGGTTCAGGCATTGGGTTTAGTTAAAGTTGATGCGAATAAAAGTGCGGTCGTCCATAGGGAAGACACCGGAACGGGAAATAGGGTCAATAAAGGAGGCTGTTATTTTAAAGTTTTTTGACGGGGGTCCGCGGCAGCGTTATAGAAGAGACCTGCGGCAGCGCTACAGATAGGTCAAAATGAGGGGAATAAGTGGCAGCGCCTGGGTGGCGTGTGCCCGGACGTAGGTGACAATGGTGTGGAGGGCAAGGCTCATATGCCGCTTGACGGTATTGCGGGATAATTGCAGCTGTTGTGCGATCTCGTCATATTTTAGTCCGTCGCGGCGGCTGAGAAGATAGATCTTTTGTTGCTGGGGGGAGAGCCGTTTAATGGCCTCTTCGATCAGGGTGAAATAATATTCCCGGTCGGGCTCTTCGCCTTGCGGGATGAGGCCGGCGTTTTCCCGGGCCCGGGCCTGGCCGATTTCCCGGAAGATCCAGGCGCGTTGCTGTACTGCCTTTCGGGCCAGGTCCCGCAGACAATTAAAGGTATGGTTGCGGGAGATGGTGAAGAGCCAGGACCGGAGGTCGTGGATCTCCGACAGCTGTTCTCTTTTTATCCAGAGCTTTATAAAGGTGTCCTGTACGATCTCTTCGGTCAGGGAAAGAGACCGGGTCAGGCGATAGACATATTCGGCCAGTTCCTGGTGATGCCGGTAAAAGAGGGTGCTATAGGCATCCTGGTCGCCTGCGGCCGTGCGCAGGAGCAGCTCTTTTTCATTATGTTGGGGAGGGTATAACAAGCAATTCGTTGTGGTAATGGGAATAAAGTTAATAAAAAATCAAAGATTTGCTAATTACCTTATAAAAGACCGGGAATAGTTATTTTTGCCGCAGCTTGAAAATTCGTAAACTCATATCTGTTTTTCTGCTGCTGGTATTGTCCGTACAGTTGGTGCCGTTGAAGCAGACGATTGCCTGGTTACTTGGCAATACGATTACGGAAGAGGTGGTGCATACCGATGACGACACGCATGGCTCGGGTTGTTCCGGAAATGATCTTCACAAGCATTTTTTGCCCGTTTGTTCTCCGACCCTGGTTAGTAGTATGTTTCGTCTTCGCTTTATCCTTGTCAATCCCGGCCATATGGAGGACCTGCCTGGCCGGCATGCGGATGATATCCCCACTCCGCCTCCCAATTGCTGATCGCTCCTTACCGGATGCGCATCCTCCGCGCTGATGATCTTCTTATGGGTGTCTTATTTTTCTAACAAATCTCTTTTTATGAAGAAGCTGTTTCAAAACGCAGCGGCAGACCTCCCTGCTGCCGTTGTGGTATTTCTTGTCGCCTTACCCTTGTGTCTGGGTGTGGCGCTGGGTTCCAATGCCCCTTTATTTTCCGGGATCATTGCCGGCATCGTCGGCGGTATCATCATCGGTCTGCTCAGCGGCTCTTCGCTGAGCGTCAGCGGGCCCGCCGCCGGACTGACGGCCATCGTGGCGGTGGCTATCGGTAAGATGCCGGTCTATGAGGCGTTTGTCCTGTCCGTCGTGATCGCCGGTATGCTGCAGGTCCTTCTTGGGTTCCTGCGGGCGGGTATCCTCGGCGATTATGTCCCCAACTCCGTGATCCGCGGCATGCTGGCTGCCATTGGCATCATCCTGATCCTAAAACAGCTGCCGCACCTCGTCGGCTATGACGCCAATTTTTCGGGGGACGAGGCTTTTCTCCAGATCGACAGGGAGAATACCTTCTCGGAACTGCTCTGGTCGGTGAATTATCTTTCCCCGGGCGCTATTTTTATCGGATTGATCTCGGTGGCGATCTTATGGTTATGGGACCGGAAATTCTTTAAAAGCAAAAAGATCTTCCGGTATATTCCCGGCCCCCTGGTCGTGGTGGCGGCGGCGATCCTGGTCAGTGAAGGGTTACAACGCAGCGACTCCCGGTTCGTCCTGGCGCCGGACCATCTCGTCCATCTCCCCGTTGCGGATAGCTTCCGATCCTTTACCGGTTTATTTACCTTCCCAGCCTGGGAGTTCCTTGGTAACTACCAGGTATGGCTTACGGGTTTGACCATTGCCCTGGTCGCCAGCCTGGAGACCTTGCTGAGCATCGAGGCGATCGATAAGCTGGACCCTTATAACCGCAGTACTCCTACCAACAGGGAGCTGAAGGCCCAGGGCGTCGGCAATCTTGTCAGCGGGTTGCTGGGAGGGCTGCCGATCACGTCTGTCATCGTGCGAAGCTCTGCCAACCTGAATGCGGGGGCCAGGACCCGGCTATCCACGATCCTCCACGGATCGCTGTTGCTGTTGTCCGCGCTGTTTATCCCCCGGCTGCTGAATGCCATTCCTCTCAGCGCCCTGGCCGCCATTCTTATCATGACCGGTTACAAGCTGGCCAAGCCTACCCTGTTCCGGGAGTTCCATGCCAAGGGCTGGGATCAGTTCGTTCCCTTTGTGGTGACCATTCTTGCCATCCTTTTTACCGATCTGCTGATCGGAATATTGGTAGGGATCGGGGTTGCGCTGTTCTTTCTTGTACGCAGCAATTTCCGGTCGGCGGTGATGGTCGTCCATGATGATAATAAATACCTGATGCGGCTTCGTAAGGATGTGTCCTTTTTAAACAAGCCGATCGTGAAGAAAAAGCTGGAGTCGGTGCCGGAGGGTTCTTTTGTCCTGATCGACATCACGCGATCGGATTTTATCGATAAGGACGTGATCGATGTGATAAATGAGTTTATGCATCATGCCCATCTGAAGAATATCACCGTAGAGATACGAAAAAGCGCCTACAAAACGGGGCATCAGCGGGTTGGAGAACCGGCCGAATTAAATGGAGCGGCAGCCTGATAAGTCTTATTTTTGCATCACGAAAAAACAGCTATTATGACACCAATAGATAGATTATTACTGGAGAACAAGGCCTGGGCGGGGGAGATAAAAGCGGATGATCCCGAATATTTCGAAAGGCTGTCCCATTTACAAAAACCCCAGTTCCTCTGGATCGGTTGTAGTGACAGTCGTGTGCCGGCCGATAGGATCACCGGGACCCAGCCGGGGGAGATCTTTGTACACCGCAATATCGCCAACCTCGTCATCCATACGGATGTGAACCTGCTGAGCGTCCTGGACTTTGCCGTGAACCATCTGCATGTCGAGCATGTCATCGTCTGCGGGCATTATGGCTGCGGCGGTATCAAGGCGGCGATGACGCACCACGATTATAAATACGTATTGAACATGTGGCTGCGGAATATCAAGGACGTCTACCGGATCTACAGTGACGAGCTGGAGGCTATTTCCGATGAGGAGAAACGCACCGACCGGCTGACGGAGCTGAACGTAAAGGAGCAGGTCATGCACCTGGCAAAGACCTCCATCATCCAGCGGGCCTGGAAAACGAACAGACGGCCGCAATTGCATGGATGGGTGTATGGGCTGAAGGATGGACTGATAAAACCCGTTTTTGGGATGGACCCGGAGAGTCACATCGATCCGATCTATGAATATGATGATCTGTAGATGATCTATAAAATATAAAGGGCGGCGCGGGTGCGCCGCCCTTTATTTCCTCATGTGAGCCCCATTGCGACTATTTCGCAATCCATATCCTGGTGCTGATCAGATCGGTTCCGAGCTGGGATACTGGTAACGGTTATATCCGCCGTAGGTCGTCGTATAATAAGCGGCGTTATTCGGGTCCATGGGCGTCAGGCCGCCTGTCCTCTTCAGCAGGGTCCAGGCATCCCAGGGCTGACGGATAGAATTTGACAGCGTTTGTGTAGGAGAGCGTCGCGCGGGAGTTCCATAGCTCAACGAAGAGCTCCTGGATCTGGTCCTTTAGCAGGTCGTTGTCGGGGCATAGCCGGTATCCATAGGCGATCAGGGGCAGGCTGAAGAGCCGGTACAGCCGGCTAAACGCGTCCTTGTCGCCATTTTTGAATTGCAACCAGAGCATTCCCTCGTCAACGGGTTCTTCCTGCATGGAATACAAAATATTACTTTTTCCTGAATTGGCTGATGGCATTCCGGGTAAAATCGCTGAGTACCAGCCGGCCGCTGATGGCCGCCCGTTCCGGCAGCAGATGATCCCAGTGTTCGGTGCCTTTCCAGAAGTTTTCTTTTAAAAGGGCCATTGCTTCCGGGTTGGAATGGGCCAGCGTCGCGGCCAGCCGGCCGATCGATTCGTCCATCTGTTCGCTGCCGGTGTGTAATTCGGCATAGAGTCCCCTTCTTCTTGCCCATTCTGCATTGCGCCAGGAGGTGGCGTCGATGGACAGGCTGCTAAAGGCGGCCAGGCCCATTTTTCTTTCCACGGCCGGGCCGACCACAAAGGGACCGATGCCGATGGCCAGCTCGCTGAGCTTTATATCGGCGCCTTCTATGGCGATGGCATAATCTGCTGCCGCCGCGAGCCCTACTCCTCCTCCCACGCATTTCCCCTGGACACGGAGGATAATAAATTTGGGGCATTTGCGCATGGCATTGATGAGATGGGCAAAGCCGCTGAAGAACTGTAATCCCTGCTGTGGGTTTTCGATGGCCAGTAATTCGTCGAAGGAGGCGCCCGCACAGAACGCCTTTTCACCGGCGGAACGGAGGATGACCACGCGGGTTGCGGAATCGTCACCGGCACGCCGGACCTCATGGGTCAGGGCCTCTAGCAGACGACCCGGCAGGGAATTGCTTTGGGGATGAAAAAATTCAATGGTCGTGATCCCGTTGTGTGTTTCTGATCGTACATGTCCACCCTTGATTTCGCTAAGCATACTGATTATGTTTTGGTCAGGACTTTTTTTGCACCATGGTAAGGATCGTTGCGACGGCTACGCTCTCCCCCGTCTCATCATAGACATCTACATACCACTTTACGATGCCCCGGGGAATGTCCTGTTCTTCTTTTTTTTCCTGCGGGATCTTTTCCTTGCAGGTTAGTCGTACGCCGATAGTCGCCCCGGCATAGATGGGCTTTAGAAAACGACATTCTTCCAGTCCATAGTTCAGCATGACGGGGCCCTTGCCCGGATCGACAAAAAGACCGGCGGCGGCGCTGAGGATAAAATAGCCATGGGCTACGGGTTTTTCGAAGAGCGTTCCGGCAATGGAGGTATGATCCGTATGTGCATAGAAATGATCCCAGCTCAGGTTGGCAAAGTTGGTGATATCCGCCTCTGTGACCGTACGCCGGTGGGTGATCACGGTATCTCCTATCTGTAATTCCTCGAAATATTTCCGGAAAGGGTGTTTATCGCCGACGGCCTGTTGTGCATGCGGCTGATAGACATGGGTGAGGGCGGTGAGCATGGTTGGCGAGCCCTGTACGGCCACGCGTTGCATATAATGTTTTATACCCCGGAGACCGCCCATCTCTTCGCCGCCGCCGGCGCGGCCGGGTCCTCCGTGTACCAGCCCGGGCAGGGGACTGCCATGACCGGTGCTTTCCCTTGCGCAGTCATTGTTCAGGATAAGGATGCGGCCATGGTGGGTGGCGGCGCCCAGCACATATTGCCGGGCGATCGCCGGATCGGCGGTCACGATAGAGCTGCAGAGAGAGCCCTTGCCTTTTTTTGATAATTCGATCGCCCCGGCCGTTCCTTTATAGGGCATCATCGTGCTGACGGGGCCAAAGGCTTCGATCGTATGCGGCTCTTCGCTTTCGAATGGCGTCGTATTTAGCAGGAGCAGGGGACTGAGGAAGGCTCCTTTGGATGCATCGGCGTCGATGACCTCCACGCTGTCAAGGGAACCATAGAGGATCTGCGAGGAGGCGAGGAGTTTGCGGACCTGCTGGCGGACCTCTTCGCGTTGGGATTGTCCGGCAAGTGATCCCATCCGTACTTTTTCGTTGGCCGGGTTGCCGATGGTGGTTTGGGAAAGGGCTTTTGTCAACGCCTTCCAGGCGTCCTCCATTTTATTTTCCGGGACAAAGATCCGCCGGACGGCCGTGCATTTCTGTCCCGCCTTTACGGTCATCTCCCTTCGAAGCTCTTTTATAAACAGGTCCCATTCCGGCATGCCGGGCGATACGTCTTCGCCGAGCACGAGGCAGTTGAGGGAGTCGGCTTCCATATTGAACGGGGTATTTTCCCGAAGGATAGCCGGGTGGGCTTTTAGCAGCTGGCCGGTGGTGGCGGAGCCGGTAAAGGTCACCACGTCCTGGTCGGTCACATGGTCCAGCAGGCTACCGGCGCTGCCGCAAAGCAGCTGGAGGGCGCCGGGGGGAAGGATACCCGAGGCGTCGATCTCCCGTACTACGGCTTCTGTCAGAAAGGAGGTGACTGTAGCGGGTTTTACGACGGCGGGGACGCCTGCCAGCAGGTTGACGGCTATCTTTTCCAGCATGCCCCAGACGGGAAAATTAAAGGCATTGATATGGATCGCCACGCCTTCTTTTGGCACCAGCAGGTGTTGTGCCATAAAGGTGCCTTCCTTTCCCAGGTTCAGGCCTTCGCCATCCAGGCAAAAGGTCTCGTCGGGGAATCTGCGGCGGAGGGAGGCGTAGGAGAACAGGTTGCCGATACCTCCTTCGAGGTCTATCCAGCTATCGGCGCGGGTGGCGCCGGTGAGGTAGCTGATCTTATAGAATTTTTCAAGCCGTTCGGGTTCTTTCAGATAGAGGGCGAGGGCCCGGAGCATGCGACCCCGTTGCGGGAAGGTCATATTACGGAGGGCGGGATTACCGGTCTTGCGGGCATAGTCGAGGATCGCCGCGAAGTCCAGACCTTTTGTGCTGGCGTGGGCGAAGGGTTCCCCATTGACGGCGTTGTACAAAGGCTGACCCTCTCCATCCCCCGTGATCCAGCTCCCGGTTATGTAGTTTCCAAGCATGGGCATATTACAATCGTTTTGAAGGGGCGAAATTAGGAAATGTGTGCCACAATGGCACCAAAATCGCTTTGGTCGATATTTTGATTTCCATAGAACATGGAAAACAATTATTCATGGATCGATTATGCTCCCCCGACCGATGCTGCGTTGCTGGACAGCTATTCGAGGACGATCACGGGTATCGTGGGGCAGGTGGCGGAGAGCGTGGTACATATACAGGTGATGAAACCGGTGGAGGAGGGGCAGCGGCCTGCGGGAGGAAGACCCGGGCGGTCGGAACATCTGGCGCCGGCCTCGGGGTCGGGGTTTATCATTTCTACCGATGGGTTTGTGGTGACCAATAACCATGTCATCGAGAATGCCCGGGGGATAAAGGTTTCCCTGGCCGATGGACGGACCGTGAGTGCGATCTTAAAGGGAACCGACCCGTCGACGGATATAGCGGTATTGAAGATCGATGAAACGGGATTAAAAGCCCTGTCCTTTGCCGATTCGGAGGCCCTGCAGCCGGGGCAGATCGCCATTGCCATCGGCAACCCGCTGGGGTTACAGCATACGGTGACGGCGGGTATCGTGAGCGCGCTGGGGCGAACGCTTCGGGCCAGTAACGGACGGCTTATCGATGACATCATCCAGACGGATGCCTCCCTGAACCCGGGTAATTCGGGTGGTCCGCTTGTCAATTCGCTGGGGCAGGTCATCGGGGTCAATACGGCCACGATCCTTTCCGCGCAGGGGCTTTGTTTCGCCGTTTCGTCCAACCTGGCTGCTTTTGTGGCAGGAAAGCTGATCATGGAAGGAAGGGTGAAAAGGGCTTACCTGGGTATTGCCGGGCAGCTGGTCAACCTGACCGGGCGTATGATCGCGGCCAACCGGTTGGAAAAGAGCACGGGTGTGTATGTGTATGAAGTGGTGCCGGACCAGCCTGTTTATAACAACGAGATCCGGACGGGGGATATCATCGTCGCCTTTAATGGGAAGGGCGTCGGAACCGTGGATGAATTGCACCAGCTGCTGAATGCAGGAGTGATCGGTCAACCGGTCGAGCTGGGAGTGTTGAGGAACGGGCGGAAAACGCTGATCCACGCGATACCTGCGGAGATGCGTTAGCTCAGGCCCGCTTGCGAACGTCGATCTCCTTGCTGAGGGAATCGAAGATCTCGTCGATATTCCCTTCGCCCTTGACATAGGCGACCTTGTCGTATTTCCGGTAATGGTCGGCCACGGCGGCTGTCTTTTTCTCGTATTCGGCGATCCGGGCGAGGATGACCTCTTCGGTATCGTCCGAACGGCCGGAAGTGAGTCCGCGATTGAGCAGTCGTTTTACAAGCTCTTTTGTGCTCACCTGGAGGGCCAGCACGATGGCGATGGAAGTGCCTTTTTGAGAAAGCAGTTTATCCAGGGCCTCTGCCTGTGTATTGGTGCGGGGAAAACCATCGAACAGAAAACCATTGGCCTGGGGGTTGTTGTCCAGAGCGGAGCTGATCATTTCGATCACCACTTCGTCCGGAACCAGCTGTCCCTTATCCATGAAGCTCTTGGCGGCCATTCCCAGCGGAGTCTGACCAGCGATCTCGCTGCGCAGGAGGTCTCCCGTACTGAGATGCCTTAGTCCATATTTGGAGATAAGACGTTCAGACTGAGTCCCTTTTCCGCTGCCGGGCGGTCCGAATAGAATTAAATTGAACATAATACGTACTACTTACCCTTGAGTGGACAAATATAACATACCGATTGTAAAAATCCTTTAACATTTTCGGGATTAACCAAGAAATTGACAAGAAAGAAGGATTTAATCGTACATTTTGCCGGTATTATTATGTTAAGACCGGAGTTTTAATAGTTTATTGGCACCTGCCTGAACCCCGGCTGCGTAGCTTTGTTGTATATAAACAAAACATCCCGAATGCACTTTATCCAACGGTTCGTTTTTCCCAGAAAGCTTCTTTTTGCACCGGCGATTTTCCTTACCCTGTTTTTTCAGCAGTGTAGCGATTCCCAGGCATCTCATTCACTTAAATCAAACAATATGGATACTGTTAACAAAGAGAACAACCCTGTCTATTCCCACCAGGATACTACCCCGGTGAATGTTTCGGAAGAACAATGGAAAAAGATATTGCCAAAGGACGTCTATAATATCGCCCGGCTGAAGGGTACGGAAAGACCCGGCAGCAGTCCTTTTGAAGATTCCAAAGAGATCGGCACCTATTATTGCGCCGTTTGCGGCAATGCGCTTTTCCGCAGCGATACGAAGTTCGAGAGCGGTTGCGGATGGCCCAGCTTTTACGAGCCTATCAGCAAGGGGAGCATCATTTATGCGGCCGACCATTCCTATGGCATGGACCGTACGGAAGTGATGTGCGGGCGTTGCAAATCCCACCTGGGGCATGTCTTCAAAGACGGTCCTCCGCCTACCGGGTTGCGTTATTGCATCAATGGGGTGGTCCTCGACTTTGAAAAAGCGCAGGCGGCAGAAAAGAAATACAATGCCGATAGCGCCGGGCAGGCGCCGGAGAAATAAACGCGGCGAGGCAGAGAAAAGCGCGGCGAGGCAGAGATAAACGGATTGAACAGGATGGATTATTTTGCGGTCTAAAACGCGTACGTTATGAATACAAAAAGGATCGGATGGATCGGGCTCGGCAATATGGGGACTCCCATGGTAAGGAACCTTCTAAAGGCAGGATTTGAAGTGACCGTCTATAACCGAACTGCCGCCCGGACGGTCCCCCTGCGGGAAGCGGGCGCCGCCGTGGCTTCGGATGTGGGGGCATTGTGGGCGGCCGCGGACACGATCATCACCATGGTATCGGATGACGCCGCTCTCCGGCAGATCCACAAGGAGGGTTTGCTGGCGGGCGCCGTAAGCGGGAAGGTCGTCATCGATATGAGTACCGTTAGCCCCGATACCGCGCGGGAATTAGCGGGCGAGCTATCCCTTAAGGGAGTGGAGTACCTGGATGCGCCTGTCTCCGGCAGCGTAAAGCCGGCCGAGCTGGGACAGCTGGTCATCATGGTAGGGGGGAAAAAGGAAGTGTATGAAGCCGCGTTGCCTGTTTTCGAATGTCTTGGCAAGGCTTCTTTTTATTTAGGCGACCAGGGGGCGGGTAACAGCGCCAAGCTGGCGATCAATTTATTACTCGCCTTTAATATGCAGGGGCTGGCCGAATCGGTGTTGTTTGCGCAGGAGAAAGGGATCGCCCCTGCGGCCATGCTGGCGATCATCAATGAGAGTGCGGTGGGCAATGGGATCACAAAAATAAAAGCGACCAATATCATCGGACGGCAGTTCCAGGCGGCGTTTGCCCTGAAGCACCTGGCAAAGGACCTGCGGCTGGCAAAGCAACAGGGGCTGCACACACCGGCGGGCGGAATGCTGTATGACAGTTTTCAGCAGGCGCTGGCCGACGGTTTTGGCGAGGAGGATATGGCGGCGATCCTGCCTTTCCTCGAAGGGAAGAAGAGCTGAGCACACCTGGGCTTGCGGGTGCGGAGATGGGCTTGCGATAGCCTTAATGCGTCACGGCCTGCGGCAATCTTCAATGTGCGATGGTCCGGGCGCTCAACAATAGGACTCCATGCGCCGGTATGGTGGCGTTGTATTCCTTTGTATGGACACCCAGGTCTTTCTGACGCCACAGGTCCCTTAGTCTTTGTTCTTTTTGCAGACCTATTTCGGACAGGGGGACCGTCACGCGAGCGGGTTTGTTATCCAGGTTGAAGATCCCGATCGCTTTGGCGCCGGACTTTAACGTACGTGTCCAGATCTGTATATTTTCTTTTGACCAGGCTTTTACGGCCGGGCTTGCGAGGGCATCCTGGTCGACGGCCAGCACTTCGTCATTGGTCAGCAGTCCCAGGGTGAATGGATCCAGTTTGCTCATGTCACAGCCGATCAGCAGCGGGGCGGCCAGGAGGGCCCAGAGGCTGATATGGGTATATTGTTCATCCGGGGTCAGGCGGGTGGCATGCAGGCTGGGCCCCCATCCCACTCTTCCCACCACCAGCATATCCGGATCGTTGAAATTGCCCGGCGCCGTGTAGGGAGCGGCTTTGTCCTGTTGAAAACCGATGGTGGAGAGGCTTTTCCAGTTGTCCTCGATATCGCCGGTCGTACGCCAGGAATTGGCGCCGATCCCGCCACCCCATTTCCATACGGCCCCCCACCCATACTGGCAAAGACTATAGAGGATATCCCGGCCCGTACGGTCCAGCGCGTCGCGCATGACGATATAGGGTTTTTTATAATCGTCCAGACCGGGTGACTTCGGCGCTATCTCTCCATAAGAACACCAGTCGTATTTCAGGTAATCGATCCCCCAGCGGGCATAAGAGGCCGCATCCTGTATCTCATGCTGGTAGCTCCCCAGATAGCCGCCACAGGTGCGGGGTCCCGGTGAGGAATAGATGCCGATCTTCAAACCGAGGCTATGGACATAACCGGCCAATCCTTTCATGTCCGGGAACTTGTTGTTTGGCAGGACCTCTCCGGCGGCGTCCCGTTTGTCTTCCCATCCATCGTCGATATTGATATAGGTCCAGCCGTGGTCGCTCAGCTGTGCGGCCATGGCGGCGGCGGATTGTCTTACCTTTTCGTCGCTGACGCTCAGTCCCCAGCAGTTCCAGCTATTCCAACCCAGCGCGGGCGTGAGACCGATCGTGGGGCCGCATTGGATGGTGAAGCTGCGGCGACCGATCCCGGACTTGTTCTTTACCGTTAGCTGTAACGGGTAGCTTCCTTTTTTGGCAATGCTGCCCGTGATGATACCCGTATGGCTGTCCAGCTTCAGACCCGCGGGGAGACCCGTCGCCGTGTATTCGAGCGGTTTCTGCCCGGTGGCGGGGATCTTATACAGGAAGGGCGCCGAAGGCCGTACGCCATAGACTTCCGGGCCGTTGATCCGGGGGAGGGGGGAGGGTGCGGGGGTCAGGATATAAGGGATGTATTCGGTGGTGGAGATTACTTTTCCGCTTCTTCCCTCCGTGAAATCATATGTCACCTCGTAGGCCTTGTTTTCCGGTAGGGTTGTCTTATATAAATATTCGAAGGGGCGATCGTGTGCGAAGTCCGTTCCGATGGTTTGTTTGAGAACGACGGTTCCGGACAGGGGGTCCGTTACCCGGATATTCAGCTTGCCGGTAAAGTCATATTTTTCGCTGGTGGATTGCAGTATGATCTTCTTGCTTAGCTGCCGGGGCCCGTTGAAGTGAAAGGGGTCTCCAATGTCCAGGGTGATAAAGTCCGTCACATCCGCCACGCTGATGCCATAGGGCCCTTCATACATGCCACCGTTGCCGGCATGATCGTATACCCTGACGGCAATGACATTTTCTTTATTCCAGAGGATGCGCCGGTCGTCGATGTTCAGGGTATATACCCGCTCTGCCTGCCATTGTCCGGCCTCGATGGTTCCCGGACTGCCGGCATTCTGACCGATAAGGACCCCATTGAGATAGACCTGGTCGCCGTCGTCGATCTTTCCCAGGTTGAAGCGGAGTCTTTCTTTTAAAAATGAGTGTTCCCTGATGGAGGAAGGGATGACGACATGGAGGCGGTACCAGGCAAAACCGTCATATCCTTTATATCCCTGTCTTTCCCAGGGGGCGCCTACCGCGATGGCGGCCCAGGAGGAGTCATTAAATTTTGGCTGCGCCCATATTGCCTGGTCGCCGGTGCTAAACTTCCATTTCCCGGAGAGCGGAATGTCCTGTGCGGAAAGGCAGGCGGCGGATAAAAGAAAGAGGGCGGAGGCCAGGAAGAGGCGGAGAGCGGCGACAGGGGATCTTTTCATATAGCTAAGTTTACAACGGACGGTAAGTTACAAAACAGTCTTCTGCTAAACGTTTTACATGAATTATTTTGCAAGCCCGTCTCCTACGTGTATTTTTGCAATCCGCCACCGCCGTCGCGGCAGTGGTATTAGCCAACCTAGCTCAGTTTGGTAGAGCATTTCATTCGTAATGAAAGGGTCGTCGGTTCGAATCCGATGGTTGGCTCATCTCCGAATAACTATTCCCATAATGATTATTGTGGGGGACTCAACCATACTCGCCATGAAGCTTTCCGAACTTGCCGAAACCCTCATTGGATCCGAAATTGTCAAATTGGGCGGAGACATCCGCGAAAAGATCCGGAAGGGGGAGAAGATCTATAATTTTACGGTAGGGGATTTCGATCCATCCATCTTTCCGATCCCAAAGGAGCTGGAAGATGCCATTGTGGATGCGTACCGGAAGCATTTTACCAACTATCCGTTGGCGGAAGGGAACCTGGACCTGCGGGAATCCATTGCATTTTTTCTAAAGGAGCGCGAGGAGCTGGTCTATTCCCCGGCGGAGATCCTGGTGTCGAGCGGAGGCCGGCCGTTGATCTATTCCTTATTCCGGACGCTGGTCGATCCGGGGGACAAGGTTATTTATGCCGTTCCGTCCTGGAACAACAATCACTATACTCATCTTAACGGGGGGGTGCATGTGGTGATAGAAGCCACGGCGGAGAATAATTTTATGCCGACGGCGGAGGCCATACGGCCGCATGTCCGGGAGGCGACCCTGATCTGTCTCTGTTCTCCGCAGAATCCAACGGGGACGACTATCTCGCGGAAGGACCTGTCGGATATCTGTGAGCTGGTGCTGGAAGAAAATGCGCGGCGCGGCGCGGGGGAGAAAAAATTATTTCTTCTGTATGACCAGATGTACTGGCAGCTGACATATGGGGCGATCCAACATTACAACCCGGTCAGTCTTTATCCTGCGATGCGGGACTATACCGTTTTCGTGGATGCCATCAGTAAGGTTTTTGCCGCGACGGGTGTGCGGGTGGGCTGGTCTTTTGGTCCTGCCGTCGTGATCGACAAGATGAAGGCGATCATGACGCATATCGGTTCATGGGCGCCGATGGCCGAACAAAAGGCTACGGCCGTCTATCTGTTACAATCCGAAAAGATCGATGCGTATCTGTCTGTGTTCCGGGCGGCGGTTTCCGACAGGCTGACGAAGATCTATAACGGTCTTATGGAGTTGAAAAAAGAAGGGTTCAAGGTGGATGTGCTGGCGCCCGAGGCCGCGATCTATCTCACTATAAAGATCGATCTGGCAGGAAAGCGTACAAAAGAGGGAATAGTGTTAAAAGACCAGTCGGAGGTGACTTCTTATCTGTTGAATGAGGCCAGGCTGGCGATCGTGCCTTTCTCTGCTTTTGGTGCATCGAAGACTTCTCCGTGGTACCGGTTGAGTGTAGGCACCTGTCAGCTGGGAGATATTCCTGAAATGATCCGGCAATTGCGCGAGGCGATGAGTAAGTTGGTGTAGGTGATCGTGATCCGATGTGTAGATGGCCCGGGGAGTGTGTTGCGGGTGGGGTGTACTAGTTTTTGTTGCAGATAAAGATAAAGGGTTTCAGTTCCTTCTGGCGGATGATCTTTTGCATCGTGTCCCGCTTATAAAGCGTCTTATGCTTATTGATATCGAATACTTCGTGAGCAGCACAAAAACTTTCGATGGTCTCGAAGTGGAACAAAAGGTCGTTTAGCTGCTCCAACTCCAGCTCCATTGATTTTTCATTCATGTGTTCATCTTTCACCAGAACAAGCAAATCCCTGTTACAAGTTTTCATTTTTATTAGATTTTAATAACCAGACATCCCTTTTGTAATACCGCAGCCACATTTCTTGCTACTTCCTCCGATCCCACGCCCTGAACTGCAGCTAGTGACTACAATGCTACTAAATAAAACCAACAGAATCAACACCCGCTTTGTATTTTTCATGATCTTAGTCTTACTAATTTAACTATTTTGTACGTAAAATAGTATTGAGGCGTGCCAAGTAATATAAAAATTAACAATCCATATAACAGGCGTCTGAAAATTCTTGTAGCACCGTTGGATTGGGGTCTCGGACACGCAACGCGATGTATTCCAATAATTAAAGAATTAATAAATCAGCAATGTGAAGTGTGGGTCGCGGCTGCCGGTGCTCAAAGAGCGCTCCTGCAGGCCGAATTTCCTCGTCTGTCGTTTGTAGAATTGCCTGGCTATGGCGTAAAATATGGCAAAAATCGTGCCCTTACTGTTTTACGGCTTATTTATTCGGTTCCAAAAATATTGATCCGGATCAAGGAGGAAAACGCCTGGTTACGGCGGTTTCAGGCCTCGGTGGGGGTGGATGTCGTGATCTCGGACAACCGGTGGGGGCTGTATTTGGAGGGAGTAGAGAGCGTTTTTATCACGCATCAGCTGAAGATCCGGACTCCTTTTGGTTTGCTGGCCGATGGCTTGGTGCAGCGGATGAATTATGTCGCTATCCGTCGTTTTTCCCGTTGCTGGATACCCGATGAAGCCGACGGTCGTTTTTCGCTTGCCGGCGATCTGTCACATCCTTCCAAAAAACCAACTATTCCACTACGTTATATTGGCTGTCTGTCGCGTTTTGGCGTCCCGGCGCCCTTGTCTGCGTCTGCAAATGATGCCGCCTTGTCCTCCGCTTTCGATCTCCTGGTCCTTCTTTCCGGGCCGGAACCTCAACGGACCCTGCTGGAAAGAACGATCCTGGAACAGTCGGCCGCTACGGGTATCCGGATCGTGCTTGTCCGTGGTTTGCCCGGTGGGGGAAGTCCGGATCTTGTCTTTCCGTCCAACGTGAAGGTCTTTGCCCATCTGCCGGCGGAGTCCCTGGAGCCACTTATCCGCAGCGCGGGTCTGGTCCTGGCCCGATCAGGCTATAGTACTATAATGGATCTGATGCGGCTTGGCAAAAAGGCGATCCTGATCCCTACGCCGGGCCAGACAGAGCAGGAATACCTGGGAAGTTATCTTGCGGGGAAGGGCCTGGCCTTTTGCATCGATCAGAGGCGTTTTGCGTTGGCCGGTGCGCTGGCGATGGTCCGGGATCAGCGATTGGGTCCGTCCGGTCAGCAATCGCCGGAGGGGGTGAGGCCGATGGAGGGGGGTGGTTTGGCAGCCGCGGTACAGGAGGTCCTGGCGGCGGTTACAGGCAGGTAAGGATGCGGAAGAGGGAGCAGGGAGTCAGCTGGTGACCAGGGATCAATCCGCGCCGGATTTGGGATAATCGAAGAACCAGAATACCGGTCCGGCCGTCTGGAATTGTTCCCAGCGCTCCGTCGGGCTCGTCACCGCAAAAACGCCACAGGTAGGCATATTATCCAAATGCACGGTAGTAAGCGTATTGACGAAGGCGGTGATCCCGGGATTGTGCGAGAACAGCGCCACGCACTGATAGTCGTCTTCCAGGCCGGCGATCACTTCTTTAAAGGTCTGGACGGAGGCGTGATATAGTTCGGGGATGAACCGGATCGTCTTTTCCTTTTTTTCAAATTCACGGGCAAATGATTCGGCTGTCTGGCGGGCCCTTTTGGCCGGGCTGGATACAAGGAGATCGATGCGGGCGGCGGCCTTGATCAACCGCCGGGCCATGATAGGAGCATCGTGTCGTCCCCGGTCGTTTAAAGGGCGATCGATATCGCTGATGGCGGCATTGTCCCAGCTGCTCTTGGCGTGTCGTACTATCAACAGGGTCTTCATTCGATTGCGTATGGGCCTAAATCTACAGAATTAGGCGGGAAATCCTTGTAGAAAAAGAGCGAAACCACCGGCAGACAAAGACGCTAAATATCGAATGCCTGCGAGTTGATAAAGTTAATAAGGGAGACCGTGTTCTTTAGCTTTAGCTTTTTGAGGATATTATGCCGGTGTACCTCTACGGTCTTTAAGGAGATATTAAGATCGGCGGCGATCTCTTTTGACGAAAGCCCTTCCTTTAATGCGCGCACGATCTGCATTTCCCTATCGGAGAGGTTATTGATATCCGGGTTGACCTGGTCACCGTTCAACAGCTGGTCGGAAAGGATATTCTTTACTTCCTGGCAGATATATACGTGATTGTTGCTTACCTCGGAGATCGCCTCCAGCATTTCCTGGCGGGGGGAGTTCTTTGTCACATAGCCTTTGGCGCCCAGGCGGAGCATTTTTTTTGCATAGGCCGGCTGGGAGTGCATGGATACGCCGATGATCTTGGAGCCGGGGGAGTATTTGCGGATCATCTTCAACACGTCAAACCCGCTCATCGGGGCCATGTTGATATCGAGGAGCACTACATCGGGGCGTCGGTCCCGGGCCAGCTCGATGGCTCGTTCCCCATCCCCGCATTCTGCCACGACATCGAAATTTTCGTTCTTTCCCAATAAAAAACTCCATGTTTCCCTGATAAGGGTATGATCATCGACGATCATAATAGAAATCTTCTTCATAACGGTTGCTTTTTTTCCAATTACAGAAAATAGTCAAGCATTACTAACAAAAGCATTAACCAGGACAGTTACTTTAAGGGAATGCGCTACAACTAAACAGGTATATAATATTACTGATTTTCCCCGATAACCCCAATATTAATTTGAGGGGTTTTTTTTAGCTGACGGAGAAGACGGGACGAAGAAGGGCTCCGACAGGATCGAAAAAACCCCGAAAGGACTAAAAGTCCGATGATCGTGATGATGAGGTGGTTAGCAGTACTAGTACCCTCTTACGTTCTTTCCTTCCATATAATTCATGAAGGCCTTGTTGACGACCCGGTTCCCTCCCTGTGTGGGGTAGTTGCCGGTAAAGTACCAGTCTCCTGTATTGGTGGGACAGGATTTATGCAGTGATTCGATCGTCTGATAAATGACCTGGACGGGGGTAGTGATCTCCGGCGGCGTTATCAACTGGGCTATTTTATCGGAGATCTCCTGTGTGGTGAAGGGTTTGTATACTTTCTGGGCTACGTTCTCCGTATGCAGCTGGCCGGTGCGCTGCAATTCCTTACAGCGGTCATAGAGTTCCTGGAGGCAGTTTTCCTTTCCTCTTTCTTTCATCAGCTCCACGGCGGCGCGGAAGGCGACGAAGTCACCCATTTTGCTCATATCGATCCCATAGCAATCCGGATAGCGGATCTGCGGGGCGGAGGATACGACGATGATCTTTTTGGGTTCCAGCCGTGCCAGCATCCGGATGATGCTTTCCCTGAGGGTGGTGCCCCGGACGATGGAGTCATCGATGACGACGAGGGTATCGACTCCTTTGCGGACGGTACCATAGGTAACGTCGTATACGTGCTGTACCATTTCATTGCGTCCTGCGTCCTGCGTAATGAATGTGCGCATTTTTACGTCTTTGATCGTCACTTTCTCCACCCGGATCTTCCGGCTGAGCATTTCCACCAGCTTATCTTCCGTTATGTCTTTGCCCCAGGAGAGGATGCGTTGGATCTTGACGCTTTCCAGGTAGTCATCCATGCCTTTCCAGAGGCCATAGAATGCCACTTCGGCGGTATTGGGAATAAAGGAGAAGATGGTGTTTTTCAGATCGTGGTTGATGGCGGTGAGGATCTGTTCGCTGAGATTATATCCCAGGGCTATCCGTTCCCGGTAGATCTTTTCGTCGCTGCCGCGGGAAAAGTAGATCCGTTCGAAACTACAGGCCCGGCGTTCTTTTGGTTCCAGGATCGTCTCCACTACCACCTTGCCGTCTGCCTTTACGATCAGTCCTTTTCCGGGCATGAGCTCCATCACTTCGTTCTCTCCTACATTGAAAACGGTGCGGATGGCGGCTCTTTCCGAAGCGGCAACCACGACGTCCTCATTGACATAATAATAGGCAGGACGGATGCCATGTGCATCGCGGAAGACAAAGCTGTCGCCATTGCCGATCATTCCCCCTACGGTAAAACCGCCGTCGAACAGGCCGACGGCCTTTCGAAGGAGGCTTACTACGTCCAGGTTCTCGGGGGCGTCCTCATCAGCCTTGACGAGGAAGTGATGGATGACTTCCATCATGGCTGCCAGGTCGCTTTGTTTCTGAAACTCCCCGGGATCGACGCCGATCAGGGCAAAGAGCTCGTCGGTATTGACCAGGTTGAAATTACCGGCGAGGGCCAGGTTTCGGGCGGGTATGGTATTACGCTTGATAAACGGATGACAGAATTCGGCGCTGTTCTTCCCCTGGGTGCCGTAGCGGAGATGTCCGAGGAGCACCTCTCCCAGGAAGGAAATGTGGCCTTTCATAAGGCCGGGATGTTTTGTGATATCGGGCTGGTATTGCTCCAGTTCCTTTACCTCTCCCATTATCTTTGAAAAGATGTCCACGATGGGTTGATTGTTGCTGCTTCTGATCCGGTGGAGAAAGGGATGTCCGGGTTCTACATTCAGCTTTACCGCGGCGACTCCTGCGCCGTCCTGTCCCCGGTTGTGCTGTTTTTCCATCAGAAGGTATAGCTTGTTCAGGCCGTATAGGACAGTGCCGTATTGCTGCAGGTAATAGGAGAACGGCTTGCGTAATCTTATGAATGCCAAACCACATTCATGTTTTATATCGTCGCTCAATACCGGTTTTTTTTAAGAACCGCAAAGTTACCGAATATTTTAGTTAAGAAAAAGAAAAGAAGCCCGGCGGGGACGGATAGCGGATAGGATGGATCTCAAAACGGGATGCGTAAAAGAGGCAGGCAACGTTAAAAAACCCCCAGTCTTCATAGGCTAGGGGGCGGTGTTACAACAGGAAGTTTGTACACTCTTTAGGATTAGGAACCGAAATCCCTTTGGTTTTCCTTAGGATTGGATAAAAACGCTGTATCAATGCGCTGGTATTACAAAAATCGATCAAAATCAGCTATTTATAAAGAAAAAGCGCCGGGATTTGCCCCTTATAAGGGAAAACTCAGGCGCCTTTAAGTGTTTAACAGTATGATTTGTCCGGACGGAGCAATATTTTTTGTCGGGTCGGGGTATTGATTCCGGGCGAATAATTCCGGGGTCCGATCTAAATATAGGTCGCGTTGGTATTGATAAAGTTGACCAGGGAGGCCGAATTCTTCAGCTTTAGCTTCTTGAGGATGTTATGCCGGTGCACTTCCACCGTTTTGAGGCTAATATTCAGGCTGGAAGCGATCTCCTTGGAGGAAAGTCCTTCCTTAATAAAATTGATGATCTGCATTTCCCTTTCCGTCAGGGCATTGATATTTGGTGAATCCTCTTTTTCGTCAAGCAGCTGTTCGGAAATGATATTCTTTATCTCGTCGCAGATATATTTATTACCGTGGTTGACTTCCAGGATAGCCTTGATCATTTCTTCCTTGGAGGAGTTTTTTGTGACATATCCCCGGGCTCCCATTTGCAGCATTTTCTTTGCATAGGCGGGTTGGGAGTGCATGGATACCCCGATCACTTTGGAGCCGGGAGAGATCTTGCGGATTCGTTGTGTGGCTTCGAGGCCGGAGAAGGGGGTCATATTGATATCCATCAGGACGACATGGGGGCGTTTGGTCTTTGCCAGTTCGACCGCCTCCTGTGCATCTCCGCATTCTGCTATCACCTGGAAACGGGCGTCACTATTCAGGATATAGCTCCAGGTCTCCCTTATCAGTTTGTGGTCGTCAGCAATTAAGATATTGATCTTGCTCATATAGGATTGTTTTAAGATTTATTTTATGGGTATTTGTACTTTCATTTGACAGCCGTTGCCGGGGGAGGAATGGATGGTCACCTTTCCTCCGAAAAGGTCTGCCCGGCTCATGATATTGGAGAGTCCCAGGCCTTTTTTGCCCACGCGAGCGGGATCGAATCCTTTCCCGTCGTCGGTGATCGTGAGCCCGATCCTTTTTTCCGTTTCTTCCAGCATGAGCTCGATGGTCAGGTTGCGCGCGCCGGAATGTTTCAGCACATTGTTGATCTGTTCCTGGATGATCCGGAACAGCATCAGCTTTACTTTATCGTTGATCCGGTCGTCGAAATTCCCTACCGGATGAAATTCCACGTGGATGGCGCGGGTGGTGCTTACGCTCTCTACCAGGTCGGTGAGGGAATCCAGCAGCCCGAGGTCCCCGATGCTAGCCGGGACGAGGGACCGGGAGATATTCCGGATCTCATGGATCGCGTTGTGGATATTGCCGGCGCTGCGGTTGATGAGGCTGAGACGTTCGTCATCGTCATTTTTTGCCAGTTCGAGATAGAGCTTTGTCGTCGAAAGGATCTGGTTGATATTATCATGCAGTTCCTTGCCGATCTCTGCCCGTTCTCTTTCCTGTGCGTCGACCATGGCCTGGGCGATCAGCTTTTGTTTGCCGAGCTCCTGTTTTAGCAGTTTCTCTTCCGTTCTCTTGCTCTCGATGATGAGCGTGACGAGACCGGCGGCGCGGCCGATGATATCCAGTTCCTGGTCGCTGGGCGAACGGGAGGTTGTATAATAAACGGCGAAGGCGGCGAGGACTTCCTCGCGGTCATTGAGGACGGGTACGGACCAGCAGGCGCGGAGACCAAACTGCAGGGCCAGGTCCCGGTGGCCTTCCCAGAGAGGGTCGGTCGCGATATCGCTGACGATCACCGTTTCTTTCCGGTACATAGCTGTGCCGCAGCTTCCTGCGACGGGTCCGATCAGCAGGCCATCGATGGCATGCGCATAGATCGCAGGAAGACCGGGTGCGGAGAGTAGCCGGACGCTTCGACCGTCCTCGTCATCGAGGGTCAGCACACAACAGCGCATCTCCGGGAATATTTTCTGAATGCCTTTGAGAAAGTAGTTGAGGATAGCGCGGAGGGACATACGCTTATTTGTATTCAGCTCCAGCACTTTTTTCTCCAGCGCCAGGAGCGCCTCCTGTTGTTTGCGCGGGGTCACGTCCCTGAAATAGGCGAACAATCCCTGTCCGGAAGGATAGACGCTCATTTCCAGCCAGCGATCGTAGCGATCATTATATTTTTCAAACGTGACCGTCATTTTCTTTTTGAAAGCCTTTTGAAAAGACTCGTATGTTTCGGTATCGACCAGCTCCGGGAGTTTTTCCCAAAAGATCTCTCCGACCATTTCCTTTGAGGAAAGATGGGTGATCCTTTCGGCCTCGGCGTTCCAGAGGGTCACTCTGAAATGCTGGTCCAGCACAAAAAAACCATCCGTTATACTTTCCAGGATGCTGGTTATCTGCTCTGAATATTGACGCAATTGTATTTCTGTCCTTTCCCGATCTTTCTGCACCAGCTTATCCCTGGTGATATCCCGGTTGAGGGCCATTACACCTGTGATACGCCGATTGCCATCCCTTACATAACGAATAGAGCAAATAAGGTACGATTTTTTTCCGTCACGGGAAACATAGGATGTTTCCCCTTCCCAAAATCCCCTTTCCAGGAGGATGCCGGCTACGGCTTCTTCCGTCGTGTCCGTGTATTCATATTGTACCAGGTTCCGGAAGAATTGCCCTACGGCTTCCTCCGCCGGCAGGCCATAGAATTTCTCCGCGGCCTGGTTCCAGTAGATGACCAGACCGGTCAGATCCGTGGTCACGATGATATCCGATACATATTTGGCCAGCCCTGCCTGGATGGGCAATTGTTCAGAGGGGGCGTCCGCGTTTGTCAGGGTGTTTATCCGGCTGTTTGTCCGGGTATTTGTCCGGGTATTTGTCTGGATCCTCATCCCGGTCAGCTGCCAGCCGCCCGGGTTTGTTCCGTTATCCTGAATGGGGGTGACGATCCAGCGGATGATAAAGAGGCGACCATCCTCCCGTCGTACGGGCAGGTCGATGGTAGAAGGCCAACTCTTTTTAAAAAGTTCGGGTGACAGGTCCATGTCCGGGGCGCCAAACCGGTTAAAGGCTTCCAGGACGTTCATTTCCAGGTAAGTATACAGTCCCTTTTTTTGAAGTAAAGCGGAAAATCGGGCGCATGTGGCCTTGATGGCCCCTCCCGGGGCTATTTCGATAAAATAAGGTTGTATGAATTGCTTTGTCGTAGGCACGGATTTCTTGGCACTACTTAGCATGGTTAATGGGTATTACACGCTATCAAATTACTAAAGAACGAGATAGGCCGTGTAAAATAATATACTATTTCCACACCCGTAAGTGTTTATACCTAAATTAATTACCGGCTGTTGCTGAGTTGTTCTGCCATCTGGTAAGATTGCTGCAATTCTTGTATTCCCCGTCGATCATGATGTAGAAAGTAGGGATCTTGTTAAGGAACCATTTTTCGAGCGCAGCCGATTTTTTATCGTCGATGGCCCGTTGGGCGATCCTATTATAATCGTCCCGGATGTTTTCCCGGTGGGGCTCGGTTTTGGAGACCAGCTCAACGATCCGAACGCCTTTTTTACCTCTTTCATCGGTAAATACGGTGGGTTTTGAGTATTCGCCCGGTTTGAGGTTGGAATTTTTGAGCAGGATCACCATATCCTTATCGAGCTGGTCGATGGTCATAAAGGTCGACCCGTCCCGTGGGTTCATGATCTGGCCCGCGGTGGCTTTGGCATTCTCATCATCGCTGAATTTTGCGACGGCTTCTCCGAAGCCCATCTGGCTGGTGGCGAGCATGGTGCGAATAGAGTCCAGCTTGTGCGTGGCTTCGTCGATCTCCGGCTGGGTGATCTGGGGGATGCGGAGGATATGTCTTACCAGGGCGTCGTCGCCGTTACGGCTGACCATCTGGATGATATGGTAACCATATTTGCTTTTTATGACGGGAGAGACTTGTCCGTCCTTCAGGCGAAAAGCGGTAGAAAAGAAGACGGGGTCCCACATTTTGCTATCGTTGCGATTCAGCTGGATCTCACCGCCTTTTTCCTTGCTGCCGGGGTCGTCCGAATAGAATTCGGCGAGGGTCGCAAATTTTTTCTGTCCCGACTCCACCTGTTTTTTGTATTCGTTGAGCTCGTCGATGGCCAGCTTTTCGATGTCGCGGCTGGCCTTGGGGTAAAGAATGATCTGGCTCAGCTGCAATTCCGATTCATAGAACCGGAGGCTGTCCTTCGGGATCTTGTCATAGTATTCCTTTACTTCCGTGGGGGTGACCTTGATATCCGAAACGATCTTATTTTTCATGGCCTGGGCGAGACGCTGTTCGCGGATGGGGGCCATAAAGTCCTGTTTTGCCTGGTATACGGTCCGTTGTGCGATCTGTTCGAAGGCTTCCTTACCGCCGTAAAGGTTGATAAAGTAACGGATCTTCTGGTCCACTTCCGCCTCTACGTCCTCGTCGCTGACCGGCAGGGAGTCTTTCTCCGCCTGTAATACCAGCGCCTTTTGGATCAGCATACCGTCCAGTACATTACATTCCGACACCCCTTTTACATCTGCTCCCCCTGCATTCCGTTGGTTATCGGCGATGGCGATGACCAGCTCCGATTTCAGGATGATCTTATCACCGACGATCCCGGCAATTTTATCGGCTACTACCCTTTGCTGGGCAAAGGCGCCGGTAAGAATAAAGAAAAGGGCGGGTAAAATAGTCAGTCTTTTCAGCATACAGCCCAAAATTAAATTGATACTAAGTTAAATACCCCCTTTCGGGGGTATTTAACAAAAGATTAGAGTGTTCGTTTAACTTCTTCTTCTTCATAGGCCTCTACGACGTCTCCTACGCGCAGGTCGTTGAAGTTCTTGATGGTCAATCCGCATTCCATGCTGGAGGCCACTTCCTTCACGTCATCCTTGAAGCGTTTGAGGGACTGCAGCTCGGCCGTCGCACCCTCCCCGACCGGGTAGATCACGATGCCGTCGCGTACCAGGCGTATTTTTGCGTTCCGGAAGATCTTTCCTTCGAGTACATAACAGCCGGCAACGGTCGCCTTGTCGAATTTGAAGACATTCCGTACTTCCACCATGGCCACCACTTTCTCCTGGATCTTCGGTTCGAGCATCCCTTCCATGGCGCTCTTGACTTCTTCGATGGCATTGTAGATGATCGAATAGGTCTTGATCTCCACGCCTTCGGTCTCTGCCAGACGGGATGCCTGGATGGAGGGGCGGACGTTGAAGCCGACGATCACGGCGTCGGATGCCGTTGCCAGCAAGACGTCGCTCTCGGTAATGGCGCCGACCGCCTTGTGAACGACCCGTACGGCGATCTCTTCCGTAGACAGTTTCTGCAGGGAGTCGCTGAGGGCTTCCACGGATCCGTCCACGTCGCCTTTTATGATCAGGTTGAGCTCTTTAAAGTTACCCAGGGCGAGACGGCGTCCGATCTCATCGAGGGTGATATGTTTCTTAGTGCGGATACCCTGTTCGCGGAGGATCTGGGCCCGTTTGTTTGCTACTTCCTTTGCTTCGCTCTCATCCTCATAGACCTTGAATTTTTCACCGGCCTGGGGGGCGCCGTTCAATCCCAGGAGCAGGACCGGGGAAGAGGGCGGTGCGTCCTCTATCCGTTTGTTCCTTTCGTTGAACATGGCTTTTACGCGACCAAAATACTGTCCCGAGACGACGAGGTCTCCATTTTTCAGGGTGCCGTTCTGGACCAGCACGGTGGCTACATATCCGCGTCCCTTATCCAGGGAAGCTTCGATGACGCTGCCGGCGGCTTCGCGGTCGGGATTGGCTTTGAGGTCGAGTATTTCCGCCTCCAATCCTATCTTTTCCAGGAGCAGATCTATATTCAGACCTTTCTTGGCCGATATTTCCTGTGACTGGAATTTTCCACCCCAGTCTTCGACGAGGATGTTCAGCTGGGCCAGCTGTTCCTTTATCTTTTCGGGATTGGAGCCTTCGCGGTCGATCTTGTTGATCGCAAAGACCATCGGCAGACCGGCGGCCTGTGCATGGGAGATGGCCTCCTTTGTCTGTGGCATCACGGCGTCATCCGCGGCCACTACGATCACAGCGACGTCGGCGGCTTTGGCACCACGGGCACGCATGGCGGTAAAGGCTTCGTGACCGGGCGTATCGAGGAAGGTGATCCTTTTCCCGGTAGCCGTCGTCACCTGGTAGGCGCCGATATGCTGTGTGATACCGCCGGCTTCCCCGGCTACTACGTTGGCGCTGCGGATATAGTCCAGCAGGGAGGTCTTACCGTGGTCGACGTGACCCATGATGGTCACGACGGGCGAACGGGGGACCAGGCCTTCCTGATCGTCATCGTCTTCTTCCTCTTCCATTTCCGCGGCGTCGTCGATGCCTATAAATTCAACGGTATATCCAAATTCTCCGGCTACCAGCTCGATGACATCCGCCTCCAGCCGCTGGTTGATGGAAACCATCATACCCAGGCTCATACATTTTCCGATGACATCCGCATAGCTTACGTCCATCAGGTTGGCGAGCTCGCTGACGCTGATGAATTCGGTCACTTGCAGACGGCTATCGCCCATATCCTCTCCGCCGGTCTGTTCGGCCATTTCATCCCGTTTGGCCCGGCGGTATTTTGCCTTGAGGCTTTTTCCCCGGCCACCGGACCCTGCCAGCTTGGCCTGGGTCTGCCGGATCTTTTCCTGTATTTCTTTTTTATCGATCTCCTTGGCTTCCCGGGGTGCGTGTCTCGGGTCGGGCCGGCGATTGCCGCCACCCTGTCCGGTTCCGCCGCCGGCACCGCGGTTGCCCCCGGTATTGCGCTGGATGGGCAGACGATTTTGTCCCGGAGGTCTGGGATTACCCGGTCCGCCGTGCTGTCCGCCGCCTCCATGTTGTCCGCCACCGCCGCCGGTATTGTGGGGTCTGTTACCGCCTCCGCCACCGCTCGTATTGTCTTTTTTCTCGATGGGAATGCGTTTGCGCTTCCTTTTTTCTTCGGCGGGGGGTTTGGGGCGGGTATCGTTGTTGACGGGTAAGTCGATCTTGCCGAGGATCTTGGGTCCTTCCAGCTTCTCCGCCTTTATGTTCTCGATCACCGGCGGGGTATCGGGCTCTTCGGAAACCGGGACGTCTTCGGCGTTTCCGGTGGGTAAGGATTCGGACGCTGCGGGCGTCTTTGTCTCTTCACGCCGGTGCTCGACTACGGCCGGTTCCTCATGCTTTGGCGATTCCTCTTTTGCCGCGGGTTTTGTTACGGGTTGTTTTGCCACCGGCTGCTCCGGTACTGTCTTTTCCGGTACGACTTCCTGTACTTCCGGCTGGGCAACTGCTTCCTGGACGGGGGGGGGAACGCCATTATCCTTCTCTTCCTTTTTCGCTCCCTTTTTGGGCCGGGTAGAGGAATCGATGGCGGAAAGATCGATCTTGTCGATGACTTTCGGGCCTTCCAGCTCGGGTGCCTCGATCTTGACGATCGCGGGCTCATTGCTGCTATTGCCTCCACCGCTGCCATTGCCGGCATTGCCTCCATTGCCTCCGGCAGGTAATGATTCTGCGACGACGGGAGTTGGGGGTTCTTCAGCAGGAGCCTCTTCTTTTACCGCCTTTTTAACGATCTCCTTTGGTTTGAAGATCGTGGGTTCTTCTTCTTTTTTCTTTTTAGCTTCCAGGCTTCCTTTCGGCAGGTCGATCTGGTCGCTCTTGATCTTGGCGACTTTATCCCCTGCGAATTCCTGCTGTAAAGAGCGAACCATTTCCTCCGTCAGCTTGGACGTTGGCTTCAGATCGTCTTTACTGAATCCCTTGCTTACCAGGAAGTCAACCAGGGTATCTTTCCCGACGTTGAATTCCTTGGCTGCAGCCATTAAGCGTAATGTCGTTGTTTCTGCCATAGATGCCTCTCCTAAAACCCTCAAAGTAAGGGATTAAGATCGTCCCCTTTTAAAGTTTTACAAAATTTCCGTAAATATATTAACTAAATGACAAAGACTATCCTTTTTGAAACTCTTCCTGTAACACTCTTCTCACTTCGTCGATAGTGCTTTTTTCCAAATCTGTTCTTCTTTCCAGCTCATCGGCGGTCAGGTCGAGTACGCTGCGGGCCGTATCACAACCGATGCGTTTGAGCTCGTCGATCACCCAGGTCTCGATCTCGTCGCTGAATTCTTCGAGGTCGATATCGAATTCTTCGGGTTCACCTTCATTGTCCCTGAATACATCGATCGTATATCCTGTCAATTCCTGGGCCAATTTGATATTGACGCCTTTCCGTCCGATAGCCAGGGAGACCTGGTCGGGTTTAAGATACACATTCGCGTGGGACTTTTCACCATCCAGCTCCATGTTAGTGATCTTGGAAGGCGTCAGACTGCGTTGGATCAGCAGTTGGGTATTATTTGTCCAGTTGATGACGTCGATATTTTCGTTCTTCAGCTCGCGGACGATCCCGTGGATACGGCTTCCTTTCATCCCTACGCAGGCGCCTACGGGGTCGATGCGGTCGTCATATGATTCTACGGCTACCTTTGCCCGTTCGCCCGGTTCGCGGACGATCTTCTTTATCACGATCAGTCCGTCGAAGATCTCCGGTACTTCTATTTCAAGGAGTTTGGAGAGGAACAGGGGGCTGGTCCTGGATAAGATGATGACGGGAGAGTTGTTCTTCAGTTCCACTTTCTTTACGACGGCCCGGATATTTTCTCCTTTTTTGAAATAGTCCTGGGGGATCTGTTCCGACTTGGGGAGGATCAGCTCACTGCCTTCTTCATCAAGCAAAAGAATTTCTTTTTTCCAGACCTGGTATACTTCCGCGCTCACGATCTCTCCTACCCTTTCATTATATTTCTTGACCAGGACATTCTTTTTCAGGTCTCCGATACGGCTGGCAAGCGTCTGTTTGGCGGCGAGGATGGCGCGGCGGCCGAAATCCAGGATCTCTATTTCCTCATATAATTCTTCTCCTACTTCGAAGTCGGGCTCGATCTTCGTCGCGTCCGTATAGGCGATCTCCGCCAGCGGGTCGTTGACATTGCCGTCATCGACGATGGTGCGCCGGCGAACGATCTCCAGATCACCTTTTTCCGCATTCACAATTACGTCAAAGTTTTCGTCGCTTCCGTATTTCTTACGCAACAAGGTTTTGAACACATCCTCTACTACTTTCATCATGGTAGGGCGGTCGATATTCTCTGCTTCCTTGAAGTCCTGGAAGGCTTCGATCAAATTGATACTGGCCATAACACTAATTTTTTAATTTGTTTTGTGCCGTGCCGAATCCCAGGGTGGACCAAGGGTCCACCGGCTGCAACCGAGCAAAGCGAAGGTTGCGAACGAGGAGGAACGAAGGTCCGACGAAGTTCTCCGACATTAGCCGATTTCGCGCCGAAGGGTAATTTTTGACAACCCCGGAGGCGCGAAATCAAAAGACTACTTGAATTTTTGTTGTTTTTATGTTATCGAATAAGAAAGTATGATTGATCACCTCTTTCTTCTTGTTCTTTCCTTTTGTCTCCTCTACGATCACACCGTCCTCGCTCACTTCCAGGAGACGCCCTTCCGTCTTTGACCCGTCCTGCAGGACGAGCTCCACCTGCCGGCCGACATTCTTTTTGTACTGGCGGAGCAGCTTCAGCGGTTCATCCAGACCCGGGGAAGATACTTCCAGGGAGAAGTCGCCGTCGGGGAAAATCGCCATTTCTTCCAGCCTCCGGTATAAAGCTCTGTTATATCTCACACATTTCTCGATCGAAATGCCCTGGTCGCCGTCGATGAATACCTTTATATTATTGGTAGGCTTGATCCGGATGTCTACCAGGAAATAGCCCGGTTCTTCCGCCAGCAGCGGCTGCAGGATCCCTTCTACCGTCTTTATTATTTCGTTGCTCATGACCTTTTCTAACATCGGAAAATGAAAGAAGGGAACGAACCCGTTCCCTTCTGTTGCTTCTTTTATCTATGCAAAGGTAAGGTAAATACTATTTCCACCAAAACTCCCTTGAATCTTTAGATATTATTTTTCTGTACTTTTAAAGAAAAGAACAAGCATGAGTCAGCCCGATAATCTGGGAGCTTTTTTTTCCGAAAACAAAACGCTTCTAAAAGAGTATATGGAGACCCGGATGAAGATCTACCGGCTGCAGAGTATCCGTCTCTTCTCTCAATCGGCCGGCTATTTCGCCTGGATCCTGGTCTCCGCCTTCCTTATCTTTCTTTTTCTTCTTTTCGGGGGACTGATGGTGGGCTTCTGGTTCTCCAACATGCTGCACAGCAATGTAAAGGGGTTCGGGCTGGTCGCGCTGCTGATCCTGGCCGTCTTTGTCCTGCTGGCCGTTTTCCGGAAGGCTCTTTTTGTAGAACCTGTCATTCAAAGCATTATCCAGCGTTCGAAAGAAGAGGAGGACGAGGATTAAACAAACCATTATGCCAAAAACCACCAATGCTACCCGCAGTCTTGCGGCCCTCGATTCGGAGATCCGGTCGCTCCGGAAAAAGGCCCGGCTGCTTGAAGAGCAGATAGATGATAATTTCACCTATTTCCAGCAGCATTCCGGCTCGCTGTTTGTCCGGTCCCTGCTTCCGCAGAAGATGGAGGGAGGGCTGGGTACCGGCAACCCGGTCCTGGACAAATTCCTGCAGAACGAACGGCTTCAAAAGATCCTCGTCCTGCTGGCCGACCGGCTGGCGGAAAAATTGGGAGACGGGCTTAACTGGTTGGTTAACAGGGTATTCAAGAAGTAGTTTTACCGTCATTACCGGTTTTATTTAAGGAACCCTTTAACAAAGTCCTATATTTCTTTGTAGTAACTTTGATGTATTAAGTTTTTGTTATGGCTTTATCTGAGATATTTTTTCTGGTGATCGTGCTGTACCTGTTATACAGGTTCTTTGTGAATTTTCTTATCCCCGTTGCCAGGACCACCCGCCAGGTTCGGGAGCAATTCAGGAATATGCAGGATCCGGGAAATAACCCCGGTGGTCCTTTTCAGCGTTCTTATACTAATACCGGCCGGCCCGAAGAGCAGCCGCAAACAAAAAAAACGGAGTCCCGGGCCTCTTCCAATACCATGGGAGAGTATATCGATTTTGAGGAGGTGAAATAGAGGGTTACCACTGAAAGTCGAGCAGGCCGATGCCGGGCCGCAGATAGAGTCCCTTCAAACCAGCGGCCTCCGCTCCTTCCACATTGATCAGCGCGTCGTCTACAAAAAGCGTCTCGGACGCCTGTAGCTGGTTTTCCTTAAGAATGTATTCAAAGGGTTCCTTATCGGGCTTTCGCATGCCCAGCGTGTGGGAGTAATAGGTTCTTTCGAACTGTTCATCCAGGGTTTCCGGGCCAAAGACGCCGGCATAGGTATCCCGGAGAGCGGCCAGGTGCAGGGCATTGGTGTTGCTGAAAAGAAAGGTCCGGTAATTTTTTCGCAGCCCTTTCAGCAGCTGGATACGCTCCGGCGGAAAGTCGAGCAGCATTGCATTCCATCCCCCGACGATCTCCTCATCGGGGACTTTGATCCCCGTCAGCTCTCTTATCGAATCGACAAACTGTTGGTCGCCGATCTTCCCGACCTCGTATTCCTTGAAAAAGGAGGCGGCATGGCCATGCCCGAAGTATTCGCGGAAATTCTTTACACCCATCGCCGTGAAGGCGGCCTCCGTTCGTTGGTTATCCAGATTGAGGATGACCCCACCCAGGTCGAAAATGATGTTTTTTATGCCTTGCATACTGTAAAGATATCTCAATTGGGCAAACGCGGATCAGCGGGTCTTTCTCATTTTGTCCAATTCACTTTGGCGGATCTGGTATCGCGGGAGTTGCCGCCGATCATGATCACAAAGTCGCCGGGTTCCCAATCGTATTTCAGGTCGCCGTTATAAAATTTGAGGTCTGCCGGGGTGATGTTAAAGCTGACCGTCCTGCTTTCCCCCGCTGCGAGCTCGATCTTTTGGAATCCCTTTAGTTCTTTTACCGGCCGGGTGATGCTGCCGACGAGGTCGCGGATATAGAGCTGTACCACTTCCTTACCCTTTGTCTTCCCGCTATTGGTCACCGTTACCGATGCCGTCAGCGTTTGATTTCCTTTTGGAGAGGTCGTGCTCAGTTTGAGATCGCCGTAGTCAAAGGTCGTATAGCTCAGCCCGTAGCCGAACGGGTATAAGGGTTCATTGGAGACATCCAGGTAATTGCTGCGGAATTTTGTAAACCATTTTCCTTCGCCCAATGGCCGGCCGGTGTTTTTGTGGTTATAATACAGGGGTATCTGTCCTACATTCTGCGGAAAGGTGGTCGTCAGCTTTCCCGAAGGGTTTACGTCGCCGAACAATACATCGGCGATGGCATTGCCCGCCTCGGAGCCGCCAAACCAGACATCCAGGATAGCCGGTACGTTCTCGCTCTCCCATTTGATCGTCAGTGGCCGGCCGGTGAAGAGGACCAGCACGACGGGCTTGCCCGTCTTCAGCAATGCCTTTAACAGCTCCTGCTGGTTTTGCGGCAGGCTGATATCCGATCGGCTGCTGCTTTCGCCGGTCATCTCCGCGGATTCTCCCAGGGCTGCGACGACTACATCCGATGCGGCGGCGGCCTTTACCGCCTCGTCTATCATTTCCGCGTCCGTGCGGTTATCCCTCCCGGTGGATTTACCAAAAATGCTTATCCGGCTATCGAGACCGGGATCATCGACAATATTCGCGCCCCTTGCATAGACCACTTTTGCCTTGTCGCCGATCGCCGACCGTATGCCCTCGATGACGGAGATGGACTTGTTGAAGTTGGCGGCCACGCTCCAGGTTCCGACCATATTTTCCCTGTTGTCTGCCAGGGGTCCTACCAACGCGATCGTACCGGTCTTTTTCAGGGGCAGGGTATTGTTCTGGTTCCGCAGCAGGACGAAGCTCTGTGCCGCCGTCGCACGGGCTACCCGGCGATTCGCGTCCGTGAAGATCTCTGTTTTTGCCCGTTGTTCGTCGCAATACCGGTAGGGGTCGTCGAAGAGGCCTAATTTATATTTCGCCTCCAGGATCCGCCGGCAGGATTGGTCGATCCGTGCCAGCGTCACCTTTCCTTCCTTTAGCGATCTGGTCAGGGTGGTCAGGAATCCTTCGCTGACCATGTCCATATCGATGCCGGCCATCAGGGCCCGGGCCGCGACGGTGGGCAGGTCGCCGATGCCATGCGCGACCATTTCGCTGATGCCGGTATAGTCCGTGACGACAAATCCTTTGAAACCCCATTGGGTACGCAGTACGTCGGTCATTAAAAATTTATTGGCGGTGGCGGGCACTCCATCTACTTCGTTGAAGGAGGCCATGACGCTGCCTGCGCCGGCTTCTACCGCCGCCTTATAAGGGGGGAAGTATTCATTATACATCCGAACGCGGCTCATGTCCGTCGTATTATAGTCCCTGCCACCTTCGGCGGCGCCGTATAAGGCGTAGTGTTTTACACAAGCCATGATCGTATTGTTCTTCGACAGATCGTCGCCCTGGTATCCTTTTACCATTGCGCGGGCGATGACGGAGCCCAGGTAGGGGTCTTCGCCGTTGCCTTCCGCGATACGCCCCCAGCGTGGGTCCCGGGCGATGTCTACCATCGGGCTATAGGCCCAGTTGATCCCGTCCGCGCTGGCTTCCTGTGCCGCGATGCGGGCGCTGTTCTCTATGAGGGCCGGGTCCCAGGTGCAGGAGAGGGCCAGGGGGATTGGAAATTCCGTTTCATATCCATGGATGACATCCATGCCGAAGATCAGGGGGATCTTCAGACGGCTTTCTTCTACGGCCACTTTTTGCACTGCACGGATCTTGGCGACGGACTTGATATTGAAGAGACCGCCTACCTGTCCGTTGCGTATTTTTTTGCCGATATCCGAATTGGAGGCCTGGCCGGTGACGATATCGCCTGCGCCCGGCAGGTTGAGCTGGCCGATCTTTTCTTCGAGGGTCATTTTCTTCATCAGGCCATCGATAAAGGCGTTCATCTTCGCGTTCGGGGCCGTCTGCGCGGAGGCTGTTTGGGCGGAGGCCGTCTGCGCGGAGGCCGTTTGGGCGGCGGCGGTTTGGGCGGTGGCCGTTACCGATGTGATCAGGAGGAGTGCGAACAAGTTTTTGAATGGCCGGGTCATATGCGATGGTTTAAGCGTTTTTCATTAGTCTGCCTTTATTATTGGCATCGTGAACCAGGATGCAATTATACGGTTTATCCGGCGTCGTCCCATATGGATATTAGAAACCTAAAAGGAATTTATTCATGGGCGGTCGTGTATATGCGGGCTTTCAAAACCAAGCTTCTTCAGTCCCGTCCGGATCTCCGGGCAGCTCATAAAAAGGCGCCAAAGCAGGCCGCTCCGGTAGTTCTCGATCATGACCACGATCGGGCCTTCGTCGATAGCCAGGTAGGAGTCGCCGTACCAATCCTTCGATTCGCTAAAGGCATCCGTAAATCCATAAGGACCCCAGATCTTACCCCCCAGGTTATTGTAAAAATATTTCAGCGCCTGCATGGAGTATTCGGGCGTATACGGGAAGGAGGAAAGCGCCGCCGTTGGCGTGATCACTCCCAGGTCGTTCGTTGGCGAGTGGGCGCTATAGCCTTCATAATTATCGCTGGCGGTCAGTCCCCAGCAGTTGGCGCCGTACCCTTTGAAGTGGAGGGGATTGGTGATACAATATTCCCGATTGATCAATGTATGATTGCGGTTCTGCTCCCAGTAGTCGGCATAGCGGTCCTTCAGGCCCCGGGGATCAAGGCCCAGAAACGAATATTGGGCGAAGAAAAGCGGGCCGCCATAATCGAACCCAAGCGGCAGGGTGATCCCATAATAGGATTTACCATTGCGGAAATGATCGCTGACCGCCCAACAGCGCCGATAGACTTCCGCGCTAATGGGATAGCGCGGGGAAGAGGCTGCCAGCACATAGGTGATAAGGGCCTCGTTGTAGCCCCGGAGCTCGAAGTTCATACTCCATCCATTGTTCGGGCTCCAATGCCAGTAGAGCAGATCCATATTATCCCGGGTATGCCAGCTCCATTCGGCTTCGCCCCATAGCGAGTTGATCTGGTTACGGATCCCTGCTTCGCCGCGGCCGGGGCCGTTAAAGTATTGCCGGGCGCAGAGCAGCCCCTGGAAGAGGTAGGAGGTCTCCACCAGGTCCCCGCCGTCATCCTTGCGGCTAAAGGGGATCGTCTTTCCTGTCTCTCCGTTGAGCCAGTGGGGAAAGATACCGTGATAACTGTCGGCCTTTGAAAGGAAGCGCAGGATCTTTTGCATGCGTTCGACTGCCTGCTCCCTTGTGATCCATTTTCTTTCCGTAGCGACCAGGATGGCCATGATGCCAAAACCCGAGCCGCCGGTGGTCACTACTTCATTTCCATAATTGAAGGTCTGGTTGCTACGCTCGCGGGCGAGACCGCTGACGGGGTGGGCAAAGTCCCAGAAATAGCGGAAGGTTTGATGCTGGACCAGGTCCAGCAATGCGGAGTCGGTGAGGTTCCCGGGGTGGGGCGTCGTTTGCGTGGCGCCGGTCGTGTGCTGCGCGTATAAAACAACCGGGAAAATGTGTAACCCTGTCAGAAGGGCCGCCTGTCTTAATTTTTTCAACACAGGGCTCGCTGCGATGCCAAACATATTTGCTGTTTTTTGTGGTCTGTTCTTTTGCGCTTACAAATTCGGACCCTGGAAACCCAGCTTTGTCATCCCGGCTTTTATTTCCGGGCAGCTCATAAACAGGTTCCAGAGTAATCCCGTCCGGTAGTTCTCGATCATGACGATCTGCGGCCCCTGGTCGATGGCGAGAAAATCCGTGTCATACCAGATGTTCGTCAGGTTGAACGCATCTACAAACCCGTATTGCTTCCAGATCTTGTCGCCCAGTTTATAATAAAAGAAGCGCAAAGCATTCATGGATTCGGTGGGGGTATAGGGTAAGGAAGAGATGGCTGCCGTCGGGCTGATCACGCCATCGTCATTATTGGGGGCATGTGCGGAATATCCGCTTTGTTCGTCGCTGGCCGTCAATCCCCAGCAAAGGTTGCTATATCCGTTGTATTTTTTGGGGTTGTTTACGCAATATAGATAATTGATCCGTGCGTGTGCCGTATCCTGCGTCCAGTAATTGGCATAGGCATCCGACAATCCGTGGGGGTTGATACCCAGGAAGGAGTAATGGGTAAAGAACAGCGGACCGCCATAGTCGGGACCCAGGGGCAGCGGGATGCCGTAAAAGGATTTACCGTTCTTCATGGCGCCGTTATGCGCCCATCCGTTGTCGTAGACGATCTTTGGTATCGTGCTGGAATCTATGGTTGAAGAGGCTGCCATTACGTAGGTGATCAATGCTTCATCCCAGCCGCCTACCTGGACATTGATGGCGAAGTTATAATTCGGGCTCCAGTTCCAGTAGAGGGTGTTCTGCCCGTTCTGCCGGTACCAGGTCCAATCGACTTTATTATAGATAGTGTTGATGGCGTTCCGCAGGTTCGTCTCGCCCGGATCGGTGGCGCTGTTAAAGTACTGCCGGGCGCAAAGAAGCCCCTGCAGCATATAAGAAGTTTCGACGATATCGCCTCCGTTATCCTGGGTGCCGAAAGGGATGGTGGCGCCGGTAGTGCCGTTGATCCAATGCGAAAAGGCGCCGTGATAGGTGCTGCATTTGTTTGTCAGGAAGTTGACGATCGTGGTGATCCGGCTGAGGGCATCTGCGCGGGTTATAAAGTTCCGTTGGACGCCGACCAGCATGGACATGATCCCGAATCCGCTGCCGCCTGTGGTGACCGTGGTTTGATCGGAAAAGCGTTCTCTGGCGAGGCCGCTGGTAGGATCGCCCAGGTCCCAGAAATATTTAAAGGTTTGTTGTTCGACGAGTGTAAGTAAGGCCGAGTCGGTAATTGCGGGAAATTTGTCGGAGGAATCGATCCCTGTTGTCAGGTTAATCTTTACCGTGGTATTCAGGGCAACGGCCGAAACAGACTTGAGCGAAGACGATATGGTGATCGTATAATTTGTTAACCCCTGGAGGGGGGTGGAAGGTTTTATGATCAGGGCAGTGTCGCTGGGGTAGGAGAAATTACCGGTCACCGGTGTAGTACCTCCCGTAATGGAAACACTGGCGGCTACCGTCGATTTGTCAATGGGCTGTGAAAAGAAAACTTCGACGGTTGGGTTGGCCGGTGCGTTGAACAGACTACTGCCGGTGTAAGGATTATCATTAACCGTAGTCTTTATATAGGCAAAAGTGGTGGCGCCGCCTGTGGCGGGAGCGGAATTGCTGTTCTTTTTGCAGGCTGCCAAGATCAGTATTCCGGAAAATAAAATAATAATCCTTTTCACAAAAGTATTATTTACCTGATAAATAGTATAAACAACAAGAGGCTGACAGCTTCGGTCAGCCTCTTGTTGAAAAGAATTATAAAGCTGTCCTTTAGCGACCGGCTTGTCCGTTTAGGTATAAGCCAGCCACTTCCTTGGAGGTGAGGGCTACTTTGAATAACCGGATCTCATCCAGCTTACCCACAAAATTGCCATTTAAGCCCAGCGTATTGGAAACTCCATAAACGCCCGGCGCCCATGCACCGATCGTACCTTCTACCGGGGGATTGGCGGACCAGTTAATATTTCCCTGGGGAGTGGAACCGGTCGGGCCGTCTAAAAGAATGGTAGAGGCCAGGTTGCCATAGGCGGATGAATTTAACATGGCCTGTCCGTTCTGATATACTACATAGGTGGAAGATCCGCCGTCATAGGTCATAGCGAAGTGTACCCATTTGCCGATAGCCACTGTATCGAATGTTGCCATAGTAAAGCCTTTATAATTGGTGGCTTTGGGGAAGGTCAGACCGGCATGGATCGACACAGAGTCTCTTGATACAGGAGCATAGTGTTCATTCTCAACGATGATGTCGGGGTTTGCGCCGCCGGCATCGGCCAGGAAGAACATACCCTGTGGGGTGTTCGGTGTGCCGATGGGCTGTGCGGGCTGCCAGTACCAGAAGGCAAGGGAGAAGCTTTGTAAACCCACCATCGCCGCATTTGGCGTAAACGAGGCATATGCATTTGTTGCGCCCTGGTAGGCCTGTCCCCTAACGCCGGTAACATAGGTGACGTTGACGCCGGTGGCGTTGGCTCCGCCTTTTACATCGGTGCCATTGCCGTCCATCGGCCAGTAGGCGATAAGGTTGGCTGGCTCTACCGAGTCGGAAGAGACAAAACCACCGATTGGCGTTGGGCCGCTGGGGCCTCCGTTGGAACTCTTTTTACAAGAGGGGGCACAAATCGCTAATGTCGCTCCCGCTATCATTACGAGAGTTAATTTACCTGTTATCTTTTTCATACTTTACTCGTTTTTACTTTTTTTAATAATTAAAACAGTTTCAGAATCGTTGAGTTTTTTTATTGTATCTGTCTTCTTGCTATTGGGTTAATATCCGGGGTTTTGGGTGAGGGCGCCCCCACTTATCGCTATTTCGGCAGAAGGTATTGGCAGGAGTTCATTCTTTCCTGCTGCAAAACTCTTGCCAGCAGCCGACATGACCTGTGCGGCACGGCCTTGCCGGACCAGGTCCCAGAACCGGTCGTGCTCCATCGCCAGCTCAACCCTGCGTTCGTTCCATATAGCGGTGCGTAAGCCTGCTTGTCCGCTGGCGGATGTGCCTCCCAAATGTGCCCGGGACCGGACGAGGTTGAGATTGGTAATAGCGTCTCCTGAATTCCCCAATTCGTTTGTTGCTTCGGCCTTGATGAGGAGCAATTCGGCATACCGGAGGATATGCAGGTTTTTTTGGCAAAGGCCCCGGTTTCCGACAAATGATTCGATCTGTGGCTTTGCCGTGCCCGGAAGGATCTTACTGTGGTAGGCTTTATAATTGTAGGTGGCGCTGGTCCCAACCATGCTGGGTATGGTAAAGCCATCAAACAATGTATCCGGCGGCGTATTTGCCGGAAGATTGATGACCGTCGAGGCTTTTCGTACGTCGCCTGGTTCATAGGCGGCGATCAGGCTTGCGCTGGGCGCATCAAATCCGTAGCCATCGTCACCGGCCGGTTGGTTAAACCCGGGGTTGTTCCAGGGGGTGAAGGGTGTTCCCATACCATTGTCCTGTCTTGGTCCCTGGTATTCCACATAGCCGGGGATGCCATAGTCTGCATTTCCGTAAATACCGGTCTCTACTTCAAATATGGACTCGGGGCTGTTATCGCCTGCCTGCCGCCAAAGGATAGAATAATTCGGCATCAGCTGGTATTGTCCTGAGTTGATGACATCCTGTGCAAGGCTGTCGGCCTGTTTCCAGTTCTTAAGATAGATATCCACTTTTGCAAGCAGCGTCTCTGCCGCTCCTTTTGTGGCCCGGCCTACATCCGTTGCCGATTTAAGCGGCAGGTTGGCCACTGCATATTGCAGGTCGGGGAGGATGGCTTTGTTGTATACATCTGCTGCCGTGGTGCGTCTGGAGAACGAGCTATCCTGATTTTGGGGGCCCGTAGGTGGGGTCAATACCAACGGAACTCCGCCAAACATGCGTACGAGGTTAAAATAAAGATACCCCCGAAGGAACCGCATTTCTGCCGTCCGGGCGGTAATGACCGAGGGGCTCAGTGCTGCCTGCGACAAACCGATTATAGCCTGGTTGGTACGGGAAACGCCTGCGTAGTAGCCTTTCCAGAGCGCCTCCACAAAAGTATTGTCGGACGTCAGCGTAAAATTATCGATATCCTGGGCGGCAGGCTGATCTCCGGGGAAGCTTCCTTTATCGGCATCATCGGACATGATATTTGTAACCGTGATAAAGGAGATCCCATGGATATCATAGGCCCCAAATTCCGATTTGGTCGGGTCAGGCGTGATCAGGGCATTATAGGCGCCGGTCACTTCATCGAGGGCGACCTGGGGATCGGAGGTAGGGGTGCCTTGTCCCTGTATGGGGACGTTCAGGAATTTCTTTGAGCATCCCGTTATGGCTAAAGAGAAGCAAAAAAGAATTATCAATCTATTTTTCATTCTCCAAAATTTTAATTGTTCAAATATCATTTGGCGGTGCATTGTCAAAAACGAAGGCTGATGCCGGTTAAAACCCAAGATTGATCCCGGCGGCAAAGGTCCTTATCGTGGGATAAGTGTTCAGCTCGATGCCGGCGTTAGTCGGCGAGGAGCCGGGCAATTCCGAAGAGAACCCTCCGTATTTTTTTAGCGTTACCGGGTTTTGGGCATTTACGAATACCCGGAGGCTGGTGACGACATGTTGTCTGTCCAGGATCGTCTTTGGCAGCGTATAACCGAGCGTGGCGTTGTTGATGCGGACAAAAGTGCCGGACGACACGAAATAGGAAGAGGCTGGTTGGTTACCGCCATTCGGGGCCGGTTGCGTGTTGGAGTGATTGGAGGGTGTCCAGAATCCGTCGGCAACCGATTTTTCGATATTGTCCGTGCTGTTTACACGCGCCTGGGCTTTCCCGTTGTAGACCTGGTTTCCGAGGCTCGCATAGAGGTCGATCGAGAGATCGAAGCTTTTGTAGTTGACCCCTGCGTTGAGCCCGATATATGCCTTTGGTTGGTAGGAGCCTACATTTGCGGTATCCAGCGTGCCGTCACTATTATACTTATAGATCAGGTCTCCGGGTTGTGCGCCGGGCTGGAGCTGGTGGCCATTCTTATCTACATAAGCGCTGATCTGTCCGAGGTTTTGAAAGACGCCGATCGCCTGTCTCATAAAGAATGCGCCGATAGGATATCCCTGTTTTGTCTCGGTTGTAAAGTATCCATTGATATTCCCATCGAAGAGGGGTAATCCGCCGTTAAGGCTTACCACCCGGTTGCGGTTGAAGGTGACATTGCCGCCAACAAAATAGGAAAGGTCTTTATTAATATTGTCATGCCAGCGGGCGGAAAACTCAAGCCCTTTATTATCGATGACCGCTGCATTGTCGAGCACGTCACCTGGCGTGATCGTACTGGTGGGGTTTGGCTGACTACCAAATGTTCCCGGCACCTGTACGTAGATCAGCGCCTTGGTAGCTTTTTTATCATACACGTCCAATTCGCCGGTCAGCCGGTTGCCAAGCAGGGCATATTCAAGACCCAGATCGGCTTCCTTGGTGATCTCCCATTTAAGGTTGAGGTCTTTTATCTGCGGAACGATCGATCCGGTCGTAGCGCCCGAGGCGCTGGTGCCGCTGTTGAAGAAATAAGGGATATTGCCCAGAGTGGTCTGAACGGCCGCGTCGGATGGAATATTGGAGTTACCGAGCTCACCCCAGCTGGCTTTTATTTTGAGGTATTGGAAGATGTTCTGGCCTTCCATAAATTTTTCCCGGCTGATTACCCAGCCTGCGCTTACACCGGGGAAATAGCCCCAGCGATTCTGCGGGGCAAAGACGGAGCTGGCATCGGCGCGGAAATTACCGGTAAACAGGAACCGGTCGTCATAGCTGTAGAAGATCCGTCCCAGGTAGGAGTTGGTCCGGTATTTCGAGACCGAGCTGTTGTTGAATTGAAAGTTAGCGTCCCCGTTCTGCAGATACCATTCGCTGGGAATGGGAGGCACGCTATACCGCGAGGCGGTGAACCCCGTGTTATAATATTCCTGCGCCTCTGTACCCACCAGGATATTCAGTTTGCTGGATCCGAAGTTCTTGTTGAAAGAAACCGTATTGCTCCATACCCAATGGTAATATTTCGTATTGGAGATATTCAGTGTGCTTCGGGTTGCTCCTTGTGAGCCGCCGTTCGTGGTAAAGAACGAAGTATCGTTTGGGTGCTGATAGGTGTATTGCCGTAGATCGTAGAAGTTTGCTTCATCGCTGAAGGTGGACCGGACCGCGATCGCGCTGATCGGCTTGACCTCCACGTAGATATTCCCCTGCACGCGGTTATTGTGGCTGAGGTCATTTGTGTTTTGTGCATCCAATATGGGGTTTCCGACATTCTGGTATTGTGAGGTATTGCCGAATTTTCCGTTCAGCATACCGGGTATGAGCGGTGCTGCCCGGTATGCATCTTCGGTGATGGCGCCCGTCGGTACATTCTGGGAACCCTGGTTGGCGAAGGAGGCGGTCGAGCCGATCTTTAGAAATGTATTGGGTGTAAATTCATTGTTAAGCCGGACCGTGTATCGCGTGTATTTATTGAAAATGATGATCCCCTGGTCGGTTTGATATCCTGCGCTCAATGCGTAGCGGTCTTTGCTGTCGCCGCCGGAGACGGAAATATTATGATTCTGGTAAAAAGCATTGCGAAGGACCTGTTTGTACCAGTCGGTGGAGTAGCCGGTTTGGCTGACCGGAAGACCGGAGAAGTTTTCGCGGTAGTTAATGTACTCGGTAGAATTGGCCATCGGCACGACGTGGGCCGCCTGCTGGATGCCGATATTCGTGCTGTAATTGACCTTCATTTTGCCGGAGCCCTGGCGGGTAGTGATCAATATTACGCCATTGGCGCCTCTGACGCCGTAGATGGAACAGGCGGAGGCGTCCTTCAATACGTCCATGGCCGTGATGTCCGCCGTATTGATATTTGTTATATCATCGGTCCATATTCCATCTACTACGTATAAGGGATTGGCTCCGGCGAGAATAGAGCCGGCGCCGCGGATAATGACCTGTGGGGAGCTTCCCGGTTGTCCGCCGCTTACGACCTGTACACCGGCCACTTTGCCCTGGATAGCCTGTGTAGCCGTAAGGACGGGCTGCTTGCTCAGCTCTTCGCCGTTTACATGCGCCACCGATCCCGTCACGTCTATTTTCCGGGCGGTGCCATAACCCACGACTACCACCTCATTCATGAGGCTGCTTGCGTGTTTGAGCTGGATATTATGTGTGGCTTGATTGGCTATGCTCACCGTCTGATCCTGGAAGCCGACATAGGAGATATGGAGCGTCCCGTCCGGCGGGGCCATCAGGCTATAATTGCCGCTGCTGTCCGTAGCCGTGCCCCGGTTTGTCCCGCTTACCGTGATGCTGACGCCGAAAAGGGGCTCTCCATTTTCACCGGTAATTTGACCGGTCACGCGGATATCGGGGGCCTGGTCCTTGGAAAGAATAACGATAAGGTTGTTTTCCAGCATCTTATATGTGAGGCTGGTTCCGGTAAAAACCCTGTTGAGCGCTTCTCCGACCTCTATGTCCTGGACATCAATATTTACTTTTTGCCGGATCCCTTTCAGGGCGCTGTTATATAGAAACCGATAGTTGCTTTGTTTTTCGATGTTGGTAAGAACGACGGCAATTTCGGTCTGACCGGATTTGAGAGTGACTTTTCCCTGCCCGTTGACATTTGCCGAGGCGTGCAGCATGCCTGCCATCAGCAACAGAAAGGTAAATTTCATAATCAAAAGCGCTTTTTTAACGGCATGGGGATAGGATACCCCAATCGTTAGATTTTTTTTCATACTTTTATCGTTATCGGGTTCGATAATGAGAAACTTCGCGGCTTTCCGGCATTGCTAAGTTTCCAATTGAGTAACCTTCGCGGGGAATGCGTCAACATTTCCCGCTTTTACTAACTGCTATTGATCATTTATTATAGTTGTCGGTTCTTTAGTTTTTGTCGATGACGATCGCGGCGCCATCGGTCTTGTAACTGAAATTCGCTGTCAGTTTCAGCGCGCTCAGGGCCTGCTGGATGGTTTCTTCCTGGAAGGTCCCCGTAAATTTTACCTGTTCGAGATCGGGATCCGCAAACCGGATCGTTATACCATACCAGCGTTCCATCTGCCGGGCCAGCTCGGCAAACTCCTCGTCTCTGAAGATCAGTTTATTATCTACCCAGGAGGTTTCAATGATCGCCCCGGTGGCCTGCTCATAGGTAGGCTTTTTTATCGCTATGCCAGATTTCGCCGACGGTTCGAAAGCGGTGTTTGCGGGTAGCTGACGATGCAGCATACTATCGTCATTGGCAACGACGAGCTTTTCATTTGGCTTTAGAATGATCTTTGCGTTGGGTCGTTCCTTTATGGAAACCTCGATACTTCCACGGAGGAGTGTGGCTTCCGTCGTCCGGTCGGTGGGATAGGATTTGACATTAAAGGCCGTTCCCAATACTTTTATATCGATACGGGTCGTATGGATCAAAAAAGGGGTTTGCGCATTTTTTGCTACGTCAAAAAAAGCCTCTCCGGTCAGATTGACCTCTCTGTGGGAAATACCATAATTCTTATCATAGGTAATGCGGCTGCCTGCGTTTAACCAGACGAGGGTGCCATCGGGGAGGGTGAGATGGGTACGGGAACCGCTGGCGGTGTAGATCTCGTTGCCTGCCTCGGCCGGAGGGATCATATGACTACCAGCCACCGGGACGGATTGCGCCTGGCGGGGGAATGTAAAGTATAGACCGCCCAGCAGGAGGATACCGGCCAGGGTGAATGAGAGGGCCAGGATCGGGCGGCGGCGGGGGTGGGTTTCCTGCCAGGGATATTCCGGGGACCCTGAAGATTCCGGATCATGCTGACGGGAGGGGGAGGGAAGTCCGGTGGTATCGGTTTGAGCGGTTGCGGGCCTGAAAGCGATATTCAGGTCATGCATCCGGTCGAGGTGACGGTTAAAGGCAAGCTCCGCTTCTTTTTTATTCCGGTAACGGGTATTATTCCACAGATCGGTGATCGTCTGCATGGGATAGTGCAGCTCGGGGTTGTTCCGAAGGAGCATCTCAAGCTCCCGGAGCTCTTCGGGGGTGGCTTCCCCCGTGAGTTTTTTGGCGAAAAGGTTCCAGGTATATTCTTTGTGTTCTTGTCCCATTAGCGTGTGGTGGTGAACAGGTAGGACAGGGAAAAGGTCAGGAAACCCCCAAAGGGTTTTAAAATAAATTTAACATTTTCCCTTTTTTGCTGACTATCAATTGATTAAGGGGGGACAGGTCCGTTCGGGGACGGGTCAGGGGTGGTGTTTCATCGACGAAGAAACGCTGCGGTGAATGTCGAAGCTGACGACGTTACCGATCTTTTGGAGGGCGATGGCGAGCTGGTTTTCGACGGTTTTGACGGAGATGTTGAGCACTTCGGCCACTTCACGGTATTTCAGTCCGTCTTCTTTGGCCAGTTTGAAGATCATGCGGCATTTGGGGGGGAGCTGGTCGATCGCTTTTTGGATAAGGGCCAGCATATCGGCGGTGATCAGTAATTGTTCGGGATCGAAATAGATGCTGATGAATTCCGCCTCGAAATCGTCGATGGAGTTGGTGGGGGTACGTTTCTCTTTGTCCAGGTAGTTATAGGCGACGTTGCGGGTGGCGACGTACAGGTAGACCTTCAGGTTCTCTATTTTTTCGAGCTCTTTGCGTCGTTCCCAGACCTTTATGAATACGTCGCTGACGATCTCTTCTGCGGATTCCTTTGATTTGACAAGGGTTTTGGCCCAGCGGAATAAATAAGAGTATAGGGAGGTGAACAGTTCTTTATAAGCCTGCTGGTCGTCGTGCCGGGCGATCCTGTATTGTAGGTTTTGAATGCTACTTGCGGTTATCATTGTGGCAAAGCAATAATTCTACTCACGTTTTCAATCTTTAGCAAGGTAAGAAGAAATTAATTAGTTCTTAATGTGACACTTGTTATTGTCGCAAAGCTGCGCACATTCGGAGGATTTTCTCTATTTTTGCAGCCGCCGGTAAGGCAGGATCCTTAGCTCAGTTGGTTAGAGCGGCAGACTCATAATCTGCGGGTCGCTGGTTCGAGCCCAGCAGGATCCACAAACCCACAGTCATTGATCCTGAAATGATTGTGGGTTCTTTTATTATTTCATTCCTGTTTTGCGGCCCGTCTTTCAAATAGAAATAAAACAATATCTCTATACCACTCTACGCCAAGGCAATAGGTTTTGAAAAATCGGTGAAATTCAAAACCAACCTTATATTCTACATTTCTGCTAGGTAATTACCCTTACGTCCGACGGAAAAAGCCTGCGGGATACTTGCATATTCCTGGATCGGCTATTAGCTTTGTATTACCCAATCTCCCTCGAAATCCATCACTGTTTTACATTTATTACACGTCGCATTCGCAGTAACATCCTCCATCCTCTGAAATCATTCCCCATCCATCCTTTGTAATTTCCGCGTTTCCACTTCTATGAACTTCCTCAAAAGTTTGTATTCCTATTTGTAACTGTTCGTAAACGCGTACCCTTCATGAAAACATCTACCGCCTTTTTTGGGCTTGCTACCCTTATTCTGCCCATGCTGGCAGAAGCCAAAGAAATCACCGGCAAGACTCACCGCCGGCCCTCCTCCTTCTCCATTTATGATTCTGCCGCAACCCGGACGGCTCATTACCATTATTATTATAGGCCTGCTACCCGGCTTGCTGCCGCACGATTTAACCTGCGTTTTGGCGCCGCCCGGATGCACGCTGTTTCAAGGGCTGCTGCGCGTAAGGCGGAGACGAGGCTGTTCATGCTGGAAGCCATCAGCGTTTTTGACCAGATGAAGCTGCAGGATTCGGGTTTGAATGAAAAGGCCTTTGAATATGCCTGGCTGGGTTATCGCCGGCTGTTGAAAAGAGGCATCCTGCATAAAAAAGACGTCTTATCGATCTGTGACTTCAGTCAGTCGTCCGGTTCCAAAAGGATGTATGTCATCGATGTGCGGAACAAACGATTGTTATATCATACGTACGTGGCGCATGGCATCCAATCGGGTTCGGAATATGCCAATGCATTCTCCAACGTCCCCGAATCCAATAAGAGCAGCCTGGGTTTTTATGTGACCCGCCAAACCTATTATGGTTCCAACGGCCTTTCGCTCCGTATCGATGGGGTAGAAAGAGGATGGAACAATATGGCCAGCGAACGGAATATCGTGATCCACGGCGCCCCCTATGTCAGCGAACGGATCCTTCACAAGTATGGTGTGATGGGAACCACCTTTGGCTGTCCCGCGATCCCCGAAGAGATGAGCAGCCAGATCATCCCGGTCCTTAAGAACGGATCCTGTTTTTTTATTTATTACCCTTCGAAAAGATATCTTAGCCGGTCGGCGGTGATCAACGGATAAAATAATCGAAACGATAGGCCGGCGGAAGCCGGTCTATTTTATTTCTTTCATCAGTTCCGTCACGGCTGCCTCCAGCTGTTGGTCCTTTCCTTTTATAACTACGTCATAGTCGTTCATCACCTGGATATCGGGGGTAGTCTGATGGTTTTCCAGGTAGGAGCCTCCGGCTATTTTGCAGCCCAGCGGGGGTACACCCCAGCGGATGCTGTTGTCCTGGAGCGTTTCCCACCCGGCAAAGGTGCAGGTGCCGGGCGTAGGCATCCCCACCAGCTTGCCCAGTCCCAGGGCCTGGTAGGAATAGGCGTAACAATGTCCGTCGCTATAGTTGGCCTCGTTGGCAATGGAGATACTTGGTTTTGTCCAGCGGAAGTTTGGTTCATACCCATTGCTGCGGGTATCCGTCGAGTAGTCAAGGAATTTTTTACCGCTCAGGAACATGGCGAGGTCGGCGACCAGGTCTCCGCCACCATTGAAACGGGTGTCGATGATCACGCCTTTACGGTTCATATATTTTCCCATTACTTCTTCATAGGTGGTACGGTAGGCGCCATCGTTCATTCCCGGGATATGCACGTATCCCAGCTGTCCGTTGCTCAGCTTGTCTACCTCGTCCTGGTTGATCTTTACAAAACGATTATACAGTAAACCATTCTGCTCGCCCAGCGTGATGGGTTTTACGATCAGCTCTTTTTTTGTGGTCCCGTCGATCAGGGTTACCAGCGTATTCCTGCCGGCCTTGCGATTCAGGTACCGGGCAAAGTCCGTGGCTGGCGTGATAAGCTCTCCGTCGATGGATTCGATGATCATCCCCGGTTTTACATTCATACCGGCCTTATCGAGGGGGCCTTCCTTTATCACCTCTTCTATCTTTATCCCGTTGCCGGTATAGTTCTGGTCCCAGAAGATACCCAGGGCCGCGGTCGCATCTCCGTCCGGCCGGGAATTGGCATAGGAGGCTCCGCTGTGGCTTACGTTGAGCTCTCCGAGCATTTCGCTGAGCATTTCGGCAAATTCATAATTGTTCCCGATATGCGGCAGGTATTTTTCATAGTCGGCTTTATAGCTATCCCAGTTTACCCCGTGCATGGTCCGGGTGTAAAACGTTTCTTTTGTCCGGCGCCATACGTGTTCGAACATAAAGTGGCGTTCTTTCGCGACATCCAGCACCATTTCTCCGTTTATAGCAACCATATCCCGTTTGCCGACACCCGGTTCGATCCGTGAGATCGTTCCGTCGCTGATCAGGAAGATATATTTCATGTCCTTGTCCCATTGCATGCTGCCGGATTGTGCGTTGAGCGGCAACAGCATCTTTGTTTCCTTTGTGCGCAGGTTGGTGGTCCACAGGTTATATCCCTTTTCAAATCTTGCCAGGTAGTACAGGGTCTCCCCGTCTTTTGTCAGCAGTGCATCCGCAAGGGTGGATGAATGGATGGTGAGCTTGACCTTACGTTCGGAGAGTCCATCCCATTCGATGGATACGCTGTCTTTCTTTGTCTTTTTTGTAGAATCCGTCTTTGTCCTGTTCTCGTCGATTTCCTTTTGGAGGGTGGCGTCTTCCTTGCTGAGCCGGAACTTATCCCAGGCGTCCCGGGTGAAGAACATGGCGTATACATCGCTCTGCGAGCCGCCGCTTTGTGCCACGGACCTTAGTCCATCCCTATTGCTGAACCAGGCCATTGCCTTGCCGCCCATCACCCATTTGGCAAAGCGGTCGTTAAAGCCGCTCTCTGTCAGGTTGACGATCTTGCCGTTGCCATCCGCCTGTACCAGCCCTACTTCGGCGGGGGCGATACCGGGAACGGAATAATCGAACAGGATCCACTTACTGTCGGGACTCCATTGAAAGTACTGGTCATTATCTCCCATGCTAAAGAGCTGTTCTTCGTTGAGAAGGGTGCGGGTCTTTCCCGTGGCGATGGTATAGATCTTTAATTTGTTCCGGTCTTCGACAAAAGAGATCTCTTTTCCGTCGGGGGAATAGGACGGCTGATAGTTCTCGTGTTCGTTACTGATAATGGGCGTTTCTTTTAATATCGTGGACGCATAGAAATAGGGTTCGTCGGTCCTCACCCTTTTGGTTTCAAAGATCTTCCAGCTATTGCCTCTTTCCGATGCATACAGCAACGTCTTGCCATCGGGGGAAAAGGTTACGCTTCTCTCCTGTTCGGGTGTATTGGTGATCCGTTTTGTCACGCCGCCTTCCACGCTTGTCACGAATACTTCGCCGCGGAAGATAAAGGCTACTTCCTTGCCGTTTGGCGAGACCGCCACATCCCGGGCTCCGCCGGTAACGGGAATGATCTTTTCGTTGTTGGCCTTGTCGTCGGAGGCAACGGTGATGTTTATCTTTTTGGGGGCGTCGTTTGGCGTTTTCGTATATAAGTCTCCGTCATAGCTGAAACAGAGGGTGCCGGCATCGCTGCTGCTGAGGAATCGGACCGGGTGTTTTTTAAAGCTGGTGAGCTGGGTGGATTTTCCGCCGTCGAGGCTCATTTTATGGACATTAAAGCTGCCGCTCTCTTCGCTCAGGTAATAGAATGCCTTATCGTTGTCCGTGAAGATCGGATTGCGGTCTTCTCCGGAAAAGGTCGTTATCTTTTTATGCGTGCCGGCTTTGATATCCCAGATCCAGATATCGCGGGCGATGGAGGAGGTATGGTGTTTACGAAAGGCGTTCTCTCCGCCTTTTTTATCATGATAGAGCAGCTTGCTGCCGTCCTGGCTGAGCTTTGTATCCTCCGCCGGCGTGGAAAGCAGCTGCTGTACTCTTCCGCCTTCGATGCTCACCTGGTAGAGCTCGGGCTGTGAGGCGACGGGGAAGGTCCTGTTGCTGGCTACATCCATACGCGCCGCTCCAAAGATGACATTCTTGTTGTCTCGGGAGAACTCATAGGGATATTCGTTGGCGGAGTGGAAGGTAAGGCGGCGGGCCTCCCCTCCGGTCGCGGGCATGATATAGATATCGAAGTTGCCGTAGCGGTCGCTGGCGAACGCAATATATTTTCCGTCATGGCTCCAGACGGGCATAAAATCATGCGCTTCGTGGACCGTCAGGGCCGTCGCCTCTCCTCCGCCGGAGGGCACCCTGTACAGATCTCCCTTATAGGTGAACACAACGGTCTTTCCGTCGGGTGAAATGGCGTTGTATCGAAGCCAGCCGGGTGTGGTCTGGGCAGGGAGGGTTTGGTTTTGCAGAAGGAAAAGGAGGCTTTGCAGAATGAGGATCTTGATCTTGTTCATAAGTAGTTGCTTGATCCCTCCAAAGTAAGAAAAAACGGCTATATTTATTCCAAAGCCATCCGACATGAGAATTTCCGTTATCATTTTGCTCTTTATAGTCTTTGGCGTTGGGGTTCGGGCCCAACCTGCCGGGGCGCCGTTGTCTTCGGCCGCGATCGATAGTGTCGTAGAGCGGGCGCGGCGAGCCTTTGATGTACCGGGAATAGCCGTTGCCGTTATCAAGGACGGGAAGGTGATCCATTCGAAAGGATATGGGTTTCGATCGCTGGATACCCGCCAGCCTGTCGATGAGAATACGTTATTCGGCATAGCCTCCAACAGTAAGGCCTTTACCACGGCGGCCCTGGGCATGCTGGTGGATGAGAAGAAGCTGAGCTGGGATGACAAGGTCCGGAAATATATCCCGGAGTTCCGGCTCTTCGATCCCTGGGTGACGGAAGAGTTTACGGTCCGGGACCTGCTTTGTCACCGCAGTGGATTGGGGCTGGGAGCCGGCGACCTGATGTTCTTTCCTGATTCCAGCGATTTTACCATTCCCGATATCCTGCATAACCTGCAATTCCTGAAACCGGCCACCAGTTTCCGATCACAATATGCGTATGATAATAACCTGTATATCGTAGCCGGGGAGATCGTAGCCCGGGTCAGCGGCATGAGCTGGGATGAGTTTATCGACAAAAGGATCCTGCAGCCGTTGGGCATGACCCATAGCGCGCCCAGTTATGACCGGTTGCATGACAGCTCCGATGTCATCGACGGGCATGCGCGGGTGGAGGGGACCGTTCGGGTCATTGCACGAAGCCGGTCGAAGGTGGATCATGCGGCCGGCGGCATCTATTCCAGCATCGCCGATCTGAGCAAGTGGGTGCAGTTACACCTGGCGGGCGGAAAATATGGTCCGGATGGACGGATGCTTTTTTCTCCCGGTGTGTTTCGGGAGCGGTGGGCGCCGCAGACCATTCTCCCCGTTGGTGGCCCCGGGGCCTATAACACCCACTTCGCGGCGTATGGGCTGGGATTTGTCATCAACGATGCGCATGGCTACAAACAGATCAGTCATACCGGCGGGCTCGAAGGGATGGTGACGCAGATCACGATGATCCCCGAGCTGCAGCTGGGCATCATTGTGCTGACCAACCAGGAAGAGGGGGTGGCTTTTTCGGCGATCACAAACCAGATAAAGGATGCCTATTTCGGGATAACGGGTACGGATCGGGTCAGCGAATATGCGCCGATCAGGAAAAGGCAGTTGGCCCAGGAGAAGAAGCTGACGGATTCGATCTGGAAGGAGGTGGATCTGTTCCGGTCGAAAGCGGGTGGTGGCGCGGTCGATCTGTCTATTTACACCGGCGTCTATCGGGATGCCTGGCTGGGAGAAGTGACCATTTCTGTAAAAGGCGGCAAGCCCTGGTTTGACAGCAAACGTAGCCCCAAGCTGACCGGCGAGCTGCTGCCGTATAAGGGCAATTCGTTTATCGTCAAATGGCGCGACCGGAGTATGAATGCCGATGCTTACGTCTTGTTTGCGCTTGACGAGCGGGGACTGGCGACCAGCTTCAGGATGAAGCCGATCTCACCGCTCACGGATTTCAGCTATGATTTCCAGGACCTGGATTTTACCCGGAAATAATAAAATTGATACTATATGTCGAAGTTATTTTTGACCCTGATCTCTTTGGCGGCCTTGCTCCCGGTGGGTTTACCCTTTCGGGCCGCCGCCCAGTCTTATCTGAAAGTACATGAGAAAGCCATTGTCGTGGATACGCACAATGATGTGCTTAGCTCGGCCACGCTCAACGGGATGGACATCGGGACGGATCTGAAGGGAAAGACGCATTCCGATCTGGCGCGGTTTAGAAAGGGCGGTGTGGATGTGCAGGTCTTTTCCATTTTTTGCGATGACCATTATGGTGTAGGTACTGCCTTTCACCAGGCCAACAGGGAGATCGACAGTCTTTATGCCATTGCCGGACGTCATCCTGATATCATGCAGATCGTTACCGACCCTGCGGGGCTGGAGCAGGCCGTAAAGCATCACCGGCTTGCGGCGATGATGGGCGTGGAAGGGGGGCATATGATCGAGGATAATATGGACTACCTGGATAGTTTTTACCGGCGGGGCGTGCGATATATGACCCTGACCTGGAATAACAGTACCCCCTGGGCTACTTCGGCGATGGAGGAGACATCCCATGCGTTTACGGTTACGCCTTATGGGCTGACCGAAAAGGGTAAGGAGATCGTTCGCCGGATGAACGAGCTGGGAATGATGGTCGATCTTTCGCATGTGGGCGAGAAGACCTTTTGGGATGCCATCCATACTACGACAAAACCGGTCATCTGCAGTCATAGCAGCGTGTATACTTTATGTCCCGTTTTTAGGAATCTGAAGGACGATCAGATCAAGGCGATCGGCACCAATGGCGGTGTCATCCAGGTGAATTTCTATTCCGGATTTTTGGATAGCAACTATGCTCCCCGGCTGGCGCGGTTCACGGCGCGGCATAAACCCGAGATGGATTCCATGACGGCGGCAAAGGCGCCTGGCTATGCGATCAATGAATTCCTGTCGAAGAAATATCCGGCCGAGGCCGATTCGCTGCGGGCGCCGCTCTCCCTGTTGATCGACCATATCGATTATATCGTCCGGCTGATCGGGGTGGATCATGTGGGTCTGGGCTCCGACTTTGACGGGATCGAGTCGCCGCCGCAGCAGCTGGATGATGTGACGACGTATCCGCTTGTTACGCGGGAGCTGCTTAAGCGCGGGTATAAGGTTGCCGATGTGGAGAAGATATTGGGGGGGAATTTTATCAGGGTTTTTAAGGCGAATGCGCCGGGAGGGGCGGTGGTGGGGAGGCGAGGAGAGACGAATACGTACATAAAAATGTGATGTTTGACAATAATTCGTACGTATTTGTGTAACTCATCAGGAAATGAAAAGAAATCAGTTAGCTTATCTACTTGACTGGAAGGAGTCAAAAGAACGCAAGCCACTGATAATCAGAGGTGCCCGACAAACAGGGAAAACCTGGCTTATGAAATAGTTTGGCCGCACAAGCTATCAGCAAGTGGCATATATAAACTTTGAAAGCAGTTCGGCACTGAAGAGCTTGTTCACCGCAGATTTGGATATCCGTCGAATTTTGACGGCTATCCAAATTGAAACAAGCATAGCGGTCGATCCTAAAGATACCTTGATCATTTTGGATGAGATCCAGGAAGCGCCCGGTGGATTGACATCCTTAAAGTATTTTCAGGAGAATGCTCCGGAATATCATGTGCTCGCTGCCGGTTCTTTGTTGGGAGTTGCATTAAACCAGCACACTTCCTTTCCGGTGGGTAAAGTAGAATTTCTTGACCTGTTCCCATTGTCTTTTACCGAATTCCTGGAGGCTGTGAATGAAAAACCGTTGGCTGATCTCCTGGTAAGTAAAGACTGGTCTTTAATAACCAGCTTCAAGGCCCGGTATATAGAAAGATTAAAACAGTACTATTACATAGGTGGGATGCCCGAAGCTGTTTTTTCATTCTCACAGCGAAATGACTTTGATGAGGTAAGAACTATCCAAAAACGAATATTGATCGGCTATGAACAGGACTTTTCCAAACATGCGCCCGGTGATATAGTTCCTCGCATAAGGATGCTTTGGAATTCCATTCCGGCGCAGCTGGCAAAGGAGAACAGAAAATTCATTTATGGCCTCATTCGTCAAGGTGCAAGGGCCAGGGAATATGAATTGGCAATGTCCTGGCTCATAGATTGCGGCTTGATCCATAAAATAAACAATGTTACAAAACCGGCGATCCCTTTAAAAGCGTATGAAGATTTCGGAGCGTTCAAATTGTTTCTTGTAGATGTCGGGTTATTGTCAGCTATGACAGATCTGAACATAAAATCGCTTCTTGAAGGAAATGATCTGTTCGAAGAGTTTAAGGGTGCATTGACAGAGCAATATGTGCTTCAACAGCTGATTGTCTCAAAAGCGATCAGCATCTATTACTGGTCGCCGGAAAACGCACGCGCAGAAATCGATTTCCTTCTGCAGAAAGAAGGCCAGCTAATCCCCCTGGAGGTAAAGGCTGCTGAAAACCTGCATGCAAAAAGCCTCCGGGTCTATCATCAAAGATATCAACCTGCGGTGGCCATTCGGACCTCTTTATCGGATTATCGAAAGGAAGAGTGGATGATCAATTTGCCCCTCTATGCGATCAATGCACTGTAATGCGCGGCGGAACGGCTTAAAAAACTGCAATAAGTAGCACCCTCTTAGTCGGAGACCGGATACAAGTCGCATTTACCCCCTTAACTTGTCGTTTTTGCACATTGTCACAAATGTCGTGTTGCTATACCTTTGAATAAACCTAATCAAAAAAACACATATGGCAACTCAAATTTTTGTAAGCCTACCCGTTAAAGACCTCAACAGGTCGGTGGCGTTCTTCACCAAACTCGGTTATACTTTTAATCCGAAATTTACCGACGAGAAGGCAACCTGCATGATCATCAGCGATACTATTTACGTAATGCTGCTGACAGAAACATTTTTCCAGACTTTTACAAAGAAAGAAATTGTAGATGCTCACAAAGCGGCAGAATGTTCTATTGGCTTATCTGCCGAAAGTAAAGATGCCGTCAACGAAATGATCAACAAGGCAACAGCAGCAGGCGCCACGATACCCAATCCGGCCAGCGACTATGGCTTTATGTATCAACACAGTTTTGACGACCTCGATGGCCACCATTGGGAGTTTATCTGGATGGACCCAAATGGCATGCCTGAACATCAGGGGTAGACCGGGGTTTAGTAGAGAGCTGCATTAACGTAAACTAATTTTAATAAACATTATAACAGGAGGACAAATCAAATGAGAAAGATTATCGTTTTATCGCATATTACTTTAGATGGAGTAATACAAGGACCCGGGGGCCCGGAGGAAGATCCATCGGGTGGTTTTAAATATGGTGGCTGGTCTGCACCTTATGGCGACGAAGTTTCCTTATCGGTAATGCAAAAACAGATGGCACCTACAGATCTCCTCTTTGGCAGAAGAACATTTGAGATCCTTGCCGGCTTCTGGCCTAAACATGTTGACCTTTGGCCAACTGTCAACCAGGTCACAAAATACGCCCTGTCCAGTACGATGAAAGAGTCAGATTGGCAAAACTCTGTGTTCCTTACAAGCGTGGAAGCTATTGAAAACCTCAAAAATTCAGCAGGCCCTGATCTTAGCGTTTGGGGTAGCAGCGAACTCGTGAAGCTGCTATTGAAGCATAATTTGGTAGACGAATTATGGCTTAATATCTATCCCGTTATATTAGGTAAAGGCAAAAAGCGTTTTGACGACGGCTTGACACCGGCAGCCTTTACCCTGGTTGAAAGCACCGTTACCACAAAGGGTGTGATCATGGCCCATTACAGGCGTGCAGGTGACATTCAAATGGGTACCATTGGTGAATAGGCCGGTGGCATTCAAACATCTAACCAAGCGCTTTACGATTTGGTTACTTAAATTATTTTTTCTGCCTAAAACGGCTACTGACATAGGGCTGTCACTCGACAGTTTGACCTTTATGGTATAAATCATTTAAGCCAAACAAAAACTAGAAGCCATGTCAAAAACAACACTGCCCGCTGTAATTCAACAGTTTATCCGTGCGACAAATAATCATGACGGAGAGGCCTTTATCGAAACGTTCGCGGAGGATGCACTCGTTAACGATTTTGCACGCAACTTTTGGGGAAAGGCGGCTATAAAGAAGTGGAGCGATAAGGAAATGATCGGCGATCGGGTAACTTTCAAGGCTGATGAGACCATTGAACACTACGGGGAATGGATCATCACCGCGTTAACCGATGGCAACTATGATAAATCTAAGGCTCCAGACCCTACCTACCTGGATTATTTCTTCACGACCAAGGGTGATCTGATCGTCAAGCTGATTATCACAAAAAACAAAGAAAAAAGCGCTAAGTAAGCTATTACTATCATCGCGTAAAATGGAGGCGGATGACCCGTCTGCCTATCTCTTCGATCAAATGGCGAAGCCTCGGAACTTACCGAGGCTTTGCCCTTATGAAAATCGGCTTACAAAATCATTTTGTATCCTTTACCATGCACATTCACAATCTTAATAGACGGATCAGCGCTTAATCTCTTCCGAAGTTTAGATATCAAAACGTCTACGTTGCGTGTGATCACAACAACACCCTCATCTTCCCAAATTGCTTTCATCAGCAGTTCCCTCGCAACTACCTCGTTCTGATTCGATGCAAGTATGCTGAGTGCTTTTGTTTCTTTGTCGGTAAGCTCGATGGTTTCATCGTTAAGGCTAAGGATTCCTTTTGACTCGAAAAACATAAAATTCCCTAGCTTTTTATAATCGGCAACGACCAGACCAGGTTCAGCTTTGTTTGATGGAGATTCATCAACTTTTTCCCCGGTAAGTTCCTGGGGTTTTGAAATTCTATTCTGTCTGCGAGTGAAATAAAACCATGCAAAAGCTAACAGGATAAATACAAACAGAATCCAGCCATAGTTAAAGGATCTTTTTACGGGAAATGAAATTTCAATTACATAGCAGCCTTTTTTCTGTACGCGTCCCCGGCAAGGTTTCAAATCGCCAGTGGCTGTGTTTACTTCATAAGCAAAAATGGTTTTGTTTTGATAGCACTCATTTACGCTCACGATATAGTCTCCTGACTTGTCGGTTTTCGCCAGCTGCTGGTGTACGATGTTCATTAAGGTATCGGGAGTAAAGCCAAAACTATTCTCGAAGGAAATCCGGAAAGTGGTTTCATTAACCGTTTCAACCGGTAATACCCGGGAAGTTGAATCTTTGGAATGAAGCAATACCTGGTGCCCGATACTACGAAGCACAATCTCCAGGTGCTTGTCAGGCTGGTCATTTTCTTTTTTCACAAAAGCTATAGCTAATGTGAGCATGACTAATGAAAAGAGGGTGAATAAGTAATATTGCTTCATGCTGGCAAAGCTAAACTTGAACCACTAATGTAAATCGATTTTAAACAGTATTTACATTGTTTTACAACCTTTTTACAGGTTTTTAGGCCATTCTGACGGAATAACGGATAGGTTTGTCAACTATGAAAAAATCAGTTTAGCCTTCCTTTTGTACTATTTTTTATTGCAAAATAACAGAATAAGGCTGTCGATATCCCTTTTGTATTGCCGCTTTTTGTCTTTTCGCCTGGCTTTTTGGAAGTAAAAACAAGAGCTATCCGGCCCATTCAATTTCTCAAAAACCAATCCCATATTTCGATAGGCCCATGCGTTGCTTGAGTCTAAGTTTAAAGAAGTCCGAATATCTTGCTTTGCTTCTCGTATGTCCCCTAAGTTTAACTTTGCCAGCCCCCTATTATTATACGGGTAAGGCGACTTAGGAAAATGAGCAATAAGGGAATCCGACGTTTCAAGCAAGCCGGGGTAATCGTCAAAACACATGTATGCGTTCATAGCGACGTTATAATAAACCGGATCTGTTACGGACAGTCTACAAGTATAGTCGGCATAATGTAATGCACTATCCCTAATAGGTTGAATAGCGGTATAATAGTATGCCAGTAAACTAATTATCATAGGTTTGCCCGGCATGAGGCGATCACCATTTCTTAAATCAATAAGTGCTTGTTGTGGTTCATTATTAAGTTCCACCACCGCTTTTGAAGCGAAGGCTGAGCCAGTAGGGTGAATCTTTATGGAATACCTTAAATTGGCAAGCCCCGCTGCAGTATCTCCCAAGTTGATCTTTGCTCTACCCCGATTAACCAATGCTATGTATTGGTCTGGTTTTATTTGAAGAATGCTATCATAGATAAGTATAGAGGTACGATAATCTTCCCGGGCATCGCTCCGAAATCCCTCTTGCAGTAATTTTTCGACTGTCTCTGACTCGTTATGATGAAGGAGTCCATTACAGGCTCCTAAAATTATAATGAGAATGAAAAGGCTGCCTTTCATATTAAATAAAAAAGCAGTTATAAAGAAATCTTCATAACTGCTCGAATTTTTCGCTCCCCCTGCTGGACTTGAACCAGCGACCCTCTGATTAACAGTCAGATGCTCTAACCAACTGAGCTAAGGAGGAATAAGCCCCAAAAGGGGTTGCAAAAATAGGGATTTTCTCCGTTCAAAAACCTGGAAATCAAAAAAAGACTAAATGAAAAGACTAAAAAATACGATAGAAGATATTTGCACCATTTTTTGGGCATCTGTAGGCTCGATCCTTTGCTGGCTGGCGGATCGGGCCCGACCAAGGCAGGATGATGGATAGGCGGCGGCGCGCGGCAAGGACTAAAACCACTTAAACAATCCCCCCTCCTCTACCCCCATAAAAACGCCGTCGGGACGGACCTCCACGGGGTACATTTTCAGTTTATAGCCGTCGCCATGGGCGTCGCGGCCGGTTTTGAGGTTGAATTTGAGCTGGTGGACGGGGCAAATGACCTGGCAGGCGCCGTTGATATAGGCATCCATCATGGAGGCGCCGGCATGGGGGCATTCATGCGCAAAACCATACCACCCCTCCTGGAAACGACCGATACAGAGTTTTTTGCCATCGAGGGTCACTTCGCCGATATCGCCTGCGGTCAACGGGATGTCGTTGATATTGTCGGCCACTTTATGCCATTTGAGTTTTTTAAGGCTCATGCAGATACCAGTTTAACATAGAGCAGTCGCTTAAAAATTGTATTCGGATTTATACGGATAACGTATTTTGTATAGCTCGCGCACCTTTTCGAGGATGGTCGTACGCAGACCGTCGATATTGCGGCGCTCGGTCGCAGACACAAAGACGCAGCTGCTATTGGTCTCCCGTTCCCAACGCTCCCGCAGCTCGCTGAGCAGCTCCTCCTTTACCCCTTCCTCCAGCCAGGGATCGAAGGTATTGGCCTCATACTGATCGATCTTATTAAAAATTACCATGATCGGCTTTTCGAAGGCCTTTAGCTCCTGCAGGGTCTTATTGACGACCCCCAGCTGCTCCTCATACCCCGGATGCGACACATCCACCACATGCAGCAGGATATCGGCCTCGCGCACCTCATCCAGGGTGCTTTTAAAGCTTTCGACCAGGTGATGGGGCAGCTTGCGGATAAAACCGACGGTGTCGCTGAGCAGGAACGGCGTGGCGTCAAAAACGACTTTCCGGGTGGTGGTATCGAGCGTCGCAAAGAGCTTGTTCTCCGCAAACACATCGCTCTTGCTCAGCAGGTTCATCAGGGTCGATTTGCCCACATTGGTATACCCCACCAGCGCCACGCGGATGAACTCCCCCCGGTCCTTGCGCTGGGTAAACGCCTGTTTGTCGATCTCGCCAAGCCGCTTCCGTAGTAAAGAGATCTTATCCTTGACGATCCGGCGGTCGGTCTCGATCTCCGTCTCCCCGGGTCCCCGGGTACCGATACCGCCTCCAAGACGTTCCAGGTGTTTCCACATGCCCCGAAGCCGGGGTAGAATATATTGGTATTGAGCGAGTTCTACCTGTAGTTTGGCCGCGGCGGTCTTGGCCCGGCTGGCAAAGATGTCCAGGATCAGGTCGGACCGGTCGATGACCTTACAGTCCAATGCCTTTTCAATATTGGTGATCTGGGAGCCGGACAGCTCATCGTCAAAGATGACGACCCGGATATCTTTGAGGGTAATATAGGTCTTGATCTCTTCGAGCTTGCCTTTGCCGACAAAGGTCTTGCTGTCGGGATGGGCCAGCTTTTGGGTAAACCGCTTTAGCGTGACCGCCCCCGCCGTCTCCGCGAGAAAAGCCAGCTCCTCCAGGTATTCCCTGGCCTGCTCTTCCGTCTGGGTTTTTGTCACCACGCCTACCAGGATGGCCCTTTCTTCCTTTTGTATACTGTTATGCTTATCTATCAAACTAGGACATTTTTGGAGGGCAAAGGTACGTATTGCACCGATGAGGGCGAGGAGAAAAAAATTGCCGGAGACACTCCTGGGGAGCATTTCCGGCAACAAGAAGGTGTGACTTGGCGGGGGTAGGTGCGAAATGCGACTATAACCCGCTAAGCATGATCCCGAACGAGAACGGGAAAACAGCGGGTCCGGCGCTGGCCTTGATCAGGCTATTCGCCTGGAACTGGCCAAAGACACCAAATACCCCATAGCTGATCCGGGCTGTAGCCGCCAGCTTGGTGGTACTGAAAAATTGTTTGGAGCTTTCCTTTTCGATGTAGTTGCCGATCGTCTGGCCGACGCTGTTCTGCAAGGTCTTACCCTTTGTATAGGCGCTGAGCATCAGGCCGATCTTGGCGCCGACGGCAAACTTCCAGGATTTGTCCATATGCTCCGGATCGAGGGCGAACCGCAGTTCCACGGGCGCCTCAAGATAGGTAGTGGTCAGCTTGTATTTTTTAAAGTGATTGCCTCCCTGTTCATCGGGAAAGGCCAGCGTGGTATTCTGGTAGGCGGCTACCAACACTTCCTGCTGATGGAAAAAGATATTGCTGCTTCCGATCCCCAAACCGGCCCCGATGCTGAGACGGGGGTCTGTCTTGAAGGGAAAGTCGAACATGAAGTATAGATTGAAACTGCGGTTGAACCCCTGGATATCGATACTATCCGGTTTTGCCGCCCAGTTGTCATACCCAAGCTGGACCATGAAATGGTCGGCGGGGCGCTTTGTCAGATCGATCTTGCTCCAGTCCTTTTTGGGCTTGGCAGGAGGCGGCGGCGGGGGTGTATTGATGACGGCGGCTACAGTGTCTTTTTTTGGAGGTGGTGTCTGGGCTCTTTTGGAGCTCTTTTTTTGAGCGAATGCAGCGGTTGTGGCCAGGAAAATCAATGCGGTAAAGAAGTACTTCTTCATAATTTCACTTGTAGGTAATGTCATTTTTAACGATCTGATGGCACACCGAGGGCGTTTTCGTCAGTTTTGGCCCTTCCGGGTTCACTTTGATCCGGTTGACAAATGTATTCTCCTTCGGGTTAATAAAAGGTTAAAGAAACCCCTGATTTTGAATTGGGCGCAAGATATTACATTTTAGGCGATTTCACGGTAACACTATCCAGGCTATAGTAGTAGAGCGGCATGGGATCGATCCGGTCAGGATCCTTTAGATAGAACAGGAAGGAGGGCCTTTCTTCCAGCAGGGTCCGAACGGTTGCAAAGGTCCCGTGGGGAAATACCCGGTGGATCTTCTCCTGTAATGCTTCGTTGTAAGGCTGGAGGACCACCGTTTTTTGATGGTTTTGCCCGGCCTCCTCCATTTTTTGCAACCGGTCGCGCTGGATAGAATGATAAAAGTACCCGGAAAGATCGTTACGCCATGCTTCGGGAAAGCTATCGCTGGCGAGCATTCCAGCTATAAGGATGATCACAAGGACGGGGGAAGGGATCACGGGGGCGGAGGAAGGGATCACAGGGGCGGAGGAAGGGATCACAGGGGCGGAGGAAGGATTGTAGGAGGAAGGAGTAGCGGCTGAAATCCCTGCGAGAAAGGCCAGTCCCAGCAGACCAATCGCCGCCAGATCGACCAGGTTATTCAATGCACGATCCGGTAAGGCCCCTTTCGAGACCATCAGGATTGCCGTCAGCGTACACAGGACCAATACCGGTAGGGCGATCAGACCGGGAACAAGAAACTTTTGGCCCGGTAATAACGGGAACGATACCGCGACGCGGCGCCCGATAAGATAGAGCAGTCCGCCGGCAATCCAGAAAAGCGGAACCTTTAAGATATAGTAAAATACCGCCGCGCTACGAAACAGGATCATCGGCAAAACAGCCGCGATCGGGGTATGGTGGTTCATAAAGCCCGAACGGACCGACAGGACCCCGGAAGTCAGCAGAACGATCCCCCCGGTGATCCCGCATACCGCCATATATACGAACAGGCTCACGGGGATGGCCCGCCGATAATAATACGCTGCGACGATCAGCATCGCAAAAAAGAATGCCAGGAAAATGGCGGCGATCTCATTGCACCCGCTGATGAGGAAAGCCAATATACTGATCACCGCGTCGTCGCGCCAATGAGGACGGAAGGCGGAGACGGAACGGGAGGACGGGATCGGGGAGGACGGGATCGGGGAGGACGGGATCGGGAAGGAAGGGGTCGCGGGGGAGGGGATCGCGGAGGAGGCAAAGCGGCGGACCAGCATCCCTCCCAGCAAAAGAAATAAGATCAACGCCGTCTGATAGGTGACCGCCGAGCTGAACCAATAAAAGCCGGTGGCGACCTCGGCTTGTACATAGATCGTAACCAACAACAAAATCGCGCCGGCCAGGGCCAGCGCCGATCGGGTAAAGAGGCGGTGAAGGAAATACCGGTTGACCGATGACAAAAGAAAGAGGATCGCACCCCAGGAACAACCGAATAATAACAAGGCATGCAGGAAATAATACCGCTGGGGCCAGCCGAATTTTATAAATACCGTACCGATAAAGGTCGACGTGAACCGCCCCGTCCATTGCCCGTATATGATCCGCTGGGTCCCGAAAAAACCATTCTGCCGGTAATAGATCGCCAGCATATAGTCATCCCCGGACATGCCGTTGAAAAACGAAAAAATAATAAAAGGAAGGAGACAAAAAACAAATACCGCCCATAGGATCCGCGTCTGCGCCGGTCTTACCGCCAATAAATGCCGATTAAACAATTCGTTCATCTGTTTAAAAATAAACATTTACGGTAATACCTGGAACCTTTTTAATTTCTGGTGTTGCTGACAAAGGCGATCCTTTTACTATCCGGTGACCAGGAAGGAGTATTCATCGATCCCTGTCCTCCGTATAGATAGGCCAATACTTTTGGCTCGCCTTTTCCGTCGATCGGCAGCAACCGGATATAGACATGTTTGTAGGGGGGATGGATGTCGGGTGGCGTTTCTTCTTTCAGGAATGTGAGATAGACGAACCATTTACCATCGGGTGAAATATGGGCAAACCAGTTGTTCAGATCATCATGCGTGATCTGCTCCTGCCGGCTGCCGTCCGGTTTCATCCGCCAGATCTGCATCAGACCCGAACGGACGGAATTGAAATAGATATATTGCCCGTCTGGGGTATATTCCGGTCCGTCGTCCAATCCTTTTGTATCCGTCAGTCGTACTTCCTTTCCACCCGCGGCCGGTATTTTGTACACATCGAACTCTCCGTTGCGTTCGCCGCAAAACACCAGGTCTTTTCCATCGGGCGACCAGCCATGCGTATAGGAGGGTCCCCGGGGCGTGATCTGTTTTGGCGTTCCTCCTTCTATCGGGACCGTATAGGTGATCGAGCCGCCAAGCTCCTGCACCCAGCTGCTAAGACCCAGCATCTTTCCATCGAAGGAGATCACATGATCATTGTTATTGCGGATGACGTTGCCCGTATTGATCTGAACGGGCTTTCGTGTCGCCAGGTCGAAATTATAGAGCAGTCCTTTTGCGTCGTTGAAGATCAGGCTTTTTCCATCGGGGGTCCAGTTAGGCGCCTGGATGGAGTAGGGAACGCTATAGATCGTTTCCCGATGTCCACTTGCGACATCCATCACCTCCAGGTTGCTGCCGAGGGTCATCTGCGTCCGCTGATCCGATTCGCCTTTAAAGGGGATGGCGATGCTGACGTTTGAGAAAACACCCGTTTCCAAAACATCCGGGTTATGGGAACCCACAAAAAGGCCTACATAGACCTCTTCGCCAAGATCGATATTGTTGAGAGTATCGGTTTGAAAGGGCTCACCATAGACAGCGGCCCGCATGATATATTGGTTGCCCTTCCGCTCCAGCTGCAGGATATTGGCGTGGGTCATTTTTAACCGGTGCTCTTCGGTCAGGGCGCCGGCGGCCGGGCGAAACTGCAGCGAGGTCAGTCCGTCTCCATGTTCCACGGCATTGACATGCGCCGAGTTGCCATCCAGGCTTTTACGGACCATCCACCCCACTTTCCGGTGGTAGTTGACCCAGGTCCCCAGAAACTCCGCCCGGGCATAGAGGATAAAGTCCCCTTTTATCTTTTTCCATGCATATTGAAATTCGTCATGGTCGAACCATACATTATACCCTGCCCCGGATAGCACATATTGCCCGGTTTCAGGGATAAAGGTGGTGGAACCGGGTTTGACGCCGATGCCCACATCCCCATGCCCCTCAAAAATGCCCAGCTGATTGTTTTGTGCAGAGAGGGAGATGGCAGAAAAAAGGAGGAACGGGACCAATACCAGGAAAGGACGCGTTCGGGTCAGAAGGCGATTTATCCGGGACTTGTCCATCCGCTATACCAGGTTTTTCTTTATATAGGAGATACTTTGGCTGATGCTGTCATAGGGCGATCCGGGGCATTTGTCCTGTTCGACAAAAAAATATTTCATACCGGATGCCGCCTTTTCCGTAAAGATCTTTTTGAAGTCGATGACCCCGTTGCCTACTTCCGTAAAAGCATGGGCGGACGTATTATCCATATCCTTCAGATGCCACAGAGGGAAACGCCCCGGATGTTGTTCGATCAGCTTCATGGGGTCCTGCCCGGCCTTGCTCACCCAGTAAAGGTCCATCTCCATCTTCACCAGCTTGGGGTCCGTATTCTCCAACAATACGTCATAAGGATATTTGCCATCCTGCTGGTCAAATTCAAAGTCGTGATTATGATAACAGAACTGGATGCCGGCCGCGTGGCATTTTTCGGCCGCCTTGTTGAATACATCCGCCATCTGTTTATAATGATCCAATCCCAGCCGCTCTTTTGGTGACAGCCAGGCGCAGACCATGTATTTGAGGCCCAGGGCGTGGCCGTCTTCTACGCATCGGTCCCAGTCGTGTAGGATCGTTCCGTTAAAAACGCCATTTGTCAGGATGCCATCGGTCGGATCTTCCCCATACCGATAGTGACAGCTCCACATCACCTGTCCATTTCCTTTCAGGACACTTGAAAACGTTTTTGGGTCCATGCCATAAAAGTTTTCCGCTCCGGTATAGGTGCCTTCCAGGGAATTATACCCGATCTGCGCCACTTTGGCCAGGGTTGCCTTTGGATCGGCAGCCATCTGGTCCCGGACGGTATACAACTGCAGACCGATCCGGGTATTATGGGCGTCCAGCCAGGAAGGGAGAGCCGGCGCTGCGAGGATACCGGCGGAATACAAAGAGGTGGATTTGAGAAAGGATCTTCTTGTGTACATGGATAGATTTTTAAATATAGTAAGATTCAGTGTGTATGTTAGACACCCTGAATTTACAAATTCGTGGGGAGATTTCGAATTTTACGAAGAATATGCGATAAGATCGGTGGCATACACGGAACCGATTATGTTGTTAGGGGTAAATATTTACCTCAAAATTACTAATATTATAAAAGTTTTCTATTTTTATAGTTCGTCTCCTTTTACCGTTTACCATTGTAGAATCTCAAACCTTGTCAACTACTATGCCGCCCTCTCCTATCGAAATGCCCGTCGTTCCCGTCAATACCCGGGAAATCGCCGCCGCCGGCCGGGAAACCGATGCTCCCCTGCAAGCCATCATCGACAGGCTGGAACAGAAGCTGAAGACCAGCGAAGCCCGTCTGTATGCCCTGATCGAAAAGGGAACGGATATCATCGTCATTGCGAATGGCGAGGGAAAGATCACCTATAGCAGCCCTTCGATCGAACATTATTTTGGGGTAGGAAGTGAGGAGAACTTTGGCAAGAACGCCTTTGAATATATCCATCCCGAGGACATGCCCCTCCTGGCCGAACAATTCCTGGAAGTGCTCACCAGTCCCGGAAGACCCATCGCGGTGCAGACCCGGGCCCGGACGACAGACGGAAGGCTGGTCTGGCTGGAAGGGACGGTGACCAATTGGCTGGGTACGGAGGGGATCGACGGGATCGTTTGTAATTTCCGGGATGTCACGCAACGGGTGAACATGGAGAAACAGATCCTGCAGGCCAGCATCGATGCCCAGGAAAAGGAAAGGGAGGAGATCGGCCGGGAGCTACATGACAATGTCAACCGAATCCTTACGACGGCCCGGCTATACCTGGGCTGTATCCATAGCGAGACGCCGGGGCAACGGCATATCATCGACCGCAGCAGCGAGATCATCACCTCCGCCATCGAAGAGATCCGGAAACTATCCAAGACCATGACCCAGTCCTTTCATAAGGAAGTGGGGCTGATGCTTTCGTTGGAAGACCTGGTGGAGAATATCCGGCGGCTTGCGGACAATACGACCATCACGCTCGATTTTTCACTGCCTGTCGAACAGATCCTCGATGACAAGCTCAAGATGACGATCTTCCGGATCGTACAGGAGCAATTGAATAATGTGCTCAAACATGCCGGCGCCTCCCGGATCGATCTCTCCATCCGGCAGGAGGAGGACAGCCTTCAGCTGGTCATCGCCGATGACGGAAAGGGGTTTGATCCCCGGGAAAAGAGAAAGGGGATCGGGCTCAGCAATATCATTACCCGCGCCGAGGTCTTTAACGGACAGGTGTCTATCGATTCTTCACCCGGGAAGGGATGCCGGATGACGGTGAAGTTTGTGGTCGCCTTTCCGGAGAAAGGGCGTCAGCCAGGCCGTTGATCTTTTCCCGTAGGCAAGGCTCAGCCGGAAGGTGCGCATCGATTCATCTCCCCTTATATCCAGCCGTTGGACCAGAAAACGCTCTCGTAAGGGAAGGCGGTTGAGGCGGTTGCCGATGCGAAAGGCCAGGCGGATACCGTTCTTTTCCAGGGTGCTGAAGAGCTGGTCCTGGTCATGGCCCTTGCGACGGGGATAGGCCCCATAGGGATAGGCCAGGCAAGGTTGATAAAGGATCCCCATGCCGTCCATAGCCGAGAGACAGCGGTCGAGATCCTGTTCCACTCCCACCGGGGTCAGGTCGGCATAGTTCCGGTGATCAAAGGAATGAAGACCGATCTCCACCAGCGAAGGGTCCATCTTTTTTATCTCCTCCGGCCCGAGACAGCGTTGTCCCTTATAGTTCCCGATGAGGATAAAGGCCGGTACGAGGAAGAAGTTGATCTTTATCTTATATTTTTCCGCCAGCGGATAGGCGATCTCGTAATTATTCAGGAAGCCGTCATCGAAGGTGACCAGGACGGGATTTTCCGGCAAAGGCTGCCCCCGGTCATAAAAGGCGACCAGCTCGCTGAGCCCGATGGTCGAATAGCCATTCGTCTGCAGATACCGGAAATGTTCTTCCAATTGTTCACTATCGACGGTCAGCCCATCGCGGAGACCGTCTGCGGACACGCTATGGTACATCAGTACCCGGAGCTTTTGCGCTGGTTTTTGCGCCGGTTGTTGTGCCGATCCTTGGTTTTCCATTTGTGTCATGCCGCGAGCTCCCTGATCTTTATATATTTTGTAAAATGAGATAAGGAGCTTAGTACAGACCAGTAAAACCCCTCCGCCCCGTTGAGCAGATTCCGTTCGATAAAATAATACCGAAAGAAATAATAAGGCAGGGCAAAGAGGACGGCAGCCATTGATTTTTTCTTTCCTTTTTTGAAGGCTCCTTCCGCTGCCATAGAGGTATAGCGTCCAAATTTGTCATACCACTGTTGCAGGTTGTGGTAGCTGTAATGGAGCATTTTACCATCCATCCGGCCGATATTGCCTTGTATTTCGATCTTTTCGTGCACTACGGCCTCATTCCAGTTCCCTGCTGTTTTGTTGAACAGCCGCAGGAAATACCGCTGGCTCTCCTTTCCATACCGAAACTCTTTACCGAGGAAGACCAGGTTCATCGGCACCTGGTAGCCATTGCAGGAGGGTCCTTTTCTAAACTCCTGCGTGATCTCCCGGACCAGCTTGTCGGAGAGCACTTCGTCCGCATCGATATTCAGTACCCAGTCATTCTTTGCCAGGGCGACGGCATACCTTTTTTGTGCGCCGTATCCCTCGAATTTTTTAAAAAAGATCCGGCAGCCAAACTCTCCCGCGATGGCCACCGTATCGTCGGTGCTGAAACTGTCGACGATGACGATCTCGTCGCACCAATACAGCTGGGTCAATGTCCGGCGGAGGTTCCGGCTCTCATTATGGGTAATGAGCACGGCACTGACCTTTGTTTTGACGGATACGAAGGAAGGAGTTAGAAAAACCCTGTTTCCTTTTACGTACTCCAGGGTTTTTTGGGGTGTTTCCCGAACGATTAGCATGTTCAAATGATTTGTCAGGCTTAGGAGAGCAATTAGTTGTAGGTTAGTCTTACTGGTAAAGACGCGGGAATTTGTCCTACCCCTACGGACGGGATAAAAAAATTTTTGCGGGGGCGAAGGATCGCCGCCGGCAATGATACGGAGCGTTACCGGAGATCGTCGAAACAGAAGATCCACTGGCGTTTGCTGCTGCCGCCGAAGATGCCGAGACCGTTCTGGATATTCCCGGGCGGGGAATACAGCTGGCTGGTGGGCACCGAGCCTACGTCCGTTTTATACTTTTCATACCAGAAAAGATAATGATAGAGCTCGGGACTGACGCTTTTGACCTGGATCACCACCCATCCCAGGCTGGCCGGTTGCGTCGCCCTGAAATATTTCCTGTCGATGGACACGGAGGTCGTATAGGAAGACCCCGCGAAATAAGATCCGGGGAGGAAGATCCGGCGGAACGGGCTATCCAGTACGCTGACCTGGGCATTGTCCACATTGCCATCGTCGGTAAAGATGTTCAGCCGCTGGAAAACGTTCCGGGGGATGGTATCCAGCAGCAGCAGGACACCGGGAGAGTCTTTGAGGGTGGCATAGCTTTTCTTTCCGGCCGGTTGGTCGTAGTCATATCGTTTGCCCTTCCAGAGAAAATAATGATCCAGTGTCACCAGCTGTTTCAGCGCCTCGAAAACATAATAGTGCTGTGCGTCGGGAGTATCGACCAGCGTAATTTTGCAGTGCAGGATATCGGTCCCATACCGTCCCTCGCTACTGGTATCCATACGGGTCACGCGGACGGGGGATGGAAGGGTCGTCTGGGCCGTCACGGTTCCTGAAAGAGGGTCCTGGACCTGCAGGTTATAGACGGTATTGCTATGGGGCCGGGACGGGGCCGTATAGATGCTGGCGGGGTCGGTGGAATAATCCGGGGAGGTATTCAATCGGAGGGTATAGGATTTTCCATCGGGCCGGAAGATCTTGACGCTGGCCGAATTTACCTTTTCGAAGCTGATGATCCCGCCGCTTCCCACCTGGATACTCTTGCTGACAGGTACATTAAGAGAATCGCCGGCGCTGATCTCCGCCAGGACGACCAGCTCGTTGCCCAGCGATTGATCGGGGTATGGGTTCTTTTTGCAGGAGAGGAGGACCATCCAGCAGAGGAAGCAATGAAAGCTCCATCGGCGGAGATTGCTGCCGCCAGATCGGCATAGGCTGCTGCCGCCAAAATTGTCAAACCGATATGTTTCTCCCGGTCGCCGCATAGTGTCAAAAATCTATCGTGGACGAAAGATAGGGGGTTATGTTAAATAATTTATTCTTCATGACGATCACGATGGTCTTTCCCTGCAGGGTCCCTTCCAGGCCATAGCTGTACTGGCTGGGAGAGCCGTATACATTATAGACGCCGCCGGTCCAGTTGAAACGGAACTTTTTCTTTCGTACCGGGTGATAGCTGGCCGAAAGATCAAGCCGGTGGTAGGGTTGGGTGCGGTAATCGTTGACCCCGGAAAAATGATAGATGAACCGGTAATTGCGCAGCACATCATCCGGGCTAAAGATCTGCTGGGCGTTATCATAGTCCGGGTAGATGCGTTCCGGCAGGGTATACACATCTCCGCTGGCGATCATCCACAGTAGCGAGATATCCTTTGTCTTTGTCGCCTTATAGGTCACCGCTATGTTGAGGTTATGCCGGCGGTCATATTTGAAAGGGAATTTTCGTCCCTGGTTGATCTGGTCGAATTGCCGCCAGTTCCAGGACAGGGTATAGGCGATGTGCATATCCAGCTTTTCGGTGCTCTTTTCCGCCATCAGCTCCAGTCCGTAGCTCCATCCCTTGCCTGTCTCCACGTTTTGTTCCCAGGAGGAGTCGGTATTTATAAAAAAGCTTTTCCCTTCGGCATAGTTGGTGACATTGCTCATCTTCTTCCAGTACACGCCCGCCGTAAGGGAGAATTTTTTCCGGTTCCGGTAGGAATAGCCCAGGTCAACCGACCGGCTCTCCTCGGGACTCAGCAGCCCGGTACTGGGCACCCAGGTGTCGCTGTTGATGCCGAGGGATGGGTTGGTCAGCAAATGAAGATATTGGGTCATGCGATCGAAGGAGGCATAGACCTGCTGCCGGTCGTTCAGCTGCCAGGCGGCATAGAGCCGGGGCTGATAGGACAGATAATGAAAGTTCCGGAAGCTGTAGGCGGAGAAGTGAAGGCCGGGTCGCAGCAGCAGGTGTTTGCCCAGGCTGATCTCCGCTCCCGAATAAAGGATAAGCTCCCGGAAAGGCAGGGGGGTGAAGGACTGGAAAGCGGAAGGATCGACATTGATGGTAGAGTCGATCTTGCTTTCAAAGGGTTTGATCCGGGTAAACGCCGCTTCTCCTCCAAAATTCAGTTTGACGGAGTTCGAGGCACGTACTTCAAACTGCGTTTTGGCCGTGTAATGAATGATGGAAGAGTAGGTGTTGAACGAACGACGGCTTACGGGGACGCCCGTGGAATCATCATAGATCGTATAGATATACCCGGCCAGGTTGTAATAGTCGCTGTAATTGACGGAGGTATTGACAAACGAGTTCGAGCCCAGCAGATGGGTCCAGCCGACGGAGGCGACCCGGTTACCCCATCGTTGCCGGTTGTTGAGGTTATTGTCGTTGACCTGCAGACCCAGGTTGTCCTGGCCCGTATAGAAATTCGCCATCAGCTTATTGTTCCTGTCGAGGAGGCGGGTCAGCTTAAAATGGGCGTCATAGAAATCGTTGGCAAAGTCCTTCCGGAAGATATTGAGCAGGGCGTCGGGCATGCTGTGGCGGAATGACACCATCATCGCCGTCCGATCCTTTACCAGGGGGCCTTCCACGGTGAAGGACCCGGCCAGGAAATTGACGTTGGCCTCCCCGCCCCATTTCTTCATATTCCCGTCCTTTGTCGTGACGTCGATGACGGAGGAAAGACGGCCTCCGTATTTGGAGGGGAAGTCGCTCTTGAACAGCTGCATGGACCGCATCGACGTCTTATTGACGATGGAAAGTGCGCCCAGCATATGCGTCGGGTTAAAGACGGGGTTGCCATCCAGCAGGAAGAGGTTGCCGTCCTGTTCGCCTCCTCTCACCAGCAGGCCGTTTGCGGCATCGGTTACGTTCATGACCCCCGGCAGGATATAGAGGGTGCGAAGGGCGTCGTTCTCCCCCAGGAAATTATTATAGGCGTCGTACTGACCGGGGACGATCCGGTCGGTATTTTTTTTTCCGTTGTCCGCCGAGATGATCACTTCCGGGATATCCTCCTTATAATGGAGGGAGACATCGGACCGCTGGTCCCAGTGGAGGTCGACGGAGACGGTCACGGGGCGGTATCCGGCATAGGTTATCTCCAGCAGGTGTCTTCCTTCGGGGAGTGAGAGGCTGAAGTAGCCGTGGACGTTAGAGAGCGTTCCCTTATGCGTCGCCGGTTCCCAGATCGTGGCTTCGGTGAGCGGCTCGAGGCTGCCTTCTTCGCTGACGATCCCAAAGAACGAATAGACAGGCAGCAGCGCATCGTCTGCCAGGGGTACGGTGGAGGGGATAAGGAGGATCTTGTCGTTCTTTTCGATCGCCTTTACCTTCTCGCCGGCCAGGATCTGCTGGAGGAGGGCGCCGAGGGTGATCGTTTCCTCGCCGATCGTCACCTCCTTATCGGCCCGGAAGCCGCCGTTGACAAATTCCACCACCACCCCGCTATGGGCGTTGATCTCGTCGAGGAAGGCGCGGATCGTCGCCTTTTGCAGACGGCAGTGAAAGGGATGATAGAGGATACTTTTTTTTTGTGCGCGGAGCGGTCCGGCGATCAGAAAGCCCAGGAAGAGGAGGAGGGGATATAGAAGGGCGCTCCTCATTTTCGGGAGAAAACTAATGTATCCTTTTCGCGTTTTATGGTAAGGTTGGTCATTAGTTTAATTTCTTCGATCACTTCTTCGACGGGCTGGTGTTCAAACCGGGCGTTGATGATGATCTTTCCGGCATCGGGCCGCAGATCGGGGCTAACGGTGACACTTAGCTGATAAAAGAGGCCGATGTCCTCGGCGGCCTGTTGCAGGGGTTCGCCCCGGAAGTCGAGGATGCCTGTTTTCCGGGAGATGATGCTCGAGTCGCGGCCTCCGGAGGCGATAAACCGGCCATCGGCCAGCTTCATGGTCACACCGGCAAGGACCACCACCCTATTGCCGGCGTCTTCCCTATCCGTAAGTCTTACTTTTCCTTTTGCTACCGTTACCTCGTCCTCCGCCGGACTATTGTTTACCTGCAGGGAAGTGCCCATCTGTTCGATAATGGAATGAGCCGTATAGATCCTGAACGGATTGTTGGGATTATTGGCCAGGGAGAAGAGGGCGCGCCCCTGCAGCTGTACCGTCCGGTCGGTGAACTTTTCCGAATACGTCAGGGTGGCGCCGTCATAGAGGGTAACGGTAGATCCGTCGGGTGTGTTGAGGTTCCGGGTGCCTGTTGCCCGGACGATATGGGTATCCCCTCCGGACCTTTGTGTATAATACCACCAGCCGGCGGCAGAGAGGAGGATCAATAGAACGGAGGCGGCTGCCAGCATTGTTTTCCAGGCGAATAAACGGGGTAGATGTTGCGGGGCCGGGACGGTTTGCGGTTGGGCGATGCCTTGTGGTTGGACGGTCGCTTGGGATTGAGCGGTGCTTTGTGACAGGGTGACGATCTTCGCCGGCAGCGAGAGGGTGTCCGTTACCTTTATCCAGGCGGCCTCTTTATCGAATTGCCTGTCCTGCAGGACCTGCCCGCTCTCTATCCAGATCTTTTCAACGGTCTGGTATTCGAGCCGGTTGCCGGGATCGGCGTCGAGCCATTGCCGCAGCCCTGCCTGTTCGGCGGGGGAAGTCTCCTTATTCAGGTGCTTCAGGATGAGTGCTATGTATACATTCTCGTCCATAAATGTTGTCTCCTTTGTAGTAAGACTCCGAATCGGGTCCTACCCCCATGCACTACCAAAAAAAGTTGACCAGGGCATAGGCCAGGTAAACTCCGTTCTCCCGTAAAAAAACGCGTAATATCTTCAAGGCCTTGCCCAGCTGGTTCTCAACGGTCTTCACCGAAATGCCCAGGCTGGAGGCGATCTCTTTATAGCTCATATGGCTGAACCGGCTCAGCACAAAGACCTCTCTGCATTTTGGCGGCAGGGTGGCCATGCCTTTTTCCAGGATCTCCCGGTAATCCTCCACCGCTACCCGTTCTTCGCCAAAGAGGGAGCCGGCGCCTGCGGCGGAGGTGGCAGCCCCGGCAGCAGCGGGCTGTACGGCCATGGCATAGGTTTCTTCGTGTTCGTTCCATTCTACGAGAACGACCTTTTTCTCCTGCCGCAGCCAGGAGATGCTGTTATTCCTAACGGCGGTGAACAGGTAATAACGGATGGTATTTTTCATCAGCAGATCGCGGCGGTCTTCCCAGATCTTTATGAATAGTTCCTGCACGATGTCTTCACTGGACTCCGCATTTTTTGTAAATGTGAAAGCATAATTACAAAGAGAGTTGTAATACGTATCAAATACGGCCTGGAATTGCCGGTATAGGTGTGACTCGGGGATACTCATAAGTTAGCGGGAACAAGGTAGTTCAAAAAATAAAACGCCGATATTTCATATCCTTGAAAATTTTGCTAACCTTTGCCCGTCTATAATTGTCCCGCATATAAATTGCTAACTACGTGGTCCTCAGGGTGGTAGCCTAAAAACAGGGTTTTATGTCATCTGCATCCCCCGATCGAAAAGGGAACTTCCTTTCGTCCATCTACTTTTTATTCCGCCAGGCTTTTTCCGGGGAACACCAGGATTATACCAGCGGTAGTATCCGCCGGGCCGTTTTTCTGCTTTCTATACCTATGATCCTGGAGATGTGTATGGAGAGCGTTTTTGCGGTCGTCGATATTTTCTTTGTGGGCCGGATCGGCAAGGAAGCCGTTGCCACCGTCGGTCTGACCGAGTCGGTCATCACGCTTGTCTATTCTGTCGCCATCGGGCTCAGCATGGCGGCGACGGCGCTGGTTGCGCGGCGGATCGGCGAGAAGAATCCCGAAGGGGCTGCCCGCGCGGCCGCCCAGTCCATAAATCTGGCGCTGGCCCTCACCGTGGTGATCAGCGTGGCCGGTTATTTCCTGGCTCCTCATATCCTGGAATTGATGGGCGCCTCGCCGGAGACCGTCGCCATCGGTTCATCCTATACCCGGCTTGTCTTTGCGGGCTGTCTTGTCATCATGCTGCTCTACCTGATCAACGGTATCTTCCGGGGGGCGGGTAATGCGGCTATCGCCATGTGGTCGTTGTGGATCGCCAATGGCTGTAATATCGTGCTATGCCCGATCCTGATCCATTTTTACGGACTGCCGGGCGCGGCCATTGCCACGCTGATCGGGCGTGGGATCGGCGTCTGTTACCAGGTCTATCATCTGCTCCGGGGTCCGGGGGTCATACGGCTGTTGCGCCGGCATTTTCAGCCGGATATGGAGCTTATCAAGGCCATTTCGAAGATCGCCTGGACGGGGACGACCCAGTTCCTGATCGGGTCGGCGAGCTGGATCGTGCTGGCGCGGATCGTGGCCCAGTTTGGGGATACGGCGATCGCGGGCTACCAGGTGTCGATCCGGATCTTCCTGTTCTTTTTGCTGCCTGCCTGGGGGATGAGCAATGCCGCCGCTACGCTGGTCGGTCAGAACCTGGGGGCCAGGCATCCTGAACGGGCGGAGCAATCCGTGTGGACGGCGGCGCGGTACAATGCCCTGTTCCTGCTGGTAGTCTCCGTGCTGTTCCTTGTATGGGCAGAGCCGATCGTAGGGTTTATTAACAAGGAGGCGGCCGTGGAAGAGGTGGCCGTTCGCGCGCTGCGGATCATCAGCCTGGGGTATGTGATCTATGGGGTTGGGATGGTGCTGACCAATGCCTTTAATGGCGCCGGGGATACCCGGACCCCTACGATCATCAACCTCTTTTGTTTCTGGGCCTTCCAGATACCGGTGGCATATGTGCTGGCGATCGTCCTGGACCTGGGTCCAACGGGCGTCTTCCTGGCGATCCTATTGGCAGAAACCGTTATTACGATCAGCAGCTTTATCCTGTTCCGAAAGGGGCGGTGGAAGCAGGTAAAAGTGTAGGTTTTTGCGGGGTTTTAAGGGGGTTTGCTCATTTAATTGATAATCAAGGGTGATTTTGTTATAAGAGAAAGTCCTTATACCTGGAAAAAGGGACCGGGGGGCACAATAAAAAGTTTTCATAAAAGGTTCTTGGACAATCAGAAATAAGATAATATTTTACATTCCCCCTCGTTAGTAATGCACCGCAGGGAAGCTAAAAAATAACCCTTCGGTGCATTTACATCTAATGATCGGCCTCCGGCCAGGGACTTTTAGTCCCTCGGGGGGAAATTGTAAAAACCTTTGAAACATGCGTCGTACTTTTTTAAAACCCGGATTCTGGTGCGTCCTGCTTGCGCTTGTTTTACCGTTCAGTGTGCTGAGGGCTGGTAATTCAAACGAGATAGGGGGCGGAGGAGGAGAAGGCAAGAATGCGCGAAAAGCCGCTTTTGCCGAAGAAGTTACCAACCTGTATGATCAGATCAATCTGCAGGAGATGGGATTGACAAAAAAGGCCTTTCAATACGCGCTTAAAGGATATTATTATTTGCTGGACCATCATTGGCTGAACAAGACGAATATTATCTCGATCTGCGATCTTTCCCAGTCTTCCCGGAACAAGCGGTTGTATGTGGTGGACCTGGAGCAGAAGAAGGTGCTGATCAATACTTATGTGGCGCATGGGCGCAATTCGGGAAGGGAATATGCACAGTCCTTCTCCAACAACCCTTCCTCGCATAAGACGAGTCTTGGTTTTTATGTGACGCAGGGGACCTATTACGGGAACAACGGGCTTTCGCTGAAGATCCGGGGGATGGAAAAAGGGTTTAATGACCGGGCGAGCGGGAGGAATATCGTGGTGCATGGTTCGCAGTATGTCGGTCCCGATTTTCTGCAGATGAATACCTTTTGCGGAAGAAGCTTTGGTTGTCCGGCGGTCCCTTCGGACGAATCCGAGACGATCATCGAAACGATCAAAGAAGGAAGCTGTTTATTTATTTATCACCCAACCAAGAAATATATAACCCGATCGAAGATACTTAACGGCTAGCATGGACGAACACTTCAGATGGTTTGAAGGTGAAAAAGCTCAATTTAGGTTCGTACCCTATGATTGGGCTTTTCTTTTTGGGGTAACCGGAGGAGCCAGGGAGGACCGCGGGTTCGCCGGCCGAAGGCTTTAGCGAACTAGAACTGCCAGGCGATATACTGCGCCAGGAGGCCGATAAACAGGCCGGACCAGACCTGGAAGAAGGAATGGTTGGCATTCAGCAGGCGGGCCGTACAGACCAGGCCGGTCGCCAATAGCACGAGGGAAATATAGAGACCGGAGGCATATGGATCCTGGAAGGAAAAGAGAAAAAAGAACATGGTCGCGCCGCCCATCGCGATCGCGTGCATGCTGATCTTAAAATAGATATTGCACATCCAGGCGCCGCAGACCGCCAGGAAGGCTCCCAAAAGAAAATGAACGGCAACGGGGGGAACATCGTCCAGGTGTTTGAATACGTTCCAGGTCCACCAATAAAAGATCATGGCGATGAGATACGGAAGGATCCGTTCCTTCTCCGTCCGCAGGAGCATGGAGCGTACGAATTTTAGCGCATAGAGCAGGAAGACGGCAAACAACGGGAACAGGGTATCGAAGATCACCACATGTACCATCCGCAGCACTTTGGTCCGGTGATCCATCCCTGCGAAGGCATAGGGATGAATAAAGATCAGGAACCAGATCACATAGGAGCTGATAAAGAGGGGATGAAAGATATAGGAAACCAGGTGTGCCCCGAAACGCAGGAGCGGGTTGGCGTTGTCGGTATGGGGGGTATGACGTTTTGGGGTGTGGGCCATAGCCAGATCTGCTTCAGTCATTGATTACGTTTTAAAGTTCCTTCCGCAGCCGCGCAACGGGAATGTTCAATTGTTCCCGGTATTTCGCCACGGTCCGGCGGGCGATATTGTATCCCTTCTCCTGCAATAGTTCCGTCAGCTTTTCATCGCTGAGCGGTTTCTTTTTGCTTTCTCCTTCTATCAGGTCGCTAAGAATCTTCTTTACTTCCCGTGTCGACACTTCTTCTCCGCTGTCGGTGCTCAGCGATTCGCTGAAGAAGAATTTGAGCCGGTAGGTGCCAAATTCCGTCTGTACGAATTTACTGTTTGCGACCCGGCTTACGGTGGAGATGTCCAGTGCGGTCCGTTCGGCAATATCCTTCAGGATCATGGGCCGCAGCGTGGTCTCGTCCCCCGTGAGGAAGAAATCGTGCTGGTAATCCATGATGGTATGCATGGTATTGTAGAGGGTCTGCTGCCGTTGCTTGATGGCATCGATGAACCATTTGGCGGCATCGATCTTCTGCTTTATAAAAAGAACGGCCTCTTTCTGGCGTTTGTCCTTTTTGCTGCCGCGGTCATACTCCTTCAGCATTTCCTTATACCCTTCGCTGATCCGCAGATCGGGTGCGTTCTTGGAGTTCAGCGAGAGCTCCAGCTTTCCGCCGGTATTGGAGATAAAGAAATCCGGGATCACATAGGTCTCCGCCTTGTTGATCTCGCTTACATCCCCGCCGGGCTTGGGATTGAGCTTTACGATCTGGTTGATGACGTCTTTCAGCTGATCGTCATTGAGGTTGAGTCCCCGCTGGATCTTATCGTAATGTTTCTTTGTGAACTCGTCGAAATAATAGGTGAGTACCTCGATGGCTATCTCGACGCTTTTGCCATCGCCCTTTTTCCGGTTGAGCTGGATCAGCAGACATTCCTGCAGGTCGCGCGCGGCTACACCCGGAGGATCGAAATGCTGGATCTTTTTTATGAGCCCTTCTATCTCCTGCTCCGAGGTCTCGATGTTTTGCCGGAAGGCCAGGTCATCGGCGATGGAGGCCGTCTCCCTTCGCAGGTATCCATCGTCGTCGATGCTGCCGACGATCTGTTCGGCGATCTTGCGCGTGCGGTCATCTACTACGAGCATGCCCAGCTGATCGAGAAGAAGCTCATGGAAGGATGTTTCGACACGATGCGGCATGACCCTGTCCTCATCGGCATCGGGATAGTTATCATCGCGCAGCTTATAATCGGCTACATCATCATCGTACTCGTTGACGTATTCGCTGATATCGAGATTTTCGTATTCATCTTCGCTGCCATCTTTTTCCTCGAACTCTTCCCCGCTCTCGAACTCATCCTTTGTATCATCCGTGAGCCCATCCTCATGATCATCCGCAGTCTCTTCCAGCGCCGGATTTTCTTCCAGCTCCTCTTTAATCCGTTCTTCCAGGTTTGCCGTAGGTACCTGTAGCAATTTCATTAACTGAATTTGCTGCGGAGACAGTTTTTGGAGTAACTTTTGCTGTAATGATTGACTTAAAGACATGTATATCAGGGGTTTTACACTGCCGATTTACCCTGTTTCAGGAAAAATCGGCTCGAACCACAAAAATCAGGCCGTAAATCTACATAAAAAGGAGGGATAGACCATGCAACGAAAAAAAACTTTTCTTGTTGTATGTATTTCAATACTCTTTGTCACCGGGGTGAACGCCCAAAATGGGGATAAAGAGGCGATCAAAGGAATACCGGAACACCTCGATTTGAAAACGGGGGGTGGGGGTCTGTCCGTGCCGGCCACAGAAATGGCCACACCGGGCGGCGGGATCTTCGGCCGGGGATGGGCCCCTTTGGGAGGGATCGCCGATGTAGCCCCCTTAAAAGCCCCTCTGCCGCCTATACAGGCTATTGAGTACAATCCCCTGCCTGCTGCCCTGCAGTCCATCGGCGGCGACTATTATGCCCGCCACCTGGGCTTTTTCTGCCAAAAGGAGCTGGAATTTGAAAAAACGACCCATATACCCCTGCGGTTCCGCCTGGGATCGCTCGATTACGTTAACCGCCTGGAGGGGAAATGATGGGGCCGGGCAGGCCACCGGGCGACAAAGCTGAGCCGGCAGGATGGCCCCGGGACCGACGACGAGATGCCTTTACCGGCTCGACACCTGCGATGCGGCCAGCACCTTTTTGATCGCGGCGGCGATCTTCTCGCCTTTCTCCCGGGTCTGCTCTTCGCTCCACAGCAATGCGATCGCGGTCGAAACGCAACGGCTAATGATCCGATCGCTGGCCGGAAAATCTCCATCCTTTAGATCCAGCAGCGCCTGGTGTTGTCCGTCATTGAGGTTGCTGAGGGTCGCCGCCTGGCGGAGATGGTCCCACTTGCGGAAATAATGCCAGTTATTGTCAAACCAATAGAAGTTGCCGGCCAGGATGCCTTGTTGTTTGAGCTCGGCAATGACGCCCCGGGTCAGCTCTTCCGTCGGAAGGAACCAGCTGAGGAAGGTACAGCTATCGCCTGCCGGATCGGGAATGGAGCGGAACGTGACTTCGGGGATCTTCGAGAGAATTGCTTTTAGCTGTCCGTGATTCTTTTTCTGGATGGCCAGGAACTGGTCCAGCTTGCGGATCTGCGCCAGACCGACGGCGGCATGCAGCTCGGAAATACGGTAATTGTATCCTATAAAGGGATGAAGATCGGCGCCGCGGTCCACTCCTTTATGATCATGTCCATGGTCCGTATATCCATCACATTTAGTATAGACCTCTTCGCTGTTGGTGACGATCCCCCCTCCTTCTGCACAGGTGACCGTTTTTACAAAGTCAAATGAGAACGTGCCGGCATGACCGATGGTCCCCAGGTATCTCCCTTTATATTGGGCGCCAAAGCTCTGACAGGCGTCTTCCAGCAGGATCAGGTCGTTCTCACGGGCGATGGTCATCAAGGCATCCAGGTCGGCCATGGCCCCGCACATATGCACCGGCATGATGCATTTGGTCCGGGGAGTGATCGCTGCACGAACGGCTTGGGGGTCTAACGTCAATGTCTCATCCACATCGACCAGCACCGGGATAGCGCCTATGCTGAGGATCGACTCGAAACTGGCCACAAAGGTAAACGTGGGCATGATGACCTCGTCGCCGACGCCGATGCCCAGCGCGGCAAACGCCGTTGTCAGTGCCGCCGTCCCGCTGGAGACCAGCTGTGTATATTTACAGCCCAGCTTGTCGCTGATGGCTTGTTCCAGCTCTTTGGCCTTCCAGGTCCCTTTGCGGGGGCCGTCAAAGCCATACCGCATCATGATGCCGGTGTCGAGGACGTCGTTGATCTCTTTTCGTTCTTCCGGGCCGAATAATTCATAACCAGGCATATGTAAAAGATTTTTATTTGTTTTTCCGCCATGGCAAGCCATGGGTAAAGCGCACAATTTATTGGGCCTCCGGCCCCTTGCGGCCAACGGAGGCGCTGCTTCCGCTGGGTCTCGATCCGGCCGCAAAGGTAGCAAAAATGATGGGAACGGGCATGCTTTCCATATTCGTCCGGCTTATGGCGGTCACATAATAATAATGGGGCTTGCCCTTCTCCTCCGCGGAGTTCCGGACCGTGAAACCTGCCACGGGGTCGTAGGGGATGAATTCATATACGGGTGTCGAATCGATACGCGCGACATCGGCCGTATCCAGGCGATAGACCGCAAAGCCCCGAAGGCTGTCCCCGGGATCGCCCTTTGTCAGCCAGGCGGTTCCTCCTGGTTCTTTTTTATTCGTTTCGGTCCGGAAGACGGGCTCATGCGGGCGGGTGGAATCGATCCAGGGCATGGGCGGGATAAGGGCAGGATATTTATAATAATTATTCCGGAGGCTGTCGTTAAAGCCTAATGGATCCCGCTCGAAGGACTTGCTGCTAAAATAGACCGCTCCCTGCACACCCGGGGAAGCCCGTTGCGCCTGGATCTCGCGGGGGAGAAGCGTCGGGTCCCTCCAGGCCGCGTTGGTGCCGGCCTTGTATGGCGCCAATCCGACATAGCATTGCTTACCATAGGAGTGAGTGCTCCACCAGTCGAGCAGGACACCGTAGGGTACATGCGGCTGGGTGAATTCAAAATAGATCTGGGGAACGACATAATCAATCCATCCATTCTTCAGCCATAACAGGATATTGGCGTAGAGATTATCGTAGTTGGTCACACCGGAGATCGTTTCGCTGCCTTCGGGATCCCGGCTTTTATTCCGCCAGACACAATAGGGGCTGATGCCGAACTTGCAATACTTTTTCTCTTCCTTGATGGCCTTGCTTATTTTGAGGACGATGGAATCCACGTTGCTCCGCCGCCAGTCGCTGATGGACATGCCGTTCCCGTATTTCTCATAGGTGGCCTGGTCGGGGAAATCCGACTTCGGGCTCCCTTCTACGATATCATAGGGGTAAAAATAATCGTCGAAATGAAGGGCGTCGATGTCATAGCGGCGAACGATGTCGCGGATCACCCCCGTCACATAGTCCTGTACCTGTTTATTACCGGGATCGAAATACAAGGTGTTCTCAAACCGTACGAACCACTCGGGATGTTCGCGGGTCACATGATCCGGAGCGATAGAAGAACGCCCGATGGTCTTTACTGCACGATAGGGATTACACCAGGCGTGGAACTCCATACCGCGTTTGTGCGTTTCCTCGATCATAAACTCCAGCGGGTCATAGTAGGGCACCGGCGGCCGGCCCTGGACGCCGGTGAGCCACTCGCTCCAGGGTTCGTAAGGCGAGGGATAGAAGGCGTCGGCTGCGGGCCGGATCTGTACGACCATCGCGTTGAGGCCATTTCTTTTGTGCATATCCAGCAGACGGATGAACTCCGCCCGTTGGCTGTCTGCGGTCAATCCTTTTTTTGAGGGCCAGTCGATATTTTCAACAGAGGCGACCCAGACGGCCCGGAACTCATACTTGGGAGAGGACGAGGGGGCGGAGACCGGTGCGGGCACGAGACCGTCGGCAGGGGAGCCTCCGGCAGGTAAAGACACTGACTGCGCAGGTAAAAAACCTGGGAGGGCGATGAGACAGGCAAGCAAGAGGGCCGTCGTCGTATTCCGTAATTTGTCCAGCAAGGTATTGAGGGTTTGTGTTTCGTTGACAGAAAGGTTTGCAAGGATCTCATCCATCTCCTGCTCATAGGCGTCGATCTTTTCGAGCAATTTTTTTCCTTTTGCCGTGATCAGGACGTCCACCAGTCGCCGGTCGTCCTGGTTGAGATTTTTTTTCACGAGCCCTTTTTTCAGCAGGCGGTCCACGATCCGGCTGGTATCGCTCATTTTATCGAGCATGCGCTGGCGGATCTGGAGCGTAGACAAGGGCTTGCCTGCGCCCCGGAGGATACGGAGGATATTGAATTGGCGGGGTGTAATGTCCCATTTGTCGAAGATGGTGTTGAGCCGTTCCGTAAGCCAGTTGTAGGTATAGATGAGGTTGATCCCGGCTTTTTGGTATTCGTTTCGGAATTTGCGCTGATTGATCTCGTTTTCAAGTGCCATGTATTCACGGTCCTTTTGTTCACAATTATTTAATGTCTAAATGTACAGAATTTATCGATTGCCGGGCCGCAGGTCCTGCACCCCGATAAAATCTGCCCACTGTGCCACCGTCATGGTTATTCACTCCACACCCTCCGGCGTTATTCACTCCACACCCTTGTCCCTTCGCTGCAGTTGGCGCAAATATCGATATTCTTCCGGCTTTGGAGGATCTGCCGGCGAAATTCTATATACTGATCGTTGTGCCAGATCTCCTTGAAGGGTTTTCCTTTCAGGTCCCCCAGCGGGTGCTGTGCGTCTTTGTCAAAACAGCAGGGCACTACGAGGCCGTCCCAGGTGATCACGGTCGCATGCCAGAGACGCCAGCAGTGGTTCTCCAGCGAATTTTTCAGGGTATATTCGCCGGCGGCATCCTTGCGATAGCGGCTATACTTTCCATTGACCGGTATGAGCTGGTTGGGGTCCTTCTTATAGTCATAGACCTGCGCCGTCTTGAACCGGACCTGGTCAACGCCGATCTCTTCGGCCAGCAGCCGGATCTCGTCCAGCTGGTGTTCGTTGGGCTTTACGACCAGGAACTGGAAGAAGACAAAGGGGGTCTTGCTTTTCAGCTCTTTTTTCCATTTGACGATATTACGGGCGCCTTCCAGCACTTTTTCGAGCTTGCCGCCTACTCTATATTGTTCGTATACGTCCTGGGTCGTGCCGTCGATGGAGATGATGAGACGGTCAAGTCCGCTCTCCACCGTTTTCTTTGCGTTGCTCTCATTGAGATAATGCGCATTGGTGGAAGTCGCCGTATAAATACCTTTCTGCGAGGCGTAAGCGACCATATCGAGAAAAGAAGGGTTGAGATAGGGCTCTCCCTGAAAATAAAATACCAGGTATAACAGTTCTTTAGAGAGCTGGTCGATGGTATCGCGGAAAAAATCGTTTTGGAGCATCCCGGTAGGACGGGTAAAGGCCCGCAGACCGCTGGGGCATTCGGGGCAGCGAAGGTTGCAGGAGGTAGTCGGTTCGAACGAGATAGAGACGGGGTAGCCCCATTGAACGGCCTTTTTGGTCCACTTGCTCAGGTAATAGCTGCTTAATACCTTCATACCATTCCACAGGCGTCTTCCTGTGAGCTTGGATAAAAGATTGATGGTATCGTTGCGGTTAAAATCGGGCATGGAAGTATAAAAATAGTAAATTTATCTTTGTGCCTATGGTGAATAAAACAACCCGGATCTCGGCCTGGAGAATTTCGTTGCTTTGTCTGACCGTCGCGATGATCATTATGCTTGGTTTTGTAGTATATGACTGGTGGGTGGAAAGAAGGGCCCATTTTGTCCGTTATCCGGAGTTTGGCATCGATATCCCGGTAAATTATCCCGTACATGGCATCGATGTCTCCAAATACCAGGACATCGTCGACTGGGAGTCGGTCCGGGACATGAAGGTGGGCAATGTACAGATGAGCTTTGCCTTTATCAAGGCGACGGAAGGGCTGGGGAATGAAGACGCCTATTTTCAGCGGAACTGGAAAAGGGTCAGGGATGCCGGTCTGGCCAGGGGGGCCTATCATTTTTTTCTCGCCACCAAGAGCGGCAAGGCGCAGGCGGAGAATTTCATCAATTCCGTCGAGCTGATGCCGGGGGACCTACCGCCGGTGCTGGATATCGAGCAGACATATGGCGTATCGCCGGAAAAGCTTCGGGAGCGGGCAAAAGAATGGCTGGCGACGATCTCGGATTACTATCATGTCCTTCCTATTATCTATACCAATGTGGATTTCTACCGGGTCTATCTGAAGGACGATTTTGATGGTTATCCTTTATGGGTGGCACATTATCTGCAAAAGGAACGGCCCCGTGTTTACCGGGATTGGACGTTCTGGCAGCATAGTGAGGCGGGGCGGGTCAACGGGATCCTGACGCATGTGGATTTTGATGTTTTTAACGGGGATACGGCCGAGTTCCGGAAATTATTGATGAACTAAGGAGGGTCCAGGTCCCTTATTAAACGGAGTTTTTATGAGCGGTGGTTTTGAACCGGAAGTACGGGATTATTTGCGCCGGATCGTGTTGTCATTGATCCTGGGATTGATCTGGCTGGTGATCAATATGACCATCGGGATCTTTTTTGAATGGATGTTCTTCGAGGGGCGGCCGACACTCGGCAATTATATCTTCTATATTTTCTTTTTGGGTACGCTGGGTTGGTATTTGTGGGTGTTGAAAGGGTTGTGGAAGAAGCGTTTTCCACATGGGTGAGGCTCCTGTGCCGCCGGCGTTTAGCTCGTATGATCACACACGATCACCCAATGGCCGTCGATCCGGCGGAATAGCAGCGTATAGATCCCGCCGACATCGCCGACCTTTCTCTTCAGGAACCATTTCCCGGTCACGAAGCAATACTCCGGCGAGAGCCGGTCGATCCGGAGCAGGGTAAAGAAGAGCTTACCCATTTTATCCATGCTGTCATAGTCCTTTTTGTAATGATTCAGGGCGGTGGTATATCCATAGCTGAGCCCTGATTTCCCGACAAAGACCAGGGAGTCGTTGTTCCAGTATCCCTTCATAAAATCGTCGATGCTTCCCCGGTTCCAGGCGGCGGCCTGGTTGGCCATGATGGTACGGATGGCGGCATCGGCGTCGCTGGTCTGGGCCATTAGCGAAGCCGAGAGGAGCAGCAGGGAGGCGAGGAAGAGGGTTCGTTGCATGGGTGTTTTTGGAGTAAATTACTTACTCTTCATTCATTTCCTGCAGCAGCTCCTGCAATTTTTTTATATGACGGCCATATAATTTATTCACATACCACTTATTGAAGTAATAGCTGACCCCGGTGAAAGGCGCCAGCAGGAACACCCAGAACAGGGGACGGGACCACCAGTGCGGATATTCCAGGCGGTAGAATAATGCGGACCCGGGAACGGAGGGCAGCTGCCAACGAATGATGAACCAGGCCAGGAGCACCATGGCAGGGAGCAGGAGGGTGCCGGCCAGCAGGTAAAAGCGGACGTATTTTGTCAGGGTGTGCAGCTGTCGCTGCAGGTTGGACCTGACTTCGCACTGTACGCATTGCATCTGTTGCAGGAGCAGGTTCTTCCGGTAAAAATATCCGCCATAGAAAACCATCAACGACAGCAGCATCCAGCCGATCGAAGCCAGCCGGCCACCGAAGTCGATCCAATAGAAGAGGATGGCGGGCGTATAGGTGACAACGATAAGGACCAGCTCCGCTACCAGGTTGCGGCGCATCCGGGCGACGGGTCCCCGGGAGCGTCGCTGCAGGAGGGCAAGCACTTCCTCCTCCGGCTCGCGGACTACTGGCGTCGGCAGGTTATGCCATATGTATTTAAGGCTTTCCAGTTCCATAAGCTTGGGTGATTTTGCGTAATTTATCCTTAATACGATTCATTTTTACCCGAAGGTTGTTCTGAGAGAGCCCCAGGATCTCTTCCATTTCCTGGTAGGTCTTGTCTTCTAGATAGAGCATGGTCAGCGCCTTCTCTACTTCCGTCAGCCGGTTGATCGCCGCATAGAGCTGTTGCAATTGTTCTTCTTTTTCTCCTGAATATTGTATGTCCTGCAGTTCTACGGGCAGGAGGCCGGGGTCGGTGGGCAGGATACGGCGTCGTTGTTTGCGCAGGCCCGAGATGGCGGTATTGAGCGCAATCCGGTAGAGCCAGGTACCGAATTTGGCTTCTCCCCGGAAGGAGGGCCAGGACCGCCAAAGCTGGACGACGATCTCCTGGAAGAGGTCCTGCCGGTCGTGTTCCGTAAAGCAGTATAGCCGGCATACCTTGTATAACATACCCCGGTGTTCGTTAACCAGCCGGATAAATGCTTCCTGTACCGTGGGATGCTGCAAATGGATCGGTTTTGGGGATAATGATACTACTCTGTAGTTATTTGTCGGCGATTTTATGAAAATATTACTTTCGTGGCTATGAAAAAGATCTATTATCTCTCCACCTGTTCCACCTGTGCCCGGATCCTTGGGGAGATCGATGCCAAAAAGAACGGTTTTGTTCTCCAGGACATCAAAACGGAAAAGATCACTCCGGCCCAGCTGGATGAAATGAAGGCGGGGGTGGGAAGCTATGAAGCGTTGTTCAGCCGGCGGGCCCTCAAATACAAGGAATTGGGGCTAAAGGACCAGGCGCTGACGGAGGCCGACTACCGGCGGTTTATATTGGAAGAATATACCTTTTTAAAAAGACCGGTGGCCCTGGTGGGCAAACGCGTCTTTGCCGGCAGCGAAAAGAAGACGGTGGAGGAATTGAAGACCGCGCTGCGGGGATAGGAAGGCCGACGGGAAGGGTGCGACGAGTCCCGGATCGGGTGCGGGCTGGCGTTAATTCGCCGAGAGCGTATTGACCCGCGAGATCCCCTGCTGCTGGATGACCTTTACGTTGACAAGTCCCTTTAGTCCGGCATAGTCCCGGGCGGAGCTGAACATATAGGCCTCGGGAAGGTCCACGATCCGTTCGCGGACGGGGTTCTCGTGGATGTGTTCGATCCGTTCGAGTAAAAGACCGGGTTGTGCCGCGTCGATATGCAGCGGGCTGCTGCAGTTCTGCCAGACATGCCATTTTTCGATCTTGCGGAGCGACTTGCTAAAATCCTCGAAGCGCTTCATCATCCATTCGCGGCGGAAGTCCATCTCCATTTCGATGGCTTTGGCAATCTCCGGGGTCGTATATTTTTTGAAATCGCGTTCGAAATAAGCCGGACCCATGCCTCCCTTTGTCCTGATCATCAGGTGCAGGTGGCTGCTCATCAGGCACCAGGCGTAGACCGTCACGCCCTGTGTGGAGATGAAATAATTCAGGGCATCGGCGATGACCTGTTTATAGGCTGGCCGGACAAAGACATCGATCTTATCTACAACATTGAGGGTTAAAAAATAACAGGCGTCACGGGGAACAATTGGTTTATCATGTGCCGGCATATCCGATCCTTTTGGTTGACAAAATAAATTGAGTGAACAGGGATGGGTAAGGGGGGATAGCTGTAAGTTACAAATTCCGGGCCTTTTTTCAAGAAGGTGTTTTTCCAACCCGGGATCTTTTAACATATGAGAAGATGCTTAACCGGCCAAATGAGGCGAAAGACCGTTCTTTTTTGACAATTTTACCCTTTGCTGGGGATAGGCGCTGCAATAGATATAATGCTGGGGGTCGTCGACCCATTTCGCCCGGAGAAGTTTGTCGAGGGGAGAAGGGACCGGTTTATCTTTTTTAACAAGCTTTTCCAGATCGACGGGTTGGTTGCCGAATTGCCAGAAATGATGTTCCGAATCGTGCTGGTAGCGGTTGGCAAAGAAGTGGAATAGTCGCATCAGCCATTCCTTGCGGCTTTCTTCGGGGTGTTCGGAGATGGCCCGGAGGATCTGTTTGGCCGATTGGCTTTTCAGATCCCGCAGCACTTTTGGTAAATTACCTTTTCCCTGCTCCACATCTGCAATCATAAACAGCTGGCTGGGCATGATCGCGTATTCGTATACCCGTAGCCGTTTGTTATCTATACAGTAGTTGAGGTTATCTACCAATAGATCACAATATTCGTAGCGGGTAAAAACATCAATCCCGCCAACTACGGTTAGGGTTACAAAATACAATCCCTTCGGCTGTATCTTGTACATTTCGGTCATGCGGAAAAGATAGTAATCTTTTGGTAGAAACTATAACTACGCGGCTCCCGGCGAGGCTTTTCGGAGTATTTTTTTTCGGGGACGCTCCCCGTCTGGTAATTTTTCCCGACAGGGGACGGATTCCCGGCCGGAGAGGGTTTGCGGGCAAAAGATCTTACCCGACGATCCGCAATTTTGCGTAGTTCAGCATGATCTTTTTCTCTCCGTTGTATTGGAATTTGACGGTGGCGATGGGGTTGTGTGTCGACCCTTCCATCCCGGTCACTTCGCCGAAACCGAATTTCTGATGCTCCACTTTTTGTCCTACCTGTAAGGCGGTTGTATCGCTGGCGACAAAATCCGGACTTGGGTTGTGCTCGATGGTCTTCACATACGGCTTTGGAGGGATATAGGCCGGTTTTGTCTCTTTCTTATTCGGGGGGGGGCCATATTTTCTTTCTGCCTGTGCGGCCGCACCACCGCCAAACCCGCCGCCATTCATGCGATCGAAGGCGGAAGCGTTGTTGCCACCGAAGGAGCCCTGGTTGCGGGCGCCGCCGCCGGCAAAGCTCCGGTCCAGGTGTTCGGACGGGATCTCGTCGATAAAGCGGCTGGGCTCGTTCTGGACGAGGTTGCCAAAGCGATACCGGGTATTGGCATACGTGATCCATAACCGCTGTTTGGCCCGCGTGATGACGACATAGAACAACCTTCGTTCCTCTTCCAGCTCTTCGCGGGTATTGATGGCCATCGCATTGGGGAAGAGCATTTCTTCGAGTCCCGCGGCAAAGACACAGGAAAATTCCAATCCTTTTGCGGCGTGGATCGTCATCAGCTTTACCGTATCGGCATTGGGATCTTTTTCATCGGCATCGGTCAGCAGGGTGATCTGCTGCAGATAGCCTCCCAATCCCTTTGTCTCTACTTCCAGCACGCCATCCTCATCCGGTCTCTCCGTAAACTCCTTTATGGAGTTCAGCAATTCCTGTATGTTCTCATACCTGGCCAGCCCTTCGGTAGTCTTGTCGTTGAAAAGCTCTTTTACCAGGCCGGTTTGTTTGCCGACGTGCTGGGCCACTTCATAGGCATTCTGCTTTTCGAGCATGCTGGCGAAGCTTCGGATCATCAGCACAAAATTCTCGATCGCCTCCAGGGTGCCGGCCTTGTAACCAAATTCACGGGCTCTTTCGAATACTTCCCAGAGGTAGATATTTTGTTCATTGGCGGCGAGAACGGCCCGGTCGATCGAGGTCTTGCCGATGCCACGGGTTGGATAGTTTATGATGCGTTTCAGCGCCTCCTCGTCCCGGGGGTTTACGATGATCCGCAAGTAGGCGATAAAGTCCTTGATCTCCTTGCGTTGATAGAAGCTGACGCCTCCATACATGGTGTAGGGGATCGCCATCCGGCGCAGGCTTTCTTCAAAGGCCCGGCTCTGGGCATTCGTCCGATATAAGATCGCAAAATCGCGGTTATTATAGTGATTGCGCAGCCGCTGTTCCTGGATGGTGTCGGCCACGAACTTGCCTTCTTCGTTGTCGGTCATCATCCGCACCAGGTTGATCTTTTCGCCGGGTGCGTTGTCGGTCCAGAGGTTTTTTGGGATCTGTCCCTTGTTGTTCTTTATGACTTCGTTGGCGACGTTGAGGATGCTTTGCGTACTTCTATAGTTTTGTTCCAGTTTCACCACTTTTACGTCGTCATAGTCTTTCTGGAACTGTAATATGTTTTCGATCGTCGCGCCGCGGAAGCTATAGATGCTCTGGGCGTCGTCCCCTACTACGCAGACATTCTCATGCGCGGCCCCCAGGAGCTTTATGATCTCGTACTGTGCGGAATTGGTATCCTGGTACTCATCGATCATGATATATTTGAACTTATGCTGGAATTTGACCAGGCTTGCCGGGAAGTTCTTTAGCAACTTGTACATATTGACGAGGAGGTCGTCAAAATCCATCGCACCGTTCTTCATACAACGGGCGGCATAGGCGGCATAGATCTGGGCGATCGCCGGCCGGTTGGCCCGCATGTCCTCTTGTTGCAGTCCGTAATCGTTGGCATATTCCTGTGGTCCTACCAGTCCATTCTTGGCCGATGAGATCCGGTTGTAGACTACGTTGGGCTTATAATGTTTGTCGTCGAGGTTGAGCTCGTTGATGACCGTTTTTAGTACGCTCTTTGCGTCATCGGTGTCATAGATGGTAAAATCCCTTGAATATCCCAGGTGATGCGCTTCACCCCGGAGGATGCGGGCAAAAACGCTATGAAAAGTCCCTATATACAGGTTTCGCGCCTCCCCGTTGCCCAGGATCCGCTCTACCCTTTCCTTCATTTCCTTTGCCGCCTTATTGGTGAAGGTCAGCGCCAGTATATTGAAGGCGTCCACCCCTTGCGCCAGCAGGTGGGCGATCCGGGTGGTGAGGACCTTGGTTTTGCCGCTGCCCGCGCCGGCGACGATCATGATCGGGCCATCCTTATGTAGTACCGCTTCCTTTTGTTGCTCGTTCAGTTCACTGATATAATCTCTATGTTCCCGCATGTCAGCGAAGGTAGTCAAATATATGTTTTCTGGCGTGCAACTTGCATACGGAAAGGGCGTTTTATTGAAGACCAATCACATGGAGACGAATCATATCCGTTTTACCGCATTTTTACCTACCGCCTTTGACAGAGGCGACTATACGACAGATGATGTCATTGCCTTTGTATTGCCCCTGTTCCGGAAAGTCCTGGGGTTTCATGAGGCGGGACAGGTCGCGCCTTTTGAAAAAGAGGAGGCCCTTTTTGTGCCGGGGCTGTCCCTCGATATCGACGAATCGTTGGTACACGCTCCCACTACCGCCCTTTACCGTGTAAAGGCGCTGTTCTCCCTCGCGGAGCAGCGGAGCTTTGAGGTGGTGGAAACGATAAAGACGCGGATGGAGACTGGCGACCCCGTCTATTTGGCCGGCTACCGTTGTTTTGAACAGGAGCTGGGGCAGCATGATCCGCAGACGGATATTTTTTGTCTCGGGCTTATTCTTGGAAGCATGAGCCTGGGGCTGAACCTCTACCGCCCGGAAGACCTGGAGCAGTTTATCCGCGTCCGCGCCAATCCGTCCCGTCACCGCACCGCCCTCCATCCTACGATCGGCGGGTTGATCACAGAAATGACCGAACTGGACCGGAGCCGGCGGACACAGGACCTCTATGAGGTGATCCGCCGCCTGGAACATTACCGGGAGTATGATCCCGAAAGACAGACCGATCTCGGCCAGATCGCGGGATGGGTGCATACGGAATTAAAGGACCGGGATGGTTTTATCCTCGACCGGTTGCGGAACCGTCTTTTTGATACCAGCCGCCGGAATCGATTGCTGTATTATAAACCGAATAGTCGTTTTGTTAACCTCACGGTCGGGAGTGTACCGATCGTTCTGCATTATCAAAGCATCCGGCCGGAGTTGCTTTTTACCTGGAACGACGAGCTGGGGGAGCAGATCCGGGGAATGAAGGAGATCGTGCTCAACAAATATCTTCGCCTCGAAGATCATGGTTATCTCCCGGCCTCTCTTGACAAGGTGCGGGTGGAGTCGCAGCGGGCTATCCAGGAATATGGGTTTAGTCAGCTAAAGCTTGTGATCGCCTTTCTCAGCTGGCATAACCTGAAAGAAGACCCGAGTGAACGGATCCAGAGTCCCTTGCTGCTGTTGCCCGTGACGCTAAAGAAAAACAAGCGGCTGAAGGAAGACCATTATGTAATGAAGGTGCTTGACAATGCCGCGGAAGTAAATCCGGTGCTGGCGGGACAGCTCAAAGACCTGTATGGGATCCGGCTGCCGGATTTTATCGACCTGGAAGAGATAAGTCCCGAACGGTTCTTCCGGCAGGTAAAGGCGCAGATCGACAAGGCCAACCAGGGGATCGCGCTGCGTTATATCGGCAAGCCCCGGATCCGGCTTATCCATCATGAGGCCCGGCAGACGGTCAATAATTATACGCGAAGGACGAACAGACGCACGGGCGTTTCGCTGACACTGTATGTGCCCGATCCGAAGTGTTATGTGCCGGTGGAATTGGAGCGCTGGCGGCGGGAGCGGATGGGCGCCGCGGAAGCGGGAGTAAGCGAAAAAAAGACGGAGGGCGGAGAGCCAATAAACATAGGAGGTCCTGAGGCCGACTGGAAGCCGGCGCAGGCCGGTGGGGATTCCTTTGAGCTGGCGGCCAGCGACAACAATCCCTATCACTGGGACTTTGACATGTGCCATATGGTCCTTGGTAATTTCAATTATAAGAAGATGAGCCTGGTGCGGGATTATAACCGGGTGATCGACGAGCAGCTGCAGCACCATGTATTCGACGCGCTTTTCAGCGACCAGCCCCGGGTCTTTGCCGAGCACCCTTTCGATCTGAACCGGCCGGACGACTGGTTCCATGTGATCACTGCCGATCCCACCCAGACAAGGGCGATCCTGCAAAGCAGGGCGGGTTACAGCTATATCATCCAGGGTCCGCCCGGCACGGGTAAAAGCCAGACCATCACCAACCTGATCGCGGATTTTGTCGCGAGGGGGAAGAATATATTATTCGTCTGTGAAAAGCGGGCCGCGCTCGACGTGGTCTATCATCGTCTCAAGCAGGTGGGGCTGGAAGAGCTTTGCTGCTATATCCACGACAGCCAGGGGGACAAACGGGAATTTATAAAAAATCTTTCGGCTACCTATGCCGCCTTTACCCGGCCCGATAAGGACCTGGCCACGATCCGCGATCACCGGCAGGCCCTGCTGAATAAGATGAAGGGTCCGCTGGAGATCTTTGGAGAATTTCATACGACGGGCCAATCGAAAGAAAATAACGGAAACAAAGAAAGAGGGACGGGGGTGGAAATACGGCAGCTTATCGAAAGGATCATTGTGTTGCGGGAACAGCTCGTGCCGCTCACCGCCCTGCAGGAAGAAGACCTGCCTTCCTATGAAGAATGGATAGCCGCGCAGCCGATCGTCGCCCTGCTGGAAGAGGCATTACAGGAAAAGGGAGCCGAGCCTGTTTTTGCCGATCATCCCTTCAGCCGTATCCGGGAATCGATCTTTCTCTCGGAAAACCCACATCGCGTGTTGGAGAATGCCTTACTGCCGGCGCTGCGGTTGCTCGAAGAGGTAGAGGAAGGGGTGCGGCGAAGCGGGGTCGTGTTGGAGGACGACAGGTCACGGAATACAGCTCGTTTGGAAACCGAAGAGGCCTTTCAGCAGTTGAAGAGCCTCGTGCAATTTGCCGTGCTGCTCTACCCATTGGCCCGTGCCGGTCGCCCGGGTCTTGCCGATCCGGACACAGAAGAGGCAAAACAACTGGAGCGGGAGATGTACCAGTACCGGCGGCTACAGGAAGCCCATCAGCTGGCGCTCCAAAAAAATACTTATTGGAAAGACAAACTCAGCGAGCAGGATCTGGCGAACGCCTTGTCACTGGCCATCCGCAACGAAGGGTCGCTGCGGGGTTTTCTAAATGGGTCCTGGCAGAAATTAAAAAAACGACTTCATCAGCAGTATGATCTCTCCGCCCATTCCGTAGCACCTACCTGGCGCAGTATCCTTGAATTATTGCAGGCCGAATATATCGCGGCCGAAGCCGTCGTACAAAAAAGACGGCAGCTGCAGGAAGCCTATGGGCTGGAGAATATAGATACCGCGTGGCTTGGCATCGAGGTGCTGCAAGGCAAGAAAGGACAGGTGGAGCTCACCTATCTGCTGCAACACCCGGACAGCACCCGGCTGACCGGCGATCTCCAGGCATTGCACCAGCCCCTCAGCCGGTTGGAAACGCAATTGCGGCAATGTCTCCAGGAGCCCGCGACCGGTAGTCTCTCTTCAATACGCGACGAGCTGCGGAACATCCAGCTGAATGCGGAGGAGTTGGGAGATCTTTTGCCGGCCCTTCGTGCTTTTACGGAGTTGCCGGAGGATGTAAAGACGTCGCTGCGGCATCATGCCCTGCGCCCGCTGCAACTGGAGGCCGTCATCGCCAGGAAGGCATTGTTCGGATGCTACCAGGCCCACAGGGCCTTTGCAGCCATCGACCGGCAGACGCTGGAGAGAGCGGTGCAGCAGCTGGGGGAAGGATATACCGCTTTACAGCAGTCGAATGCGGAATATATCCGGGCCTTTATCCGGCAACGGTTCCTGCAGCAGATAGACCTGGCGAATATGGCGGCCAGCCAGCTGAATGAAGAGCAAAAGAAATTTAAAAAACTTTATAACGAGGGCCGGAAGATCCTGGAGAACGAATTTGGAAAGAGTATGCGGCATAAGAGCATCCGGGAGCTCTCCGAGAAAGAAAGCGGCCGCGTCCTGAAGGACCTCAAGCCCGTCTGGCTGATGAGTCCCTATAGCGTCAGCGACAGCCTGCCCCTGGATTACGATCACTTCGATGTGGTGATCTTTGACGAAGCCAGCCAGATCACTTTGGAGGAAGGCGTACCCGCCCTGTACCGTTCGCGGCAGACCATCATCGTGGGAGATGAGAAGCAGATGCCGCCGACCGATTTTTTCCGGGCGGGGGCGAAGGACCATGATCCGGATGACCTGGAAAAAATGGAGGAGGGAGAAGGTGAGTGGCTGAGCGATGACGCCGACAGTCTTTTGGCACAGGGCGCCCGTAAGCTGAACAGCGTGCTGCTCAGCTGGCATTACCGGAGCCACTACGAAACGCTGATCAGTTTCAGCAACCATGCCTTCTATGAAGGGAAGCTGCTCACCATTCCCGACAGGACCATCCATCATCGGGAGAAGACCCCGATCGTCGTCACGCGTCCCGACGAAGCGGCGGGACAAGCCGGCGCCCTGTTCGACAGAAGCATCAGCTTCCATTTTCAGTCCGGCAGCGTGTATGAGAAAAGAAGCAATGCGGCCGAGGCGGGTTATATCGCCAACATGGTGCGGGAGCTGCTGCGCCGCGGCGCCTCCGAAAGCATCGGGATCGTCGCCTTTAGCCAGGAGCAGCAGCAGGCGATCGAGACGGCGTTGGAGACGCTGGCCGGGAGTGATCCTGTCTTTGCGCAACAGCTGGAGGAGGCCTATAACCGGATGGAGAATGACCAGTTCACCGGGCTGATCGTCAAGAACCTGGAAAATATACAGGGGGATGAGCGGGACATCGTTATCATGAGCGTTTGTTATGGGTTTGACGCCCGCGGGAAGATGCTGATGAACTTTGGGCCCATCAATAAGAGGGGCGGTGAGAAGCGGCTCAATGTGCTGTTCAGCCGGGCCAGGAGACATATGGCCATCGTGAGCAGCATCCGGCACGAGCATATCACGAATGAATATAATGAGGGTGCGAGCTATCTGCGGCGTTTTCTTCATTATGCGGAGATGATCAGTCTCGGGCGGATGGAGACGGCGCGGGCCATCCTGGACAGCCTGACCCTTCCGGTAGCCGGCCGGGGGGCGTCTGTAACGCCGGCGATCATTTGCCGGCAGATCGGGGAGCAGATCCGGGCGATGGGGTATGAAACGGCGGAGCAGATCGGGCAATCGGATTTCAAATGTTCGCTGGCCGTAAAGAAAAGACCGGAGGACGATCATTACTCCCTTGGGATCCTGATCGATGACGGGCAGCACTATGCGAATAAGAACCTGATCGAACAATACTATCAGCGGCCGGCCATCCTGCGGGCTTTTGGCTGGAAGATCCTTCCTGTTTTTGCAAAGGACTGGCTTCATCAGCCGCAGAAGGTGATGGAGCAGATCGCAAAGATGTTGCAGGAGCCGGGGGAGGTCACCACCGGTGCAGGAGAGAGTGCGGGTGGACGTGTGGGCGCGGCTGCGATGATGACAGAGCCGGAGCGCGTCGATGCGACCGGTTCCATGGGGACGAAGGCGGGGACCTCCTATGACCATCTGGCTTTCCGGCGATTGACCTCCGGCGATGCAGGGGTCGACAAATTCTGGGAAGCCGCCACGGATGGAAATACGCTGGTCACCCGCTGGGGGAAGACCGGTGCCCGGGGACAAATACAGTTGAAGACCTTCCCTGGTGAGGAGGCTGCCCGAAAAGAAATGGAGCGATTGGTTGGTGAACGATTAAAGAATGGATATCGGCCGGATCAGGATCCGCGCTGAGAGCCACCTGTCAGGCGGGTGTTCTTGACGACGCCTTTGGAGTTTGCCTTGCCTTTGCCGGCGGGAAAACCGGGGATATTGCTTTTGGGCCCTGCCAGCTGTTTTCCGTCTTTCTTCTTTTTATTGTTGGGTATGAGAGCCATATGAAATGTTTTATTAGTTTAATACAACGTTGATTAAAGGTACAAAATTATGCCGGAACGGAGAAAGTCGTCATAATTCGTACCTTCCGTCCATGCAGAAAGAACTCTATTTCGATATCAGTTCGGAGGACAGCGGAGGCAGTCTGTACCGCGTCAGGGGAGAGAATGGCGCTGTGTATTTCTATTATAACCACAGTACGTATGACGATGTTAAAGACGAGGTAAAGATCTTCGAGACCAACTACCCGGATTTTGACGCTTTTTGGAAGGCGCTGACAAAGGACCCGAAATGGTATTACCGGCATCCGTTATTTGTCCATCCCGAGCAGCGGGAGTTTGTCCGGGAGCTGTTGACAAAGGTTAACTGGGGAGTACACCCGGATAAAAAATGGCAGGAGAGCCATCAGCGGCAGTGGAAAAAGGTGCTGACCGATCCGGGGACGTATTATACGCCCCCGCCTCAGGCTTCGTAAAATTCTTCCCCGTATTATGTCTTGATCACCTTTGGCCCCGCGGAGGCTTTCCGGGTCCAGCGGGAAAGCGCTGAATTATCATCCGCAAGCAGGCTCAATACGCCATTACGCAGCCGATAGTGGCTTGTATGCTGAAGGCTTTTTATAAAGGCCGGTTCATTGTATCCCGGGCAGGCCATCTTTGTCGTAACGATCTTATCACTAAAGGAAAGGCTGCTATCGGTTTTACTGTACCAGAACGATCCGTGCATGGTATTACAACCCGTGTTTCCGCTAAACCTGGATCTTGCGAGATCGAGCTGTAGTGTGGGCGTCCTCCCCGCCGCCGTATCCGAAGGGAGGACCGGCTGTAGTACCCAGGAGCCCCCGAGTGTAGTTGAGTCCGGCTCCATCGGGGCTACCAGGGAGGCGTTGACCACCGTGTCCGTCATTTTTGCGTTGCTGCTACCCACCGGCGACTGACAGGCCGCCAGAAAGGACAGACAGACTATTGCGGTCATAAGCTTTATTGGGGTAATTTTCATATTAGCCATTTCATAAGGGTATAGAAAATTTATACCAGGGGGTATTGGGGAATAAATTCCACGAGGGACAATGCCGATAAACCTTTAAATTAGCCTCATGCTCCAGGACAACCTGCTACTGATCATTTCCCTGCTGTTTGTCGTCTCGATGCTGGCGATGCTGAGCGATAAGTTGCGGATCTCCTATCCCATTTTCCTGGTGATCGCGGGGTTGCTGATCAGCCTGGTGCCGGGCATTCCCGATATCACGCTGGAGCCGGACATGGTCTTTGTCATCTTTCTGCCGCCGCTGCTTTACGCCGCCGCCTGGAACACTCCCTGGCATAGTTTCTGGAAGTTCCGCCGGCCGATCAGCCTGCTGGGTTTCGGGCTGGTGATCTTTACGGCGATCGCCGTAGCCATTGCCGCCCATCTTATGATCCCCGGTTGTTCGCTGGCGTTGGGCTTCCTGATCGGAGGGATCGTCTCCCCGCCCGATGCGATCGCGGCCACCAGCGTCCTGCAAAACCTGAAGATCCCCAAACGGGTCGTGACGGTCCTGGAAGGAGAGAGCCTGGTGAACGATGCTGCCAGCCTGATCGTTTTCCGTTTTGCGATCGTCGCCGTCCTTACTGGAAAGTTCGTTTTCTGGAAGGCGGGCGTGGACTTCGGGCTGGTCGTCGTGATGGGGATCGTCACCGGGCTGGCGATCGGCCATATCGTATACGCCATCCATCGCTGGCTGCCAACCACGCCCAGCATCGATACCGCCTTTACCCTCATATCGCCCTACCTGATGTATATCACGGCCGAGCATTTTCATTATTCGGGCGTGCTGGCCGTCGTCAGCGGCGGTCTTTTTGTCAGCTATCGCTCTCCCGAAATATTCAGCTATAGCTCCCGGCTTCAAACCACCAGCGTCTGGAATGTCCTGATCTTCCTGTTGAATGGGGTGGTGTTTATCCTGATCGGTCTGCAGCTGCCCTTTGTCATCCGGGGCCTGGGCGAATATTCGCTGCAGTCGGCGATCCTGTATGGGGTCATCATCAGCATGATCGCGATCATCGTACGGCTGGTCTGGGTCTTTCCCGCCGCCTTTCTGCCACGGATGTGCAGCGCACGGATCCGGAAAAGGGAGGTCAATCCCGGGGTAAAAAGCATTTTCCTGATCGGATGGAGCGGTATGCGCGGCGTGGTATCGCTGGCATCGGCGCTGGCGATCCCGCTGACCCTGACGGGCGGAGCCACCTTTCCCCATCGGAACCTTATCCTCTTTATCACCTTTATCATCATCCTGATCACCCTGGTCCTGCAGGGACTGAGCCTGCCCTTTGTCATCCGGTGGCTGCGGCTCGAGGTAACAGACAATGAAGAGGACCAGCAGCTCTCCATCCGGCTGCGGCTGGCGGGGGTGGTCCTGGATCATATCACTGCGGAATATGGCCAGGAGGCGGCCACGATCGAAGCGTTTACCCGGCTGAAGGCAAGATATGAGCGGATGATCGAGATCACCCACCAGAAGCTGGAAAAGCATCAGGACGGAAAGGAGGTCGTTCCTGCTTTTTTACCGCGTTATCGTAAATTATTGCTGGAACTGGTAAAGGTCCAGCGGCAGGAGCTCTCCTATATGCGCCGGGACAACGAGTACCCGGACGAGCTGTTACGGAATAAGGAGTATGAGCTGGACCTGGAGGAAGCTCGGTTTCGCCGGTAAGATGTTGGGTTGGCGGCCCGGAAAGTTCCACAAAAGGATCGCCGCCTGAAAAAAGGGGTTATATTCGAGTACACTTTAAAATTATTTTTTATGTCTGAAACGAACCAATCTTTCACCGATAAGGCCAATGCCTTAAAGGACCAAGCCACCGAAAAGCTCGGAGAGTTAAAAGAAAAGGCAGGAGAATTGACGGATTCGCTGAAACAAAAAGCCGGGGAAGCCTGGGATAAGGTAAACACGGAGGAGAACAAGGAAAAGCTGCAGCATCTAAAGGACCAGGCATCAGAGAAGCTGGATGAGGCGGAAGAAAAGATACAGGAGCTTGCCGGTAAGGCCAAAGGGTTGTGGGATAAGGTGACGGGGCATCATGATGATCCGGCGGCGGGTTCGCCAAAGAGCTAAGCCGGGAGCCTCCGGCAGGGGAGCCTCCGGCAGGTAAAGACACTTACTCGCGTATATATTGCAGAATGACCCGGAAGAGATCGTCGGGGTCGAAGGGTTTTACGACAACATCATCGAGGCCGGCCGCAAAGGCCTCGCTTTCTACTTCTTTTGGCGTGCTCGCCGTCAGGGCGATGATGGGCAGCTTCTCTCCTCTTTTCCGGAGCAGGATGGTCGCCTGGTATCCATCCATTACCGGCATGTGCAGGTCCATCAGCACGAGCTGGTGGCGTCGTGCATCCAGCCTTTCCAGCGCCTCTACCCCATTGCCGGCCACATCGACGCTGGCCCCGCTGTTCTCCAGCATCGTTTGTGCCACGAGCACATTGAGGGGGTTGTCTTCCACCAGCAGGATAGAGATGCCCTGCAAAAGCTCCCGGCGGTTGCCCGTGTGCAGCAGATCGGCATTTTCGCCGACCCCGTCCTTGCTGATCGCATAGGTCTGTGTAAAAAAGAACTGGGACCCTTTATCCGGTACGCTTCTTAATTGCAGGACCACTCCCTGGAGTTCCAGGATACGTTTGGTAATAGCCAGCCCCAGCCCGGTGCCGCCATAGCTGCGGGAGGTGGAAGAGTCCGCCTGGGTGAACCGGTCGAAGATCATCGTTTGTTTTTCCGGGGCGATGCCGATACCGGTATCGGCCACCTTTATAGTAAGAGTGGCGGTAGCATCCCGGATGGAGTCCACCGTGATGGATAGCCGAACAAATCCTTCCTTTGTAAATTTTATGGCGTTGTGGACCAGGTTGGTGATCACCTGGCTGGTACGGGTGGGGTCGCCGATAAGCTTTTTATCAAGAAGCGGGTCTACTTCCAGTAACAGGTCGAAGCCTTTCTCCTGCGCGGCGTTCTTTAGCCCGGCAACGATATTCCTCGCGATGGCGGCAAGGTCCATCGGGATCTGCTCGAAGCCGATCTTGCCTTCTTCGATCTTATTATAATCGAGGATATTATTTACGATAGATAACAGGTTATTGGCGGAGAAAAGAAGTACGCCCAGGTCTTCTTTCTGGTCGGCGCGCGGGTCGCTGCGCAGCAGCAGGTGGGTCATCCCGATGACGGCGTTGAGCGGGGTCCGGATCTCGTGGGACATCGTGGAGAGAAATTCCGATTTCGTTTTTAGTCCTTGCTGCGCCTGCAGGGTGGCCTTTCGGAAGGTGTCGGCGAACCGGTGCGAAAGAGAAAGGGATTGCAGGAAGAAAAAGGCGAGGTATCCCGTAAACACGATCAGCTTCAGGGCCGGGATCACGCCGAAATAGTGCAGGTTGGAGAGCAGCAGGATCAGCAGCATGACCACCGTGCTGAGCAGGGCGTAGAAGGAGCCGCTTCTCTTATTCCTGGCGGCGCGGAGGTTGACGACAAACAATGCATAGCCGATACAGAGGAACATGGCTACGAGGAAGACATTCAATAATCCCGTAAAGATGATCGGGGGGGTAAAGACATTGATAGCGGTGAACAGCAGGCAGAACCAGATCATGCCATTCATGACCAGCGGATGGGTGTCATCCGGGAACAGGTGTTTCGTGTAGCTGCAGAACAGGACCGCGCCCATCGACAGGGTGATATATTCTATCCGGATCGTGACCCACCAGCTCAGGTTGGAAAACAGGGTGTGCAGCACATAGGCGTCGGTCCCTACCATCCGGTAGCTGTAGAGGATACAGAACAGGGAGAAATAAAGCGTCGTCTTATCATGGCGGCCAAAGACGAACAGACCCAGGAAGAACAGCCCTCCCATAAACATACAGCCGGCCAGTACCAGGTCATAGGCGGCATCGCGGTTCTTTTTCAGAAAAAGCTCGTCCTTGTCCCCGATAAGGATTTCCTTGTAGGGGCCTCCTTTGGCGTGCCAGAAGTTGGCGATCTGGAGAACGACCTCCAGGGTGTCCCGTTCGCCGGAGGGAAGCGCGATCGTCCGGGTAGCCCAGAAGGGGGTGGCTTTTTCCGCCGTCGTAGCCGGCTCGCCGTTCTGTGCCTGTACCGCCCCATTGACATATAGCTTATAGGCGCAATATACATCGGGAACTTCCAGGCCGATGCGGGGTCTTTTATGTGGCAGAAGGATGGTAAGCGTGTAGGTAGCAAAGCCGCGGGAGGGAAGGTCCTGCCCGTTGGGATGAAGGTCTTTCCATAAAACAGGGAAGGGGACATAGGCGGCGCCGGGTTGGGGGAAGCTGTCCGGGGAAAGGAGCCGGTTCCAGAAAAACCCCCATTGGCCATTCATTGTCAACGACTTATTAAAGAGATCCTGTTGGCGAAGGTCCAGGACGCCTTTTTGCACAACGGGGTCCCTGTTCCTATCGGCAAAACAGGACAAGGCAATAGCCCCAACTACTACCAGGCAGGTAAGTTTCTTCCACATTCCGTCACCTTAACGTTAAAAAAGCGATCCGCCGTACGGCGGATCGCTTTTTTACTTTTTTATTGTCAGATACTAAGTATTATTTCTTTTCGAGGAGCTTGAAGAACTGATCCAGCTGCGGCAGGATCACGATTCGGGTGCGGCGGTTGGCGGCACGTCCTTCTTCGGTATCGTTGGCAGTGACCGGCACATATTCGCCACGACCTGCGGCGGTGATATGAGCGGGGTCCAGACCATATTGGCCTTGCAGGATCCGGACGACGGAAGTAGCGCGTTTCACGCTCAGGTCCCAGTTATCCTTCAGCTGACCGGGGTGGTTATACGGCTTGTTGTCGGTATGACCTTCCACCATGAACTCGATGTCGGGTTGTGCTTTCAGGACCATGGCGACTTTGCCAAGAACCGTCTTTGCGGCATCGTTGACGTCCCAGCTACCGCTCTTGAAGAGCAGCTTGTCGGAGATATCGATGTAGACAACGCCCTTGTCGACCTTGATGTTGATGTCTTTGTCATCCATGTTGCCGATAGCGCCTTTCAGGTTCATGACCAGGGCCATGTTAAGGGAGTCCTTGTGTGCCAGTGCGGCCTGAAGATTTTGAATATAGGCATCTTTGCTGCCTATATTATCCAAAGATTTTTTGATGCTTTCTGCCTGTGAGCCGGAAATGACAGAAAGATCCTGTAGTTGTTTGAGGGTAGCGTCGTGGTTTTGCTTGAGGAAATCGATCTGCTTGTTCAGCGCGTCGATCTGGTTCTGGAGAGCCGTTCTCTGGTTAGCATCGTTTGCGGTGAGGTCGTTACAATTCTTGAGGTCACCTGCCAGCTTAGCATTGGCAGCGGTTAAGGAATCGATCTTTGCCTGTGCGGCCTTGAATTTTTTTGAACTTACGCATGAGAATAGGAACAGAGAAAAAGCTGCGAAAAACAGTGTTTGTTTAAGCTTCATAGTAATATCATTTTTTTAAAAAATAAATTATCCTTTCCGCGCTTATGGTCATGCGATCGGAGAAGAATAATGTCAAAGATAGTTCAACAAACTAAAAAAGCTAATTTGTTGAAGATTAAAATAAGGCATATTTAATGCCAAAAACGCGGTTAATGAGGTATTTATGCGCGTTTGATACCTGTAATGCAAAAGAAAAGGGGCCATGGCGACCCCTATACATTTTTTTTGAAAATTGTTCCGCGATAAGACAATTACGCTCTGTTCTTCGATCGTTCTTCGTGCTTAAAAAAGAAAACCACCTACGCTGATCCGGATCCCCGGCGTCACTTCGCGGAGGAAATCATGGAAATAAATACAGGGTTCCAGGATGACGTTCCCGTGCACCAGATTGAACTGTGCGGCGCTGAACCGATAGCTATGTTTCGGGAAGAGATCGCCTTGCCGGTTGACAAGATAGCCGAATGAAAGGGCCGCGTGGATGCCGTTGTTATCGTCGAACAGTGCCGTTGCTCCGTCTTTGATCTTTCTATACATATAGGAGAAGGTTAGAAAATCATTGTGGATGGTCTGCGTGTGCCCTTGTGCGTCGGAGGGGAAAGAGAAGAGGGGTTCCCAGCTGGCCCTCAATGAGTGCTGGTTGCTGCCTATTTTGACAGCCACGCGCATTTGGAGCGCAAAGGAGGGGATAAAGTAATTTTTATAATTCTGTGCGGTCACGTGGGCGCCGGCGTCGATCTCCAGCGTGTTCCCGCTAATCTTTCCAAGGCTGAGCGGTTCCGGTTGCACTTTTGTGATCGAGGGGTCGGCATTCATATAGAAGGCACGGTTCCGGTGCGTCCAGTTCTTTCCGACATAATACCCGTCGATATTTTGTTGGAGCAATGCCATCTTGCCGTTCAGGTCTTTACCCAGGAAGCTTTCCAGGTCGTCGTATTGATTGATAAGGAAAATGAGGCGGTCATACCGGGTCCCTTCGGGCGAAGAGTGTATTGCCAGTATATTGATCGTATCCTGTTCCAGCTTTAGCAGGGCGGGTTCCCCTTTATCGAGCAGGAAGGTAGCTTCGGGGAGCCTGGTTTGCCGGATGCGGATCTTTTTCCGGCCGGCGAGGTCGATGACATAATCGATGCGTTTGGTCGTGGCCGGATCCGCGAGCGAATCCCGGAAGGCCTTCATATCGCCGAGGAACACCTGTAAAACGGAATCCATATTACTCCAATGTTTCAGATCCTGCATATCCCCCAGCTGCAGGGAAAGCTGGTTGTTCTTTTGCAGGTCGAACCGGAAGACCTCCTGGATACTATAAGAGGGTAGTTCGAATGGATCGGGTACGGGTTTCTTTTTACCGGTATCCTGGGCGCAGAGGGATCCTGTGATGCTGAGGAGGGCCAGCATCAGCCAACTGATCTTTTTCATGCTTTATGGGTTTTGTAAAGGAATTTTTAGTTGAAGGAATTGGGGGTCGGGCGCCCGGTCGGCCGATGCCTCGCGGGTAAGGCCCTTTTCGGACTGAAGACGGATCCTAAAAGGGGCGGGTGGGCGTCTAAGAACCAGGGTAGGTTCCGTCGCCGTGGGGTTATCGAGCTCGTTGATGGATACAGCCTTTAGTATTCGCCGGGCCGGGGGTCTTTGCGCCAGCTGCGGGGGCTGGACGGAGGATGTCGGCAGATCCGGTGTGGTAAGGATATTGGATGTAGCGGGCGGGGGGGTAAGCGGGATCCCGGCTACTGACGCGGGGAGGGTGCGGGACGGGCGGGGTATGGACCGGGTCGCGGGTGTTTTGCCGGTGGGGTTGGAGGCAATGGGGAGGGATGTCTCGGCGGGAAAGGGCACGCCCGCGGTTGGGGGAGCGGCAGACCGGGGGTCGGCAGGAGAGCCGCCGGCAGGGGGGAGTCCGGCAACGGGATCACCGGCGGGGGAGCCGGCAGGGGGTAAAGACGTTTGGTCGGTCCGGAAGTCTGAGGTCTGGCGGGCGGAGGTCCGGGGGTCTGAAGTCCGACCGCGGAAAAGCAGGGCGGCAGGTATCAGCGCCAGCAGCAGACAGGCGGCGGCGAGCCTGTACCCGTACAAAAAACGACGGCGGGGTCTTTTGTCCAGACGCGCGTATAATTGTTGCCATACCGCTTCCGGGTTGTCCAATCCCTGTTCGGGGAGTGCCTCCGGCGGTGTCAGCTTTGTCCGCCAGGAGAGAAATTCATCGGCTTTTTCGTTTGACATACTGTATTCCCTTTTGCGATAGCATTTTTTGTAATAATAGTTTCGCCTTGCTCAGCTGGGACTTGGAAGTCCCTTCCGCGATGCCCAGCGCCTCCGCGATCTCCTTATGTTCCATACCTTCTATGATATGGAGGTTAAAGACCGTCCGATAACCGACCGGCAACTGGACGATCAGGGCAAAGATCTCCCCGGCGGACAATTGAGCTATGATCTCGTCCGCATGCGGGATCTCTTCCGCTGCTTCTTCGGTCAGCATGGAAAAGGAATGCTGGCGGCGGAGGAACATCAGGCATTCGTTGACCATGATCCGTTTGATCCAGGCATAGAGGGCGGCTTCGCCCTGGTATTTGAAGGAGGCCAGGTGGGTGAAGAACCGGTAAAAACCGTCCAGCAGGATCTCTTCGGCGTCTTCCCTGCTTTTTACATACCGGCAGCAGAGGGCCATCATAGGATCTGACAGCCGCTCAAAAAGGTATTTTTGCGCGGCGGCATTCCCCTGGCGGGCATCCTGTATCTGTTCCGATAGGTCCATCCCCATTCCCATAAATGCAGTTTACGAAGATCCGGTTGCCCGGGCAAAGATGATTTTTGGGGGACGGGGAAAAAATGCGGGCAGGCGAACGTTTGTTGCCCAAAAAAATTAGTTATCACATGCTAAATTTATTAGTGTGTATAAAATATTTATCCTAGCTTTACGCAATCAATAATTTTGGAAAAACAAAAAAATCACGTTTATGTCAAACGCAGAAAAACTCAAGGCTTTAAAGCTGACGATGGACAAAATAGATAAAGACTTCGGGAAGGGGAGTGTGATGATGATGAATGAGAGGAACCAGGACGCCATGGAGGTCATTTCCACCGGCTCGATCGGGCTGGATATGGCGCTGGGCGTAGGGGGCCTGCCGAAAGGAAGAGTGGTCGAGATCTATGGACCCGAGTCTTCGGGTAAGACGACGCTCGCGACCCACATCATTGCCGAAGCGCAGAAAAAAGGCGGCATGTGCGCCATCATCGATGCGGAACATGCTTTTGATAGCGCCTATGCCCAAAAGCTGGGCGTGGATATCGACAACCTGCTGATCTCACAGCCGGACTATGGCGAACAGGCCCTGGAGATCGCCGACAGGCTGATCCTTTCCGGCGCGCTCGACGTAGTGGTCATCGACTCCGTAGCGGCCCTGGTCCCCAAAGGGGAACTGGAAGGTGAAATGGGTGACAGCAAGATGGGTCTCCAGGCGCGTCTGATGTCCCAGGCCCTGCGGAAGCTCACCGGCACCATCAGCAAGACCAATACCATTTGTATTTTTATCAACCAGCTGCGGGAGAAGATCGGGGTCATGTTTGGCAATCCGGAGACGACCACCGGTGGTAATGCCCTTAAGTTCTATGCGTCCGTCCGTCTGGATATCCGTCGCATGGCGCAGATCAAGGATGGGGATGAAGCGGTGGGTAACCGGATAAAAGTAAAAGTGGTAAAGAATAAAGTGGCGCCTCCTTTCCGGGCGACGGAGTTCGATATCGTTTTTGGCGAAGGCATTTCGAAGATGGGTGAGATCGTAGACATGGGTGTAGAGTTGGGTGTTGTCGCAAAAAGCGGCAGCTGGTTTAGCTATGGCACCGATAAGCTGGGACAGGGTCGTGATACCGTCAAACAATTATTACATGATAATCCCGAGCTGGCAACGGAGATTGAAAATAAGATCCGGGAAAAAGTAAAAGAGATGCAGGCAAGCTGAGGATCTTAATCTGAAGATCTTAATCTGAAGATCTTTCTGGAAAAAATTTAATTGGGTTAGTAAGTATAACGGCCCCGATGTCTATCGGGGCCGTATTTATTTTAACAGGTTTTTATCATTTGTTTATGCAGCTATTCCGCGTTCGCGGGGCCGTCATAAGGGGTATAAAATAAAAAAGGGGTCTGAATAGAAATTCAACCCCGTTTTAAAATCCAATATCCTATGAAAAACCAAGATAAAGGTAGAGGATTCAAATCAAATCTGCAATACCATTTTGTGGTTATTTCTTTTTTAAGCCCTTTTTAATTTTTTAGAAGTTGGTTGGAAACGGTCCTATTGCTCTCTTTATCAGCAACTCGTAAAATGTAGACCCCTCTTTCCAGTGTGGAAATATTGACAACCTGTATCCCCGGTTGTAACCGTTTGCTTAACCGGGTGGCACCGGTTGCATCGACGATTTGGATGTCGATGGTGTGTGCGGTCCGGATAATAAATAGCTTATCGACCGGGTTGGGATAAAACTTGAAATCGATCTCACCCGATGTGCTCAGTTGCTGGACTTTTGAATAAAGTGTTTGTCCCGTCTGTCCGGTATATTTGATCCGGTAAAAATCGCTGCCGTTTGGAGGCGCCAGATCCGTCAGCTCATAATGCGCCAGATTTCCGACCCTCCGTAAAACGCCGATCGTCTCATAATGCGATCCATCCACTCCTCTTTCTATAACAAAATAATCGCCTTCCATCGCACTGTCCACATCCCATTGCAGGAGCACTTTATTCGACTCTTTTACTACGGCGGAAAAATTTACAAACAGGGAGGCGCTGCCATCCTCTTTTTGGAGGTTGGTAGAAGAATCCGGCGCTTCCGGTTGTTGTGCCCGGAGGACACCCCAACAGGCTACCGTTAGTGAGGTAAGCCAAAATATTTTCTTCATAGCCAGAACAATAATCAACGCATGACCAGGATCATCGGGAGGAGCAATCACTTAACAAATTCCATGCCGGGAGAAAAAACGTTGCCGCTTTTGATAAATTTTACATGAGATGTTATAATCTTCTTAAAACCGGATTACCTTGCCACCGCAAGCCGCAGGCTCGCAAAACTATAAGCCAAACTACTCCTTATGCACCCTTTTATCAGAAAAATGAGCGGCTCCAAACGCATTGCCCTTGTCGCACATGACAACAAAAAGAGCGAGCTGATCGAATGGGCCATCTATAATAAGACGGCCCTTGCCCATCACCGTCTGTATGGGACGGGGACGACAGGGACCTTGCTGGAAGCGGCTTTGGGCCAACCCATCACTAAGTTCCTCAGCGGTCCGCTGGGCGGCGACCAGCAGATCGGCGCCAGCATAGCCGAAGGGAGGATCGATGTGCTCATCTTTTTCTGGGACCCCATGGAGGCCCAGCCCCATGACCCGGACATCAAGGCCCTTCTCCGGCTGGGCGTGGTCTGGAACATTCCGTTTGCCTGTGACCGTGCGACCGCCGACTTTCTCCTCACCTCGCCGCTGATGGTGCAGGATTATGAGAGCAGGACCCCGGATTATAGCCAGTATATAAAACGACTTCACAAATAGATTATATTTATCCAAACAATCATCGATGAGAAAACACTTCCTGACCGCCGGCCTGCTGCTGGCGGCTTCCATTGGCTGGTCGCAGTCAAAGACCCCTCTGTCCGGCTTCACCGAAGCGGACGCCCGACAAGAGATCGGACTGGAAACGAAATTTGACAGCTATCTGTCCGCCCCGGAAATCGACAGCGCCATCAAGACGATGTCCTCCCATCCCCATCATGTGGGCTCACCCGGAGGCAAAGCCGTCGCCGACTATATCTATAATAAATTCAAAAGTTGGGGATACGACGTGCAGATGGAGACCTTTTATGTCCTCTTCCCCACCCCAAAGGAACGGCTGCTGGAAATGACGGCGCCTACCGCTTATAAGGCCGGGCTGACGGAGGTCGTCTTAAAGGAAGACGCCACTTCGGGCCAGACAAAGGAACAGCTGCCTACCTATAACTGCTTCTCCCCCGACGGAGACGTAACGGGCAGCCTGGTCTTTGTCAACTATGGCATACCCGAAGACTATGACCGGCTGGCCCGGATGGGGATCGACGTAAAGGGAAAGATCGTTATTGCCAAATACGGTCGGTCCTGGCGCGGCATCAAGCCAAAAGTGGCGCAGGAGCACGGCGCCATCGGCTGTATTATCTATTCCGATCCGAAAGACGATGGGTATTACCAGGGTGATGTCTATCCCAAGGGCGCGTTTAAGAACGAATACGGCGTCCAGAGAGGATCCGTCATGGACATGCCCATCTACCCCGGCGATCCGCTGACCCCGGGGATCGGCGCCACCAAAGACGCCAAACGGCTGGATCGCAAAGACGTTACCACGATACTGAAGATCCCCGTCCTGCCCATCAGCTATCACGATGCGGAACCCCTGCTTCGAGCCCTCGAAGGGCCGGTTGCGCCGGAAGAATGGAGAGGCGCCCTCCCCTTTACCTATCATATAGGCCCCGGCAAGGCGGTGGTACATCTGAAACTGGCCTTCAACTGGGATATCAAGCCCATCAATGACGTCATTGCCAAATTGCCCGGCAGTCAATACCCCGACGAATGGGTGATCCGGGGTAATCACCATGACGGGTGGGTCAATGGGGCCAGCGACCCCATCAGCGGGCAGGCTGCCTTATTGGAAGAGGCCCATGCGGTCAGCGAGCTTGTAAAAACGGGATGGAAACCCCGTCGCACCCTGGTGTATTGCGCCTGGGACGGGGAAGAGCCCGGTCTGCTGGGTTCTACGGAATGGGTGGAATATCATGCCGCCGAGCTGCGGCAGAAAGCCGTCGTCTATATCAATTCGGATGAGAATGGCCGGGGCTTCCTGGGTGTCGAGGGTTCGCATGCCCTCGAGCCTTTTATGAACGAAGTAGCCAGGGACGTCACCGATCCGGAAACGCATATCAGCATTGCCGATCGGAAAAAATCCCGGGACCTGGTGGCGGCGGCAGAGGGCGGGCGGCTCCGGAAGGAGCTTTTTCAGCGTAAGTCTTTTGCGCTGGGCGCCCTGGGATCGGGATCGGATTTCTCCCCCTTTTTGCAGCATGTCGGCATCCCCTCGTTTAATATCGGCTTTGGCGGGGAGTCTCCCGGTGGTGAATATCATTCCATCTATGACTCCTATGACGATTACCACCGGTTCAAGGACCCGGAGTCGCGTTATGGCGTGACGCTGGCCCAGACGGCGGGACGCACGGCGCTTCGGATGGCCGATGCCGGGCTGCTGCCTTTTGATTTCCGGTCGTTTTATAGGACCGTCAATGGATATGCTACCGAGCTTATGACCCAGCTCGACCAGATGCGGGAAGCTACCCAGCTGGGAAATCAGCTGTTGAAGGAGAACGATTATGGCTATGCAAAAGACCCGACAAGAACGCTGTTCCCACCCCCGGCAAAGGACGAAGTGCCTTACCTGGACTTCTCCCCTCTCCAGAATGCCCTCGGCGCATTGGAAAAGGCAGCAAACCGGCTGGCGGACACCCTGGCAAAGGCCCATCCGGCCGATGGACGGCAGGATGCCGTTAACCAGGCCCTGTATAGGGCGGAACAACAATTGCTATCGGATAACGGGCTTCCCCGCCGCCCCTGGTACCGGCATGCGATCTATGCCCCCGGCTTTTATACGGGCTATGGGGTAAAGACGTTACCTGGTATTCGTGAGGCGATGGAACAACGGAACTGGAAAGAAGCCCAGGAGCAGATCGGGATCGACGCAGCCGTGCTGAAGAAGTTCTCGGATTACCTGGACGGGATCCGGCCATAGCCGCCGGCAGGGGCCGCCGGCGGGTAATGACACTAACTTGAGGAAACTAATACGATATACGGCGCGTATAGCCGCAGGCATCATTTGTCTGCTATTGCTGGCATGGGGGGCCCTGGCCATCTATATCTCCGTAAAGAAGGACTCGATCCTTCAAAAGGCGCGGACGGAGGTAAAGAACCGGATCGGCGGGGATCTGCGGATCGGGGATTGGGACCTTTCGCTTTTTCGTCATTTTCCTTCGATCACCCTTCACCTGTCGAAGATCTCCCTGCGGGACAGCCTCTGGCAACAGCATCGTCATGACCTGTTGAATGCAGAGGGCCTGGATATCAGTCTTTCGCTGTTCCGCAGCCTGCTGGCCGGAAAAGTGCGTATAGGGAAGGTCTTTCTCGAACACGGCACGGTCTATTTCTACACCGACACGACGGGCTATACCAATAAATACCTGCTGCGCGAACGTCCAGCCCCCGGCGAGGACAAGGCTGCTGCGGGGAAGGGTGACGAACCGCCGGATATCGTGCTTTCCGATGTAAAATGGGTAGAGGAAAAACAGGACAAGCACAAGCTATTCGACATCGATATCCGCCGGCTGGACTGTGCTATCCGAAAGGATAACAGAACGCTTTTTCTTACCGTAGACGCGGGTGAGCTTCGGGTGAACAGTCTTGCCTTCAATACGGAGAAGGGCAGTTTTGTAAAGGACAAGTCGCTGTCCGGTCGTTTTAGCCTTCAATACAATACGGGGAGCAAGATCCTGCAATTCCGCCAGGCGAGGCTGTCGATAGACGGGCATCCGTTTGTTTTTACGGGGCGTTTTTTTCCGTCGATCTCACCGGACCCTTTTAGTCTGAGCATAGAAACGTCGAATATACGTTTCCGGGACCTCGCGGCCCTGCTGACGCCCAATCTTCAGCAGAAGCTGGACCAATTCGATCTCTCCACTCCTGTTACCGCACAGGCGCTGCTCGATGCGGGGTCGGCGGATGACCATACCCCCCTGATCAGCATAAAGATGAACCTGGACAAGGGAAACGTCCAGACGCCGGCCGGCCGGTTCGATAATGTGTCGTTCCGTGGCAGCTTTACAAACGAATGGGTACACGGGCAGAAACGGGAAGATGAAAATTCGGGTATCCGTCTCCTTACCTTTTCCGGCGAAAAGGAGTCCATCGGCCTGCGAAGCGACACGCTGACCATCGTCAACCTGAAACACCCTTTCCTCGCCTGCGATGTGCATGCGCATTGCGACCTGGCCCGGCTGAACGATCTTTCCGGCAGCCAGACCCTGCAATTCCAGAAAGGCAGCTGTTCGGCCAACCTTTTCTACAAAGGACCGTTGTCGGAGAACGATTCCGCCGCCACGACCGTCAGGGGTTCTCTCGACCTGGACTCTGCCGCCGTGAAGTATCTGCCCTACCAACTGCTGCTGACGAACGGGAAGGGAAAACTCGTTTTTAAGGAGCAGGACCTGGTGATCGATCATCTTGAAGGGCAACTGGGCAGCACAAAGATCCGGATAAAGGGCGTCGCCAAAAATCTCGCCACTCTTCTCGACCGCAATGCGCAGGATGTATCTATGGACCTGAGCCTTACTTCTCCCCATCTCGACCTGCGGGATTTTTCCGCGCTGGCGGGGCGGGCGGAGAGTGGTTCTGGGGCGGGGGGCGGTTCGAAAGAGGGGGGTACAAAGAAAGGCAATACGGTGGTCTTTGGTGCGGTATTCGCCCGGATAGACCGGTTCCTCAAAGAAGGGGATGTTCATTTACGGCTGGAGGCCGCCGATCTCCGGTATAAGAATTTCACCGGCGCCCATGCGAAAGCCGATCTCCTGTTCAATGCACAGGCGATCCGGCTGACAAATATGGATGTAGAGCAGGGCAGCGGATCGCTCCGGCTCCGGGCCAGCCTGAGCCGGAATGACGGAGATGGCTCAAGCCCCCTCACCCTGGATTCGCATCTGGAGCAGGTCGATCTGCCCAGGTTGTTTACGGCGTTCGACAACTTCGGCCAACAGGCTCTTTTAAGCAAGAACCTGAAGGGGAATCTGACCGCCGATATCAAGATGACCGGCCGATTGACCAATAAGGCGGAGATGGCGCCCAACAGTCTGAAGGGCACCGTGGATTTCAGCATCCATGACGGACAGCTGCTGGATTTTGAGCCGATGGAAAAGGTCCATGAGACGGTCCTGAAGAAAAGGGACCTGTCCGCGATCCGTTTTGCGGATCTCGGCAGTCAGCTGGACCTCGACACCACGACAATTACCATTCATCGCATGGAGATCCAATCGACGGCGCTGACTGTTTTTGTGGAAGGGGCCTACGACCTGAAGACCGGGCCGGATCTCAGTTTGCAGGTACCCCTGAGCAACCTGAAAAAGGACCGCAACCCGGATCTTCCGCCCCCGAATAAGGGTAATGACGGCAAGGGTGGCTTGAGCATCCGTCTCCGGGCCCGCAGAGGCGACGACGGAAAGCTGAAGATCAGCTGGGACCCGTTTAAGAAGGCGCTGAAGAAGAAATAATGGTTACCTTTGTACGTTCCGAAAATTTTATTCATGCCATTCAAGATACACTCATCATACGAGCCGGCCGGAGACCAGCCGGAAGCCATCCGTCAGCTGACAGAAGGTCTTCTGCAGGGGGAGCAATACCAGACGTTGCTGGGCGTCACCGGGTCGGGAAAAACATTCACCATCGCCAACGTGATCCAGAACGTGCAGCGGCCTACGCTGGTGCTCACCCATAACAAAACGCTGGTTGCACAGCTCTATGGAGAGTTCAGGCAATTCTTCCCGGATAATGCCGTCGGTTATTTTGTTTCGTACTATGACTATTACCAGCCGGAAGCCTATATGCCCGTCAGTAATACCTATATCGAAAAGGACCTTTCCATCAACGAAGAGCTGGAGAAGCTACGTTTGCAGGCCACCACGCAATTGCTGAGCGGCCGGCGGGACATCATCGTCGTCGCCTCTGTCAGCTGTATCTATGGTATCGGTAACCCGGCGGAATTTGAGAACGGGATCATCCGTATCCGGAAGGGACAGGTCATCTCCCGGCAGGGGTTTCTTCATTCGCTGGTCAACTCGCTGTACAAACGCAGTGAGATCGAATTCGCCCGGGCCAATTTCCGGGTAAGGGGCGATACCGTGGACATCAACCTGCCTTATGTGGATTATGGCTACCGCATCAGTTTTTTCGGGGACGAGATCGACAGTATCGAAAGTTTTGACATCCAGTCGGGCAAACGGATCGGGGCGTTGGAAGATGCGGCGATCTTCCCGGCCAATCTCTACCTGGCGCCGAAAGACATCATGCAGCAGGTGCTTTATGAGATCCAGGATGAACTGGCGGCACAGGTGACCTATTTTAAGAATGTCGGCAAATATATCGAGGCACAGCGGCTTGGCGAGCGCGTGAATTATGACGTGGAGATGATCCGGGAGCTGGGGTATTGCAATGGGGTGGAGAACTATTCCCGCTTTTTTGACCGGCGGCACCCGGGCACCCGTCCCTTCTGTCTGCTGGACTATTTCCCAAAAGATTTTCTTTGTGTGCTGGATGAGAGTCATCAGACCGTTCCGCAGATCAGCGGCATGTATGGAGGGGACCGGAGCCGCAAGCTCGTGCTGGTGGACTATGGGTTCCGTCTTCCCAGCGCACTGGATAACCGCCCGCTGAACTTCCATGAGTTCGAGTCGATGACGGATCAGACGATCTTTGTCAGCGCGACGCCCGGCGATTATGAGCTGGAGAAAACGGGCGGTGTGGTAGTGGAACAGGTCGTTCGTCCCACGGGTCTGCTGGACCCTCCTATCGAGATCCGGCCAAGCGCCAACCAGATCGACGACCTGCTGGACGAGATCGACAAACGGATAAAAAAGGGAGACCGCGTGCTGGTCACGACGCTGACCAAACGGATGGCGGAGGAGATGGACAAATACCTGCACCGGATCGACATCAAATCAAAATATATCCATAGTGAGGTAGACACCCTGGAGCGGGTGGAGATCCTCCGGCAGCTGCGGCTGGGCGAGATCGATGTACTGGTAGGCGTGAACCTCCTCCGGGAAGGGCTCGATCTTCCGGAGGTTTCGCTGGTGGCCATCCTCGATGCGGATAAGGAGGGTTTTCTGCGCAACGAAAAATCCCTGACGCAGACGGCGGGCCGTGCCGCACGAAATGTGGATGGGCTCGTCATCTTCTATGCCGATATCATGACCGAGAGCATGCAGCGGACCATCGATGAGACCCTGCGCCGCCGGGAAAAACAGATCGCATATAATATAGAGCATGGGATCACGCCCCGGACCGTCATCAAATCAAAAGAACAGGTCTTTGCCCAGACCTCGGTACTGGACATCAAAGGTTTTGATCCCGCCAATCCCTATGCCCGCGCCGCCGATGAGGAGCTGGTAACGGTCGCTGCCGAAGACCAGGAGGTATACCAGACGATCCCGCAGGTGGAGAAGGCGATCGGACGGATAAAGAAAGAGATGGAGAAGGCCGCCCGCGATCTTGATTTTATGGAGGCGGCGAGATTGCGCGATGAGATGTTTGGGTTGCAGAAGAGATTGAAGGAGATGAAGGGGTAGGAGTTCTGATCAGGCAGCTCTTTTCATAGGAAGACATTTTTTAAGCTTCATCATCGCCATATCAGGGCTTTCCGGGTTGACGTCCAGTTCTTGTCGTGAGGGATGAATGATCACATCCAGGTCTTCCATAGGAATGGCTCCCAATAAAAGCTCATTTCCTCCTGGCAATACCATTGCATCAACATGGCACAGGCGGTTCTTGAATCGTACTTCGATCGGTCCGACGACGTCACATTCGACGATCTCACCATTGGCCAACTGTCCTTTCCTTTTGGCAATCGTCGGTACTTGCAAGAGTTCCCGTACATTTTCATTGATGCACATGTACATGCTGCCAGTATCGACTAACACATTGACATGTATCCGTTTTATCTCTTCCTCTCCTATAATATGGCGACGCGCCAGTATAATGTCTTCGCCGTTGATCAATTCCAGCTCCGCATAAATAAGGCCCATAAAAAAGATTTTATTCCTACTGCTAAGGTAATTTTTATACAAATACGCTTGTAAAAAATTTTGGCTGTAAAACTAATTTTTTTAGCGATCCGGGATGCGGGGACTAACGGGTGAATTCCCTAATTTCGCTGATATGGATAACAAGGATAAAAGACTCTTTCTCCTCGACGCGATGGCGTTGATCTTTCGCGCGTATTATGCGCTTATCAACAGTCCGCGTATCACGACCAGGGGACGGAACACCAACGCGCAGTTTGGGTTCACCAATGCCCTGGTCGACCTTATCAACAACCAGCATCCCTCGCATATGGCGGTCTGTTTTGACACGCATGCTCCGACGGAACGGCATATCGATTTTGCCGACTACAAGGCCAACCGCCAGGAGGCCCCGGAGGATCTGCTCAGCGCCCTGCCCGATATCAAGGCCATCGTAAAGGGTTTTAATATTCCGTGTATGGAACTGGATGGCTTCGAGGCCGACGATGTCATCGGCACCCTGAGCCTGCAGGCCGCTGCCGTGGGTTATGAGGTATACATGGTCACGCCCGATAAGGATTATGGTCAGCTGGTATCGGAAAAGATAAAGATCTACAAGCCCGGGTACCAGGGAGGCACGGTCGAAATCATGGGACCAAAGGAGGTGTGTGAAAAATGGAATATCAAGGACGTCAGCCAGGTGATCGATATCCTGGGGCTTATGGGTGATGCCGTGGATAATATCCCGGGTATAAAAGGGGTGGGGGAAAAAACGGCGGCTAAGCTGCTGGCCGAATACAATACGCTTGAGAATGTCGTGGCCAATGCGGAAAGTATAAAAGGCGCCCTGGGGGAGAAGGTACGGGCCGGCAAAGAGCTGGCTATCCTGAGTAAGAAGCTGGCGACGATTATCACGAGCGTTCCGGTGGAATTCCATGAGGAAAATTTTAAGCTGAAGGATTGGAATAAAGAGGCCCTGAATGAGATCTTCAACGGATTGGAATTTAAGACCATCGGCAAACGGATCCTGGGAGAAGGGTTTGGCGGTACGGGCGCCGGCGGATATGTGCCGCCGGAAGGAGTACAGCGGGATCTTTTTGGAAATGCGGTCGAGAAACCGGCCGCGGCGCGGGGAAAAGGGCCCGGTGCAGGAATAGGGGCGGCAGGCGGACCGGGGAACAACGGGGGCGGAGCCGGAACGAACCGGCTGGAGGAAGAAAGTACCCGGCTGGAGGCGGCGGTAGAAAGAGGAGAGGAAGCTCCTGCGGAAGGAGAAGAAGGGGCCGGGGAGACAACCGGTGCAACGATAGCGGGGGGCGGGGGTCTTACCGTCGACAAGACCATCCACAACAGCGCCCACACCTATACCGCAGTCGTCGGAGAGGCGGCTATCGGCGAATTGGTCACGCTGTTGCTGCAACAGACGGAGATCTGTTTCGACACCGAAACGACGGGTATCGACGCCAACAATGTCGAGCTGGTAGGACTGAGCTTTTCCTGGCAAGCGGGAACAGGATGGTATGTCCCCTGCCCGGCCGACCAGGAGGCGACGAAGAAGGTCCTGGGGTGTTTTCAGTCCGTTTTTGAGCATCCTTCCCTTGTCTGGATCGGGCAGAACCTGAAATATGACCTGCTGATCATGAAATGGTATGGGATGGAGCCAAAGGGGCCGCTTTTCGATACCATGCTCGCCCATTATGTGATCGAGCCGGATGGCAAACGCAGCATGGATACGCTTAGCGCCCAATACCTGGGCTATGAGCCCGTCCATATAGAAGAGCTGATCGGCAAAAAGGGCAAGAACCAGGGGACGATGCGGGATGTGGAGCTGGAAAAGATCAAGGATTATGCGGCCGAGGATGCCGACATCACCCTGCAGCTGAAGCATACTTTTTTACCGTTGCTAAAGACAAAGGAGGTGGAGAAGGTATTTTATGAAGTGGAGAACCCGCTGGTGAGGGTGCTGACCGATATGGAATTTGAAGGGATCAGGGTGGATATGGACTTCCTGGGGGAATACTCCAAAGAGCTGGACCGGGAAGCCCGCAGCGCGGAAGAGAATGTATACCAGCAGGCGGGGGTGAAGTTCAACCTGGCCTCCCCAAAACAGCTGGGAGAGGTCCTTTTTGAAAAGCTCCAGCTGGACCCCAAGGCGAAAAAGACAAAGACCGGCCAATATGCCACCGGCGAAGACGTGTTGTTAAAGCTGGCCAGCAAACATAAGATCGTGGACGATATCCTGGCCTTCCGGGAACTGACCAAGCTGAAGTCGACCTATGTGGATGCGTTGCCGCTGATGATCAACAAAAGGACGGGACGGGTGCATACCAGCTATGCGCAGGCGGTAGCGGTCACCGGACGGCTCAGCTCCAATAACCCGAACCTGCAGAATATACCGATCCGGACGGAGCGGGGCCGTGAGATCCGCAAGGCCTTTATCCCCCGCAACGAGGAATATGTGCTGCTCTCCGCCGATTACTCCCAGATCGAGCTGCGGATCGTCGCCGCGATCAGTGCCGACCCGAACATGTGCGCGGCCTTCCGGGAAGGCAAGGATATCCACACGGCCACGGCGGCCAAGGTATTCGGGGTGGAAGAAAAGGACGTTACAAAGGAAATGCGCTATAAGGCAAAAAGCGTCAATTTCGGGATCATTTATGGTCAAAGCGCTTTTGGCCTCGCCGACAACCTCGGGATCAGCCGGACGGAGGCAAAGGAGATCATCGATAATTATAAGAAACAGTTCGCCAATATCCAGAAATACATGGATGACACCATCAATTTTTGCCGGGAGCATGGATATGTACAAACGCTGATGGGTCGCAAACGCTGGTTACGGGATATCAACTCCGCCAATTTCACCATCCGCGGTTTTGCGGAACGAAATGCCATCAATTCCCCTATCCAGGGTACGGCGGCCGATATGATCAAGCTGGCGATGATAAAAATTCATGAGGAATTCAAGCAGCAGGGGTTCAAATCAAAAATGTTGCTACAGGTGCATGACGAATTGGTCTTCGACGCCCATAAAGCAGAAATAGATATAATTAAACCAATAATAATGCGTTGTATGCAGACAGCCTTGCTCCTGCCCCAGGACGTACCGGCCAATGCGGAGGTCGGATCAGGGATCAACTGGCTGGAGGCGCATTAAGACTTTTTTAACATATTCTTTATAAATACAGTCAAACTTTACCGTCCCAAAACAGTCAAACCTTCATGGCCCGGTCATGGGCTAAGCAGGCACCAAAATTGCCGCTCTATTCATTTGTAAATGATAAACACATCTATATGAGAAGCATTCGTATTATATTTCTATCGTTCCTGAGCGCCTTTTTCCTGTTAGGCTCTTTGGCTGCGCAACAGCAGGAGCCCCCTCCTTCCCAGCAACAGGTGCAGGATTGGCCCCGGAGCTTTACCACGGAAGATGGTACGGTCATAAAGATCTACCAGCCGCAGCCGGAATCGTTTGCCGACAATATCTTAAAGTCCCGCTGGGCTATTTCTGTGTTGCAGAATGGCAAGGCGGATCCTGTTTTTGGTACTTTCTGGTCCGTTGCCAATGTGGAAACAGACCGGGATAACCGCCGGGTCATCATCCAGTCGGTCAAGGTTCCCAACGTCAAATTTCCCGGGCAGGCCGATGATAATTTTATCAACAGCCTGAAGACGGCCCTGGAGACCAACCTGCCCCAGACCGCCGGCGATCTTTCGCTGGATGAGCTGCTGGCCTCGCTGGACCAGAACCTGGAACAGAAAAAATTGTCAAAGGACCTGAATACGGCCGCTCCCCGGATCATCTATGCGGACCAAAGTTCCCTGCTGGTGATGATCGACGGACAGCCCAAGCTGCAGAACAATAAGGACTGGGGCCTGGATGTGGTTGTCAACAGCCCGTTCACCATTGTAAAGAACAATGACGGCCAGTTCTATCTCTATGGCGGCAAGCATTGGTATAGCGCCCCTGCCGCTACCGGTCCTTTCAACCCGGCAAACAATGTTCCTGAAAATCTGCAGAAGGTACAAAGTGCGGTAGATGCCGCCAACAGCGCCAATGCGGGTTATGTCGACTCTGCTGCCGCTGCACAGGAAAATACCGTCAGTAATATTGTCGTCAGTACATCTCCTGCCGAACTGATCCAGTCGGATGGTAAGCCCAATTTTACCCCGATTGCCGGAACGGACCTTTCGTATGTAAGTAATTCTCCCAATGATATTTTCCAGGACCAGAGCTCGGGCAAGTATTATGTGCTGGTCTCCGGTCGATGGTATGAGTCCGGCTCGCTTACGGGCGGATGGCATTATGTAGCGGCCAATGCGTTGCCGGCTAATTTTGCCCGGATCCCCGAAGGCTCGCCAAAGGACAATGTACTGGCCAGTGTCGCCGGTACGGAAGCCGCCAGGGAAGCCGTGATGGATGCGCAGATCCCGCAGACGGCCAAGGTAGAACGCGCCACGGCCAGCACGGATGTGACCTATAATGGGGATCCAAAATTTGCGCCGGTCGACGGGACGAATATGCAATATGCCACCAATACCGGTTCTTCGGTCATGGAGGACAACGGGATGTATTATACGGTGGACAATGGCGTATGGTTCGAGTCTTCCAACCCGAATGGTCCCTGGACGGTGGCGACGGCCCGGCCCGAAGACGTGGACAAGATCCCGCCGAGCTCTCCCCTCTACAATACCAAGTATGTATATGTATACGACGTTACGCCGGATTATGTTTATGAAGGGTATACGCCGGGGTATATGAACGCCTATATCTATGGGCCGACGGTTGTTTACGGAACGGGTTTTTATTATAATCCCTGGTTTGACGGATTTTATTATCCCCGTCCCTGGTCCTATGGGTTTGGCTTTGGCTATAACCCCTGGTGTGGATGGAGCCTTGGTTTTGGCTATGGTTTCGGATGGTTCCATTTTGGGATGGGGTTCGGACATGGCTACTGGGGCGGACGCGGTTGGGGCGGCGGCGGATGGTGGGGACCTCATGCCTATCGTCCCTCTTATGCCTGGAATCGTTATCGCACGAATGGGTTTTATGGCGCCAACTTCGCGCGTAACCGGAATGTATTTGTAAATAACTACCGGACCAATATTTATCGTGGCCGCGGCGGTGTGATCACCCGTGACAACCGGAACATCACCAACCGTGGTTTCAACAACCGGCCCGGTGTGACCGGTGGACGTCCGGGTGGACAGTTTGGTAACAATGGAGGACGTCCCGGTACCACGGTACAGGGAGGAAGACCGGGGGCCGTTAACGGGGGAAGGAACAATGTCTTTTCCGACAGGAATGGCAATGTCTATCAGCGTAACCAGGCCACCAATCAATGGCAACAGCGACAGTCGAACAATCAGTGGAGACCGGTGCCCCGGAATAACCAGAATATCCAGAACCTGAACCGGCAGCAGCAGATGCGGACCCGTGGTCAGACAAGCACGCAGAACTTCCAGGGTGCGCGCAGCGGCGGATTTAGCAGGCCCAGCGCCGCTCCCAGCCGGCCTTCGGGCGGTGGTGGCGGAGCAAGACCTTCAGGCGGTGGAGGAAGGCCTTCGGGTGGTGGCGGCGGAGGCCGTGGAAGGCACTAGTGCCGGAGACCCGATTAAAGATATTAGTCATACCTTTATATTTGCCGGAAGCAAACGACATCGTTTGTTTTCGGCAAATTTGTTAATGTACTATTCATGAGTCCGACTATCTATTATTGTTATGACGCGTATTGCGGGTGGTGTTATGGTTTTAGTCCCGTCATTCGCAAGATCTATGAAGAATACAAGGAGCGGGTGGCGTTTGAGGTGCTTTCCGGCGGGATGATCCTTCCGGCCACGCCGCAGCCGATCAGCTTTATGGCGGGGTATATCCAGGGCGCCTATAAGACGGTGGAACAGCGGACGGGCATTCGGTTTGGAGAGGACTGGCTCTGGCATATCTTCCATCCGGAAGAGAGCGACTGGTACCCGAACTCCGAAAAGCCGGCCATTGCGTTGTGTGTGTTTAAGGAGTATCATCCCGACGGCGCGGTCCTTTTTGCGGGAGAGCTGCAATATGCGCTCCATTATGAAGGGCGCGATCTTTGCGATGATGCCGCTTACCGGCATCTGCTGGAAAAATACGACATCCCGGAAAAGGAGTTTTACGAGAAGCTCCATAGCCCGGAATACAAGCAAAAGGCGTATGAGGAATTTGCCCTTGTAAAACAATTGAACGTGACGGGTTTTCCGACCGTTTTTCTCCAGGTGAGCGACACAAAATTCTATCTCCTGGCCCGGGGATATACGGATTATCCGACGCTGAAGAGGGCGATCGGACAGGTTTTGGACGGTTTGGGCGAAGATACCGTGCAGTGAAAATTTTTGGCCCTGAATGGGCGATTAACATTAACTTGCACGTCCCCAAAAGGGGGCAGAATTATTTATAGAATACATCAATATGGAATATAACAAGATCATAGCCGTTACCGGTTTACCGGGATTGTACGAGTTGTTAAGCAGCAAATCCGATGGGGCCATCGTTCGTTCGCTGGATGATAAAAGCACGCGTTTTGTATCCAGCCGGATCCACAATTTTTCGCACCTGGAAAGTATCGAGGTCTATACGGTCCGGGAGAATGTAAACCTGGTGGATATACTAAAGGCGATGGAGTCTGCCAGTGAGAAACTGCCGGATGACAAGGACGGCGCCGCCCTGAAAAATTATTTCAGCAAGGTATACCCCGACCTGGATTTCGATCGCGTTTACAGCAGCGATCTGAAAAAGATGGTGAAGTGGTATGTGGTGTTGAAGAATAACGAGATCGAGATCAAGTTGTCCGAGCCGGTCGAAGCCGAAGAGCCGGCGGAGGAAGAACTGGCGGAGGAGAAGCCCGCGCCGGCAAAAAAGAAAGCCGTCGTAAAAGAGGAAGAACCTGCAGAGAAGAAACACACGGAGAAGCCCGCGGCCGAAAAACAGTCTAATGAAAAGCCGAAGGCGAAAAAAGCCGTAGCGGAAGAAGAAGCGCCTGCGCCTAAAAAGGCAGCCGCTGCAAAACCGGCTCCGGCAAAAGCAGCTGCCGAAAAGAAGACGGAGAAGAAGGCGGAGAAGCCCGCGGCTAAAGCCAGTGCCAAGGAGGACAAGCCGAAGAAGAGCACACCAAAAAAGAAAAGTTAGTAATGACGTATACAGCCGAACTGAAGAAACCGGAGCGGCATTTCTTACCGGAAACCTATGCCGTTACCGATTGGGTAAGCCTGGAACCTTATTTCCAGGACCTGGAAAAAAGAGAGTTGGGAACCCGGGAAGCCCTGGAGAAATGGCTTCTCGATATGAGCGAACTGGAAGCGGTGGTTAGCGAAGACGCCTGCTGGCGCCAGATCCGCATGACCTGTGATACGGAGAACAAAGCGCTGGAAGAGGCCTTCGCCTATTTCTGCATGGAGATCCAGCCAAAGATCCAGCCGTACGCGGACCGGCTCAACCGCATGCTGGTGGAGAACCCGCATACAAAAGAACTGGACCAAAAAGAATATTTCAGCTATCTGCGTTCCGTAAAGAAAAGCATCGACCTGTTCCGGGAAGAGAATATCCCTTTACAGGCCGAGCTGAGCGTCATGGCGCAGCAGTTTGGCATCATCTCCGGCAAGATGACGGTGGAGGTAGACGGCAATGAATATACGCTGCAGCAGGCTTCCAAATTCCTGGAAAACCCTGATCGCGCTCTACGGGAATCCGTTTATCGTAAGATGCAGGAAAGAAGGCTGCAGGATAAAGAGGCGTTGAACGATCTTTATTCAAAGCTTATCGCACTGCGTCACCAGGTGGCGTTGAATGCCGGTTTTGCGAACTACCGCGATTATAAATTCAAGGAGCTGGGACGCTTCGATTATACAAAGGAAGATTGTTTCGCCTTTCATGATGCCGTCAGGGAGCATGTTCTTCCGTTGGCTCGAAGGATCAGCGAGAACCGGAAAAAGAAACTACAGCTGGACACACTGCGTCCCTGGGACAGTGATGCCGAACCGGCCGGAACGGAACCGCTCCGTCCCTTTACCGATGGCAAGGATCTTATCGCAAAAACGATCACCTGTTTCGACCAGCTGAATCCTTTTTTCGGGGATTGCCTGCGTACGATGCAGACGATGGGACGTTTCGACCTGGAAAGCAGGAAAGGAAAAGCGCCCGGCGGTTATAACTGTCCGTTAGCAGAGACCGGCGCCCCCTTTATCTTTATGAACGCCTCGGGGCAAATGGGCGATCTCACCACGATGGTACATGAGGGCGGGCATGCTATTCACTCTTTTCTCGCGCATCCGCTGAAGCTGAGCGCCTTCAAGGATTATCCCATGGAGATCGCCGAAGTGGCGAGCATGTCCATGGAGTTGTTCAGCATGGATCACTGGGATCTTTTCTTCGATGATAAAAACGATTTAGCACGGGCGCGTGAACACCAGCTTGAAAGGGTCATTACCATCTTTCCCTGGATCGCTACGATCGATAAATTTCAGCATTGGGTTTACGAAAATCCTGCGCATACCCTCGAAGAGAGAAAAACGAAATGGATGGAGATCCTGGAGGAATTCTCTCCCGGAGTCGTGGATTGGGAAGGGCTGAGAGAATTTCGTGAATATGGTTGGCAGAAGCAACTGCACCTGTTCGAAGTGCCGTTCTATTATATCGAGTACGGGATCGCGCAACTGGGTGCTATCGGTCTATGGAAACAGTATAATGATAACAAACAGAACGCGTTAAGTAATTATATGGCAGCACTGTCGCTTGGCGGGACCCGCACACTGCCGGAATTATACGATGCGGCGCATCTAAAGTTTAACTTTTCCAAAGAGCATATTAAACAATTAATGGAATTTGTTAGCGCGGAAATGGAGAAAATTGTAGTAGAAAAATTTTAAGAAAATACCCGGAAAGTAGTACTCCGACGACTTGTTCGTATGCTTTTTAACGGCTATATTTGCAAGGAGCGTGATTGAAATGTCCTGAAAATAATTGTCAGACGGTCTCCGTCTCAACATAAAGAAGCTACTAATCAGAGCCTTAACCAAAAGTCCCGGTGTTTCTACATCGGGGCTTTCTTTTTTGCTCCTTTCTTCTTCTCCTTATTAACCTGAGGACCCCGGGGTCCTACCGCAAAGCCTTAGCCGTTGCAGCTTTTGCAGATACCGCTGACCAGCATGTCTACCTGTTGTTTTACAAATCCGCCGGGAAGTTTTATCGCCGGTATCGTCACGTCTTCGAGACATACGGTGCTGCCACAGGTGTTGCAGATGAAGTGCACATGATCGTCATGGTGATGTCCACCGGAACAGTCGTCTTTACACAACGCATAACGTATAGAATTATCCGCGGTCGGGATGCTATGGATCAATCCCTTTTCGAGAAATGCCTGGAGTGTCCGGTAAACGGTCACCCGGTCGAACTTCCCGTCGGCCTTTTTTTCGATATCGTTGTGTGACAAGGCGCCTTCCTGCCGGAGGAAAAATTCCAGGATCTGCCGGCGTCCTGCCGTGACGCTCAGCTGGTTTTTTTTCAGAAGCTCATCTGTTTTTTTATTCATACGATCAGCCCGGGTTATTGTTAAAAAGGGAGTTGGCAAACCGCGGTGTGGCGGTCTTTTCTTTTAGCAGGACATCGATGTCTTTTTCCATTTCATCCAGTTCCTCTTTTTTCAGACCGTCATAGATCTTTCGTACTCTTCCTGCTTTATCCACCAGCGCGAGGAATTGTGTGTGGATGAACTGGTCATTTATATCGGTTTCGTTGTTCTTTGGGTCGTCGAGCAGATAGCTGCCCCTGGCCAGGTGATAGAGACTATCCTTCCGGCCGGTGAGGAAATACCATTTTGCCGGGTCGGCGCCAAGGGAGTCGGCATAAACCCGCATCCGCGCCACCGTATCCGTCTCGGGATCCACGGTATAGGAAAGGATCCGGAAGTCGGGTTCCTTTGCAAAGTCGGTGGAGATCTTTTTCATATTCGAATTCATCTTCGGACAGATGCCCCTGCAGGTGGTGAAAAAATATTCCGCCACATAGACCTTTCCTGCCAGGTCTTTTTCCGTGATCAGCTTGCCTTCCTGATCGGAAAAGGAAAAGGTCTGTACATAGCTAAGCACCGGAAGCGGTACCTCCGTGAAACCCGGAACGAACCGGCTCAACGCAAAATAGAAGCCTACGAATAGGAGGATAAAGAAGCCCGACCAGAGCGCTATTTTCTTTTTGTTCATCATATTTGATTTTTCCGGCCCCTAGCCGAGAGGGAATTCAATTTTCCGACCGGGGCCGCCAACGGTAAAGATACGACCGTTTGTTAATTATTAATTTGCAACGTTGTTGCGTTTTGTGTATTTTTGCCAAATGTCCCGCAAAATAGCCTCCTTTCTTACTGCGGATAGCCTGGGCATTGCCACTTCGGTCGCCTGTGCCATCCATTGCGCGATCCTCCCCCTGCTGGTCGCCAGTTTGCCGGTATTGGGTATCAATATCATCCACAATGCCCGTTTTGAGTACGGGATGATCGGGCTGGCCTTTCTCATCGGGACCCGGGCGCTCTGGCATGGCTGGAGCCGGCATCATCGGCGGCTGGCCCCCTGGCTGCTGTTTAGCGGCGGCATGGGGCTGCTGCTGGCCAAGCAGGTCTGGCCCTCCTATGAGCTCTGGTTCCTGCCCTTTGCCGTGTCGCTGATTATTGGGGCGCATGTGCTGAATTTCCGTTTTTCCCGATTTTAAAAACAAGCAGTTCCCCGGATTTGTTATTTTTGTATATTAAATAGCGTCTTTATGATCAAAACAGGCAACCCGGTAATCAGCATCTATACCGAAATGACTCCCAACCCGGAAACGATGAAATTCGTGGCCAACAAGCTATTATACCCCGGCAAGAGCATCGATTTCCCGGATGTGGAGTCTGCGAAGCCTTCTCCGCTGGCGATCGAGGTGTTCGGGTTCCCTTTTATAAAGAGCGTTTTTATAGCGAGCAACTTTGTCACGCTGACAAAGACCGCCGACACGGACTGGGATGACGTGATCCCCGCCATCCGCCAGTTCCTGAAGGAATACCTGGAAGAGGGCAAACCCGTCGTCAATGAAGAAGAGGTGGTGATCGTCAAGTCGGAAGGAAATACCATCGACGCCGATGATGACGACGTGGTCAAACGTATCAAGGAATTACTGGAGAATTATGTCAAGCCTGCCGTTGAAATGGATGGGGGCGCTATCCAGTTCAAAAGCTATAACGAGGGCACGGTGAACCTGATGCTGCAAGGATCCTGTTCCGGCTGTCCCTCCTCCATGATCACCCTCAAAGCCGGGATCGAAGGCATGATGAAGCGTATGATCCCCGAGGTAAAAGAAGTCGTGGCCGAAGCAGAATGAATGTAACCGACCTCTACCACCAGTTTTTTTCCGATCTGCAACACACTTCCTGGCTGGAGTTCGTAGCCGTGCTGGCGGGCATCATCAGCGTGTGGGCCAGCCGCAACGAGAATATCTGGGTCTATCCTACCGGTCTGCTCAATACGATCGCCTATATCTATCTCAGCTTCAAATCTTCCTTGCTGGGCGAGGCCAGCGTCAATTTTTATTATACGGTCCTGAATATCTATGGCTGGATCCTGTGGACGCGCAAGGATGCGGGACAGGCCCTTGTACTGCAGATCCGCTTCTCGTCGCGTAGGGAATGGGGACAGCAGCTGGCTTTTTTCGGGGCTTTTTATTTCGCGGTCTTTTTTGCGCTCACGTATCTGAAAAAAGATTTTGCGCCCCTGGCCATCCCCTGGGCCGACGCCTTTGCCTCCGCCACGGCTTATACGGCTATGTGGCTGATGGCGAAAAAGAAGGTGGAGAGCTGGTATTGGTGGATCGCCACGAATGTCGCCTCCATTCCCTTGTATTTTATAAAACATTATGTTTTCACCAGCGTATACTATGTGATCCTGCTGGTCATGGCCGTGTCGGGATTGCTGGAATGGGGCCGACGGGTAAAAGACAGGAATTATGCCGTTTAAGCTAAAAAAGATCGTTGTCATCGGACCGGAATCGACCGGCAAGTCCACCCTCTGCGAGGGGTTGGCAGCACACTATCATACGGACTGGGTGCCGGAATATGCCCGGGAATATCTGCTGGCCCATGGGATGAACTACCGGTATGAGGATCTGCTGACGATCGCCCGGGGACAGGTACAGCTGGAAGAGACGCGGGCGGCGGCATTGGTCCGGCGGCTGACGGGGGAGGTGCAGAGGGATGAAGGGTTGCAGGGAAGGGAGAGCCTCCGGCGGGAAAAGATCCTGTTTATCGATACCGATCTCTATGTGATGAAGGTGTGGAGCGAATTTGTTTTTGGTCGCTGTGACCCCTGGATCCTGGAGCAGATCGCCATCCGCCGGTATGATGGTTACCTGCTTTGCCGTACCGACCTGCCCTGGGTAAAGGACGAATTGCGGGAATATCCCGACCTGGTCAACCGGGAAAAGTTATTCCATATCTACCGGGATTGCCTGGTCAATCAATCGACACCGTGGATGGAAGTGGGTGGATGCGCCGACAAACGGCTGGGTGTCGCTATCGGGGCGGTCAACGAGCTGGATCTATTCCATTAACTTTTGAATATCGTCGTCGTCCTGCAAATGGCTCATCTGGACGAGGATCCATGCCGACCGTGTTGCCACATGATTGGACATCGGCTTGATGGTAAAGATCTTTGGATTGGGCAGACAGGCTGCGATCCGGGCCGATTCGAGCCGGGTGAGGCCCTTGGCGGGTTTGTTGAAATAAGAATGCGCGGCGGCTTCGATGCCGTAGACCCCCTTGCCCATTTCACTCACGTTGAGGTACATTTCGAGGATCCGCTTCTTCCCCCAGATCCATTCGATCATGAAGGTAAAATAGACTTCGAGGCCCTTGCGGAACCAGCTGCGGCCCTGCCAGAGAAAGACATTTTTTGCCACCTGCTGGCTGATCGTGCTGGCGCCATGAAGGGACTTGCTTTTCTGGTTATGTTTCATCGCCTTTTCGATATTCTTGAAGTCAAATCCGTCATGGTCGGGGAAAAGCTGGTCTTCGGAGCAGATAACGGCGAGCTTTGCATAGGGCGAGATATTCTTCATCCCCATATAGTCCCTTTTGAGCCCCTCGCCCCGGAAAACACTCCCCAGCTGGGTGAGGGTGATAGGAGGGTTGACCCATTTCAGGAGGAGGATATAAAATAGCTGGAAAAAGAAAAGGAAGATAATGATCCGTTTGATCACGCGCCAAATACGGGGAATCAGTCCTTTGGTGTTAACAGGCATCCGGTTGGTTTACGTATGCAATATACAGACTGTAATAAAACGAAAGTGGGGCTCTTTTAGTACAATGCGATTAATGCGGATGCCGGGGTCCGTCTTTGGTGAGCTGGAGATAGGTCAGCTTAAACCGACCTCCGAGGTTGTAATTCTTGCCGCCGGCCTGTGACAGTATCAAACCGAGCCCCACCAGGGTGCCTCCGATGATATAGCCCGAGGTCGTATACCATTGATTGGCGGGATCATGCCGGAGCAGACCGTTGACGGCGCCGATGGCCATAAAGCCACCGCCCGCGACCATCATAAATTTCCCGATCGCGGAATAGTCGATGTTACTCTTTGTCCGCCGGATGGCGGCGATCTCCTTATAGTTGAATGCCTGGCCGACGATATAGACGGTATCGTGATAGAGGTCGCCGATGATGCCGTCGAACCATTGTCCATAAACGGTCTTGAAGGTGAGCTGGTCGCCGACGGTATAGGCCTTTACGTGCATGCCTCGTCGTTGCAGGATGAGCACATCGTTCTGTGCACGGCTGCAGAACGGAATAAGGAAAAGAATGAATATGATGACTTTTGCCATGGTATTATTTTCAAACTTACAAAGACGTTTTGCAAGTCGTTTGTTAATGTTATGATAAGATACCCGTCTATCCGTAAAATTACGGTCATCGCAGTTTTGGGGAGAAAAAGATCACGTCCCAAAGCAGGGCGACCCCGAAGCCGATAAGGATCGCACCGGCGATCTTATTGATCACGGAGAGGTTCTTTACCGTGAGCTTGTTTCCGAGCTTGCCCGCCATCATGACCTTTCCGACATCGGCCGACATATTTATAAACAGGCAAATGGAAAAGATCACGATCCGTTCGCGGATGGTATGGTTTACCGAAAGGACGGTGGTATTTCCCAGCCAGAAGAAGATCACGCCGGGGTTGAGGGTGTTGATGATAAAGCCGGAGGCGAAGATGCGGGCCATATCGCGTTTGCGGAACCGGGGGCTGGCGCTGCCGGAATCCTTTACCAGCGTCACTTTTTTAAAGAGGATGAAGTAAAGGCCCATGCAGATCAGGAGTCCGCCGCCGATGGTCCCGACGATCCGGCGGTGTTCGTCGAGCGCGGAAACCAGCGAGGTGAGTGTGTTGCTGAGCGCCACGAGGAGGATGTCGCTGATCCATACCCCGGCGACAAAACTGAATCCGCCTTTGTGCCCGTTATCCAGGCTTTGTTTGATAATGGTAAAAATGATGGGGCCCACCGATAATGCAAGCGCAAATCCTAATGCCAATCCTTTTATTACCAACTCCATCATATAGTTAGACGTTTCGAACAGGGATCCGCATGCCCCGAACCGTTATATTGCTCCCGTTTCCAGGAATTTCTGCCAATCCAGCAACATCTGGCCTTTGAGGACCCGGGGAAATTTATGCTGTCCCCCTATTTTTCCTTTCAGCCCCATGAACTGCATAAATTTTGCCTCCGGTAATACCGTCACATAGATATCCTTCAGGGCGCTCTCCCTTTCCACGGCATAATCGTCGTTCAGCTCCCGGAGCTTTTTATCGATCTTCAGCCGGAGCTGTTCGGGATCGGCCTGGTCGTCGCTGGCTATCCACCATTGGTGTGCAAAGAACAAGCCATGGGGGACGCCAGCCACCGTAAACTCGGGGATGGAGATATTCATTTCTTCCGTGGCCAGCTGTATCGCCTTATTCATGTTGTCGACGCTCAGGTGCTCCCCTACCAGGCTGAGAAAATGCTGGGTGCGTCCGGTGATGATGATCTCGCATCGTTCCTTGTCCACGAACCGGACCGTATCCCCGATGAGATAACGCCAGGTCCCTGCGCTGGTGCTCAGCAGTAAGGCATAATCCTTCCCTTCCTCTACCTCGTGGATCATATATACTTCGGGGGTCTCCACCAGGTTTCCGTTGGCGTCGAAATTCCGGTTATCAAAGGGAACAAATTCCAGGAAGATATGCTGGTTGGTGACCAGTCGCATCCCTTTGGAATATTGAAGGTCCTGGTAGGCGATAAACCCTTCCGAGGCCAGGTAGGTCTCGATATAGGTCAGCGGTTTCCCCAATAATTTCTCGAATCCTTTTTTATAGGGGTCGAAGGAGACGCCGCCGTGTACAAAGAACCCGAGGTTGGGCCAGATCTCGTGGATATTATTCAGGTTATATCTTTCAATGACCTTTTCCATGCAGAGCTGGATCCAGCCCGGCACACCCACCAGGAAGCCGATATCCCATTCCGGCGCCATCCGCACCACTTCTTCCAGCTTTTTTGTCCAGTCCTGTGTACGGGCGATCTTGCGGCCCGGTTTGTAAAAAGGCTGGAACCAGAACGGTACTTTCCGTGCGGTGATCCCGCTCAGGTCGCCAGCATAATAGCCTGCTCCTTTCTGGAGACTGGTGCTGCCGCCGATCATCAGCCAGCCCTTGCCGATGCTCTTTACCGGAATGTCTTTATAGTTGCGAAGGGTGAGCAATTGTTTCACCATGACGATCCGGTTGCCGCGCAAGAGGTCGTTGGTGATGGGAATGTATTTACTGCCGGCTTCGGAAGTGCCGGAGGAGAGTGCATAGTATTTGATCTTACCCGGCCAGCAGACGTCCGCCTTGCCGTCCAGCGTTTGTTTCCACCAGGCTGCATGGATCTTATTGTAATCGTAGGTCGGCACCATTTCCTGGAATTTTTTTCCGGGATGACGGCTGAGGAGGATCTCGTCAAAACGATATTTTTGACCGAACTCCGTGAACCTTGCTTTTTTGAGCAGTTTCCTCAATACCTTCAGCTGCTGCCGCCGGGGAGATTTCTGGGGCAGTCGCAGTGCCTTTGCCAGCGATTTAGGTAATTGAATTTCAATCAACGCCATTGAGTACAGGTGTCGTTTTGTATGCGGCCAAAATTAAGGTTTTGCATGCTATTTTAACTAGATTTTATCTTTTCTCTTTTATAAGCGGATCGTCTCCCCTCTCCCATCCCTGGATGAGCTACCGGTTACCGACCCACTGCCCGCGGCATGAAACTTACAGGGCGGGCTGTTCGGACGGAGAGCGGATGCCTCAAGGGCGGAAATAGCTTGCTTAAAAGAGAAGGTTTTCCCTTCGCAAAAGATGAGCTCATCGGCCTGTGCGGGGTCCGCGACCAGAAGCCGCTTGTTGGATGCCGCAAGCTTTTCCAAGAGGTTTTGTACTTCTTCGGGGTCGCCGGTCAGGAAGGAGCGGATGCCGGAGCCATCGGGTGGAGCGCCGGGGCCGGCAGAGGGGGAACCTCCGGCGGGTGAGCCGACCCTTGCGAGGGCCGTTAGGCCGGCCCGGAGCCAGATGGCGATCTCCACCACCCCATTGAAAACAAGGTTGAACCCGCCCCGGAAATGTTTGCGCCGGAACTGGCTCATCGCCTTATAGAACAATTTTATATAGCGGGTATCCTTTTGCGTGCTTTCCCCCTTGAAGTGGATGATGGTCGTATCCGCCAGGTAGTAATTATGAAACCCGGCCAGCTCGATGCGGTAGCTCAGGTCGATATCTTCGGCGTACATAAAGAACTGTTCATCGAAGCCTCCTGTTTTGTCCAATACGGAGCGGCTTACGAACAGACAGGCCCCGGAAAGGACCGGCGCGGGGTGTGAATTTCCGGAGGAGAGATGGCCCTGATAATAACCGGCAAAGAGACGGGAATGGGGAAAGAGGGCCGTCAGCCCCGACAACTTGCAGAAGGCGATCCAGGCGGAAGGAAAGCCGCGGCTGGATTCCTTTAGGAAATGCCCGCTGCCGTCGATCATACGGACGCCGAGGCCGCCGGTATGCGGGGTGGATCCGATAAAGGAAAAACAGTGGGTGAAGAAGTCTTCCGGGAGGATCGTGTCGGGGTTGAGGAATAGGATATATTTGCCTTTTGCCTTTTCCAGGGCCTGGTTATTTGCCGCACCAAAGCCTACATTTTGTTGATTGGCAATGAATTGTACATTTGGGAATCGGGGTTGCAGGTATTCCAGGCTATCGTCCCGGGAATCGTTGTCGACCACCAGGATCTCGGAGGTCACCGGTGGGGTGGGCTCCGGCAGGTAATGGCTTTGACGGATCGCCTTTTCCACCGAAAGAAGACAGGCTTCGAGGAAGAATTTTACCCGGTAGTTGACGATGATGATAGATAGATCCATGGAGGTTCTTGATCCACGAAGTACGTTAAAACCCACGATTTTCGCCGCAGATGGGCAAAAATTGATATATTTGCATGTATCAATTCCGCAAATATCGTGTCATTAACGCTCAAGCAAATCGAAAAAATATCCAAGGCCCTTGGGGATATGAGTCGTCTTAAGATCCTGCATTATCTCTCCGACCAGGGAGGTTGCGGGGATTGTTCCAGTCTGCAGGACGTGATCGATCTGGCACAGCCTTCCATCTCCCATCATGTAAAGATCCTGCTGGAGGCGGAATTGATCAATGGGGAAAAAGAGGGCAGGAACTATAAATATACCCTGAACTTTGGGGTGATGAACGATTATATCGACTCCCTCCGGATGCTCGAAGGAGTTAAGCAATAATCCCCCGACCCGCTAACCTACCGGTAAGAAAGCGTTAGAAACATTTAAAAGACGAACATATGGCGATCAAGCAAAAAGCATTAGGCACGCAAGGTCTATTGGCCTCCGAACTCGGTCTCGGCTGTATGGGGATGAGTGAATTTTATGGTCCCCGCAATGACGAAGAATCGTTAAAGACCCTGGACAGGGCATTGGAATTGGGCGTCAATTTCTGGGACACCTCCGATGCCTATGGGCCGCATACCAATGAAGTCCTTGTCGGCAAGGCCATGAAGGGCCGTCGGCAAAAGATCACCCTGGCTACCAAGTTCGGGATCGTACGGGACCCGAACAACCCGCAGAAGCGGGGTTTTGACGGCAGCCCGGCCTATGTCCGTTCCTCCTGTGAGGCAAGTCTTCAGCGATTGGGTACCGATGTCATCGATCTTTATTATCTGCACCGGGTCGATCCTGCGACACCGATAGAGGAAACCATCGGCGCCATGGGACAGCTTGTAAAAGAAGGAAAGGTGCGGGCCATCGGTCTGTCCGAGGTGACCGCAGAAACGCTCAAAAAAGCACACACGACCTTCCCGGTCTCGGCCGTGCAGACGGAATATTCCATCTGGAGCCGTGAACCGGAGGAAGGAATGCTGGAGACCTGCAGGACGCTGGGTGTTGCCTTTGTCGCCTACAGTCCGCTGGGCAGAGGTTTTCTTACGGGACAGATCAAGAAGTTCGAAGACCTTGCAGCCGATGATTATCGCCGGTATTCACCCCGTTTCCAGGGAGAGAACTTTATCCGGAACCTGGAGCTTGTTCGTAAGATCGAAGAGCTGGCCGCTCAAAAAGGATGTACTTCCTCGCAACTGGCATTGGCCTGGGTGCTGTCACAGGGCGATCACATCTTCCCCATACCGGGCACCAAACGGATCAAATACCTCGAAGAGAATGCAGGGGCGTTGAAGGTGGAGCTGACGTCCGCCGAACTATCGTTGATCGATGCCATCGCGCCGACGGGTGTCGCCGTAGGAGAACGCTACCCTACGGAAATGATGCGTAGTTTGAACCGATAACGGATGGTTCTCCTATCTTTGCGCCATGCTAAAATCCACACTTATCAAGGCGGCCGAAGCCGGAGCGGCCGTTATGCAACGGTATTTTCGGGGAGAGTTCAAGATCTCCAATAAGGAAGGCTTTAACAACCTGGTCACGGAAGCGGACCATGCATCGGAAGCGGCGATCTTCGAGGTCATAAAACACGAATTTCCCGATCACTTTATCCTTAGCGAGGAAGCCGGGGAGATCGTCACGGATTCTACTTATAAATGGATCATCGATCCGATCGACGGGACCACGAACTTTGCCCATGGACTGCCGCTCTGTTGTGTATCGATCGGTCTGGAGCAGGCCGGAGAGATCATCCTGGGCGCGGTATACAACCCTTTTCTCAACGAATTCTTTTTCGCCCAGCGGGGATATGGCGCCACGCTCAACGATAAGCTGATCCATGTCAGCTCCGAGACGGCGCTGGCAAATGCTCACCTGGTCACCGGTTTCCCCTATTCCTACCTGGACCAGCCCAACGGACCGCTGGAAGTCTTTTCCCGGCTGGTCCGTGATGGGGTGCCTGTCCGCCGGCTGGGATCGGCTGCTATGGACCTTTGCTGGGTCGCGGCGGGTCGTTTTGACGGGTTCTATGAACACAAGCTCCAGGCCTGGGACAGCGCTGCCGGGTTCCTGATCGTGGAAGAGGCGGGTGGACGGGTATCGGATTTCACCGGTCACCGGTACTCGCCGTATCAACCGCACCTGATGGCGACCAATGGAAAGATCCATGATGCGTTGTTAAGGGTGGTGAATGACCCGCACAAGACGATCCTATAAAGCCGATCCGGAAAACCGAACAGCGTAATAACACAACTATGAGTGAAAACAGGACCGAAATATCATCTCTCGGAGAATTTGGGCTGATCGAGCATCTCACCCGGAATATCGAGATAAAGAATGCCTCCACCATCGTGGGAGTGGGTGATGACGGGGCCGTGATCGATCATTTTGGCCGGCAAACGGTGATCTCCACCGATCTGCTGATCGAAGGCATCCATTTCGACCTTATGTATACGCCGCTGAAGCACCTGGGGTACAAGTCCGTGGTGGTGAACCTCAGCGACATCTATGCGATGAATGCGATACCAACCCAGATCACCCTGAGCCTGGGTATCAGCAATCGTTTCAGCCTGGAGGCCCTGGACGAGTTCTATGAGGGCGTCTATGCCGCCTGTGAGACCTATGGCGTGGACCTGGTCGGCGGTGATACCGCATCCTCCGGCAAGGGATTTATTATTTCCATCACCGCGATCGGGGAGGTGAGCCCGGATAAATTCGTCAAACGCAGTACGGCAAAACAGGGCGACCTGCTCTGCTGCACCGGCGATCTGGGGGCTGCCTATATCGGTCTGATCATCCTGGAGAGGGAGAAAAAGATCTTTTTGGAAAGCCCCCAGGTAAAGGCCGACCTGGAGGGAGAGAAATATGTCATCGGCCGGCTATTAAAACCGGAAGCCCGTAAAGACATGATCGAGTTCTTCCAGCAATCGGAGATCGTCCCGACGGCCATGATGGATATCAGCGACGGGCTTAGCTCGGAGATCCTTCACATCTGCCGGCAGAGTGAATTGGGCTGTGTCCTTTATGAAGAAAAGATACCCATTGCGGATGATACCCGTAATGCCGCCTATAAGTTCGAGCTGGACCCGACGGCCTGTGCGCTCAGCGGGGGGGAGGACTATGAATTGCTTTTTACCATTCCCCAGGCGGAGTATGACAAGCTGGTGCTGAATGAGCAGATCAGCGTGATCGGCTATATGACGGAACCGGAAAAAGGAAAAAAGATCATTACGAAAGGAGGCAATACCTTCGATATTACCGCGCAGGGATGGAATGCCTTTGCCGCCAAATGACCTTTTCATGAAGAAACCTGTCTATTTATATTTACCCTTCCTTATTCTATGTGCCGTGCTCGTTGGTTGCGGGACGGCAAAAAAGGCGTTCGACCCCGACCGGAAATATGCGCCGGCGGAATTGAGGAGGGACTATGGCGTTTTTCGCCAACTCCTGGAGGACTGGCATCCCAGTCTTTATTGGTATACTTCCCGGGACAGCATGAATTATTATTTTGACAAGGGTCTTTCCGAGCTGGGCGATTCCCTTACAGAGCCACAGTTCCGTACTGTGCTGAGCTATGTGATCGCCAAGGTGGATTGCGGTCACACGTCGGTCCGCAGCTCCCGGGCGTTCAGCAAATACCTGGACTCGGCCCGGCTGCCACAGTTTCCTCTTATCATGAAGTTTTGGAACGACACCATGGTGCTGGCGCTAAACCTCAACCGCCACGACACCGTCCTCAAGAGGGGGGTTCAGATCCTGTCCATCAATGGGCGAAGCGCCCGTCAGCTGACGGATACGCTGTTCCCTTATTTTGTCACCGATGGATATAACCTGACCGGTAAGTATCAATACCTGAGCACGGGCTTCAACTTCAGCTCCTGGTATAAGAATGTTTTCGGTTATACCTCTACGTTTACGGTGGGTTATGCCGACTCCAACGGGATTGCCCGGGAAACCGTCGTTCCGCTATGGGATCCCCGCGGGGATACCGTCCGGAGGGGCATCAACCGATCGCTGACCGCGGTACCGAAGGGTCAGGGACAGGAGCCGGGACGGCGGCGGAGTCATCGGCCCGGCAGGAGATCGCGCAAACGCCGGGAGCTTTTCCTCACGCGCAACCTGCAGCTGGACAGCGCCAACCAAACCGCCTTTATGACCCTCAATACCTTTGAGCGGGGGAATCACCTGGGAGGGTTTTTCCGGCAGTCGTTCCGGACCCTTGAGGAAAAACAGGTAAAGAACCTTGTGATCGACGTTCGTTCCAACGGCGGGGGGGATGCTTCCAAATCGACCCAGCTTACCCGTTACCTGATCGACAAAAAATTCAAGCTGGCGGATTCGCTATACACGATCCGCCGTCACAGTTCGAATGACCGCTATATCAACAACGGCTTTTTATATAGTGTACTGACCTGGTTTGCCAGCAGCAAGCGGTCCGATGGGAAATATCATTATGGCTATTTCGAGCGGCACTGGTATTCCCCTTTTCGAAAGCATCATTTTGACGGGCAGGTCTATATCCTTACGGGTGGAAATTCGTTCTCCGCCACCTGTCTGTTTGCCGGCGCGCTGAAGGGCCAGCACAACGTTACCCTTGTCGGAGAGGAGACGGGGGGCGGTTATTATGGCAATACCGCCTGGATGATCCCCGATGTGACCCTGCCGGAGACGGGGGTACGGTTCCGGCTGCCGCGTTTCCGGCTTGTCGCGAATGGCAGACGGGAGAAGAATGGAAGGGGTGTCATGCCGGATGTGCCGTCGCTGCCCAGTATCGAGGCCATCGCCAAAGGGTTGGACTTCAAGACCGCCAAGGTAAAGGAGCTGATCCGGTTGCAGGCCGTTCAGAAATAGGCCTTCGGCATGACGCGGAATGCTTGCAGGATTAGCCTGGGAAGCAACTTTCCTACACCTCCCCTTCTACGATCACCTGCATCAGGTTCAGCTGTTCGTCCAGCAGGACGAAATCGGCCTGGGCCCCGGGTTGTATGCTGCCCCATTTCTTTTCGAGCCCCATGACGGTGGCGGGATAGAGCGCCGCCATCCGGAGCGCCTCCGGCAGTGGGATGCCAGCCTTTTCCACTCCATTGCGCACGGCCTGCAGCATGGTGAGCGCGGAGCCGGACAATGTCCCGTCGGGCAGGGTATAGCGGTCTTCCTTAAAGACATGTGTATAGTCGCCATAGGATACTTCGGCTACGGCGTCCGTTATAAAGAACAGCCGGTCCTGCAGGATCTTTTTGCTGATGCGCACCGAGGCGTAGTCTACATGCACGCCATCGCAGACGATGCTGCTGCGGACGTCGTTGTTGTCATAGATGGCGCCTACCATCCCCGGCTCCCGTCCCTGTAAGGGGGACATGGCATTGAAAAGATGGGTGGCCGCGGGTATGCCCTGGTAAAATTTTTCGGTCGCCTGGTCATAGGTCGCGTTGCTATGTCCTGCCGAAACGACGATCTTGTTCCGGAGCAGCAGCTCGATGCATTCGCGGTCGCATTCTTCCGGGGCGAGGGTCATCATCTTCAGGATGCCTTTTCCTTTTTCCAGCAGGAGCTGTATTTCTTCCGGGGTTGGTTTTTTTATAAACCTGCCGATATGGGCGCCTTTCTTTGCGGGGTTGATATAAGGGCCTTCGAGATGAATGCCCAGCAATCCTTTGCCGCCGCCGGCGCGGTAGTTCTTTGCCACTTCCATGCCCCGGATGAATTTTTCGATGGAGTTTGTCGCCATGGTGATGAGGAACTGGGTACATCCGCCCTGCAGGCAGTATTCGTAGACTGCTTCGAGCGACCCCGTCGTCAGCTCTGTGGAGAACAGCTGGCCGTTCCCGCCATAGATCTGCAGGTCCATAAAGGCCGGCGCCAGCATATAGCCGGGAAGATTGCGCTGGCGGTAATCTGCCGGGATGGCCGATGCCGCTACGATGTCCACTACTTTGCCTTCTCTGACCAGGACGGCCTTCCCCGTCCGGATGTCTTGGCCCGTGAAGATCTCGCGGGCGATAAATGCGGTTGCCATATGTAATATTTTGTTTTCCGACGGCGGGGTTCGGGTTCTTCGGTTCGTGCTATCTATGGTTCGATCGAGAAATGGTCAGCGTCCCGCCAGAAAGGAAAACGGGCCCGGATCTCATCGAGCTTTTCCTTCCACAGGGTATAGGTAAAGGTTTTTTCTTCTTGTCCCGCCTGGTAGAGCGGCATTCCGAGGGGATCGATGATCATGGAATCGCCGCTATGATAAATATTATTCCCGTCATTGCCGACCCGGTTGAGCCCTACCACAAAGCATTGGTTCTCAATCGCGCGGGCCTGGAGAAGGGTCTTCCAGGCATGGCTGCGGCGTTCGGGCCAGTTGGCGACATAGATGATCAGATCGTATTCGAGCGGGGAGGCGGATGGTGCAGGGTCGGTAGAAGAGGCGCTTCCGGCGGGTATCGTTTCCGGCGCCTGGCGGCTCCAGACCGGGAACCGGAGGTCATAACAGACCAGCAGGAGCACCCGCCATCCTTTTACGGAGGCGATCAGGCGTTTGTGGCCGGCGGTATATTGTTCGTCTTCACCGGCATAGGCAAACCGGTGGCGCTTGTCATAAAACCCGTATTGTCCGTTGGGGAGCATCCAGATCAGGCGGTTGAAATAGTGCCCTTCTTCTTCTATGATAAGGCTGCCGGTGAGGATGACCTTTTTTCTGGCGGCGGTCGTCTTCATCCAGGCCATGGTCGGGCCGTCCATTTTCTCGGCCAGCAGCTGGGGCTTCATGCTAAAACCCGTGCTGAACATTTCGGGGAGGACGACGATCTCCGTCGGTTCCCGGAGGGCCAGGATCTTTTCTTCGAAGCATTGCAGGTTCGCTGTTTTGTCTTCCCATCGGAGGTCTGCCTGTATGGTCGTTATGGTAAGGGTGGACATGCGTCTGCAAAATAAGAAGGATAAAGTTAAGTTTTTTCGATTTCCCTGACGACACCGGCCACGAGGTCCGTCTCGTATCCTTTCTGCTGGAGATACTCCTGCAGCCTGTGGCGGCGAATATAGCTTTTCTCCCCTTCTTTTTGCAGCGTCGCCCATTTGCGGGCAGCCAGTTTTTCGAGGGTCTTCCGGTAGTCGTCCTCGTCGATGGCGGCCAGCGCCTTTTTTATACAATATTCGCCCACCTGTTTCTGTTTCAGCTCATAGCGGATCTTCACCCTCCCCCATTGTTTCATCCGAAAACGCCCTCCGGAGAACTGGATGGCAAACCGCTCCTCATTTAGATAATTCTCTTCGATCAGGGTGGAGAGGGCCGCCTCCACGTCCTTTTTGTGCAGCCCGAAGGAGTAGAGCTTTTCCTTTACCTCGGTATGACAGCGTTCCTGGTAGGCGCAGTAATGCCGCGCCTTTTGAAGGGCCTGTTCGGGAGTCAGGGAGGAACGGCGGAGCATGTGCAAATCTACGGACTTATGTGGGAGACGCCGACGGGAAAAGATACGGGTTCGGGCGAGGCGGAGGTTGGGGGTTAGTCACAAGAAATTAACAATTGCCGGGACAGGGGCGTTCCCGTCCGTGAATATCTTGGCCATTAGCCAAAAATCAGTAGTTTCGCCACAAAGACATATTCCATGAAGTTTATCGTTTCCTCCTCGGCTTTATTGAAACAACTGCAGCAGATTAGTGGCGTCATTAATGCAAATACCGTTCTCCCCATCCTGGAGGACTTTTTGTTCGAAGTTGAAAAGAACAAACTGACCGTTGTCGCTACCGACCTGGAAACGGTAATGAAAGTACACCTGGAAGTTGAGGCGAAAGATACCGGCAGGGTTTGTATCCCCGCCAAGATCCTTATCGATTCGCTGAAGAACATACCCGACCAGCCCCTCACCTTTAATATCGACAAACATTTTGCCGTCGAGCTGACCAGCGACAACGGAAAATATAAGGTCATGGGAGAAAATCCGGACAATTTCCCCAAGGAGCCCGCCACCGATGAGACGACGTCTTTTACGATGACCTCGCTGGCGCTGGTGACGGCGATCAACAAGACCCTGTTTGCCGTCAGCAATGACGATCTCCGGCCGGCGATGACGGGTGTCTTTTTTGAGATGGATAAAAAGGGGCTGCAATTTGTCGCCACGGATGCCCATCGCCTGGTCCGTTACAAACGCACCGATGTCAGCTGTCCGAAGACCGATACCCTGATCGTGCCCAAGAAGCCGCTGAACCTGTTGAAGTCGGCGCTGCCTTCCAATGAAGACGAGATCTCCGTCAGCTATAATAGCAATCACCTTTTTGTAACGCATGGTACGACCCAAATGAGCTGTCGTCTTATCGATGCGCGTTTCCCCGATTATAAAGTGGTCATCCCCGCCGACAATCCCTATAAGCTGGTCGTCGGCCGCAATGATTTCCAGAGCGCCCTGCGCCGTGTCAGCATTTTTAGTAATAAGAGCACCAACCAGGTCGTATTGAATATCCAGGGCAGCGAATTACAGCTGACCGCCCAGGATGTGGACTTTTCCTTTGAGGGAAATGAGCGGATGAAGTGCCAGTATGACGGGGAAGATCTGGCCATCGCCTTCAATGCGCGTTTTTTGATCGAGATGCTTGGCTCCACCGATTCCGATGAAGTGCGGATGGAGCTGTCCACGCCGACAAAGGCCGGGATTATCAAGCCGACCGAGCAGGATGACAACGAAGAGGTGCTGATGCTGGTGATGCCGCTGATGCTGAATAGTTAATCCCGGGGCGCCGGCCACTGATTCCGAACTGTTAAATACGGGGCGAAATGGATTATGTACCACTACGGTCTTTTGACAATTATATCTACGCCCATATCACCCTGTCCATGTTGCTGGATGCGGGCATCAACTGTCATTTAAAGGATGAGAATATCATTACGATGGACCCCTTTCTCAGTCCGGCCCTTGGCGGGATGAAATTAATGGTCCATTCTTCTCAGGCGGAGCGGGCGCTGGAGCTCCTGGAAGAAACCGAGCGGGGGGATAAGGCCGAATAGCGGTCGCAGGTCCGCTGGTTATTTATCACTGAACTTTGCCCCCGCCGGCGGCCGGTATTTTTGGAAAGGTATTCTCAGCAGCTTGCCCATCCGGTTATGTTCTTCCTCCCGGGGATGGGTGTCGATCCCATATTGCAGCGACTTTGTATCCTTTACAAAGGCAAAAGTGCCGAAAAGGCGATCCCAGCAGGAAAAGATATTCCCATAATTTGTATCCGTCAGGGGTTGTACATAATGATGATGGACCTTGTGCATATCCGGCGAGACGATGACCCAGCCGAGGGCGGTGTCGATCCATTTCGGCAGGGAAATATTGGCATGATTGAATTGAGATAAAAGAACGGAGAGGGATTGATACAGAAAGACCAGCCAGACGGGTGCACCCGCCACCAGTACGGCCAGCAGCGTAAAGGCAGCCCGGAGCACGCTTTCCCCGGGATGATGCCGGTTGGCCGTCGTCGTATCCACCCAGGTATCGCTGTGATGGATCAAATGAAACTTCCACATCCATTTCACCCGGTGGTGCAGCCAATGGATCAGCCAGGCGCCGATGAGATCCAGCAATAAGAGTCCCGCCAGCGTAAACAACCATAAAGGGAGGGGCGTCAGCCAGAGCAGTCCCAGCTTATGTCTTGACGTATAATCCCCGGCCCCGACGATCAGGGCGGCAAAGGCAAAATTGATCACGATGGTGGTAAGGGTAAAGAAAAGGTTGAGCCCGGCGTGCCGGACCTTCCGGTAGCGGAACCGGAACAGCGGGACGAAGCCTTCCACGATCCAGAAGAGAAGCAATCCACCGGCGAGGATCAGGGAGCGCTGCCAGGATTGGATATGCCCGAAAAAGTGGGTAAGTTGTTCCATATGACAAGGGCGGATCTTTGCAAAATGCCGCAACCTAAGTTACCAAAAAAATACGGCAACGGCAAGCGGGGGCGGCGACCGCGATGGATGCTGAAGCGGGGCCGGGAGAGCGTGGAGCACTGAAGCGGGTGGCCGAACGGCGAGAAACCGGGAGTCCGGAAGATGCGGCGGCGATGCCTATTGCTGCTGCTGTTGCTGCATCATCTCCATATACCGGCGGTAAGAGTTTTCTCCTGTCCCATTGGCAGAGGGCTGCGGCGTGAGCACCGTCGTGGAGTCCTCGCTTGTCCTTCCATTTTCATAGGAGACGCTGACGCCTACTTCCAGGTGTTGGCCGGCCGTTCCCTTATAGGTTCCTCTTACCGGCGAACAGTCGGAGAAGCTGCGGCCGACGGCGAGCCGTACGTGGAGGTCTTCCACTACGACATTATTTGTCGGGTCGAGGCCGACCCATCCATTATTGGGAATATAGGCTTCGATCCAGGCATGGGTGGCGCCTTCTCCGCGCATACCGTTCTGGTTGGGGCAGATATACCCGCTGACATAGCGGGAGGGGACCCGGATCTGGCGGAGTAATACCAGCAGGATATGCGCGAAGTCCTGGCAGACACCCGCCTTTAGTTTCCAGACCTCATCGGGTGTGGTCTCGACGCTGGTGACGCCTTTGATGTATTTGAAGTTGTCATAGACATAGGTCTTCAGGCGTTTGGCCGCCTCGAGCGGTGTGAGGGAGGCGGCCTCTTCCGGCCGGGCGCTTTCCAGCACTTCGGGCAGGGACTCAAATTTTTCCTGGTTCAGAAAATCGATATATGGAGCCTGCCAGCGCAACTGCCGGAGCTGCTCCCATTGTTCCTCTTTGGGGGCTTCGTCCTGTAATGCAGGACGGGGTTTGGTGATGACTTCGAGCCGGCTGTCGATGATGAGCGAGCTATGCGGTTCGGCATGGGTAAAGGAGCCGACCTCGTTGCCATAATAATCCTTGTAGGTCTCTACAGCCGGGTCGCCGGTGATGTTCAGCTCCTGTTTCAGCACTTCCTGGAATTCATCCTTTAGGGGGAAGAGAACGACCTGGTTGGCGCTGTCCCTTACGGGACCTTCATAGGTGTACTTTGTGACGTGATGGATATTAAATCGGGGCATCCGGTTGTTTGAATAAATGTATGGGCAAATGTATATAAATCCGGGCAAATGGGTCCTCCGCCGGGCGGGCGATCAGGTATAGGCAAAGTAATGTTGATTGAAGGCATTGCCCACTTCATAAAGGTCCGTTTTTACCTCGTTGAGATAGGAATGGAGTCCCTGTTGCAGGATCGAGTCGACGGTGCTGTATTTTACCTTGCTTCGTATTTTTCCAAGCATAAAATCGATGGCCCGGTATCCCTCTTTATTGCGTTCGCCTTTTAGCCGTTCGAAATAGCGATAGAGCTGGTTGACGGAATAGATAACGGAGCGGGGGAAGTCTTCGTTGAGAACGATCTGCTCCACCACGTTCTTTGCGTCGAAGCCGCTGCGGTATGTTTTCAGATACAGCTCGTATCCCGAGATCGACAGCAGCAGGTATTTCCAATAGGTGGTGTCGGCCCTGGTAAAGTCGTAGTGAACGTCGCTGAATTTTATATCGAGGATATCCGCCGATTGTACGCCCCGTTCCAGGAATTTGCCGATGTTGATAAAGGCATAGCCTTCTCCCCTGGACATGGTGATATCGGTGATGCCATAATACAGCATACCCTGTTTGATCAATTCATCCAGGATGATCATCGGGTCATCCTTATGGAGTACTTTGCCGGCCTGTTCGTCGCGGATGGTGTGGTAAAAATCGTTCAGGCACTGCCATAATTCCTTTGTGATGTGGTCCTGAACGCTTCTTGCATTCTCCCTTGCGCGGGTGACGATGTTCAGGACCGAGTTCCGGTTTTCCTTGTCGGTGATCATGTATTGCAGCACGACCCGGGATTGAGCCGCGATCGTTGCGGCCCTTTCTTCGTCGAGATAGGAAAAGATCCGAAGGACCGGATTCCAGGAAAAATCATTGATATCGTCCTGTGAAGAAGCGTAATTGATCTTCAGCATCCGCAGGATCCCATCTGTCCGTTCCATATAACGGCTCATCCAAAATAAGCTATCGGCCACTCTGCTCAGCATGTTTTCTTTTGGGGGTTTATAGATTTATGTTAGCCTGCCAGTACCCAGGTGTCCTTACTGCCTCCGCCCTGGGAGGAGTTGACGACCAGTGATCCTTCGCGTAATGCCACGCGGGTCAGTCCTCCCGGTACGATCTCGATGCCGCCGGGACCGCAAAGCGCATAGGGGCGCAGATCGATGCGCCGGGGTTTCAGGCCTCCGTTCATATAACAGGGGGCGGAAGAAAGGCTGATGGTCGGCTGGGCGATATATTGCCGGGGGTCTTTCAGGATCTCCTGCCGGTAGCGGCTGATCTCTTCTTCTCCGGCCGTATGGCCCATCAGCATCCCATACCCTCCGCTCCCGTTGGTTTTTTTCACTACCATCTTCTGCATATTGGCGAACACATATTCCCGCTCTTCCGTATTGCCCAACTGGTAGGTGGGGACGTTTTTCAGGATCGGCTCTTCATTGAGGTAGTAGCGGATCATCGCCGGGACATAGGTGTAGATCGCCTTATCGTCCGCCACGCCGTTGCCGACGGCATTGACGATGGCTACATTTCCTTTCCGGTAGGCGCTCATGATCCCCGAGACGCCGAGCATGCTGCCGGGGTTGAAGGCAAGGGGGTCGAGGAAATCATCATCCACGCGGCGATAGATGACATCGACCTGTTGCAGGCCGGCGGTCGTTTTCATATAGACCCGGTGGTTGTCCACGACCAGGTCGCGGCCTTCTACCAGCTCCACTCCCATCAACCGGGCCAGGGTGGTATGTTCGAAGTAGGCCGAGTTATAGATCCCCGGTGTCAGCAATACGATCGTGGGATTAGCCGTCTGACGGGGGGAGAGGGAGACCAGGTTGCGGTGAAGGATCTCCGGGTATTCCGTCACTGTCCGTACGTTGTTTTTCGGGATCAGGTCGGGGAAGATGCGTTTGGTGATCTCACGGTTCTCCAGCATATAGCTGACGCCGCTGGGTGTACGCAGGTTGTCTTCGAGGATATAGAAGGTCCCATCATTGTCGCGGATCAGGTCGATACCGGCGATATGGACATAGATATCGTGGGGCACGTGAAAGTTTTGCATTTCCCGGAGATAGTGGGGGCAGCTATAGATCATGTCCACCGGGACGATGCCGTCATTCAGGATGAATTGGTTGTGATAAACGTCTTTGAGGAAGAGGTTGAGGGCTTTTAATCGTTGGCGGATGCCTTCTTCGATATAGGTCCATTCGGTGGAGGTGATGATCCGGGGGATGATATCGAAGGGGAAGATCTTTTCGATCCCTTCGCCGCTGCTGTAGACGGTGAAGGTGATGCCCTGGGACATAAAAAGGCGCTTGGCCAGTTCTTCCTTTTTGTTTAACTCTTCGATGCTCATCTGCTGCATAAATTCCACGACTCCCTGGTATTGCTGTCGCACCGACTGATCGGTGTACATTTCGTCCCAGGTGGCGGGGTCAACATAGTAGCTGTTTAGCAGGTCGCTGGCTTGCATGTTGTCTTGGTTTTTGGAAGTTAGGCTGGCAGGCGGTGATCGTTAGCCTTTCTAAATATAAATAAAAAAACGACGTTCTTCCTTATTTTTACGGCCAAATCGATTGAATGAAAACAATTGCAATGATCCCTGCCCGCTATGCAGCGACTCGTTTTCCCGCCAAACTCCTGCAGGCATTGGGGGATAAGACCGTGATCCGTCATACATACGATAATACGCTTGCCACCGGGCTTTTTGATGAAGTCGTCGTCGTCACCGACAGCGATCTTATCTACCGGGAGATCACGGAGCATGGGGGAAAGGCAAAAATGAGCATCCGGTCGCATGAGAGCGGCAGCGATCGTATCGCTGAGGCCGTCGCCGAGATGGATGTAGACATCGTCGTCAATGTACAGGGGGATGAGCCCTTTGTGCAGAGGGCGCCGCTGGAAAAACTCTTGGAAGTGTTCGGGGGCGAGGCGGGACGGCAGGTGCAGGTTGCCTCGCTGGTGCAGGTGCTGAAGGAGCAAAGATTTATCGACGACCCCAATTATGTAAAAGTGGCGTTGGATAAATATAATAATGCGCTGTTCTTTAGCCGCAGCGTGATCCCCTATCCGCGGGATGCGCAGGCTGCCTGTCTTTATTATGAGCATATCGGCGTCTATGCTTTTCGCAAACAGGCTCTCCTGCAATTTACCGGCTGGCCCGTGAGCCCGCTGGAGGCGGTGGAAAAAGTAGAATGTCTGCGTTACCTGGAGAATGGCATCCCCATGAAAATGGTCATCACCGAATATATGGGGGTGGAGATCGATACGCCCGAAGACCTGGACCGGGCGGCACGTTTATTATAAAACGCTGCATGCATAAAGCCATATGAACAAATAATTTTTTTTGCAAAATGCTAAAAGGGGGAATCATTACATTTAGCCATTAATGATCTTTTAGAACAAGTTTTTTACAACCAACACTAACTTCTCACATGAGCCAAGCACTATGGGGCATTGACCTCGGAGGTACCAAGATCGAGGGCGTTATCCTTGGGTCTACTGCCAGTCCTGATCCTATCGTCCGAACCCGTATCGATACCGAAGCCTCCCAGGGGTATGAGCATGTGATCGGGCAGATCGCAAAGCTGGTCGCGGAAATGGAGCGACAGTCAGGGCTCCGGCCCCGGGCGATCGGGATGGGTACTCCGGGTGTCCTCGATCCCGGTTTACAGACCCTGAAAAATTCCAATACGACCGTGCTCAACGGAAAGCCGTTACAAAAAGACCTGGAGGACCGGTTGCAATTACCGATGGTGCTTGCCAACGATGCTAATTGTTTTGCGCTTGCGGAGACGCACTGGGGTATCGCTAAACAACAGGCCCCGGATGCGCGGATGGTCTTTGGGATCATCATGGGCACCGGCGTCGGGGGCGGCATCGTCGTCGACGGAAAGGTCTGGAATGGCCGTCATGGCATTGGGGGCGAATGGGGACATAATTTCCTGGATGAATCGGGCGGTCCCTGTTATTGCGGAAAGACGGGGTGTGTGGAGACGGTGATCTCCGGTCCGGCTACGGAACGATATTATGCCAGTCTGACGGGTGAGAAGATAAAACTAAAGGAGATCGTCAGCCGGTACCAGGCCGGCTCCGATCCGGCGGCGACGGCCACCATCGACAGGCTTTGTCATTTTTTTGGCAAGGGTGTCAGTGTCATCACGAATATGCTGGATCCCGATGTGATCGTTGTCGGCGGCGGGGTGGGAAATATCGAGGCGCTGTATTCCAAAGGGCTCGAAGCCCTGGGCCGGTTCATCTTCAATCCGCGGGTGGATGTGCCCTTGTTGAAGCCCAGCCTGGGCGATAGCGCCGGGGTGTTTGGGGCGGCGGCGCTGGTGGCCGATTGAGCCTGTGATGGGGCCGAAGACGGAATCGCAACATTCCCTTAACTTTGCGGCTCAAATCATATCCCGTATGTCGTTTCGGAATTTTAAGATGGTAGGTTATGTCGTCTATGGCCGCGGAAGCTTTAATCAGCTCGATGAGATCCTGGCCCCGCAGAGAAAGGGAGGCGCCCCCATCGTCTTTTTGGTAGATCACTTTTTTGAAAACAAGCCCCTGTCACGACGCATTCCGGTACGGGGAAAAGACAAAGTCATTTTTGTGGATGTCACGTATGAGCCGAAGACCTCGTATGTGGACAAGCTGGCCGCCGGGCTCCGGCAGGAATTCGGCAGCATCAGCGGGGTCGTCGGCATCGGCGGCGGTTCGGCTATGGACCTGGCGAAAGCGGTTTCGCTGATGATGACCAACCCCGGGTCATCCGCCGACTACCAGGGATGGGACCTGGTCAAACAACCCGGCGTCTATAAGGTGGGGATCCCTACGCTTAGCGGTACCGGGGCAGAGGTTTCCCGTACGACGGTGCTGACGGGGCCTACCAAGAAGCTGGGCATGAACTCGGATTTTACCCCTTTTGACCAGATCGTGCTGGATCCGGAGCTGACGGAGAATGCTCCTGTAAACCAGCGTTTCTATACCGGCATGGATTGTTATATCCATTGTATCGAGAGTCTCACCGGCACTTATCTCAACGAGTTCAGCAAATCCTATGGGGAGAAGGCCCTCCAGCTTTGCCAGGAGGTCTATGTAAAAAAACAGGGATGGGATGCGGACAGCGATGACAAGCTGATGATGGCTTCTTATGCGGGGGGGATGAGCATCGCCTATTCCCAGGTGGGGGTCGCGCATGCCGTCAGCTATGGTCTGGCCTATCTGCTGGGGACGAAGCATGGGGTGGGTAATTGTATCGTTTTTGATAAGCTTGAAGAGTTTTATCCCGAGGGGGTCTATGAGTTTAAAAAGATGGTGGAAAAAAACAAGATCGATATTCCCCAGCATATCACAAAAGGGCTTACGGATGAACAATTCAATACCATGATTGACGTTTCTTTGGTGATGAAGCCGCTTTGGGAGAACGCCCTCGGAAAGGATTGGGAGAAGCAGATGACCCGGGACCGGTTGCGGGCGCTGTACGAGAAGCTGTAAGGCGGGATGGTTGGTTCACCAGATGAGGATTGTTCCGATGGAGGAGACGGTCCTGATCATCACAAAAGATCTGCCGATGAAAAGATATTCGTTGTTCATGATCGCCGGGCTGGCATTCCTGCTTCTTTTCGGGATGACCTCCTGTCAAAAGAAGACCTCCGGTCCGGAGAAGGTCGTCATTACGCCGTTGCAGACCCTGGTCAATACGGATACCACTTTTTCGCTGTTCCACCGGATGATCCTGCAGGCCAATGAGACCGTGTTGCTGGCCGATGCCCCGGTCACCCTTCTCATCCCTACGAATGCCGCCTACCGGCAGGCCGGTTATTCGGAGATCATCATCGATTCGCTCAGCGCTACTTTTGCCGACCGGATGGTGCGGTATGACTATCTTCCCGGCAAGGTCGTTCCCGATAGCGGGACCTATACCGCCTACCCCACCCTGCTGAGTGAGCCCATTTATGGGATGCGGGACAACAACAGTCATATTTTATTCAATGGCGTCGCCACTACCGGCGATGGCGTCTTTGTCGGGAAGGCCTTTGTATACCGGCTGAGCGGTCCCATCCAATCCGCGGCCGATTCGCTGACCTACCTGATCCAGGGGGACAGCACCCTGTCCTTTCTTGCCGAGGCCCTTACCCGTACGAATTTCTATGATTCGGTCCTGGTTTCGGGGAGCTATACCCTGCTGGCGCCGGTCAATACCGCCTGGCAGCAGGCCGGGTATGACAGTGTGGGGGCCATCGATTCCGCCGATGTCAATGTCCTTTTTCATGTGTTGGGGTCGCAGGTGCTGAAGGGGCAGTGGTTTACCAACAGTCTGCCCGGTCCGGGGGTCATTCCCAACCTTTCCGGGGGGGCCGTGACCGTCACTGCGCCCGGAGCGGGGAGGTGGCAGTTTTCGGGTACGGGTAATGTGAGCCCGGCCAATTGGCTTAGCGGGAACCTGCTTTCGGGCAATACCCTTGTCGTCCATCGGGTGGACGCCCTGATCTCGCCCTGAGATGCGGGAATTATCACTTTATTAAATCTGGAAATTTTTATTCGCCCTGCAGGAGGTTCGGAGCTAAAACAGGGCCGGGTTATGTATTTTTGACCTATGCTCAATTTTACCGATATCAAGAATCTTTTGCAACACAACCGCATCGCGGAGTTTGTAAAACTGAACAAGCTGACGCCCCGTGATATCGCGGAGTTTGCCAACCGCCATACAAAATGGGCCACGAAGCTGTTCCAGCACCTGGATACGAAGAATGCGGCAAAGGCCTTTAAGTTCCTTCGGAAAAACAAGCAACAGGACATTCTCCGGTCCTTGCCGGAGGAAAAGGCGGCCGAGCTGCTCAATGCGTTGCAGCCGGATGACCGGACCGCCTTCCTGGAAGAGATGCCCGGCAATTATGTAAAAGAGCTATTGAAGGTCCTTACCCCGGAGCGCCGGGCCGAGACGCTGGAGCTGCTGGGCTATGCGGAGGGTTCCGTCGGCCGGCTTATGACCCCGGATTATGTGACCATCAAGACCAACGAGACCTGCCAGGAGGTGCTGAAGATCATCCGGCAGCAGGGAAAGGCCACGGAAACCCTGAACTGGCTTTTTGTGATCGACGAAAAAGGCATTTTGATCGATGATATCAATATAAAGGATTTTCTCGTCGTAGATCCGGGGACGCTTGTCGCGCAGATCATGGACTACCAGTTTATCGCGCTGAATGTCAACCATCCCCAGAAGGAGGCCATCAAGGTTTTCCGGAATAACAGCCGGTATGCGTTGCCGGTGACCGATGACAATGGCGTCATGCTGGGTATCGTCACCATCGATGACGTATTGCGGCTGGCGGAATCGGAAGGCACGCGGGAAATACAGAAACTCGGGGGTTCCGAAGCGTTGGACGAGCCGTATACGACCATCCCCTTTCTAAGTCTTATAAAAAAACGGGCCGGCTGGCTGATCATCCTCTTCCTGGGAGAGATGCTAACGGCGACGGCTATGGGGCATTTCGAAGGAGAGATCCAGGCGGCCGTCGTGCTGGCGCTTTTTATCCCGTTGATCATTTCCAGCGGGGGTAATTCCGGTAGCCAGGCCTCTTCGATCATCATCCGGGCGATGGCGCTGGGCGAGATCGGGTTCCGCGATTGGTGGAGGGTCATGCGCCGGGAGATCCTGTCGGGGGTGGTGCTGGGCGCGATCCTTGGCATCGTGGGATTTTTGCGGGTCGCGATCTGGCAGCGGTTGGGTCTGTATAATTATGGGGTGCATTGGGCGCAGGTGGCCAGCACCGTCTTTTTTGCGCTCATCGGCGTCGTGTTATGGGGGACCGTCAGCGGGAGCATGCTGCCCCTGATCCTCAAGAGGCTGGGCGCCGATCCGGCGGCATCTTCCGCTCCGTTCGTCGCCACGCTGGTGGATGTAACGGGGCTGATCATCTATTTTTCCGTGGCGTATGTCGTCATGCATGGAACGCTGCTGTAGGGTCAGTAGCTCATTTCATCCAGTTTTACTTTTCCTTTAAAGGTCCAGAAGACGAAGGAGGTATAGATGCCTACCAGGGGAGTTCCGACCAGCGCCATTATCAATAATATTTTCATCGTCCGGGCGGAGGATGCGGCATTATAGATGGTGATGCTATTGGCCGGATGTCCGGGGGAAAAGAGCAGGTAGGGAAATACTTCCAGCGCCACCATGATCAGCAGCAGCGCGATCGTGGCCGCGGAGGAGATGAAGGCAAAACGATATTTTCCGATCTTCACCTGCCGGGGGATATTGGCGATGGAAAAGGTCATCAGGAGGGGGATGATAAAATACGCCGGCCGGCTCCGGAAGAAATCGCTGAGGTGCGGGATATAGAGCAGGGTATAGAGGGTGGTGACGACAAAGCTTACCACGAAAAAGATTATAAAGTTATTTGCCAGTACGTGCAGGCGGACAAAGAGCCGATTTTCCGTCTTCATCGTCAGGAAGATCGCGCCATGCATCATAAAGAGCGCCAGGGTGGTGAGCGCGACGAGCAGGGCAAAGGGGTTAAAAAAGGAGAGCCAGTCGCCGGCAAACTCATGGTCGGCGTTGAGAGGAAGTCCTTCCACCACATTTCCCAGCATCAGTCCCAGCGACAAGGATATGATGATACTGGCGGCGCAATACACGATATCCCACGCCTTTCTCCACCATAGCATCGGTTCCTTGCTCCGGAACTCGATGGCCACCGCACGGAAGATCAGCCCTACGAGAAAGACCATAAAGGGGACATAGAAGGCCGAGAAGATCGCGGCATAGGCCACGGGGAAGCCGGCAAAAAGAGCGCCGCCGCCGATCACCAGCCAGACTTCGTTGCCATCCCAGATGGGTCCGATGGCGTTCATCGCGATACGGCGGCTTTCTTCTTTTTTGAGGAAGAGGTGGAGCGCGCCGGCGCCCAGGTCGAAGCCGTCGAGGATCGCATATCCGCTGATGACCGCTCCGAAGACCAGGAACCACCAGACGTTATAATCCATTCCAAGAAATGTTTCCATTGCGTTGTTTTAGCCTTTTGTGTGTTCCAGCAGCGGGTTATCCCGTCGTGTGCCGTCCTCGATCGTTTCCTTTGTCCCGTAGTCTACCGGTCCGTGTTTGATCTTGCTGTTGAGCAGAAAGAGGAACAAGGCAAAGAGGACGATATAGACGATGGTGAAAAGGATCAGGGAAAAGACGATCTGGTGGGCCGTCACGACCTTTGACAGCGCGTCCGAGGTTTTTAGCATTCCATAGACCACCCAGGGTTGCCGGCCCATTTCCGCGGTAAACCATCCGGCCTGGTTGGCGAGCTGGGGAAGCAGTACGCTCCAGGCGAAGATCCAGAGCAGCCAGCGCCGGTCGAACAGTTTTTTTCGCCACCAGCGCCAGCAGCCATACAGGGAGAGGAAGATCATGGCCGTGCCGACGGCGATCATAAGATGATAGAATTGAAAGACGGCGTTGACCTGGCCGGGGCGTTGGTCGGCGGGGAAGCTGCGGAGCCCGCGGAGGGGTGCGTCGAAATGACCATGCACGAGGAAGGAGAGGCCGCCGGGGATATGGGGCCCGTAGGTCTTTTCTTCTTTTTTATCGACATAGCCGAGGAGGTACATATCCGCCCGGGCGGAGCTGTCGAAGTGCCCTTCCATCGCGGCCAGCTTGGCGGGCTGGTACTCGGCGACCTTGTCGGCGCTGCGATCCCCCACCCAGAGTTGCAGGAGGGAAAAAACCGTAGCGACCAGCAGGGCGATCTTAAAGGTGGGGCGGGCGATCTCCAGGTGTTTCTTATGAAGGATATACCAGGCGTTGACGCTAAGGACCATAAAGGCGCCGGCGAGGATCGCTCCGATCCAGACATGCAGCAGGCGGGATACGCTGGACGGATTAAAGACCATGGCCCAGAAATCGGTGATCTCTGCGCGGGCGTTCATCCCGCTGCCCACGATATGATAACCTGCCGGCGTCTGTTGCCAGGAGTTTGCGACCACGATCCAGACCGCGGAGAACAGCGAGCCGAGGAAGACCATGATGGTGGCGAAGAAGTGTACGGGAGGCTTTACCCGGTTCCAGCCAAAGATGAGGATGCCCAGGAATCCCGATTCCAGCGCAAAGGCGAAGATGCCTTCCGCGGCCAGGGCGCTGCCGAAGATATCGCCCACATATTTCGAGTAGGTGGCCCAGTTAGTCCCGAACTCAAATTCCATGATGATCCCCGTGGCGACGCCGATGCCGAAGATCAGGGCAAAGATGCGGATCCAGAAGCGGACGGCCATTTCATAGATCCGGTTGCCCGTCTTCAGGTACAGTCCTTCGAGGATGACGAGGATCAGGCCCAGGCCGATGCTGAGCGGGGGATAGATATAGTGGAAGGCGATCGTGAAAGCGAACTGGACCCTGGCCAGGATTTCTACATCCATTGCGTTTGGTTTTATGGGGCGCCGGTGTTCTCGGGCCGGCGGAAACCTATTTCCTTTTGTATATGGGTACGTTACTGCAAGCTTCGCCGTACATAATACTTTTTACAACAGGGCGCAATCGTCGGGCGATCTCGAGGTAGGCGAATCCGCCGACCGAAAGGTCGCCGCATCCTTTTACGATCACTCTTTTATCTGTGAATGGTTCGATATCGATGGTTTGCAGGTTTGATAAAAAACGCTGCCGCAAGGCGGTTTGTTCATCGCCCATTACGATGTCTTTTGCAAAGGGCTGCAGGGCGACGGCCACCAGCATATAGGCCCATAAGGGAATGATGGCATCCGCTGTCGAGGTGACGGCCACGATCTTATCCTGGTAGGAGGACCAATCGATGTTTTGGAGCGCGGCGCGAAATTCTTTTTCCTTCAGGATCATTTCGCGGAACAGGAGCGGCTTCAGATCGAAGAGGACGATCGGGTCCCGGGGATAATAATCCTCCAGGTCCAGTGTATCCAGGGCGCTCTGTGCTACTTTATTGATGATCTCTTCGCTCATACACTCCGCTTTTTCGACACAAAGGTACGATAGGCAGATTATCCGGCACCGTTTTCTTATACCGGCTGCTAAAGCAGCCGTTTGTTCACGGACCGCTGCGCGGTCTCCTGGTCTAATGTCGGGCCTTCGGCCACGCCCTCCGGGCGTTTTAAAAGAATTTTCCGCGGTCGTCTTTTATCGTCGCCTGTTTCCGCAGTGCGTCGACCAGTCCGTAGGAGATCCGGCTACGCTGTTGCTGTTCCTGCATAAAGCGTTGTTGTTGCAGATCGGCGTTGGGGTTGGATATCGCGCTGACGTTCTCCACCTTTATGACGAAGACGCCGCCGTTGCCGGGGATCGGGGGGCTGGCGGGTTTGCCGGCCAGGCTCTTATTGAAGGCCGATCCGACCACTTTTGCTTCCTGTCCGGTATTCGGTATAAAGGGAGAGGAGAAGAGAATGCTATCCGCGTGCATGATCGGCTGTCCGCTGCTGGCGGAAGCCGCGTCGAGGCTGGCGGGAGTACCCAGTTTCTTCATGATCAGGTCTGCCTTTTTCCGGTTGCGCAGGATCGGTTCCACGAGGTTCCTTGCCTTGGCGGCCGTCATCGTTCCTGCCTTATTGATCTCGGTCAGGGTTGCCACTACATATTTATCGCCGACGGTGAAGGGTTCGGATACATTGCCGAGTTCGGCGTCATAGATCCAGCGGACCAGCTGGCGATTTGGCCCGAGGCCGGGGATCGCAAATTCTGCGGGCTGGATATCCGGCGCCAGCAGTTTCTGCAGATGATCCTTCTGGACGTTGTCATCAAAGGATTTTGCATCGCGGCTTTCTCCGGCGAACTGGCTGGCCATTCCGGATGCGGCCTGGTCTGTCTCGGCGCTTGTTTCGATCTTGCGGCTGAGGTAGGCGACCTTATAGGCCGGTTCGAAGCTTTTTTGATCCAGGATCTCTATATAATGATAGCCGAACTGGCTTTTTACGATCTTTTTCTCTCCGGTCTTTCCGTTGAAGCAGAAGTCGGCAAATTCCTTTACCATTTTATCGGCCGTGAAGTAGCCGAGGTCGCCGCCTTTTTCCTTGGACCCGGGGTCGTCGGAGAGTTTGGCGGCTATGCTGTCGAAACGGGCGCCGTGTTCGATCAGGTTTTTGATGCTGTCGATCTTCTTTTTACCCGTGCTGTCGTCCATGAGCGGCTGGCCGGAGCGGGGGTCGACGGTTGCGACGAGGATATGGCGGGCCCTGACCGAATCCGGGAGCGTCTTTACATCGATCAGTTTTGCGACCGTATAATTTCCTGCGTCCTGGTAGGGTCCGAAGGTGGCTCCTTTTGCCAGGGCGAAGATGGAGTCCTTGTTTGGTACCTGGATCCTGGATTTACCGATATAGCCGTCGAAGTAGGGTTGTTCCGTTCCCACGCGGGCGAGGAATGCTTCGGGGTTTGCCGAAGCGGCAAATTCTTTTGTGAGGTCCGTCAGCAGCTGGCGAAGTTTCGCGCTGTCCCCGGAGCTGGGTGCGGCGTCGAAGGTCACGTAGGCGATGCTGCGGCTTTCTTCCTGTTTGTATTGTTCTTTGTGTTGGTTTACATAATCCTCGATCTCTCCGTCGCTGACTTTTACCGAGCTGTCGGGGATGGAGAAGTAGGGCGTGTTGACATAAGAGATGGCGGCGAGCTGGGTATTATCCGCGTTCATCTTTTCGATCATCCATTTGGGGACGTAGGAGCTATTGGCCAGGAGCGCGGTATATTTTTCGCGCAGGCGCATCCTGATGATCTGGGGAACGGACTCTTCGAAGAACCGGCGGGCTCCTTCGAAATTCTTATCGGCTTTTTTGGCGCCGCTTTTATAGATATTCCGCAGCTGGTTGATCTGGTTGGCCGCGGCCTGTGCATCGAACTGGCCGGTCTTGGGATCGGTGAAGGCTTGTTTGATGTCGGGGATGGCGTTGGGTCCGACAAGCATGTCGTTGACTTCTTTGTCGCTGACATCCAGACCGAGGGTCGTGACGTCGTCGGTCACGATCGCGTCTTCGATCATTTGTTTCCAGACGCTCTCGCGGATATTCTGTTGCATCCCTTCGTTGACGGGGTAGCCTTGTTGTTTGTAGCGATCTTCCTGGTCGGAGACTTGTTTTTGAAAATCGTTGTACTCGATCTTTTCTCCGTTGATGGTGCCTACGACGGTCGAGCGATTACCAAAGAGCTTGCTTCTTCCAACGAAGGCATCCATTAAGAGAAAGCCGACCAGGCTTAGCGCGATCAAACCAAAAACTAACCAGGCTGCCTTCTCTCGTATTACTTGAATAATTGACATATATATAGTATTGTGCGATTTTTGGACCGGAGGGCAAAAATAGGGTAAACCAAGATTATGAACAAATTGTGGAAAATAGTGTTGATTGGCCCTGGCCTGGGGTTCCCATTCGTGAAACAAATTCGTGAAACCATAATTAACAAGGACTTATGGATAAGTGCCTTACCCCGTGGATAACCCTTATTTTTGCCCTCCGGATTTTGGGAGTAGAAGGAGAACAACTTTTGAAAGGAGGGACTGCCATCTTGTGGCGGTGTACAAATCCGCGGTTATTCCACATGAGTTAACCGCGCAGGGCCGAAATAGTTTTCCGGACGCGTTTTTCATCCACAGCGGTGGAAAAGCAGTCAAAACACTGATCCAAACAGACAAAACGATTGTTAAGTATTTGTGGAATACGGTGTATAAGTACTTAATTTCCGATATTGAACAGCAGGGGCGAAATTCTTATCCACGAATACACCATCCTAGTAGTAGTAGTTTTTTTATAAATAATAAATAGTATTAAATACTATGGTAGATATAAACATTAACGAAGCATCTGCAAAATTATTGGATAAGGGGTTCCTGGATGTAGTTGTTTCTCCCGAGCTGGATCTTTTTTTGGAGATCGAAAAATTGAAGAAGGAAAAGAACGCGATCATCCTGGCGCATTATTACCAGGACTCGGATATACAGGACGTGGCGGATTATTTGGGGGATAGTCTGGGACTGGCGCAGCAGGCGGAGAAGACGAAGGCTGATCTGATCGTTTTTGCGGGCGTTCATTTTATGGCGGAGACCGCGAAGATCCTGAATCCTGGGAAGAAGGTGGTATTGCCGGATCTGAAGGCGGGATGTTCGTTGGCGGACTCGGCGCCGGGGTATTTGTTCAAGGCCTTCCGGGAAAAGCATCCGGATCATATCGTGATCTCTTATATAAATTGTTCGGCCGAGGTAAAGGCCTTGAGTGATATCATCTGTACTTCTTCGAATGCGGAAAAGATTGTGGAGAGCATTCCGAAAGAGCAGCCCATCATTTTTGCGCCTGACAGGAACCTTGGAGCTTATCTGATAAAGAAAACGGGGCGGGATATGTTGTTATGGGACGGGGCCTGTATGGTACACGAGATCTTTAGCCTGGCGAAGATAACAAAGTTAAAAATACGGCATCCGAAGGCAAAGGTGATCGCGCATCCCGAGTGTGAGGAACCCATTTTACGTCTGGCGGACTTTATCGGCTCTACTACGGGCTTATTAAAGTTTACGCAGACCGATCCATCTTCGGAATTTATCGTGGCAACAGAGGCCGGTATACTGCACCAGATGCAATTGGCTTCTCCGGGGAAGACGTTTATCCCGGCGCCGCCGGATAATAACTGTGCTTGCAATGATTGTCCGCATATGAAATTGAATACATTGGAGAAATTGTATCTCTGCATGAAGTACGAACAACCGGAGCTGTTGATGGATCCCGCCTTGATGATAGCGGCAAAGAAGCCTATCCAGCGGATGTTGGAGATCAGTGCGAGATACGGATTATGATTTCGGCTCTAATCCATTGGCAAGCAATTGGTTAGCTTGCAGTTTTTGCAGGGTGACCTGGTTTTTCGCATAATAATAATTTATCTAACTTGTTGATATATAATCTATTGCGAAGGTATTGCCCCGCGGCGCGGATCTGATTGGTCCGTCTTTTTACCGTCCCATAAATACCATCAGGATCTGTACATCACTGGGGTTGACACCGCTGATCCGGCTTGCTTGTCCGAGCGTTCGTGGTTTTATCTTTTTAAATTTCTGCAGTGCTTCATTGGAGAGGGAGGAGATCCGGTCATAGTTAAAGTTATCCGGGATCAGGAGATTTTCCAGTTGGGCCATTCTTTGTACGAGGTCTTTTTCCTTTTCTATGTAGACATCATATTTCAGCTGGATCTCTGCCTGTTCGATCGTTTCCCGGTCGAAGGGTTGGAGGGAGGTTGTGAGCGCGGGTAGTGCCGCAGCCATCGAGGGCAGGTCGATCCCGGGGCGAAGGAGTACCTGGGAGGCCTTTTGTTTTTGGGTAAGCGGCGCCGAGTTTTTTTCCTGAAGATATCCGGATGACTCGATGGGATCGAGGGAGTATTCTTTTAAGATGTCTTTTATTTTTTCTACGCCTGATCTTTTTTGTAGGGTGCGTTCCATCCTTTCCTGTGACGCCAACCCCAGGCGATAGCTTAATTCGGTGAGACGCAGATCGGCGTTGTCCTGGCGAAGAAGGGTACGAAATTCTGCGCGGGAGGTAAACATGCGATAAGGTTCTTCGGTCCCTTTGCTGATGAGGTCGTCGATCAGAACGCCGATATACGCTTCGCTCCTTTTCAGGATCAGGGGTTCGAGATCCCGTGTTTTTTGATGGGCATTGATCCCCGCCATCAATCCCTGACATGCCGCCTCTTCATATCCGGTAGTGCCGTTGATCTGGCCGGCAAAGAATAGGTTTTCGAGTGGTTTTGTTTCGAGGCTGTGTTTTAGTTGGGTGGGCGGAAAGTAATCATATTCGATGGCGTATCCGGGCCGGAAGATGCGGACGTTCTCAAGGCCGGCTACTTGTTTTAGCGCCTGGTATTGTACTTCTTCGGGAAGGGAGGTAGAGAAGCCATTGACATAGATCTCAACGGTATTCCATCCTTCGGGTTCGATAAAGAGCTGGTGGCGGTCGCGTTCCGCAAACCGGTTAATCTTATCTTCGATGCTGGGACAGTACCGGGGACCTACTCCCTCGATCCGGCCGGTATACATAGGACTGCGGTCAAACCCTGTTTTGAGGATATCATGAACGGTCTGGCTGGTATAGGTGATCCAGCAGGATCTTTGTTCTTTTGGTTTTTTGGTATTGAGATAAGAAAAACCCACGATCTCTTCATCCCCTTTCTGCTCTTCCATTTTGCTATAATCAAGGCTTCTTCCATCGATGCGGGGGGGCGTACCGGTCTTTAGGCGATCGCTTTCAAGTCCCAGGGCAACGAGTTGTTCGGTGATCCCCGTCGAGGCTTTCTCTGCAACCCGGCCACCGCCGAAACGCTTTTCTCCGATATGAATGACGCCATTTAGAAAGGTTCCGCTGGTGACGACTACTGCCCGTGAGTGGATCTCATGGCCCAGGCCTGTGATAACGCCATGTACCTTCCCGTCCTTTACGATCAGGGAACTGACCATATCCTGGTAAAAATCGACATTCGGGGTTGTTTCCAACATCTCGCGCCAGGTAGCGGCAAAGAGCATTCGGTCATTTTGTGCCCGGGGACTCCACATAGCGGGTCCTTTTGACCGGTTTAGCATGCGAAATTGGATCATGCTTCGATCGGTGACGATTCCGGAATAGCCGCCCATGGCATCTATCTCCCGGACAATCTGCCCCTTGGCAATGCCGCCCATGGCCGGGTTACAGCTCATTTGGGCAATGGTTTGCATGTTCATGGTGATCAAAAGGACCTTGGAACCCAGGTTTGCCGCCGCCGCAGCAGCCTCACAACCGGCATGACCGGCACCCACTACAATAACATCGTATAAAGGAAACATGCTGCAAAATTACCACCTGACGAGCGAAAGAAGGGAAATATTTTGAGTCGAGGGATCGTTCCACGTGAAACGACCAAGAAGGGAAAATATTGCAAGGACATTGTTTCACGTGAAACAAGAGATCAGGACCTGTGCAGTAGTCTAAGTGGGGTATCTGAAATCTGCGGGCAAAAAGGAGGGGGTAAAAAGCTATTTCGTTGAGAAGTATAACTTTAGATATTTATCCTCCATCTTCCGCATAAGCACTTCTTCTGCGTTCTTTTTATCTCCATAGCCGCATAAATGTAGGGCGCCATGAAAGATCACCCGGTGTAATTCATTCTTAATCGAAGTGTTAAACTGCCGGGCATTGTCTCTGACCCGGTCAACACTAATGTATATTTCCGCGTTTATAGCTTGGCCCGGTTCCGAAAGATCAAATGTGATGATGTCGGTGTAGTAATCATGCTGGAGGTATTGTCGGTTTATATCCAGCAGATAGGGGTCAGAACAGAAGATATATTGGATATTGGCCAGTTTTTTCTTCTCTTTTTTTAAAAGGGAAGTGATAAAATGCTTTAAACGGGTGCGGTCCGCGAGGGTTAACCCGGATTCCAGGAAGTGAAAGGCAACGGTGGATATGGAAGAAGATACAGGCATTTCCGAAAATCGTAAGCTTATTTGATTTGACCAACTTATTTTTACCGGTAAGATAGCCAGGAGCAAACATACACACAAAATGAAGAGATTATCAGAGTTAGAACCAGGAACCATTGCGCGGATTCACTCCTTTGAAAAGAACGACCTCTTCCTGAAGTTGATGGAAATGGGATGTGTTCCGGGAGAGCTCATCAAGGTAGAACAGGTGGCTCCGCTGGGCGATCCGATCTCTATCACGGTAGCGGGCTATAACCTGAGTCTTCGCCTGGATGAAGCGGAGAATATTTTTATGGAGGACCGGGATCTATGAACATCGGCCTATACTTCGGATCCTTTAACCCCATCCACCACGGGCATCTCCTTATCGCCAATTATGTATTGCAACACACGGAGCTGAAGCAGGTATGGTTTGTCGTCAGCCCGCAGAATCCTCTGAAACCCTCGGGTTCCCTGCTCAACGAATACCACCGGCTTTTCCTTGTACAGATCGCGATCGAAGGAGAGAGCGGACTAAAGGCCGTCGATATCGAATTCAAATTACCAAAGCCTTCTTATACGGCGGATACACTGGCGTATCTGCGGGAGAAATATCCCGCGAATACCTTTTCGATCATCATGGGCAGCGATAGTTTTCAGAACCTGCCCAAATGGAAGAACTACAGCTGGCTGCTGCAACAGTACCCGATCTATATTTACAAACGACCCACACACGAGATCCTTCCCTCCTACCCCGGCGCCCGGGAGATAATCGTGCTGGATGCGCCGCTGCTGCCTATTTCGTCGACACAGATCCGCAAGAATATAAAAGAAGGAAGGTCTATCCGGTACCTGGTGCCGGACGCGGTGAGAGAAGAGATTGAGAAGAACGGATATTATAGATAGAGCCCTACTCTAATCCCAGCCGGTCTTTCTTTGGCAGGGACTTCACCACTTCGGCATAAGAATCATCGATCATCTCCCGAATGATCCGAACGGGGAGGCTTCCGTCAACGGTCACAGTATTCCACATCTTCTTGTTCATATGATATCCCGGCTGTACGGCGGCATACTGCTCCCTCCATTCGATCGCCTTTTCGGGTTCGCATTTTACATTGAACTCCAGCACGGGCCGATCCAGCCGCGCCAGGAGAAAGATCTTTCCCCTGACCTTAAAAACCAATACGGTCTCTCCAAAAGGAAATCCTTCCGTCGTTTCTTTTTTTGCCAGGCAATAATCCCGCAGCGATTCGATATCCATGGGTTACGTTTGTGATATATATTTTTAAATATATACTCTTTTATATGAAAATCTATTGATTGCGATTTTATAGGACGGACGAGCGGACAAAATGGTCGCGGTGGCTTGATCATGATCCGGGCATTGAACGTGCGAACGTAGAGAGACTACTTCGTATCCGCATAGTCGAAAACGAGGTTGCAAAAGGTCCTTATCCCCAGCTTGAACCCACTCTCGTCGATATAAAAATCGGCGGTATGGTGGGGTGCGGCCGTATGCGGGTCCTGGCCGGGTTTCATCCCGCCAAGGAAGAAAAAGAATGACGGAACCTTTGCGGCATAGAAGGAGAAGTCTTCCGCTCCCGTCATCGCATCCATCCAGCTTACGTTCTTTTCGCCTGCGGATCGCTGTAAAGAGGGCAGCATTTTTTTGACCAGGGCGGGGTCGTTGTAGGTGATAAGCGTTTTTTTGTCGATATCGATCCGGGCCGTTGCGCCGGCGCTCTCCGCAATTTTTGTCACGGTCCGCCGCATCCGCTCATGGATCTCCCGTTGCATCGCCGTATCCAGGGTGCGGATCGTTCCGGTCATCTCCACCTCTTCGGGGATGATGTTGCTGCGAAGCCCGCCCTTGATCACACAAACGGAAATGACCGCGGCATCCTTTGTCAGCTCGGTCTGCCGGCTGATGATCGTCTGCAATCCTTCGATGATCTGGGCGCTGACGGTGACCGGGTCGATACCGGCCCAGGGTTGGGAGCCATGCGATCCCTTGCCGTGTACCTTTATCGTAAACCAATCGGAGGCGGCCATCGCGCCTTCGCTCCGGTATTTGATCTTACCCGCTTCTGTAGCCGAATTTATATGCAGACCGAACATGACTTCCACTTTTGGGTTTTCCAGCACCCCCTCTTTTATCATCAGGGGCGCACCACCGGCTTCTCCCTGGGGGAGTCCTTCTTCCGCCGGTTGAAAAACGAATTTTACCGTTCCCTTCAACTCTTTTTTCATACCCGCCAGCACCTCCGCCACGCTCATCAGGATCGCTACATGTGAATCATGTCCGCAGGCATGCATGACGCCGACCTCCTGTCCATCCCAGGTCGTTCGCACCTTTGACGCAAAGGGTACGGGTGTCCGTTCTGTGATCGGCAGCGCATCCATATCCGCCCGCAGTCCGATGACCGGACCCGGCTGTGATCCGCGCAGGATGCCTACCACACCGGTCACGCCCACCCCTTCTTTTACTTCCAGCCCCAGGCTGCGGAGATGATCGGCAATGATCTTTGCCGTCCGGAACTCATGATTGCCAAGCTCGGGGTGTTCATGAAAATCCCTCCTCCAGGCGATGGTCTTTGGTTCGATCTTATCTGCGGCGGCATCGATCATCGCCTCCCGGTCTTTTTTTGCGGAGGTGGATCGTTGCGACGGCGTTGTCTGGGCGGTGGTTTTTTGTGTGGGAGTGAATGCGGCGAATGTGATAACGGAGGACAAAAGAAAAAAGGATCGTAGCATGGTGCCTGGGTTTTGGTCCCTTGAATATACAAAATCACGGGTTAAATCATCGGGTTTAGCGATTCCTTTTGCTCATCCTGACCGGATTTTATAATATTGTAACTCTTTCGCAGTCGACTACAACCCAAAAAGATATTTGACCGTCCTATTTCGTCATATTGCTTTCCTGAAGGCAGTTTTTCTGCACAGTATTTCTGCTTTTGGCGGACCGCAGGGGCATTTTGGGATGATGATGAAAACCTTTGTACACAGGCGGAGGGATGTCACAGAGGAGGAATTGATGGACTACAGCGCCTTCTGCCAGCTCCTGCCCGGCGCCTCTTCCACACAGACCCTTACCCTGATCGGTTATAAACGGGGCGGCGTGGTGCTGGCGATGCTGACGCTGGTCATCTGGACGTTGCCAGCCTGTTGTTTGATGGGTCTTTTTTCGTTTTTCCCGCTGCCGGGTACGGCGCTGCTTCGTTTTATCGGGCCGATGACCGTCGGCTTTCTTGCCTTTGCCGCCCAGAAGGCCTATCGGATCTCCATCCATAACACTATCACCCGCGTTATCCTGGTGGTGAGCACCATCGCCACCTTTCTGTTATTCAAGACGCCGTGGATCTTCCCGATCCTGATCGTCACCGGCGGGTTTGTCACCAATCTCAGCAGCCGGCGTATCCCGCAAAAGGAACTGCCGCCAAAGAAAATAAAATGGGGCAATATCTGGCTGTTTGCCATTATTTTTCTGCTGGCGGGTGCTGGGAGTGAGCTGGCGCGAAAGAACAACTGGCCGAACCGGCGGCCGCTAAATCTTTTTGAGAATACCTACCGGTTTGGCAGCCTCGTCTTTGGCGGCGGGAGTGTGCTGATGCCTATGATGTACGAACAGTTTGTGGCCCGCCCGGAATCGCAGAAGCTGATCCATCGCAACCCGAATATCATTCGTCTCAACAAGGAGGATTTTTATTCCGGCTGGGGGATGGTTCGGGCGATCCCGGGGCCTGTCTTTTCCGTCACTGCGTATGTGGGGGGCGTTGCCATGAAAGACAAGGGGACTGCCTTGCAGATCCTGGGTTGTTTTATCGCGACAACGGGTATCTTTTTACCAAGCGCCCTGCTGGTCTTATTCTTCTTCCCGATCTGGCATAACCTGAAAAAATATGCGACCGTCTACCGGGCCCTGGAGGGGATCAATTCGGTGGTCGTAGGGATCATGATCGCCGCGGCAATGTATATGATGAAGGACTTTGCCGATAACAGCTGGAAAGATATCGCGCTTGGTCTGGCGGCCATCGTGGTCACCTGGGCGTTATTGAACTTTACGCGTCTCCCCTCTCCGGTGATCGTGATGATCTGGCTTGCGCTGGGTTGGGTAGCCTTAGTGGTGTGATGTTTTTGGGCCACGACCACCTCCGCTATGACGATTTCCGCCACCGCTTCCGTGCCGGTTGCCACCACCACCGCCATGACCGCCGCCGCTATGCCGGCCTCCTCCGCCGCCGTGGCCACCACTGCCACCCGGTCTGCGGGAACCGGAACGACTACGGGGACTGTATTCGGGGGCCGGTCCGAACTCTTGGGGCACTTCGGCTTTTTTCACGGGGCTGCCCAGCAGCTCTTCGATGACGCGGAATTTATTCTGTTCTTTTTCGCTGATAAAAGTATAGGCCTGTCCGTCGGTCTCGGCGCGGGCGGTACGACCTATCCGGTGGATATAGTCTTCTCCGTCGTTGGGGACGTCGTAGTTGATGACCATTTCGATGTTGTCGATGTCGATACCCCGGGAAAGGATATCCGTAGCGACCAGGATCGGCAGACGCCGGCTTTTAAATTCGAGCAGCACATCCTCTCTTCCTGCCTGATCGAGATCGGAGTGGATCTCTTTTACGTTGAAGCGGGAGCGTCTGAGCTCCATCGTCAGTTGTTTGACGTTGTGCTTTTTTGAGCAGAAGATGAGCGTGCTTTTGAGGTTGCTGGATTTTAGCAACCATTTTACCAGCGGGATCTTTTGCGCCTCGTATACGACAAAGGCCTGTTGAACGATCTTTGCGGGTGGTTTTGAGATGGCGATATTGATCTCTGCCGGATCGGTGAGGATCTTCCGGGCCAGGTCCCTGATCTTGGTGGGCATCGTGGCGGAGAAGAGCAGGTTCTGCCGGACGGGGGGAAGGAAGGAGATCATCTTCATGATATCATCATAAAATCCCATATCAAGCATCCGGTCGGCCTCGTCCAGGACGAGGTATTGCAGTCCCGCCAGCTTGACATATCCCATATTCAGATGGGCGATCATCCGGCCGGGGGTACAGATGACGATATCTGCGCCTTTTGAAAGCGCCTGTTTCTCATTTGTGAAATTGCTGCCGTCCCCGCCGCCATATACGGCGATGGAGCTGATCGGCGTAAAATAGGACAGCGCCTCCAGGTTCTGGGCGATCTGGATGGCCAGCTCGCGGGTGGGGACGATGACGAGGGCGTTGACCTGGTCGTCTTCCCGGTGACCCGTCAGCAATTTATGAATGATGGGTAATAAAAAGGCGGCTGTCTTCCCGGTACCGGTCTGTGCGGAGGCGATGAGATCCTTGCCGCTCAGGATAATGGGGATCACTTGTTCCTGTACTGGGGTGGCGTTCTCATACCCGGAGGCATCTATACCTTCCAGCAGACTCGCGTCCAGGCCAAATTCTTTAAAAGTCAATGTTGAAGTTGTTAATTACACCGGCAGCTTTTTGAGCAGGACCCGGTAAGGATTATATAAATAATGTGCAAAGGTAAAATATAAAGAGCTGCCAACGGGTTTTTTTGGGCCTAAACCGGACGAAGTCCAGTTTGTATACGCGGCCAAAGGCCAAAGTGTACCGATATTTGCGGTATTGCGGGGAAAAATTATATTTTGTTAAATTTTTTCCCGTAATACAATTACACCTTAAAGATCGGAGATTTAACTTGAATTTATTCACAGGGGTTGCTTTTTGATGAAATAAACCAGTAGAGCCCGGAGTTTTAGTAACTTTCCCGCGGAAAATGAAGCAGTGGATCCGGAATTGGAATAATGCTTGCTTGCCCTTGGGGTATCATCACCGGTGAACGACAAAATTATCATGACGGCAGAACATCAACGACTGGCAGTCAACGCTGCCAAAAAAATACCTTTGGAACAGTGGGGACCGTATTTGAGTGAAAGACAATGGGGAACGGTAAGGGAGGATTATAGCGCCTATGGCGATGCCTGGCATTATTTTCCTTATGATCAGGCGCATTGCCGGACCTATTTCTGGGGCGAGGACGGTCTCGCCGGCATCTCCGACTTTTTTCAAAACCTTTGTTTTGCGGTGGCGTTGTGGAACGGGAAGGACCCGATCCTGAAGGAACGCCTTTTCGGGCTTGGTAATAAAGAGGGTAATCACGGCGAGGATGTAAAAGAGCTCTACTATTATCTCGACAACCTGCCGACCCATTATTATATGGAATACCTGTACAAATACCCGCAGCAGGAGTTCCCCTACAAAACCTTACTGGAAGAGAACCGAAAACGGTCCAAGGAAGAGCCCGAGTATGAGATCCTGGACACGGGCGTTTTTGACAACGGCGAATATTTCGACGTCGATATCACCTATGCAAAACAAAATTCGAAGGATATCTTTATCCGCATCAATATCACCAACCGGTATACCGAGGCGGCCGATATCACTGTGCTGCCTACGCTTTGGTTCTATAACCGGTGGCAATATGACGGGATGGAAAAAAAGCCCATCATCACCAGCCGTGACCGAAATTCGGTAAAGGCGACGCATGATCGGCTGGGCTCTTACTATCTCTATTTTCAGCCTCCCCAGTATTCGCTGTTTACGGAGAACGAAACCAACACCGAAAAGGTTTCGGGGGTCCCGAATAAAACGCCGTTTGTAAAAGACGCCTTTCACGACGCGGTCATCAACAAGACAAATCTCTCCGTCCTTCAACAGAAAAGATCGGGGACAAAGTTTGCCCCGGTCTATCAGTATACGATTGCTCCCGGAGGGACGAAGTCCATTTATCTCCGGCTGAGCAACAAGATCATGGAATACCCCTTCTCCGGCGACCCGGCCGGTCTTTTTGCCAACCGGAAAGAAGAAGCGGATGCCTTTTATCAATCGATCCTTCCCGCGAACATCACCCGGGACATGGCGGGGGTACAGCGGCAGGCCCTGGCGGGACTCCTCTGGAGCAAACAATATTATCATTTCGATGTGGAACGATGGCTGACGACCAGCGACGGGATCACCCCGGTCAACGCGGGCAAGCTGAACGGCCGTAACCACGACTGGAAACACCTGAAGAACCAGGATATCATCGCCATGCCCGACAAATGGGAATATCCCTGGTATGCCGCCTGGGACCTGGCGTTCCAGAGTATCTCGATGGCGCTGGTCGATCCCGTTTTTGCCAAGCATCAATTATTATTGATCATGCGGGAATGGTATATGAAGCCGGATGGCCAGATCCCCGCCTATGAATGGAATTTCAGCGATGTCAACCCCCCCGTCCAGGCATGGGCGGCGCTGCAGGTCTACACGATCGAAAAGGAACGGACCGGGAAGGGCGATATCGCCTTTTTGAAAAGGATCTTCCAGAAGCTGCTTATCAATTTTACCTGGTGGATCAACCGAAAGGATGCGAATGGGAATAACATGTTCGAGGGGGGGTTCCTCGGTCTGGATAATATTGGCGTTTTTAACCGCAGCCACCAATTGGGAGGCGATATGCAGCTGGAACAGGCCGACGGCACCAGCTGGATGGGTATGTATGCGCTCAACATGATGGATATGGCGCTGGAGATCGCGATGAAGGATGAGACCTTTGAGGACACGGCCACGAAATTCTTTGAGCATTTTGTACTGATCGCGGAAGCGCTGAATGAGCAGGGGATGTGGAATGAGGACGACGGATTTTTTTATGATACCCTCTCGATCGCAGGCGCACCGGTACAGCTGCGTATTCAATCCATCGTCGGGCTTACCACCTTGTTCGCCGTCTCCATCATCGAGAAGAAGACCCTGCATAAGCTGGCAGACTTTAAAAAACGGATCAGCTGGTTCGAAAACTACCGGCTAAAGAACAAACGATACTGGCCTAATGAAGAGCATAGCGACGGGGAGCAGATCCTGCTGTCGCTGGTACCGCAGAAAAGAGTGGTGTCCCTGCTGGAACGGCTCCTCAATGAATCCCAATTCCTTTCTTCCGGCGGGATCCGGGCCTTGTCCAAACACCACGAAAAAAATCCGTATACCATCAATATCGGCGGGATCGAATATAATATCAAATATGATCCGGGGGACTCCACCTCCGATTTTTTCGGGGGCAACTCCAACTGGCGGGGACCCGTGTGGATACCGATCAATTATCTCATCATCCAGTCCATCCGTCAATACGGGAAATTCTATGGCGACGGGCTGCTGGTCGAATACCCGGTCGGATCGGGAAAAAAGCTCAATCTCGAACAGGTGGCGGATGAGCTGACCCAGCGGGTGATCAGTCTTTTTGGTACGGACGACACCGGCAACAGACCCCTGCATGGGAAGTACAACTATTTTTATCAGCGGCCGGAAAACCGGCATCTTTTGTTATTCTACGAATATTTTCATGGTGATACCTGTCATGGACTGGGCGCCAGCCATCAGACGGGCTGGACCTCGCTGGTGGCGCAGCTGATCTCTGAACTGGCGGACCGGAATACGGCCGCGGAAAAATAGAGAAAACAGCCGGAAAAACTCCGCTACAAAACAGGAAAAAGACCCTATTTGGGAATTGCGTCTTTTTGTGGGAATGTCGCCCATGCTTGGGACATCGGTAACTCTTTGACTTTTAGGGATTTAAAACATGGCATTGGCTTGGTAATCTCTTTATCAACCTAGTATGTAACCCAAAAGTCAAAAAAGATGAAAACCGTACTTTACAAATCGATCCCTCTTCTGATCTTCTCGCTGATCCTTACCACGACTTGCCTGTATGCCACCTCTTATGTTATCTCGGCCAACACCAACTGGTCAGCCAAGCTGCCGGCCACCTGTGCGAACTGTACCATTATCATTTCGAGTAATGCGACCCTGACGATCAATGAGGCCGTCACCTGTCAGAACTGTACGTTTGAAGGCGGAACGGTATCGATGACCAACCAGACCCTCAATTTGCAATATTCCGGGAGTACTACAGCGACCTCTTTTATCGGGACCGATCTTGTGGCCAACGGCACCAGCAAGGTGATCGTAAATGCACCGTTGTCGCTGCTCAGTTCTACCATTACGCTTAATAATACGTCATCGCTTACTACCAGCTTTGAAGACGACCTGACGGCCAGCAAGATCTACCTTAACGATAATTCATCGATGATGGCCACCGGCGGGGCCAGCACCCCTATCAACCTGGTTGGTTCCAGCCAGATCGTCATCGGCAGCGGATCACAGACGAGCAGCGCCATCCTTACGGTAAATGGTCCGACCCTGAACGTGGATGATAACTCATCGGTTTCGGTGGGCAATGTCAATAACGTCTTTTTTGATTGGGCAAGTTTTAAGTCGGCACCCGGTACCGGTTCCGGAGCCGCTCAAACGAAATCTTATTCCACATCGAGCAGCACTATGAACTGTGGTTCCGGATATCCCCATGCCTGTGCGAGCCCTTATCTCTATGGTCCGGTTGTCCTGAACAAATCGGGTGTCATCCCGGGAAACACCCTGCCGGTCGTGCTGGTTGGATTTTCGGCAGAGCTGAACAGCAACAAGACCATCACCCTGGATTGGGATACGCAGCAGGAAGTAAACTCCAATGATTTTGTGATCGAGCGCAGCGCCGATGGGAGCGTCTGGAACGAGATCGGTACCGTGGCTGCGAAAGGCAACAGCGCCACCGTTACGAACTATTCCTTTACGGATGAGACACCGGGCGCAGGCATTAACTACTACCGGCTGAAGATGGTCGACCTGGATAACCGGTATGGCTATACGGATATAAAAGTGATCCGGATGTCGGTAGTGAGCAACATTAGTTTCTTTCCGAACCCTGCCCGTGATTATGTAAATGTGTCGCTGGGGCAGACGAGCAATATAGAAATGACGATCCGCCTTGTAAGCTTGTCGGGACAGGTGATGCAGGAAAAGAAGGCGGCAAGCGGCGGGATCGTCAGCTTCCCGGTACAGCAGTACCCTGCGGGGCTTTATATCCTGACCGTGGTCGGTACCGACGGGTCGAGAGAGAGCAGCAAGCTGATGATCAGTAAGTCGTAAGAAAAAGCGTTTTTTATACGGTGTTAATAGTAACGACCCCCATTTCTATGGGGGTTTTTTTAGTGGAGGTTTACGCGGAGGGTAATACCGAGATTGTAGGCGATGCCGTATTCACTAACCCGTTGCTGGTCATCGGGTTTTTTTAGTTTTTTGAAATGGCCGTATTTGCCGTGGTTATTACTGTAATAGCCCAGCTTCCAGCGGGAGTTGAAATCCAGGTCATAGCCCAATCCGCCAAACAGTCCCACCTGTACATTATGCAGGGTGACCGGGAACCAGAAGGCCCGCAGGGCGGGTTCGAGAAAAAGACCGGTCCTGCGAAGCGCCAGGGAAACATGATATTGATCCGCCAGCTGTTTGTAATCATCCGGCATATTTCCGTTGAGGGTAAGGATGTCGTCATGATAGCCCGCGCCCATCCCGCCAAACAGGAGGAGGTTTTTTGTATGGACCAGCGCCGTATAGAGTCCTCCCAGCACATTAAAGGAGGATAGGTTTTTCCCGGAAGTGATGGTGGAAAGCTTTATGCTGTATAAAAGGTTGGAGGAAGCGGGGATGGCGGCTATCTCAAAATTGAGGCTGGACGGAACATGCGGTTCGGCGGGATAGCCATATTTCTGGAGCCAGCGGTTGATATGCGGGTCGTTGGCATGGGTGAAGCTGATGCCCTGGTTGAATAATAAGGAAAAGGAAGAGTCCGGTTGGATTTGCGCAAGGGCAGCCCCTGACATTGTCAGAAACAGACCCAATAACAACCCTTGCTGGAGCTTCATACAATAAATGTATAAAAATTCGCTGCCAGCGCCTATTTATTAACAAAAAACTCATTGGATGGCCGGATCACTTAGCCGATAGGCCTATCTGCAAGCGCCGGGAGCGCCTTACTAACCTTTTTATGTCCCAGCGGGATCTCCGCGGTAAGGGTGACATTGATACCCAGGAGGTCGGCGATCAGGAGCAGGTCGTCGAAGGAGGGGGAGATGAGGCCTTCCAGGATCTTTTTTACTTCCGTATACGATTTATTCGTTGCCCGGACGACGTCATCGATCGATAAGTTCTTTTCACGGATCAGCGCATAAAGATATTTGCAGAAGACCATCCGCATTCTTTTTATCCTTTCCATAATTAGTGAATTGAGGTGAAGGAATAATGGCTGTAAGACAATTTCTGTGCCATTTGCGGGGGCTTTTTTTTAACGAAATATTAGGGATGTTTGTTATGGGATGGCAGATAGCCAGCGGGCTATTGCCGTTCACACCGGACCAGGTATTGGTCCCACTCATCCTCGAACAGCACTTCCGTCTTCCAGCCTTCTTCGGCTGCGATCTCTTTTAATGTTTTCCGGTCGATAAACAGCCATTTGAACCAATCGCCGCGTTGTTTTTTATATTCGTATTGGTAGAGGATCTCGCCATAATAGTCTTTTCCTTTTGGCGGATCTCCGTTGTAGAGATAGGCGATGTCGGAGCTGTCGAAGATCAGGCGGCCGCCGGGTCTTAGCAGGGTGCGGGCTTTTGCAAGGAAGAAGCGGAGACCGGAGAGCGTACCGGACAGACCGATGCCGTTCATCAAAAGGAGAAGGGTATCGAAGCCGGCTGCCGATGCCAGAGTGCCGGTTGGTGATCCTGGATCGCCGCCTGTGACCTCGAGGTCGAAAAAATCGTGTAGCAGGACTTTTTCCACGCCCCGTTCTTTCATGATCTCCGCTGCCTTTGGAGAGATATCCAGGGCGGTGACGTCCACTCCCATCCGTTGCAGGATCAGGGCATGACTTCCCGCGCCCGCGCCGATATCCATTGTCTTTCCCTTGCATTGTTGCAGGGCGACCCACTCCAGTTCCGGCATATCGGCTGCCTCCCGGAAATAAACGTTGACGGGCATTTCTTCTTTCCGGCCATATTTATAATCGCGCCCCAGAGTTTCCGTTGGAATATACCTCTGTGGGGCGTTATCGCTAATGTCGGGCCTTCGGCCAGGCGAACGGAGTTCCGCTCTATGCACCCAGAGCTTACCGGTGAATGTATGATGGTATTGGTCTGTCAGGGCCTCACCCAGGACGTCGTTCATATGGGTCTTTTTTGCACTAGTTGCTGAGCCCGGCGCGTTTTCTCAGATCTGCGACCGATACATTGAGCTGTCTTCCGATCGGTTGTCCATCCCGGTAATTGATCACCTTTAGCCAGGACGCGTCTTTTGGAATATTCAGCGGCGTAGTATATTTCGGATAGAAATTATCCGGGTTGGAGTTGTCGAAGCTGTAATAGGTCTCCAGTCCATCGAGCTCGTTCGAAAGTGTAACCGTGATCGAGTCATTGGCCAGGGGATCTTTTTTTGGTGTGATCGTGGGGTCGAACATCGACCGGGCGTACTTGACCTGTTCGATGTCCATCCGGGGGAAGGTCGCCTCTACCTTTTTTTCAAAACGGTTCCAGTCTTTCTTCTCTTTTGGGGACCAGAGACATTCTGCGACGGCCAGGCTGCGGGGCCAGATCATATACTGCAGGTGGCGGGTGTTATAGACCTGTTCGGTCCAGAGGTTGGCCTGTCCGCCTTTTATAAGGGCGGGATCAACGCTGTCGGGTACCGGTTCGAAGGAATAGGTGGTTTTTAGGCGGAGGGTTGCATATACCGGGGGCTCGATGGAGGCGTCGCCCTGCATATAGTCGAGATAAACAAAGGTCGTGGGGCTCATCACGACCTGGTGACCCTGCCGGGCGGCTTCGATCCCGCCTTTGATCCCGCGCCAGCTCATCACGGCGGCGTTGGGGGCCAGACCGCCTTCGAGGATCTCGTCCCATCCGATCACTTTTTTCCCTTTGGATTCGATGATCTTTTCGACGCGTTTTTCAAAATAGCTTTGTACTTCCTGCTGGGTCTTCAGTCCTTCTTTCTGCATCAGCTGTTTGACGGCGTCGCTTTGCTCCCAGAAATTTTTCGCGCATTCGTCGCCACCGACATGGATATATCCGAAGGGGAAGAGGGCCGCGATTTCCGTGAACACCTTATCGAGAAAGGAATAGACCTTTTCGTTGGCGGGGCAGAGCGTGTTGTCGACGAGGGCGGAGAAGCCGCCTTTGTGCCAGTCCATGATCTTTTCGCCGGAGCGGACATGGTATTTATCTGCGCCTTCCGTGCAGGAGAGTTCGGGATAGCTGACGATGGCGGCTAGGCTATGGCCGGGCACGTCTACTTCGGGCAGGATATTTACAAAACGCTCTTTTGCATACTGCACCAGCTCCCGGATATCGTCCTGTGTATAGAAGCCGCCATAGTCGCGGGGCTCGTCGGCAGGCGGAGCGGGAAAGGTTCCGAAAGTTCCTACCCGGCGGGCATTCCAGGCGCCGACCTGTGTGAGACGGGGGAGGCTTTTTATTTCGATGCGCCAGCCTTCGTCGTCCGTAAGGTGCAGGTGTAAGAGGTTGTATTTGTACCGGACCATTTTATCGATAAAGTCTTTTACCTCTGCCTTTGTAAAGAAATGGCGGCTGACGTCGAACATAAGACCTCTCCATCCAAAGCGGGGATAGTCCGTGATCGTCACGCAGGGGATCGTCCAGGGAGTTGTTGTTATGAGCGTCGGGCTTTCTATTTCTTTTGGGAGTAGTTGTAAAAGCGTTTGTATGCCGTAGAAGAGACCGGCGGGTTCGTTGGCGTTGATAAGGACTGCTTTTGTTGTGATCGAGAGGTGATATCCTTCCGTGCCGAGGACCGGGTCGGCCGTTTTGTTTAGCAGGAGGCGGATCGTGGCGGCGGGATTGGCTATTTTGCCGACGGTGATAGAATAACCGGTCGATGTATGGAGCCGGTTTGCCAGATCCCGTATCGTGGGGATAAGATCCTGCTGATGGGGGGCATCGATGAGGATGTTCTTTGGCAGGATAAAACGTCCCGGGTTGATCTGCTGGCTGACCGGTTCGGGGATCAGGTTAAGAGAGGTGGTGGAGCTCTGTGCGGCGGCGAGCAGGACAAGGGAAACGGAAAAAACGGAAAGGATCATCTTTCTCATGGTGGTTGCAACTGGTTTGTGATGCTGTTTGAAAATAAGGTATGAGCTATGTGTCTGTATGATCTTATGATCTATATCGTAAGGTAGCTTTTATTGGAAAAATGTAATGGGCTTTTTGATTAAAATATTTCCAGGATGGTCTTTGTCGTGCCATTAAAAGCGATAGGGTCCCCTGGTTTTTTGTTTTGCAATCCTTTAGCAAGAGGAGCCTGGGGAGAAAGGAAAAAGATCGTTTGCCCCTCGGGCTGCTGCCGGCCAAGACCGGCGGCAATAAAGAAGGCGGTGTCATCGCATCGGATAAAGGCGCCGGGGCCGGCTGCGGCATAAAGGGCATCGGTGTGTATTGCGTGAAGGGTCGCGAGTTCTTTTATCGACTCTGCGAGTTGCCGGGCGTGCATGTCTTTTTGGAGATGGCCCATGGCCCGGCCCGTTTCGTATTTATCACCGGCGGAACTTTTTTCTTCCTGGTTGGCGGATTGCTGGGCCTGGTCGATCGCCTCGCGGGAGGTGGTGATGCGGCCGCCGATGAGGTCAAGGGCCCATCTTTTCAGCCGGTTCTTATAGGCGATCTTTTCGGTGTCGTTCATTGGATGGTATACGAGGATTTATTTACGGGAATGCGTTGGTCTTGTTGTTATACGGCGACTTTTATCACGACCTTTTTTGCCGGTGCGGGTTGATGAAGAAAGACCTCCGGTTGGTGGATGTCGGTCGGGAAAAAAATAATAAATTGTCCGGCGGGCAGGGTGATATAGCTAAGGGAGTCGGCCGGGAGGTTGTAGAGGGCGACATCCTTTTCCATATCGTAGGGGGTGGTGGGGGTCTGTTCGATCAGCGGGGTGTAACCGAATTTTTCGCTGCCGGCGATCATGATCTGGATATCGGCGTATTTGCGATGGCTTTCGGGTGCGCATTCTGCCGCGGACTTTGTCTGGTATTCGTTTACGATGGCAAAGGCGTTGTCGCCGTCGATCTCATATTTTCCCTTTGAGAGGGTGTTGAAATCGGTTTTCAGGATATAATCGATCGATTTTTCGAAATTCGGGCTGATGATCTTATACCAATGTAGTTGGGACAGTGTGGAAGTGATCATGTCGTGTTATTTGGGCGGGGAAGGTAGAAATTTTATGGGAATGAAGGAGAATGATTTTCTACCGGGCTGTAAAGGAAACACTTAGATGGGCGGACTTTTCTCCGCATTTTTGGCGGAGAAAATAAAAAAGGAAGATGTGCAAAATTTTTTACATTTACCGCAGGTTATGCGGAGAATAATATGGCTGTTTATACTCATCAATTAAAGAACTGGCCGGGATTTGTCTGGGATCAGGAGAAGATCGCTCCGATCCTGGCGGCAGTTCGTTTTCAGCAGGGCCGGTTATTGGGCAGGATGGAGGGGCGGGAGGAGGCATTGCCATCGGAGGGATCGGATCAGGCGGGGGCTGTTGCCGAAATAATGTCGGATGCCGTTCGACATTATTCGGCTCCTTTGACGAACGAGCGGCTTTTTCATTGGGAGGCGCTACTTTCTGCGAGGTCTGACGGGCTGCATCCGGGTGCGGGTAACCGTTACCGGTATTCTGCCGGTCCGGATCCCATACAAGAGGTGACGGGCAGGAAGAAAGTACATTTTCAGGTGCCGGATGATCAGCGGCTGGAGCAGGAGATGGCGAAGCTGCTTCGCTGGTTCAACAGGATCGGTTCTTTGGATCCTGTTATAAAGGCCGGCATCGTTCATTTGTTATTCGTCACGCTTCATCCTTTTGCGGGGGTCAATGATCGGATAGCCGGAGCCGTGACAGAGATGCAGCTATGCCGGGCGGATCAGTCGGCGCGACGGTGGTATAGCCTGTCGATGCAGATGGATCGGGACCGGTCTGTCTATCAGCGGGTCCTGGATCGGACGCATAAGACATCGCCGGACATAACGGACTGGCTCGAATGGTTTTTGACTTGCGTCGGGCAGGCGATTGCCGTTGCGGAGGAGGGTATGGCGGCGGGGGTGCGTAAGTTGCGTTTTTGGGCGCGGCATCACACGGTGCCGTTGAATGATCGCCAGCGAACTATGCTGGACCAGCTATTGGATGGGTTCGAGGGGAAGCTGACTTCTTCAAAATGGGCGGAGAAGATGGGATGTTCGCAGGACTCGGCGGGAAGGGATATAAATGAGCTGGTTGAGAGGGGGATCCTTGTAAAGGAGGGTGCGGGCGGGAGGAGTACGCGCTATGCGTTGGGGGCATTTTAGTTTGATCCTGGTATGTCATGACGATCGAATAAACAATAAACAGCAACTATGAAAGAGATCGAATCTTTATTTGAAGCTTATAAGAAGGCCGTCTTTCAAAAGGATGTCGGGGCCTATGCTTCTCTTTTTGACGAAGAGGTACTGATCTTCGATATGTGGATGGAGTGGTCCAGTAATGGGCTGGCCGTCTGGCGGGAAATGGCGAAAGGTTGGTTTGGCTCGCTGGGGACCGAGCGGGTCGTTGTTACCTTTGACGAGATCTCCATCCAGGCAGATGGCGACCTTGCGGCGGCGACGGCTTTTGTACGGTTTGCCGCCATTTCGGAGAAGGGCGAGGAAATCCGGTATTTGCAAAATCGCCTGACATGGGTTGTCCGGAAGAAAGAAGGGGCATGGAAGATCGTTCACCAGCATACGTCGGGTCCTGTGGATTTTGCGACGATGAAGGTAATGTTGAAACGATAGTCGTTACGGAAGGCTGCGGCTTAACGTAGGGAATATTGTCGTTTTGGGAAGCCTTTTGCCAATTCGGGATTTTAATTTAGATTAGTCCTATGGAAGAAACGCCACGACATCAATGTCTTATCTATGACGGGTCACCTGCTAAGATGCTGCCGGCCCTCGCGGCCCATATCAGGCAAAAGTTGAGTGAGAATGTCCGGTGTCTTTATTTAAATAGCCCGGCGATGGTAGCAGGCCTGCGGTCTTACCTGTATACCATCGGGGTCGATGTAGCGGAGGAGACGGCGAAGAACAGCCTGCTCCTATCATCTGACCATAGCCATTTGAAAAACGGTCATTTCGAGCCAGCGCATATGTTGAATATGCTGGAAGAAACGATGAACCAGGCATTAAGCGATGGATATGAAGGGCTTTGGGCTACGGGCGATATGACCTGGGAATTGGGGCCGGATAAGAATCCGGAAAAGCTGCTCGAATATGAATGGCGGCTGGAACAGATCTTTCAAAAGTACTCCACGATTTCCGGGATTTGCCAGTATCATGCGGACACCCTGCCACGGGATGTTGTATGCCAGGGGCTTCTGGCCCATCCCGCGGTTTTTATCAATGAGACCCTTGCGCGCGTAAACCCCCACTACCTTCCATCGGAAGCGCCTCTTCAGGCGGTTGCTCCTGCGCCGGTGCTGAAGCAGATGGTTCAAAATCTTTGCGGCTTGCAGCCGAGTGAGGATTTGGATATGTGAGTGGGCGAAGGGATGATCCTTGCTGGGAAACCGGACTCTTCAAAACCTTTGCCATGAAGATTCAATATTGTTCAGATCTCCATCTTGAATTCCCGGAAAATCGAAAATTTCTGATAAAGAACCCATTGCATTCGGTGGGCGACATTCTTGTGTTGGCTGGCGATCTTGTGACGTTTTGCGATTTAACAAAGGCTCGTGAATTTATTGAGTTTGTTTGTGACCACTATTCCGCCGTATACTGGGTGCCGGGTAATCACGAATATTATGGGTCGGATATGGCCGACAAGCCCAACCCCTTACTGGAGAAGATCCGGGATAATTTCTATCTGGTAAATAACATGTCAATTGTCCATGATGGAGTCAGGCTTGTTTTCTCTACTTTATGGGGCCGGATCAGCCCGGATCGTGAATGGGATATCCAAAGAAGCATCTCCGATTTTTCAGCCATCGAATACGAGGGCGAAAAACTTACGGCTCGTCGCTTTTCATTTTTTCATGAAGAGAGCTTGAGCTTTATAAAAGACACTCTTGCTTCAGAAAGTAAGGAGCCATTCGTTATGGTCACCCATCATGTCCCGACTTTAATGAATTATCCCCGGGTTTATAAGAACAGTCCGCTTACAGAGGCTTTTGCCGTAGAGCTATTCGATCTTATCGAAAGCTCGGGGGCTGTTTGCTGGATATACGGACATCATCATGTTAATACACCTGAGTTTGTTATTGGAAAAACGAAGATGCTTACAAATCAATTAGGGTATGTTCGCAATCACGAACATGGATCATTCAGGCGCGAGGCTGTGATCGAGGTTAATACCTAAAAAAGGGAAATGAGTTATCAGAAAATCACAGGTTAGTGTTATGGGGCGGAGTCGCACCGCTGGCACAAGAATTTTCAGTCCTTGGTGCATATCATATCGATCTGCCTGACTATAGCTTGATGAAAGCGATGGTCGATATGGTTGTTGCGGAGCTGAATCGCAGCAAATAATACCCTCGCTGGAGACCGTGTAAATCTGTCGTTATCTGTGAATTGTTTGAATTTGGCGACTGATCCAGGATGACGCGACCCGAGGGGTCGAGGATCTGGAGTCGGTTTATCATCTGCTGGCCGGGATTGAGCAAGGTGACGGCATCGCGGACAGGGTTCTTTTCCAGCCGGATGGTGGCTGGCGCGGAGGTGACATTTACTTCGACGACGGAGGAATAAGAATAATGACCATCGATATCGACTTGTTTGATCCTGTAGAAGTTTTGACCATGCACGGGGTTGGGGTCGGCGAATTGGTATGTTTGGGAGTCCTCGACGGGGCTGTTGTCACTATTGGACAGTGAACCGATTTGATTGAAGACGACGCCGTCGGTGGAATGGTCGATTTCGAAGTGATCATTGCCGGAGACATGGCCAACCTGCCATTGCAGAAGGACATCGCCGGTACTGGCCTGGCCGGTAAACGATAGCCATGTGAGCGGTAAGGTAACGCCGCTATAGAAATTATAGAGATTACTGACCTCGGTGGAGGACAGTACCCGGGCGTAAGCGATGGCGTCATCAAGACTACCGGTATAGACGCCGGTGGCGGCGCAATCGTTGCGACCCAGACCGATAAGAGTGGGAGCGGTACGGGCGCCCGTGGCGGTACCGGAGATAGTGGCGGCTTGTGCCCCATCAATATAGAGGGTGATTGTAGCTGCAGCGGCGGCGCGGGTAGCAGTAACAAAATGCCAGCTACCGTCATTGTAGCCGGTGGCCGGAGAAATGATGGTGATGTCCGGGTTACCGATGCCGAATGCAACACCGCCGCCATTGATCAGCGCGGTCCCCCAATCGTCGGTGCCGCCACAGACCTCGGCGTCGACAAGGGCGGCGCCACCATACCATTGGGTGGAAGAGGGGGCTGCCATCGTAGTCTTGAACCAATAACCGATGGTGAAATCGTTCTGCATGGCGGTAACGAGGCTACCGGGCAAGGTACCGGTAGATGTGCCGGCCGTAAAGCCGGTGGCGGCGCTGGCGCTCGCAAACCGGTTGGTCGCACTACTGGTGGCGGTCAGCGTACCGTCGTAACCGTTGCCGCTTATGTCGTGGATGTCGTTGTTAAGCGGGTAAAGGGCGATGGCTCCGGAAGGTAGCTGCGCAAAAAGAAAAAGCGGAATGAGGGCGAAGAAGGTCGCAGCGATAGTTTTGTAGGTCATGGGTCAATAAGTTGTGGTCTCTTATTGAAGGTAAGGGATTTCCCTTAATCATTTTTAGTTTCAGCGTTAAGCCAATAAAAAAGCCCCTACCAATTTTAATCGTAATCGCTTGATTTTCTTCGTGGACTGGAACCCTCCGTTATCGAACCTGGAGGTAAGCGATATCCTGGCGGTTGAAGCCTTCATTGAGCGGCATCAGGATGCAATAAAGAATTTGCAGGCTTTTTGCGTAGACTGAAAATTATTACCGGCTAAAAGAAAATGCAGTGACCTGACCTGTTACCTGAACTTGACTTAGAAAAAGATAACATTTGCTTATTCGATGGAATAGATCTTATTTTTGATGGCGTATATGACCAGCCCGGCGGAGTTTTTTACGTTCATTTTCTTGAAAATCCTTTCCCGGTAATTTTCAGCGGTCCGTTTGCTAAAGAACAGTTTATCCGCAATTTCCCAATTGGAATATCCTTCACATAGCAGTTTAATAATTTCTATTTCACGTTCGGAAAAGGTGGGTTCTTTATTATCGTTAGGACTAAACTTGTTTTCGATGATCAGCCGGGCAAGCTGCACGGTAGTATGCCGACAGTAAAAAACACTATGAGCATTCACCGCCTTGATTGCCTCAATAATTTCATTCTTATCTGCGTTCTTCTGCAAATAACCCTTGCCGCCGGCTTCCAACATTTCAATGATCGGACCTTCCTGATCAAACATCGAAAGGCCAATTATTTTAATTTTGGGAAATTTTTTTGTCAGCACTCTTGTCGCCTCGATCCCGTCGATGCCGGGCATTTTAATATCGGTGATAACGACGTCGGGCTGTAATTTCTCGGCAATAGAAATCAGCTCTTTGCCATTGCAAGCATTTCCCACTATGTCAATATCTGGCTGTTTCTCCAACATGGAGGTTAACCCATCCAGAAAAATTTCGTGATCATCAGCCAAAACAACACGTATAGACATAATTAAGACTAAGTTAATTCTTTTGCAGAGGGATTCTAATAGTATACCTGGTCCCATGGCCGAGTCTTGAATCCACGGAGATTTCACCGTTCATGATCTCTGTACGATTTAATAAATTTAACAACCCAAGTCCCGAACTCTTCGTTTTCAATTTTTGATAATCAAAACCGATACCGTTATCGGCAGTCTGTAAGACAAGTTTTTGGTTGACTATAGTGAGCTCGATATGCAGAGCAGATGCTTTTGCATGTTTCAGGGTATTATGTATAATCTCAAGGATGATCCGGTACACATTGAGGGAGATATCAACCGGCAAATCAGGGGCGTTGGTATAGACAAAGTTAATCTGAACATCAATGGAGCTGGAAATATTATCTATGAATTCCCGAACGGCGGAAATTAACCCTTTTCGCATTAATGTTCCTGGTCTGAGATCGTTGCTAATCTCGCGGATTCGCTTGATAATATCATCCGTAAAACGGAGAGCCTTTTCTATACCCTTCTGATCTTGAGGACTGAATTCAATCGCGGCTATAAGCAATTTTACTGCAGCGAGAATAGGACCAATCTCATCATGAAGATCAGCTGCCATTCGGTGCCGGCCGTTCTCAAGCGTCTTAATTTCTGCAAACGTTTTTGATTTACCAAATTGAATGATTCTTCGCTGCTTCCAGATCACCCACGCCATAACTGTGATGCAGGTGGCTGCCAACGTCATTATGCCGATTGCAACGTAGCTATTTATTAGAATCGCTGTCATTAAATCATTTAATTAAGAATGTTTATATAGTGTGACTATCCATCGCTATTAATTTTTGAAACAGAGTCCTCCTTGTTTTTTTCATTTGGTTGTATTTTGTGGTTTGGGATCGTGTGATTATTTTTTAAGTCATTTAGGGGCAGATGTTTCCATGGCGCTAAAAGCAAAACGGCGCCTGCTGCGCCCATGAATATCGGGATGAGATAGCCGATTATCGAATCGAATATTTTTTTCTTGAAGTCAATAGACTGCCAGATGAACTCTTTATTATAATAATGTATCTGCAAACATTGCCGGGTGGTCAGCCGGATGTAAAGATCGGATTGATTGGTTTCGCATAATCCTGAGGATTGGAGTTGATGGGTCAGTTTATGAGTTCGATAAGGTAAATCCGCCCGGGAAAGTTTTTTTATTGCATAGGGATAGCCCGTTTCTTTACAGTAAATTCTAAAAGGACGGACCAAGTCCGACTGCTCTTTTTCTATTAATCTCCGAGTGTTTTTAGGTTTGGGAGGGGTGACGGGGATCTTGAAATCAATGTTTACGATCCTGTCATAGAGGATGTTTACCTCACCTATCTTTGTCAATTGTTCAAGATATGCATAGACCGCTATATTCATTTCGGTTGATTCGGGAGGCTAGAAATGCGTGAAATGAGCACCTAAAATGCGTATAAACCGAAAGATAACAAGTATTTGCCACAATTAGAAGGCGTATTTGCCGAATAAGGGGGACTGTTCCTGTAGAACAATGGTTATCAGTACGGAAAGCACAAAAAAAGGCCGCATTGCTGCGACCTTAAAGCGTGGTGTGGGGCTGGACCGAACCGCCGATACAAAGATCGAAAATCCTTGTGAGCCGATTAACTTGACCAATCGGCTCATTTTTGGATGATTTTTGAGCCGAATAAGCCAATGGGATTAATGATAGAAGGAGTCGATAATTTCACAACAAATCGGGTATAATTGGTAGTTTTATTTGGTGAGCCGGCTGTGGAAAAGGTGGCCGCAGATTGAGCATAAAAAGGATGGATATCCCAAGTCAGAATTTGCCAGACCTATGAGCCCGCGGAACGATGCTGGTTTTGTGGCTGAAATGGATAGGCGCATGGCAGAATTGGAAAGCGGCAAAGTGAAAGGCTATACCTGGGATGAAGTCAAACAAAGAGCCAGAGGTTCAATAAAACCCAAAAAGAGGAAATGAGCTACCAGCTGATTTTAAATTCGTCCTGGCCTTTTTCCGCAATGACGCGAATTGTTTTAGGACAGTAGTCTAAACTAAAGTAATCTTTTGCAACGTATTGGGGGAAATAAAAAAGGCCGCATTTCTGCGACCTTTAAAGCGTGGTGTGGGGCGGGATCGAACCGCCGACACAAGGATTTTCAGTCCTTTGCTCTACCGACTGAGCTACCGCACCTCCTTCCCAAATCCGAGGTTGATTTCATCATTGGGGTGGCAAAAATAGGCTTTCCGGGCAAAATTCCGAAATTATAGAGCGGAAATTCCTAAAAATTCATAGTTTAAATAGTTGGGTCAGGCCTACATCCCATACTCACTCAAAAACTTGATCCGCATGATCTTGAGCTGCTCCCAGGTGAAGTTACCTTCCGACAGCTCCTGCTGTGCCACCTGCAGGCTGCTGGTCTCGCAGCTCTTGAAGTAGTCGATGATCTCATCCTGCTCCATCTCATCCAGCATCTCATCGACGGCATAGTTGAGGTTGAGCTTGGTGCCGCTGGCGGCGATGGTTTCCATGTCCTCCAGCAAGGCATCGAGCCGCAGGTCTTTGTTGCGGGCTATTGTCTCCAGCGGGATCTTTTTATCTACCTGCTGGATGATATATACCTTATTAACGCTCTTATTGACGACGCTCTTCATAATGAAGTCGTCGGGCTTCTCGATATCGTTCTCCTCCACATAATGTGCGATCAGCTCGATAAAGGGTTTGCCATATCGCAGGGCCTTACCCTTGCTCACTCCCTGGCACTTTTCCAGATCCTGGGTCGTGGTAGGATAGAGGGTGGCCATATCCTGCAAAGAGTTTTCGAGGAAGATGACAAAAGGAGGGAGGGCCTTCTTCTTCGCCTCTTTCTGCCGCAATTCCTTTAGCAGCTCGAACAGCTTTTCGTCGGTGGCGGTGGCGCCGGCCGCTTCGGCATTGTCTTCCTCATCGTCGGCATCGGCGCCCTCGAAGAGGTTGTTAAGGACGATCTTGAACGTCCGGGGCTTTTTCAGGAAATCCTCGCCTTTCCTGGTGATCTTGAGCACCCCGTATTCTTCGATGTCTTTTTTCAATAGATCTTCCAGCAGCAATTGCCGCAGCAACGAATTCCAGAAGTGCTCCGCCTCTTCCTTTCCGATCCCGAACTCCGCGATGCCTTCATGCCGGAACATCTGGATCTGGGGAGTCAACTTGCCGGTCAGGATGTTGACGACATAGTTTGTTGCAAAGCGTTCGTCCAGGGCCTTGACGACCTTCAGCACCTTTACCGCATTCTCTTTCGCCTCTACCCTTTCCCGGGGATGCAGACAGTTGTCACAAACGCCACAGTTCTCCGTCGTATACTCCTCTCCGAAATAGCTCATCAGGACCTTGCGACGACAGACGCCGGTCTCGGCATAGCCGACCATCTCATTGATAAGCTGGGCGCCCACTTCCCGCTCACTGAGCGGCTTGTCCTTCATGAGGTGCTCCAGCTTGGCGACGTCCTTGTGGGAATAATAAAGGATACAATTCCCCTCCAGCCCATCACGGCCGGCGCGGCCGGTCTCCTGGTAATAATTCTCTATGGATTTGGGTATGTTGAAGTGAATGACAAAACGAATATCCGGCTTATCGATGCCCATCCCGAATGCGATGGTCGCCACGATCACCTGGACATCCTCGTTGAGGAAAAGATCCTGGCGTTCGGCGCGCAGCTTGCTGTCCAGCCCGGCATGATACGCCACCGCCTTGATACCGTTGGCGACGAGCATGTCGGCCAGCTCTTCCGTCGTTTTCCGGTTGAGGGTATAGATGATGCCGCTCTTGCCCTTATGCTGTACAATATAACGGGCGATGCTCTTGAGCGTCTGGTCCTTTTTTATCTTGGGCTGGATCTCGTAATAAAGGTTGGGACGATTAAAAGAAGAGATAAAGATATTCGGATCCCGCAGGCCCAGGTTCTTGACGATATCGCTCTTTACCTTGGGGGTGGCCGTCGCCGTCAGAGCGATGACCGGAACGTCCGGGCTGATCTGGTCCATCATCTCGCGCAGTCTGCGGTATTCGGGACGGAAGTCGTGTCCCCATTCCGAGATACAATGCGCTTCATCCACGGCAAAGAAGGAGATCTTCAGATCGCTGAAAAACTCCATGTTTTCCTGTTTGGTCAGGGTTTCGGGAGCGACATACAACATTTTTGTATGACCGTTCAGCAGATCTTCGTGTACTTCCCGGATCTGTTTCTTGTTGAGCGTGGAGTTCAGAAAATGGGCTACGTTGTCGCGGCTGCTATAGCTGCGGACGAGATCGACCTGGTTTTTCATCAGGGCGATCAGGGGGCTGACGATGATCGCCACGCCTTCGCTGATGATCGCGGGTAACTGATAACACAGGCTTTTACCCCCGCCCGTGGGCATGATGACGAAAGTGTCCTTTCCCGCCATTACGCTCTGGATGATGGCGTCCTGGTTGTCTTTAAAAGCATCAAAACCAAAGTGTTCCTGTAATTGGGACAGTAGCAGGTTGGATGTGGGGGTGGTTTCCTTGCCGTTTTTGCTACTAACGGGCTTCGATTTTCTGGTAGCGGTTTTTTTTGTTGCGGTTGTTGCCATGCTCAAAAGTTTTCTTCCTCACTATGTTATCTGATCCAGAGGAAGCCATAAACTGGCCCCAGACATCTGGTTCCTCTGGCCAGCAATCGAACGCAGAAGGGGTTTATTTAGTACCTGCAGCGTTGGATCTGATTTTTAGATAATCAAAATACCCTGAACAGCCGGAAGTAGTTATCCATAAGTTAGGATTAACAGTTGAACTAGGGCGGCATTCGACGAAATGAGAACTTTATTGACAGGAACTCATCCCATCTCGTTTTAAGGGATGGCGAAGTTACACAAAAACAGGGGAAGGAACTAGCTGATTCTGTTAAAACTTACACCGTATCGTATAAATATAAACAAAATAAATATATAATCCTATGGGGGAAGGTATATCAAAAAACATTGATATACAATATTTTAAGATAAGACATCCAAAAGAGATGTGGGAAATCGTTTTTCAACGGCGTGGATGGGGTCGCCAAAAGCCGGGTGGGATGACCATAAAATTGAGTATTTATCAATTTGACGTACGTTTACCTCGGGACCATTTTTGTCTTTTCGGCGGTCTCGGTGAACCTACCGGGGCTATTTGATTCATCGCCAAAGGCGATTTAAGCATTTTGGCGTAGGTTTGCGAAATCTTTTATGAGCAGGGCTAAAAACATCATTGAGATAGGAAGAAATACCATCCGGATGGAGGCGGCCTCCGTCGCCGCGCTGGAAGAACTGTTAGACGAACAATTTGAGAAAGCGGTCCGGCTCATTTATGACTGTAAGGGCCGTGTCGTCGTCAGCGGCATCGGAAAAAGCGCCATTATCGCACAAAAGATCGTAGCCACCCTGAATTCCACCGGCACCCCCTCCATTTTCCTGCATGCGGCGGACGCCATCCACGGAGACCTGGGCATGGTCCAGGATACGGATGTGGTCATGATCGTCAGTAAAAGCGGGGAAAGCCCGGAGGTCAAAATGTTGCTTTCCTTTATCCGGAACTTTGGCAACCCCCTGATCGGAATGGTCGGCAACCTTCAATCCGTACTGGCCCAGCAATCCACGATCGTCCTGAATACCTTTGTCGCGCAGGAGGCCTGTCTTAACAATCTCGCTCCCACCAGCAGCACTACGGTACAGATGGTGATGGGTGACGCGCTTGCGGTAACCCTTATGGAAATGCGCGGTTTCGACAGTGAAGATTTTGCCCGTTATCACCCCGGCGGCACGCTCGGGAAAAAGCTGTACCTGCGGGTACAGGATTTGTATGTCCATAACGATAAGCCCCGGGTGGCTGCCGATACCGCCTTGCGGGAAGTGATCATCGAGATCACCTCCAAACGGCTGGGCGCTACCGCCGTGACGGATGAGAGCGGCGCCCTGCTGGGGGTCATCACCGATGGAGACCTCCGGCGGATGCTGGAGCAAAAAGGACTTCCGGAAGGGATGAAGGCAAAGGACATCATGACGCTCCATCCCAAGACGGTGGAGGCGGAGGCCCTGGCCATCGAGGCGCTGGACCTGATGCGTGTTCATGACATCACCCGGCTGGTGGTCACCAGCGGCCGGCAATATCTTGGCTTTATCGATCTGAACAACCTGATCCGGGAAGGGATCATATGAACAACAAAAAATTCAGCTAACTCATAGAACAACGCATATCTAAGAACGCTTTATGAACAGACACAACTACGTCGTAATCATGGCCGGTGGGATCGGCAGCCGCTTTTGGCCGAAAAGCCGCCAGAATTTCCCCAAACAATTCCTGGACATCTTAAACACGGGAAAGACCCTTATCCAATGGACCTACGAACGTTTTGCCACCTTTATTCCTGTCGAGAATATCTATGTGGTCACTTCCCACGAATATGCGGGTATCGTAGCCGAACAGCTGCCTGAGCTCCCCCTCGCGAATATCCTGGGAGAGCCCTCGCGGAAGAATACGGCCCCCTGTATCGCCTATATCTCCTTCAAACTTATGCAGTCGGACCCGCTCGCCTCGCTGATCGTCGCGCCGGCGGACCACCTGATCCTGGATAAGAAGGCCTTTAATAAGGTCTGCCTGGAGGCGCTCAGCTTTGTCAACAAACACAATGCCTTTATCACCCTGGGCATCAAGCCCACCTACCCGAATACCGGGTATGGTTATATCCAGCACGAACAGCAGTCGGTGACGGACAATGTCTATAAGGTGCGGACCTTTACGGAAAAGCCCAACCTGGAACTGGCAAAAACGTTCCTGGCCAGCGGGGATTTCCTGTGGAACGCCGGCATCTTCGTATGGCAGGTGAAGAACATCATCGGGGCCTTTGAAAAATACCTCCCGGAAATGTATGAGGTCTTTGCCGCCGACAAGGATAAATTCAACACCCCCGGCGAAAAGGCCGCGCTGGAACATATCTACCCGCTCTGTACCAATATCTCGATCGATTTTGGCATCATGGAAAAGGCGGATAATGTGTATGTGATCCCTTCCTCTTTCGGATGGAGCGATCTCGGGACCTGGAACAGCGCCTTTGAGAACCTTCCCAAGGACTATCTCGGCAATGCCGTCGCCGGCGACAATGTCGTGGTGATCGATTCCACCCGCTGTATGGTGCATGCTCCCAATGATAAGCTGCTCCTGCTGCAGGGGCTGGATGATTTTATCGTCGTAGACTCGGAAGACGTGCTGCTGATCTGCAAAAGGGAAAAAGAGCAGGAGATCAAAGAATATGTAGCCGAGATCAAAAGGAATAAAGGAGATCAGTATCTTTAAGGACCGGGGGCCCGATAAACGCATCAGCGATGACCGGCCGCTCTTCGGAAATAGTAAACGGTCTTTTGCCTATGACCCCGCATCCCCTCCATACGATCCTTTTCCTGGACATCGAGACGGTGTCCCAATATGCTACTTTCGACGAGGTGCCGGAGGAATGGAAGACCTTGTGGAGATACAAGGCGGAGGCCCAGCTGCGGGATAAACAACCGCTCACACCCGATGACATTTATGGACGGGCCGCGATCTATGCCGAATTCGGAAAGATCATCTGTATCAGCTGTGGGATCCTTTCCGGCCCGGGGATCGGGAAAAAAATGACCCTGAAATCCTTTCATGGCGACGACGAGAAGCTCCTCCTTGAAGAGTTCAGCGAGATGCTGCATAAATGGAGCGCGGACGGGCAGAAATTCTTATGCGCCCATAACGGAAAAGAATTTGATTTCCCCTATCTGTGCCGCCGTATGATCATCCATAGGATGACGATCCCTGCCATGCTCAACCTCTCGGGCAAGAAGCCCTGGGAGATACCCCATATCGATACGATGGAGCTCTGGAAGTTCGGGGAATATAAAAGCTTTATTTCGCTGAACCTGCTGGCCCATGCGTTGGGCATACCTACTCCCAAGGACGATATCGACGGCAGCCAGGTAGGCGAGGTATATTGGACCCAGCGCGACCTGCCCCGGATCGTCACCTATTGCCAGAAGGATGTGGTTACCGTAGCGCAGGTTTATCTTCGTCTGTACGGAGAGCCGCCGATCCGACCGGAAAATATCGAAATTAAATTTTAGCCGTACCTCAAACGAACAAAACCATGTCGTCACCCGCCATCAACAGTAAGCTCCCCCAGGTCGGTACCACCATCTTCACCGTGATGAGCTCGCTGGCTACGGAGCTGGGCGCCGTGAACCTGGGACAGGGTTTCCCCGACTTCCCCATGAACCAGCAATTGATAGCGCTGGTCGAACAGGCCATGCGCGACGGGTTTAATCAATATACCCATATGAGCGGACTGCCGGCTCTTCGGGAAGTGCTGGCGGCCAAGATCGCCGGGCTTTATGCCACATCGGTAAACCCCGATACCCAGATCACGATCACGCCCGGTGGGACTTACGCCATCTATACCGCGCTGACCACGGTGCTGCGACCCGGTGATGAAGTGATCGTTTTTGAACCGGCGTATGACAGTTATATTCCCAATATTGAGATCAATGGCGCCATACCCATACGGATCGATCTCCAATTCCCGGAATATAAGATCGACTGGGACGAAGTCCGCCGCCGCATCACCCCGCGTACGCGGATGATCCTGCTCAACTCCCCCCACAACCCCACGGGCGCCGTTCTGCGACCCGCCGATATCGAAGAGCTGCGAAGCATCGTAGCCGGTACGGAGATCCTCCTGCACTCCGACGAAGTGTATGAACACCTGATCTTCGACGGGATCCCCCACCAGTCCATCCTTCGTTATCCCGACCTGCTGGAACGGAGCTTTGTGTCCTTCTCCTTTGGAAAGGTCTATCATTGTACCGGCTGGAAACTGGGTTATAGCGTAAGCACGCCCGAACTCATGCGGGAATTCCGGAAAGTGCATCAGTTCAATTGCTTTAGCTGTCATACTCCCTCCCAGGTGGCGCTGGCGGGCTTTCTCACCGATAAGGATTCCTATCTTACCCTGGGCGCCTGGCTGCAGGGCAAACGGGATTATTTTCAACGGCTCATGGCGGCGACAAAATTTACTCCCCTACCCTCCTACGGCAGCTATTTCCAGCTCTACCAATATGACCGGATCAGCGACGAGAGCGATAAGGACCTGGCGATCCGGATCACAAAAGAATATGGAGTGGCGACCATTCCCGTCTCTGCCTTCTACCAGTCGGGGAAGGACGATAAAGTCGTCCGTTTTTGTTTTGCCAAGAAAGAAGAAACGCTGGAGAAAGCGGTAGAACGATTGGTAAAAATTTAAAATACATTTATTATGGCCTCTATAAATACGATCGTTTTTGACCTCGGCGGAGTACTCATCGACTGGAACCCGGAATATCTCTATAGCCGGATCTTCCCCAATGAAGAAGAGCGGCGCTGGTTCCTTTCCACGATCTGCACCCTCGACTGGAACGAAGCACAGGATGCGGGTCGCAGCCTGAAGGAAGGGACCGAATGGCTGGTCAAAAAATTCCCGGACCACGAGACCTCCATCCGAGCCTATTATGGCCGCTGGAAAGAGATGCTGGGCGGCCCTATCCATGAGACCGTGGAGATCTTCCGGCAACTTAAATTCCATACGGATCTGAAGCTATATGCCCTGACGAACTGGAGCGCGGAGACCTTCCCGGTAGCGCTGGAGCTCTATGATTTTCTCCATTGGTTCGATGGCCGGCTGGTATCTGGGGAAGAAAAGACACGAAAACCTTTTCCAGAGATCTACAAGATACTGATCGACCGGTTTCAGATCGATCCGAAAAAGGCGGTCTATGTGGATGATAATATCCGCAATGTACTGCCTGCCCGGGAACTGGGTTTTTATGGCGTTCATTTCCGCACGCCGAAATTGTTTAAGGAGGAGCTGAAAGGACTGGGAGTGTTGTAAGGACGGCGACGCGGGGAGACGGGTGACCTGGAGGAGAGCCGGGGAAGATGGGCGACCGGGTGGAAGGCGGGATGTCGGGCGGGCGGGCGCCTTATTTCAACAACTGGTAGACGATCAGGCTCATCACGTAGGCCAGCCCGGTCATATAGACCAATTGGATCATCGGTATTTTCCAGCTGCGGGTCTCGCGCCGCACTACCGCCAGCGTGCTCATACACTGCATCGCCAATACATAAAAGATCATCAGGCTGACGCCGCTGGCCAGCGTATATACCGGGGTGCCATCCTCGCGCCGGGCAGATTTCATCCGATCGTGCAAGGTCTGCGGGTCGGCATCCTTTCCGCCCTCCACGCTGTATAAGGTAGCCATCGTCCCCACGAAGACCTCGCGGGCGGCAAAGGAAGTGATCAGCGCGATCCCGATCTTCCAGTCATATCCCAGGGGATGGATGACCGGCTCGATGACCCTTCCCAGGATGCCGGCATAGGAGCTTTCCAGCAGGGCGCCCTGTCGTTCTTTGATCAGCTCGTTCTCCTGGTCGGGATGTTGCGCGACCTGCTGCTCGTAATGCGCCTTTACATTTTTCATCCGGTCCCCGGGTCCGAAGGAGCTCAGCGCCCAGAGGATGAGGCTGATGACGATGATCACCTTCCCGGCATCGACGACAAAGATCTTTGCCTTGTTGACCATCGTGACGACGACATTATTCCAGCGGGGCGCCCGGTACATGGGCAGCTCCAGGATAAAAAAGCTTTTTTCTTTTAGTTTTATAAACCACTTGGCGACATAGCTCACGATCATCGCCATTACCAGTCCCAGCATATACAGTCCCATCATCACCAACCCCTGGAGGCTGAAAAAACCCAGCACCTCTTTCCGGGGGATGACCAAGGCGATCAGTATCGTATAGACCGGCAGACGTGCGCTGCAGCTCATCAGCGGCGTGATAAGGATGGTCAGCAGCCGCTCCTTCCGGTTCTCGATATTGCGGGTGCTCATGATGGCCGGGACCGCACAGGCAAACCCGCTGATCATCGGCATTACGCTCTTTCCGTTGAGCCCTACCTTTCGCATGAGCTTGTCGGTGAGGAAGCTGATCCGGGCCATATAGCCGGTGTCTTCGAGGATGGTGATCAGTCCGAAGAGGATCATGATCTGGGGAACGAATACGAGGATCCCGCTCAGACCGGCCAGCACTCCGTTGATTAAGAGGTCGCTCCACCAGGCTTCCGGCAACAATCGCCCGGCCCAGCTGCCCAGGTGGGAGAAGGTCCAGTCGATGCCGTCCATGGGAAACTGGGCGATCCAAAAAACGCTTTGAAAAAGCAGGAACAACACCGCCAGCAGGATGATATACCCCCAGGTTCGGTCGAGGAAGAGCTTATCCAGCCGTTCGGTGAACAGGGTCCTTTCCAGTGGGTCGGGTTCTGCGACCGTATGCTGCATGATCTGTTTGATCCGTGCGTACCGCTGCATGATCTCGTCGGCCTGTATGCGGGTATGGTTGAAGTTGTGCGCCGCCTCGATCTGTTCTATCCTGGACTGCTGTTCTTCTGCGAAATCAAAATTCTCGTGGTTGATCAGGTAGTGAATGGCCGTATAATCGCTGATATTCGGAAAGATCTTTTTTACGTCCCCTACGGCGCCGGCCGCCAGGGCCGGGGCGACGATAAAATCCCGGGCCGGTTGCCGGAACTGGCGGGCCCGGAGCTCCATGACCTTTTTCAATTGGGAGATGCCCTTGTTCTTCCGGGGGTTGACGGGTACGATCGGGATACCCAGCTCTCTTTCCAGGCCGTCGACGTCGATCTCGATGCCTTTTTTCACGGCCAGGTCCATCATGGTCAGGGCGATGACGACGGGGATCTTCAGATCGATGATCTGGGAGCAGAACAGGAGGTTCCGTTTGAGGTTGCTGGCATCTACGAGCAGGATGACCATATCGGGCCGGACGGAAGGGTCCTGGCCCAGCAGTACTTTATAGGTCACCCATTCGTCGGCGCGTTTTGGATAGAGGCTATAGGTGCCCGGAAGATCTATAATGTTGACGGACAGGTCCCTGGAGAGGTCGCTGTTGCCGGTTTTCTTGTCCACGGTGACCCCTGGAAAATTGCCCACCTTCTGGTTCAGACCCGTCAGGGCGTTGAACAGGGAGGACTTCCCGCTATTGGGATTGCCCACCAAGGCAATATGGAGGTTATTCTTTTTCAAGCTTGACGACGGGCGTGGCGCATTATAAAGAGCGCAAAGGTACGCCGTTTCGCGGGGGCGTGTTTACGAATTTGGAAGTGAATTGCGTTCCGGTTGGGGGAATTGCGGGTTATAGCACAATCAGCTTGCCGTTCTCGTAGAAGGGGAGCACATTGGCCAGGTTGGGTGTCAGGCAGTATCGGATATCCTCTTCCAGCCCATATCCGCTCAACCGGAGATAATGGGAGGCGTGTTTTGTCTTCATAAACTCGAAGAGGTCTACGCGGGCGTCGAGATAGATCCTTTCGGCGATCTGGGTGGAGTCACAGTTGATATGAAAATTATCCTTGACCTGGTTGATCACGGCGCCAGCAAACAACAGGTCCTCGATATTGATCTTGTCTTTCCAGGCGGCGCAGCCCAGGACGACGGGCAGGTTCTGGGACAGCAGATACCGGCAGACCGCGCCGAGGTTGGGGAACGAACCGGTCACGATCTGGCCTGCGCCCCGGTCGAGGGCCATGTGGAGCAGTTTCGTTCCGTTGGTGGTGGTCAGCACCAGGGTCTTTCCGCCGACGAACTCCCGGGGATATTCGAAGGGGGAGTTGCCATGCTCCAGTCCTTCGGCGATCTTTCCATCGCGTTCGCCGGCGGTGATACCATCGATCTGGCGTCCCAGCTCGATGCATTTGGCGACGCTGTCGACGGGGATCACGCATTTGGCGCCGTTATAGAGGGCGGTTGCAATAGTGGAAGTGGCCCGGAGAACATCTATGATCACCACGATGGCGTGGTTCAGATCATATAAATGCAATAAGGCCGGGGATAATGCGGTATGTAAGCTGGGTTTGGAATTTGTCATAGCCGGGTTAACGCAAATGTAGGGGTTCAGTTGCTTTTATCTATTCAAAATAAATTTCCATTTGTCTGTTTCTGCATAATCTTTGATCACCCCGTTGCGCTGTTCCAGCAATTTCCGCATATAGCGGGTGAGGAATAGCTGATTGGCCAGTCTGCCCAGGCCGCCATAGGGAGATTCAAAGTGGAAGAGATCGATGAGGAGCGTTCCGTTATCGATCTTTTTGAAGTGATGTTCGTGCCGGAGGCTTTTGAAATCTCCGTTGACCATTTCATCGGTAAAGGATAACGGTTTGTTCATCGCAACGATCTTCGATTTGAGGATACGGGTCTTTAGCAGGTGTTTAGCTTTCCAGGTCACCGTCTCCTCCAACCCGATCAGACCGTTGGTGGTGCCGGAGATGGCCTCTTCACCCGTATGGGCCATCGATTTGCGGTGCAGGTCGATGCTTCGGCAAAGATCGAAAACCCGGTCGGCGGGCGCGGCAACAAAGGTCGTTAAATGGATCGTTGGCATAGGTAGGTCCTCGTTATTGGCTTTTGGATGGTGATAGCTCCTTTGACAAGAAAAAATCATTCCAAGCTTTGAACCGGGCGAAAAAAACGATGATTTAACCAACCGGTTAACTAAAGGGGAGCTTGGTAACCCTTGCCTGCAGGAGCTTATCCCGGACTTTTATATAGATCTTGCTGTCTATATTGGAGAAAGGGGGGCGTACATACCCCATCCCGATCGCCCGTCCGAGCGTAGGGGATTGTGTGCCGGAAGTTACTTTCCCGATGACCGCACCGGAGAAGTCCTTGATCTCATAGTCATGCCGGGGGATGCCTTTTTCCAGCATCTCGAAACCGACCAGCTTACGGCCGATGCCGTCCGTCTTTTGCTTTTCGAGGATCGCCCGGGCGGTGAAGTCCTTTGTAAACTTGGTGATCCAGCCCAGACCGGCTTCCAGCGGGGTGGTGGTATCGTCGATGTCGTTGCCGTAAAGACAGTAGCCCATTTCCAGCCGCAGGGTATCGCGGGCGGCCAGGCCGATCGGTTTCAGGCCCTGGGGTGTCCCGGTCTCGAATATTTTATTCCAGATCGTTGCCGCCGCATCGTCCTTGTCCTCAAAATAGATTTCGATGCCCCCCGCGCCTGTATAGCCCGTGGCGCTGATCAGGACATTGTCTATCCCGGCGAACCGGCCTTTTACAAACGTATAATAGGTGAGGTTGAGGATGTCGATATCGGTAAGGGCCTGCATGATCCGGGTGGCATTGGGACCCTGGATGGCCAGCAGACAGGTCTTGTCGGAAACATTGTGCATCTCGGCATGGTGGATGTTGTGGCGGACGATCCATTTCCAGTCCTTTTCGATATTGGCGGCGTTGACCACCAGCATATAGGCCTTGTTCTCCTCCAGGCAGTAGACGATCAGGTCGTCTACGATACCGCCGTTCTCATTGGTGAGGGCGCTGTACTGGGCTTTGCCGGCCGTCAGTTTGGAGGCGTCGTTGGTGGTGACCCGCTGGATGAGCTCCAGCGCTTTTTCCCCTTTTACGATAAATTCGCCCATATGGCTTACGTCGAAGACCCCGGCATTTGTGCGTACGGTCTGGTGCTCATCGTTGATGCCGCTATAGCTGATCGGCATGTTATAACCCGCGAACTCTGCCATCTTAGCGCCCAGCGCGATGTGGTTGGCCGTAAAAGGAGTATTCTTCATTGGTGTGATTTAGGCGGCAAAAATATGGTTTGCGGGGGAGGGCGCAAAAAAAAGCCCCCTGGCCAATGCCAAAGGGGGGCTGTTCCAACTTCAACCAACTATTGAAATAGTGCTGATAAGAGAGATTCTTCCGTAGCCATGAGCATCGTGCTGTTCTTTGCAGCGGGGGTGTCAACGGCCGGTTTTGTTTTGGGGCGTTCCGGGGATTTGTACCGGTAACCGCCCTTGTCGGGATTTGAGGGGCCTGCCGGCGGGACGGGTTTTGCGTCCGGGCTTTTGTATTCCGGCTGGTCGTCATCATTATTATTGTCATTATTCCTGTTCCGGTCTTCCCGGACCCGGTCCTTTTCCTTGCGATCGGCCCGTACGAGTCCGGTGGTTGTCATGACATATTCGATATTGCCGGCCCAGGAATAGCTATTGTCGATCATATCGAAGTCATCATCATCGTCATGGGCCCAGTTGTCATCCCAGTTATTGTTCCACCGGATATGCCGGCCGTTTGCGTTGATCGAGAACCATTTGTAGTCCCGTACGCTGCTGTTGACGACGATCTTCCTTCCTATGGGGATGGCGACGGTCACCAGGACCTGCTGGTTGCGCCATTTCTGTTCCTGCGTGATGGCGAATCCACGGGGCAGGTACAGGATACTGTCTGTCTGCCGGATGGGAAAAACGATCTGTTGTGCGAGGTCATGCGCTATCCGGGCATTATTGCCGCGGCTAAGGCGGATCAGCTGCACATGATAACTGGAATCTTCGCTTTTTAACAGGTTGACCCGGACGGTAGTCAGGCCCAGGCTGTCGTCATTCATATTATAGAAGGGGCTGTTCCCATGCCAGTTGCCATCGAACCACCATTCGTTGTCATAGAAGCGGTTGTCGCCCTTCGCCGCCATGACCACCAGTTTTCCATGAGCCGGCTGGACGATCTGGATCTCTTCTTCTACATGCTGTCTTGACCGGAAATTGCTCATGATCATACCTGCCAGGACGATAAGGCTGAACAGCCCGATCACCCACAGGGTACCGAAGGTATAGCCCAGGTAATGGTTGCGGGAGCGGACACCCGTGATCCGGCGGATCAACCAGGTCAGCAGGGCCACGACCGGGATGACGAGGAAGAGCACAAAGCCAGCCCAGGCAAGGAAGTTCTGCCAGAATCCCGCGAGGATATAGTTCTTCAGGTCCAGGACCCCGTCGCCGCGGAAGGCAAGGGCCGCCAGCGCCATGATCAGCGAGAATGCGATGAGCCCGGCGATGAAGAGAAAGAAGGCTTTGAACAGTACTCCTACGGCGTGGCCAAAACCATTGGTGGTACGGCGGGCGGCGGGATAGGCTTCGGCGGCAAAGGATTGCGTGCTTTGTTTTACCCTTTCCCCGGCCTTTTGAAAGGATTCCTTCATTTCGGCGCCTACTTCCCGGGCTTTTTTATTGAAGTTGCCAAGGTCGCTCTTGATCGTATTCTTGATAGACTCCAGGTCTACCTTCTCTCCGCGCATCTCCAGCTTTTCGGAAGCGGTGACGGCCTCGGGCAGAACGATCCATAATACAATATAGGTGACAAACAACGTACCCCCGAATCCGCCGGTGAAGAAGTAACGACCGTGGAAATTAAACCAGAAGGTATGGAAGACCGACGTAATGATTCCCAGGATCAGCGGCAGGGCGAAGATTAGACGGGGGATCCAGACGTCTATATGAAAATAGGAAGCCAGGCCGCTGGCGACACCGGCGATGACCTTGTCATCGGGATTCCGGTAGAGGCGTTTGCGGATATTGACCGGCAGGGATTTGTAGGGGAGAACGATCCACAGGACAATATAAAGAAGGATACCCAGTCCGCCGCCGAACGAGATCAGCACAAAGATGATCCGGAGAAGGGCGGGATCGAGACGAAGGTAGTTGGCCAGTCCGGCGCAGACGCCTCCCAGGATCTTGTCGTTCTCCGAGCGGTAAAGACGACGGGGCTCTTCGGGGTTATATTGATAATATCCCCCTTGGTAGCCACCACCGGCACCGGCACCGGCGCCTGCGCCCGCACCTGTATTGCCGCCCGTGGTCCCGGCGGTCCCGGGACCGGCCGTCCTGCCAGATGCACCGGTAGTCGTCCCTTCTTCCTCTTCAAAGTCTTCGGGACGTCCCATGCTGGCGATGATGGCGCTGACATCCGCGTCGGTGATACAGGCCGCGCCTTTTTTCAGGCTCTCGGAAAAGAGCTCGGCAAAACGATTCTCGATATCGCTGATGATCTCATCACGACCTTCTTCATTTGCGAAATACCTGCGCAGGCTTTCAATATACTCCTGCAGGATCTCGTAGGCAGTTTCCTCGATGGGAACCACCCTGCTGTGAAAGTTTATGTTGATGATCTTTTTCATTGTACTTGGTATTTGGAGGTTGAAATTGTAGTAGTGTTGGTGTTGGTTAGTCTTTTATTCGTGGGTCTTATTGGTGAGGGCATGTACGGCATTGGCGAGCTCGTTCCAGGTTGCTTCCAGCTCCCCGTAGAAGGCCTCTCCTTTTGGGGTGAGGGAAAAGTATTTCCGGGGAGGGCCCGAGTTGCTTTCCACCCACCGGTAAGTGAGCATGTCTGCGTTCTTTAACCGGGTCAACAGGGGGTAGAGGGTTCCCTCGAGGATATTCAGGTTGGCAGCCTTCATTTCTTCCACGATGTCCGATGGATAGGCTTCGCCGCGCCGGATAACAGAGAGAATACAAAACTCCAGAATTCCTTTGCGCATCTGGCTCTGGGTGTTTTCGATATTCATACGCTGAGTTTTTTAAGTACAAATCAAAGATAAATACTTTTCTAGTACTATGCAACACAAAGTACTGTTCTAAGGAAGGTAATTTTTATAGACTAGTATACCAGAGATAAACGGTAAAATAGAAGGACGATCGGTATCTGGGAGCTGAATCAGGCAGCAAAACCGGCGGGATCGGGCAAAAGTCTGGGTGAGATCAAAAAAACATTAAAATGGCATTAAAAAATAACCAATAACCACTATATTTATACCATCCTCTTAATGCAGCCACTTCGCCCCCTATAAAAACGGAGGAGATATGGAAAACACCAAAAAAGGGTTTATAATGAAGTTAGTTTTCTTCTTTCTGATGGGCGCGGTCTGCGCCGGGCTTATTATCCACTTTCTGAAGCTGTAATTCTTTCGGCAGCGTCGCTTTTATTTCTTCAACCCGATCTCCTTTATTTCTTCAACCCGATCTCCCGCAGACGTTCGTCCAGGTATTCCCCGGCCGTCGCATCCGCATAGGCTTTTGGATGTGCCGCATCTATACAGGAGGGCAGACAGGCGAGGCTCATGCTGCTTTTTGGATGCAGGAAGAAAGGGATCGAATAGCGGGACGTGCCCCATTTTTCGCGGGGAGGATTTACAACCCGGTGTGTCGTGGACTTGAGCTTGTTATTGGTCAGCCGTTGCAGCATGTCTCCTACATTGACGACGATCTGTTCCGGCAGGGAGGTCACCGGTACCCATTCGTCCTGTTTGGAGAGGATCTCCAGTCCGTCGGCGGAGGCGCCCACGAGGAGGGTGATGAGGTTGATATCTTCATGCTGTTCGGCGCGGATGGCAGACTTCGGCTCGCTGGTGATCGGGGGGTAGTGGATCGCGCGCAGGATGGAATTCCCGTTGTGGATATAGGGATCGAAATATTTTTCGTCGAGACCCAGGTAGAGGGCGATGGCCCGGAGCAGGAGGGTACCGGAGGCCTCAAAGGCACGATAGGCCTTGAAAAAAACGGGGCTGAATGCCACCACTTCTGACACGGTAACATTGTCGGGGTATTCCGAACGGATGGGGTCATTGTCCACCACGGTCTGGCCAAACTGGAAAAACTCTTTCAGATCCGCGGCATTGCTGCCTTTTGCATGTTCCTTGCCAAAGGAGGTATAGCCCCGCTGTCCTGCCAGTCCCTGTATTTCGTATTTTCTTTTTATTTCCGCCGGCTGGGAAAAGAATTCCCGGGTATTTGTATAGAGTTCGGCAATCGTCTCGGATGAGATGCCATGATGCGCCACTGCTACAAAGCCGACTTCTTCATATGCCTTGCCGAGCGCGGCGACAAAAGCTGCTTTTTGCTGGGGAGTTCCTGAAAAATCGGCCAGATCGACCACCGGGATAGCCATGGAATAAGCGTTTAAGTTTTAACAATAGATCTTTGATCGGAGGGTAAAAGTAAAGAATTTTCGTATACGCCGGGTTCCCGGCCGATCGATTTTGGGCTGGTTAATGGATCGGGCAGGTGAAGGGTCATTTGAAGGGGATCTGCTCCAGCATTTTTTGGGCGATCGCCCGGTTGAAATCAGGCGAATAGTGGATCTGGTCGATAAAGGGCAATCCCTTTTCGTCCTGCAGCATGTCTCCGAGGAAGAACAAATAAGGGATCTCCCCCGCACTTTTTTTTACCAATGGATAGATGATCCCGAATCTTTTTAACGGAGTCTGGGTGCAGTTGGGGTCGCCGGCGCGGTTCGTATAATTATAATATGGTACGGGCTGCCAGAAACAATAGAGCGGGATCGAAGAGGCGGCGGCCAGCTCTTTTGCATGCCGGATCGTCCCGATATAGTGCTGATAGATCGCCCTGCAGGCGGAATCCTCGCTCATCCCGGATGGCAGATCGAAGAAGTTTGGCAGCCGCAACCGGTTGTCCCCTGACACCGGATGGATCTGACCGCCGATGCCGGGTGTATAAACGGGCGCCCGGAGATAGGAGGCATTGGCCTGGAAGACATCGTTGAGGCCATCGAGCATGATCACCATATCGGGCTTGTCATCGCGGAAGATCTTATCTGCCAGGAGGATCAGTTCCTGGTAGCTATAATAGGAGGGCATGGCGAGATTGACCGCCCGGATGGCCCGGCCCCCGGGGTATTTTTGCCGATAGGCACGGATAAAACAGGAGGGGATCGTTTCCGAATCGGTCACATTAAAACCATAGGTGGTCGATCCGCCAAGAAAGAAGATCCGGAGGGGTTTTGTCGCCGGAGAACCTACGGTCGCCGGAGAGCCTGCCGCCGGCGAATCGCTTGCCGTGGAATCCGATAGGTCTGGGATGGACCTGCGGACGTGGCCGGTCACATTTACAAACCGGGATCGGATATCCCTGAACGTGAATTCCACCCAGGGTTCGTAGACGGCGGCGTTGGCATCGGCGATGTCCCGGACGATCTCGTCGTTGTCCGCCTTTGACCAGCCGGGTCGTACGCGGTATTGGCTTTTTTGAAGTCTTTGCCTCGAAGTGTCGGTGGAGAGTCGTTTGCGAATGCCGTCCCGGACATCCTTTATCAGCTGGATGGCTGCAACCGGGTGCGGGGAGAGCTGTTGATAATAAAAAGCCCGGGAGATCCCCTCTACGATCAGCAGCAGCACGACAATGGTAATGCCGGAATACAAGATCTTTTTGCTTGTGGGGATGGGGCTGGAAGCCATAAAAGATTTGTTATTAGAATTCCGCGCTCTTTGGCGTGCGGGGGAAGGCGATTACGTCCCGGATATTCGTCATGCCGGTAACGAACAGCATCATCCGCTCGAAGCCCAGGCCAAAGCCGGCATGCGGGACGCCGCCATAGCGGCGGGTATCTAGATACCACCACATCTCTTCGACGGGGATACGCATCTCCTGCATGCGGGTCTCCAGTTTTTCCAGCCGTTCCTCTCTTTGAGAACCACCGACGAGCTCGCCGATACCCGGGACGAGGATATCCATGGCGGCGACGGTCTTTCCATCATCATTCTGGCGCATATAGAAGGCCTTTATCTCTTTTGGATAACCGGTGACGATGACGGGTTTTTTAAAATGTTTTTCCACGAGGTAGCGTTCGTGTTCGCTTTGCATGTCGATGCCCCATTTTACCTCGTATTGGAATTTTTTCTTTTTGTACGCCGGCGATTGAAGGAGGATGTCGATCGCCTCGGTATAGCTGATGCGTTCGAATTGGTTGTTCAGTACGAACTCCAGCTTTTCGATCAGCCCCAGCTCGCTGCGTTCTGCCTGCGGCTTTTGTTTTTCTTCTTCGATCAGCCGTTGTGCGAGGAACTCCAGGTCTTCGCGGTTATGATCCAGGACATATTGGATCAGGTACCGGATAAAGGACTCCGCCAGGTTCATGTTGTCCTCGAGATCATGAAAGGCCATCTCCGGTTCGATCATCCAGAATTCCGCGAGATGTCGCGCCGTATTGCTGTTCTCCGCCCGGAAAGTGGGACCGAAGGTATAGACATCGCTAAAGGCCATCGCGCCCAATTCTCCTTCGAGCTGCCCGCTCACCGTCAGGTTGGTGGCGCGTCCAAAGAAGTCTTCTTTAAAATCGATCGAGCCATCCTCTGCGCGGGGCGGATTGTCGAAGGGGAGCGTGCTTACGCGAAAGGTTTCTCCCGCGCCTTCGGCGTCGGAGGCGGTGATGATGGGGGTATGCAGGTAGACAAATCCCTTTTCGTTGAAGAAGCGATGGATCGCAAAGGCCAGGGCATGCCGCACGCGGAAGATAGCCCCGAAGGTATTTGTGCGGAACCGCAGATGTGCGATCTCGCGTAAATATTCCAGGCTGGGCTTATTCTTCAATTGCAGGGGATATTTCTCGGGGTTGCAATCGCCCAGGATCTCTATTGACCGGGCCTTTACTTCCACGACCTGTCCTTTTCCGAGTGAAGGGACCAGCAGCCCGGTCACTTTCAGCGAGGCGCCGGGTGTGATCCTTTTCAGGAACGTTTCGTCATAGGCGCCTAGTTCCGCCACGATCTGCAGGTTTGTATTTGTGGAACCATCGTTCAACGCGATAAACTGGTTATTGCGGAAGGTCCGTACCCATCCCATTACGATCACTTCCTGGTTCTCCGGCGTTGTCGCCAGCAGCTCTTTCACTTTTATCCTTGTGTTGAACATGGCCTTTTATAGAAATTTAGTGAGGGCAAAGATAACGCGGGTGAAGCATAAAAGACCTATCTTGTGAGGGAGCTATCTTTATTTTAAGCCAAAAAGTCCCTGAAAGTCAGCGGTTTTTAAAAATTTTTTTTGATTTTTGCGTTTTTATGCTAAAATTGCAGTGGAATTAAGCTGATTAGTTCTTATCCAATGCTCATCACAGCTTATCAGTTTTAACTCGTTCCATTCATCTATAATCAAAATTCATTTCAAACATTTTCAACAAGACAGATCGGCTGTTTGAGAATGGTGGTTCAACTCTCAAGTTATTTTATGTACGATATTCTCCAATTGAACGACATGCTCGTTCCCGAACTCCTCGACATTGCGGAGCAGTTAAAAATTTCAGGCGCCAAGAAGCTGAGCAAACAAGACCTTGTTTATAAAATTCTCGATACACAGGCAATCGTCGCAGGCGGTGCTGCAAAGGCAGCGGAAGCCAATGACGACAAGCCTAAAGCACGCAAACGCATCATAAAGACGACAACCGGCAACAGCACGGAAGAAGCCATTGTGGAGAGCGAAGAAAAACCAAAAAAGGCGGACCCGAAGAAAGAGGTCGCGCGCAAGAAAGAAGAAAAGCCCCTGCTGAAAAAAGTCCGCAAGAAAGATGAAGAGCCCGAAGAGATGAATGCAGCGCCCAAGGCGCCGGCGGCCAAGAGCCAGCCCGTTGCAGACAGACAACCGGAAGGCAGACAGGACCGCCAACCGGAAAACAGACAGGACCGTCAACCGGAGGGCCGCCAGGAGAACAGACAGGATCGTCAGCCGGAGGCTCGCAACGAGAACCGGCAGGATCGCCAGGAGAACAGACAGGATAACCGCACGGATAACCGAAACGAGAACAGACAGGACAATCGCCAGGACCACAACGAAGACGAATCCGAAGGACAGACCGGCGAAGATCTGCCGAACCCGGACGAACAGGATGGTTCCGGTGAAAACGGCGGAGACAACCGCGGCGGTGACTCACAGGCCGGCAGGATGTATCCCCAGCGGAGGAACGACACCTTCAATATCGAGTTCGATGGCGTGATCCAGGCCGAAGGCGTACTGGAAATGATGCCCGACGGATATGGTTTCCTGCGCAGCAGCGACTATAATTATCTCTCTTCCCCCGATGATGTATATGTTTCTCCCTCGCAGATAAAATTATTTGGTCTGAAAACGGGCGACACGGTACATGGCTCGGTCCGCCCCCCCAAGGAAGGCGAAAAATACTTTGCCTTATTAAAAGTGGAGACGATCAACAGTAAGGGTCCCGAAGAAGTGCGCGACCGCGTCCCCTTCGACTATCTTACACCGTTGTTCCCTTTTGAAAAGCTGAACCTTTTTACCACCCCCAGCGACTATTCCACCCGTATCATCGATCTGTTCACCCCTATCGGGAAAGGACAGCGCGGATTGATCGTGGCGCAGCCAAAGACGGGAAAGACCATGTTGCTGAAGGCCGTGGCCAATGCCATTGCGGCCAACCACCCCGAATGCTACCTGATGATCGTACTCGTCGACGAACGTCCCGAGGAAGTCACGGATATGGAACGGAGCGTACGGGCCGAGGTCATCGCCTCCACCTTTGACGAGCCTGCCGAAAAGCACGTAAAGGTCTCCACCATCGCCCTGCAGAAGGCCAAGCGCCTGGTAGAGTGCGGTCATGACGTGATCATCCTCCTGGACTCCATCACCCGTCTGGCCCGTGCTCACAACACGGTAGCTCCCGCATCCGGTAAGGTATTATCCGGCGGTGTGGAAGCGAATGCCATGCAGAAACCCAAACAATTCTTCGGCGCCGCCCGTAAGATCGAGAACGGCGGCTCCCTGACGATCCTGGCTACCGCCCTGATCGATACCGGTTCTAAAATGGATGAAGTGATCTTTGAAGAGTTCAAGGGTACGGGTAATATGGAACTGCAGCTGGAGCGCCGCCTGGCCAACCGCCGCATCTACCCCGCCATCGACCTGGTTGCCTCCTCCACCCGCCGGGATGATCTCCTGCTGGAAAGAGAAGTGCTGCAACGAATGAACCTGCTGCGCGTCTATCTCAACGATATGAATGCGGAAGAGGCGATGAATGAATTGCTGAAACGCATGCGCGGAACGAAGAGCAATGAGGAATTCCTTGCTTCTATGAACGGATAAGACACTTCGGCATAGAACTGCTGTTACCTGCTTTTGAGGAGCACGTTTTTCTATTGCCGCTACGCGACAATGGCGTCGATCTTTTTCGCCAGCTTCCTGTCCTTTTCGGTGACGATATCTCCTGTATCATGCGTGGATAGCCAGACCTCGACGGTATTATAGACGTTCGTCCATTTTGGATGATGATCCATTTTTTCCGCAGCCAGCGCCACGCGGGTCATAAAGGCAAAGGCCGCCGAAAAATCCTTGAATTCGAATTTCCGGTACAGCGAATTATTTTGTTCTTCCCACATAGTATATTGTTTTATGTCAGACCCGCAAATGGCGGGCCGGGCTAAAAGATCAAATGTCCCTTGTTTCGGATCTTATCCTGGGCCAGTTCCATGACGAGCTGTACGCCGGGAACCGACCGGACGGAACCCAGCAGGTGCTGCAGCTTTTCGTCCGTCACCATGTCTCCCTTCAGCAGCCACAGAAAATCGAGGTGCTTGAACTCCGGCAGGAGATATTCCCCGTCGAACTGGTTGTTATAAAGAAAATGCTGGAGGGAATTGTTGGCCTCGCTGAATTCATAGACCCCGAAAAAGTATTTACGCTGGCGTTTTGTAAGCTGGATCTCGATCTCGTTATTTATACGGAAGTCGAAGCGCAGACGGTTATTGAGCTGCCAGCAGAATTGATAATCCTTTACCGGTGCGACGACCCCCAGCAGCCGGGCGCCTTCGAAGAACTCGCCCGTCATATCCTCTATGTTCAGCTTCAGTTTCACCCGTTACAACGAATTTGTTTTTGTGAAGGCCATCCGGCCCATACCGTTCGTAGTCTGTACGATGTCATAAACGAATTTCAGTACCTGTAGCTCCCCGTCATAATTGATCTTCTCCCCGATGGGAGCATGGGCGCCGGCCAAAAAGAAAAGCACGGGAATATTCTTGTGATAAAAAGAAAGATGATCACCCGGTCCGGCCATGTCATTATCTGGACGGAGGGTAAACGCTTTTTTATCGACGACCTTGCTACAGACCCCGCCCCAGGACGGAGAGCTGCCATATCCGCCGACAGTGAGGAGGCGGCTGCTGTCGCTGAGCAGACCCACCCTATCCATATTGATCATATAATTCACTTTTGACAGGTCGATGGGCGTGTGTTCTACGAAGTATCCGGAGCCATATAATCCCTGTGATTCCCCCGAAAAAGCGACAAAAAGATAGTTATTGCTCCGGAGCCGGGACTCTTTGAGCATCCGGGCCAGCTCGATGGCGGCGGCTATCCCGCCGGTATTGTCACCCTCCGGGTGGAGGATGCTGCTGTCATTCCCACTGGCCGGATAGGCGCTATAGGGCGTCCCGATGACGATGGTATTCGGGGCGCCGTTGTCCAGGTAGCCAACGACATTATGACCCATCCGTCGTCGTTCGACAAAGCCTACCCGGAGCTTTAGATCGAGGGAGGCCGATTCGTCCCGGAGGTATTTCCTTTTTGCTTCCTTTGTGATATAAATAATGGGGATCGTTGCGGGTTCGGGGCGGTTCCAGGGGTCGTAGGCGAGATTATCGGGCGTTTTCGAGGAATTATAGAGGATCAATGCGGTGGCGCCTTTTTTGGCGCATTCCTTTGCCCGGGTGCGGATGGCTTCTGATAGATTGACGCTGCCTCCCTCGAGCAGCTCCTTCAGATCCAGGAACCAGGGCACTCCGCTTTCCTGCAGGGCGATGGCCGGTGAGCCGGTCAATGTTCCTATGGCGCTGATAGCCAGGGGGAAATACTCTTTATTTAGCAGAAACTGCCGGTCATTGACCGAAAAATAGGCTTCGGGGCTGACCTGTCGTCCTTCATCGATCCCGAAAGCCTGGAGCCAGCCATTGTGGTCCCCTTTTGGCTGGAGACCCGCCTGGCTGAAGGCGGAGCTGATATAATCCGAGGCCGTTTTCTCTCCCGGCGTGCCCGTTCTTCGTCCTTCGAGCTTTTCATCGGAAAGATAGCGGACATGCGTTTCCAGGTTTGTCAGGATGATCTTGTCGGTTTTTTTTGATCTCTGGGCGAAAGCGGACAAAAAAGGAAGGGTAAGGGTAAGCGTAACGAGTAAAATGCGGTGACGGAGGATCATAAAAAACGGTTTAACAGAATGATCTTGGTGTACAAAGGTAACCACCCGGGGACCCTTCCAAAGGTAAGATGGATTTATTTTCTACACTCACCTTTTTTCCTTTAGTTTTGCAGATTGCCCTTTCCCCAATGGGCCCGGAACCGGACCGGGAAGGAACGGGAATCGTTAATAAAAATTATGGCGTTACCGCACCTTATTAAGTATGTGTACACCAATGGGACCGATGAAGTAATTCGCCGGGGAAAGAAAATCCATGCTATTGGCTATGTGGAGCTGGTCGAATATGATGAATTATTCGAGTCTGTCACGTTCCGTGTAAAGGATGACAGCTATGCTACCTATTACAAGGTCTATGTGCAGAAGTTCAGGGATGCCAAGTCGTTGTCCATCCGCTGCAGCTGCCCCTATAACCTGGGGGATATCTGTCGTCATGAGGCCGGCGCCCTTATCCAGCTGCAGGAGCTTCTTGACCGGAATATGCTAAAGGCGGAACAGGTGAACTACGACCAGCAGCATACGGTCGTAAAGATGAAGTTTATCGATCTGAAAAGCATCCGCCTGCTTTGCTCACCGGAGACCCTTGCGGAAGCCGAAAAATTTCTCCTGACACAAAAGGCCAGAATAGAATCCGCCAAGGAGGAAATGGTCAGGGCCATCGTCCTGCTGGACGGCCAGTCCTACCAGGTAGTCCTCCGGAAGAACGAGGAACGGAATTTTGATACCAGCAGCAACTATGCCGATACGGCGCATCCGCTTTGCCTGCCGAAAGTGATCGTTTTTTTACAGCTCCTCCAGGCCCATGGGGCCTATTATTTCGATAGCATCCGCAACTGGGACAAGGAAAAGAATAAGCTGCTCGAAGCCTATGGGTACTCGCTGTCGGACGATCTGAAGGGAAAGTTCGAGTTCACCTACAAGGAAGGAAAGCCCTTTCTGCGGGTGCTGGACGTCTCCATCAAACGGGTCGCCCCCCTGGCCTCCAGCCGCCCCCGTTTTGCAGAGGCCGATATGCCGGCAACCATCGTTTCGGAGGAAGAGAAACCGGTCGGGATCGCGCAGCGGCTGGGGATCGTTTTTAACTTCAACGACGAGGCATTCCCGGGTTTTAGCCTGGATGCGGTAGCCGGGGAAAGCAACGAGGAGCAATCCGCCTATGCCGGGAAGGTGGAGAAGATGGATCTCACCAAGTTCGTCAATGCCGATCCCTTTAATGAATTCGACAAACAGCTGATCCCCTCGCTGCGCAAGATGCAGGGGTCGGAGATCAATAAATTCCTCAACCGCAACTCTCCCTTTAGCGGGATCTGGGAAAATATCATCCATCACGAAGAGGATGACCTGCCGGAAGAGACAAAGAAGCTGATGGTGGAATACCTGCACCCTAAGCTGAAGAAATTGTTTGCGGAGGTCAATGCCAATCCCTTTGTCTTCTATCTCAACGGGCATAAGCCGTTCAAGACCTCCAATCTCCAGCCCGTGGGGCTGTCGGGTGATCCGATCACGCCCTTCTTCAGCGTCAATGCCGAAGGGGATGGGTTCGAGGTCGCCTGTTATGTAAAGATCAACGGGCAGCCGGTGGATGTGGCGCGGAATGAGTGTAAGAGCAGCGTCGTCTTTTTCTATAACAATAATCTCTACCTGTGGAACCGGCCCGAGGATATTGCGCTGGCCGAACGGTTCACCGGGAAGGGCGATAAGGTCCTCATCCCAAAAGAGGACTGGCCGGCCCAGCTGAAGGAGTTTGTCCTGCCATTGACAAAGGACTATCACGTGGATTTTGACAACGGGCTGGTGAAGGAAGTAAAGGACGGTGATCCGGAGAAAAAACTATTGCTGCAGGAGAAGGGCGATTATCTCGTTTTTCAACCGGTCTTCTCGTATAAAGGGTTTGAGACCCGCCCCGGGGGAAAGGATGAGATCATCATCCCCGATGGCGGGAAGGTGTTGATCGTCCATCGGAATAAGGAGGCGGAGGCGCAGTTTATCCGCAAGCTCGAATCCTTGCATTCCCAGTTCATCCATCCCGAGGGGTCGCATAGCCTTGCGCTAAAGGGGACCGATGTGCTGAAGAATAACTGGTTCTTCCTTTTTGTGGATGCCATGGAGGAGATGAAGATCCCGGTATATGGTTTCGAGGCGCTGAAGAATTTCCGTTTCAATACGGCCAAGCCCCAGACCAAGATCCATATCAGCAGCAATACCGATTGGTTCGATGCGCGGGTGGATATCGAGTTTGGCGATCAGCGGGTGACCATCGCGGATGTCAAGAAGGCCCTGGCCAACCGGCAGCAATTCGTCCCCCTCAATGACGGCACCCTGGGGGTGCTGCCCGAGGAATGGATCAAGAAATACTCCCTGCTGTTCCGGGTGGGCGAGGGAAAAACGAACCAGCTGCGGCTTTCGAAGTATCACATGAGCGTGATCGACGAGCTGTATGACGGCCGCAACGAGGAAGAGCTTGTCATCCGCCTGGAGGAGAAATACGAGCAATTGCGGGAATTCAATAAGATCCGCGAGATACCACCGCCTGCCCACCTGGAACCCATCCTGCGGCCTTACCAGGTGCATGGTTTCCACTGGCTCAACTACCTCCAGGAGGTGAACTGGGGTGGCATCCTGGCCGACGATATGGGTCTTGGTAAAACGATCCAGGCCTTGTCCTATCTGCAACATTTCCGGGATGCCAATGGCCGGCTGAGCGCCCTCGTCGTCTGTCCCACCACCCTGATGTTCAACTGGGAGAATGAGATCCGCAAATTCACCCCGGAGCTCACCTATCATATCCATCACGGTGGTGACCGGACCCGGAACAAGCAGGCCCTGTCCCAGTACAATGTGATCATTACCACCTATGGCACCCTTCGGAGCGATATAAAATTATTGCTGGAGCTGCCCTTCGATTATGCCGTGCTGGATGAGTCGCAGGCGATCAAGAACCCCGCCAGCAAGGTGACCAAGGCGGCCTGTCTGCTGCATGCGAAGAACCGGCTTTGTATGAGCGGTACTCCCTTGCAAAACAATACCTTCGATATTTTTGCCCAGATGAACTTCCTGAATCCCGGCATGCTGGGGAGCATCGAGTTCTTCCGGCAGGAATTTGCCGTGCCCATCGATAAGTTTGGCGAGCAGGACCGGAAGGACCATCTCCGGAAGCTGCTTTATCCCTTTATCCTCCGCCGGACCAAGGAACAGGTGGCCAAGGACCTGCCCGAAAAGACCGAGACCATCCTCTTCTGCGAAATGGAGGACGAGCAACGCAAGGTCTATGATGCCTATCGGAACGACTACCGGGATAAGATCCTGGGGACCATCGAGACCCAGGGCATCCAGCGCAGCCAGCTGACCATCCTGCAGGGGCTTATGAAGCTGCGGCAGATCTGTGATTCGCCGGCCATTCTCAATGAAACGGACCGGTATCCCAACAACTCCATCAAGCTCGATGAGCTGGCCCGGGAGATCGCGGAGAACATCGGCGATCATAAGGCGCTGGTCTTCTCCCAGTTCCTGGGTATGCTGGCCCTTATCCGGGAGCGGCTGAAGGAGCTGGATGTCAAGTTTGAGTATTTTGACGGCAGCACCTCGGCGATTGACCGGGAAAAGGCGATCCAGAACTTCCAGAATGATGACAGCTGTCGTGTATTCCTGATCTCTCTCAAGGCCGGGGGTGTGGGTCTGAACCTTACCGCGGCCGATTATGTCTATATCGTCGACCCCTGGTGGAATCCCGCCGTGGAGCAACAGGCCATCGACCGGACCCATCGTATCGGGCAGACCAAGAACATTTTTGCCTACCGGATGATCTGTAAGGATACCATCGAGGACAAGATCCTGCAATTACAGGAAAAGAAGCGGATCCTGGCCAAAGATCTGATCGCGGACGATGATGGGTTTGTAAAGAGCCTTACAAGGGCCGATGTGGAGTATTTGTTCTCTTAGATTAAAATTCACCGGGAAAGTTTTAATGCGGGAGCACTGGATTAACCCGGATGACCCTACCGGCCTCCTATTTTGCCACTGATAATTCTGTGCTGGGAGGTGCGTAAACCAGGTATTACTTTAGCAGTCCATTAGCGGGAGATGGTATGTCTTCCAGGGAAAAAACAAAACGAAAGACAGGTTATGCGTAAGTATTTAGTATTGCTTTTTTTGGGTGGGTTTTTCTTCACAACTCATTCATTTGCACAGTCTAAGGTAAAGGGTACTGTGCGGGGCGTCCTTTTGGACAGCATTGGCGGCAAACAGCCCATGGTTACCGCCACCATCTCCGTACGGCCCTTAGGCGCCGATTCTTCGGAGGCGGAATTTGTGGTTTCCGACAAGAAGGGGGCCTTTCAGTTCCGGGGTCTGACCGTGGGGCAATACTTCCTGCTCGTCACCTATGAGGGATACCAGGCGCTGGGGCGTAATTTTTCTATAAAGGACAGCGCGGCTAACCCCGATCTGGGCATTTTATATATGCAGCGGGCCGATAATACATTGGCGGCGGTGATCGTTCAGCGTCCGCCCATGGGCATCAAAAAGGATACGGTGGAGTATTCGGCATCGAGCTTTGCCGTCAAGCCCAATGCGGTGGCGGAAGACCTGCTGAAGAAAATGCCGGGTGTCCAGGTGGATAAGAACGGCAATATCACCGCCCAGGGGGAAACCGTGACCCGGATCCTGGTGGATGGCAAACGCTTTTTTAGTGATGACCCCAAGCTGGCCACCCGTAACCTTCCTCCCGATGTGATCGACAAGATCCAGGTGTTTGACGATCTTAGCGATCAGAGCAAGTTCACCGGTTTTGACGATGGCAACCGGGTAAAAACGATCAATATCACTACAAAGAAGGATAAAAGAAAGGGATATTTCGGCAAGTTCGTCGGCGGCGCCGGATCGGATCAGAACTATGATGAGAGTCTGAATATGCATCGTTTTGACGGGGACCAGCAGATCAGTCTGCTCGGGCAGGCCAACGACGTGAACAAACAGAATTTCTCCCAGACGGATATCTTTGGCGGCGCCGGCGGACCCGGCGGCAGAAGAGGCGGCGGCGGTGGCGGCGGTGGAGGAGGAAATGGCGGTGGCGGCGGCGGCCAAAGCAGCAGCGGGATCACGACGGTCTGGGCGGCGGGGGCCAATTACCGCAACGCGCTCAGTCCCAAGACGGATATCTATGGCAGCTATTTCTACAACCAGCAGCATGTCGCCGTTCATACTTCGGACAGCGTCCTGCAGATCAATAAGAACCAGCTCGGACAGGATTCCAGCAGTACGTCCACGGGGGGATCGACCAGCTTTTCCCGGCAGGAGAACCACCGGATCTATCTGAACGTGGAGCATCGGTTCGACAGCGTCAATTCGCTGATCTTCCGGCCGAATGTCACCATCCAGCGCAGTACCCCCAATGGATATTCCGATAACTATACCGTAAATGACGTCGGCGCACCGTTCAGCCGGTCCATCGCGCATTCTTCCAGCGAGAACAGCGGGTTTAGCATCAACAGCTCCAATTTGCAGCTGCGGCATAAATTTAAGAGACCGTATCAGACCATCTCCTTAGACCTGAATGCAACGGCCAATGTAAATAACGGCAACGGGCTCAACTATGCCGTCAACAATTTCTATACGCAGGGAAAGACCGATACGATCAACCAGTTTTATAATGACTCCCTTCATTCGGTCACGCTCAGCCCTACCCTTTCCTTTACGCAGCCGATCGCAAAGAACCAGATCCTGGAGTTCAACTATAACTATACCTATACAAAGAGCACTTCGATCAACAACACGTATGATTTTGTCGATTCGGTGCATGCGTTCAAGAACTTCGACAGTCTCTTCAGCAACTCGTATAAGTTCGTAAGCAATGCCAACCGGGCGACGGTCAACTATCGTATCCAGAATGCCCGGTATAATTTCTCGGTGGGATCGGGTGTTCAATTCACCAGCTTCAACAGCGATAACATCACAAAGAATTATACCGTAGCACATAATTATGTGAACCTGACGCCGACCGTCAATTTCCAGTACCAGTTCTCGCGGACGAGCCACTTCCGGTTGAACTATTCGGGAAGGACCGGAACGCCGAGCCCGACCCAGCTGCAGCCTATCACCACGACCAGTGATGAGATCAACTACCAGGTGGGTAATGCGAACCTGAAACCACAGTTCACGCATAGCCTTCGGATGTTATATGCCAATTTCGATCCGGGCACCCAGCGGGTCCTGTTCGCCACCGTCAATGCCAGCACCATCGTCAATGACATCCAGACGGCGTATTACCGGAACAGCAAGGGTGGTCAGCAGAGCACCTATGTGAACTTGAATGGTACTTATAATATCAACGGGTATTTCAACTATGGGTTCCCGCTGAAGATCCCCAAGTCGAACCTTAACTTTATAAGCAACCTGGGGTATACGCAGAGCCAGACCCTGTATGGCGGAAGCGATTCCGTGTTACCGATCGCGTTGTATGAACATATTTATGCCAAGGCGACGAATATGTCGGAAACGATCTCGTGGACCACGAATATCAAGAAGAATTTCGACATGAACTTCAGCTCCGCCTCTGCCTATGTGATCAACAAGCGGACCAACCCCAGTACGTCGACGACCAAGTCCGCCTCGGGTCAGACCAATCTGAATACCTTTACACAGACCTTTTCGGCGGAGATCACGGCCTATACCAACAATGGCTGGCTGCTCGCCACGACCCTGGATTATACCTATACGAATAACCAGTCACCGGGCTATAATGCCAGCGTTCCTTTGCTGACGCCCAGCATTGCCAAGACGATGTTCAAGAAGAAGAATGGGGAGTTACGGCTGACCGTATTCGATCTGCTGGATGTAAATAAGGCGGTGAGCAAGACGGTCTCTGCGCAGTCGACCACCTATGCCCGGACCAATGTGCTGACACGGTATGCCATGCTGACCTTTACGTATAACCTCAATAACTTTGCCGGCGCCAATCAACGGAGGATGCCCGGTATGTTCAGGCAGTTCCGCGGCGGCGGCGGTGGTGGTGGTGGATTTGGCGGCGGAAGGGGCGGTGGCGGAATGTATCCGCTCAATTAGGATGGGATGCCCTGCGCGATGGGATAAATGGTTCTCCTTATTTGCCGCTTTTCCGGGAAATAAAGTAATCCGGGCCTCCTACCTGTGATTGTCCATGGAGGATAATGGAGAGCAGGGTGCCAAGAAATCGGGAAGGCTTTGTGGAGGGGCGATAGATGTCCTTGTAAATCTTTGCTTTACGAACATCAAATTGCATGTGGTTTCTGTTCATCGACATTGGAGTTGTAAGGTTTCTGAATGTGCTAACTAGTTCTAACGTCTAATTTACCGGTTTATTATCTAAAGGAAGGTTAAAATGCGCACGTAGTTTTTCTATTGCAGGGGCCCGGGGTTTATTGTACTTTTCGGGAAATCCTTTTTATGAGAAACTATCTTCTCAATTTGGCGCCGGTGCTGTTATCAGCTACCCTTTCCGCCCAGGGGGTTTTCTCGAATAAAACCCAGGACATATTGGAAAAGGTCATCCGGGACTATCCCAATCATTTTTATAATATAAAAGGAGAGCTGATCGGGCAGGCGTTGCAGACGGCCCGTTACAAGTCCATCCTTCAATTGCCGGGAGCCTCTTCCTGCACTATCACTCTATATACCGCTTCTTCGAATGAAGGTTCCGGCTGGAGCTGTATCGTATTACAGGCGGCGGATTTCAGCCAGGCAAAGAAGAGGTTCACGGAGATCTATGGCCAGATCAGCAACAGCATCATCACCGCCGGCGGGCAGAAGACCTTTATCCTCAGCGGTCAGTATGAGGAGCCGGTCGAGGAAAAGAAATCGACAAGGATCCTCTTTTCGTTGTTGCCCGGGATGGGTGACATGAAGAAATTAAAGGTCGGGCTTTTTCTGCAAGAGGAGCCTGGCGGCTGGAAGATCACGCTCAGCGTACAGGACCGGGATCCCCGGGAAGAGGCCCAGATCGCTATGACGGCGAATTGACGGGAGGCCTCGATTTTAACCTTGCTTAACATTAAATCAAACCTGGTTAACCTGCTTTTGGGAGCGGGGCCGGTATTTTCGTTCGCAATTTCGCAAACGAAAAAAACCCGGTATGAACCAGCTTTCTACTTATTCCCGCAGCGTATTATTTTTTCTTATCGTATCGATCTCCAGCCTTTCTGTTTTTGCGCAACGGAACGGGACTGTCAGGGGCCGATTGCAGGACACTGCTGCCCATCAGCCTGTGCCGGATGCCACCATCACGATCCTCCAGGCGAAGGACTCTTCGCTGGTGAGCTTTTCGCGGACCGGGGCGTCGGGCAGCTTTCTGCTGAAGGGGCTGAGCCCGGGGAGTTACCGGCTGCAGATCACGCATGTCGGATATCGCGGGGTGGTGCGAAGCTTTACGCTTACGGAGACGGTAAAGGACCTTGATCTTGGAGAGATCGGTCTGACGGGCAAGAGCGATCAATTGGAGGAGGCGACCGTGATGGTGGCGCCGGTCACCATCCGGCATGATACGGTCGAGTATAATGCGGGGTCCTTTAAGACAAAGCCGGATGCGGTGGTGGAGGATCTTCTGAAAAAGCTGCCGGGTATGCAGGTGGATAAGGATGGGACCATCAAGGCCAATGGACAAACGGTAAAAAAAGTCCTTGTAGACGGAAAGGAATTCTTTGGCAATGACCCCAAGATCGCCTCGAAGAATCTGCCGGCCGAGGCCGTGGACAAGGTGCAGGTCTTTGATAAGAAATCGGACCAGTCGCAGTTCACCGGTTTTGATGACGGGAATAGCCAGACGACGATCAACCTGACGGTGAAGAAGGATCATAAACATGGCGTTTTTGGAAAGCTGGTCGCGGGGGGCGGAAGGGATGCGGGCGGGAAGACGAGTGTGGGCGGGGGAACGGGTGGTGCGAATGGTGGAGGGGGTGATGATCTGAACAGCGGGGCCAATGATGGCCGGTATGAAGGGAACTTTAATCTCAACCAATTCAATAATGACCAGCAGCTGTCCGCGATAGGGATGGCGAACAATACGAACAAGCAGGGTTTCAGCTTCCAGGATGTGCTTGGATTCAGCGGTGGCCTGACCAGTCCGAATGTGTCGAAAGCGGGGGCTCCCATCCAGGGGCTGACGGGTAATAGCCAGGCGATCACGAGCACCCGGGCCGGCGGTTTGAACTTCAACGATGACTTGCAGGGGGAGCATTCGACGCTCCATGGCAATTATTTTTACAATGGGGCCGACGACCATATCGATCAGAAGGATGCGCGGCAATACCTGACGCCGGGAAGCTCCTATAACCAGGACCAGCGCAGCAAGGCGATCCAGCATAGCGAGAACCAGCGGCTTACGGCAATCTCGGACCAGCGGATCGATTCCTTTAGTTCGGTCAAGATCACCAGCTCCTTTACTTACCAGAACAGCAGCAGGACATCGCAGGGTATCGACAGCTCCTATGATCCGTCGAAGGGCGCGTTGCTGAATGATGTCTTTTCGAACAGCTTGTCGCATGCCCGGGGTTATAACTGGAACACGGATGCGTTGCTCCGGCATAAATTTGCGAAGAAAGGGCGGACCTTGTCTTTGGACCTCCTGTTTGGGCTTAACAGTAATTCGGCGGGGGGTAACCTGTATTCCGTCAACCGGTATTATACGCCGGGGGCGCCGACGGTTACGGATACGATCAACCAGCTTTATGAGCTGCCGTCCAACGGGAATAATTATGGGGCCAACCTGGTCTACACCGAGCCGTTGTCGAAAAAGTCGCTGCTGGAATTCCATTATGATCTTTCGCAGGCGAATTCCCGGTCGGACCGGAAGACCTTTGATGCGGATGGGGCCGGTAAATATACCCTTCCCGATGCGGCGCTGACCAATGACTTCTCGAATACGTATACTACGCACAAGGAAGGGGTCCAGTTCCGCAATCAACGGGAGTCCTTCAACTTTACGGTGGGGGCGTCCTTGCAGCAGGCGTTATCTTCAAACCGGTTCCATTATGCCTCGGAGGACAGCAGTCTTCATCGAGCCTATTTGAATGTCCTTCCGAATGCGAACTTCCAGTACAACTTTAACCGGTATCAGAATCTCCGGATGACGTACAATACCTTTACGAACCAGCCTTCCATCGCGCAACTGGCGCCGGTGCCGGATAATAGCGATCCGCTCAATATCCGGCAGGGCAATCCCGATCTGAAGCAGGAATACTATCATTCCATCCGGGCGAATTATATCGCCTTTGATCCCTTTCGGCATACGAGCTTTTTTGCGATGTTCAATCTCAACGAGATCCAGCACCGGATCGTGAATGACGACCGGGTTGACAGTGTGGGGGTGCGGGTGAGCCGGCCGGTGAACCTGGAGGGGCTTTATAATATGAATGGCAATCTTGGCTGGGGGATCCCCTTGCGGTCGATCAGGAGTAATCTGAACCTGAACAGCCGGGTCTCCTATGATCACAATGCGAGCCTGGTGAATGGGGCGCGGAATACCGGGAATACCTGGACTGTGGGCCAGGGGGCGAACCTGAATTTTGTCTATAAAGAGCAGTTCGATATCAGCGGGGGGGTCAATGTGAATTATAATGATGCGCGCTATTCGTTACAACCCGGGCAGGGGCAGGTCTATTGGACGGAAAGCTATACCGCCGACTTCAACTGGTATGGGCCGAAGGGGTTTAGTGTGGCGAGCGACCTGGATTATACCCATCGCAGCGGTTTGCCGGCGGGATATAACAGCAGCCCGCTGGTCTGGAATGCGGGTCTGGCGAAGAAGCTGTTTAAGAATCAGAAGGGAACGATCCGGCTGCAGGTCTTTGATCTGTTGAAACAGAATACCGGGTTTTCGAGAAGCACGAATCAGAACTATATCGATGATCAATCGTACCGGGTGTTGAACAGGTACTGGTTGGTGAGCTTTACGTACCAGCTCAGTCGTTTTGGAGGGAAATCGATGAAAGAGGGGATGCAAATGGGGCAGGACATTCGGATAATAAGATAAACAAAAAAAGGGAGGCATTCGCCTCCCTTTTTTTGTTTATGATCAATCGCGGCTGATGTGGATCATGATCTTACCGCCGGGTGCGCCCATTCCCATCTCTTCGAGCATTTTGCGGAATTCCGCCCGGGTGATCTTTTTGCCGGTGGTGGGGGCGGCCACCATTTTCCGGTTGAAGTCTTTTGTGATGATCTCCAGGGGGGTATAGACCATCTCGTCGTTGTTGATATTTAATTCGAGGATCAGACCGGGCAGGCCGCCAAAGGATTCGGGGCCGGCGGATGCCTGGATGTCTTCGGCGTACCAGGCGATGACATCGGCATTGTTACGGCCTTTTGTGGTCGCCTTTTTACAGGTATAGCCCATGATCGTTTTTGTATCGGGTTCCAGCTTCCAGCTTTGTCGTTGCAGGCTATCGACGACGAGATATTTTTTTGGTCCGAGCTCGTGTTGTTCGGTAGCTTGTTCGGTTGCATAGTTCCGGTAGGTCTGGTCGTCGCTGCCGCTGCCGCCGAAGCGCGTGATTATTCTATTACCGCCGTCCTGGCCGGCGTTGTCACGGATATCCTGTTCTTCCTTTACATTCTTATAAATGGATTCGTCGGACGAAAAGTCGAGCTCCGCTTTCGAGGTAGTGTATTCCGGGATCATGGCCTTCATGCTTTCGTCCGTTATATGCGCCCACATATGGGCCTTTCGCTGGTAGATGATCCTGCCTTCCTTCAGGACGGCGGGGGCGGCCGATGTGGTGGTGGTGGTTTGGGCCCGGGCGGCCGGGGGAGCGGGCAGCGTCGAAAAAAGGATGGCTGCTGCGAAGACAAATTTTTGCATGGTTTTTAGTTTTGGACAAATCTATTTTTTGTGCCGGTGACGACAGGTTAAAGGCCCTTTGTTTAATGTTAATTAAGGTTAAAGAGCCGCCGCGGGGCCGGGGGATTGTCTTACATTCGGGATGTTATGCAAAAGAGAAGGATCTCCATAGTGTTGATGGTTTGTACGATCGGGGCGATCATTGCCTTCCAGGTCGCCTGGCTGCGAAAGAGCTATACCGAGGAAAAGGCTTTGTTTACGGCCCGGACAAACCTGTTATTCCGGGAGACGATGTTCAGGCTTCAGAACGAACATCTCGCCACCGATTCCTTCGCGGAGGCGCGCGTCGAGAACAAGAATGGTACGCTCGTCCTGACGGGTGTGTCAAAGAATAGCAGTGTGCGGCCGGATAGTCCCGATGGTCTGCAAAGAGTGCAGACCCTTGCCTTCAACATCAAGGGGGATGATATTCACCGGAAGGACGATCCCGGCGGGGATTCGCTGCATCGCGGCGGCGGCCAGGAAGTGCGTATTCTACTGGCAGGGATGGACAGCATACAGAGCAGGATCAGCCTGAAGGAGATCACGGCGCATTATCAAAAGGGGCTGGACAGTATTGGGGTACATATCCCGTTCCGGGTGATAAACGTCCCCCTAAAAACTCCCCTGCGAAAACTCGATACTACGGCCTTCCCTTTTCAAAAAAAGATCACCTTACGATTGCCGCTGGGGCCTGTGTTCCGGACGTCCGACAATAACAGCAGCGAGAATATCGTAACGCTTGGCTTCTCCCACCCCATGTCCTACAAGGTAGAGTTTGACGATCCGTCCTGGCTGATTGCCCGGCGAATCGGTGTGCAGGCTTTGTTCTCGCTGCTGTTGGTCGGGTTTACGACGGGGTCTTTTCTGATGTTGTACCGCAACTGGCGAAAGCAGCAGCGGTTGACGGAATTGAAGAACGACTTTATCGGCAATATGACGCATGAGCTGAAAACGCCGATCGCTACCGTCAGTGTGGCGGTGGAGGCGCTGCGGCATTTCAATGCCTTACAGGACCCGGTGCGGACGCAGGAATACCTGGAGATCTCGGCGGGTGAATTGCGGCGGTTGTCCCTGATGGTGGATAAGGTATTGAAGCTGTCCTTGTTCGAGACGAAGGGGATCGAGCTGAAGAACGAATCTTTTGATCTCCGGGCCCTGGCGGAGGAGGTTATGGCGTCCATGCGGCTGCAGTTTGACAAATACAAGGCAAAGCTCAGCCTGGAGACGGAGGGCACTGATTTTTCCCTGCGGGCCGATAAGCTGCATATCACCAGCGTGATCTTTAACCTGCTGGACAATGCGCTGAAATATAGCCGGGAAGATCCAAGGATCCGGGTGGGTCTGACGGGAGAGCCGGAGCTGGTAGTCCTGTCCGTGACGGACAATGGGATGGGGATCCCATCGGCCTATATCGGGAAGATCTTTGAGAAATTCTTCCGGGTGCCTACGGGCGATCAGCACAATGTCAAGGGGTATGGGCTGGGGCTTAGCTATGTGTCGTATGTGTTGCAGCGGCATGGGGGGCGGATCAGCGTGGAGAGCGAGGAGGGGGTTGGAAGTCGTTTTATCATCAAACTACCGAGGGACCATGACTAAGATAAAAGTGCTTTATGTCGAGGATGAGGGCTACCTGGGCAAGATCGTCAAGGAGAGCCTGGAGAGCCGTGGTTTTGAGGTGCGGATGGAGGAGGATGGGGCGAATGTGCTGGCGGCCTTTTCGCAGATGCGGCCGGATGTCTGTCTGCTGGATGTCATGCTGCCGAATAAGGATGGATTCGAGATCGCGGAGGAGATCCGGGGGATCGATGAAAAAGTGCCCATCCTTTTTGTCACGGCCAAATCGCGGACGGAGGATGTCGTGAAGGGGTTTACGCTGGGCGGCAACGATTATATCCGGAAGCCGTTCAGCATGGAGGAGCTGATCGTCCGGATCCACAATATGTTTCGTCAGAAGGGCGGCGATCCTTCGGCGCCGGCGGAGACGGTGACCATCGGGAAATTCCAGTTCCATCTGAAAAAGCAGGTCTTGATGACGGGTGGGGAGGAAAGAAAGCTGTCCTACCGGGAGAGTGAGCTGCTTAAATTCCTTTATGAGAGCCGGCATGTCATCATCGACCGGAGGGAGATCCTGAATCTTTTGTGGGGGAATGATTCCTTTTTTAACAGCCGGAACCTCGATGTATATATTACGAAGCTGCGGGGTTATCTGAAAGAGGACGAGCGGCTGGAGATCCTGACCATCAAGGGGGTGGGGTATCGGTTCATAACGGGGTAGGACCCTCCGGGGTTTTAGACTACCAGCGTAAAATCCCTCAGCACTTCATCGATCTCTTCCAGCCGGAATGGTTTGGAAATATATTTATTCATTCCTGCTTCCAGGCATTTTTCGCGGTCTCCTTTCATGGCATCGGCGGTGAGGGCGATGATCGGCAGGTTGCACCAGGGCTCGGGCATATTCCGGATATGGCGGGTCGTCGTATATCCGTCCATTTCGGGCATATTCACATCCATAAAGATCATCACGGGCTCGCAATGGGGCAGCCGTTCCAGCGCCTCCATGCCATTGCTGACCTGGATCACTTCGAAGCCCATGCGGCGGAGCACTTCGGAGATCAGCAGCATATTGATCGGGTCGTCATCCGCCACCATGATGCTGGTGGACTCGGATATTTTTTCTATGCTGCTGCTATGGGGCAGGGAGGGGTGCAGGAAGTCGTTCTGCATATTCATCTCGAAAAGGGAAAGCAGGGTCGCATGCAGCTCATGCATCTTGACCGGTTTGGAGAGGAATTTGTTGATGCCTGCCTTGCCGGCCTCGTGCTGATAGATATTTTTTTCCAGTGAGGAAAGCATGAGGATAAAGGGCTGGATGTCGCCCGGGGTCGTCTTTTTTATTTCCTTTACCAGGGAGATGCCATCCATTCCGGGCATCAGGTGGTCCGTGATGATAAGATTGAAGGGATCCTTGTTCTGTTGAGCTTCCTTTATTTTGGCCAGTGCCTCCGATCCGCTGGCGGCGAGTTCGGATTCGATATGGAAATGGCCAAAGATCTCGCGCATCAGGTGCAGGTTACTGTTATTGTCGTCCACGATCAGGACCCTTTTCAGCAGCGCCTTTTCGGGTAAGGAGATCTCCGGCTGTTCGTTGGCGATCTCGAGGACCAGGTGCAGGATAAAGCAGCTGCCTTTGCCCGGGTCGCTCTCCACCGTCAGCTGACCGCCCATCAGTTCGGCCAGGCTTCGGGAGATCGTGAGTCCCAGGCCCGTGCCGCCATATTTGCGGGTCGTGGAGGTGTCGGCCTGTGTAAAGCTTTCGAAGATCTTCTGGAGCTTTTCTTTCCGGATCCCGATGCCGGTATCTTTTACTTCTATTGCCAGCCGGATATAATTTTTGTCTTCGTGCCGGTAGACGCCGTTCTCCTTTGTGATAGAGACCAGGATCTCGCCATGTCCGGTGAACTTGATCGCATTGCCCAGCAGGTTTACGACGATCTGGCGGATGCGGACCGGGTCCCCGAAGAATTGGGAGGGGATCGTCGGGTCTACGCGGTAGAGCATTTCCAGCTTTTTTTCGAAGGCCTTTAGCGTGAGCATGTCGATCGTCTCTTCTATCAGCTCGTCGAGCTTGAACAGCGTGTGATCGATCAGCAGCTTTCCCGCCTCGATCTTCGAGAAGTCCAGGATATCGTTGATGATGCCCAGCAGTCCGTAGGCGGATTTCTTTACGTTCTGGAGGTAGTCGCGTTGGGCTTTTTGCAGCTCGGTGGTAAGGACCAGGTCGGTAAAACCGATAATACCGTTCATCGGTGTCCGTAATTCGTGGCTCATATTGGCCATAAATTCGGATTTTGCCCGGCTGGCCGATTCCGCCAGTTCCTTTGCCTGCACCAGCTCTACTTCGATCTGTTTGCGTTCGATGGCGGCGGCCAGCGAGCTGGCGAAGGAGCGGAGGATCGAGAATTCCGCCTCTGACCATTCCCTTTCTTCTTTCAGCTCGTCGAAGCCCATGAATCCCCAGAACTCGTCTTTCAGGAAGATGGGTACGGCGGCGCAGGACAGGATGAGGGTCGTATCGTAAATGCTGCGCAGCTGTGAATCCTCTTCCTTGCTTTTATAGCTTACGAAGGGGCGTCTGTTCTGCAGCGGTTCGATGATCTTTTTTATGTTATCGAAGGGGATATTTACTACCGTGGACTTGCCGAGCCGGAAGTCATCGGGTCGTTCCGTCCACTCGAAGACCTCGGAGGTAAACCATTTTTGCTGTTCCGTATCGAGGTGGTTCTGGAAGACGAAGACGCGGCTTACCAGGGCCGTGCTGCCCAGCACCTGGATCGATTCCATGATGGCCTGGTTCAGGTCCGTATTCACCAGGAGGGAATGGGTGGCCTGGGCCACGGCATGGAGCAGGTGGTCCTTCTTTTTTAGTTTTTCCTGGGCGATCTTCTGGTCGGTGATATTACGCGAGGTACAGATCAGCTTCACCAGCTCTTCCTCGTCTACGATCGGTTTGATGATACTTTCCAGCCAGATATAGGTGCCGTCCTTGCGGAGGATCCGGTAGCGGACGATGATGCTTTCGCTTTCCGTAAAGGAGGGCACTTCGTTGGCCGAGAGGAATTTCCGCCGGTCTTCGGGATGGACATAGGGTTCGAATGATCGTCCGATCACTTCGTCCACTTCATAGCCCAGGACGGTCGAGACGGAGGGGGAGAGATACCAGATCGTTCCGTCGATGGCGTGTACGCTGATGATATCCTCCGAATTTTCCGCCAGGAGGCGAAATTTCTGTTCGGAGTTGAGGAGGGCGTTCTCCGCCTCTTTCTGGAATGTAATATCCTGGGCGATCCCGAATTCCATCTGTTCGTCCTCTACCTTTCCTTTTACCGAGAGGTAGCGCATCCATCCCTGTTTGGTGATGATGCGGCAGGAGAAGGTGGTCTCATAGCCCGTTCGTTCCTTGTTCTGGATCGCTTTTGCCAGCTCTTCGGCAACCATATTGAAGTCTTCCGGTACGATGTATAGGTGAAGGAAGTTTTCTATGGGGATCCTGTCGGGGTCTTCCTCATCCATTGCCAGCAGGGATTTGAATTCCTTGCTCATGATCAGTTCGCCGTTGAGGAAGTCCAGTTTCCAGGAGCCCATCTTTGCATAGGTCATCGCGTAGGACAGCGTGCGGATGGCTTCTTCCTTTGCCTGTTCGATCTGTAATTTTTCCGAAACGTTCAGCCCGATACCCTGGATCTCGTTGACCTGGCCGTTCTCCTCCATCAGCGCCAGGAATTCCCATTCCGTCCAGAGGAATTCGCGGGACTGCCCGATCGGTTTGCGGATCACCAGGCGCGAGATCTTGCCGGGATGGTTCCAGCATTCGTTGGCCACCTGTTGACAGCGGGTTACGTCTTTTGGAAAGATCGTCGTATAGAAAAGGATCTGCTGGAAGTCCTGTCCAAAGTACCCGAAGGTTTTCAGGAAGGCGGGGTTGGCATAGGTAAAATACCCGTTGCGGTTGATCCGTATGACGTAGTTCGTCTGGGATTGCAGGATAGAGGCGAGGAATTTCTTTTCGTTGAGCAGCTCGTTCCGGGCTGTCTGTAGTTCTTTATAGTTGGTGGCGCCTTTTTTAAAGGCCGGTTCGAGGACCAGGATAATGAGACAAATGATGGCGAAGATCAGCAAAATGAACTTTCCGATCTCGATGGTGGAGGCTTCGCTGTTCTTTTCGTTGACCATATCGGAAAAACGCTCTGTGACCTCCTTTAGGAGGGCGCTGTATTTTTCTTCGTTGTAGAGCAGGTCGCGGAGGTAGAGGCTTTTATTCATTGCCAGTTCCGAGCTGTCGGCCTGTGTCAGTTCCTGGCCGATGGCCGTCAGAGGCTGGAAATATTGCTGGGAGCTGGAGAGCAGGAGCTGGATCTGGAAGATCTGTTGGGGGACCGGGGGGGTGGCGGCTCCGGCCTGTCGCTGGATAAGGTCCTGCTGGGACTGGAAAAGGTGCAGGGTCCGGGACAGGCTGTCTTTTAGCAGGGCCGCTTTTTTTTGTCCGGGGTTATTCAACAGGAGGATAGACTCCTTGGCAATGAGCTGACTGAGTGTCTGTTGGCGGCCTGACCGATTGATGGCTTCTATTAATTCCTTACTCTCCAGGGATCTTACCCGGTTGAAATAATATCCGAAGAAATTGAACAAAAGCACCAATACGAAAAGGATGACCGATATCCGTATTAGTTTGCGAAAGGGGCTTTTCATGAATGTTGCTAAGGGTCTACTAAAGTAGAAACGCAAAATAGCCCGTTTAAGTTTCCGGGACTACAAAAAAACAGGGGTAAATACTTACACTACCCCTTATATGCTGATATTTAATAGTTTATAACCTGCTCTTCCATAGCGGCGGGCATTGTACGCCATTCGTATTGCTGATTACGGAGCTGGGGTTCAAAGCCCGCCTCGCGGATCGCCTCCTGGATCCCCCGGGCGGTAAAGCGGTGCGGGGCTCCGGCGGCGCTGACCACGTTCTCTTCCAGCATGATGCTGCCGAAGTCGTTGGCCCCGGCGTGGAGGCATAGTTGGGCGGTCTGTTTGCCGACGGTGAGCCAGGAGGCCTGGATATTCTTTACGTTGGGGAGCATGATCCGGCTGATGGCGATCATCCGGATATATTCTTCGGGGGTGGTGAGGTTATGTACGCCGCGGATCCGTGTCAGTAGAGTATCCACGTCCTGGAAGGTCCAGGGGATAAAGGCGAGGAATCCTTTGGCATCTTCCGGTTTCCGGGACTGGACCTCGCGGATCTTTACCAGGTGTTCCATTCTTTCCCGCAGGGTCTCCACATGTCCGAACATCATCGTGGCGGAGCTGGTGATGTGGAGTTTATGGGCTTCGTGCATGATATCCAGCCATTCCTGCGATCCGCATTTTCCTTTGCTGATCAGGCGGCGGACCCGGTCTACGAGGATCTCGGCCCCGGCGCCGGGCAGGGAGTCCATGCCGGCTTTTTTTAGTGCGGACAGCACGTCATGATGGCTCATCTTCTCCAGCTTGCTGATATGGGCTACTTCGGGTGGTCCGAGGGTATGCAGCTTTAAGCCGGGATAGAGTGCCTTTAATTGGCTGAAGAGGTCCGTATAGAACTTCAATCCTAAGTCCGGGTGATGGCCGCCCTGTAGAAGCAGCTGGTCGCCGCCCCAGCGGAAGGTTTCCTCGATCTTTCGTTTATAGGTGTCCAGATCGGTGATGTAGGCGTCCGCGTGGCCCGGTATCCGGTAGAAATTGCAGAATTTGCAATTAGCGATACAGACATTGGTGGTATTGACGTTCCGGTCGATCTGCCAGGTCACTTTACCATGCGGCACCTGGATCCTGCGCAGCTCATCGGCCACGTACATCAGTTCGGTCAGCGGGGCGTGCTCAAAGAGGAACATCCCTTCTTCGATCTCCAGGAATTCTCTTTGTAATGCTTTTGTATAGAGGGTGGACAGATCCATATTTTGATGATTAAGAGTAGCAAAGGTAACAATTGGGGGTCTGACTCCGTCCGGTTATGACGGAACTTTTACGACGAACGGTTTGCATAGCCGCCAAATAGGTAATATATTTAATAGATCGAATACCACTAACTATGCTTTGCCAGAAACACCTATCCACCTCTTTTCATACGCGTATGCGCTGGCGTATTTGTCTTTATCGCCGACCCATCCTTTTCCTTCTGCTCGGTGTCCTTCTTTTTGCAAATATCCGCGGGAATGCCCAGGAAGAGTTTGTAAAGCCGCCGGCCCGTCTCATTACCACCTTTCCCTTTGTTTTGTTTACGGGGGGCGTCATCCTTCTCCGGGCGCGTTTGGACGGCTTTTCGGATTCCCTGAATTTCATCCTCGACACCGGCAGCGGGGGCATTTCGCTGGATTCGTCCACCTGTGTCCGGCTTCAATTGAATCCCGTGCCTTCCGATAAGACCATCCTGGGTATCGCCGGTATCCGGCAGGTAAAGTTCCTGTATAACAGGACGCTTCATTTACCGGGTCTCGACGTCGACAGTCTTAATTTTCATGTGAACGATTATGATGTGCTGAGCAGCGTCTATGGGGACAAGATCGACGGGATCATCGGGCTCAGCTTCTTTTCCCGGTATATCGTACAGATCAATTATGACAGTCTGAGGGTCTCCGTCTATACCAATGGCGCCTACCGGTATCCAAGGGGGGGCTATCTGCTTCATCCGGTCATTTCCAGCCTGCCGATCCAGGGCGCCTATATACGGGATGCCTCGAAGGTCAACGGGCGGTTCTATTTTGATACCGGCGCGGGTCTTTGTGTCCTGCTGAGCTCGGATTTTGCCAATGACAGCAGCGTGCTGGATAGCCGGAAGACCATGTATTACACCCAGGCGGAGGGGCTGGGGGGGAAGGCCATGATGCGGCTGACCACCTTGCGGGAGGTCCGGCTGGGGCCATTCAGGTTCAGGAAAGTTCCTTGCTATGTCTTTGACGATGTCTACAATGTAACGTCCTATCCCAACCTGGGCGGCCTTTTGGGCAATGACGTCCTTCGCCGTTTCAATGTCACGCTCAATTATGACCGCCGGAATATCTATCTGATCCCCAATTCTCATTTCCGGGACGTCTTTGATTATTCCTATACCGGTCTGAACATCTACTGGATGGAGGGGGAGATCCGTGTAGGCGATGTGATGAAGGATTCGCCGGCGGAAAAGGCGGGAATAAAAGAGGATGACATCGTGCTGGCGGTGGGGAATAATTTTTCCAATAATATACAGGCTTACAAGAACCTGCTGCAGAATACCGGGGAGAAGGTGAAGATCATCGTAAAGCGGAAGGGGGAGCTGGTACAGACCTCGTTAAGGGTGAAGAGTATATTGTAGTTTTTGTCCTAACTTGCACTCCTTTTTAAGTTCCTTTATGGGTATGATAAAATTTGAGCGGTTTGAGCTGGCCAATGGATTGCGGGTGCTTGTGCATGAGGATGATTCCACCCCGATGGTCGTATTAGACGTATTGTATGATGTAGGGGCGCGGGATGAGGATCCGGCGCGGACGGGGTTTGCGCATTTGTTCGAGCACCTGATGTTTGGCGGGTCCACGCATATCGAAGACTTCGAGACGCCCCTGCAGCTGGCCGGCGGGGAGAACAACGCCTATACCACCAACGATTTTACAAATTATTATATCCAGCTGCCGTCCGAGAACATCGAGACCGCCTTCTGGCTGGAGAGTGACCGGATGCTTTCGCTGGCCTTCGGCGAGAAGAGCCTGGAGGTGCAGCGCAAGGTGGTGATGGAAGAGTTCAAGGAGCATTATATCAACAAGCCTTACGGGGATGCCTGGTTTAAAATGCGGGAGCTGGTCTATACGAAGCATCCTTATCGCTGGATGACCATCGGCAGTGATCTGAGCCATATCGAACAGGCAAAGCTCAGCGACGTAAAAAATTTCTTTTTTAAATATTACCGGCCGGCCAATGCCATCCTCGTCGTGGCGGGGAAGGTCAGGGCTGCGCAGGTCCGGGAGCTGGCGGAGAAATGGTTCGGCGGCATTCCTTCGGGGGAGAAATATGTTCGTGACCTTCCGCGTGAGCCCCGGCAGACCGGGGCCCGTAAGCTGGAAGTGACGGCCGATGTGCCATTGGATGCGTTGTATAAATGTTATCACATGGCGGCTCGGACCGAACCCGGTTATTATGTGGCCGAGCTCATCGCCGAAGTGCTGGGGGGCGGCGCCTCTTCCCGTCTGCACCAGGTCCTGGTCAAGGAGAAGAAGTTATTCAGCCAGATCGAATGTTATCAGACCGGCTCCGTCGATCCGGGGCTGGTCGTCATCGAAGGCAAGCTTATCAAGGGGATCTCCCTGGCGGAGGCCGACAAGGCCGTAGAAGACGAGCTGGAGAAGCTGAAGGCGGCGCCGATATCGGAAAAGGAACTGACAAAGATCAAGAACAAGACCGAGTCCGCCATCGTTTTTGAGGATATGAGCGTCATGAACCGGGCCAATAGCCTGGCCATTTATGAGCTGTTGGGGGATGTCAACATGATGAATACCGAGCTGGCGAAATACCAGGCCGTGACTGCGGAGGATATCCTGCTTACCAGCCGGCAGATCTTCGATCCTGCCAATAGCAATACTCTTTATTATCACAGTGCAAAAGAAAAATAAGATCCGATGGCCGTACGACAAAAGGATAAACAACAAGGGGATATACTGGACAGGAAGATCGCGCCCCCTATCAAGGATGCGATAGAATTTCAGCTGGAGCTGCCTCCCTATAAAAAACATGTTCTCTCGAATGGCGTAGAGGTATATGCCATCGACATGGGCAATGTAGACGCCCTCATGGTCAGCTGGATCTTCGATGCCGGCAACTGGTATGAGACCAGGACCGGGATCGCGGCGGCGGCCAATGGGCTGTTGAAGAACGGCACATCTACCCGCAGCGCCTTCGATATCAACGAACATTTCGAATATTATGGCGCCTATCTGAACCGGGCCTGTCATCATGAGACGGCGGAGCTTACCCTGCATTGTCTGAACAAGCATGTGGACGAGCTTTTGCCCGTCGTAGCCGAGCTGCTCACCGATTCCGTCTATCCGTCCGAGGAGCTGGCGATCTATTCGAAGAATGGCCAGCAGCGGCTGCAGGTCAACCTGAAAAAAAGCGAATTTGTGGCCACGCGGCTGATCGATGCCTACCTGTATGGTCCTACGCATCCGTATGGCCGGTTCAGCTCCCTGGAAGATTTCCAGCAGCTGCAACGGGAGGAGCTGCTGGCATTTTACCGGCAGTATTATCAGCAGGGCGCCTGCCGGATCTTTGTGGCCGGTAAGCTGCCTTCGGGGCTGATCGATCAGCTGGAGAGGATCTTTGGCGGGCTGCCGATGCATGCGCCTGCGAAGGAGATTGCGACCGGCGCGAATGGTGTGACCGGCGGCAACGGTGCGGCCCCCGGGCTTGTGCATCCGATCGTTCCGGCCATTCAAAAAAAATATAATATCGTAAACGATCCCAATGGGGTCCAGGGGTCTATCCGTATTGCGCGGAACTTTCCCAACCGGCATCATCCCGACTTCCAGAAGTTCCAGGTGTTGAATAACGTTTTTGGTGGCTTCTTTGGTTCCCGGCTCATGACCAATATCCGGGAAGACAAGGGATATACGTATGGGATCCACAGCTACCTGGTGAACAACAAACAGGAGAGCGCCCTCATGATCAGTACCGAGGCGGGGAAGGATGTCTGTGCCGCGACCATCGAAGAGGTCTATAAGGAAATGGACCTTATCCGGGAGGAGCTGATCGACGACGAAGAGCTGCAGATGGCCCGGAACTTTACCATCGGCACCATCCTGGGCGATCTCGACGGTCCTTTCCATGTGGCCGGCCGCTGGAAGAATATCCTGCTGAACGGGCTGGACGGGAATTATTTTAATGAAGGGATCCGCATCATAAAGACCATCACTCCGGGGGAATTGCAGGAACTGGCGAAAAAGTGGCTGGATCCTGCGGAATTTTTCGAGTTGGTGGTGGTTTAGACAAAGATTCTTAACTTGTTGAGCAAAAGAATCGCATGAATTTCCTGCTTCGCATCCTCATTACCGCGGTGGTTGCCTTTGCGCTGTCCTCGGTATTGCCGGGAATTCATATCGATACTTTCTGGACTGCGATCGTTCTTTCGCTGGTGCTTGCCATCCTGAACTTTTTACTAAAGCCCCTGTTGATTATCCTTACTCTCCCGATCACGATCCTTACCTTTGGATTATTCCTCTTCTGTATCAATGCCATCGTCGTATTACTTGCCGCGCACTTTGTCGACGGATTTGCCGTGGACGGGTTCTGGTGGGCCTTGTTATTCAGCCTGCTTCTTTCCCTGCTGACCTCGTTGTTATATAAGGACCGGAATCGCGATCGCGGTGAGGGAAGGAGGAGGGACGGATACTAATATGGGGAAAAGGATCGTTGATGCGTAGCAGGATGGCGATGGACAGGAGCTCGATTATAACAAATGCAAAACCCGACGGGACGATCGTATGAATTTTGACAGAAAAAATTGCAGCAACGAAGAACTGGTTCGGTTATATAAGAGCCTTTTACTGCCCAGGATGATCGAGGAAAAGATGCTGGTATTGTTACGCCAGGGCAGGATCAGCAAATGGTTTAGCGGTATCGGGCAGGAGGCTATCGCGGTAGGCGCCGCGCTGGCCATGCAGCCGGAGGAATGGATCCTGCCGTTGCACCGTAACCTGGGTGTTTTTACCAGCCGGGGGATGCCGCTCTCCAAATTATTCCTGCAATGGCAGGGCAGTGCGGATGGGTACAGCAAGGGCCGCGAGCGTAGTTTTCATTTCGGCAGCCGGGAGCATGCCATCTGCGGCATGATCTCCCATCTTGGCCCCCAGCTGGGGGTAGCGGATGGGGTCGCCCTGGCCTACAAACTTCAGAAATCAGGAAAGGCCACCCTCGTCTTCAGCGGCGATGGCGGCACCAGCGAGGGGGACTTCCATGAGGCCCTCAATGTCGCGTCCGTATGGGACCTGCCGGTCATCTTCCTCGTAGAGAATAACGGATATGGGCTAAGCACTCCCGTATCGGAGCAATACCGGTGTGAGAGCCTTGTCTATAAGGCGGAAGGCTATGGCATGGAAGGCGTGCGGATCGACGGCAACAATATCATAACGGTCTTCGATACCCTTCGGGGGATCCGGGAATATTGTATAAAGTATCAGCGTCCTTATCTCGTGGAGTGTATGACCTTTCGTATGCGGGGTCATGAAGAGGCCAGCGGCATCAAATATGTGCCAAAGGAGGTGCTGGAGGACTGGTCCAAAAAAGATCCCGTGGCCAATTATGAGGACTGGTTGCAGGAGCAGGGGGTATTGAGCGGGGAGGCCATTCATCATATCCGGGAAGAGGCGCGGCAGTATATCGAATGGGAGCTGAGCGGGGTGCTGGAGGCTCCTTCCATCGTAGTGGATACGGCAAAGGAATTAGGGGATGTATATGCACCGGAAGCCGGACATGCGCCTGAGGCAGAGGGGCGCAGGGGGTCCGGCGGAGCCGTGGAGGCTTTGCCCGATGCCTCCCATGCGGTGGGTGGGTCCGATGGGGAGGGGGGCGATGGGGCCGCGGTGGAGGCGCCGGCGCCTGCGCCGGAGAAGCGGCTGATCGATGCGATCAAAGAGGGGCTGGGCCAGTCGATGGAGCGGCATGGCAACCTGATCCTTATGGGGCAGGATATTGCGGAGTATGGCGGCGCCTTTAAGATCACGGAGGGTTTTGTACAACGATTTGGAAAGGAGCGGGTCCGGAACACGCCGTTGTGTGAGAGCGCCATCGTGGGGTGTGCGCTTGGGCTGAGTCTCGAAGGATATAAGAGCGTCATGGAGATGCAGTTTGCGGACTTTGTGACCGTGGGTTTCAACCAGATCATCAATAATCTTGCAAAGGTCCACTACCGCTGGGGGCAAAATGCGGATGTCGTCATCCGGATGCCGACGGGGGCAGGAGTCGGCGCCGGGCCATTTCATTCCCAAAGCAACGAGGCCTGGTTTGTCCATACGCCGGGGCTAAAGGTCGTCTATCCCTCCAATCCGGCGGATGCAAAGGGGCTGCTGATCGCTGCGATCAATGATCCCAATCCCGTGCTGTATTTCGAGCACAAGGCGCTGTACCGGAGCATCAGCGGACCCGTCCCCGAAGGATATTATGAGACGCCGATCGGGAAGGCCGCGCGGATACAGGAAGGGGAGGATATTTCTATCATCACCTATGGGGCGGGTGTTCACTGGGCGGTGGAATATGCCCGGGCGCATCCGGAGATCTCCATTGATCTCCTCGATCTGCGGACCTTGCTGCCGTTGGACTATGCCGCTATCCGGGAGACAGTGGAGAGGACGGGAAAAGTGTTGTTGTTACATGAAGACACCCTGATCGGGGGTATTGGGGCGGAGATCGCGGCCTGGATCAGCGAGCATTGTTTTGCGTTGCTGGATGCGCCGGTAATGCGCTGCGCCTCGCTGGACACTCCGATACCGTTCAATATAGAGCTGGAGAACAATTTCCTGGCCCGGTCGCGGTTGAACGAATATGTAGAAAAGCTAATGGAATACTAAACAGGGGAGGGGTTTTTTTAGGGGAGTATTTGGGAGTTGTACACTTTTCCCGCACACTAGTAGGATTTCACGTAGTTATACTTATCTTAGCCTAAATAGGATAAGGTTTAATGGTTATGGAACTGATTAGGGCAGCCTCCCTCCAATGGGAGGTTTTTTATGCCCGGACCTTATCCTCTCTCCGCTATTCACCGCTCCCCTATTCGGTGGCTCCCTTTTCCCCGATAAACCACTGCTCCTTATTTTTAAACAAGACATTGAACGTAGTGAATGACCCGTAGATGCGGGTGATATATTGCTGCAGGTTTACTTTATCCTCGTCGCTGAGTCCCTTGTGTCCATTGATCTGTTGTTCCAGCACCCGCAGGCGGTCCCGCGCCATGACGATCTTATGGAAGAAAATGTCGATGGGCACTTCTTTTGGTTTTATGGATCTATCGCCGGATTGCAGGACCATCATGCCGCCTTTCCATTTATCGCCCAGGGGAACGTTTTCGGAGAGTCCTCCCCAGAGACGGAGGATCTTTAGCAGGGATTGTTCGACTTCGGAGTGGGTCTCGATCTCTGCGGTGACGTTTTCGGGGATGATCTCATCGAGATGGGGGTCGGTCTTGTCCACCTCTTTGATCCCATGGTGGATAAAGGAGACCAGGTAGACGGCATATTTTACGCCGACGATGACCCCTGGTCCGAATTGTGTGTGTTGCAGGCGGGTTCCGATACCCAGCGTTGTTTGGTCCATATAGCGTATTTAGATGATCGTGATCGCGTATTTTGGGGCGGGTTTAGGGGCGTTCTTTTTTATCCTTTTGGTATTCCCGGAAGGCCAGTTTTATATAGTCGAAGAGGTCGTAGTCGGTCGCTCGTTTGCAGAACTCGTAGGAGGGCCGGTATTTTGTCATAAAGGAATCGAGCTCGTCTCCCTGGAGTTTTGTGACCTTTAAGACGATCGAGCGGTTGAACCGGTGGTCGACGTATTTGTCCTGTTCTTCGTCCTCCAGTCTTCGCTGGAAGGCCTGGAGGCGGTGGGTCCGTTGAAAGCGAAATATATTGATCAGCTCGTCCAGGTCGACGCCCACGCCGAGGCCATCGCCGGAGGAGGAGGGGTTGATCTTAAATCCCGGTTTCTTAAAGTTGAAATATTTCGCATAGTCCTCCCGGTTCTGAAGCGAGTCGTAGTGATAGTTGCGGGGCATTACCTTCACTTCTTTCAGCTCCGTGGCGTCCACATGCAGGGCGATGTCGAAGCCCGCGGCATAATTGATCTGGTTGACGGCATATTTGACCGTGGCCCTGCCCAGGTAGGAAAAGTAAATGGAGTCCTGGAGTGTGGCGACGACCATATAGTTACCGTTGGAATCGGTGGTCGTGCCTCCCCCGGAGACCTTTATGACGCTGACCCCGTCGAGGGGTCTTGTCCGGTACATATTGTAAACCGTCCCATGTACGGCGATGGTCTGGGCCCGGGTCTGGCTGCCGGCCAGTAATGACAGGACTATCAGGAAGGGCAGTAAGAGATTCCGGGTAGAATGGGACAAGTGAGCTGATTTTATTGTAAAAGGGCTGTTATGGCCGATGATTTTAAGAGTGATATTACTACCAAAACAGGACATACGCTGCGGGAGGCCGGTATTTTTAACGATGATTTTGCAGATTTATAACCGCTTCGATAATTTTTGGAAGATGTTCATATTCCAATCCGTGCACTTTCTGTGCCACCATCTCCGGTGTATCGCCGGGTTCCAGCGGCACGCGGGCCTGAAAAACGACCTGTCCGTGATCGTATAGCTCATCCACATAATGGATCGTAATGCCGGTTTCTTTTTCCCCTGCGGCGATGACGGCCTCATGGACATAACGGCCATACATGCCCTTTCCGCCATATTTTGGCAGCAGGGCGGGATGGATATTTATGATCCGGCCCCGGTAGGCGACTACCAGCGATGCGGGGATCTTCCATAAGAATCCGGCCAGGACGATGAGGTCGATGCCTGCGGCCCGGAGCTCATCCACATAGCCATTGCCGCGGAAAAAGACCTCTTTTTCGATCATCAGGACCGGGATCCCTTCTTTTTCAGCAATGCCTAACACACCGGCGCCCGGTTTGTTGCAAACGATCAGGCGGATGCCGGCCGCGTCATGATGACGGAAGTGATCGATGATCCGTGCGGCATTGGAACCGGCCCCCGAGGCGAAAATGGCAATCTGCTTCATGCGCCAAAACTACGTCGGTACAGGCGAATTCCGGGGGATTTTTCGGGACCCCTTCCGTTGACAATTTTATGACATAAGGTCAGCGCGATTTGACGTAATTCGTTGAAACCCACGTCCAGCAACGGAAAAAAAATCTTTCCCATGTTGATAGTTTGTTAAAATCCTGACTTATTTTTGCAACCTGTTAATGTGCAGGAAATGCACTTAGAAACAAAAACAGCGCATTTCCCGCACATTATATAATGTCTGTCCTTCGGACAAGCCGCTGTAAAGCGGCTTAAAGCGGGAGATTTTTCCACATTTATACAACATATTGTATATATGATCAACCATAGACCAATTGTAAGAACTTTATTATTCGGTATCCTACTCTCCACGCTGATTTCAACCGGAAATAGTTTGTATGCGCAGGATGGTAAGGCTTTGTTCCAGTCGAATTGTGCCTCCTGTCACAATCCCGTAAAGATCGTTACCGGTCCGGCGCTGAAGGGCGTGACGGAGCGGGTGCCGGACAAAAAGCTCCTGCATGACTGGATCCACAATAACAATAAGGTATTGGCCTCGGGGAACCCGTATTTTACGGCGTTGTTCAACCAGTTCAACAAGACCCCGATGAACACGTTCCCGTCGCTGACCGATACGGAGATCGATGCCATCCTGAAGTATGTAGAGACCTACCAGGCGCCTTCCACGGCCGGACCCAATGTCGAGAACGGCAATGAAAAGGCTATCCAGAACGATAATTCTCTCCTTTATGGCATCCTCACCCTGATCCTGGCCGTCATCATGATGGTCCTGCTCCAGGTGAACAGCAGTCTGAAGAAGCTGTCCGACGACAAGGAAGGCATCCCGGCGCATGAGCCGGTCCCTTTTTACCGGAATAAGGTCTACCTGGCCTTTATCATCCTCTTCCTCTTTATCCTGGGCGGTTATTTCCTGACCCAGGGGGCGATTGGTCTGGGACGTTCGCAGAACTACCAGCCGGAACAACCTATCTTCTACTCGCATAAGGTACATGCCGGCATCAACCAGATCAGCTGTCTGTACTGTCATAGCAATGCCCTGGACAGCAAGCATGCGACCGTTCCTCCGTTGAACGTCTGTATGAACTGTCATGCTGCGATCAATGACTACACAAAGGGTCCCAAGCTGTACCGCGAAGACGGCAGCGAGGTGGATGGGACCGCCGAGATCCAGAAATTATACAGCTATACCGGTTATGATCCCAAGACACAGCGTTACAATACCGAGAACGCAAAGCCGGTAGAATGGATCAAGATCCACAATCTTCCCGACCACGTATTCTTTAGTCATGCCCAGCATACCAAGGCCGGTAAGGTACAATGCCAGACCTGTCACGGACCGATCCAGGAGATGAATGAAGTAAAACAATTCGCTCCGCTTAGCATGGGCTGGTGTATCAACTGTCACCGTACTACCAAGGTCAACTTTCCCGATTCCAGCGGAAATGGCAACAAGTTCTACAGCATTTACGAAAAATTCCATAAGGACCTGAAGACGGGTGAAATGGACAGCGTGACCGTACAGAACATCGGCGGGACCGAATGTCAGAAATGCCATTATTAATCGATTGCTTCCCAATAAGGTAGAATAAATAGAGTTTTGGAAGATCATCACATATATAATGTAAAATAAAGCCCACCGGGGCTTAACTTCTCCAATATGAGCGACAAAAAGTACTGGCAAAGTTTCGGAGAGCGCAGCAACAGCGAGGCGTTTCAGAAATCGATCTCAACCGACGGGGAATTCCATGAAGACCTGCCGTTGGAAGGCCTGGATGGAAAAGGATTGCTCGACGCTAAGACTCCCCGCAGGGATTTTCTTAAATACCTGGGATTCAGCACGGCTGCCGCTACCCTGGCCGCGAGCTGCGAGATCCCCATCAAAAAGGTAGTACCGTATCTGAACAAACCCGAGAACACCATCCCCGGGGTGGCGGATTATTATGCCACCACCTATACCAATGGCGGGGACATCATCTCCCTCGTGGCCAAGGTAAGGGACGGCCGTCCTATCAAGCTGGAAGGCAATGAGTTGTCCTCTATCACGAAGGGCGGCACCTCCTCCCGTGTCCAGGCCGCCGTGCTGGATCTGTATGATACGGCGCGTCTTCGTTATCCCGTACAGATGAATGATGGCAAACCCCAGGAAGTAAGCACCCTGGAGGCCTTTGACAAGCTGGCCGCCGATGCGCTGGCTGCTGCTGCGGGCGCTCCCCTGGTCCTGCTGACGGGTACGCTGACCTCTCCTACCACCAAACAAATCATTACCGAATTCCTGGCAAAATATCCCGGCAGCCGTCATGTACAGTATGATGCAGACAGCTATAGCGGTCTTTTGCTGGCAAACGAGGCGACTTATGGCAAGCGGAGCATTCCTTCTTACCGGCTGGACAATGCGAAGGTGATCGTCAGCCTCGGCGCCGATTTCCTGGGTACCTGGCTTTCGCCCGTCGAGTTCGCCCGCCAGTATGCGAAGGGCCGGAAGATCGACGAGAAGAACCCCGGGATGAGCAAGCACTATCATTTCGAAAGCCTGCTTTCGCTCACGGGCAGCAATGCGGACGATCGTTACACCCACCGTCCTTCCGAGACGGGCGCCGTCGCCCTGGCGTTGTATGCGGCGGTTGGCGGAAGCGTCTCTGCTCCTGCGTTGAGCGGCAAGCTGCCGGCCGGCATCAAAAAAGCGGCAAAGGATCTTCTTGACAATAAAGGAAAGGCACTGGTCGTCTGCGGAAGCAACGATCCCAATATACAGATCATCGTCAATGCCATCAATGAGGCCATCGGCGCCGGCGGCGGCACCATCGACTGGTCTTTGCCCGTTCAATGGCGGCAGGGGATCGACAGCGAGATGAATGCCCTGGTAGCGGATATGGATGGCGGCAAGGTCGGCGCGCTGCTTGTGTATGGTGTCAATCCTGCTTATGATTATTATGATGGAGAGAAATTCAAGTCTGCGCTGAAGAAGGTAAAGACCTCGATCTCCCTTAATGACCGTCTCGATGAGACGACCGAGCTGGCAAAGCTTGCGTTGCCCGCCCCGCATTTCCTGGAAAGCTGGGGGGATGCCGAGCCGAAGCCGGGTTATTTCACCTTTTTGCAGCCTACCATCGCTCCCCTGTTCAAGACCCGGGCGCTGGAAGACTCCCTGCTGAAATGGAGCGGAAGCACCAACAATTACGAAGCTTATTTCAAACAATACTGGATCGGCAAGCTGGGTAGTGTCGAAGCCTACGAAAAGGCGCTGCAGGATGGTGTGGTCGAGCCTGCCACGGCAGCGGCACCTGCCGGAGGTTCTTTTAACGGCGGAAAGGTTAGTGAAGCGGCTGCGGCTATCGGTTCCAAAAAGAAGGGTGGTACGCTGGAGCTGGTCCTTTACCAGAAAGTGGGTATCGGTATCGGTAACCAGGCGAACAATCCCTGGCTGCTGGAGCTGCCCGATCCCATCACAAAGGCGTGCTGGGACAACTATGTCGTCGTCTCCCCCAAATTTGCAAAGGATACCTGGGGTCTGGATATCAATGATCGCCGCCAGGCCGATAAATATGAGGTACATCCTGAAAAGCAGGTCATAAAGGTAAAGGTCGCGGGTAAAGAGGTGACCCTTCCGGTGGTCATCGTACCCGGTACGCATAATGAGGTCATGGGTATCGCCGTCGGTTATGGCCGTCTGAGCGCAAAGCCCGAGAACACGCCCGATTTTATCGGACGGTCTGTGGTCGGAGTCGGAAAGAATGCCTTCCCCTTCCTCAGCTTTAACGGAACCACCGTCGAATGGTGTGCAACCGATGCGAGCTTTGAAAAGACCAATGAGGTCTACCAGGTAGCCCAGACCCAGACCCACAGCAGCTATGAAGGCCGCACCGAAGTGGTGAAGGAGCTGACCCTGGCGGACTATAAGAAATCACCGGATGAGATCCTGGAAGACCGGGAAAAGGAATTGAAGCCTTATGGTGGTTTGAAAGACTTTGTCACCCAGGGGACCCTGTATCCGACGTATGACAAGCCTGGTATCAAGTGGGGCATGTCCATCGATATGAACTCCTGTGTGGGTTGCGGCGCCTGTGTCGTGGCCTGTCATGCGGAGAACAACGTATCCGTGGTCGGAAAGAGTGAAGTATTGCGTTTTCACGACATGCACTGGATCCGGATCGACCGGTATTTCTCTACGCCGGCGAGCAGCATGGATGACCCGGATGATGTACAGGTCGTTTTCCAGCCGATGCTTTGCCAGCACTGTGACAATGCTCCCTGTGAGAATGTCTGTCCCGTATCCGCTACCAACCATAGCAGCGAGGGGCTGAATCAAATGATCTATAACCGTTGTATCGGTACAAGATATTGCGCGAATAACTGTCCGTTCAAGGTCCGTCGTTTCAACTGGGCCGATTATACCGGCGCCGACAGTTTCCCGGACAACATGGACCAGACGACGGTCGGCGTGCTGGACCCGGCCGTATTCCAGATGAATGACGATCTGACCCGTATGGTGCTCAACCCGGATGTTACCGTCCGCAGCCGCGGGGTCATGGAAAAATGTACCTTCTGCGTACAGCGTCTCCAGGAAGGCAAGCTGAAGGCCAAGAGAGAAGACCGTGTGCTGAAGGATATGGAGGATGTGAGGACCGCCTGTCAGCAGGCCTGCCCGACGGATGCGATCGTGTTTGGCAATGCCAATGACAAGGCCAGCCTGATCACCACGACGCGGGTGGACAATCCGCAGCGTCTGTTCTATGCGCTGGAGGAATTGCATGTGGTGCCCAATGTGAACTACCTGGCGAAGGTCCGGAATATCGACGGCGAGATCCTGGGAGATGTAAATGAAACGGAAACGACAACTGCTGAAAAGCATTCGTAACAATCAGAAATAATAGCTAAAAGCTTAAAATACCATGGCATTATTAAAATACGAATCACAGGTTAGGCCCCCGCTGGTAGATGGTGAGAAAAATTACCACCAGGTAACCGAAGACATCATACGGCCCATCGAGGCCAGTCCCTCCCGTCTGTGGTGGATCGGTTTTCTCATCTCCGTCCTTTTCCTTTGTATCGGGGTCGTGTCTGTCTATCATGAGGTCGTGTATGGGGTTGGGCAGTGGAACCTGAACCGGACCGTCGGCTGGGGTTGGGACATCACCAACTTCGTCTGGTGGGTCGGTATCGGTCACGCCGGGACCCTGATCTCCGCCATCTTATTGTTATTCCGCCAGGGCTGGCGTACCGGGGTAAACCGGGCTGCGGAAGCCATGACCATCTTTGCCGTTATGTGTGCGGGCCAGTTCCCGATCTGGCACATGGGCCGGGTATGGATGGCCTTCTTTGTAATGCCTTACCCCAACACCCGCGGTCCTTTATGGCCGAACTTCAACTCTCCGTTGTTGTGGGACGTGTTCGCCATCTCGACTTACTTTACCGTATCCCTTTTGTTCTGGTACACCGGTCTTATACCTGATCTGGCGGCCGTGCGGGACCGGGCAAAATTAAAATGGAGAAAATTCTTTTACGGGCTTACCTCTTTTGGCTGGACGGGTTCTACCAAGCACTGGCAGCGTCATGAGGCGCTGGCCCTTGTGCTGGCCGGCTTGAGCACCCCGCTGGTACTGTCCGTGCACACGATCGTATCCTTTGACTTCGCCACCTCGGTTATTCCCGGATGGCATACGACCATCTTTCCGCCCTACTTCGTTGCGGGCGCCATCTTCTCCGGTTTTGCCATGGTGCAGACCCTGTTGCTGGTCACCCGTAAGGTATTGCACCTGGAAGAATATATCACCATGGAGCATATCGACGTAATGAATAAAGTGATCGTACTGACCGGTTCCATCGTGGGCGTCGCCTATCTGACGGAGCTGTTCATTGCCTGGTATAGCGGCAATAAATTCGAGAACTGGGCCTTTATGCAGAACAGGGTCAACATCTTCAGTCCGCTGGGATGGAGCTATTACATTATGATGGGTTGTAACGTATTATCGCCGCAGATCTTCTGGTTCCGGAAGATGCGGAGGAACCTTACCGTTACTTTCTTTATGTCCATCATCGTCAATATCGGGATGTGGTTCGAGCGTTTTGTGATCATCGTCACTTCGATCTACCGGGATTACCTGCCAAGCAGCTGGTCTACGTATTACCGGCCGACGATCTGGGAAGTCGGGTTCTATATGGGTACGTTCGGGTTGTTCTTCACCTGTTATTTCCTGTTCTCCAAGTTCTTCCCGGTCATCGCTATCCATGAGATCAAGCATATCCTGAAGCGATCCGGAGAGTCCTTTAAGGAGAAGATGGGGGATGAGGAGAGGGAAACCGCGGATGAGTTTGCGCATGAGTATCTGCACGCGCACTAGGGTTGATGAAAAACCGGTCGTGCGTGACGCAGAACGACGAAGCCGGCAACTTGAATAAAAGAGCAAAAAGCTAATAGTATGGCAGTTAAAAAATTTGTTGTTGGAGTTTTTACGGACGAACAGGTGTTATTTCCTGCCGTGAAAAAGGTTCGATCAGCGGGTTACAAGATCCACGACGTATATACGCCGATGCCTCTTCATGGATTGGATCATGCGATGGGTCTGCGGGAAACCAGTCTGCATACGGCCGGTTTTATTTATGGCATCACCGGGACCACGACGGCGCTGAGCGGTATCGGCTGGATCTTTAACAGTGACTGGCCCCTCAATTTCGGCGGCAAGTCGCATTTCGATCTGCCGGCATGGATACCTATTACATTCGAGCTGACCGTTTTGTTCTCTGCGGTGGGTATGGTATGGACCTTTTGCTGGCTTTGCCAGCTGGCGCCCGGGGTTCGCAAGCATCATTTCAATCTCCGGTCCACGGATGACCAGTTCACCATGGTGATCGAGTGTACGGATAAGACAAATGAAGCCGAGGTGACGGCCTTCCTGCAGAGCATCGGGGCTACCGGGATCAATACCCAGGTTGCCGAGACGGGCTGGTGGTGGGGCAGTTATGCAAAAGACAGGACACCTTTTCAAACAAAAGACACTGCATTAGTATAAGCCGGACGGAACAGGTCCATCGGTCAGGTACGAACAAAGTAATAAACATGAAAAAAGTAAGCATCTTATCTTTCATTATCGTAGCGATAACAACGGTCGTTGGGGTCGGTTGCAGTGATGTCAAGCGCACGCCCGGAAGAGTATATATGCCCGATATGGCGTACAGCCGGGCGTATGAGACGTATTCCGTGACGGAGGAGCAAAAGGCGGCGTTGGCAAAGCAGGGCATCCATTACAGCAATGTGCCGGTGGCCGGCACTATCAAGCGGGGGGAGCTGTTCCCTTTCCTGCTGACGAAGGACGCTCCCGGAGACAGCACCAATTATGTCGCTGCCAAACAGGTAAAGAGCCCGCTGACCTCCATGGACACCGTAGAGGCCGAGCGGCTGTACCTGGTGAACTGCGGCATCTGTCATGGTCCCAAGCTGGATGGCAATGGCCCGTTGTATAAGGGTGGCGATGGTCCTTTCCCGGCAAAGCCGGCCGTATTCGTCGGCGATCCAAAGATCGAATCGATGCCGGAGGGGCAGATGTTCTACTCCGCTACCTATGGGAAGAACAAGATGGGCAGCTATGCTTCCCAGCTGAATACGAAACAGCGCTGGATGGTCATCGCGTATATCAAGTCGAAGCAGAGTGCGGCCAAGAGCGGCGCAGCATCGGGTAACAGCACGTCGGCCAGCGGCGGCGCAAGAGTCGATTCCACGGCCAAGAAATAGGGCCGCAGAAGGCGGCTGGAAATAAGAAAAGAAGTAACCGGATTATAGAATTTATTAAATCATTTCGAATGTCATCAGTCAAAGAACATTTTGCGACGCCGGGCCGATACAAGCAATGGTCCCTGGGCCTGATGGGAGTAGGCATCGTATCCCTGATCATCGGTTTTATCCTGTATGGCGGCGGTGAGACCCATGGCACCCGTTTTTGGGCCACCCTTCTGCAGAACAGTGTGTTTTTCCTGCTGATCGTGAATGCGACGATGTTCTTCTTTTGTGCGACGACGCTGGCCTGGGCCGGGTTCCAGATGAGCTTTCGCCGGGTGACGGAAGCCGTTTCCGCTTCGGTGATCCCGATCGGCATCATTACGTTTATCATCCTGATGTGTATCGTATTTGGCGGGCATTCCGCCATCTATGAGTGGCTGGACAAGGACGGCGTTGCGAAGGATACCGTGCTGAATGGCAAGAAAGGGTTCCTCAATCCCACGTTCTTTACCGTCTGGACCGTGCTGACGATTGGTCTGTGGACGGTCCTGGGTTTTAAAATGCGGAGTCTTTCCCGTTCGATCGACGACACGAAGCTGAGCATAGAGGAAGGAAAGCAATATATATGGAAGAACACTGTATGGTCGGCGATCTTTATCGTTTGGTTTGCCTTAACCGTTGCGTCCGTGACGCCCTGGCTCTGGCTGATGAGCATCGATGCGCATTGGTTCTCTACCATGTACAGCTGGTATACGTTTGCCAGCACGTTTGTATCGGGGATCGCTCTGATGACCGTTTTTATCATCTATGTAAAGAACCAGGGGTATCTGGAATATGTGAATGACGAGCATCTGCATGATCTGGGCAAGTTCCAGTTCGCCTTCTCCATCTTCTGGACCTATCTGTGGTTTGCGCAGTTCATGCTGACCTGGTATGCCAACATCTCCGAGGAGACCATCTATTTCAAGCCCCGGTTCGACAATGGGGGCGCCTACCAGGGGATCTTCTATTTGAACCTGATAATCAACTTTTTATGTCCTCTTCTGATCTATATGAAACGGAGTTCCAAGCGTAACTATGGGACCCTGGTCTTTATGTCCGTACTTTTGATCTTTGGTCACTGGCTGGATTTTTACCAGATGGTATTCCCGGGAAGGCATATTTCTCCTGATCATGTACCCATGAACCTGTTCGATTTTGGGATTGCGCTGGGTTTTGTAGGGCTGATCATGTGGCAGACGCAGCGGGTACTGGGTAAATTCCCATTGCTGGCGAAGAATCACCCATTCCTGAAGGAAAGTATTATCCATCATACTTAAAATTTTTCAATTATCATGTCAACCTTTTTTCTGTTACTGATCCTGTTATTAGGCTTCCTGATCACCTTCCAGATTGCTAAGGCGAGTGAGTATGTGGGTGTATTGAAGGGGGAGAAAAAGAATTTCGAGCATAACAATCGTATCAACGGGTTCCTGATGATCGTTTTCCTGGTATTGGGATTGATCGGGGTATACTGGTGTAACGAGCTTTACCGGGGGAAGATCCTGGGTGAGTCCGCCTCCAAGCATGGGGAGCAGATCGACACCATGATGTATATCACCATCGCCATCACCGGTGTGGTCTTTGTCATCACGCAGATCCTGCTTTTCTGGTTTGCCTATAAGTATCAGCATTCGGAGAAGAGGAAGGCCATGTATTTCCCGCATGACAACCGGTTGGAAGTCATCTGGACCGTGGTTCCGGCGATAGCGCTGACCGTGCTGGTTGGTTTCGGTCTGTTTTACTGGTTCCGGATCACCGGTGAGGCGCCGCGGGATTCGCTGCAGGTGGAAGTCACCGGCAAGCAGTTCGGCTGGATCTTCCGGTATGCCGGCAAGGACCAGGTCTTTGGCAAGAAGTATTATCAGAACATCAGCGATAAGGACAACAACTCGCTGGGTCTTATCTGGGACGACCAGAATACCCATGACGATATCGTCACCAACGAGATGTATATCATAAAGGATCAGCCCGTCAAGCTGATCATCAATTCCCGGGATGTGATCCATGACGTCGGTCTGGTCTATTTCCGGCAGAAGATGGATGCCGTGCCGGGTACGCCGACCACGCTTTGGTTCATCCCCAAGTTCACGACCGATGAGATGAAGAAGAAGCTGGGCAATCCCGATTTTGAATATGAGATCTCCTGTGACCAGATGTGCGGACGCGGGCATTATACCATGCGTGGCATCGTCAAGGTAGTGACGAAGGATGAATATACCCTGTGGATGGCCAAGCAGAAGTCCAACTATGCACAGGTATTTCCGGACAAGGACCCGTCCAATATGAAGGCGGATTCCACGAAGGCAACGGCTTCGAATTAGAGAAGTGACGAATCAAATAACTACGGGTTATTAAAAAAACTTTTTCTCATGAGCAACGACGCAACATTACACGGATCTGAAGTGATAACCACTCATGACGTGCACCATGATGAGCATGGCGTTCATCACCACAAAGAGACATTTATTACAAAATACGTGTTCAGCCAGGATCACAAGATGATCGCGAAGCAGTTCCTGATCACCGGGATGATCTGGGCGATCCTTGGCGGGTTGATGTCCGTCCTCTTCCGTCTTCAGCTGGGGTACCCGGATACGGCCTTCCCCTGGCTGGAAGATCTCCTGGGCAGCAAGTGGGCGAAGGGTGGTCATATCCAGCCTGAGTTCTATTATGCCCTCGTGACCATGCATGGTACCGTGCTTGTGTTCTTTGTGTTGACGGGTGGATTGAGCGGAACCTTTGCCAACTTCCTTATCCCATTGCAGATCGGCGCCAGGGACATGGCTTCTCCTTTCCTGAACATGCTGTCCTACTGGTTCTTCTTTACGGCCAGCGTCGTCATGCTGTCTTCGCTCTTTGTCGAGACCGGTCCTGCCAGTGGCGGATGGACCTCGTATCCACCGTTGAGTGCGCTTGGCGATGCCTCGGAGGGCTCGAAAACGGGGATGGATCTATGGATCATCGCGATGGCCTTGTTTGTCGTCTCCTCGCTGCTGGGTGGTCTGAACTATATCTCTACCATATTGAACCTTCGTACCAAGGGGATGAGCATGACCCGTCTGCCGCTGACCATCTGGGCGATCCTGTTCACTGCCATATTGGGTGTATTGTCCTTCCCGGTGTTATTATCCGGTCTTATCCTGTTGTTGTTCGATCGTCATGGCGGTACGAGCTTTTATCTCTCCGATATCTTTTTGACCGAAACCAATAAGGCCCTGCCCAATGAAGGCGGCAGCGCCATTCTTTACCAGCATTTGTTCTGGTTCCTCGGTCATCCTGAAGTATATATCATCATCCTTCCGGCGATGGGGCTGGTATCCGAGGTCATGTCCATCAATTCGCGCAAGCCCATCTTTGGGTATATGGCGATGGTCGGATCCTTGTTTGCGATCACCGTCCTGGCCTTCCTTGTGTGGGCGCATCATATGTTCGTGACGGGGTTGAATCCCTTCCTGGGTTCCGTCTTCGTGCTGCTCACCTTATTGATCGCCGTGCCTTCGGCCATCAAGGTCTTCAACTGGCTGACGACGCTTTGGCGGGGCAATATCCGGTTTACGCCGGGGATGCTTTTCGCGATCGGTTTTGTGAGCATGTTCATCTCCGGTGGTCTGACGGGGATCTTCCTTGGGAACTCCACGCTGGACATCCAGCTGCATGATACGTATTTCGTGATCGCGCATTTTCATATCGTAATGGGTGTATCGGGTATGCTGGGTATGTTTTGCGGGATCTATCACTGGTTCCCCAAGATGTTTGGCCGGTACATGAACAATACCATGGCGTATATCCATTTCTGGATCACGTTTACGGGCGCCTATCTTATCTTCTGGCCCATGCACTATGAGGGGTTGGCGGGTATGCCGCGTCGTTACCTGGATTACAGCAACTGGATCTCCTTTAACCAGTTCGGGGATCTGAACCGGTTCATCTCCACCGTGGCGATGGTCGTGTTCTCCGTGCAGCTGTTGTTTATCTTCAACTTCTTCTATTCCATCTTTAAGGGTAGAAGGGTCATGTCGCAGAATCCCTGGGGTGCGACTACCCTGGAATGGACCGCGCCGATCCGGCCCGGGCATGGCAACTGGCCTGGCGAGATCCCGGAAGTACATCGCTGGCCGTATGATTATGCCAAGGATGGAAGGGATTTCATCCCCCAGACCGAGCCGCTGGGCGCCGGTGAAAGTAAGCATTGATCGTGGCCGGGTATAGCCCCGTCACTGTAATAATATCGTTATGGAGGAGACCGTGAAGCAATCGAGTTCTTTAAAATTTGCCGGCAAACTGCAGGATTACAAGCTGCTGATCAAGTTCAACCTCAGCTTCATGGTCGTGTTTTCCGCCCTGATCAGTTATTTGCTGGCGCCGAAAGTGAAGGAGTATGATTGGGTGGCGATGGGACTCTTTTTTATCGGGGGCATGCTTGTTACCGGCAGCGCCAATACGATCAACCAGATCGTGGAGAAGGATACCGATGCCCTGATGAAGCGGACGGCCAACCGGCCGGTCGCCTCGGGAAGGATGAGCGTACAGGAAGCCTGGACCTTTGCCGTCGTGGCGGGGGTCGGCGGGGTGCTCATCCTCTGGCATTTTAACCTGCTCACGGCTGTGCTGGCTGCCTTCAGCCTCTTCGTATATGCTTTTATCTATACGCCGTTGAAGAAGGTCAGTTCCATCTCCGTGCTGGTGGGCGCCATTCCCGGCAGTCTTCCCTGTCTTATCGGGTGGGCGGCGGGTAATGACGATCTGAGCGCCGGCGGGTGGATCCTTTTTGCGTTGCAGTTCTTCTGGCAGTTCCCGCATTTCTGGGCCATTGCCTGGATCGCGCACAAGGATTATACTGCGGCAGGGTTCAAGATGATGCCATCCAATGAGGGGCCGACAAAATATTCCGCCATCCAGGCGATCATTTATTCGCTGTTATTATTGCCGGTAGGGGTACTGCCTTATTTTAACGGGATGAGCGGATGGGTCAGCCTTATCATCGTGACCATCGCGAATCTGTTCATGGTCGGGATCTGTGTACGGCTGTATAGGGAAATGACCGTGAAGGCGGCGCGGAGGGTCATGTTTGGCAGCTATATCTATCTGCCGGTGGTATTGCTGGCATTGCTGGCGAACAAATTAGGGTAAGAGGCCCGGTAGGGCGCAATTTGAAAGTCATGATAAAAACAATAGAAGTAAAGACGCCTGTGAACGAGCAAAGAAAGAAAATACATCCTCATAAGTTTACGTTATGGGTAGCACTGGGGAGCATTATCATGATGTTTGCCGGTCTGACCAGTGCTTATGTCGTCAAACGGGATCAAGCGGGCTGGACGACTTTTTGGATCCCCCGGGCTTTTTATTATTCGACGGGGGTGATCCTGGTAAGCAGTCTGACCATCCAGATGGCGCTGCGTTCTTTTAAAGAGAGGGAGATGGCGAAGTATCGCAACCTGCTGACTGCGACGATGGTGTTGGGGATCGTTTTTGTGTTGCTGCAGTGGGTGGGGTTCCGGGCGTTGTGGAAGAGTAATATCACGTTAAGGGGGTCCGGTGGCGGGCAGTTCCTGTATGTCATTGCCGGTCTGCATGCGGTCCATGTGCTGGCGGGGGTAGTGGCGCTGGTGGTGATGTTCCTGAAGGCGTTTGGTTCGAAGATCAGGAGTTATAACAGCGTGCCGGTGGAGCTTATGAGCACGTACTGGCATTTTGTGGATCTGCTTTGGGTCTACCTGTTTGTTTTCTTTATTTGTATACGATAATATTCTGTTTAGTTTAAATAAATTTGCAAACCAACTAAAATAACAACATGGCACAGGCAGTACCAGCGGGAACAAAATGGTGGAGTGGCGGGAAGAGCCCCTTCAATGTGGAGTATGGTAAACTGATGATGTGGTATTTTTTGATGAGCGATGCCTTTACATTCGGCGCCTTTTTGATCTCTTATGGTTCGATCCGTTTTGCAACGAACGGGTGGCCCAATCCAAACCAGGTTTTCAGGGCGTTCCCTCTTATGGGAGAAACGAATCTGCCGCTTGTCTTTGTGAGCCTGATGACCTTTATCCTGATCATGAGCTCCGTGACCATGGTACTTGCGGTATCGGCCGGGCACCAGGGTGACCGGAAGGCGGTGACCAAGTGGATGATCCTCACCATCATCGGAGGGTTGATGTTCCTGAGCTGCCAGGCATGGGAATGGACGCATTTGCATGGCGAAGGCGCCTGGTGGGGCCGGAATCCTTTTCTGAATGCGGATGGTACCAAGGCGACGACGAACTTTACCAATTTCTTTTTTACCATCACCGGTTTTCATGGGTTCCATGTATTCTCGGGGGTCATCATCAATATCATCATGCTGATCAAGAACCTGCGGGGAGATTTTGAGAAGAGGGGTCATTACCTCATGATCGAGAAGGCGGGTCTTTACTGGCATTTTGTGGATCTTGTCTGGGTATTTGTGTTCACCTGTTTCTATTTACTTTAATCCGATCGCTCACGAACAAAAATATTTTTTATGTCTATTGAAATTGAAATCAACGCTGGTGGTCATGGTCACGAACCGGAGTTCTCCACCAAGCCGATCTGGCGAACGTTCTGGATATTGCTGGGGATCACCATGGTGGAGCTGATCCTTGCTACCATTCATCTCAAGACCGGGTTTCCCCCGAAGCTGGTGCTGAACGGCATGTATCTCATCCTGACCTGCGCCAAGGCCTTTTATATCATTGCGGAGTTTATGCACCTTCGTCATGAGATCAAGAACATGATCATGACCATGGCTATTCCGGCGCTTCTTTTTGTCTGGTTTATCATCGCCTTTTTGTGGGATGGAGGTTCTTTTAAGGATCTTCGTAACCGGTATGACTCTCATCATTATGAGATGAGCAAGACGCCGGCGCCATCGCAGGAAGGACACGAACCGGCTGCGAAAAAACCCGGATCGGAGGAATAAGAAAATCTTCTACAGAGCGCCGGGGGCGCTCTTTTGTTTTTAATTCAAATATACTACCGTGAGCAAGAAAGCGTGGATGGCCCTGATCGTAGCTGTATTGATCCCTGTTCTTTTTTACATGGTCGCCCGGGAATATGGAGTAGCCATGCCGCGGCGGTACTTTTATGATTCCGTCGTCACCAGGATCAAGGATGGCAAGGAATTTACGGATACCGTCTGGCATAAGGTTGAGAATATTACGTTGCAGAACCAGCTGGGTGAGACCGTCTCGCTGGACCAGCTGCGGGGCAAGGTCATCGTCATCGATTTTTTCTTTACGCATTGCGCCAGCATCTGTCCTATCCTTACCCGTAATATGCGGCGGCTGCAGGATGGGCTCAAGATCAAGAACGAGGTCAAACAGGTCGATACCACCTTTGTACAATTCCTATCGCTGACCGTGGACCCGGCACATGATTCCGTTCCCACGTTAAAGAAATATGCGGACAAGTATGGGGTCAACTCCGATGTCTGGTGGATGCTGACCGGTCCCAAGAAGACCATCTATGATTTTGCCCTTAACGAGCTAAAGCTTGGGTTACAGGACAGCGTCAGCGTCGACTCCAATTTTGTGCATACCGATTATGTCGCCTTGCTGGATAAGGACCGGGTCATCCGGGGGTATTATCACGGAACCGATACCGCTGCTATGGCCAAGCTGGCCGATGATATCGTCTTTATCATGCTGGAGAAGGACAAGAAGCGGAAGTCCACCGTATTTGACGAGCTTGGGCCGCTGGTGGCGCCCATCCTCATTATCTATGTGCTGGGTGTGGGACTGTTCCTGTATTTCAACAGAAAGAAAAAAGATACCACTACCGCCAAATAACTATTTTTATGCATGAAGCCTCTCCCGTCCGGGAGCGTAATCTGACCCGGGCCATCATCATCGTCTCGATCGCCATTCCCCTGGCGGTTGCCTTTCTGATCCTTGTGCCGGCGGCAAAGCTCGATCTTGGGTTCAATACCCGGATGCTTCCTTTTTTTCATGCTATCCTCAATTCGAGCACTGCCATCCTGCTGATCGCCAGTCTGTATTTTATCCGGAACGGGCAGGTCCGGGCGCATAAGACCGCGAACCTGATCGCGGTGGTGTTAAGCAGCCTCTTTTTAATTTCTTATGTAATTTATCACGCCTCCAACCCCAGCACCCGGTTTGGGGATCTCAATCATGATGGGATCCTCAGCGATGCCGAGCGGCAGCAGGCGGGTGTCGCGCGGTATATCTACTATTTTATCCTTAGCACGCATATCATTTTATCGGCCGTCATCATACCCTTTGTGCTGTTCACCCTGCAGCGGGCTTTCCAGGAACGGTTTGACAAGCATCGCAAGCTGGCGCGGATCACCTGGCCGATGTGGTTGTATGTCGCCGTGACGGGGGTCATCGTCTACCTGATGATCAGTCCGTATTATTGATCCGGCTGATCCTGTCGTCTTTGCGATCCGCCGGCTTACAATTCTTTTGAGGGGTCCCAGAACAGGCGGGCGAAATCCACTACTTTATCGTCTTTTACTTTTACTCCTTCTTTTTCGAGCAGCTGCTGCATCTTTTCGGGCGGGTTGAAATGGTGGCGGCCCGAGAGGAGTCCTACCCTGTTGACCACGCGGTGTTTGGGAACCGGTTTTTCGGAAAGGTAGGCCGTTCGCAGCGCCCAGCCCACCATGCGGGCGGAGAGGCGGGTGCCGAGACAGGCGCCGATCGCGCCATAGGAGGTGACCCGGCCTTTTGGGATCTGTCGTACCACTTCATATACCAGGTCGAAGAAGGAGTCGTCCTTTCCGCCGGAGGGTTTCAGCGCGGAGAGCTTTTCGCGGGCGGCCGGGTTATTTTTCTTTTTGTTCGTCATTCCTTTTTTGCTGTTCTATCAACTGTGAGCGGCGGGGTTCGCCGACCTTTTCATAGTCATAGGGGCAGTGTCTGCATCCGTTGCCGCAGCAGTAGCCGCGGTCGCGGAGGAATTTTGCCGTCAGGACCATGTATCCCTGGTCGTTGTAGTAGAAATCGTCGTTTTCGAGCATCTCCTTTATGGGCATTGGTGGCGGTATTTGGATGTCTTCTACCCTCTTTTTGTACCGGGGGCGTGGATCCGTGGCGGTCGTACCCGTTGGGGCGGGACCGGTTCGTCCTCTTTTATCCTTGTCAGCAGGTAGGCGTCGTGGTCCGGGAGCTTATCTGCGGGCAGGGAGAAGCAGAGGTAGTGTACCCGGCGGCTTTGTGCGATATCCAGGCTTTCGTAGTGGGTGATGATCTTCAGCTCTTCGCTGAGGGGGCCGGCGCCGGCATGGATATCGGCGGAGTCTTCCAGCAGGTGCAGGCCATAGAGCCCGATCACCAGTTTTGTAAAGGCGTAGAGGACCGGGCTATCCGTCTTGAGGTGGATGCGGGCGCCGGGGGGGAGGATCTGCTGGTAGAGGCGGAGGAATTTTGGGTGGGTCAGTCTCCGGGTGGCCCGGGATTTCCGGAGCTGGGGGTCGGGGAAGGTCAGCCAGATCTCTTCTATTTCACCCGGGGCGAAATAGTCCGGGAGCTTATCGATATGGGAGCGGAGGAAGGCGGCGTTGGTGATCTTTTCTTCCAGGCATTTTTTGGCGCCGATATAGAGGCGATTGCCTTTCAGGTCTATGCCGAGGAAGTTCCGTTGCGGGTACATTTTTGCGAGGCCGACGGTATATTCGCCTTTTCCGCAGGCCAGCTCCAGGGTAAGGGGGTGGGTATTCTTAAAAAAGCCGGCCCATTGGCCGGGCATCCCTTCCGGGTATTGCAGGACATTGGGGAAGGATTTGATCGCCTCGAATCGGATGAGTTTTTTCTGGCCCATGAGGGGCGAAATTACGAAAAAGGGGGCGGCTGCGGATGGGGAGGTTTTTTTGCGGTCTGTCTATTGATACAGTGAATACCATTTATCCCTGTAAAAGATACAAAATATGCGTCCTATTATACGATAAGTATCTCTATTTTGTATTATTTGTACTCTAAAAAGGACCTATTTGTATTTTGGGCCTTTCTTTGGATGATGGCAAAGGACAGGCGATATACGACCATAAAAAACCTGATCACCGGCGGGTATATTTCCTCTTTTCGGGAGATATTCGATACCCTTCCCAAGAGTGTCGTGGCGCGGGACCTGGGGTTGAACAATGTCCGATTTTCCCGGCTGATAGAGAATGTAGAAAAGTTTGTCTTAAAGGACCTGTTCCAGCTGGCTGGCTTGCTGGAGATAGAGGAAATGGTGCTGTTGAACCTCGTCCTCCGGCAGCATATGGCGAAGAAGAAGACCCGGATAAAGAAGTGAGGGGGGCATGATTTTTCCAGTGTTCCATAAAAAACCTGTTATGGACACAAACAATAATACCGGTACGATGACTACCTCTTCCGAAGTAATGGAAAGTCTGCGGTCAAAGAAGATAGACAATGAATTCCGTTGGACAAAGGAGGGGTTTACCGCCGGGAGGGGCAAGACCTACCAGCCGGAGGAGCTGCTGATCCTGAAGACTTTCCGTTTCGAGGGAGCCAGCGATCCTTCGGATTCTTCCATCCTGTATATCATCCGTGCGAATGATGGTTTGACGGGGTATAGCCTGGATTCTTATGGGGCATACAGCGATCATGACGGCGAGGAGGGGTATGATAATTTTATCCGGCAGATCCCAACGGCGGGTCATGATGCGGAAATGACCTTTGAGCTGTAAAGCCGCATAGTTACGATAGTAAAAACCACAAAAAGGCAGCGTAATTTTACTCGATTTGAAAATTTAATGGAGCATCATTTTTTGTGGTCTTAATAAAAGAAATTTCCACGATTATCGCCCAATTTGACACGGTTATCGCTCAAACCGACACGTTTTTGCCCCTTTTTTACACACCCGACTATTTTTAATGACTTCTTTTTAAGGGTATTTTATTACAATTTTTATAGTTCCTGGTTTGCCTGACTGTTGGTAAAACCAATAGATTGATTTTACTTCGAATCATCAATCCTGCCCGCCCTTATCGAAGTATTAACTCCAATCATTAAACTGTCTTATCATGAATCATCTTCTTCTGCGTGCAGGCTTTTTGCCGCATGTATTACTTTTCATCCGGCCTCCTTCCAAACGTCATCTGTTCCTGCTTCGTCTGTAACCTGGTTGTTTACTCCCGGGTAAGGTCGTATTGATCTCTTACTGCAAAATTGTTTTCTATGTGGAAAAAATGGTCTTTTTCCCTGATGGCAGTCCTATTTCTTGCCTCATCGGTTTCTTATGGCCAGTCCGTGGATTCGGCGGCGGGGAAGCTGGTTAATTTCCCTTCAAAGTTATTTGGCCGGATCCAATCCAAAACGGCCAGCCTAAACCAGCAGCTTACCCGGCAGACCCAACAATACCTGGCGAAGATGGCCCGGCGGGAAGAAAAGCTCCGGAAGAAGCTATATACTGTCGATTCTCCGGCGGCAAAAACCGTATTCACGCAGTCATCCCAACAATATTCGGCGCTGGTGCAAAAGATCCAAACGGATACGGGCAACAGACATGCCTCTATCGGCGGTCAATACCAGCCGGCTGTCGATTCGTTGCAGGGGATGCTTTCCTTTTTGCAGAAGAACCCGCAACTGGTCAGCGGGTCCGGTGAACAGTTGTCCCCCGCGATGCAGACACAGCTGCAGGCGTCGATCAGCCAGCTTCAGACCCTGCAGGCAAAGATGCAGGATGCCGATCAGGCGAAAGCTTTTATCCAGCAACGCAAGCAACAGATAGGGCAATATATCAGCCAGCATGCAAATCTTCAGACACTTTTTGCCGAACAGTATGCCGGTATGAACCAGGATGTCTATTACTATTCCCAGCAGGTCCGGCAATACAGGGAGATGCTGAACAATCCCGACCAGATGGAGCAAAGGGCGCTGGGCCTGCTCAGCCAGCTACCGGCTTTCCAGCAATTCATGAGGAATAATTCGCAGCTGGGCAGTCTCTTCAATCTCCCGGGCAATTATGGGTCGGCACAGACGCTGACGGGATTGCAAACCCGGGACCAGGTAAGCCAGCTTGTTCAGAACCAGGTGGCGACGGGCAGTTCCGGTGGAGCGGCTTTGCAATCCAACCTCACTTCGGCGGAGTCGCAGCTGGATACGTATAAAAGCAAGCTGAGTCAATTGGGGGGTGGCAATGGAGATATGGATATGCCCGATTTTAAGCCCAATGATCAAAAGACAAAGACCTTTTGGAAGCGACTCGAATACGGCACCAATTTCCAGACGACGCATGACAACTACTATTTCCCTACGGTGACCGACCTGGGGTTCTCACTGGGCTATAAGCTGGGGAACTCCAATGTAACGGGTGTAGGAGCCAGTTATAAGATCGGATGGGGAAACGGAATACAGCATGTCGCACTATCCAGCCAAGGGGTAGGGCTGCGGTCTTTTATCGAGATAAAGATAAAAAGCAGTTTTTCGGCTACCGGCGGATTGGAATATAACTATACGACTCCCTTTACGGCTTACCAGCAGTTGAAACAATTACAATACTGGACGCAAAGCGGACTGATCGGGGTGACCAAGACCGTATCGATGAAGAGCCGGTTCTTTAAAAAGACCAAACTGCAGCTGCTCTGGGATTTCCTTAGTTATCAGCAGGTGCCGAAGACCCAGGCCATCCTTTTCCGGGTGGGCTATACTTTTTGACCGACCGTTGATTTTTTAACCCGCATACTCATAAACTCTATATCTGTTATGTTTTACAACAGAACCATAAGAACCGCGACACCGGCTTTTCTTTTCTTTCTTTTTTGGGGGGCAGGGCTGCGCGTAGCTGCGCAAGACACCACGAATACCATCGGGCATGTATCCATCGCTTCGCCGACGGCGGCTTCGTTGGGAAAATATGGTGATATCCCCGTTAGTTACCATACGGGTATCCCGCAGATCGGTATTCCCATTTATACGATCGAGGCAGGGTCGCTGAAGCTGCCGATCAGTCTAAGCTATCATGCATCGGGTTTAAAAGTGCAGGAGCCGGGCGGATGGGTTGGCTCCGGATGGGCCTTGAATGCGGGCGGGGCGATCACACGGACGGTAGTGGGACAACCGGATGATCGCGGATTTTCGACCAGTAATGTCACTAATGGGTATTATACGGATTATGGATACTACAGTTATGCTTCACAACCGGAACTTCAGGTGCCGATCATCTCCAATGGGGTCACGGTGCAAAAGGATACGCTGGCGCCGGACGATATAAATTTCCTGCATGGGGTTAAGGATGGAGAGCCCGATCTGTACTATTTTAATTTTGGGGGATATTCCGGTAAGTTTTATTTTAATGATGACCGGACGCCCATTTTTGTACCGGAACAGGATTTTAAGGTACAGCCTTTTGTCGTGTCCGGGCAGGGCTTTATCGGTTTTATTGTGACTACGCCCGATGGCGTCCGGTACCATTTCGGACAGGTGGGCAATAATGGCGCGGTAGCGCCGATCGAGGCGACCAATCCTTTTACGGACAAGAACGGCTCCGCCAATACGACGGCGGCGGCTTCTTCCTGGTTCTTAAACAAGATATTGTCGGCCGATGGAATGGATTCGATCGTTTTTCAATACGAGGCGGAGAACTATAGTTACTATACGATTGCGATGCCCCCGGTGACTTTTAGTCATTATAAACAAATTGTGGGAATTGGCGGAGATCTTGCGACGGGGATGACCCTGGTCAAGAACCTGGTGCAGGGAGTGCGGTTAAGCCAGATTTCGTACCCCAACGGCACGGTTTCATTTACGCCCAGTTCCTCTCTCCGTATGGATCTTTCCAAGAGTTATGGGCTGCTGGTGGATAACGAATTGACGGATGAAGACAATACCAGTGCGCGTGCCCTGGGGAGCATTTCGATCTCGGATAGTAAGGGCTTTTGTAAGAAAGACAGCTTTTACCTGGGCTATTTTTTTGATAACAGTGCGCTCAGTTCTGATTTTTTTGGTACCTATAGCGCCGACAACCTGCATACGGATGAGTACCGGTTGCGGCTTGATAGCATCAAGGAGACAAGTTGTGACGGGAGTGTTGCGATACCACCGTATCGGTTCACCTATTTTTCGGAGCAGGTACCCAGGCGGCTGAGCTTTGGGATCGATCACTGGGGTTACCCCAATGGTGTCGATACCAATACTACCCTGGTCCCTACCTTTACGCAGATTGTAAGCGGGGCACCGCAAGTCACCTCCGGCGGTTACCGGGATGCGATCTGGCCGGCGATGCGGGCCGGTTCCCTTCAGCAGATCACCTATCCTACCGGCGGCTCTACCGTGTTTGACTTTGAGCCCAGGAATATCTATACTTTTACGCAGGATGTATTGAGCTTACAACCGTTGACGAGTTATGTGATCAATGAGTTCGGGCAATCCCGGCTCACGCAAACACAATCGTTTACGGTGTCGGGGACCGGCGCGACTATCATAACGGTAAATAACCATTCCACCAATTGGGCGCCGACCTGGTCGATTGTCGACGCAAGCAATGTGCAGCAGGGGGGCGGTCCTTTCCTTGTTAACTTTAATACCACCCTGAACCAGACATTTTCCTTACCGCCGGGCAGCTATACGGCTACTTTATCCTACCCTTCCAATGCCACGCCCGATGCCGGGGCAGATGCAACCGTCAAACAATGGCAATATGAGCCGTCGTCGACGACACAGACCGTTGGCGGTCTTCGGATCAAGACGATCACGAACAAGGATGACCTGACTGCCAATGATGTCGTTACGTCCTACAATTATACCGGGGGCGCCAGTTCGTCTACGGGGGTGTTGTACAGTATTCCCACCTATGTACAGGTCCTGCGAAACGATATCCTGAAGTTGGTGTTAGGACCGGTCACCGGCTGCAGCACGAATGGCTGTTTTTCCTGTGATCTTACGCCTGCGCACGATTTTTATATTTCTGCCGGAAGTATCCAGCCGATGAACAGCCTGCAAGGGGAGAATGTGGGTTACAACGAAGTGGATGTCTCGCAGACGGGTAATGGGCACAGCGTATATCGTTATTATGGATCCGATCTGTGGAACAACACGATCAATGACGTATGTCAGCGATCAATAGACCAATCAATTTTATGCGACCCCTCTATACCTACTTTCCCCGCGGCTCCGCTGCCTTTTGAATTTATGCGGGACGAGCTAAAATACGAGGGGCACTTTAACGAGGCGGGGCATGTTTTGAAAGAGACGTCCTATTTTCCAACCTATTTGCCGGATCCGCTGACGACACCCGGCTATATTACTGTCAGCATGCCGGCGTCCTGGTCTACGTTCACTACCTATTCCCTGCAATCTGCGACCAAGACAAAGGATAGCATTGTGTCCACCACCTATGATCCTGTTACGGGCAATGGAAATACGACGACCCGATCCACTTATTATGGCAGTCCCTTTCATCATCAGCCGACCCGGACCGTATCCAGCACTTCCACCGGGGACAGTCTTATCACCAATACAAAATATGCGATGGATTTCCGGATGAGCAGCTGTGATGCGATACCCGATAGCACCGGTTATTACAATACTGTATTTCACAATGATTCACTTTGGCTGAATTCGACAGTCAATAGTTGTTCGCCTCAGACAGACGGTACGACAAATTGTCGGCAGGCTTCGTTGAACCTATTCCGGCTTATGATGGCGCGGGACCGGGTACAATTTGTCAATTACCGCCGGAGAAGCTATACCGATTCGGCGAGCTTGCTGACAAGCTGTTATACCACGGCCAGGAATTCGGCGGATGCCCTTCTGAAACCGATCTTACGGCTACAGGACGAATACGTCAATGCGCCGATAGAGGTCAGCGACTGGAAGAACCTTTCCCTTCGTCATGCGGCCTTTACCCTTTACGATACTTCGAGTAGTCCGATCGGGTTTGCCTATCCCGGGCGGATACAGCTAATCAATCTGCAAGCGATGTCGGGCACTTTTGCGGGTGCGGTCATATCCGGCAATACCATTACTCAGGATAGCCGGTACCTGGATGAGTCCTTTTACACGTTCAAAGATGGAAACCCACGACAGGTCACGGGGCATGACGGGGTTGCCAATGCTTATATCTGGGACTACCAGAATAAGGAACCGGTTGCCAAGATATCCAATGCGACCGTTGACCAGGTCGCCTATACAAGTTTCGAAGCAGATGGGAACGGCTCCTGGACGATCGGTTCAACAAGCCGGGATACGGGGGCGATCACCGGCACACAGAGTTATAACCTTTCCAACGGCAATTGTAGCCGGTCGGGGCTTAGCAGCGGCGGTAACTATATCGTCAGCTATTGGAGCAAGACGGGAAACTCCTTTACCGTATCTGGCAGCACTTCTACCAAACAGGGGAAGACCATTGCGGGCTGGACTTATTTTGAGCATACGGTAACCGGCATTACCTCTCTTTCCATTAGCGGGTCCGGCGATATCGATGAATTACGGCTATACCCTTCGACTGCCCAGATGACGACCTATACCTATTCACCATTAATGGGGATGACCAGCCAGTGTGATGTAGGCAACCGGATCAGCTATTATACCTATGACAAGCTGGGGCGATTGCAGGTGGTCAGGGACCAGGACGGCAATATCATCAAGACGATCGAATATCACTATAAACAGCTTTAAATACGGCGTAGTTAAAGTACCATCAACCCCTACAATGCGGAGATCATGAAAATAAGCAAACACATTCTCTTCCTCCTGGCCGGCCTGCAACTGGCACTGATGCCGGTTCTTGTCCGGGCGCAAACGGACAGCACTGCCGGCGCGGGATCGGTCATCGCCGGCGATAGTACCCTTACCGATTCAGCCAATCATAAAAGTCTGCAGACTTTGCTTGTGGATTGTTCCATCAACGGAAGCCCGAGCGTTACGTTCAACACTTCGGCTACTTATACCATGAGCGGACATTGTCTGGGGGGGCCTGTCGACAGTTGGGGCGTAAGCTGCGGGACGGTACAAAGCTCGTCCTTCACCACTTTTGTCGTGTTGTTCAACAGCGCCGGATGCAGCAGTGCTACGGTGACCGCCTATTCCAGTGGTACCGCGGTTGCGACGAAGACCATAACGATCACGGCTCCGGCGTTGGGCGGCGGCTCGATCAACACACCGACACCTGCTACTGTCAATTACAATGCGTCGCCCTCCCAACTGACCACGACGGGCGCGTCGGGGGGGCTTTGCAGCAGCTATAGCTATCAGTGGCAGTCCTCGATCGTTAGCAGCACTTCGGGCTTTAGCAATGTCAGCGGTGCTACCAGCCAGGATTTTCAACCCGGTCCGATCACGACGACGACCTGGTATCGCCGCCAGGTCAGCTGCGGCATACAAACGGCATTTACCTCAAATGTCGTAGAGGTAGACGTCTACCCTGCCATCTCCGGCGGATCGGTTACGCCCGGGCAGAATATCAATTATGGAGCGACCCCGGGAGTACTGAGCGTCACCGGTTATAGCGGAGGTGACGGCAGCTATAGCTATCAATGGCAAAGTGCAACTGATGCCGGTTTTTCGAGTCCGACGAATGTCGGCACCAATTCAACCAGCTATCAGCCACCGGCGCTTACTTCTTCCTTGTATTACCGGGTCGTAGTAACCAGTAATGGCGCCTTTGCGGGCAGCAGTGCGGCTTTTGTCAATGTATATCCGCTGTTGATCGCGGGAAGTATCTCGCCTTCGTCTCAAACGATCAATTATAATACGGCTCCTGCTACGATGACCGCTACAGCGGCATCCGGCGGTACCGGTACGTATACTTATCAATGGTATTACTGGCCGGAAGGTGGCAGTGCGTGGGTACTGATCACAGGTGCTACGTCGTTAAGTTATTCTCCCGGGGCGCTGACGCAGACGACGTCCTACCTGATACAGGCATGGAGTAATGGAGCGTGGGCCAATAGCGATGAAGTAACCGTAACTGTATATCCTCAGATCGTGCCGGGGAGTATTTCCCCGTCCTCACAAAATGCAAATTACAATTGGACACCGGCGGGACTATCGATCTCTTCCGCCTCCGGCGGCGATGGGAGCTATAGCTATCAATGGCAGAGCTCTGCGGACAACAGTTTTGGCAGTCCGTCGAATGTCGGGACCAATTCCACCAGCTACCAGCCGGCGGCGCTAACGGCTTCCGCGTATTACCGGGTAAAAGTGACCAGCAATGGGGCGATAGTACCCAGCGCTTCGGCCTTTATCAATGTCTATCCCGTTGTCAATCCGGGAACCGTGTCCCCGGCCTCGCAGAGCATCAGCTATAATACGGCGCCTTCCGTTTTATCGGTCACGGGGGTCTCGGGTGGTGACGGCAGCTATAGCTATCAATGGCAGAGCTCGCCGGACAATAGTTTCGGCAGCCCCACAAATGTCGGGACCAATGCTACGAGCTATCAGCCGCCGGCGTTGACGGCTTTTGTATATTATCGCTGTTTAGTCACCTCGAATGGTGCTCAGGCGACCAGTGTCTCAGGTGAGGTAAGCATAGCGTTAAACGGAGGGACGATCAGCGGACCTTCGACGATCCTTCCATATAACGGATCTACGGTGTTGAACAATGTGCAGGGCGCGGAAGGCGGGAATTGCGGCGGGAGCTATTCCTATCAATGGTTACAGAGCCAGGATGGAGTTCATTTTACCTCCATCAGCGGAGCGACGGGATTGAGCTATACGACGGATAACCTTACAGTTAGCACCGTATTTCTCCGACAGGTGGTTTGTGGTTCCGACTGGATCAACAGCAATACCATCCTGGTGACCGTCTCCCCGGACCTGAACTATATCCGTACGCGGGACCTTACCCGACCGGGTATCATCGATCCGGCGAGTGCCGCTTCGTTGACCGACCCCAGCGACGTAAAGCAGGTGACGCAGTATTTTGACGGATTGGGACGTCCGGTACAGGCGGTGGCCAAACAAGCCAGTCCGGGTCTTAAGGATATGGTAACGCTTAATGTCTATGATGCGCTGGGGCGGGAGCCATTGAAATATCTTCCCTATGTCTCTTCCAATACGGATGGTAATTTCCGGCCGGATGGCATTGCCGAAGCCGCTGCCTTTAATAGCGTACAATTTGCCAATGAGCATGTATTCTATGGGCAAACCAACTTTGAACCGTCTCCGCTCAACCGGCCGGTGACGACTCTTGCCCCCGGTGACAGCTGGGTAGGCGCCGGCAGGGGGGTAACACTGGATTATCTGGTGAACACGATTGCCGACAGCGTACATTATTGGACCATTGCTGCGGCTGCGGGCAGTCTGCCGTCAGATGCCGGTCTATATGCGGCGGGTGTCTTATACAAAAACCAGACGACCGATGAGCAGGGGCATCGGTTGGTGGAATACAAGGACCAGCAGGGCAAGGTCATCCTGAAGAAAGTGCAGGCAGATGACACACCGGGTACGGCACATGCCGGGTGGTTATGTACCTATTATGTGTATGACGACATGGACAACCTGCGGTTCGTCTTACCTCCCAAGGCGATAGAGCTGGTCAATGGTTCCGGGACCTGGACGGTGGGACAGACCATCGCGGATGAATTGTGCTTCCGGTATGAATACGACTATCGCAAACGAATGAGCATAAAGAAAGTGCCGGGTGCGGGCGAGGTGCATATGGTCTATGACGGGCGGGATCGATTGGTCCTGACACAGGATTCCGCATTGCGAAGCCAGCAGAAATGGACCTATATTCGGTATGATGGACAAAACCGGCCCGATTCTACGGGGCTGCTCACCGATCCGTCGAATTATAATAACCAGGAGCATCACGAGAATCTCGCCGGTTCGAGTAGCTCTTACCCTAACGTGAGTTCCTATACCAATGAATTGCTTACACGGACATTTTATGATGACTATACCTGGACGCCGGCCGTATGGTCTTTCTTTACCGCTACCATGTATTCGGGTAATAGTGGTCTTTTCATGACGGCGAGCAACCTTACCTTTCCCTATCCACAACCGGTGACCCAAAGCTTTAATACACGTGGGATGGTGACAGGGGGAACAAAGGAAATTGTTGGACAACCGGGCTCCTATTTAAGCTCGGTCAACTATTTCGATGACAGGGGACGTCTGTTGCAGAATATATCCGTGAACCTCACCGGCTGCGGTGAGCCTGCGACCATGCAATATAGTTTTTCCGGGCAACCCCTGGTGAAGGATTATCTGGCGCAGAATTGTTCCCTTGCAGATAACTATCATGTGCTATCGAATTATAACTATGACGCCGGAGGCCGGTTGTTGGACATAAAAAAGACTATTCTCGGTGGCGACGGAACAGTTAAAAAAGCACAGACCACCCTTGTAAGTAACACCTACAATGAATTGGGACAACTGCAAAAGAAAAATCTGGGTGGATTGGATAGCATGGTTTATGATTACAATATCCGTGGCTGGCTGACCGGGATCAATAAGAACTATGTGGGCGGTACCGAATCCCATTATTTTGGGATGGACCTGGGCTACGATAAGAGCACCTCGATTGCCGGCACGACTTCCTACACGACCCCCGCCTTTAACGGCAATATCTCAGGTACCGTATGGAAGAGCGCCGGAGATGGGATCAACCGGAAATATGATTTTACCTATGACAATGTAAACCGGCTGACGGGAGCCACCTTTCTGCAGAATCCGAGCGGCAGCACCTGGAATACGACTGCCATGGATTATTCAGTGAGCAACCTGCACTACGACGCCAATGGAAATATCCTTAGCATGAACCAGAATGGGTTTAAGATCGGAGCCCCGGCTTCTTTGATCGACCAATTGACTTATTCCTATCAGACCAGTAGCAACAAGCTCATACAAGTTAATGATGCCGTCAACGATACGGCGTCCAAATTGGGGGATTTTCATTATAAAGGATCAAAGGGATCGTATGACTATAGCTATGACGGGAATGGCAATCTTACCCTGGACAATAATAAGGGGATCGATCAGATCAGCTATAATTACCTGAACCTGCCGCAACAGGTGCATATCAATGGTAAGGGCAATATTATCTATACCTACGATGCGGCGGGTAACAAGTTACGAAAGGTGGTCATGGACAGTGTTTCGGGACTGGCGACCACGACAGAGTACCTGGGGGCTTTCCAATACCAGCGAAGGGCGCCCATTGCCAGCCCGACCGCTGGCACCGACACCCTGCAGTTCATGGAAGAGGAAGAAGGCCGTGCCCGCTGGGCCTTTCACCGGTATCTGAACGGGACGACGGGCTATGGCTGGGAATATGATTTTACAGAAAAGGACCATTTGGGCAATACACGGGTGTTACTGACCCAGGAAAAAGACACCGCGCAATATGTCGCCACGATGGAGGCGGCTTACCGGAGCACCGAGCTGGCTTTGTTCTATAACATCGATTCGACGAGTTATCCTGCGGCATCGGTACCCGGGGGGTATCCGTCCGACCCGATGACCAGCCCGAACGATTCGGTAGCCCGGGTAAATGGCAACGGACATAAGATGGGACCGGCCTTGTTGCTAAAGGTAATGAGCGGGGATTCGGCGGCGATCGGCGTCAAGTCCTTTTACCGGTCCGGGGGATCAGTAGGCAGTCCGAACAATTCCCTGCAGAGCGTGCTGAGCAGCCTGGCTACCGGGCTGGTGGGAGTAACCGGCGGCACCCATGGCGTCCTGTCCGATCTGAACAATACCAGCGGCAGTCCGGTCTATGCGGCCTTGAACAGCTTCCTGCCGGCAAACGATCCGGCGACAAGTACTACCCCAAAAGCCTACCTGAACTGGATGCTGCTGGACAATCAGTTCAACTATGTAAGCGGGAATAACCAAAGCGGGGCGATCCCGGTGGGGAGTGCGGATGTGCTGAATACGTTGGCTACCGGGATAGGGTTGCATCACAGCGGATATCTGTATATTTGGGTAAGTAATGAGACCCCGGGCTGGGATGTGTTCTTTGATAACCTGAGTGTACAAACGTATAGTGGACCGATGCTGGAAGAGAACCACTATTATCCGTTTGGATTGACGATGGCGGGGATTAGTGATAAGGCGTTGAAGGGTAATTATACGGAGAATAAATTCCGGTATAATGGCAAGGAGTTGCAGAACCAGGAATTTGCGGACGGATCGGGATTGGAGGAATATGACTATGGAGCGAGATTCTTAGACCCTCAGTTAGGGGTATGGCATGGTATTGACCCATTGGCTGACAATAGTAGGCGCTGGAGTCCGTATAATTATGCCTTTAATAACCCGATACGGTTTATTGATCCGGATGGGATGGATGCGGGCCAATACGGTTGCGAAGCTTGGGCATCAAGCGACTACGATCCGGGAAATGAGATGGTAAAATATGCAGTAGGTGTAGACGGTGCGGGTAATGTACATACAATCGTGTATGACAAGGGAGATAATGATGACGAAGAGTATTTTAACTTCTCAGACGGAAATGGTAGCGGAGGGGAAGGACCGGGACCCAAGAAATCCAGTGGTGGAACAAATAGCAGTCAGTCATCGTTATCTCAAATTTCACCTCCAAATGTAAAAGATAACGTGGCGCTGCCGGAAGCGTTGAAGCGTATAAAGGAAGGTATGGAAAGGATGGAGGCACTTGGAACCGCAAATGACTGGGCAGGTAAATTTGCCGCGATAGGCGGTTATGACAAAGCTTCTGAATTTATAGAAAAAGCAGGTAATGGCTTTTCGATAATCGCTGCAGTAAATCATTTATTGGACAAAAAGTATTTTGATGCTGCTCTTGATATAGCTAGTTTAACCAAAGCTAGCCCTTGGGTTTTTGCCTTCAATACTGCAAAAGGAGTATTAACATCCGACTTTACTTTAAATCAAGGCGCATATGATGCAAATCAAACTTGCCTGCGATTAGTAAATGAGGCACGGGCGGAACGTGAAGCGGGACATGATGCGGCGGCTAACAAACTGTTTCAGGAGGCGGGGATGTATGCAGATATAAGAGATCGGCTAATTACAGAAAAAATAAGCGGAAGATAATGAAATCAAAACAAATATTTAATATATTCATTTTAATTGTTGTGCTTTCTTGCAATAATATAAATAAACATAATCAAGCATATGTAAATAAAGATGATAACCGCAACTCATTATCATTTAAAGCCAAGTTGTTTTATGATCAAAACAAATATGCAGAAGCGGCTATGCTTTTTGATTCACTAATTGTATCAGATTCTTCGTCAGGTGAATTATATTTTAAGAGAGGGATTTCACATGCAATGCTTTTGGAAAAAGCAAAAGCCAGGGAAGATTTTAAAAAATCAATTCAATATAAATATAAGATGAATCATTCCTATTTTAATATAGGACTTAGTTATTCGTATGAAAATGATTCCTTAGCACTAAAATATTTTGAGAATTGTATTGCGGTGGATCCGAACTTTAGCAAGGCATATATTGAAATAATGGATTGTAAACAACGGTTAAACGAAGCAAGGGGTAAATCACGCCAATCGCCAACTTCTAAATAATATTCTAGGATTATGATTAAAAGAAGAATTCTATTTTTTGTTGCAAGAAGAAAATTTTTTATTTGACATTGACAAGTGCCATTAATATGAAAATTTCAATTCAAGAAATAAACGCTAAAACATTTGAGACTTTGCCTCGGCCGAAAATCACTATTTCTGGCGATATTATTAAAATCATTGATCCACCACTGTTTAAGAGAATATTTTTGGCTCTTTTTTGTATATTTTTTGTTTTTATTGCTTCGCTAGATAAGGAAATTGCAGGCAGGACTACAGGTATGCTTTTAGGGGGGGGATTATTTTTTGTATTTGTTTATGATTCTCTTTCTCTTCAACGGGTAAAAATTGACTTTATTAATAAGACGGTATATCGTACGAGCTTAAACCCCTTGGAAAATTTAATAAACCGCATTTTAGGCCGCCCATCAAAGCTTCCATTTTCAAATATTGAGAAAGTGTATTCTGATTATCGCGAAGCTTTTGGCGGAGCATCTCAAAGATATTACCTATATATAAAGAGCGGCGATCCCTATAGTTTAAAAATTGGAACATTTAACACGGAGAGTGATGCGAAAAATATAGCTTCGCTATTGAATAAGTTAATTAAATAACAGCAGACGAATCTTAATATTGTTGTTAAGTTTTTCCACGAATGTTGCCGTCACCTTTACCTGATAAAATAAGAATTCGCTTTGTAAATTGTCCCTAAATCATAATTTACATTTGTCGGCGCGTCATCCTTTTTCAAATTCCTTTTAGTTGATAATTGAAGCCACTTATTACTTCTTATAGAAGGTCTTTCTTTATCTGGTTTTCTATAAGTTCAATCAGACGGGCATATCCGATTTTGAGAGTCTTAGAAACTCTCTCTATTTCAAAGCAAATCATTTTCTCAGGTTTCCTGATTAAATTCAAAAGGCGTCTATAGCCGATCTGCGATTTGTAAGCTTGGCTATTGCACATAGCCAAATTAGAAGCCTAAGTTTAGAATCGATTATCTTATAGCTTTGTCATATCGGTTATAGCTTCCATTAAAATGTTTTCTTCCTTATTAATCCAGGCAAACTCTTAATAAAAGCATCTGTATAAACAAAGCTGCCTATGACGATATTTAAGAAAAAGACAGTGCAGTATGTTGTACGCTATCTTCAAAATAAAGCCGGGCTGATTCGACTAGTTTTTCTGTCGATCTATCTCTATTATCGGCCGGGACCTTTTGCAGGAGGGAAGGGAATAGGTGATGGCCGTAAAAACTAGCACTGAAAAGATCGTTTTTCTCATTGTGACAAAGTTTAAAGTTGGCAGTGAAATTAAATGGAATCCTATTCTTAAAAAATGACAAATATCATTTTCTTTTTTTAGTCAATAAGTAGAAATCCTGACTATACTGCAATCAGTATGCGCTGGAAAATATATTTACCATATAATAATTTTATTTATTATTTTGGATTTCTAATCGATTGTCCACCAAGCTTATCTGTATCATGGAAGAATTGTTGTCTTTTCTCAATTTCATTGCGACCTCCGAAGGCTGGCCTTTATCAACCGCCTGCCTCGAATTTCTGCCCACGATTATAAAAGAAAAAACCGTTAAAAAAGGAGAATACCTGTTAAAGACCGGACAGGTTTGCAAAAACTTATATTTCATAAAAAAGGGACTATTGAAATGCTATTACATCTTACATGAAAAAGAGGTGTGTGATTGGTTCTTTGCAGAGAACGAGATTGTTGTATCCATCGACAGCTTCTACGATCAAAAGAAAAGCGAAGATTATATACAGGCGCTGGAAGATTCTTATCTATTTTACATCTCCTTCCAGGAATTCCAGTATCTCTATCGGACCTATGTAGAATTTAACGTGGTCGGCAGGGTCCTCACCAATAAATACCTCCGGATCTGGCACCGCCAGGCTCGAAATATCCGCATGCTAAATGCAAGGGAACGCTTACTATTTTTCCTGGAAAATCAACCCGATCTTAGTATGCGCGTACCGGTGCGCGATCAGGCTTCCTTCCTGGCCATGACACAGGAAACGCTTAGCCGCACACGCGGCAGTATTTAAAAAATGACATTTATCATTTCTAAGCACCTCAATGTTATCTTAATTTTATGGTTGTAACATTTGAACCTACGAAATCGTGACTTTGTAGGGTCTATTGAGAAAACCTAAAGTTTCAACCAAAATTTAATTATGGATGCTTTTGTGAAGGATCTACAAGAGCGCGTGGAGCATGAATTAAAGAAAATTGACCTGTTGGATAATGCAGTACAGGGATATGATCACCGGGTCAGGATCATGCACAATGCGATCATCGAGCTAAAAAGATATATTGCTACGCACACATTTCCCAACTACGCCGCTGAGATCCATTGTTTCAAACATGTACTTCCTTTTTTCTTCAGTCGGTATTTCTATTTTGGAAAGGTCTATAATGCAGAAGGCAAAAGGATCACCAGTGGGAAAGAGAATTTCCGGCATTTTTTAGAAGATGAGTTGAAGCGAATCGAGGTCCGTTTCATTGAATACGGCGATTTCTGTCAATACTATTACAGAGGTAGTGAAGCCCTCGACGCACAGTACTATACCCGGGCTAGTTGGGAAATATGGGGTGACCAATCACAACTTCCCGACGAGAACAGTTCACTGGGGACCTATAAAGCAAGCTGGATCATGGCGGACGAACGCTATAGAGAGTACTGTATGCGAGAACTGCAAGAGCCAGTAAACGAAATTCATGGAAAAGAGCCTCAG
>DASYBV010000017.1:0-1582 GCA_036500545.1 Puia sp. | reverse complement strand
TGGCTTTGTCTGCATGATCGCGCTTCCCGTGTCGCTCAGAAACTCCGTGATATTGGAACTCAGCGGCGTACTATTCGCTTGCAGGACCGCCGGCGTCGGGTGACCACCCGGTAACCCACCTACCCCGTTGATCAGGGCACCAAGCAAGTCCGGCAGAGGATTAACGGGAGCCCCGGGGGAGGTGCCGTTCAGCTTGTACCAGCTACTCGCGCGGATACTGAACTGATCACCGGCCATGACCTTTAACGTGATGCCGGGACCGATCTTTACACCACTGCCATTGAGCTGGGCGACATAGTTGTTTGGGTTGGTGGTCGTATCGGTCGGATAGCCTACCGGTATCCCGGTCCTGACGCTATCCAGTTTGCTGTAATACAGGTTCTCCGTGGCACTGTCTGCAATCTCCATCGTAGCCGCCGGGTACAGGTCCATCTGCTGTTCATCCGCCAGCACCATCCGGGTATTGCCCAGGTGGTCTTTGAGGAAGTAGTCATATTTGAAGGAAGTGCGGCGCTGCCCGCCCGTGGTGTCGGTCGCTACCCGTACCCGTCCCTCTTCCTGTCCAAAGAATTGCAGGGTATCGGCAGGCGTACTACCGCTGATCGCCTGTCGTCCCTGGTACTGGAAGGCCCCGATATAGGTGGTCACGGTTTGAACACTGCCCGCACTGTCGAGGGTCGTCTTCTTTAGTTTATTGCCGGTGGCATCATAGATATAGGTGATCGTGCCCTTCGTGCCCGTCGCAGACCGCACCTTGATCTGCCAGGGCAGGTTCAGGTGATTGTATATGATCCCATCGGTTGTCTGTGAGCCAATGTCCTTGTTCAGGTCCCGGGTCATATTGCCGTTCGGATCATAGACGTAGTCGATGGCGGTGTTGGTCTTACCCGTATTATACGGACTGAGTGCTGAAGTCCTAAAATCCCCCATCGTCGTCAATGGATCATTCCGTCCATCGATGACATTCTTCAGCTTGTTGCTGTTGGTGTAATAGGTATAGTTCAACGAATCGATCGGATGGCTCCCTCCCATCTGCCAGCCACTTTGCAGCATGGACCTGATATTGCCGTTCTCGTCATAGGCGGTAGTGGGGTCTGTCCCATTGCCCATGATCGAAGTAAAGTCGATCCCCGCCGTCTTGTCCCAGTTGCTTCCTGTATATTGATTGAAGTCGGCATATAAGAGACGATTCACATCATCATACCCAAAACCATACGCCCGTTGCTGTCCATCCCCCTTACTCCTCCATTTAGTACCGGCGATATTGCCATTAAGCTGGTTGCTGGAAAAACCCCAATCATAGTTTAGCTCCATTCCGAACCAGCGGGTATTGCCTCCATGGCTGTTGTCGTTATTCGCATAATCCTTATTGATCCCTTGCAACCAGCCCCGAACATTGTAGCTCATGTCCTGGGTCTCCAGGAAGCTATTGTTCGGCAGCTGCCCCAACTGCTTTTGCTTCAGTTGACCCATCGCATCATACGTATGCTGGGCGATCAGCCGCCTGGTACTGTCGGCATCATTGATCGTCTTATACACCTGCAGCAACCGGTTGGCATGATCATAGTTCAGGTTGGTCTTG
>DASYBV010000016.1:0-345302 GCA_036500545.1 Puia sp. | reverse complement strand
GCCCAGGTCGAGTTCGAGGAAGGAGAGGCCTTCGCGGATATGCCAGAGGTATAGTTTTTCTGCGTTGGCGGGCTGCTGGTAGATCTCGGGGAGTAATTCGAGCAGCAGGCCGTTCCAGCAGGCGGCGGCCAGTTTTTCTTTTTCGCTAAGAGGGGCGGCGTCGGCGGTCCCGTCTTTTTCGGCCCACTGTCCGGCGGAAAAGGTCGTTCCGGTAAACAGCAGGATTTCCTGTTGAGTAGGTGTTTCCATGTTCGGAGGGTTTAGTGCTCTATATATAAGACGAGCAAAAAGGGGGAAAGGTCAGCGATGTGGATAAAAAAATGTGTTAAATGACAAGTAATCGTATATTAGGACAGCTAAAACCTTTTTATGCGTAAAACGATTGCCTTCCTTTTGCTGCTATCCTTTTTTGTTTACAGTTGTAAGAATGGGCCGGCCGAAGGGGCGGCTGTCCGTGATTCTGTAAAGCAATACAGTATCGAACAGCTTTATAACAACAAGAGCATCGGGGGAGCGGCCTTTAATAAGGATGAGTCCGGGATCCTGGCGACGGCGAATACTTCCGGTATTTATAATCTTTACGAACTGGGGATCGGGGATACTCTTTTAAAACCGTTGACGCACAGCGTGAAGGATTCGTATTTTGCCTTCGATTATCTGCCGGGGACCAACGCGTATCTCTACACGGCGGACCAGGGGGGTAATGAGAACAGTCATATCTATCTGCAGAGGGCTGGTGATACGGCAGCCCGGGACCTGACGCCCTGGCCCAATTCGCAGAGCAACCCGATGGGCTGGAGTGACAACAAGAAATCGCTGTTTATATTGAGCAATAGCCGGAACCCGAAATTCTTTGATGTCTGGAAGATCGATACGGCGGGGTGGAAGGCGGCGTTGTTCTATAAGAATGATTCTGCGTGGTCGCCGGGCATCATCAGTCCATCGGAGCGGTATCTCGCATTGACAAAGGAGATCACCACCGATAAGAACGAGCTCTATCTATTCGATCGCAAGACAAATACATTCAAGCGGATCAGCACGGATGAGGAAGCGAACTGGCAGCCGGCGGCGATCGAGAAGAACGACAGCATCTTTTATTATTCCACGAATGCGGGGAGTGAATTCACCTACCTGGTGCGGTATAATATCCTTACCGGGAAGGGGAGCAAGTTTTATGAGACGAATTGGGATGTCGTGGATATGACCCTTAGCGAGAAGGAGAAATATCATAGTATTTCCATCAATGAGGATGGGAAGAACAAAGTCCTGTTGTTTGATCACGCGAGCAATAAGCCGGTTGAATTCCCCGGGATAAAAGATGGGAGCGTGCAGCGGGTGCTGATCTCTCCTACGGAGAAGAATATGATGCTTTCGGTCGGCAGCAGCCGGAGCCCGAACAATATCTATGTCTACAATTTCGAAACGAAGGCGTTGAAGCAACTGACGCAGAACCTGAATCCGGAGATCGATGTGAATGACCTGGTCAGTGCGGAAGTGGTGCGGTTCAAGTCGTTTGACGGCAAGGAGATTCCCGCGATCTATTATAAGCCGCTGACGGCATCCAAAGATCATAAGGTGCCGGCTATGTTGTGGATACATGGCGGTCCGGGGGGACAGACGCGGGTGGGGTTCAGCAATGATATCCAATACCTGGTCAATCATGGCTATGCCGTGCTGGCCGTCAACAACCGGGGGAGCAGCGGTTATGGGAAGACCTTTTACAAACTGGATAACCGGGATCATAGCAATGGCGATCTGAAGGATTGTGTGTGGGGTAAAAAATGGTTACAGGAGCAGGATTATATCGATAGCGGTAAGATTGGGATCGAGGGGGGCAGTTATGGGGGTTGTATGGTATTGGGGGCGTTGGCTTTCCATCCGGAGGAGTTCAAGGTTGGGGTCGATCTATTCGGTGTTGCCAACTGGATACGGACCTTGCGGAGTATTCCTCCGTATTGGGAGTCGTTTCGCAAGGCATTGTATACGGAGATGGGGGATCCTTATACCGCGGATTCCGTTCGGCTGAAGAACATCTCTCCTTTATACAACTATGAGAAGATCAACAAGCCGCTGATCGTCTTTCAGGGTATGAATGATGTGCGGGTGTTGCCGGTCGAAAGTGAAGAGATCGTGGCGGGGGTGAAGAAGAATGGGGTGCCGGTGGAGTATGTGACCTATCCGAATGAGGGGCATGGATTCCAGAAGAAGGAGAATCAGATCACCACGTCGAAGAGGACGCTGCTCTTTTTGGATAAATATTTAAAGGGGTCATAGGATCGGGTCCCGGGTATAGTGTTCGCAAAGTTTCACTATCTCCGGTTTTCCGGCGGTATTAAAGAGTTTTACACCCCCAACCCGTCCACCCTATCCCATAAAAGTGAAGAATTAAGGAAAACGGCTCTTATTGTTATAATGAGATCGATCGGGACAGGGAATCGTTCAGCTCCGGTTTTAGTTCCCGGAATCTTTGCAGGAGGGTTGCCTGGTTGAGGGCGCGGACATAGTTATGTCCTTTGTAGCGGCTGCCGTAATAGATGTCGTCGTTGAGATAGTCTGTCAGGAAGCGGAGGGACTGCATATACATCATAAACTCGCCGGCGTAGAGGAACGCTTTTTTCTCATCCGGGGTGAGTTCGGCGCGCATAAATTCCAGGTAGCCTTTGACGATCGCGGTGAAAACGGGTTGGCGGATCAGGATCTTTGAGCAATCGGCTTCCTCTTCCGTCACCGGTGAAAGGTAGGTGCGGAACATATCGCCGAGGTCGCTGATAAAATATCCGGGCATTACCGTGTCGAGGTCGATGACGCAGAGGCCCTTACCCTGACCATCGAAGAGGACATTGCTGATCTTTGTATCGTGGTGGGTGACGCGTAGCCGGAAGGACGGGTTCCGGGTGATGCGGTCATATTCTTCGACGAGGTTGCTGAGGGATTCCAGGTAGTCAATCAGGGTGGCGGCCTTTGTGATGCGTTGCGGGTTGCCTTTTTTGAGGGATTCGCGGAAGGAGCGGTAGCGGAGGGAAAGGTCATGAAAGCCGGGGAGGGTAGCGGTGAGTCGGCCGGCCGGAAATCCGGACAGATGGTGAGTGAATTCCCCGAATTTTTTGGCGGCTTCATAGGCCTGGCCGGGGGTGTCGACGAGGTCGGTGGTGAAGGAATCCCGGATGAAGGGATAGATCCGGAAAAATCCCTGGCCGGGGAGATGGATCATCGACTGTCCATCGAGGGACCGGAGGGGGTGGGAGAAAGCGGCTCCGGGGTGGTGATGTTGTAGCCAGGCGCCGATCTGATCGATATTTTGGGCGATGGCGAGGGGGTCGGAAAATACATCGTCGTTGACTCGTTGGAGGATAAAATCGTCTTTTTCGGAGGTGAGGCGCCAGGTGCGGTTGATCAGCCCGTTGCCGAAAGGGGTGACGGGGGTAGACTGAGGAAATCCGAAGGCGGCGAGGACCGGGTCCAGCATAATAGGCGTAAGATAAAGAATAAGCGGAAAATACCGGGTATTGGATAGAGCGGCATTGAGTGGGATCACTGCAATTCCTCGAACTGTCCTGTTTGTTTGTTCTTCCGGACATTGTCCCAGTTAAAAAAGCGGCCATTCATTGCGACGTAGACGCCATGGGGCAGGACCTGGGCGAAGGCCACGGCGCTGCCGAGGTTGAAGAAACCGTCCGAGCTTCCAAATTTATAGGGGATCATAGCGCCGGTGAGGACGATCGTCTTGCCGGTAACTTTTTCAGCCAGGACTTTAGCCGTTACGGTCATGGTATCCGTTCCGTGTGTGATGACGATCATGTCTTCGGTGGATGACTGGCATTGATGGGCGATCAACTGCCGGTCCTGTTCGGTCATGTGGAGGCTGTCGATCATCATCAGTGTGCGTACGGTCACGTCGACGGTGCTTCGGCTGCGTTGCAGCATTTCGGGGAGGTGGGTTTCTTTGAAGAACAGTTCGCCTGTCAGCTCATTGTATTCTTTATCGAAAGTGCCCCCGGTTACGAAGATTCGGATAGCAATCATGGCGCGAATATACGATAGTGCCCGATATTACGGAAGGGGGATGATCCCAAAGTGCGGATGACCTCAAAGGGGTGAATGATCTCAAAGGAATGGATGATCTCAGTCCTTTATGGTTTTTAGCATCTCCTTTACGGCGGCTTCGAGCTGTTGGTCTTCTCCGTTCAAAATTTTGTTATAGTCATTGGGTACGCGGATATCGGGTTCCAGCTCATGGTTCTCCGTGGCATGGGTCTCACCTGCGCCGTAGCTGGCGACCATGGGGATACCGAAAACGATGCGGTTATTGATCTGGGTTTCCCACCAGACGGCGGTACCGGTGCCGGCTACGGGCATACCGATCAGTTTGCCGAGGCCCAATTCCTTATAGGCGTAGGGGAACATAAAGGCATCCGAGTAATTGCCTTCGCTCATCAGCACGCAGCTTGGTTTGGTCCATTTGTTGAGGGACTCGCCGCCCTTGGTGGTATGGCCTTGCGGGTGGAGTGTAAAATAAAGTTTTCCGCCGAGGAAAGTGACGAGGTCATCGTGCAGCCAGCCGCCGCCGTTGAAGCGGGTGTCGACGATCAGCGCTTTTTTGTCCATATTCTTTCCAAGGACCTTGTCGAAGGTGACGCGGAAGCTGGGGTCGTCCATGCTGCGGACGTGTATATATCCGACTTTTCCGCCGGAGAGGCTGTCTACCATCTGTTCCATTTTCTTTGTCCAGCGTTTGTAGAGGAGGGTGCCCGTCTCTACGCCTGGCCGGATGGGCTTGATCGTTTCCTGGTATTTGGCGCCGGATTGGGCGTCGTGGAAGCTGATGAGGGTGAACTGGCCGGCTTTGCGGTTTAGCAGTTTTGCCCAGTCGAAGGAGGCGGTGATGGGGGCGCCGTCGATCCGGTCGATCACGGAATTGCCATTCATGTGTGTGGCGTCGATGTCGAAGGGGCCGCCGGGGATCACTTCTTTTACCCAGAGGCCGTCGCCTTTTTTGGAGAGGTCGTAGAGCAGTCCCAGGGCGGCGGTTTCGTCACCGTTGGGGAAATCGGGGCGATAACGGCCACCTGTATGCGATGCATTCAGTTCGCCCAGGAATTCGCTGAGCAGGAGTTGGAAATCGTAATAATTATTTATATAGGGCAGGAACTGGCGGTAGTTGGTATGATAGTAATCCCAGTCGACGCCCTGGAGTTTGGGGTCGAACAATTTCTTTTTCACCTGTTTCCAGGCGTGATCGAAGATGTAGGTACGTTCGCCATCGGCGTTGAGTTCCATTTCCGTGTTGATCTTTACGGGAGAGACCTTTCCGTCTTCGGTATTTACGCTGAGGATCGATCCGCCTGCCAGGACGAAGAGGGATTTCCCGTCTTTTGTCATTTCCAGTCGTCCGCCGTTGGCGGCGTTGAGTTTTGCCAGGAGTTTTGTCTCATGGGTGCGAAGGGTAGCCACCCACAGGTCGAATCCTTTTTCGAAGCTGGCCAGGTAGTAGAGTTTTTCGCCGTCTTTTGACAGTTTCGCGGCGCTGAGGTTTGCGGAGGCCGTGGTCAGTCGCTGGCTACGGTCGTCGAGGTTGCGGAGGTTGAGGGTCAGGGGGCCGGCAGTTTTCTTGTTGTTAGCGGAATCTTTTTTCTCGATATCCGTCCTCAGGTCGAGGTCATCCTTGCTTAACTGGAAGCGGTCCCAGGCTTTTTGGTCGAAGAAGAGGGCGTAAACGTCTGACTGTCCGCCTCTGCTGAGGTTCTTGAGCCCGTTCTTATTGCTGGTCCAATACATCATCTTTCCATCCAGTCCCCATTGTGGGTGTTGGTCATCGAAGCCGCTCCAGGTCAGGTTTGTACGTTGTCCGGTCCCATCGTCCCTGACCAGGACCACTTCGTGGGTGTTCCAGCCGCCGCCTTCCGTTGATTGTGCCAGGAGGTATTTGCTATCGGGAGACCAGGTGAAATACTGGTCGCCGTCGGAATAGGAGTAGTTGACGCCTTCGGGGATGAGGGTGTTCGTGGTTTTTGTGGTAAGGTCGTATGTCTTCAGGATATTTCTTTCTTCGAGATAGGCGATCTTTTTGCCATCGGGGGAATAGACGCCCTGGAATTCATCTTTATCTGTTGCGACGATCGGTATGGTGTTGAAAAGGGTGGCGGCATAGAAGTAGGGTTCGCCTTTGGCGGCGCTTATGCTTACCTGTTCGATATCCCAGGAGCGTTCGTGTTCGACGGAATAGAGCAGGGACCGGCCGTCGGGGCTGAACTCGATCATCCTTTCCTGGAAGGGGGTATTGGTGATCCGGCGGGTGGTGGCGCCGTCGGCGGAAGTAACGAAGATATCTCCGCGGTAAACGAAGGCGACCTGTTTGCCGTCAGATGACAGGGCCATTTCGGAGGCATCTCCTTTTACGGGGATGGTGGTGAGTTGTTCTGCGGCGAAGTCCGCTTCGAGGCTGATGGCCAGTTTTTTTGGCTCCTGTCCTTCGGTCATCGTATAGATATCGCCATTATAGGTAAAGGCGAGCAGGCCGTCTGTCGAGCGCGAAAGGTTCCGGACGGGGTTCTTTTCGAAATGGGTGAGTTGTTTGACTTCGGAGGGGTTGTCGAGGGAGGACCGGTATAAGTTCTGGTTGCCGTTGCGTTCGCTGAGGTAATAAAAGGCGGCGTCCTTTCCCCAGACGGGTTCGCGGTCTTCGCCTTTAAAATCCGACACTTTCGTGTATGCCTGGCTGTTCAGGTCGAAGACCCAGATGTCGCGGGTTACGGCGGAGGTATGGTGTTTTCTCCAGGGGTCTTCGTATCCTTTGCGGTCCTGGAAGATCCATTTATCACCTTTTTCGTTGTAGTGTAAAAATTCCGTTCCGGCGCTATTCAGCATTCTACTTGCGCCGCCTTTTACGGGCACTTCGAAGAGTTTGGCCCAGTAGGCGTCGCCGGGGAAGCGGGCCGAGGTATAGACGTCATGGCGATCCGTGCCGAAAACGATATTTTGATCATCGGGGGTGAAATCGTAAGGGATATCTTTTGCGGAGTTGAATGTCAGCCGGTTGACCTCGCTGCCGTTGGCCTGCATGACATAGAGGTCGAAATTGCCGTAGCGGTCGGAGGCGAAGGCGATCTTATTGCCGTCATGGCTCCAGACGGGGTAGCCGTTATAGGAATTGTTGATGGTGAGCGCGGTGGCGGCCCCACCTGATGCCGGGACTTTGAAGAGGTTGCCTTTGTATTCGAAGGCGATCCATTTTCCGTCGGGGGAGAGGGCGGGTTGTTGGATCCAGCGGGGCGGGTTTTGTGATTTGGCGGCGCCGACGATAAAAAAGGCGATATAAAGTGATAGAAGAAATTTTCTCATGTTATGAAGGTTTGAATGGTAGGGGTAGTTTTGGAAAAAACTAAAATAAAGAAAAAATGGGAAAATCGGTAAATTGAACAAAATCTAACGTATGAAAGGTCTTATACTTATTTCTATAATCGGTGGCGCACTGCTGGTGCGGACAGGAACTGCGTCTTCCGCGGCTTCGGTGGCGGGTTGGGTGTCGCTGTTTGACGGGAAGACGCTGGATGGGTGGAAGGTAGGGGAGAATGCGGAGACTTTTAGCGTGCAGAATGGGACCATCGTGGCGCATGGCAAGACCGCTCATTTATTTTATACGGGGTCGGTTGGCAATCATGATTTTAAGAATTTTGATTTTAAGGCGGATGTGATGACGGAGCCGGGGTCCAATTCGGGGATCTATTTTCATACGCAGTACCAGGAAGGGGGCTGGCCGGCAAAGGGGTTTGAGGTGCAGGTGAACAATTCGCATACGGATTGGCGGCGGACGGGAAGCCTTTATGGGGTGGTGGATGTGAAGGAGGTGTATGTAAAAGACAATGTATGGTTTACCGAGTCGATCAGTGTGCGGGGTAAGCATGTTATTATAAAAATCAATGACAAGACGGTGGTGGATTATTCCGAGCCGGCGAATATGCAGCATCCTAAGGACATGGTGGGACACGTGTTTTCGGATGGTACATTTGCGTTGCAGGGACATGATCCGAACAGTACCGTTTATTTTAAGAATATTATGGTGAAGCCGTTGGATTAGGGGTTTGAAGATCTTCGATTAGGTTTGAAGACCTTCGACTTGGGGTTTGAAGATCTTCGATCAGGAGTCTGAAGACTTTCGAAGTGACGCGGGTAGTGCTGGGAGCGGGCAGCAAAAGCGGACAATTTTTGTATCGGAAGCGGACAAGGGGGATGGTTCGGTTGCCTTGTGGGCTGATTTACAACTACTTGTGTTTTGGCACATATTTAGTACTATGTAAAGCATGGTACGCAACTACTTTAAAATAGCGTTTCGCAATCTTTGGAGGAATAGGGCTTTTTCCGTCCTCAATATTGTGGGTTTGGCGATCGGGATTGCCACTTGCCTGGTTATCTGGCTGTTCATACAGCATGAGCTGAGTTATGACCGGTATAATAAGAAAGCCGACCGAATGGTGCGTGTTGTCTTTCGGGGAACGGTGCAGGGGGAGAAGATGCGGGAAGCGAATGTGATGCCGCCTGTTGCGCAGGCTTTTAAGGCCAATTTTCCGGAGGTGGAGGAGGCGACCCGGCTGATGGTTGCCGGTTATCCGCGGATCCAATTTGGGGAAAAGACCTTCCGGGATGATAAGCTGGCCTTTGTCGATTCCAACTTTTTTAAGGTGTTCACGCTTCCCTTGCAAAAGGGCGATGCGTCGACCATCCTGATGCAGCCAAATTCCGTCGTTCTTTCACGGGCGATGGCGAAGAAATATTTTGGCGATGCCGATCCGATGGGTAAAGTAGTGGTCTTCCCGGATCAGAAGGCTTCGTGTACGGTAACGGGTGTATTTGACAAAGTACCCGAGAACTCGCATTTTCATTTCGATCTTTTTGCCGCCTTGTCTACGTTGCAGGAGTCGCGGGAGCTGTCCTGGATGACCTCGGGTTATTTTACCTACCTGGTCTTGCGGGAGGGTTATGATTACCGCAAGCTGCAGGCGAAGCTGCCGGCGGTGGTAGACAAATATATCGGTCCGCAGATGGAGAAGGGGATGGGCATGACGCTTTCGCAGTTCCGTCAGAAGGGCAATGACATCGGGCTCTACCTGGAACCCCTGACCGATATTCATCTTCATTCGGACTCGACCAATGACATAGAGGCTGGGGGCGATATCCGGTATGTGTATATATTCGGGGCGATCGCGTTGTTCATGCTTCTTATTGCGTGTATCAATTTTATGAACCTGTCTACGGCCGGCGCGTCCAAGCGGGCGAAGGAGGTGGGTGTGCGGAAAGTGTTGGGTTCCGGGAGGGTGGATCTTGTGCGGCAGTTCCTCCTTGAGTCGATCCTGTTGACGGGGGCTGGGTTATTGCTTGCCTTGGGGATCGTATATCTTGTATTGCCGCTATTCAATACCCTCTCCGGTAAAGAGCTGGTCTTTTCTTTTGGGGCGCATCCGTTGTTGTTGCCGGGGCTTTTGTTGTTTGGGTTACTGACGGGGGTGTTGGCGGGCAGTTATCCGGCCTTTTTTCTTTCTTCCTTTAATCCTGTGGTCGTATTGAAGGGGCGGCTGAGCAGGGGGGGACAGCGTGCGGGTTTGCGCAGCGGGCTGGTCGTATTCCAGTTCTTTATTTCGATCACGCTGATCATTGCAACCGCGGTCGTATACCGGCAACTAAATTATATCCGGAACACAAAACTTGGGTATGACAAAGACCAGGTAGTAGTGGTGCAGGAGACGTATTGGCTTCATAATAATGAAAGGGCATATGCGCAAGAGATCTTACAGGACCCCCGGGTGTTGAATGTGAGTGGTTCGGGTTTTTTGCCGGCGGGGCATAGCGACAACAATAATTTCTTTGTTTATCCCGGCAGCCGTTTGCAGCAAGTGGTGAAGACGTTGCGGTATGAGGTGGATGACCGTTATATCCCCACCTTGGGGATGCAGATGGCGTCGGGGCGGAACTTCTCGAAGGAGTTTGGTACTGATAGTTCGGCGGCGATCCTGAACGAGACGGCGGCGGCGGCCTTGGGTTGGAGGGGTGATGCGGAGGGGAAGACCATTACGCATACGGATAATGACGGGACGCGGGCAAGTTGGCATGTGATCGGGGTGGTAAAGGATTTTCATTTCCGGTCGATGCATGAGCGGATCTCTCCCCTGGTGATGGTATTGGGAAATGGTGGTGGCAACCTGATCGTCCGGACGAGGGGGAAGGAACTGGCGGGGTTGCTGGCGACGATGAAGAAAGAGTGGAATGATCTGAAGGGAGAAGTTCCCTTTTCCTATTCCTTCCTTGATGAGCGGTTTAACGAGACCTATCGGGCTGAGGAGAAGACGGGAGAGATCCTTGGTATATTCTCAGGGCTGACCATTTTTGTTGCCTGTCTGGGTTTGTTTGGTCTTGCGACTTTTACGGCGGAGCAACGAACCAAGGAGATCGGGATCCGTAAGGTGTTGGGGGCTTCGGTGGCGGGTATCGTCACCTTGCTGGCGGGGGATTTTTTGAAGCTGGTCTGTGTCGCTTTTTTTGTAGCCGGGCCTATTGCGTGGTGGGTGATGCATAAATGGCTGGAGGGTTTTGCTTACCGGGTGCAGGTTGGCGGGTGGGTGTTTGTGTTTGCTGCGGGGGCGGCAGTTTTTGTCACCGTTGCCACCATTGGTTTTCGGGCGGTGCGGGCGGCGGTTGCCAACCCGGTGAAGAGTTTGCGGTCGGAGTGAGGCGGGGGTGAAGGGCGTGAAAGAGGTGAAGGGGGTGAAGGGGGTGAAGGGGTGAAAGAGGGTGTTATTAATTATAGGGCGCCAGGTGAAGGATCTGGGCGTTCAGTTCTTTTTCCATTGCCTGGGCTTTTGGGATCAGCACTTCTTCTTCGATATGGGCGTGGACGCGGAGGTCCTGTTCGAAGGCCTGCAGTTGTGTCAGCAGGATGCGGTAGAGGGATTCGTTGGTGAGTGGCGGTTCATACATGCGTATGGTCGCGCGGATATCTTTTAATTCGTCTTCGGTGTCGTGGTGGTCGTTGAGGAAGCGATCGATGGAATATTCCTGGCGGACCTGGAGGAATTCCGAAAAATGCGCGGGTGTTTGTTTTGCTTTTTCCAGCACGGCGATATAGGGAAGCAATTTCGTCTCTTCCGCCCGGATATGTTCGGTCAGGTCCAGGAGGTAACGGTGGAAGAAATTATGCAGGGCGGTCAGGATGGGGTGGTGTGATTCGTAGAGGCCTGAGAGCAGGAGGATGCTTTGTTCGATCTCGGGCAGCTTTTTCTCGAAGTAATAGACATGGGTCCGTTGAATATAATCCACGATCATTTCGATGGGGAAGGTGCCGAAGTCCTTCGCGCAGAATACTTTTTCATCGAATACCCGCAAGAGGGTCGAGATGAATTCGGTAAGCTCGTCTTGCAGCGGCGGCTGGGCTGGGTACCGTTGCATTACCTGGGGATAAAAATCACTGTTTTCCGGCATTACATTCCTCCAATTATATTGATCTCACAAATTTAAGGTAATTCTGGAAAATAGGGCGGGGAATTGCCGGGGATTGCAGGATGGCGCGTTCGGGGTCGGCGTGAGACGGGTAGAGCTGGCATCGGTAGAGAGCTGCCATGGGTTATTTTGTTGTTGGTTCCACATACAATTGGTTAAACAATAATTTAAAGGTGCCATGGGTTTGGGCGCGGAAGGTGATCTCGGGTCCGAAGGCGTAGAGTTTTCCGTTGCCAACGGTTGCGACGAAGGCGGCTACGCCGTCGTTGAGATAGGCTTGCCCCCAGGCCCAGCCGCTGCGGAGGGGGTGGTCATTGGCGAACCAGGCGATGGGCCGGACGCTGCCGTCTCTGTAGGCGGAGGGATTGATATTGAAGACCGGGCTTTGGTCGAAATAGACGTCGGCCTCGGCGCTCATGCCCCAGGCGGGTTGGGAGGCGGTGTCGAGGCTTACGCGTAATACGCTGCCGGGGATATAGAATTTTTCGCCGGGTAACTTTCTTTCTTTTCCATTGACCAATTCGACGAGGGCGTCGTGTACGGGCAGGCCCAGGTGATAGGCGAGGCTTGTGCTGGAGCCGATCGTGACGATATTGCCGCCGGCCTTTAGGAATTTTTCCAGCTCGGGTATGGACTTTTGTGTCGTGATCCGGCCCAGGTGGGAGCGGTATTCGGCGGGGACGTTATCTGGCCGGGGTTCGTTGCGACCGCCGCCGTTGCCGCCGCGGAAGCCGGTATATTCGCCGGGTTGGGAGATGGGGGGGATGGCTCCTGTCACAAAGAGAATGACATCGTATTTTGCCCGGAGGTTACCGGCGTCGATCTGTTGGGCATAGATGACGTCTATGGGGAAATGATATTGTTCCATGATAAAGCGAACCCAGCCGGAGGAGATAGAGCCGCCATAGGTATCCCAGAGGGCGATGCGGGCGGGGTTGATCTTTGTGAGGCCGGCCGGGTGGCGGGCACCGGCAGCCGGGGGGATGAAGAAAGCACCATTTTTGTTGGAGCGGTAGACCGTCTTTCCTGCTGCGAGGAGGTCGTTGGCTACTGTGAAGGAGGTATTGCTGCGGGCGTCGAGCCATTCGCCGTTCTTGTTCTTTGACGGTTCGGATGTGGATTGCAGTTGGCCATAGGGGATACGTTGGAAGGGGCCGTCGAAGGCGTCGAGGATGCGGTCAAATTTTATACCCATTGTATAGGCAAGGGTCCAGCCGGCTGCGTCATAGGGGGCGATGGGCGGGCCGCCGGGGTAGGCGAAATCGTTGGGATGGTCCTGTGGTTCGAAGAGGTCCAGGACATGGGGGCGGAAGGCCTGGTCGGTCTTTACGATAAAGGATCCGGCGGGGTATTGTTTGCCGGCGACGGTAAAGGGTGTGCCGGCCTTTGATACGGCGATGCCGGTGCCGATGAGGGCGTTGATAAACCGGATGGCGGTGTTAAAGTCCGGTTGATCGGATGGGAGGATATATCCGCGGGGGTCGCGCAGGGCGGGGTTTTTCATGACGCTGTCGAAGAAGCGGGTGGGAATGGCGTTTGGGCGGCGCGGACGGTCCGACGGAAGGCCGGCTGGAGTGGCGCCGGAGGAAGCCTGATAGAGGCGGTTGATCTCGTCGATCCGTCGGGGTGAGAGGGTCCAGTGGTCTTGTTGTCCGCGTTGGATGGCGTTGCGGCCCATCCTATAAATATTGTATAATAAATCGTCCCGGTAGCGTACGGCATAGTCGAGCACGGCATAGTTCAGGGAGACGGAATAGTCGATGGACTGCCGGAAAAGCCATTTCTGCGGCGTTACGGGGTTGGGGGTGGCTCCACTGGGGATCAGCCGTGACGGGACCAGGGGTACTTCGGTGGGGTTGGGTCCTCCGATGATCTCCGTCAGCAGTCCGATCATATTGTGGAAGTAAGTGGTCGTACGCAATCCGCCATTGTACCAGGTGGAATAGTTTGAGCCGGAGCGTTCCGTATAGCCGGGTTTATTTTCCGCGTTGAGGCGGTTGCTCATTGCTGCCCCTACGGCGTCGAGGCTGGTGATGATCAGGGGGTCGAAAACATAATTAAAGGGGTCCCGGTAGGGTGGGCCTGCGAGGATCGATCCGGCGGGGCCTGCCTGGTGGTGGTTATACATGATCTGGGGCATCCATTCGATAAAGAGCTGGCGGGTGATATTTTGTGTCTCCCTGAGGTTGAGCATATAGAAGTCCCGGTTATTATCGTGGCCGGCGTATTTCTCGTAGAGGCGGGGAATCTGTTCAAGGGAGCGTCGTTCCGGGATGGGGTTGCGCATATACCAGTCGGATACCAGTTCCTGGCCGTCGGGGTTGGCGTGGGTGAGGAGGATGATCACATTGTCCAGTATGCGAAGCGTGGCGGGGTCGTTCCGGCTCAGCAGTTGGTAGGCTATCTCGATCAACTGGTGGGTGGCGACGACTTCGTTGGCGTGGAGGCCTCCGTCGATCCATACGACTGCTTTTCCTTCGTCTGCCAGGGCGTGGGCCTGATCGTCGGTCAGGTTCTCTGCGTGTGCCAACTGTTGAGAGATGCTTTTATAGTGATCCAGTTTTTTCAGGTTTTCGGGGGAAGAGACGATCATCATAAACTGTCCACGGCCTTCTTCTGTCTTTCCGATCTCCGTGAGGCGGGCGCGGTCGGAGGCGGCGGCGAGTTTTTTAAAATAGGCGGCTGTCTGGGTAAAGTTGGCCAGTTGGTAGTTGTCGCCGATGGAAAACCCGAAATGTTCCTTTGGGGTAGGGATATTGTTGTTCCTTTGTCCGGGTGCGTTATCCTGGGACTTTATGACCCCGTTGCAAAGGAAAATAAGGGCAAGGATAAGGGCGCCGCGTCTGTGTAATAGCATGACAGTAGATTTGTCCAATGAAAATATCGATAATTGGACGTACGGGGAAAAAAATATGGGGATGGGCGGATTTATTCCCTAATTTTCTAGCTTGTTATGTGAATGCCCCATGAGACGACTATTGACTTTATTGTTTCTTTTAGCTGCTGTCATTGCGGAGGGGCAGACCTGTACGGGCGGGCTTGGCGATCCTCTTGTCAATATCACCTTTGGCGCCGGCTCGAATTATGGCCCGGCCCTTGCGGCGGGGATCACGAATATGCAGTATACCGGCAATGCCTGTCCGGAAGATGGACAATATACGATCGCCAATGGCACTACCAATTGTTATTCCGGATCCTGGTTTAATGTCCTTCATGACCATACGGGTGATTATTCTGGTTATTTCATGCTGATCAATGCTTCCTATCAGCCCAGTGATTTTTATGTGCAGACGGTCAGCGGGCTTTGCGAGGGCACGACTTATCAGTTTGCCGCCTGGCTGTTGAACATGGTATCGAAGCCCAATGAGATCCTGCCGAGCGTCACCTTCCAGATCGAGAAAGCGGATGGCACCATACTGGGCAAGGCCGCCGGCGATGTTCCGCAGACGGCTTCCCCGTTGTGGAAGCAGTATGGATTTTATTTTACGACACCGCCGGGGGTCAGCGCTGTCGTCATCCGGATGACGAATAATGCGCCCGGGGGGATTGGCAATGACCTGGCCCTCGATGACATCACCTTTCGTCCGGTGGGGCCGAAGGTCAATTTGCAGGTGGCGGGATCTGTCAGCGATACGCTTTCGTTGTGTGAAAGTGATCCGGCTGTGTTATCCCTTTCGTCGGTTGTAGAGAGTTGTTATGCCACCCCTACTTATCAATGGCAGCAAAGTGTGGCCGGTGTTGGTGGCTGGACAGATATTCCCGGAGCGGTCAACCCGACCTATAGCCGGGCTGCCACTGGGGCCGGCACCTATTTATACCGTCTTAAAGTAGCCCAGGCCGGAAATATCGGCAGCGCCTTTTGCAGTGTCGCCAGCAGTCCGGTAATGGTAGTCGTGAAACCGGTACCCGTGCCGGCTGTGACCATCAGCGCGGTCTCTACCCAGGTGTGTGCCGGTGCAGTTGTCCGGTTTACGGCGGCGCCGGTGAATGGAGGTGATCAGCCGGTCTATCAATGGCAGGTCAATGGGGTCGATGCAGGAACAGGTGATACTTCCTATAGCAGCAGTATACTGGCAGATGGGGACATCGTGCGTTGTGTGATGGTCAGTGACGCCCTTTGTGTCCTTGCGCCTACCGTGGTCTCCAATGTCCTGCCTATATCCGTTATCCCCGATGCCGTCACGGCGGTAAGCATCACGGCGTCGGCCAATCGTGTCTGTGCCGACAGCCTTGTTTCCTTTGCGGCGTTGCCCGAAAATGGAGGCAGCGATCCTTCTTATCAATGGACCGTAAACGGCCGGAAGGTGGGTGTCGACAGTGCGGGTTATTCGTCTGCGGACTGGCGTAACGGAGATATCGTCAACTGTGTGATGACGGGAAGCGAGACCTGTTCATTACCTGTGATGTCCGGCAATGTAAGCATGACGGTATATCCGCTGCCGGAGATCTTATTGACGCCGGACACCATCATTGCTGCGGGAAGCAGTATCCGGCTGAGTCCTCTTATTTCGGGGAACATCCGTACCTATGAATGGAGTCCCGCGACATGGTTGGATGATCCTTCTTCACCAGGTCCGTTGGCGGCGCCGGTCGTCAGCACGCTTTATGCGCTGAAGGTCGTGACGCAGGATGGGTGCAAGGCTTCTGCCGGAGAGGACGTGCATGTATTCTATGACCTGTTGATGCCGGGGGCGTTTACTCCCAATGGAGATGGGAACAACGATCTGTTCCGGGTACCGCCTTCTGTGCCCGTGACGATCGTCCGGTTCTTTATATATAATCGTTGGGGTGTCCGGGTCTTTGCCACAACGAGTAGCGGGGGAGGATGGGATGGCAACTGGAATGGGAAGCCGCAACCTGCCGGTGTCTATATATGGGAGATCGCCTATGGTGATCCGATCCTTAAAAAGACGATGACGAAGAGTGGTACGGTGCTGTTGGTGCGATGATCATTCGGTTTTTAAGCTCTCGACCGGGTTCATGCGACCGGCCCGGATCGCATGATAGCTTACCGTTGCGAAGGCGATAACGAGTACGGCGGCGCCTGCCGCCAGGAAGACCCAATATTGCACTTGTACGCGATAGGCGAAGCCTTCCAGCCATTTAGCGGATGCCAGCCAGGCGAGGGGTGCGGCGATCAGGATAGAAAGTCCTATCAGTACTACAAAATTCCGTGCGATCAACAAGGCGATATTCATGAGATTAGCGCCCAGCACTTTCCGGATACCGATCTCTTTGGTACGTTGGATCGTGGTGATGGCTGCCAGCCCGAAGAGTCCCAGGAGGGCCAGGAAGATGGCCAGGCTGGAGAAGACCGTGAAGATACTGGCGGTACGTTGTTCTGCGGTATACAGGCGGTTGTAGTCGTCATCGAGGAAATGATATTCGAAGGCACGTGCGGGAATAAGCTGTTTCCAGGTTGTCTCCATCCGGGCGATGGTAGATGGCAATCCGGCTCCGTTGACCCGGACGAACATATTGCGAACCCATTGTGTATCCGCGAAGAGCATCAGCGGACCGATCGGTTGGTGCATGGAGGCGAAATGGAAGTCTTTGACGACGCCTTTGATGATCCCCAGGTCTTCTCCCTTGTTAACTAATTTGCCCAGGGCTTCCTGCGGCGTCCAGCCCAGTTCTTTTATGGCGGTTTCGTTCATTATATACCGGTAGCGGGGACGGGTGGTATCGGCGCCTGCGGTATTGGCGGGGAGGTCGGCCTTTGTAAAATCACTGCCGGCCACCAATTGCATATTCATCGTGGAGAGATAATTGAGGTCCGAGGGGATGGCCGTTATGGAAAAGCTTACGGGCCCGTGCTCTGTCCTGGCGGAAAGCCCGTCGCCCCAACCTGCGGAGATGGGAAGGTTATAGGAGCCGGAGACACTTTGTACGCCGGGAAGGGAGCTGACGGTAGTCTTCAGAATATCATAGCGGTTCAGGATCTTGTAAGAGATAGGGACGACCACCACATGATCCCGGTCGAGGCCCAGGTCCTTTTTGCGGATATAATTCATCTGTTGCAGGATCACTACGGTGGTAATGATAAGGAATAAGCTGATGACGAACTGTACGACGATCAGGGTCTTTCGCAATCCTGCCTTGCCGCCGGTAATGCGGAATCCGGATTTAAGGATCTGGATCAGCCGGGTATTGGCCAGGACCAAGGCGGGGTAGGAGCCTGCCAGGAGGCCGATCACGAGGCCGGTCAGCAGGATCGCCGCCAGCGGCCGTACCCGCAGCACATCACCGGCCACGAGGTGCTTACCCGTCAAATTGTTGTATATGGGAAGCAATTGAATGCTGATGATCAATGCCAGGATCAGGGCCAGGAAGGTGATCAGCAGTGACTCCCCGGTGAATTGGGTAAAGAGCTGGCTCTTCCCTGCTCCCAATACTTTGCGGATACCGATCTCACCCGTCCGGTTGGCCGACTGGGCGATGGCAAGGTTGGTATAATTGAAACAGGCGATCACCAGGATGAGGATGGCGATGACGGCCAGCACATAGACATAGATGATATTCCCGTTGGGCTCGAAACCCTGGAGGGGGGAATGCAAATGGACCCATTTGAGTGGTTCCAGGTTGTAGATCAGATAATCGGTGCCCTGGAGCCCGGCTTCCTTTATAATCTCGGGCCTCTTCATATAGGTGTTGACCTGCTGTTGCAGCGGGGCGATCTGGCCGGGGCTGGTCAGCAGGAGGTAGGTGATATAATTGGCGGTCCACCAGCTTTCCGTCAGACCTTTTGTGACATCCTTGAAATTGATGAGGAAGTCGAACTGAACCTGTGAGTTGCCCGGCGGGTCACTGACTATGGCGCCGACGGTATAGTTCTTTGTATCGTTGACCCGAAGGACCTTTCCGATGGCATCCGTGGTCCCGAAATATTTTTTTGCAGCGCTCGCGGTGACAACGATATTATCCCTGTTGTCGAGGGAATGGGGATCGCCGCTCAGAACGGGGAAGGAGAAGATCTGGAGAAAGGTGGAATCGACGCAGAGGAAACTTTTTTCCGTAAACTGTTTTTCGCCATAGGTGACCAGCGGGTTGATCTTTATCACGCGGGTATAGGCCTCTACGGAGGGGAAAACCTGTTGGAACCGGGGGCCTGGTCGCAAGCCTGTATTGGCGAAGTGACGGGGAGTGCCCGCATTCCCTCTTTTATAGTCCATCGTTATACGGACGATCCTGTCGGCTTTGGTATTGAACGTGTCGAAGCTCAGTTCATCGGTGATATAGAGGCCGATAAGGATACAACTGATGAGGCCTGCGGTGAGACCGAAGATGTTTATAAAGGAAAAGACTTTTTTCCGGAAGAGGTGGCGGAAGGCCAGTTTGAGATAGTTCCTGATCATAAGCCAATGATGATTTTGTTATAGATTCACTTTTTCGTAATGGGTCTCCAGTTCATTGATCTGTCGTAACAGTTGGTACGACGTGACGATGTCGGCTGAGAAGGCCAGTTGTTTATCCGTCAGTGCGGTAGGCTTGCCTTGCAGGGCCTGTTGTGCGTTGAGGGCCATTTGTTGATCGGGCATTGCTTCTCCTTGTGAACGATAGTAATGCAGTTGTTGCTGCAGGTCTTTTTTCAGGGAGGCGGCGACCTTGCGGGCCAGGGGCCCGTCATCGCAGGCGTAGGCCAGTGCCAGGAACCAGGCCGAGGAGCGGTCGTCCATGTTGCCGAGGTTGGTCGTCATCCCATAGGGGAAATTTGCCTGGTTTACGTGTATGTCGTAGTTTTCGAGGATATTGCGGCATTGGTCTTTATGACCGGCGTCGAGCAGGCTTTGGGCGATCTCCAGGTGGGCTACTTTTATCACATTCAGGCGTCGGCGGTTTTCTTCATCGAAATAAACGCCCGGTGTGGAGGCGTTGCCGTAGCGGAATTTTGTCATGACGGTGGTATAGGCTGCTCCGACGTCGACGTGACTATCTTCCACGGGCACCAGTTGGTAGGCCAATCCGCGGTTGCGAACGTATCTTGACAGGCCGAGGTCTTCGAGGCCCAGGGTGGAGGTAAAGCAAACGGGTCTTTTCCATTTATTGGCGGCTATGACGGCCAGCATGGCGAGGTCGTTCTTTAGCAGATAATTTTTGGAAGCGGCGATATCCAGGTGCAGTTCATCGACCACCTTATCGTTCGGATGTACGGTACCGTTCGCCAGGACGTATTGCCGGTTGACCGGGACGGAGAATTTTTTTACGGGAAGGAGTTGGAGGGGAGCGCCGTTATCCGCCTGTGTGATAAAGCGGGGATCGTCTTTGCCGATCGCCGTTCTGAAGGTATCGTACAGATCGTAATATTTGTTCTTATCATATCCTGCGATGTGGTCGGTGAAGTAAGAGACGTTCAGTTTATCTCCCATGACCTGTTCGGGTGTGAAGATGACATCGAAGGGGGCGCTCTGATTGACCTTATACCGCAGTTGGTTCATGTACCAGTCCGAGGCTAGCAAGGTCGTGATCATGATGCGAACGTCGGGCCGGATGCCTTCCACTTCCTGTGCGTACCAGAGGGGGTAAGTGTCGTTGTCTTCGAAGGAGAAGAGGATCGCGTTGGGGGGGCAGCTTTCGAGGTAATCGATGGCGAGGTCGCGGGCGAGTGTCTTTTTACTTCGGTCGTGGTCGTTCCATTCCTGGCTCGCCATGAGTACCGGTACGGCCAGGAGGCAGATGCCGGCGGCGGACCAGGCGGCGAGGGGATATTTGGAGAGGAAGCGGGTGGGGGAGGGGGTGATGGAAGAAGACCGGATGGAAGAGGGACTTGGGGTTGAATAAGCGGCGGTCAGGCGTTGGAGCTGCTTTTCGAAAAAGGTTTGCAGGCCGATCACTCCGAGGCCGATCCATATTGCGAAGACATAGAAAGAGCCGGCGAAGGCGTAGTCCCTTTCGCGGGGCTGCATCCCTGACTGGTTGAGATAAAAGACGATGGCCAGGCCGGTGGAGAGGAACAGGAGTCCCGTGACCAGGGCATTGCGGCGGTTGCGGTGGTATTGAAAGAGCAACCCGATCAGTCCCAGGGCCAGGGGGAGCATATACATCCGGTTATAGGATTTGTTGTCTTTGTGGATACTATCGGGGAGTGCGCGTTGATCGCCGTAGAGTAAATTGTCGACTACGGGGATGCCGCTGATCCAGTTGCTGTCGCGGGCGTTGCCGAAGCCTTGTACGTCGTTCTGTTTGCCGGCGAAATTCCACATGAAATAACGGAAGTACATTAAGCCGGCCTGGTAGCGGAGAAAGAATTTTACATTATCGGCCATGGTAGGTTGATCGCCGTCTTCCATTCCGGAGAAGCGGCGGTACATATCGGTCTCGCCGCGGGTATTACTGCCATTCCACATTCTGGGGAAGAGATGGGAGGAGGGGGTATGGGCCCAATCCTGGGCATATTTTTTCCCGGCCACTTCGTATTGGTCCTTGCCTTTTACATAGCCGTCGCCTGCTTCTACCTGGGGCGGGGCGTCCTGGAAATCGGGGCCATAGACGATGGGCCAGTCTTCATAATTCTCGCGGCCGAGGTAGCTTTGCAGGCTGATGGGGTTATCCACGTTGTACATGTCCAGTGCGGGGTCGGCGTTGGAGCGGATCAAGGTTGTAAAGTATGTAGAATAGCCCAGCAGCATAAAGGCGACACACCAGATGGCCATTTTTGGATAGTAAAAATTTTTACGTGTGGCCCATCGGTGGATAAAGACCAGCCCGGCGGCCACTAAAAGAAAGAAAGTGCCGAATCCGACGAAGAAGGGGGTATGCAGTGCGTTGACGAAGAAGATATCGAAATCGCCGGCTTCTTTGATACTGTATTGGATGACGAATTTCATTACCAGTCCGGTAAGGGTGCAGCCGATCAGCAGCGCGAAGAGGGTACCCATGGGCGTGGGCCGGTACCGGCGGAAATAATAGACCAGTACGATGGCGGGGATCGTCAGGAGGTTGAGCAGGTGGACGCCGATGGAGAGACCCATCATGAAGAAGATAAAGATGATCCATTTATCGGCGCGGGGTTTGTCGGCCTGTTGTTCCCATTTGAGGATGGCCCAGAAGACGAGGGCGGTGAAGAAAGCGGAGGTGGCATAGACTTCGCCTTCTACGGCGCTGTACCAGAAGGAGTCGCAGAAGGTATAGGCCAGGGCGCCGATCGTTCCGGCGGACAGGATACTGAAGAGTTGGCGGTTGTCGGGTTGTTTTTGATCGTTAGCAGGATGACCATTAGCGGATTTTGCCATTACGATCTTGCGGGCGAAGTGGGTGATCGACCAGAAGAGAAAGAGGATGGACAGACCGCTGGCGATTGCGCTCATGCCGTTTACGGCGCGGGCGGCGGTATGGGGGTTATCACCAAAAAGGATAATAAAAAAGCGTCCCATCAGGATGAAGAGGGGGGCGCCGGGCGGGTGTGGGATCTGGAGTTTGTAGCAACTGGAGATAAATTCCCCGCAATCCCAGAAGCTGCCGGTGGGCTCCATTGTCAGGAGGTAGACCGTGCAGGCGATGGCTGCGACGATCCAGCCGGTAATATTGTTGATACGGGTGTAGCGGTCCTGACCAGTGAGCATTTTCATAAATGATCGATTGGGTGACGCCGGAACTGCTGCTAAGAAAATGCCGGTTTATAGGGGTTTGATTATCAGGTTTGTATATATGATCGCGGGTGTGTACTGTACGGTTGTGATACACTGGCTGTCCGCTGGGGGGCAACGGACCGATTTGATGGGATCAAGGATTGCCAGGATCGACGGTTGCCGGGATCAAGGATTGCCGGGATCAACGATTGCCGGGATCGACGGTTGCCGGGATCAACGATTGCCGGGATCGACGGTTGCCGGGTCTAGTGGATCCTTTTGAAGAGGCGGTTCCAGCGTATGCCTTTATCCCAGCTCATCCAGATCAGGTAGGCTTTTCCGACCACGTGATCTTCGGGGACGAATCCCCAGAACCGGGAGTCTTCGGAGTCGTGTCGGTTGTCGCCCATCATCCAATAGTAATTCATTTTGAAGGTATAGCTGACCGCGGGTTTGTCGTTGAGGAAGATCGTTCCATTCTTTATCTCCAACTTATTTCCTTCATAGACCCGGATGGCTCTTTCATAGAGGGGATAATTATCGAGGGTAAGGGCCAGGGTGGCGCCTTTTGCCGGAATCCACAGGGGGCCATAATTGTCGCATGTCCATGCACGGGATGAGTCGTAGGGGAAGAGGTCCGTGGTATTGTCCATCTCCGGTATCATGCTGCTGACCCATCCGGCGTTCAGCATTTTTTCTTTTGCCTTTTGGGTTAGGAGCATGCGGTATTGATTGGTGGCGCTCATTGTCTGGAATTCTTCCGGCTTGTTCATATCCAACTGGTAATCGTCTTTGAGGACGTTCTCATCGAGGGCTTGTCCTTTTGTGGTGACGATATAATAGGTCTCCGATTCCGGCGGAAAGGGGCCCGGTTTTCCGTTGATAAAGACCGATCCTTCTTTGATTTGGATGGTGTCTCCGGGTATGGCGACACATCGTTTGATAAAATTCTCCTGTTTATCTACGGGGCGGATGATAATGGGGTATTGGTCGGGGTCATTGAGGACGGTCTTTCTTGCGGAATCCATTCCCATTGTTGCTGCGAGTGCGCGGCATACCTGGTAATAGGAGATCCTGGATTGGTATTCTTCCTTATCGATCACCGTATCTCCGACGGGAAAATTGAACACCACGACATCGTTGCGTTGGATGGGGCTGGGGAACCAGCGGGTATAGGGGATCTTGATCCATTGGAGATAGGAGGCGCTGTTCAGGAGGGGCAGGGTATTGTGGACGAAGGGGATGGCCAGGGGGGTATTGGGTATGCGGGGGCCATAGCTCGTCTTGCTTACGAACAGATAGTCATTGATCAGCAGCGTTTTTTCCATCGAGCCGGAGGGGATGACATAGGCTTCGAAGACAAAGCTACGGATGAGGGTGGCTGCTACTACGGCGAAGATGCCGGCGTCGATCCATTCCCGTGTCTTACTTTTTTTATACTTAATTACGGGTCCGGCGCCGAGGAATCGATCGGTTTTGTTAAATCCCAGCCAGGCGAAGTAGAAGAAGGGTAGAAGGGCTGTCAGGGCATGTTCGTAGAAGCGGAACTTGCCGAAGGTCTTGACGAATTCTACGTAGATCCCCAGGGTGATGAACCAGCCGGCGATGGGGATCAGTTGCCAGAAGACCCAATGCCGGGGTCGATCGGCCAAATGCTGCATTGTCCAGGTATTATAAAAGGGAATGAAAGCTTTCCAGCCGGGGGCGCCGGCTTTTTCAAACATTTTGAACAGGCCGATGGAGGGCAGCAGGAGGATGAGCAATTGGATGAGGAGGAGGATCAAGACTTGATGCGCCGACATAGTGGGATATTAACGGATTTAGCCAACTGGTCGCCGCAAACCGGGTTAGGGATGGCGGTTGAAAGGAGGTCCGTTGGAGGATATGTCGTTGCCGGCTTCTTTTTGTAACAGGGGGAATGGGATTTTTTTTTGGAGATCAGTCTTCCCGCAGGCGTTCGTCGGTATAGGTAATGGCTGTTCGGCCGTGGGGGATAGGCGCGCCGTGTTCGTCTACGCTGACGAAAACCATTTTTTCGATGGTGAGGATACTTTTTTGGGTGATCTTATTGCGGGCTTCGCATTTGAGAGTGAGGGAGGTCCGGCCGAAGTGGATGGCTTTGATGCCCAGTTCGATGATATCGCCCTGACGGGCGGAGTTTATGAAATTGATCTCGGAGATGAATTTTGTGACGCAGCGGTTGGCGCCTAATTGGATGATGGCATAGATTGCGGCTTCTTCGTCGATCCAGCGGAGGAGGCTGCCTCCGAAGAGGGTACCGTGGGCGTTGAGGTCTTCGGGTTTGACCCATTTGCGGGTGTAGAAATTCATGGGGGCGAAGGTAAGAAGAGTTTACGAGTTTGTGGAAAAGGGGGAGGTGAGGCTAATAAAGTTTTGAAAATATTGAGGATAGATAATTTTATATTTGAGTACGTGAAATATTGAGAGCGCTCCTGTTTCAACTCCAGACCAGTTATTGGTCATACTACTGAAGATATTTAGCCATCATTGAACGGTGGGGAATACGATTTGATTCCGAATTAGGTGCAATTCGGGGGATGGAAGACTATTTTATTATTTTAAAATTGAAGAGAATGGAAACGACACCGATAAAGATATCCGGGATCCATGATTTAGTCCATGCGATTCAGCATGCGAATCGATTCTTTTTGGATCAGGCGCAGCGGCAGGTTAATACTTCTTTGACTTTGCGGAATTGGATAATAGGGTATTATATTGTGGAATATGAGCAGAATGGGAGGGATCGGGCGGAGTATGGAGAAAGGTTGTTTGCCAAGGTTGGGGAGAGACTCAAGGGAATAGGGTTGGGATCAATAAGAGGAAGGCATTTGTATTTATGCAAGGATCTGTATCTAAAATATCCTGAAATTTTGCGGTCAGTGACCGCAAAATTGTATTTGGTTGGTTTTCAGGATGATAGAATTTTGCGGACGGTGTCCGCAAAATTAGTTTCTTCAAAGAAAAAGGTCATCGCCGATCATCTTCGGAAGGAAGCGGATCTGTTACTCGATAAATTGAGTTTCTCTCATTTTATAGAATTGCTGAGGGTGGATACGGCATTAAAACGAAGTTTTTATGAGACTCAGGCTACTAACAATAATTGGAGCGTACGAGAATTGAAAAGGGCGATAGACAGTATGCTATTTGAGCGAACGGGATTGAGCAAGGACAAACAAGCTGTTCTAGAGGGGCACCGGAAGGGTTCCGGGTTGAAACCGGAGGACGTATTCCGGGATCCCTATTTGCTGGATTTTTTGGGATTGAAAGAAAAATCGGAATACGTGGAGAATGATTTGGAGCAGGCTATTATTGACCACCTGCAAAAATTTTTGCTGGAGATGGGGAGGGGTTTTTGTTTTGAGGCGAGGCAGAAGCGAATCACCTTTGATAATACGCATTACCGGATCGACCTGGTTTTTTATCACCGGCTGTTGAGGTGTCATGTGCTGCTCGATCTGAAAATGGGGAAGTTCACGCCCGGTGACGCGGGGCAGATGCATATGTATCTTAATTATTTCAGGGAGAACGAAACCTGCGAGGGCGACCATCCGCCGATCGGTATTATTCTTTGTACGGATAAGAGTGAGACCCTTGTCAAGTATGCGACTTCGGGATTGGCGCAACCTGTTTTTGTGTCGAATTATATAACGAGTCTTCCTAGTGAAAAGGAGTTGCAAAAGATCATTTCGGAAGAACGGGAAAAATTGCAAAAATAGGGTGCCTATTTGGAAAAGGTGTAGCTTTAAATTATTCTAAAACGTAATGCGTGGGATTTTTTCGAAAAATAACAAATTTGTTTAACGAGCAATCGGAAAAGACCGCTTCTTTTACGGAGGCGGAGGATGCTTTTAAACGGCAGCAGGCGCTGCAGGGTCGGGAAAAAGTTAATACTACTCTTATGTCTATCGAAAAGGTTAATCTCGCCGATAAATTTCTCCAGATCAAGGATCATTGGAATCCGCGGATCGTCGGGGAACTCAATCAACAACATGTCAAGCTGGTGAAATTTAAGGGGGAGTTTGTGTGGCATAAACATGAGCAGGAGGATGAGCTATTCCTTGTTGTTGCCGGAAATTTCCGGATGGAATTACGGGACAAGACCCTTGAGCTTAGCCCGGGGGAATTTGTGATTATACCCAGGGGAGTGGAGCATCGGCCGGTTGCGGAGGAGGAAGTGCAGGTAGTACTTTTTGAGCCGGCGACGACGTTGAATACGGGTGACCGGGAGAATCAACTGACCCGGCATGATTTGGAGAGACTATAAATACGCTCGCGCTATAGCGTAAGATCGCAAGTGATCTCCGTGGCCGTGATGATGGCAAGAGGAAGGGCAATAGGAAAGGGTGGGGCTTAATACTTTCTCATTTCCTGCATGAATTGGGTGGGGGTTTTGCCGAATTCTTTTTTGAAGGCTTTAGTGAAATAGGATTGGGTTTGGATGCCGATGCGGTACATGACGTCGGTGAGGGTGGTGTCTTCGTGGGTCATGATCTGGACGGCTTTTTTGAGGCGGATGGTGCGGATGAAATCGCCGATGGATTGGTGGCTGATGCTTTTGATCTTTTGGTAGAGTTTGGTGCGGCTCATCCCCATTTCCTGGCAGAGGTATTCGATGTCGAAGTCGGGGTTTACGAGTTGGGCGTCGATGACCTGGAGGAGACGGCGCATAAATTCCTTGTCTTTTTCGGAATGGACCAGTTCCATGGCTTCGGCATGGGATTCACGGGTATATCGTTCGCGCAGCTTGCGGTCCTGGTCGAAGCGGTTGCGAATTGTCAGCAGGAGCAGCTCCATGTTGAGGGGTTTGGCGAAATAGTAGTCGGCGCCGGCGTCCATGCCTTCCACCTGGGCAGATAGGTTAGTCCTTGCCGTTAGTATGAGGAAGGGGATATGGCTGGTGTCGAGATCCTGTTTGAGGATGCGGCAGAGTTCGAATCCGTTCATCCCGGGCATGATGACGTCGCTGATGATCAGGCCCGGGGGCATCTCGTGGGCCCTGGCCAGGCCTTCCTGGCCATCCGCTGCTTCCATCACCTGGTAGTGGGGGCTCAGGCTTTCCTTTATAAAATGACGTAGTTCGTCGTTGTCTTCGATCAGGAGGATAGATTCGACAGGGGGAAGATTGCGAAAGTCGCCGGGCGAGGGCGAACCCTGGGAACCTAGTTGATAATCGTTGTGCAAAAAGCCGGGAGCAGCGTTGTCGTGAGTGGAACCGGGTGCCGGAGGATGGGTATTGTGGGGGGCGGGGAGGTCGCCGGGATAGTTACCGGATGTGGGAGGGTTGAAGCCTTCCAGCCGGACGCCGCCTTCCAGTTGGACGCCACTTTCCAGTTGGACGCCGCCTTCGGTAAAGACGCCGGCTCTTTTTTCTTCCTTGCGATAGTCGTGTTCGCCGATGGGGATCCCGATAATGATCTCGGTCCCTTTCAGGCGGGTGCTGTGGACGTATATATCCCCTTTGTGAAGAAGGGCGAGGCTTTTTACGAAGGCGAGGCCTACGCCCGAGCCCAGGTGGGAGTCGGTGATCCGGTAGTATCGCTCGAAGAGGTGGTGGATGGAATCGCGGGAGATGCCGATGCCGTTGTCTGCCACCCGGATATAGGCATAGGAGCTGCCGCGGAAATCGTTGGTCAGGATCAGTTCGTTGTCGAAGGAGGGTTGGAAGTCTTCCATCGAATCAAGCAGTTCGAGGGTGATGCTGCCACCGCTCTTTGTATATTTAAAGGAGTTGTGTAAGAGGTTGAGGACGATTTTTTCCAGTACCTGGCGGTCGAACCAGGTATCGGAGGGGAGGGGTGAGGGATGGGGGTGGGGGTGGGGGCCCGTGAGCGAGACGGGGGGAAGCGGATGGTCCGACAGGTTGGCGGGATGGAGATGGGAGCGCCGATAGTCCGGCGGGTTGGCGGGACGGAGGGGGGGATGGAGAGGGGAGCCGGTAGCGGGCAGGCGGAGGGTGAAGTCGATCTCTTTCTGGATTGCCCAGTCGCGGAATTCTTCGCCGATCTCATCGAGGAAGGAATGCAGGTTGCCTTTCTGGACGCTGAGTTTCAGGGCGCCGCTTTCCAGCTTGCCGAAGTCCATCAGCTCGTTGATCAGGCTTAGCAGTCTTTGGGCGTTCCGGTGCATGGCCTGGTAATAGCGGCTGAGGGAGGGGTGGGCTTGTTCTTTCAGGAGTTTTTCCAGGGGGCCGAGGATGAGGGACAGGGGGGTGCGGAATTCGTGCGAGATATTTGTGAAGAATTGTAATTGTACCTGGCGGATCTCTTCTCTTTTCTTTTCTTCCAGTTCGCGGAGCTTGAGCCGGGTACGGAATTTATAAAAGGCGTAGAGTCCTGCGATGACAAGGGCGCAGAGAAGGGAGATAAACCAGCTCGTGCGCCAGAAAGGCGGGGTGATGATCACCCGGATGGATGCGCCCTCTTCATTCCAAACGCCGTCGTTGTTTGACGCCTTTACCCGGAATGTATATTCACCGGGGCTGAGGTTGGTATAGACCGCTTTTTTTTCGTTGCCGACATAGTTCCAATCCTTGTCGAGGCCTTCGAGTTTGTAGGCATACTCGTTGTTTTCGGGGATCGTATAGTTGAGTGCGGCAAAAGCGAAGGAAAAAGTAGACTGCCGGTACGAGAGGCGGATCTCTTTTGTCAGACTGATATCTTTTTGTAAGGGCGAGCCTTCTTCGCCGGGGTTCATCTTCTTATTGGAAAGCTGGAAGCCCGTTAGGTATACCGGCGGGATAAAAGGGTTGGCCCTGATCGTGCCGGGGTAGAAGCAGTTAAAGCCATTGATGCCTCCAAAATACATTTCCCCGTCCCGGGTTTTCAGGAAGGCATTGGCTTCGAATTCCAGGTCCTGAAGGCCGTCGCCGGTATTGTATTTCTTAAACGCATAAGTATCCGGGTTGAATTGGGTGAGGCCGTTGGAGGTCGCGATCCAGAGATTGCCCTGTTCGTCCTCCGTGATCCCTTTTATAAATTCGTTGGACAGGCCGCCCAGATCGGTATACAGGCGAAAGCTATCGCGGGCGGCATCCAGCAGGTAGAGGCCTTTTTGTCCTACCCACAGGCGGCCTTTGTTGTCGGAGAAGATAACGCGGAGGTCGGGCACCGGTTGTCCCTTATTAAAATAGTGTGTGAAATGCCGTGTCCCCTGGTGGTAGCAGTTCAGCCCGCCGTCGTCGGTCCCGATCCAGATCCGCCCTTCTTTATCTTCATGGAGGGATACGATATTCTTTCCGGAGAGGCTGGTCTTTCCGGAGGGATCCTGTACGAGACGGGTAAACTGCCCGGTTTTTGGGTTGAAGAGGTTCAATCCGCCGTAATAGGTGGCCACCCAAATATTTCCTTCATAGTCTTCGAATGTTTTCTGGACGAAATTGGAACTGATGGAGAAATTGTCGGAGGGGTTATTGAGAAAACGGGTGAATTGGTTCTTCGTTTTGTCAAAGCGGTTTAGTCCTCCGCCCCAGGTGGAGACCCAGATATTTCCTTCGCGGTCCTGCATGACATCGAGTACGGCGTTGGAGCCGATGCTTTTATCGTTAAAGGGATCGTAGCGGTAGTGCTGGAAGATATGTTTGTCGCGGAGGAAGAGGTCCAGACCGCCGCCGTCGGTGCCGATCCAGATATTGCCGTTGCCGCTGTTGTCCTCGCAAAATGTTTTTACGTCATTATAGCTAAGGCTGGTGGGGGAAGGGTCCTGCCGGTAGAGCTTGAATTTTTCCGTACCGGGGGAGTAGATATTTATGCCGCCCCGGTGGGTGCCGACCCATAAATTTCCCTGGTGGTCTTCGAACAGCGCCGAGATCGTCCGTTGTGAGAGGCTGGCGGTGTTGCCGGGTTCGTATTCATAGCGGAAAAAGGAACTTTTTGGGGCATTGAATAAATTCAGGCCGCCGTTGATGCCGCCTGCCCAAAGCCGTCCTTTGTGGTCCACCAGCATACATTTGATCATGTTATTCCCCAGGCTGGAGGGGTCTTTATCCGAATGACCAAAGCGGGTGAATGTTTTTTGGAGGGGGTCGTAGAGATAGAGGCCGTCGTCTTCCGTTCCCAGCCAGAGGTTACCCTGCCGGTCTTCCCCGATGGCGATGATCGTATTGCCGCTTCGGTTGGTGATGGCCGGATTGTCATAGCGGATAAAATCCCCTGTCTCCGGGTGAAAGAGGTCGAGGCCGGCGTTTGTCCCGACCCAGATCTGTCCGCTGTGGTCCAGGTGCATACAGAGGATGGAGGTGCTGTTCCGGAAATGAAAGAAGCGGTCCGTTGTTTTATCCAGCCGGTTGAGGCCGCCTCCGGTGGTGGCGACCCAAAGATGACCGTTGCGGTCTTCCAGCAGGGAGGTGACCCCGTTGTCGCTTAGGCTATGGATATCGGCGTCCTCGTGCTGGTAGCGTACAAAGTTATTTTTTTCCTGGTTGAGCCGGTTGAGTCCATTGATCGTCCCTACCCAGAGATGGTGTTCCTGGTCCTCATATATACATTTTATATAACTGTTGCTAAGGCTGGAGCTGTCGGCGGGGTCGTTGCGGTAGACCACTATGTCATGTCCGTCATACCGGTTGAGTCCATCGCGGGTGCCGATCCAGATGAAACCCCGGCTGTCCTGGAAGATCGCCTCGATGGTGCTGTTTGACAGCCCCTGTTCACCGGAAAGGTGGGTGAAGTGGAGATTGGGGCCTTGCCCCCTGGCGGGGGCAAGCGCCAATAGGGAAACTGTAAGGGCAAAGAGCAAACGCATACTCAAATATATTAAGAATTGATTATTAGGCGCCCGATTAGTCAATTTGAACAAGAGAAATGGACGTTTGGACAAACCAATCCGGGCGACTCCTCCTACCTTGTGCCTTATTGCCAGGGGTTTATAAGACCCTCTTCAAAACCAAAATGAACATGAAAAAACGATTGCTTGCGAGGATGCCCTTCCTTTTATTACTTCTATTCGTCCACACGGCGCTCCTTGCCCAACAAAAAAAACTAGTTTCCGGGAAAGTAACCGACCAGCGGGATGGTTCTCCTTTACAGGGGGTATCCGTTGTGCCGAAGGGTGCTCTTTCCGGGGGTGCCGTCACTGCGCAGGACGGAAGTTTTAGCATCCAGGTGGACGCCAGGGTCCGGACCCTGGTTTTTTCCTCTGTAGGATATGGCATACAGGAGGTCCCCATCGGGTCGGGTCCCCTTGCGGTATCCCTGACGGCGGGTCTGGGTAATCTGAATGAGGTCGTGGTCATCGGGTATGGGTCGGTCCGGAAAAAGGATGTGACGGGGGCGGTCGCCACGGTGGATGAAAAGGATTTCCAGAAAGGCAACATTACCACCCCGGAACAAATGATTGCCGGCAAGATACCCGGGGTCTCCATTATTTCCAATAGCGGTCAGCCGGGGGCGGGCAGCACCATCCGTATAAGGGGTGGAGCGAGTCTGAACGCCAGCAATGACCCCCTGATCGTCCTGGATGGGGTGCCCCTGTCCAATGACGCCGTTTCCGGGGCCGGAAGTCCCCTGAGCTTTATCAATGGCCAGGATATCGAATCCTTTACGGTGCTAAAAGACGCCTCTGCCGCGGCCATTTATGGTACCCGGGCTTCCAATGGCGTGATCATCATAACGACCAAGAAAGGGAGCAGCATGGGACTGAAGCTAACCTTCAATTCCGTCAATTCGGTGGGTTCTGTTACAAAGAAGGTCCCTGTACTGAGCGCAGCGCAGTTTCGTAGCGTCGTCAATACAAACGGATCGGCGGCACAGATCGCATCGATGGGCGGGGCCAGCACGAACTGGCAGGACCAGATCTTCCAATCGGCCTTTGGTACGAATAATACGATCAGTATGACCGGTGGGATCAAGTCGCTGCCCTACCGGCTGTCTTTTGGGTACCAGGACCAGAATGGGGTGCTCAAGACCGATAACCTTACCAATACCTCTCTTTCCCTTGCCCTGACCCCCAGCTTTTTTGACAATCATCTAAAGGTGGACCTGAATGTACGAGGGGTCGCGGAGACCGCGCGTTTTGGCAATACGGGCGCGATCGGGGGGGCGGTAACCTTCGACCCGACGCAACCGGTCTATACAAAGAGCCCGCGTTATGGGGGATACTACGAATGGCTGGACTCTACGGCTCCGACCGGGCTGAAGAACCTGGCCGGACGTAACCCGGTGGGATTGCTGGAGCAGACCTTTAACAAGAGTCATCCCAAGCGCAGCATCGGCAGTCTTCAACTGGATTATAAATTTCATTTTCTGCCCGACCTTCATGCAAAGATCAATGCCGGATATGACGTAAGTATGGGTGCGGGCAGCACATACGTGCCCGATAGCGCCGCCTCGGCCTATATTGCCGGCGGCACGGGGGGATCGAACAATCCATATAAACAGACGGTGACCAATACCGTTTTTGAAGCCTATCTGAACTATACAAAGGATCTCAAGGCCATACAAAGTCACCTGGATGTGATCGGCGGATATTCCTATAATGATTTCCTGACCAAGGTATACAACTATGCTTCGTTCTATGCCAGTGGGAGCAAGGTTGCCAATTCGGACCCTGCCTTTCCTTTTGACAAGCCTGAACATACGCTTCTGTCTTACTTCGGACGGCTGGTCTATGGATTCAAGGATCGTTATGTGCTGACGGCGACGGTGAGAAGGGATGGATCTTCGCGGTTTGCACCCGGCAACCAGTGGGGTTGGTTTCCTTCCCTTGCGGGCGCCTGGATGATCAAGGACGAACCTTTCTTAAAGTCGAGCGGGGCGATCTCAGATCTGAAGCTGAGGGTTGGTTATGGGATCACCGGTCAGCAGGACGGGATACCCAACTACGGGTACCTGGCCGATTATTCTTTGAGCAGTGCGAACGCTTCCTATCAATTCGGGTCGAACTATTACCAGGGTTACCGGCCGGCGGGGTATAACCCGGCCCTGACCTGGGAGCAGACGGCTACCACCAATATCGGTCTTGACTATGGTCTTTTTGATGGCCGTATCTCGGGTAGTCTCGATGTATATGAAAAGAAGACCTCCCACCTTCTCAATACCATCCCGCAACCGGCGGGGAGCAACTTTGCGGCTTTCTTTATCGCCAATGTGGGTAACATGACCAATAAGGGTGTGGAGTACAGTATCAATGCACAGCCGATCCGCAGCCGTAACCTCGTATGGAACCTGGGCTTTAATATCACCTATAACGAAAATAAGATCACCAACCTGACGGTGGTCCCGGGCGACACCAGCTATCTCGGTTTCCCCAGCGGCGCCATTGCCGGAGGGATCGGTGGTCAGTTTGCCTTCCTCAATGCGGTGGGCGGTGCCAAGAATACCTTCTATCTCTATCAGCAGGTCTATGACAAGACCGGTAAGCCGATCGAAGGGGTGTTCGTGGATCAGAATAAGGACGGCATCATCAACCAGCATGACCAGGTCAAGAGTAAATCGGCAGATCCGAAGGTATTTCTCGGGTTCAGCACGGATGTGACGATCCATAATAAGTGGAGCGCCGGTTTTGTGCTGAGAGGCAGCTTTGGCAATTATGACTATAATAATATCTGGAGCCAGACCGGCAACCAGGCGCAGATCCTTGGTAACCCTGTCCTGTACAATGCCTCCTCCAATTTTCTGACCACCGGCTTCAAGGGAGGCAACGGGCAGCAGCTTTTGAGCGATTATTATATATCGAATGCTTCTTTCCTCCGTATGGATAATATCAATGTGGGGTATAATGCCGGAAAGATCATGCATGGGCAGGCCACTTTGAAGCTGAACCTGAGCGTCCAGAACGTGTTTGTCATTACCAAGTACAAGGGGCTTGATCCGGAGATCGCGGCAGCGGCCTCTACCCTGGGTAATCCGGGGATCGACAATAATCTGTATCCCAGACCGAGGACTGTTGCCCTTGCAATAAACCTGGGTTTTTAAATCACCATTAACCATTTGAAATAAAAGCGTAAAATGAAAATCCTACAACTTTCAACCCTTATCACGGCTATGGCGGCGCTATCCCTGATGACCGGCTGTAGCAAAAAGCTGGATCTGACGCCGACCAATGATATCACGGCTGCGGCGGCGTACAAGACTCCCGCGGGTTATACGGCCGCGATGGCCAAGGTCTATGGCGCCTTTGCGCTGACCGGCAATGTCGGGGGGACGGGACAGCCGGATATCTCCACCCAGATCATTTCGGATGAAGGGAACTCCGACTTCCTCCGGATGTGGTTTAATTTGCAGGAGATCACGACCGATGAGGCGGCCTGGACCTGGGAGACCGATGCCGGCATCCAGGGGCTGCATGAAATGAGCTGGTCCTCTATCAACCCGATAGTCGACGGTCTTTACTACCGGTCCTTCTTCCAGATCACGTTGTGCAATGATTTTATCCGTCAGTCTACCGATGCGAACCTGGCCAGCCGGGGGATCACGGGCGCCAGCGCCGACACGATCCGCAATTACCGGGCAGAGGCGCGGTTCCTGCGTGCTTTCCAGTACTGGGTGCTGATGGATCTCTATGCCAATCCGCCCTTTGTGGATGAGAACAGCCCGATCGCCACGACCATTCCCAAGCAGATCAAACGGGCCGATCTGTTTACCTATATCGAATCGGAATTAAAGGCCATTGACGGGTCATTGGTCCCGGCGAGGAAAAACCAGTATGGAAGGGCCGATCAGGCCACCGCATGGGCCCTGCTGGCCAGGCTGTATCTCAACGCACAGGTGTATACGGGAGCCGCCCGTTATACGGATGCGGTTACCTATGCCAGTAAGGTGATCGCGGCCGGTTATAGCCTGCATGGTAACTATCCTGAGCTGATGCTGGCGGATAATAACCTGAACACCGACGAGAATATCTTCACGATCAACTATGACGGGACCTCCACCCAGACCTATGGAGGGACCACCTATCTCGTGCATGGACCCGCGGCTATTCCAGGGACCATTTCGGGTACCAACGGCACCTGGGGCGGGCTTCGCTGCACGCAGAACTTTGTCGATCTCTTTCCCGACAATACCGGCGCCACCGACAAGCGGGCGCAGTTCTATACGAATGGTCAGACCCTTCTTATGAAAGATCTTTATACGGGTACGGATGGGTATTCCACTTTCAAGTTCAGGAATGTGACCAGGTCGGGCGGGGCTGCTCCGCATGAGGATGCGGGTGGCAACTTTGCCGATATCGATTTTCCGTTGTTCCGGCTTGGCGAGATGTATCTTATTTATGCCGAAGCGGTCCTTCGTGGCGGTACCGGCGGAGATGCCGGTACGGCGCTGGGTTATATCAATGCGTTGCGCAACCGTGCCTGGGGCGGGGCCAGTGGTTCTGCCATTACGGCCAGCCAGCTTACGACCGACTTTATTTTGGATGAAAGAGGAAGGGAGCTGTATTATGAAGCCTTTCGTCGCACGGATCTGATCCGTTATGGAAAGTTTACGACCGCTGCCTATTTGTGGGCCTGGAAAGGCGGCGTAGCGGGTGGGGCGGCGGTTGCGGACAGGTATAATGTTTTCCCGATACCCAGCACCGATCTGTCTTCGAATCCGAATCTGATACAAAATTCGGGGTATTGAGTACGCGGTCGAAGGAGGGCCTTCGGGACATTCCGGAAAGACGATCTTAAATTTAAAAAAGAATAAAAATGAAAAAGATATTCAGCGCATTGTTTATTACCGGGTCGCTCGTCATGGTTTTGGCGGGCTGCCAGAAGAATATGACCAATACGGTATTGAACAGCCCGGGGACGGTGACGGGGTTTACCGTTTCTGCGAATTCGGTGGCCTTGTCTTCTGCCAATGATTCCCAGACCGTGGTCAAATTTAACTGGCAGGCGGTCAATTATGGTTATTCTTCTATCGCAAGCTATACCTTGCTGGTCGATCAGCCAAGTGATACCAGTGGGGCGGCTGCCTGGGGGAATGCGGTCAAGGTGCCGATCCAAACGGGTGGGCTTTCCCAGTCCTGGCTGGGAACCGATTTTAACCATTTGCTGAATCAACTGGGTCTTACACCCGGGGTGCCTACACCCATTGTCATCCGGTTAAAGGCGGATGTCAATCAAAGTACCGGTGCGGCATCGACCGTACCTACCTTGCATTCCGATCTGGCTATGACCGTGACGGCATATAAGATCCTGCTGATCTATCCCAAGCTTTATGTCGCCGGTGATTTTCTTGTTCCGAACTGGACGCAGATCGATCAGCCGGGATGGGTGCTGTCTTCTGTAAAGAGCGATGGTTCCTATGAAGGATTTCTTAATTTCCCGAATGCGGGGAATAATTTTAAATTATGTACGCAGCTGGCCTGGAACGGCGCCTATTATGGATGGGGTGGTACGGCGACGACCCTTAGCGGGGCCAGTTCCGCGGGCAATTGTTATTCTGCGGGACCGGGTTATTCCAAGGTCGTTGCGGATGTGAATGCCCTGACCATTTCCTATACCCCGACCAGCTGGGTGATCGCCGGTGATTTTAACAACTGGAGCGTCACGGCCAACAAGATGACCTTTAATGCAACCACTAATCAGTGGACGGCAACGGGTGTCAACCTGGTCGCCGGTAAAATGTGGAAGTTTGTAGGTGATGCCGCCTATAATACCTGTTTCGGGCTGGATGCAAAGGGGAATTTTGTCGAAGGTAACGGCAGTGTGGCGAATTTTACGACGGCCACGACGGGTACCTATACGGTCACGCTGGATCTGAGCCAGGGGAATGGCAACTATACGTATTCCGTAAAATAGAAGGACTGATATGAAGATAAAGATCGTTGCTTTTTTGCTATTGTCGCTGGCGGTTTTGTTTAGTTGTAAGAAAAGCGGGACGGCTGCGCCAGTCACGCCGGTGGTGACGCCGCCGCCGGCAGGTGCCGATACGCCTATCTTTAAAGGCGCCGATGTGAGTTGGATCACGCAGATGGAGGCGTCGGGCTATAAGTTCTATTCGGCCGGGGGTACGGCAATGGATTGTCTGCAGCTGTTGCAGAGCCTGGGGATCAATTCCATCCGGCTGCGGGTGTGGGTCAATCCTGTGGGGGGCTGGAATGGCAATGCCGACCTGGTTGCCAAGGCCGTGCGGGCGCATAAGCTTGGTATGCGGGTGATGATCGATTTTCATTACAGCGATACCTGGGCGGATCCCGGTCATCAGGCCAAGCCGGCTGCCTGGGTGGGATATGATCTCCCTACGTTAAAGAGTACCGTCACCACCTATACGAAATCCGTGCTGGATACGCTGAAGGCCAATGGCGTCGTGCCGAGCTGGGTGCAGATCGGGAATGAGACGAATGACGGTATGTTGTGGGAGGATGGAAGGGCTTCCACGAACATGGCGAATTTTGCGGCCCTTGTGAATGCGGGGTATGCCGCCGTCAAGGCCGAGAATGACAGTATCAAGGTCATTGTGCATATCTCGAACGGGTATGATAATAGTCTTTTCCGGTGGATGTTTGACGGGTTGACCGCCAATGGCGCCAAATACGATATCATTGGCATGTCGTTATATCCCTCTACTACCAACTGGGCTTCCTATAATACTTCCTGTCTGGCGAACATGAACGATATGGTATCGCGGTATCACAAGCCCGTCATGATCAGCGAGGTCGGAATGGAGGTTGACCAGCCGGCTATCTGCCAGGCTTTTATTACCGATCTGATCCATAAGGTGCGGGCGGTGAGCGGCGGTAATGGGTTGGGGGTTTTTTACTGGGAGCCGGAATGTTATAATAACTGGCAAGGATATGGACTGGGGGCTTTTGATAATACGGGTAAGCCGACCGTCGCGATGAATGCATTTAATAACTAACTACCGATGAAAGCGTCGACCAGAATTCTTTTTGTTATTGTATTATTTCTGATGAGTGCGGGGGTGTTGCGTGCGCAGGAGGTGAGGGAGCGGGTGTCGCTGGACGATGGATGGAAGTTCCATTTTGGGGATGCGGCCGACCCGGAGAAGGACTTTCATTATGCTATCCTGCCGGTGTATGTGAAATCGGGGGGTGTGAAGGGGACGGCCATCGCTCCTGATTTTGATGACCGGGACTGGCGGGTTCTTTCCGTACCGCATGACTGGGCGGTGGAGCTGCCTTTTGTAAACTCTCCTGATCCGAATGTCATGTCGCATGGATACAAGCCGGTAGGGGGGCATTATCCTGCTACGAGCATTGGGTGGTATAGGAAGCGTTTTGCCGTTACGGCCGCCGATTCGGGCCGGAGGCTGGTGATCCATTTTGATGGCGTCTACCGCGACTGCCGGGTCTGGATCAATGGTTTTTACTTATGTAATAATATCAGCGGTTATAGCGGGTTCTCCTGTGATATTACCGACTATGTACGATTCGGGCATGAGAATGTGCTGGTGGTCCGGGTGGATGCTTCGCAGTATGAAGGGTGGTATTATGAGGGGGCGGGTATTTACCGGCATGTATGGCTGAACAAATATAATAACCTGCATATTGCCGAGGATGGGTTGTTTGTGCATACGGCGGGCGGGCGTGGGGGCGCCACTGTTACGGTGGAGACGACGGTCATCAATGAGCGAATGGCGCCGGCCACCTGTATGGTCTCGTCGTATGTGACGGACCGGGAGGGAAGGTCCGTGGGGCGGAGTGAGGCAGTGCAGGTGACGTTGAAAGAAAATGAGAGCCGGACGGTCAGGCAAAAGATATTGGTACAGCATCCCCTGCTATGGTCGACGGAGATGCCTTATTTATACCGGGCGGGTGCGGTTGTTGTATCCGGCGGGAAGCCGATAGGTGCGGAGGGGAAGCGGACAGGTGCGGAGGGGAAGGCGACCGGTTCTGCCGGGAAGGTAGTGGATGAAAAAAAGATACGGATCGGTATCCGGACCATCCGGATCGATTCGACGGGGTTATATGTCAATGGGGTGTATACGAAGATAAAGGGGGTGAACAATCACCAGGATCATGCGGGGGTGGGAACGGCGATGCCGGATTATCTGCAGTATTACCGGGTGCGGCTGTTAAAACAGATGGGTGCGAATGCTTACCGGACCAGTCATAACCCGCCGACACCGGAGCTGCTGGATGCCTGTGACAGTCTGGGGCTGCTGGTGCTGGATGAGAACCGGTTGCTGAACAGCAGTCCGGAATACCTGGATCAGTTCCATCGTCTTGTGATGCGGGACCGGAGCCGGGCTTCCGTATTTCTCTGGAGCATCGGCAACGAGGAGGGGTATATACAGACCAATACGACGGGGATACGGATCACGGAGACCCTGATGGCGCGGCAGATGGAGTGGGATCCTACGCGGTCCTGTACGTATGCCGCGGATCTTCCCAATGTATATAAGGGCGTCAACCAGGTCATCCCGATCCGGGGGTTCAATTACCGGATAGCGGCGGTGGAGCCTTATCACCTGGAGCATCCGGGGCAGCCCATTCTTGGCACCGAGATGGGCAGTACCGTGACGACCCGCGGCATCTATACCCGGGACAGCGTCAATGCTTATGTGCGGGATGAGGATGTGGAGGCGCCCTGGTGGGCGAATACCGCGGAGCAGTGGTGGCCGCTGGCGGCTGATCATTCCTGGTGGATGGGTGGGTTTGTCTGGACCGGTTTTGATTACCGGGGAGAGCCGACGCCTTATCAGTGGCCGAATATCAATTCTCATTTTGGGGTGATGGATATCTGCGGGTTCCCCAAGAACATCTATTATTATTATCAGTCCTGGTGGACGGATGAGGACGTGCTGCATATTTCTCCGCATTGGAACTGGAAGGGGAAAGAGGGGCAGCCGATACCTGTCTGGGTGAATACCAATGCGGATAACGTGGAATTATTCCTGAACGGGAAGAGCCTGGGTAAAAAGGATATGCCCCGTAACCGGCATTTGGAGTGGACCGTGCCGTATGAAGCGGGGACGTTGGAGGCGGTGGCGTATAAAAAGGGAAGGAAGCTGACGGCGCGGGTAGAGACTACCGGCGATCCGTATGAGATCGTCGTGACGCCCTATAAGACCACCATGCCGGCGGATGGAAAGGATGCGACGGTGATCAATATCAGCGTGGTGGACCGGCAGGGCCGCGAGGTGCCGGATGCGGCCGCTCTTATTCATTTTACGGCGGGGAAGGGATTACGGATGATCGGTGTCGGTAATGGAGATCCCAGCAGTCATGAACCCGATAAATGTGTGGACGGCGTTTGGCAGCGGCATCTTTTTAATGGGAAATGCCAGGTGATCGTGCAGGCCGGGGGACAGGCGGGGATGTTCAAATTCGAGGCGAAGGGAGAGGGGTTGCAGACCGGCTCGACGGATATCAATCTCGTGAAAGAGGGGGTGCCGCATGTCGTAGGAGTGCTTCCGGCGGTTAAAGAGGTTGACGGAAAACATGCGGGGATGGCTGGTGCGGGATGGAAGGCGCGGCCGGTGCGTAAGATGATGGGGGCCGATATTTCTTTTTTACCGGAGCTGGAGAGCCGGGGGGTAAAGTTCTCGGATAACAAGGGAGAGCGGGATGCGATACAGATAATGAAGGACCATGGGTTCAACTATATACGGTTGCGGATCTTTGTCGATCCGGCCGGGGAGAAAGGGTATTCGCCGGGGAAGGGTTTTTGTGATCTGGCGCATACGCTTGTCATGGCCAAACGGGTCAAGGCGGCCGGTCTGCAATTCCTGCTCGATCTTCATTACAGCGACACCTGGGCGGACCCGGGCAAGCAATATAAGCCGGCGGCCTGGGTGGGGAAGGATTTCAGCGAATTGCGGGATTCCGTCTATGTGTATACGAAAACCGTGATCGAGGCCCTGAAGCGGCAGGGTACGCTGCCCGATATGGTGCAGGTGGGCAATGAGATCAATCATGGCATGATCTGGCCGGAGGGGGGCATCAGTCACCCCGACAATCTTGCGGAGCTGGTCTATGCAGGGATACGGGGGGTGAAGGCGATCGATGCTTCCTGTCCTATTATGTTGCATATCGCGTTGGGCGGTCAGAATGACGAGTCGCATTTTTTCCTTGACAACATGCTGGAGCGGGGGGTGCCCTTTGATGTGATCGGGTTGTCGTATTATCCCAAGTGGCATGGGAGCCTGGCCGATCTGAAATACAATGTCGATGATCTGGCGCGGCAGTACCGCAAGGATGTTATCGTGGTCGAGTATACGCAGCTGAAGGAGGAGGTAAATAAGATTGCGTTTGGCGTGCCGGATGGTTTGGGCAAGGGGACCTGTATCTGGGAGCCGTTGAGCACCTGGGAGCGGATCTTTGAAAGGGATGGGAAGGCGAATGCGTTGTTGTATTTGTATGATGGGATGAGTAAAGAATATATCAAAAATTAAATAAAACTTTTGCCACCGGCATCCCCGGACGGAGGTGGGGTGACGGGGTTGCGCCGGTCATTCTGCCCTCAGGCTGTCCACGGGGTTGGCCAGGGCTGCGCGGATCGCGTTGAAGCTGACCGTCACCAGGGCTGTCAGCATTGCCAGTACGCCGATCAGGGCGAACATCCACCATTGAATTTTTATGTGATAGGCGAAGTCTTCCAGCCATTTGTTCATCAGCCACCAGGACAGGGGGATGGCGATGAGCAGGGAGAGGATAACCATGCCTACGAATTGGGAGGACAGGGAGGTGACGATATTCCGGACGGTGGCTCCCAGTACTTTCCGGATGCCCACTTCTTTTGTGCGGTTGATCGCGTTGATGGCGGAGAGACCGAACAGACCCATGCAGGCGATAAAGAGGGCGAAGAAGCAGGATGCCTGGATCGTTGCTTCCCAGTGGGTGTCGGCTTTATACATTTCGGCGAGTTTTTCGTCGAGGAAGGTATAGTCGAAGGGGTAGTCGCCGGTGATCTCCTTCCATTCTTTTTTCAGACCGGCGATGGCTTGCGGCATTTGTCCGGCTTTTACTTTAAAGAGGAAGTTGCCGGTATATCCCCAGCCCCAGGGAAGGACGTGTTGTTGTGGTCCGATCTTTTTTGTGAGGCTTTCATAATGATAGTCTTTTACTACGCCTACGATGGTAGAACGGATGGCCGAGTCATAGACGCCCAGCCGGGGTTCGCCGAGCATGGCATAGAGCGTCTGGTTAATGATCGATGCCTGGACCCTCCGGGCGGTATCCATTTGAAATTCCGGTGAGAAGAAGCGTCCCTTTACCAGGGTCAGCCCCAGCATATTGAAGTAATTATAGTCGACGGAAAATTGTTGAAGCCATTCCTGTTTGCCGTTGAGCTTAAACCCGTTGGTATTATGGTTGCCGTCGAGTCCGCCGTTCATGCCGGCGTACTGGGTGATATAGGGTTGGGTGCGGGCGAAGGTATAGAGCCTGTTGCGGGTCCGGACAGTAAAAGCGCTGTCATAGAGGGGGTTCTTTACGATGATGATCTGTTCCTTATCGAAGCCCAGGTCTTTATGGCTGATAAAGGACATCTGGCGGTTGATGACAAAGGCGGACATCATCAGGACGATACAGCAGGTATATTGCAGGACCACCAGGACCTTGGACAGGCGGGGGTTGACCTTGAAGGTTTGGAAGCTTTTGATGGTGTTGACCGCTTTCATCTTTGAAAGCAGCCAGGCGGGGTAGTAGCCGGCGAGGATGCCGAGGGTAAGGGAAAGCGCCCCGACGGTCACGAATATTTCGGTGAAGGGGATCGTATTCAGATCGATCTGTGTATCGAGGGTTTTTTCCATAAAGGGCAGGAAGAGGGCGGCGAGGGCCAGGCCCAGCAAAACGGATGCGAATACGAGGAGCTGGGTCTCTACCCAGAACTGGATGATGATGGACCAGCGGCGGGCGCCCATTACCTTGCGGAGCCCGGCTTCCTGTGAGCGGGCGGCCACGTTGGAGATGGAGAGCAGCACATAGTTGAGGGCGGCGATCAGCAGGATGACGATTACCAGGCAGGCGAGCTGGTAGATATTATTGGCATTTGTATAATGGCCCCAGCCGGGGGAGGGGTTATAATGGGCGTCGGCGAAGGGGCGGAGGTTCCACCTGTATTTGGAAAAATCGAAGGTATTGCTCCAGCTTCGCATACTGGGTGTAAAATAGCTATCGACCCATTTGTTCATTTTTGCCTGGAATTGGATCGGGTCGACGCCGGGGTTTAGTTCCAGGATCATCATAAGGGACATTTGGTTGAAGCGCTGTTTGATCCGTTCCGGATAACCCGGGTCCGAGAGCAGGGGTACGACCCAGTCATAGCGGATGCTGGAGTTGGAGGGCGCGTCTTCCGCGATGCCGGCGACGGTGTAGAGCCGGGTGCCATCCTGTTCGAATGCTACGGTCTTGCCGATGGGATCGGCATTGCCGAAGTATTTCCGGGCAATGGATTCGGAGAGGACTACGTTCTTTACCGACTTGAGGACGGTATGGGGGTCGCCTTTTTTTAATTTGAAGGAAAAGGATTCGAAGAAATTGTCATCGGTATAGATAACATGTGGTTCCTTGTAGATCTGTCCATTGACCTTTACTATTTGGTCGCCCCAGTCGTTGAAGCGGAGGGCGGTTTTTATCTCCGGGAATTGGTTTTGCATATCGATGGCCACCACGGCTGGGAAGACAAGGCCATAGTGGCCATCGTCTTTTTTTGTCAGGAAGGAGAAGAAGGAGGCTGGCTTTTTTGTTGTATCGGATTGCCAGATATCCGACATTTCGAGGCGGAAGAGGCGGTCTTTTTTTGTATGGAATCCGTCGAAGGACTGTTCGTGCCGGATATAGGAGAAGAGCAGGAGGCAGAAGGCGACGGACAGGGACAGTCCGGTGATATGGATGATGGTGGTTGTGCGGTTTTTGCGCAGGTTACGCCAGGCGAGGCGGATAAAGTTCTTTAGCATAAGATGGGGCGGTTGTTTTGGATTACATCTAATATACGCGTTTTTTGTGGGGAGAATTAAACCTTTTCTGTGTGTGGGCTTCCAACCCGGGAATTCATTTTATATATTTATTATATGAGAATAGCCAATACATGTCTGGGGGTGGCCTTGCTGACCGGGGCGGGCTTTTTTGTGTTGTCCTCATTTGGGGGCGGAGGCGTATTGGGAGGGAAGGAGGGGCGGATGCCCTGGCGGCAGGCGGGTTTGACCGAGCGGCAGGCGGCGGCGCATCTGATCAGCCGGTTTACGTATGGCGCCACACCCGGCCAGGTAGATGCTGTTGTGAAGGAGGGACTGGAGAACTGGTTCCGTCAGCAATTGGAGGCCCGGGAGCCGAATGATTCGTTGGATCAGCTGTTGAGCGGGTATGATGCGTTGAAGCTAAGCAATGAGGAGATCGCCAGGACCTATCCCAAAGGCGGCGAGCTGATCCGGATGGCTATCCGGGATGGGATCGTCGACAAGGATTCGGTCAAAACGGACCGGAAAGAATATCGGGCCACGTTGCAAAAATATATGCAGGAGAAAGGATTGAAGCCCGAGCAGGAGCTGATCCGCCAGTTTATCTGCCAGAAGGTGTTGCGGGCGGCCTATTCCCGGAATCAGTTGCGGGAGGTCATGGCGGATTTCTGGTTTAATCATTTTAATGTTTCGCTGACCAAGAACGATTGTGCTGAATTTATACCGGATTATGAGCGGGATGTGATACGGCCGGGGGCGCTGGGGCATTTTGGCGATCTTTTGCTTGCCACGGCGAAGTCGCCGGCGATGCTTTATTATTTGGATAATTTTAGTAGTTCGGCAACCAATAACAAGTTCCGGCCCGGTCCGCCACCGCCGCCGGCCGAAGGGATGATGATGGATGGCGGGAAGGCGGCGCCGGTGTTACCGAAGCGACCGCCGCAGGGGTTGAATGAGAATTATGCGCGGGAGGTAATGGAGCTGCATACGCTGGGGGTGGATGGGGGATATACGCAGACGGATGTTACGCAGGCGGCCAGGGTGTTGACGGGATGGACCGTTTACCCCATGGGGCAATATGGCAGGGCGGGTCAGAACCAGCTTGCCCGGCTGGGGGAGGATCGGATGAGCCGGCTGGGTTTTGTACATGAGGGGGATTTTCTTTTTAATGCCAACCGGCATGATGTGGGTGAAAAGACCGTTCTGGGAAAGCATTTTGGTCCGGATGGCGGCTATCATGAAGGGGTGGATCTGTTGAACATGCTGGCGCATCATCCATCGACGGCGCATTTTATCGCCCGGAAGATCGCGGTACGATTTGTCAGTGACGATCCTTCTCCTGCGCTGGTGGAGCGGATGGCGAAGACCTTCCTGGACAAGGATGGGGATATAAAAGAGGTGCTTATCACCATGGTCACCAGCCCGGAGTTCTGGAATGCGGCTGCGTTGCGGGAGAAGACAAAGTCTCCTTTTGAGCTGGCTATCGGGGCTGTGCGGGGGTTGCATGCTACGATCGACCGGCCTTATTTGCTTTATACCTGGGTAGCCAGGATGGGGGAAAAGAAATATTATTACCAGGCTCCTACCGGGTTCCCGGATAAGGGAGCCTATTGGATCAATACCGGTTCGTTGCTGAACCGGATGAATTTTGGGCTGGCGCTGGCTTCGGGCCGGATCCCGGGGGTAAGTTTCGATCTTGCGGCGTTGAACGATCATCATGAGCCGGAGAGTGCCCGGGCGGCCCTAGCGATCTATGGGAAGCTTTTGTTGCCGGAGCGCGACCTGGGGAAGACGATCCAGCGGCTGGAGCCGATGCTGAACGATCCCGAGCTGGGGAAGAAGGTGGAAACGGCCAGTGCGAAGGTAGGCGCGGTGAATCCGGATATGGCGGGTACAGATCGGGGTGAGATGAAGACGAACGGGGAGGATGTTATGAACGGGGATGGACAGCCGTCGAGGGATAAAGACAAGGTGTATGCCCGGGCCCGGATAGAGCCGGTGATGGCGGATGAGCATGCTGCGAGTCCGATGCTGGCGCAGGTGGTGGGGATCATTATCGGATCGCCCGAATACCAACGTAGGTGAGGGAAGTACTGCGGTACAAGGGAGCGTCGCAACGATGATGCTCATAGAACCAACGACCACGACCACATTATTCATAAAAAACGTTTTGTTATGGTATCGAGGAGAGGATTTTTAAAAGGGGGCGGGCTGGCTCTTTTTGGAGTGGGTCTGCTGGGGGGTATACCGGCTTTTATAGCGGAGGCTGCGGCCAATGATAAAATTGTCGCGCCTTACAAGCGAAGAAAGGTGCTGGTGTGTATCTTCCAGCGGGGTGCGATGGATGGGCTGATGGCGGTGACGCCGTTTACGGATGCGTATCTGCAGGCGGCGCGGCCGACCTTGTTCCTGTCGGCGGCGAGTGGGGGAAGGGGGGCGAGCCTGATCGATCTTGACGGGACCTGGGGGCTGCATCCTTCCATGAAGGCTTTTGAGCCGTTGTTCCGTGACAAGCGGCTGGCGATCGTACAGGGTATCGGTTCGCCAAACAATACGCGTAGTCATTTTGATGCGCAGGATTATATGGAATCCGGGACGCCTTTTAATAAAGGCACTGCGAGCGGCTGGCTGAACAGGGCGGTGGGACTGCTGGGGCATGAGGCGCTGACCCCTTTTACGGCGGTGAGTATTACATCTGCCATGCCGCGTGCTTTTTATGGAGATCATCCGGCGGTAGCGATCAGCAACCTGCAGGATTTTGCCATCCAGATGCGGGGTAACCCGGTGGGGGCGAATATGGCGGCCAGGAGTTTTGAGGATCTGTATGACCAGACCACTCCGGGGCTTTTGCAGTCGACGGGCAAGGAAAGTTTTGAGGCCATGAAGATGCTGCAGCAGGCGGATGTCCACAATTATCGACCTGCGAACAATGCGGTGTACCCGAATTCGCCGTTGGGCAATTCGCTGAAGCAGGTAGCGCAGCTGGTCAAGATGGAGGTAGGGTTGGAAGTGGCCTTTACCGAGTCGACGGGATGGGATACGCATTTTAACCAGGGGAGTGACAACGGCGTTTTTGCCCGGAATGTCGCCGACCTCAGCAATAGTATAGCGGCCTTCTGGTCCGATCTTTCCGCCTACCAGGATGACGTGACGGTGATGACGATGACTGAGTTTGGACGTACGGTGCATCAGAATGGCACCGGTGGTACGGATCATGGGCGGGCCAGCTGTAATTTTATCCTGGGCAATGGGGTTGCCGGCGGCATGGTTCACGGGAAGGTATCCACGCTGGCGACGGAGAACCTGGAGGATGGGAGGGATTTGGCGGTGACGACTGATTTCAGAAGCGTTTTTAGTGAGGTCGCGGATAGACATTTGGGTATTGCGAATGACAGGATCCTTTTCCCGGATTGGACGGGGGGGAAGATCGGGGTGATGGGGGCTTGAGCCGGGAGTCCCGTCAGGGGGGCGCCGTGGGTAAAGACATTGAGATTGCGGACACCGGGCGTATTGAAACCGGACAGTCGATGGGGTTGGACCATGCCTAAATTATTGATAAAGAGAGTTATAGGGATTTGGCATTTTTCTTGGCCCGTCGCAGGCATAACCGATAAGCATGCTTAAAAATTATTTTAAGATCGCCTGGCGCAACTTTTACAGAGATCGTAGTTTCACTTTTCTTAATCTGATAGGTTTGTCTACGGGGTTGGCTTGTACCCTGCTGATCTGTCTTTGGGTAAATGACGAATTAGGGGTCGACCATTTTAATGAGAAGGACAGCCGGCTTTTCCAGGTATTGGTGAATACAAAGAATGCCAATGATATCCAGACTATTCCGGAGACACCGGCGCTGCTGGCGGGGGCGTTGGCGGCGGATATGCCGGAGGTAGAATATGCGGCTTCTGAGCAGGGGTCGTTTTCGGGGCAGTATACGTTGTCGGCGGGGGCGAAGACACCGGAGACCGGGAAGATGCCGGCAAGCGAGAAGACACCGGAGACCGGGAAGATGCCGGCAGGCGAGAAGACACTCAAGGCTACGGGGTTGTATGTCAGCAAGGATTATTTTCATGTTTTTTCCTGGCCTCTCCTGGAGGGTAATAAGGACCAGGTATTGGCCGATAAAAATTCCATTGTATTATCAAAGGCGTTGGCGCTGCGGTTGTTCGGCACTGCCGAAAATATCGTCGGGCGGAAAGTGAGCTGGCAGCATGAAAAGCAGTTTGTCGTAAGCGGTATTGTCGATGCGTCTTCGGTCCATTCCTCCACGCAGTTTGATTTTTTGATGCCTTTTGAGCTGTTCCTTGAGGCCAACCCCGATGAAAAGGATTGGAAGAACAGTGATCCCCGCACTTATGTAGTATTAAAAGAAGGCGCCCGGGTGGAAGCCTTTAATAAAAAAATGACCGAGCTTGTCAAATCGAAGAATAAGTCCTCCAGCCCTTTATTCCTTCGGCGGTACTCGGATGGGTACTTGTATGGCCGTTATGAGAACGGGGTACAGGCGGGTGGGCGGATCGAGTATGTGCGGCTTTTTTCCATTATCGCGCTGTTCATCCTCGTCATCGCCTGTATAAATTTTATGAACCTTTCGACGGCCAGGGCCTCCAAGAGGATGAAGGAGGTGGGGATCCGGAAATGTGTGGGCGCCAGCCGGCTGATGCTTGTCTTTCAGTACCTGGGCGAGGCCATGCTGATGGCTTTTATTTCGCTGGCGGTTGCCTTATTATTTGTGGGTGTGCTGTTGCCCTTTTTTAATGCGTTTGTGGGGAAGCGCCTGGCCCTTTCCGGGGGGAGGGAGCTCCTGTTTCTTTTTGGAGGGATCACCTTGTTTGCCGGTTTCCTGGCCGGGAGCTATCCTGCCATCTACCTATCGGGGTTCAAGCCGGTGGCCGTATTAAAGGGGAAGCTGCGGGATGCGGCCGGGGAGATCTGGGTGAGAAAGGGGTTGGTCGTATTTCAGTTCACCTTATCGGTCGTGCTTATCATTGCGGTGATGGTCGTATACCGGCAGATCGCCTATATCCAGCAGCAGGACCGGGGATTCAACAAAGACAACGTCGTCAGCTTTAATGTGGAAGGCGCCGTAACGCCTGCGAACATGAGCCAGTTCCTGGAAGGAATAGAGACTTTTATTGCGCAGGTGAAGACCCTGCCGGGTGTGGCGAATGTCTCCAGTATGGATCATAACAGCATCGTGAGCGACTTTGGCAGTACGGGTGATATAAAATGGGCGGGTAAGGGTCCGGGTCAGAATATATCGTTTGGTAACATCGGAATAAATTATGGACTCATCGAGACACTGGGTATGCAGATGGCTGCCGGCAGGAGCTTTTCCCGGGCGCTGAGTTCCGACAGCTTGGAGATCATCTTTAATGAAGCCGCCATCCGGGCCATGGGGATCAAGGATCCCGTCGGCAAGACCGTCACCATGTGGGGGCAGGACAGGAGGATCGCGGGCGTAGTAAAAGATTTTCATTATCAGTCTTTTCATACCAGCATAAAGCCTTTTGCTTTCCGGCTGGAGCCCTTGTTTACCAACAGGATCTTTGTAAAGATCAAACCGGGGGCGGTGTCGTCTGTCCTTGGCCGTTTGCAGGAGCTGTTCCTTCAACGCTATCCGGGGTTCGTTTTCGATTACCAGTTTTTGGACCAGGACTACCAGGCACAATATATTGCCGAGAAACAGGTGGCCGGTCTGTCGTTGTGGTTTACGGGATTGACGATCCTCATCTCCTGTCTGGGATTATTTGGTCTGGCGGCTTTTACTGCGGAGCGCAGGTTTAAGGAGATCGGGATCCGGAAGGTGCTGGGAGCGACGGCGGGCAGTGTGGTCGTACTGTTGTCGGGTGACTTTTTGAAATTGCTGCTGATCGCCCTGCTTGCCGGGTTCCCGCTGGCGTGGTGGGCGGCGAATCAGTGGCTGGATGGATTTGTCTATCACACGCAGATCGGCGTTGGGATCTTCCTGATGGCGGGGGTGTCGATCGTTGTGATCACGTTGCTGACGATCGGTTACCAGGCCGTAAAAGCGGCCCTTGCCAATCCGGCGAAGAGTCTGGCTACAGAGTAGTGGGGTGATTTTTCCGTACATTCGGTTGTATAGCGGGAAAAGTCATGGGCATATTTTCGATACTGGCTGATAATTTTTTGGTCCTGCGGAAGAGGGACATGCGGATCTATCTTTCCGGTCAGACGGTCAGCCTGGTTGGTGACTGGATGCAGCAGACCGCGCAGGCCTGGGTAGTGTGGGAGTTTACGCATAATGCGACATCGCTGGGGCTGGTCGCTTTTTTTTCCCAGATCCCTTTCTTTCTTTTTGGTCCCTGGGTGGGCGTCGTGTCCGACAGGTTTGACAGGCGGAAGATCCTGCTGGTCACGCAGACGCTGATCATGCTTTTTGCCTTTCTTCTTGCTGCGCTTGTGCAGACTCATCTCCTTGTTTTATGGCATGTCTATGTGCTGGCTTTTTTGCTGGGGATCGTGACCGCCTTTGATGTCACGGCGGAGCAGGCTTTTATCGGGGACCTCGCCGGTGCGGGGAATATCCGGAAGGCCATCGCGCTGAATAATTCGTTGACGCAGCTGACCCGGTTGGTCGGGCCTTCGCTTGCGGGTTGGCTGATCGCCTCGGCGGGGGTTGCGCCTGCCTTCTGGCTCAACGGGCTCAGCATCATCCTGGGCATCTTTTGTATTGTGGCGGTCCGCCGGAAGCAGGAGGTGAACGCGTCGACGGGCAGCGGTTGGCGGCAGTTCCGGGAGGGGTGGCTTTTTTTCCGCAAGCAGGGATTGCTTCGTCTTATCGCCTTATTTGCCGCCATACAGGCTTTTTTCGGGCTGTCGACGATCCAGTTGTTACCGGCCTTCTCGTCGGTCGTGCTGAAGGGTAATGCGGGTACCCTGGGCAAGCTGCTGGGGGCGGCCGGTGCGGGTGCTCTTATAGGGATCGTGATCGTCCTTCCTTTTGTACAGCGGATCCGGATGTCCTGTGTGGCCATTGGCGGGGCGTTGGCCTGGTCCGGCGCCTGGTATGTTCTTTTTTCTTTTACCTCCGATCTTTATCTGGCTCTTCTCTGTCAGTTCATGGCCAGCCTGGGGGCTGCGAATGTCGTCACCTTGTCGATCGGGCTGGCGCAGGAGCTGACGCCGGCGGGGATGAGGGCACGGGTAGTAAGCGTTTTTTTGATGGTCATATTTGGGTTGCAGCCGGTTGCCGCCTTCCTGGTGGGGAGAGGGGCCGACCGGTTTGGGCTTCATTTGATGATCCTTGTGAATGGGGTGCTGATGGTGGTGTTGCCGGTGTTGTTGCTGACCATTCCGAGGTTGCGGAGAGTGAGGAGTGCGGGGGGAGTGGTGGGGGCCGGGGGGCCTTGTGTGGGGTTTTGAGGGATGAGTTTGAGGGAAAGGCATATCTTGCCGAAAAGATATCGTATATGAGACCCTTTGGAATTACAGGCTTTTTTTTACTCTTTGTTCTTGCCGGTTTTGGGCAGGGAAGAATGTTTGATATCACTTCTTTTGGGGCCCGGGGAGATGGGCAGACGAACAATACCCAATTTATTCAAAAGGCGATCGATGCGGCTGCCGGCGCCGGCGGCGGTGTTGTGTGGGTGCCCGGGGGGAGGTTCCTGACGGGGGTGCTCGAATTAAAGTCGGGGGTGGAGTTGCGGCTGGCGGACAATGCCGTCCTGCTGGGCAGCACCCGGCGGATGGATTATGGGAGCAAAGTTGCTGCGGCCTTGTTGATTGCGAAGGGGCAGCATAGCATATCCATTACGGGCAAGGGGATCATCGACGGACAGGGGCGGGAAGTCGTGGAGGATGTTTTCCGGCTTTTGCGGGCGGATTCTTTGCAGGATCCGGAATGGCAGCATGAGAATCCGTGGCATCAAAAACGACCGACGGAATCCAACCGGCCGGGGCTGATCGATTTCAGTCGATGCGATTCCGTGCGGATAGCGGGGGTGGAGCTGAAGGATGCCGCCTGCTGGGTGCAGACATACCGGGAGTGTACGCATCTCACGTTGGAGGATATGCGGGTGGAGAGTACGGCTTACTGGAATAATGACGGGATCGACGTCGTCGATTGCGGAGAGGTGAACATTACCGGTTGCCGGGTGAATGCGGCGGATGACGGGATCTGTCTGAAGTCCAGCAATGCGCAACGCCGGTGTGAGAATGTCGTCATTCAGCATTGCACCGTGCGCAGCAGCGCCAGCGGGATCAAGTTCGGGACTGCTTCGCGGGGAGGGTTCCGGCATGTGCTTGTAAAAGATATCTACCTATATGATACCTACCGGTCGGCGATCGCGTTGGAGTCCGTGGATGGAGGCATCCTCGAAGACGTTAACGTAGAGGATGTCTATGCGGTCAATACCGGGAATGCCATCTTTGTTCGTCTTGGTCATCGGGCCGTAAATGCGCCGGTCGGACAGGTGAAGCAGGTAAAGATCAGCAATGTCCTGGTGGTAGTGCCGGCGGGGAAGCCGGACCTGGGATATGAGATGGAGGGACCGTTGATCTATACACCGCACAATATTTATCCTGCCAGCATCACCGGTTTACCGGGTCATCCGGTGGAAGATATCACGCTGGAGAATGTGGAGATCGTATATCGGGGAGAAGCCCATAAGGATACCGCCTGGTTTGGGAAGGATTCGTTGGAGAAAGTTCCGGAGAAAGAGAGTGATTATCCCGAGTTCTCCATGTTTGGCGAGATGCCGGCCTGGGGGTTATATGTGCGGCATGCCAATGGCGTTACGCTGAAAAATGTCAGCCTGCGTGTTAAGAAGGATTTTCGTCCTGGCGCCATCTTTGACGACGTAAAGGGACTAAAGATGCAGGACCTGCATGTGTCCGGGGGGAGCATCATAAAAGTGCGATGACGATGCCCTGTTATCACAATACGATCCGGCGGCCTTCTTTGGCGGACCGGCTGGCGGCGTCGAGGATACGGACCACGATCAGGTTATTTGACAGGGAGGAAAGATCGTTGGCCGGGGTGATCTTTCCGTGGAGGACGTCGGCGAGGTAGGGGAGATTATCCCTGTAGATGGCCGGATGGACGGGGATGCTGTCATAGCCTTTTTTTGTTCTTTCCTGCAGGACGTCCCCGTTCAGCGCGTGCAGGTAGCCGGTAGTTCCGAATACTTCCCAGTCTTTTATGCTAAAGGGCCAGTTCCAGGAGGCTTCGATGATGCCGGTCGCGTCGGCGTATTCGAGCAGGATGACTGCGTCGTCGTCAACTTTTGGGTATACGGAGGGTTTTATATGATGAGTAACCGCCGTGACGGCGATGGGGGCTTTGCCCTGCATGAGCCAGGTCATCAGGTTGGCGCCGTAGCAACCGAAGTCGCGGATCGCTCCCCCTCCATTCTTCACCGGATCGGTAAGCCAGTTAAGGAAGTCCGGGCTACAGCCGATCTCCTTTGGTCCCTGGTGACCGTCGTGTACGATCATTTTGCGGGTATCGCCGATCGCGTGCCCGTTATTTACCATTTCATAGATCTGCTGGTTTGTATTGTACCAGGTCGTTTCGTAGTTGGTCAGGACCTGGATATGATATTGCGCTGCCAGGGCTGCGATGCGTTCGGCGTCCTTTACCGTTGTGGCCAGGGGTTTTTCCACCATCACGCTGATGCCTTTTGGGGCGCATATTTCTACCACGCCCAGGTGTTCGGAGATGGCGTTGTAGGCCAGGACGGCGTCGGGGTGGGTATGTTGCAGGAGTTCGGGCAGGCTTTTATAGAAAAGAGAGTCGGGAAGATGATAGGTATTTTTGTATCGCTGTATTAATTGGGGATCGGCTTCTGCGATGCCGGCGATGATCACCTGTCCTTTTTTGAACTGGTTCATGATGTTATGGACATGGTCGTGGGTAAGTCCGGCGACCCCGACCCGTAGAATATTTTGCCCGTTGCCGGTGAGGGTTGCACCGAGGAGGGTAAGGGCAAAGGCTATTTTTTGGAGGAAGGAGTATTTGGGGGCGAAAGTGCTCATTTTCATCGTTGTTTGAGGGTTGAAGGTAGGGAAAAAGTTTGGCCGCAATATTGCATTCTATGTATTGAACCAGAAAGATACTTTATGAATAAACACATTTTGGTATTTATGTTAATAGCAGCCGCCGGGTTGGTGGCGCCAAGAGCCAATGCCCAGCTCAGCGTTGGGCTTTCCGTACATATAGCGCCTCCGGCCATCCCGGTCTATGAGCAGCCGTTGTGTCCGGTCGATGGGGATATATGGATCCCCGGCTATTGGGCCTATGGGGATGATGGTTATTACTGGGTACCGGGTTATTGGGACACGCCTCCGACCGTAGGATATTTATGGACGCCTGGATATTGGGGGTTTGTCGGTGGGATCTATGCCTGGAATGCCGGTTACTGGGGTCCTCATGTCGGGTATTATGGCGGGATAAATTATGGGTATGGATATGGCGGGCATGGTTATTATGGGGGAGAATGGTATGGCGGTCATTTCCGGTATAATACGGCGGTGACCAGGGTCAATACCACGGTCGTCCATAATACCTATATGAACAGGACCGGCATCAATAATTCCAATAGCCGGGTAAGCTTTAATGGGGGACCTGGCGGGGTAAGCGCCCGGCCTACTTCCGGGGAAGAGGCGGCCATGCATGAGCGGCATGTGGGGGTCACATCGGCCCAGCAGCAGCATCAGCAGGCGGCCAGCAGGGACAGGAACCAGTTTGCCAACGTCAACCATGGACGTCCGGCCAGTCTGGCCGTGGCGCGTCCGATGACGGCAGGAAGCCAGGTGGGGGCGGCTAATCGTGAAGGAGCGGGCGCCGGGGGAAGACCCGGGGGAGCGCCGAACGCAAACCATCGGGTGACGCCGAATACGAACCATGAGGTGACGCCGAATGCAACAGCCCATGTCAATCATAATACGACGAATATGAACCGTCCGAATACACCAAATGTAAACCGGCCACAGCCAACGATGAATCGCCCACAGGGAAACCGGCCGCAGCCGGCCATGCATACTGCGCCGTCACAGGCGCATGTACAGCCGCATCCGCAGATGAACCGTCCGCAAATGAACCATCCGCAACCGCAGATGCATCAGCAGCGCCCGGTGATGAATCATCCGCAGCCACAGATGGCGCATACGATGCCGCATCAGGCTCCTCCTCATGGCGGGGGCGGAGGTGGTGAAAGACATCATTAGAAGAAGATCGAAGACTATTATACTACGGGGTCGGCGCTTGCGCTGACCCTTTCTTTTTCCAGGAGGGGTTTTTGCAGGCGGGAGAGGCGCATAGAGCGAAGGCGGGGAGATAGCCGCAGGGGGGTCATGATATATGTCTTGAAGAGATAGCCCAGGATCGTCGGCTGGTTGAGGTGGGGAGCGATGCGGTCTGCTATCCGGGCATGTGCGGCGGGGAGCTGGCTCCAGTGAACGCTGGCTTTATTATGATGAGCCGTATGATAGCCGTTATTGAACAGCATGATATTTGTGAAACGGCTTACAAAGTTACGGGAGTGGTTATAATCCGATTCTTCGTCCGCGTGTACATGCTGGATGTAATTGAACAGCATGACGACGAAGAGGGCGACTTGCTGGGGGATCACGATATAGAGCAGGGATTTGCGCCAATTGAGGCAGAGGGAAACGATAATAAAAGCGCCCAGGGCTATATATTGTACCAGGGCCAGGATGAATTTCTTTCGATTCGTCGTACGCAGACCCTTGAGATGGTTCATCACCGGGCTTTGCTGGAAATAGCTGCTGATGGAGGGGTAGGACAGGAGGGTAAAAATGTTGTTTGCTTCGCTGAAGCGGTAGGTGATCGTATAATCTCCTTCGCGGTTATTGAATTTGTGGTGGTTCTTATTGTGGGTAGGTGTCCAGGCGAAGGCGGGGAAACCGTAAAAGAGCGTTATCCAGTTGTCCGTGACATGATTCCAGAAAGCCGATTTCCACATCGGCACGTGGTTATGGTTATGGGCGATCACTGCTACGGCGATGGCCAGGTAGAGGGAGAAAATGTACAGGGGCCAGTAGAAACCGACATTCCATTGAACAAAGAGCAGGGCGGTGACGAGCAAAAGATAGATCAGGGTCTTAACGTCGGCAATATTTTTTAGCATAGGTGGAAAAGATATCAATTAAAACGGGGATTATCGGGTTTTATTCAAAATAAACGGCAAAATTTAACGAATGGATGTTATATTGATGCTATTAATTTTAATCGATCGAATTACTTCAATGGGTTGATATGAAACCGAACCATAAATATGCAGTGTCTTTTGTTCTTGGTCTGTTTGTCTGTATGAGCTTGCGGGCGCAGCCCACCACCTATCCTTCTTCCTTTACCGTGGCGCAGGATGGCAGTGGTCAGTTCCGGACCATACAGGAGGCGGTCAATGCCGTTCGTGATCTTTCGCAGCAGCGGGTCACTATTCATATAAAGAACGGGGTCTACCGGGAGAAGCTGGTCATTCCTTCGTGGAAGACAAAGATCTCGCTGGTGGGAGAGAGCAGGGACAGCACCATCATTACCTATAACGATTATTCGGGGAAGGCGAACCCGGGTGGGACGGATGCCTTTGGGAAGCCGTTGTTCACGACCTATACCACCTATACCGTGCTTGTGACGGGAAATGATTTTATGGCGGAGAACCTGACGATCGAGAATACGGCGGGGCGGGTAGGACAGGCGGTTGCCCTGCATGTGGAGGGGGACCGGTGTATCATCAGGAGCTGTCGGTTGCTTGGCAACCAGGATACGTTGTATGCGGCGACGGAGAACAGTCATCAGTATTATGTGGATTGCCTGATAGAAGGGACGACGGATTTTATCTTTGGGGAGGCGACGGCTGTCTTTGATCATTGTGTTATCCGGAGCCTGAGCAATTCGTATATCGCGGCGGCATCCACAACGCCCAGGCAGCAATATGGATTTGTGTTCCTGGATTGTCGGCTGGTTGCCGATACCGCGGCAAAAAAAGTCTGGCTGGGGCGACCCTGGCGACCGTATTCCAGGACCGTCTATATCCGTACGGAAATGGGAGGGCATATCGTGCCGGCGGGGTGGGACAACTGGAGGAATCCCGAGAATGAAAAGACGGCCTATTATGCTGAGTATGAGAGCAGGGGGGCAGGGGCGCAACCGGATAAGCGGGTAAGCTGGTCGAGGCAGCTGACGAGCCGGGAAGCGGGGAGTTATACAGTGCAAAACATTTTAGGGGATTGGGTAAAGGGCCTATAAAAAGCATAGAGGCTTAGGATTATCTTTGGGTTAAGTCTGCCATATTGGTCGTATCTTACCAATACGATTTTGCAATTTGCGAGCCATATGGATAATTTGACCTCCATTGCCATTACGTCCAAACTACCTGCTATAAAAGACGGCGATCATGACGCCTTTATAGAAGTTTACAATGGCCTGCATATAAAAATATTTCGTTTTTTTCTGCGAAGGGTTGCCCTTCATGATACGGCAAAGGATCTCACACAACAATGTTTTATCCGTCTGTGGCAGTTCCGGCATACGTTGTCCTACGATCATCCGCTGGAGAAGCAGGTCTTTATCATTGCCCGCAGTCTGCTGATCAATCACATCAAAAAAGAATCCACTCAACGACGGTTAAAAGCCATACATGGCCAATCGGTCGAGAAAGAGGTATTGCAGCCGGTTGAGAGCGCGCTTTTCGGGAAGGCGAGTGAAGTAAATGCCGCCATAGAGACGCTTCCCCCGGTCCGTAAGCGGATCATCATCCTAAAGACATTTCATGGCTGCACCAATAAGGAGATCGCCCAGCAACTGGAGATCTCGGTCAAGACGGTCGAGGATCATGTGACGAAGGCCTTTCGTCATATCCGGCAGGTCGTCGCTGTCGGGGTACTTTTTTTTGCGTTTTTCTTTTAGCCAAAGTTTTCTTAAATTATTTTTCAGCAACAGCAGGGGTTCGGACGACTTTCAACTGTATATATACTTCTGAAAGGCAAATGCCCAGTGGTCAAATACAAAATCATTCATGCCAGCGATCAGCGATGCACTTATAGAAAAATTTTTGAAGGGTCTTTGTACAGAGGAAGAAGCATTGCTGGTGTGGGACTATTTGCAGAAGCATCCTGATGCGTCTACGTTGGCGGAGGAATATGAGCAGGTGGAGGGTGAAAGGCCATTACCGGCGGGGTATAAGGAGGAGATGCTGGCTGTCATCCGAAAGAATACGGAAAAACCAATTATACGTCGGTTGGGAGCGGGTCCGGGAAGCAGGGGACGGCTGCGTGCCATCCGGAGATGGAGTGTCGCGGCCAGTGTGTTATTGATAGCAGCGGCCGGCTGGTGGTGGCATCGAAGCGGATCGGAAGGGGTGAGCCGGCCCGGGCAAACGACCTCTCTGGCGGCTGTATGGATCGGTCGGCACAATTCGGGTGAGCGCAAGGTGCTGTTACGGTTGCCGGACAGTTCGAAGGCGGAGTTGTCACCCGGGGCTACCATCCATTACCGGAAAGATTTTGGCCGGTATGATAAGCGGGAGGTGCGGGTGGATGGGCAGGCGTTGTTCTCCGTGGCCCGGAACAGGGAAATGCCTTTTGTCGTCTATAGTGAGGGGCTTAGTACGACGGTGCTGGGGACCGTATTTGAGGTGACGGCGGAGAAGGGCAGCAACCAGATCAGGGTGCGGTTATTGGAGGGCAGGGTGATGGTGGGGATTGACAGTGCAAAACATTATTATCTATCACCAGGCGAAGAGCTTGTCTACAACAAAAATAACTTTCATATAGCCATCCTGGATCGCAACAAGCATGGCGGTGCGTATGCCAGCAACAGGGTCCTTAATGTACCTGTGCGGCCGGACAGCCTGGCGAACTGGTACATGTTCAATAACCAGCACCTATCGGATGTGTTTGATCAATTATCCGTCCTTTATAACGTAGAAATCCAATATGCTGACGAAGACCTCCGCCAAAAATATTTTATTGGCAAGCTGGAGAAAAAAGACTCCTTAAGTAAGATCTTAAGGGATATCGCTCTACTCAATCATTTATCGGTAACAAACCAAAACGGCCGGTACATTATCAAAAAACAAAAGCCGTAAACTCAAAGCCTTAGCCTACGATTACTCAGCCTGCCGGACAAGGGTTCAGGGATTGGGGTGGAATTATGCAACGTAATGTTGAAACGTCGAAAAATGGCGAACGGGATCTTATTTTCTTAAAAACACATGAAAATTTAAAAAATGAAAAGCAACCTATTTGCTGCCATTCAACGGCAAATGTTATCGTTTCGGGTAGGGCTATTTTTTCTGGGTGTGCTCTGTGTGAGCGCCCTATCCCTGCAAGCGCAGCAAGGCATGAGCGGGAGTGTCAGCGGTATCGTACGTAATGAACAGGGAGAGCCTGTGGGTGGCGCCTCTGTAGTGGCCACCAATCTGACGTCAGGGTTATCGGCCGGTACGCAGACGGATTCCGCCGGTGTTTTTACTTTTCCGAAGTTACCTGCGGGAGGCCGATATAGTTTTGCTTTTAGCGGTATTGGATTCCAGGGGCAGACGATGTCGGGTTACAGCATCAAGCCTTCGGCCTCCATTTCCATTCTTGTCAAGATGAATCGTCAGACCAATGCGCTGAGCGAGGTCGTCGTGGTCGGGTATGGTACACAAAAAAGGGCGAATCTGACCGGGGCCGTCTCACAGGTCAGCGGGGATGTGCTCGAGCGTCGCAGCATATCCAATCTTTCGCAGGGGTTGGAGGGTGAGATCCCCAACCTGAACCTCGTGCCGGCGGATGGCAAGCCCATCACTTCTCCTGCCTACAATATCCGGGGGGCCACCTCCATCGGGCAGGGAGGTAATGCGTTGGTGCTGATCGATGGTATCCAGGCGGATCCAAGCCTGCTCAATCCCAATGATGTCGCCTCCGTCACGGTGCTGAAGGATGCGGCCTCTTCCGCTATCTATGGCGCACGGGCTGCTTTTGGCGTCGTGCTGATCACCACCAAGACACCCACCAAGGGGAAGGCGGTCGTCACCTATTCGGCCAATTATTCGCTGAAGAGCCCTACGACCGTACCGAATGTCGTCACCAATGGCTATCAGTATGCCAAGATGTTCGACTCTGCCTGGACGGCCTGGTATGATTATTCGCAGGTGCCCCTCAATATCAATAAGACACAGCCTTTTTCCAATGCGTGGCTGACCGAATATGCGAAGAGGGATGCCGATCCCAGTCTTCCAAAGACGGATGTGGTCAACGGGCAGTATGTATATTATGCCAATACGGATTGGTATGGTACGTTGTACAAGAAGCATAATGGCGCGATCGACCAGAATCTTTCCATCTCGGGGAGCAGCGGTAAGGCCAGCTATTATATAACGGGGAGGTATTATGGGCAGGATGGATTGTTCCGGTACAACTCCGATGATTATAAAATGTATAACCTTATGGCCAAGGGGAGCATCGAGCTGCTGCCCTGGTTACAGATCGACAATACCACGCAGTTCAGCAGCCGGACCTATCACAACCCCCTGAACGTAGGGGAAGGCGGCGGGATCTGGAGGAATATGGCGGACAACTCGCATCCTTCCTCCCCGGTAACGAACCCTGATGGGACGTTGACGGTGAGCGGCGCCTATGGCACGGGAGACTTTCTTGTCGGAAAGAACGGCCTCAACCTGATGAGCCAGGTCATCCGGAATACGACGGGATTTACTGCCAAATTCCTCAACAACAAATTCCGGCTGAAGGGTGACTTCACCTTCCAGAATACGGACTCCAATCAAAAACAGATCCGGGTGCAGCTGCCGTACAGCAATGGTCCCGGTCTTGTGGCGTACCTGGGTACTGCCTACAACGATCTGCAGATGGGGGTCAACCAGACGAAATACCTGGCTACCAACCTATATGCAGAATATGAGAATACTTTTGGCCACGATCATTATTTCAAGGCGCTGGCCGGTTATAACTATGAGCAATCCACGCTGAATGCGCTGAGCACATTGCGCAACGGGCTGGTCTTTGCCAATGCCAACGATCTCAGCCTGGCGCTGGGACAGAATATCACCACGGCGGGCGGGTATGACAAATGGGCCATCCTGGGTGGATTTGGCCGGTTGAACTATGCGTATAAGGACCGGTATCTTGTAGAGGTGGATGGCCGGTATGATGGTTCTTCCAAGTTCCCTTCGAGCGAGCGGTATGCCTTCTTTCCCAGCGTGTCGGCGGGATGGCGGCTGGCCAAGGAAGCCTTCTGGCATTTTGATCCCAAGGTCATCTCGGATCTGAAGATCAGGGGGTCCTATGGCTCTTTGGGTAATGGCAGCATCAGCTCTTATGCCTTCCAGGAAGCCTTTGGTATTTCCCAATCGGGCAGGGTCATCAATGGGGTAAGGCCGCAGCAGACCAGCCAGCCGGGTGTGATACCGAATGGTCTTACCTGGGAGACTTCCACTACCAAGGACCTGGGTTTAGATCTCAGCGCCTTATCCAACAGGCTGACGTTCACTGCCGATATTTACCGGCGTGCCACTACGAATATGTTTACGGTGGGTAAGACCCTGCCGGCCGTATTCGGTACTACGGTACCAAAGGGCAACTATGCCAATATGAACACCGATGGATGGGAAGCTTCGGTATCCTGGAGAGATCAGTTCACTGCCGGGAGGAAGCCTTTGCATTACAGCATAAGCTTCTGGATGTCCGATTATCATGCTACCATCACGCAATACAACAATGCGAATAAGTCGCTGACCGATTATTATGCCGGTGAAAAGCTGGGTGAGATCTGGGGGTATACCGATGATGGTTTCTGGACGGCGGCCAACGTGGCGAATGCTCCGAAGTCGCAGGCCTTGTTCCATGCCTCCAACAGCGGTCAATGGTTACCGGGCGATATCAAATTCAAGGACATCGGGGGCGGGGCAAATGGCCAGCCGGATGGGGTCATCAACAACGGGACCAATACCGTGAGCAATCCCGGTGATATGAAAAGGATCGGTAATTCTTTACCCCGTTACAATTTTGGTTTTAATCTGAATGCGGACTGGAACGGTTTCTCTATCGGCGCCTTCTTCCAGGGTGTAGGCAAACAGAACTGGTGGCCCGGCAGTGAGGCGGATGCCTTCTGGGGACAGTACAACCGGCCGTATAACTATGCTATGAAGTACCAGATCGGCAAGATCTGGAGTGCGGACAATCCCAATACCTATTTCCCCCGTTATCGCGGTTACAGCGCCCAGAATGGTTCGGGTGAGCTATTCCCTCCCCAGACCAAGTATTTGCAGAACGTTGCCTATATCCGTCTGAAGAATGTGCAGATCGGTTATGCCCTGCCGGCAGGGATGGTGCAAAGGGCGCATCTGACGGCTGTGCGGTTCTATATTTCCGGGGAGAATTTATGGACCTATTCGCCGATGTACAAGCTGACGCGCGATATCGACGTGGAGAATATCGGGAAGTCCGATGTGATCCTTACCGGGACCGGGAATAACGGGAATGGTAATAACTATCCTATCCTGAAGAGTATGACCGTAGGGATGTCTGTTACACTTTGATCACTAATATTCTTTTAAAAATACTTATATGTACAAAATGAAACATAGCCGTCTGACCTTCTTCGCCCTTATGCTGGCGGCGGGTTTATTCAGTGGTTGTGCCAAAGAGCTCAACCAGGTGCCTCAGTCCACGGCGAGCAATGTCGCTGTTTTCGGGAGTACCGACGGACTGCAGTTATATGCCAATTCCTTTTATAACAATCTGCCGGGCATCAGTGATATCTATAAGACCGATGCGTCCATGTCGGATCTTGGCACGCAGAGCGGCGTACCTACGTATCTGACGTCGGGGGCCTATACTTCGCGGCAGACCGCTTCTGCTATCGGCTGGGTCTGGACCCCGCTCAGGAATATCAATTATTTTATTGCCAATGTCAAGGCTAATTCCAATGTGTCGCAGATACAGGCGAACAATTATCTCGGGCTGGCGCGTTTCTTCCGTGCGTATTTCTATTATGGCATGGTGCAGAAGTTCGGGGATGTTCCCTGGATCGGCAAGCCATTGGGGGTGAATGACAGCGCCTTGTATGCGAAGCGCGATCCGCGTACGCTGGTAATGGATTCGGTGATGGCCGATCTGACCTTTGCCTGTAACAACATTACGCTGGCCGGGGATGCGACGGCGAGCCAGATCACCAAGTGGGTGGCGTATGGTCTCAAGTCGCGGATCTGTCTTTATGAGGGCACTTTCCGGAAATACCAGACCTCCTATGGATTGCAGGGGTCTTCCCCGCAGTGGCTGCAGGCTGCGGCGGCGGCTGCCAAGGCGGTGATGGATAGCGCAGGATTCAAGCTCAATGTAGCCGGGGGAACGGCTTCTTCTTACCGGTCCCTGTTTATCAGCACGGCCCCGGTCAATACGGAGGTCATGCTAGCGACGGTCAGCAGCTCTTCGCTGGCGATCTATAACGATGCCAACTGGTGGTTTACCAGTGGTACCTATGGACCCCGGTTCAGCTTTATCCGTAGCTTTATCAATACCTATCTGAACATCGACGGTACTCCTTTTACCAATATCCCCGGGCATGATACCCTGCCTTTTTTCAAGGAGACCAAGGGAAGGGATATGCGGTTGCAGCAGACCATCCGGATGGGCAGCTATACGCGGACCAGCGGTGGGGCGACCATTGCTGCGGCTCCGGCCTTTAACTATACCTATACGGGTTATATGCCGATCAAATGGACCCTGGATGATGCGGGGTATGATAATGCCGTGGACAATATCAATTCCACCTGTCTTATGCGGTATGCGGAGATCCTGTTGAATTATGCCGAGGCGCAGGAAGAGCTGGGACTGTTGAAGCCGGCGGATTGGACCAATACCATCGGTGCATTGCGGGTCCGGGCCGGGATCACCGGTAATCTTGGGATGCCGACCGTGGTAGATCCTTATATGCAGAGCACCTATTTTCCCGATGTTACCGATCCGGTGTTGATGGAGATCCGTCGGGAGCGGGGGATCGAGCTATGCCTGGAAGGGTTCCGGGTGACCGATCTGTTCCGGTGGAAGCATGGGGAGCTGCTGAACATCACCTGGAACGGGATGTATGTGCCGGCTTTGAACCAGCTGATCGATCTGAATGGGGATGGCGTCAATGATGTTTGTTTTTACCAGGGGACGCCTCCTACTCCTACCGTTGCCAGCGTAACCTATATCAATGTCGCACCTTCGCTGAGCGGTCCGCCGAATCCGCAGATCCTTGCGCATGGGACGTATGGGGAGCTTCATTGGCTGGACAATGTGCCCAGGGATTTTGAGACCTACAAATATGTATACCCTATTCCTTATAGCGAGATCCTGTTGAATCCAAACCTGGTGCAGAACCCGACCTGGCAATAGGGATCCCGTATTGAACATTTAAAAAAATAAGCATGAGAAAATTCATCTTTTTAATTGTCTGGCTGTTGTTTGGGGCGGGTATGGTGCAGGCGCAGCGGGCGAAGCATGTGATCCTGATCACCGTGGACGGGTTCCGTCCGGATTTTTATCTTGACAGTTCCTGGCAGGCTGTGCATATCCGGGAGTTGATGAAGGGAGGGTTTCATGCGGATGGGGTAAATAGCGTTTTCCCAAGCATGACCTACCCGTCACATACGACCATCGTGACCGGGGTACAGCCGGCGGTGCATGGCGTATATTTCAACAACATGTATGAGCCGAACGGGCCGACGGGGAAGATGTACTGGAATGACAGTTCCATCAAAGTGCCGACCCTTTGGGGTGCGGCGACGGCGAAGGGGATGAAGGTGGCTGCCTTGTTCTGGCCGGTGTCGGCCGATGCCCCGGTGCTGTATGATATCCCGGATATCGGGAGTATGGGGGAAGCGGTGCGGGAGAAATATTCGAAGCCGGCGGGGATCATCGATGAATTGAAGAAAAATGTCTTTGATGGCGCAAGCCGGATCGAATATGGGCGGGATGTCAATGTTGGTCGTATTGCGGCCTATGTTATCGGCAAGGATCAGCCGAACCTAATGACCATCCATCTCTTTTCCGTCGATCATAACGAGCATATCCAAGGAAGGGACGGGCCGAATGTGCGGGCGGCTGTGCGGGGCGCCGACAGCGCCGTGGGGATCATCCTGGATGCGGTAAAACAGGCCGGCATCTGGAAGGAGACCGTCATCATCGTCACCGGTGATCATGGGTTTGGCAATGTGACCACCAATGTCAATCCCAATGTCTGGCTCGTGCAGGCGGGGCTGATCACCGATGTAAAGAAGGATGAGTGGAAGGCCCAGTTCTTTTCGGTTGGCGGGTCCAGTTATTTATATCTGAAGGACCGCAAGGATAAGGAAACGCTAAAGCGGGTGCGGCAGGTCCTGGACAGTCTGCCGGAGGAGCAGAAGAAATATTTCCGGATCATAGAGCGGAAGCAGCTGGATGCGATCGGGGGCAACCCGGAGGTCGAGTTTGCGTTGAGCGGGGAGAATGGCGCCAGTTTTGGGGGCCGGATGAGCGGGGAGGCGGTGGCGCCGGGTCATGGGGGGACGCATGGATATTTCCCCGATTTCCAGGAGATCCGGACGGGGTTTGTGGCGTATGGGCCGGGTATTCGTGCCGGGGGAGAGATCCGGGAGATGAATGAGCGGGATATGGCGCCGGCGGTGGCGAAGTTGCTGGGATTGTCTTTTCCTTCGGCGAAGGGGAAAGTGCCCAGGGGGCTTTTGGAATAATGGCCGTCGGTTGTCCGCAAGACCTTGTGTGGATCTATTACTTGTTTATTGTGTATTTACTGATAGCAGTTCGTTTTAAAAAAAATCCCTCCTTTCCAGGAGGGATTTCTTTTTAGGTGGTATATTAGAGGATGACATCAAGAAGAAAATTTGTACAGGCAGCAGGTTTATCGGTTTTTGGGGCTGGGCTGACGGGATGGAGGCAGCCGGCGGCGTCGCCGGGGGAGACCGGGATGCCGAAGGGGGCGCCGCTGATGGTAGGGATCGCGGGCTATACCTTTACGAAGATCCCGGTTGATACGGGGATCTCCATGATGAAGCGGGTGGGTATCACGGAGCTGTCCATCAAGGATAAGTATTGTCCGCTGGACAGTCCGCCGGAGACCATTCATGCGGTGGTGGAAAAATTCCGTGGCAATGGCATTCATATCTATGCTGCGGGGGTTATTTATATGAAGACGGAGCAGGAGGTCGACCGGGCTTTTGAATATGGTAAGAACATGGGGGTCGATCTGATCGTCTGTGCGCCCAATCCCGAACTGTTGTCTTATACGGAGCAGAAGGTCAAGGGTTATAATATCCGGGCGGCCATTCACAATCATGGTCCTGAGGACAAGCTTTATCCGTCGCCGGCGGATGTGTACAATCGTATAAAGAATATGGATGCCCGGGTGGGGCTTTGTCTGGATATCGGGCATGCGGTGAGGGCAGGGGCCGATCCGGTGAAGGTGGTGGGGGATTATGCTCCCCGGATCTTTGATCTTCATATCAAGGACCTGGCGGTGGTGTCGAAGGTCGCCAAACCGATCGAGCTGGGGCGGGGTGTGCTGGATATACCCGGGCTGGTAAAGGCCCTGAACCGGATCGGGTATACGGGCCGGTGCAGTATCGAGCATGAAATGGACATGAATGATCCTTTGCCGGGTATTGCCGAGTCGGCGGGTTATTTCCGTGGTGTGGTCAAAACGCTGGGATGATCGGTTATCTGCAGAAAGAATATGACCTTTAGTAAACCTGCCAACAGGCTTGCGACCCTGTACAACCAGTTGTCGAATGTATTCTGGTCGGTATTGGGTTTTGCGCCCATCGGGTATTTTTGTTATACCCGGATGGAGGCGGGCTGGCTCTATCTTTTCCTGGCGTTGAGTCTGCCGGTGGTCGTATTGCCCCATTCTTTTTATGATATCATACAGATCGGTCGTACGACGGCCGTTTATGAACGGATCGGGATCCGGATCGTCCGGAAGTTTACCCAGGATGGCGATTGGGTGAACCGGCTGATCCGGCGGCGGTTCCCGAAATATAAGGTTTTTGACAGCTATCCGTCGATCCGTAAACATTTACGGAGGGCCTATATGATAGAGAAAATACACTTAGCCTTTTTTCTTTTCTTCCTATATGTTACTATTTATGCCCTTGTGAATGGGTATCTTTTTTGGGCGGGTGTCCTGACCCTTACCAATCTGGGATTCAATGTCTATCCCAATTTACTACAGCAATATAACCGGTTACGATTGCGACAACTTATGCGCAGGGCGGGATAAGGAGAGAGATGATACAGAATTGACCGGTAAGAAGGCAACCCTCACCGATAAAGCTCCGTTTGTTCTTTTTACCTGCTGAAACGGATCCGTTCATTGGAGGATAATAATGGACGGATCGAAGAAACCAGAACTCCCGACTCCCGTAGAAAAAATCTGTAACAGAATTTCTAACAAAAAAAATTGCTCTTATGAATTATTTTACACCATTGAGCAGGAGGTTCCGGTCGGGCGGAGCTTGTCTGTTTGTGATCATTGTACTGGCTTTTGCGGGCGGTTGTCATAAAATGACGATCGATAAGAACGATCTGCGTGATTTTCAGCAGGTCAACCTGGTCTCGAATACCAGCAAGTATCAACCTCTTTTGATCGATCCCAGTTTACAAAATGCGTGGGGGCTGTTCTGGGCGCCCACCGGTATTGCCTGGGTGAATTCGCAGGCGGGGCATGTCAGTGAATTGTATAACAATATTCCCGCGATACCTGCCAAGCCGCGGCCTGCCGTCCTCATTCCTTCTCCGGTGGATACGATGGGGGGAAATCCTACGGGTGGCGTTTTTAACAGCACCAAGGGGTTTGCGCTTGCGAGCAAGGCGTTGTCCTCCTTTATTTTTGTCGGGGTGGACGGGATCTTGTCTGCCTGGACGGGAACGTCGGGGAACAAGGCCGAGGTGATCGCCAATAATTCGAAGACCTCTTCTTATACGGGATTGACGCTGGCTGCCGATGGGAGCCGGAATCTTCTGTATGCCGCCAATTTCGGGGCGGGCAGGATCGATGTATGGGATACGACCTGGGCGCCGGTGCGGATGTCGTTCCGTGATCCGGCGATGCCTTCCGGTTTCTCGCCCTTCAATATCCAGGTTGTGGGTTCCTGGCTTTATGTGACCTATGCAAAGGTAGGATCGGATGGGCGGGATCAGGCCGGCGCCGGTCTTGGTTTTGTGGATGTTTTTAATACGGATGGTTCTTTTGTAAGGCGTTTTGCAACGAGGGGTTCGCTGAATGCGCCCTGGGGTGTGACGATGGCGCCGGGGACGTTCCTGGAGGATAATGACATGGGGAATGGAGATAATAATAGCGGGAAGGATAATCATGGCGGGAATGGCAATAGCGGGTCAGGCAGCAATAATAGCGGGCCGGGGAACAACAACGGGAACAACAATGGTAATAACAGTGGTCCCGGCAATCTTAGCAATGGACGGGATCAGACTTCGCCGGTGATCCTGGTCGGGAATTTTGGAGATGGTCATATCAATGTTTATACGCTTGATGGAACCTACCAGGGGCAGTTGCAGTCGCATAACCGTACGATCGTTATCGACGGGTTGTGGGCGCTGGGTTTTGCTCCCGTTACGGCGACGACCATCAGTCAGAGTTGGCTGTTCTTTACGGCTGGTCCGGACCGGGAGACCAATGGGATATTCGGATATCTCAGCAAATAAGTGTTTCAGGATAATCAGACAGATAGTAAAAGAGAGCAGAGCCCCTTTCCAGGGGCTTCGCTATTTGGGGCCGCCGGTAAAGCGGGCCTTCGAACGTATTCGAATAAGGGCAAAAAAAAAGGGCCAGTATGGAAATACAGCCCGTTTTTAAATCCAATATCCTATGAAAAACCGAATAGGATAATGCAAGCTGCGTGCCGCCGGGAGCGTGTTTTTTTGTTTTTGAAAAGAATTCTATTTTTATGTTGCTGGTCAGCCATTTAGATATAATACATTTCGCCAGGAGAAGGAGGAGGGGGGACCCTGTAAGATCGTTTTTCTCCCAGGGACGGAAAGATTTTCCCAGGCCAGGAATCGGATAGTGACTATATTTAAAATATGGGATATCCCACATGTGTTTTGCGTATTTTCCTCCACACAAAAACGGCTTTTTTTGAAAAATAAATTAGGGATCTGGACCACCACTTCGCTGGTGGTCGGCAACATGGTGGGGGCGGGGATATTTTTGTTGCCATCGGCCCTGGCTCCTTTTGGGGGGATCAGTTTGCTGGGCTGGTGTCTCTCGGCCGCGGGGGCTTTATTTATTGCAAAGGTCTTTAGCAATGTCAGTAAGCTAATACCGAATGTGAGCGGGGGGCCGTATACTTTTACGCGTGCCGGTCTTGGTGATTTTACCGGGTTCCTCGTAGCCTGGGGGTATTGGATCTCCGTGTGGGCGTCCAATGCGGCGATCGCCGTTTCGCTGGTCAGTGCGCTCAGCACTTTTTTCCCGGTCCTTGCCATCAATCCCGTCGTAGCCGTTCTTACCGGTCTGGCGGCTATCTGGCTGCTTACCTGGGTGAATACCATGGGTATCCGGGAGACCGGGCGGGTGCAGCTTGTGACAACCATTCTGAAGTTATTGCCCCTGGTCGTCATGGCGGCCGGCGGGTTCTTCTTTATCCACTGGGAATATTTCGTTCCTTTTAATGCCAGCGGTTTTTCTCTCAGCAAGGCCATTGCGGGCAGTGCTGCGCTGACCTTATATGCTTTTCTGGGGATCGAGTGCGCCACTATTCCGGCGGCGGATATTGCTGATCCGGAGAAGACCATTCCGAGGGCGACCATGTGGGGCACCTTGTTCACGACCGTCTTATATATCGTCGTCATGATGGTCGTCATGGGATTATTGCCGCCGAAGGCGCTGCAGCATTCCGTCACTCCCTTTGCGGATGCGGCCGTTGCCGTTTGGGGTTCCGGAGCGCGGTACTGGATGGGGGCGGGTGCGGTGCTGGCGGCTTTTGGGGCGTTGAACGGATGGATATTGGTGCAGGGGCAGGTGCCAATGGCCATTGCCAGGGACCGGCTGTTCCCTGCCGTCTTTGCGAAGGAGAATAAAAGGGGGACGCCTGCGCTTGGGATCTTTATTTCCAGCGGACTGGTATCCGTGTTTATGGTGATGAATTTTACGAAGGGGTTGGTGGAGCAGTTCCAGTTCATGTTATTGCTGGCGACCCTGACCTCTCTGATACCCTATGTATTGGTTGCGGCGGCCTATGTTCTCCTGGTCATCCGCCGGAAGGAGGTCATGACTCGGGGTGATTGGGTACGGGTGCTCGTGCCGGCGGTAATGGCCTTTTTGTTTTCCCTGCTGGCCATCATCGGTGCGGGGGAGACCGTTGTGTTCTGGGGGCTGGTATTATTGCTGGCGGGTATTCCTTTGTATGTATGGAATGTATGGACGCGAATAAAAAAGGGGGATAAAGAAACAACCGTTGAAAGAATCCAGTCGTTCTAATTTTTAGTAAATTAGGATATGCTGTTTTTATGAGCTGGAAGTTGACCATACTTACCGGCGCCTGTCTTTTGATGAGCAGTTCATTAGTTTTTTCCCAGCGGGTCTTGTATTGTGAGCCATATAGTGACCGGTTCACCCTCCGGGAGGAGTTAGTGGCGAAGGTGGGCGATTATTACTGGGTGGAGACAACCAGCAGGAAGAGGAATATCCGTCACAGATCCGATCCTTCGCAGACGGAAGAAAGAACGTTTGATGTCTATGATTCCCGGATGAACCTGATGAATATGATCGGTGAGTTCACCTATCCGGGAAATCCCCTTAGAGAATATTTGGTAGCGGATGAAGATCATTTTGACCAGGTGCATCTGCTGGCGGCCGGTACAAAAAAGGTAGGGGTATGGTTGCAGCGGTATGGGCCGGAGGGGCGGCCTTTGGGCGCCGGGCGGATCGTGGGTGGTTTTCCTTTTTATGAGCCGGGGAATAGTTTTCTGCTGGTGCGGTCGGAGGACAGGAGCCGGATCCTGTTGTTGGGTTTTGAGTCTCTTTCTTCTTCTTCCCCAAAATTGCATGCCCTTCTTTTTGATGCCGACTGGGAGCTATTGTCCAGCCGGGTATATCATCATCCTTTTATTACGCAGCCTACCATCCAGGATGATTTTACAAATTATCCCCTGGAGGATTTTAACAAGGGTCCGTTGAAGCTGGCCAATAACGGGGAATGGCTGATGACGGCTCCGTCGAGGACCAATTCCAATTTTTTATTGTTTCATTTCAGCGGGACGGATACGGCGGTGGCTTGTAAGGAGATCCCGTTGCCGCCTTTTTCGGCGATGGAGGATGTGGATCTTTCGATCAATAATGACCGGGGGGAAGCCGTTGCGGGGGTGTTATCGGATTTTCATTATTCCACTTTGAAGAATGTGCAGGTCGTGCATTATTCGATGGGTTCGAAGGCTTTTGATTTTGATAGTTCTTACCGGCTGGCTACGGTAGCGGGGGGCAGGGTGAAGGATGGCAACCTGGTGAAGGAAAATTTTATTGCGGTGCCGGGGAAGGGGTTTATGCTTTTGAAAGAGTATGGGCGGCCTTTTGAGGATTGGTATGTGGAGGATGAATATGACCAGGGTTGGGACCCGGCATTGATGTATGCGATGAATGCTATCCCGGCGCCTGCCGGTCCTGCTATTGCGCAGCGGACGGCTCCTGTGACGCGGGAGGGGTATGCGCGGTACCGGAGTATGAATGTTCCGCCGGATCATGAGCGGGGGGATCTGAGCCTTTATTATTTTCCGGCCATCCGGGGGGACAGTTCCTGGAGCGGGGTGATCAGCAAGGAGCAGGTCACCGAGCTGAACTCACCGAATCTCTCTTATATGGTCCTTCCCATGAATGGTCATCTCTTTTTCCTTTATAATAGTTTTGTGCATGGGGAGAGTCTGTATGCTACTACTACGGTCATTAATCCACAGGGAGAGCTTGTCTCCGACCAGGGCATCCTGTTCTGGCATCTGAAGAATACGCTGAGTTTCCAGGAATCCCGGCAGATCGCGCCGGATGAAGTCGTCATTCCTTATGACAAGCTGGGGCGGATCGGGTTTGCGCTTGTGCTGTTTCGTTGATGGGGCAGGCGGGAATGGGCCGGGGTTCGGTTCTGGGGGCTGCCGAAAAAAAGACCGGGTTGCCGAAAAAAAGACGCGCAGGACGGTGAAGTCGCTGCGCGTCGGAATGTGGTGATTGGCCTTTTTATTTTGCCGGTTCGGTCGAAGCCATTAATTCTTTTAGATAATCGCCCCAGATGGCGGGGTTGGAATGGGTGCCGTGACCGGATGTTTTTTCGGTGGTCGGCAGCAGGATATATCTTCCTTTTGGTACTTTCTTTATTGCGGGCTCCATTACATTCATTTCGGGAGGGTTGCATTCGTCGTCGGCGGAGTTGACGGCGTAGAAGACGCATTTTATCTTATCCAGGGTTGGTTCGGGGTTATAAAAGCGGGAGGCGTCGAAGGCGTAGATCATGTCATTGGCGTCCTGGTGCTTGATGAAATTCTCTGCGCCGCCTGTGTAGGTCCTTTCTGCCTGTTCGCGGGTGGGAACGCGGCGTTGCAGCTGCCAGGGGCTGCTGGTCATCCAGAACATGGAGGTATAGGCGCCACGGAGACCAACGGCGGGGGGCTCGGTATATTCGCCGCCTTTCCAGGCCGGGTCTGCTTCGACGCATTGGATGGCTGCAAAGCGGGTGATGCGGTTACGGCCGGCGATCTCGATGGGTTCGCTGGCGTTGGCCATACAGGCGTCCATGAAATCGGGGTGGGTCTCGGCCCAGACCCAGCAATGCATGGCACCCATGGAGGTACCCAGGATCAGGCGGAGGTGGTTGATACCCATCTTTTCGGTGAGCACCTTATAGTCTGCCTCGATCATATCGTCGTAGGTGTATTTGGGGAATTTCATGTGCAGTCCGTCGCTTGGCTTGCTGGACTTGCCGTGACCGATGCCATCGGGCAGGATGATAAAGTATTTGGTGGCATCCAGCGTCTGGCCGGGTTTGAACAATTGGCCGCCAAAGCCCTGGTTTACAAAATTGTGGCTGTTGCCGGTGGTGCCGTGCATAATATAGATGGCATTGATCACCTTTCCGCTTTTATCCTTTACGGGTTTGCCGAAGGTGGTATAATGCAGACGAAGGACCGGCATGGTCTCGCCGCTTGTAAATTTGAAGTCCTTTAGCTCGTAATCCACTTCGGCGGAATCGGGCAGGTTGAGGGGGGCGAAACCGCGTCTTTGTGCGTTCGAGGTCAGTATCGTTCCTGTCACCAGGACGAAAACGAGAAGGAGGGTCCTTCCATTAAAGGAGGAGTTAATTTTCTTTACCATACAGAGCTGATTGATTGAATTGTGAAAGTAGTTTTTTTATTGGTTCGGCTGTCGGGCTTTTTTTGCCGGATTTTGACAGATAATTGCCGGATTTTGATCATGTTCTGCTTTTTGGTTCTCTTACCGGCGGAGTTGTTATCTTTAAAGGATCAAAAACTAACATGCATATGAAATATTTTATACCCCTTTTGGCGGTATGTTGTTTTTTGGCCTGTGGTCAGCCTTCCAGGGGGCCTCAGCTGGCCGATTATTTTGCTGCCCAGGATTCCGGGGTACAGAGCGGTAATATAAAGCTCGTCTCCATCCAGACCCCGAAGGGTAAATTCCATGTCTGGACCAAGCGGTTTGGCAACAATCCCCGGATAAAGGTGCTCCTGCTGCATGGCGGTCCCGGCGGCACCCATGAATTCTTCGAGTCTTTTGAGAATTTCCTGCCAAAGGAAGGCATTGAGTTTATCTATTACGATCAATTGGATTCCTATTATAGCGACCAGCCGGGTGACAGCAGTCTCTGGACGACGGAGCATTTTGTGGAGGAGGTAGAGCAGGTGCGGCAGGCGCTGGGTCTTAACAAGGATAATTTCTATCTGCTGGGGCACAGCTGGGGAGGGATCCTGGCGATGGAGTATGCCCTGAAATACCAGGACAACATGAAGGGGCTGATCATCTCCAATATGATGGCCAGCATGCCGGCTTATGAGAAATACAATGGGGTATTGCGGTCCAAAATGCGCAAGTCCCTGGTGGACTCCCTGCAGTCGTATGAGAATAAGGGATTATATAAGGATAGCGTCTATCAGTCCCTGGTATTTAGCGAATATTACAAACAGCATTTATGCCGGCTGGCTGACTGGCCCGATCCGCTGGTGCGGGGTTTCAAGCACCTGAGCCAGGGCATCTATGTGACCATGCAGGGGCCCAGCGAGTTCAAGACCGGTGGGCGGCTGATCACCTGGGACCGTTCGAAGGATCTGTCGCAGCTCAAATTGCCGGTGTTGACGATCGGGGGTGAATATGATACCATGGACCCGAAATATATGGAGTGGATGAGTCACCAGGTGCAGCAGGGGAACTATGTATACTGCCCTGAGGGGAGCCATTGTGATATGTGGGATGACCAGGCGCATTATTTTCCCGGGCTGATCCAATTCCTAAAGGATGTGGATGAAGGAAGCTTTAAAAAGAATTAGTTAACTATAAATTTCTGCTAATGAGACGTTCAAACTTGTTTTTGGTGCTTTTGATGAGCACGAATGGATTGTTGTGCTTCGCACAACGGACGGAGAAACCCGCTTTGCATGGTAATCACTGGATGGCGGTGACCGGAAAACCATTGGCGGCCGAGGCCGGCGCCCAGATCTTTCAGAAGGGGGGGAATGCCATCGATGCGGCCTGTGGTATGCTGGCTGCGGTCTGTACGATGTGGGATGTATTGAGCTGGGGTGGAGAGACGCAGGCGGTCATTTACAATCCAAAAACGGGGAAGGTCATTGCGATCGATGCGTTGGGGTGGGCCCCGACGGGCGCAACGCCGGCCTTTTTTAAATCGAAGGGGTATAATTTCCCTCCTGAATATGGTCCTTTGGCGGCCGTTACACCGGGTACGCCGGGCGGTCTTTGTTATATGCTGGCCGAGTATGGCACGCTTAGTCTGAAGGAGGTGTTGGCGCCTGCCATGGAGATGGCGAAGGGGTATGCCATCGAGGCGGAGACGGCAAATAGTTTTGAAGGGCAGAAGCGGCGGCTCAAGGAGTGGCCGTATAGCAAGGCGTTGTTCCTTACGCATCCCGGAGAGAGAAGGGAAGCGCCTGAAGCGGGGGAAGTCTTTGTGCAGAAGGATCTGCTTGAGACGTTGAATAAGATGATCGAGGCGGAGCAGGATGCCCTCAAGCATAAGAAAACCCGGAAGGAGGCCATCATGGCGGCTTATGACCGGTTCTACAAGGGGGATATTGCAAAGGAGTATGTCCGGGGCTGCCAGGAGCAGGGCGGGCTGATCACTATGGAGGACCTGGCTCAGTGGAAGCCGATCGAGGAGGAGCCGTTGCATGTCAATTATAAGGGGTATGAGGTTTATAAGCTGCAGCAGTGGACGCAGGGACCGGCGATGTTGCAGGCCCTGAATATCCTTGAGAATTTCAATTTGAAGGATATGGGTTATAACAGCACCCGGTATATCCATACTTTATACCAGGCGATGAACCTGTCGTTTGCGGACCGGGATTTTTATTATGGCGATCCTTATGTCACTACCGGTCAGCCGATGAAGGGGTTATTGAGCAAGGAGTATGCAAAGGAGCGGGCCAGGCAGATCGGTTTTGATCGTAACGATGCGATGGCGGCTCCCGGCGATCCTTATCCCTTTGAGGGGAGGACCAATCCGTTCACGGAATTGCTGAAGCAGCGGGCGCGTCTGAGCGTGCCGCAGCGTGGAGGAGGAAGGGGGGCGCCCAACACCGGCGGGGCCATGAATTCGACGTCGGAGGCAACTGCGAATGCCAGTGATCTTGCGATGAATTTCGATCATACCAATCCCGGCGCACCGGTGGATGAAGACCTTTATCATGACCGTCTTTGGAGGGGCACGACCAGTATCGAAGCGGCCGACAAGGATGGGTGGGTGATCTCCGTCACTCCCAGCGGTGGCTGGAACCCGGCCTGTATCGCGGGGCGTACGGGTGTGGGCATGAGCCAGCGGATGCAAAGTTTTGTGCTGGATTCCATCATCGAGCCATTTAATGTCGTGGCGCCGCATAAGCGTCCGCGGGTGACGCTGACGCCCAGCATGGCGCTGAAGGATGGCAAGCCTTTTCTTTGTTTCAGCGTGCAGGGCGGGGATACGCAGGATGAGAATTTATTACAGTTCTTCCTGAACATCGTCGATTTTGGAATGACGGTGCAGGAGGCTACGGAGGCTCCCAATATCAATTCGGATCAGCTTTGGCTTTCACTGGGCGGCGAAAGGACGGAAGACCGTCAACCGCGTCCGGGTCATATCCTGCTGAGTAATGAGACCCCGCCTTATGTCCGGAGGGATCTTCGGAAGATGGGGTATATCGCCACGTATGGAGACCGGACCAGCGGGCCGATCAATGCGATCCTTATCGACGCCAAGCATAACACCTTATGGGGTGGGAGCAGCAATAACGGAGAGGATTACGGGATCGGCTGGTAATCGAAAAGAAATTAAACAGGCAAGAGGCCGTCTCAATCTTGAGGCGGCCTCTTTTATTTACTGTTTGAAATTTCCTTTAAAGGTATTCTTGAAATGGACAAAGTCCGGGATAGAGACGCTCTCCACGTAGGGGTTCTCCGGGTGGTTCTTTATATATTCCTGGTGATAGGCTTCGGCGGTATAGAAGGTCGTGAAGGGTACCACCTGGGTGACGATCTTTCCTGAATATTTCCTGGAGGCCTTTTGGATCTCGTCTTCGATGGTCTTTTTTTCGGCGGGGTTGCTATAGAAGGCGATAGACCGGTATTGGGTGCCTTCGTCGTTGCCCTGGCGGTTCAGCTCGGTGGGGTCCATGCTGGCGAAGAAGGCGGCTACCAGCTCTGCATAAGAGATCTTTGCCGGGTCATAGATGACCTGTACCGTCTCTGCGTGACCGGTCGTCCCCGTACATACCTTTTCATAATCGGGGTGTTTGTCGGTGCCGCCGGCATAGCCGGAGATGGCGTCCCTGACCCCTACCAGGCTTTGGAAAACGATCTCGGCGTGCCAGAAGCATCCTTCCGAGAAATAGGCTACCGCCTCATTGGCGGAGGTTTTTCCCGGGGTGCCAACGGGGATGGCTACCTGTTGTGTCCTTCCGCAGGCGACGAGGAGGAAAATGGCTATAAAGGTGGACAGGGATTGTTTCATATTGAAATAGAGATAATTTGATTAGTGGGCGTCTTTTGCATTGACGGGTGGTTTGCCGCCGTCGGGTACGAAGATAAGGGCGGCGGAGTTCATACAGTAACGTTTGCCGGTGGGGGAGGGACCGTCGTCGAAGACGTGGCCCAGGTGGGAGCCGCTCTTGCTGTCCACCACCTCTATCCTTTCCATGCCATCGCTGTTGTCTTTTACGAGCCGGACGGCATCGGGGGTGATGGGGGCGAAGAAGCTGGGCCAGCCGGTATGGGAGTCGAATTTCGTTTCCGAGCTAAAGACCGGTTGGAGGGTGGCGGCGGAGTAGTAGGTCCCTTTCTGGTAGAAGTGGTCATATTTGCCGGTGAAGGCTCTTTCCGTCCCTTGTTCCCGGAGGATATAGAACTGATCCGGGGTAAGCCGGGTTTTCCATTCGGCCGCGGTGAAGGTCACGGGCCAGGTGGTCCGGGGGGTGGCGACGGGCGGATCGGGGTATTTTTTTGATTGCGCGGCCGAGTGCAGTCCCGGCAGGGAGAGGAAGGCGGCCAGTATCCAGGCTAAATTCTTCATTGTTTGGGTATTTTATGGTGTATAAACGGAATAAAGGGCAGAAAGGTTTGGCTTTTCTTGTTAAGAAACCTGCAAAAGGTAGGAAAAAAGTATGCAACATATTGATCTGTGGGGGCGACATTAGGATTGTATGCTAAAAAATTACTTTAAAGTCGCCTTTCGGAATCTTTGGAAAAACAAGGGTTTTTCCTTTATCAATATTACCGGGCTTGCGATCGGGATGGCCAGCGCCATTCTCATCCTGTTATGGATCCAAAGTGAATGGAGTTATGATGGGTTCCATGAGAAGAAGGACAGGATCTATGAGACCTGGAACCGGGCTGTTTTCAGCGGGAAGCTGCATTGCTGGAATACCACTCCCAAGGTATTGGCTTCCGCGTTGCAGCGGGATCTGCCGGAGGTGGAGCATACCGTGCGGGTGAACTGGTCGAGCAATCTTTTATTTAGTGTAGGCGAGAAGCGGCTGACGGTGGTGGGAAATATGGTTGATTCCGTTTTTTTACAGGTCTTTACTTTCCCATTATTGCGGGGGGATGCCCGGACGGTCCTGAACGACAACCATGCCATTGTCATCACCGAGTCCCTTGCCAAAACCTTGTTTGGCCGGGGGGAGGCCATGGGGCAGATCATCAAGATCGACAACAAGGATAATTTTACCGTGACGGGGATCTTAAAGGATCTGCCGGAGGATAGCCGGTTCAATTTCAGGTATCTTCTGCCCTGGTCCTATATGCGGAAGCGGGGGGAGGATGATGTCAATTGGGGGAATAATTCCACGCGGACCTATGTGTTGTTGAAGCCGGGGGTGAGCCTTGCCCAGGTGGCGCCGAAGGTCCTGCATTTCAAGGTAAAGTACCAGGATGAAGATAAGAAGTGGGAGATGTTCCTTTATCCCATGGACCGGTGGAGGTTATATTCCCGGTTTGATGGAGCGGCAGAAGATGGTGGGCGGATCGAGTTTGTGCGGTTGTTTGGGATCGTTGCGGGTTTTATCCTGCTTATAGCCTGTATCAATTTTATGAACCTGAGTACGGCCAGGAGCGAGAAGCGGGCCAAGGAGGTGGGAATCCGGAAGGTAGTAGGGGCGCCGCGGAGCACCCTGATCGCGCAGTTTATCGGGGAGTCGATCCTGTTGTCGCTGATGGCGGGGGTTCTTGCACTCGGCATCGTGTTATTGTCGTTGCCGGGGTTTAATCAGTTGACGGATAAGCACCTGCATGTGCCTTTTGGGAGTGCGGGATTTTGGCTCGCCGGGCTGGGTTTTGTCGTATTTACCGGTTTGCTGGCCGGCAGCTATCCGGCTTTCTTCCTTTCTTCTTTTCAGCCGGTAAAGGTTTTGAAGGGAACCCCTGGGTTCCGAACGACGTGGAGCGTGGCGAAGCAGCTACACGGAAGTTCTTTTAAGGCGGCGCATGCATTGATCACCCCGAGGAAGGTCCTGGTCGTCATTCAATTTAGTTTTGCGATAATCCTTATCATCTGTACGGTCATCGTCAAGCAGCAGATCGACCATGCGCGTGACCGGGAGGCCGGTTATGACAGGGACCGGCTGGTCTATCATTATTTAACGGGGGATATCCCTGCGAAATATGAGCTGATCCGGCAGGAGTTATTATCCTCCGGGGCGGCGACTTCCGTATGCCGGACCAATGCGGCGTTGACCAACAGGACCAGCGATACCTGGGGTTTTGAGTGGGCGGGGAAGGATCCGAATGACAAGACCGATTTTGTCGTTTTTTGTGCGGATGAGGGATTGGTAAAGACGGCCGGGCTGCAGCTGGTTCAGGGCCGGGACTTCGATCTGCGGCAATATCTTACCGATTCGACGGCTTTGTTGTTGAATGAGTCGGCGGTGAAGGCGATGCATTTTAAGGACCCGATCGGGCAGCTCATCAAGTATAGCGATGTGACCTGGCATGTAGTGGGCGTTTTTAAGGATTTTATCCTGGAGTCTCCGTATTCGCCTATTAACCCAATGGTGGTGGAGGGGTCTAAGGGGTGGTTTAACATCATCAACTTCAAGCTGAATGGGGATCATTCCACGGCGGACAATCTGAAAAGGGCCGAGGCTATTTTTAAGAAGTACAATCCCGAGTATCCGTTCGAATACAATTTTGTCGATGCGGATTATGCCCGGAAGTTCCAGGATGAGAAGCGGACGGGTACGCTGGCGGGTCTTTTTGCGGGGTTGACCATTTTTATTTCCTGTCTGGGATTGTTTGGGCTGGCGACCTATACGGCCGAGAACCGGATCAAGGAGATTGGTGTGCGGAAGGTGTTGGGCGCCTTCGTGATGGGTATTACCGCCTTACTTTCCAGGGATTTTCTTGCGCTGGTGCTGGTTTCTTTTAGTATTGCGGCTCCTGTGGCCTGGATGGCCATGTATGCCTGGCTCAAGGGATATGCATACCGGGTAGGGATCCACTGGTGGGTCTTTTTGCTGGCGGGGATCGTATCGGTCCTTATCGCGTTACTAACCGTTAGTTACCAGGCGGTGAAGGCAGCCATTGCCAATCCGATCCGGAGTTTGCGTTCAGAATAAATACCATGATATTGGGATTGTTTATTAAAAAAAATATCTATATTTTTACCCGTGCTTACCCGTAGAAGCTCTCTGTCTAGCAACCCTACCTTTCCTTGACTATAATCCTGTGCTTCCGACTATGGAATGACGAATGCCCCTATTTATCATATTAAATATTAAGTGAATGTCCTCGAATCCTCTTTCCAGGGCCGCCTTATTGACGGTCCTATTGGTCATTATTGTCATTGGTGGCTGGGAGTTTTATCTGCGGCAGAGTGGGGTCGTCCTTTCTTATGATAATGGGAAGGAGTTATGGGCGGACAAGCGGGGGATGGTCTATGAGCCTTCGGATAAGGCGACGGTCTTTATCGGTTCGTCCCGGATCAAGTATGACCTGGATATTCCTACCTGGGAGAAGGTCACGGGGCGGCATGCTATTCAATTGGCGGCGGAGGGGAGCACTCCTGTGCCCACGTTGGTTGATCTGGGTAATGATCCGAAGTTCAGGGGAAAGCTGGTGGTGGATGTGACGGAGATCCTGTTCTTTTCTACGCCTGCAGGGGACGACCGGCAGGTAGAGTATAATGCTTATTACAAGTCGCGTACGCCGGCGCAGCGGGCCAGCTTTGCATTGGATCATGCGTTGGAATCGAGGTTTGTCTTCCTGGATGAATATTCTCTTTCGTTGAATGCCGGATTGGAGAAGCTGCATTTGCCCGACCGGCCGGGTGTATTTGTATTTCCTACGTTTCCGATGGATTTTGAGGTGACAAGGTTTTCGCGTCAGAATACGATGTCGGACAGGTTTGTTGCGGACACCAGTTTGCAGCACCGGGTGCAGAATATATGGCTTTTTATAATGAACCTGCAGAAGAATGCGCCGCGTCCGAAGACCAATCCCGTGCCCGGCATCATGGAGGAGGTAAGAACGGCCGTTAATAAGATCCGTGCCCGGGGCGGGGATGTCGTGTTTGTGCGCACTCCTTCCAGCGGGCTTTTTTTGCAGGCGGAGCAGCATGTCGTTCCCCGGGAGAGGCTTTGGGATCCTTTGCTGACGGCCACGCAGTGTAAGGGGGTTTTTTATGCCGATTATCCGGCTACCGATCATTTTGTCTGTCCCGAGTGGTCGCATCTGGCGCCTGCCGATGCCGTGTCGTACACCAGGGCGTTGATCACCGAGCTGCCGCGGTCCTTTGTCGAATAATAGATATTTAATGCATTCATCTACTAACTGACGTTATGGTATTTAACTCCTACACCTTTATTGCCTTCTTTATCATCGTATTGATCCTGCACAATCTTCCTTTTTCCTGGAAGATGAAGAAGATCAATCTGCTGCTGGCCAGCTATATTTTTTATGCTGCGTGGAATCCTCCCTTTATCCTTTTGTTGTGGTTATCGACCGTGGTGGATTATTTTGTGGGGAGGGCCTTGTATACCCAGAACAACGTCCATAAGAAGAGGGTCCTGCTTGTCATCAGCCTGATCGGCAATCTCGGGATGCTTTGTTTTTTTAAATATGGTGGATTCCTGCTGGAGAACTTTGTGCATGTGGTGAATGCGTTTGGTGTCAACTATCATCCGGCGAAGCCGAGCATCATTTTGCCGGCGGGGATCTCTTTTTATACTTTTACCACCTTGTGTTATACCATCGACATGTACAAGAAGGAGAGCCGGCCGGTCAGGTCGATGCTTGACTTTTCGTTGTTCGTCACTTTCTTTCCGCACCTGGTGGCCGGTCCGATCGTTCGTCCTCCGCAGCTTGTTCCCCAGTTCGAGACACCGCGGGTAGCGACGCGGCGGCAATTGACGGATGGGCTTTTTCTTTTGTCACTGGGGTTGTTTATGAAGGTCGTGCTGGCCGATAGTATGTTGTCCGCTTCTGCCGATGCGGTCTTTAATTCGCCGGGAATCCTTCCGTCGATGGATGCCTGGATGGGTATGTTTGCCTTTACCGGGCAGATCTTTTTTGATTTTGCGGGGTATTCCACCTGTGCCATCGGGGCGGCTTTGTGTCTGGGGTTTGTGTTGCCCCAGAATTTCCGGTTCCCTTATGCGGCCATCGGGTTCTCCGATTTCTGGCGGAGGTGGCATATCACCTTATCTTCCTGGCTGCGTGATTATTTATATATACCGTTGGGGGGTAACCGAAAGGGCGCCATCCGGACCTATATCAACCTTATGCTGACCATGTTGCTGGGCGGCCTTTGGCATGGCGCCAACTGGACCTTTGTCGCCTGGGGCGGGTTGCATGGGCTTTATCTGTGGGTAGAGAAGTTCTTCCAGGACCGGCGGCAGGCGCGTCTCGCGGTGGTGCCCGATGGTTCGCTGGTAGGATTGGGAGATAATGGATTGGCGCCTGTGCCCATGCCGGCTCCGCAGCGAATGGGTATCTCCGCTACGGGGCGGGGCAGCTGGCCTTATGCGTTATTTACCTTTTTGTTGGTGGATATCACCTGGGTATTCTTTCGATCTTCTACGTTTGGCGGGGCGGGTAAGATCCTTGGCTCCATGTTTGGGGTCCTTCATGGGGGAACGCCGCTGCTTACCACCCTGGCGATGATCAAGATTGCCGTCATCATTTCTCTTATGCTCGTCGCGCATTGGGTGATGCGTAATACCCGGATATTGGATGCGGCCTACCGGCTTCCCTGGTGGGTGACCGGTCTGTTGTGGTCTTCGATGGTGATCTTACTGATCCTTAGCCAGGCGAGCAGCAGTTCCTTTATCTATTTCCAGTTTTAGCGGCTGCTCCAGCGAAACCATTTGATACCCAGCCAGGTGAACAGGATCGTGTAGCCGAGGGTGATCGCGAGTGAGATCGAAGTATCTGTGTTCCAGGTACCCGGTGTCAGGCCGGCGGAAACGATACGTTTCACCGTGCCGTAGGGCGAATATTTTACCATCTCGCCGATCTCTTTACCCAGCATGCCCAATTCTCCAAACATCCCGATCATGATAAAGGCGATGTAGATCAGCCGGGAGGTCGCGTTGACAGTTTCGGGGTTCATGATCCGTCCTACGACGACCTGTCCGAGGCCCAGGTATACTGCACCGCCGACGATGGACATGGCGAAGCCGAAGATATACCCGGTGGCGGTAAGGTAGATATGGTCGATCTGAGCGCCAAAGATGAAGACGAGGGTGGTCAGGATCATGATCATGATCAATTGGACCGTGATACGGCTTGCCATGACGGCCCAGCTCGGTACCGGCGCTACGCGGAGGCGTTGGAAAATGCCTTTGTCGCGGTCGCGGGCGATCGAATTGGAATAGCCCATGAGCCCGATGGCGGTGAGGCCGATCGTGATACAGTTGGAGAGGACGAAGGCTCCGCCCAGCTTGTCTACCAGTCCTTTCCAGGAAACGAGGATGATAAGGGGCAGGAGGACGACCATAACGGAGGCGCGGCGGTTGCGCCATTGGGTCCGCAGGTCGGAGCGGAGGAGCGTAGCGAATACGGAGGAGGGGGAAGGGATATTTATTGAAGGGGTAGCAGCGGCGGGCCAGGTAGTGGTCCGGTTGTCTGCGATCGATGTGGTAGTGGTGGACATATATTGTTATTTATGATCGTGATTTTTAAATAATCTATTTTTTGCCGGGGTTTCCGGTTGTCTGTTCAGGAGCGGATGGCGGTGCCTGTGAGTCCGATGAATACGTCTTCCAGGGTGATCTTTCCTTTACGGGAGGCTGCGATGACCTCGGGGCGGTCGCGGTTATTGTCTATGATCGCCTGGGGGGTATCGATGGTGAGGATCTTTCCGTGGTCGATGATCGCGATGCGGTCGCAGACCGATTCCGCCTCTTCCATTGAGTGGGTGGTGAGGAGGATGCCGTGTCCTTTGTCGCGCATTGCCTCGATCCTATGCCAGAGCTGGCGGCGGGACTGGGGGTCGAGGCCCGTGGTGGGTTCATCGAGCAGGACGAGCCGGGGGTTGTGGATCGTGGCGATGACGAGCGAGATCCGTTGTTGCTGACCGCCGGAGAGCTGGCCAAAGCGGCGATCTGCAAATTCCCGCAGGTTTATTTCGGACAGGACGCCCATTACCTGTTCTCTGCTCAGGTCCACTCCATAAATACCTGAAAATAATTGAAGGATCTCCGATACCGTCAGTTCCGGCTGGAAGCTGGTGGCTTGTAATTGCACGCCCATACAGGCGCGGGCAAACCGGGGTTCTTCGCGTGTCGAAAAGCCGGCGACGCGGATCGTTCCCGAGGAAGGGTTTAGCAGGCCTTCTATGGCGCTGAGGGTGGAAGTCTTACCTGCGCCATTGGGACCCAGCATGCCGAAGATCTCGCCCGGCTGAACGTCGAAGGCGACGTTGCTGACGGCCTGAAAGGCGCCATAGAATACGTTGAGCCCTTCTACCAGGAGGGCGGGGGTGCCGGTTGCCTGGCCGTTGGCGCTGCTGCCGGTTGCGGTTGTATTGATGGGCAGGGTGCCGTTGGCCGTGATCGTAGTGTTGTCCATGTGGGAATTTGTTGGTTGAATTGGATACTAAGGTACCGGCTTATTGCCGGTGGGACAACCGGGAAGCGGTAATTTTCCCGGAAATGCCGGTGAAAGGGGGGGATGGAACGGTGGACGATGGAAGTACGGGTTAACAATTACGTAACATTAAACGCGCACCTTTGCCGTCACCCCAATCATATGTATTATTTTTTTGGTTTAGCCCTGCTGCTCAGTGCCAGCGTCCTTTGTCCGGCGGTTTTGCGGGCGCAGGGGGCGCAGGAGGGTTCTTCCGCGGAACTTGTCTATACGGAGCGGCTCAGCAAGCAATTCCCCGATAGCGCCTTTTTATTATTGAAGGAGATGTACAGTCAGTCGATCGCCAAGAAGGATCGTCTTGGCACCGGTATCTGTCTGCAGCAGATGGGGCAGATCTGTTATTACCTGGGAAACTTTCCGCAGGCGTTGGATTTTCACGGGCAGGCGGATAAGCTGTTCCGTGCCGTGAGTGACCGGGAGCGGATAGCTGCCAATCTGAACGATATGGGCATCCTTTATTATTATAACCGGCAGACGCCGCTGGCCTGGACGCAATACGAGGAGGCCCTTGGGATCTATCAGTCGTCGGGGAATATCGGGGGGATGGCCGATACCTATGGCCGGATCGGGCATTTGTATGAGAAGCGGCAGCGGTATGACAGCGCCTTTTATTTTCAGCGGATGGCTTTGCAGCAGTATAGCCGGATCTCGCATAAGCAGGGGATGGCCAAGATCTATGAGAATATGGGGAGTATCTATGAGGACCTGGAGCGCTATGATTCTTCCTGGTATTATTTCAAACTATCGCTGGATCTGTATGAGCAGGCGGGTGAGGAAGTTGCCAGTATCGAGGTCGTCAACAACCTGGGGGATATCTACCGGAAGACCGGGCGGTACCGGGAGGCCATCGTACAGACGGGGAAGGCGCTGGCCCTGGCGGAAAAGACAAATGATCTTTATGAGAAGGGAGCTGCCTACCGGGATCTGGGAAAGGCCTATGATCTTCTGCACCAGGAAGACAGCGCCTATCATTATCTCGAATTGTCCCGCCGATCCACCATCGATGTCTATTCCAAGGAGAACAACAGGCAGACGGCCTTTCTCAGTGTCCTGTTCGATATCGATAAGAAGAATGACGAGATCGTCAAGCTGGAGAATGACCGGAACATCACCTTTATCATAACGTTGTCCGTTATCGTCGTCGTCATCCTGCTTATCGTGCTGGGTTGGGTGACCATCAGCCGGCAGCGGATGAAGATCCGTAGTGAGCGGGTCGTGATGCAGGCGGAATTGGCCAGCCGGCAGTTGGAGGAGGGGAAGCTGGTACAGGAGCTGGAGGTCCGGCGGAAGGGGCTTACCACCTATACCCTGCATGTGATCCAGAAGAACCAGCTGCTGGAGAGTCTGCGTGACCGGCTGAGCTTCCTGGTGAAGGAGGACAAGCGGGATCAGAAAAAGCAATTGCAGCAGCTTATCCAGCAGATCAACCAGAATTTTAATCATGACCAGTACTGGGATGAGTTCCGGGAGACTTTTGGGCAGGTGCATCAGCAGTTCTTCGATCATTTGAAGCAGCGGAGCGAGGAGTTGACGGCGAATGATCTGCGGTTGCTGGCCCTGATCAAATTAAACCTCAATTCGGGGGATGTCGCCACTTTGTTGGGCATTTCGCAGGACAGTCTCCGGGTAAGCCGTTACCGGCTGAAGAAGAAATTGAATTTAAGTGCGGAGGAAAGTCTGACGGCTTTTGTTCATGCCGTATAGTTCCTGTAGGATCGAGGGGTTGGTAACAATTTCGTAATGGAGGGTCGGTTTCATAAATATACTTTGATCTTCAAGCTATTATACGCTTCATGTTAACGCTGCTGCTGTTGCGTCTACGCATCGGAAATGGCTGTTGTCGTTTTGTTTACTCCTGTTTTTTCTTCTCCGGCCGGCGACACTGCACATTTGCAAAAACTAAAACCAGCTTATTATGAAGCGATTATTTTTCCTGGTGATCATGGGATGTGCGGGTTGGGCGGCGGCCTCTGCGCAGACGGCGGATGTACTCCATGGGACCGTGACGGATAAGAAGACCGGAGAACCGTTACCGGGTGCGAGCATTGAAATTGCAGCAAAGGGGTCTACCCCCAAACAACGGGATCTTCATTTGCTATCCGGTCTGGATGGCAGTTTTATTTTACGGCATATCGCGGCGGGGCATTATGAGGTGTCCGTCAAGGTCGTGGGATACGAGCGGTTTGCCGAGGAGATGGATCTGGCCGATGGAAAGGGGCTGGCATTATCCGCTATGCTGGAGATACAAAGGAAGGAGCTGGCGGCGGTGAGTGTTACGGCTGCGGGATCGGGCCGGGGTACGGAGCGGGCTTCCCAGCTGGCCGACCGGCGGGCGGACATCGTACAAAATTCTTTATCTGCGAGGGCCATCGAAGTATCTCCGGACCTGACGGTAGCCAGTACGGCCCAGCGTGTTTCGGGGGTCACTCTTGAGCGCAGTACTAATGGGGAGGCGCAGTATGTGATCATACGGGGTATGGAGAAGCGTTATATCTATACTTTGGTGAACGGCATCAAGATCCCCAGTCCGGACAACAAGAACCGGTATGTGCCCCTGGATATCTTCCCGGCGGACATGCTGGAGCGGCTGGAGATCTTTAAGTCGCTGACCCCGAATATGGAGGCCGACGGTATCGGGGGCGCCGTGAATATGGTCATGAAGGATGCACCGGCCAGGTTCAGTGTGAATGCCAATGCGGCCCTGGGTTATGCCAATGATTTCTTTAAGCAGGATTTTTCCAAATTCGATGCGGGTCCCAGCTTAAAATATTCTCCGCGGGAGCTCAATGGCCCCAATTATGTGGCCACGATGAAAGATTTCCCCAACAGCGCCTTTAGCCATAGCATCAGTCACAATCCTTTTGGGGAGGTATTGGGTTTATCGTTGGGCGGTCGTTTGTTTGGGGATCATTTGGGGGTCATGGTCGCGGGAAGTTTTCAGAACAATTACCGGAACGTGCATTCGGTCCTTTTCGGGCAGCCGGACCAGGTAGTTGACGGAGGGGTGCAGCTGGCGAGTGTGGCAGACAGGCATTTTTCCATCCAGCAGCAGCGGAGCGGGGCTCATCTCCGGCTGGATTACCGGCTTGATGCCAGGAACAACATCAGCTTTTATGGCGCCTATATGAACCTGATGCGGGAGGAGTTCCGCAGCATATCGGATACCAACCTGGAACTGAACCGGGTAGGGCCTGGTTTTGGCCGGGTCAGCAACAGTTACCGGGATCTGCATGAGGTACAGCAGATCTCCAATTATACGTTGAAGGGGCGGCATGAGCTGGGCGATAACTTTTTGATCGACTGGACGGCGGCGTATTCCAGGGCGACGCTCAACCGGCCGGATGAGGCCACCCTCAATTATGACGGTGGTGTACAGAAAGATCCCGTTACCGGTGCAAAGGTGCCCGATCCTGCCACGCTGGAGGAGTCTACGCGGGAGTTCACGCATAGTACGGATGAGGACAAGAGCGGTTATCTCAATTTGACTTACCGGAGCCGGATCGCCGCTGCCAAAGTGGATTGGTCGATCGGCGGCATGTACCGGGACAAGCACCGGACCAGCGCTTATGATGAATACGATCTGCGGCCTGATCCGGGCGGCCAGGTCTATAACGGCAATGCCGGCCAGAATAATTTTGATGTGTTTAACGGGCAGGGCACTTCCGACAATGCGTTGAACTATACCGCGGAGGAGAAGGTCGCGGCCGGTTATGCCATGGCTAAGATCGATGCGGGGGCCTTCCTTATCACGGGTGGTGCGCGGTATGAGCATACGGACCTTAGCTGGAATAGTTTTGTCCCTGAGACCGTGACGGGCAAGACGGGGGATATCTATTATTATGATGTGCTGCCCAGCGGTAATATCAAATATTCGCTGGGGCGGAAGCAGGCGTTGCGTATTTCCTATTATTCGGCTATCAGCCGGCCTAATTTCTATGAGGTCATTCCGCATACGCTGCTCGACCAGGAATCCGGTCAGACCGAGAAGGGGAATCCTCATCTGAAAAGGACTACGGCCGACAATTTCGATCTGCGGTATGAGTATTATCCGAAGGGGCTCGATCAGCTGTTGGTGGGTGTATTTTATAAGAAGCTGAACAATCCCATCGAGTATTCGATCACCAATGCGCCGGATCCTCTTGCCACGATCAGTTCCAGTAACATGACCTATTATATCCCCCAGAACTTCGGGAATGCCACGAATTATGGCGCTGAGCTGGATATCACCAAGTATTGGAGGTCGTTTGGTATAAAGGCGAACTATACCTATACCGATTCGAAGATCACCACTACCAAGGAGCATGATTTTCCCATTACCGGCGGAACCAAGACCGAGTATCCGAACCAGACGCGTCCGTTGCAGGGACAATCCAGGCATATCGCCAATTTCTCTTTGTTGTTCAAGGATGACAACCGGCTCGGGTTGAATGCGCAGCTTGCTTTCCAGTATACAAGCCGGAGGATCAATACCGTGTCCCAGTTCTACAACTATGACATCTGGCAGAAGGATTTTGAGCAGCTGGATCTTTCCGTGGAGAAGCGGGTGGCGCATCGCTGGTATATCTATGCCAAGGTGAATAACCTTCTGAATACGCCTTACCAGCTGGAGATACGGCAGCCGTATACACCGGGGGCGGTGGCGAGCTATGCTCCTTACCAGACGGTGGGCAAGGACCTGACCTTCCGGAAGGATGTGTATGGGGTCAACTATCTGTTGGGTGTAAAATTCAAATTGTAAATCGCAAAAACATTCCTATCATGTTTACCAAACATACTTTTATGCAAGCAGGTATCCTGGCGGCCTTTGTGTTGTCGCTGGCCGCCTGTCATAAGGCAGAGACGCTGAATGTCAGCATTGCCGTCGTATCCGGCAGTCATCCGATCACCAGCGATACGCTGACGGGGACGGTGAAGGGTACTTTACTTTCGGGGAAGACCTATTATTTTTCGTCCGATATTACGATCAACCAGGGAGACACGCTGCTGATGCAGGAAGGCGCCCGGCTGCTTGCTATCGGGGATGGGAAGACGACGGCTACCAGTCCCCAGATCACCTGTAACGGGACGTTTATTTCGTTGGGCACTTCGGTGAACAATAATTTTATTAGCGTTCCGGATGCGCAGCGCAACGCGGCCAGCATCGGCAAGGGGCTTTGGGGCGGGATCCAGTGTGGGGAGACCAGCGGCGATGTCGTCATTAAGTGGACGCATATCGAGTTTGCGGGTGGTCCGGCGGGTGCGCAGGCCGACCCCAATGTATTTGCGGCCGGCGATCCCCGTAACAGTCTTTCCTATACCAATATCGATGGGAATGTCATCATCGAGGATTCCTGGATCTTTGGGACGGCGGATGACGGCATGCGTTTGTTGCACGGGCATGTCAGCGTCATGCGTAATACGTTTGAGGATTGTGGTACGACGGGAGGGGAGGGGTTGAACCTGAAGAATGGCTGTGTGGGTGATGTCGCCTATAACCTCGTCATCGGGGCGGCCACCAATGCCTTCAAGGTATCCAACAGCGGCGGCGGTCCTATCGAGAACAAGACCTACCTGTATAACAATACCATGTTGAACAGCGGGTTTCGTCAGCTGAAGGCTGGGCGTGGCGGATCGATCGATTATGAGAAGGGCGCCCAGGGCAAGATCTATAACAATGTCATCATCAACTGTCGTTTCGGGATGCGGATCACGCCCGATGCGGATGTCGTCAATACGACGTATAACAACCAGTTCTTTTATGGCGATGCCCAGTATATCCTCAGCCAATTCTATACGGTGGATGGGGTTGCGACCAGGCAGAGCGGGGACATTATGAGCGCCACTCCGAAGGATAACAACCCCCGGTTCAAGGCTTATGATGTCGATCAGTTCGATTATAGCCCCCTTACTCCTCCTTTATCCGCGGCGCAGATGCCCATGGGGATCGTCACCGATGCAAATTATGATTTCAGCCTGTTGCAGAGCAGTCCCGCGTATCATAAGGGGAATGCGAGTCTGTTCAAGGCGCAGCGGACCGTGCCGCAGGGGGGCGATTATGGTGCGACCACCCTGGATCCGAATGTGGATATGGGCGCATATCCTTCCGATGGAACGGGCAACCAGCATTTTACTTCGAGTCTTTCTTCGAAATAGGCGGTTGGATCTGAAAAGGTTTTGCAAACAGGAAACGTAGCATGTGTATGAGAAAATTCAATTTTTTGCCAGGGATATTTATTTTTTTGATGGGGATGGGTTGGCGGACGGGTGCGCAGGATCTGTACCTGGGGACGAAGACGCCGTATGTGCCGCCGCATGTTCCGTATACTCCGGCGCCGGCGGGTTACCGGCCGGTATTTGTCAATTATGTGGGGCGGCATGGGGCGCGGTTCCTTACAAAGGGAGGGACCGATACGCATGTGCTGGAGATCCTGGATGCTGCGGCCCGGAGTCATTCCTTAACGGATACCGGGGAGCGGGTCCGGGTCATGGTGGAGCGGCTGGTTGGTCTTGAGAAGGGGAAATATGAGCGCATCAGTCTGTTGGGTGCGGAGGAGCAGCGGGCGATCGGGGAGCGGGTGTTGTACAATTATAAGGATGCTTTTACCGGGAGGGGGCTGGATGTACAGGTGACCTATAAGGTGAGGACGCAGCAGAGTGCGGATGCCTTTTTGCATTCGTATGGCGGTTGGTATACCGGTGCGAGGCGATGGATGAGGACGGCGGATTCTTTGGACGCCATATTACGTTTCTATGATCTTTCGCCGGGTTATCAACGGTATAAGAAGGGGGTTGTTTTGAAGAGGGCGATGGATTCGCTGGTCCGGGATGGGCGGACGAGGGCGGCGGCGGAGGAGGTGGGTTCCCGGATCTTCCGGGCGTCTTTCCGGGCGGGTTGGAAGGAGGGGGAGGAGGTCGCCTTTGCCGATGAGCTGTATGATCTCTATTCCGTGCAGTTCTCGTTGTCGGGGGAAATGGCGGAGCGTGGGTATACGAAGGACAGTATCGATCTAGGGCTTGCCTTTAGCAGGAAGGCGCTGGCCTGGGAGGATTTCCGGTCGGGGGCGCAGGATTTCCTGGAGAAGGGGCCTGCGGCGGATCCCCTGGGTATCCAGGTGAAGGTGGCGGCGCCGTTGCTGGCGGATCTTGTCCGGGTGATGGATAGGGCGGTAGGGGGAGGGGGTCCTGATGCCGTTCTGCGGTTTACGCATGCGGAGGCGATCGCCCCGTTTGCGGCGTTGCTGGGGATCCCGTCGGCGAGTGTTGGTTGTGGTTCGGTCTATCAATATGCAGATCACTGGCAGGCGGCGGAGGTCATTCCGCTAAGTGCAAACATTCAATGGATACTATATGGTAATGGGAAGGACTGGCTGGTAAAGGTATTGTTAAATGAGCGGGAGGTGCGGTTGCCGTTGGGGGAAACTGCGGGCAGGGTGCCGGCGGAGAGCAAAGGCGCTGGAGTCACGGGACCTTATTATAAGTGGGAGGAGCTGCGGGCGTATTGTATGGGGCGTTTACAAAAAGTTAATGCGGGGTTGCAGGAGGATATGCTGGGGTATCTGAGAGGATTGCGGTAAATTCGGCAAAATATCTTCTATGCGAAAGTTTGTAGCTTTTTCTCTTGTTGTGTTCTTATGCGCCGTTGCGAGCCGTGGGCAGGCGCAATCTCTTCAGGGTACGTCCTGGAAGCTTTATCTGGATGCCCTGCATGATACGCTGACCATGCATATTGGTACGGATACCAGCTATTGTACTACCAGTTCCGGGGAGTTGGTGGTGCGTTCGTTGTTCAAGACGTCAAAGGATACGCTTAAGATCACGGATTTTGCCGGGGAGTATTACTGTCCGGATGGGGAGGGTGTGTATCGGTATACGGTCGAAGATGGTTATCTGAGTTTTTTCCTGGTGACCGATCCCTGCGGGAACCGGAGCGGGTCCATCAATGGAACGAAGTGGAGGAAGGCGGAAGAAGCAAAGAAATAGAAGAGACATAAAAAAATTAAAGGGCCGCGGTTATTCCGCGGCCCTTTGCATTTATAACTTTGTTACGACTATAATTTTGTTACGACGGTGCTTTCGGTCAGGGTCCTGTTCACGGAGAACTGGCGGACGATCTCGTTGTTGCCGTTGCGGATCACGAACGTAGGGCGCATTTCGGAATCTGTATTCTGGAAGAAAACGGATTTTGTGAAATGGGTATCGGAGAACTGCTGGTGGTAGATGACGTCACCGGCGTCGTTCTTGATGATCAGCCAGAATTTTTCGGCAGTGGGGTTTTCAAATTCCACCTTGAAAATGACGTTATTGTCATTGGTTCCCAGGTATTTAACGGATACCTGCCCATCGGTCAGGGAGGCTTTCTTATTATTGACGCCACCGCCATTGGCCTGGCTGCTGAAAGGATTGCTAACGAGGATAACAACGGCTGCTACGGCTACAGAGATCGCCTTGCCTACACGGGTGCTTACGAAATTAGTGTTCATACTATATTATTTTAGATTTTACGATTGATTAAAAAAATTGTCGGCGGCAGGCAGATCGTGTGATGATGGCGAAGCGGGATGGCGGAGCAAGAAGTCGTTAAAAGATGATGGCGGAAGCAAGTGGGGAAGCAATCATCCGAATTGTTACACAAAAATAGACCCTATTAACCTGGTGGACAAGATGAGTTTAGTCCTTTTTTATGGCGTCAACGGGGGGGTGGAAATGCTGAAATCGTTGCTGGTAAAGGGTTTGTCCTGTCTTTTTACATGATGACCAACCCTTTTTTACCCTTTTATTTTTCTTCCGTGATCTGAATAAATATCCCATTTAATCGCTGTTACGGGGGGAGAGGCAGTGAAGGCGGCCCCATTTTTCCAGCATATTGACGAGTTCGTCGAGGTTGATCGGTTTGCTGAGGTAGTCGTTCATTCCTTCTGCGAAGCATTCTTCGCGGTCTTCCCGGGTAGCGTTGGCGGTCATGGCTATGATCAGGGGTTGTACCGCGTGGGTGGCGCGGATCCGGCGGGTCGCCTCCAGTCCATCCATTTCGGGCATTTGTATATCCATGAAGATAAGATCGAAATGTTCGTTGCGGATCTTGTCCAGTACTTCTTTTCCATTGACGGCGATGTCGGGTTCATACCCCATCCGGGTAAGAATGATCATGGCTAGCTGTTGATTTATGGCGTTGTCTTCCGCGAGCAGGATACGTAACGGGTATTTGCCGGATAGGACGGGCAATTGAGTATCGGAAGGGATAAAGTTATCGGTGCTCATATTTTTTCTGTTTCAATATGACGGCGTCGTGTAGGGTATGTTGGGGAGCACGTCACAGTTATTCGATTAATAGATCCGGGCATGGGTTTAACGGTTGGTCCCCTGCTGTATTGCCGCGGCATGGGCTTTTCTGACCGCATATAAGGGTTTATTCTTAGCCGTAATTCCCGGAAGGGTAGAGTCTGTGTCTTTAGGGAGTTTTTGCGGATGACGATTGTACATTGAAGAAAGTCGTGCTGGTTCCGGCTTTCCCTCCGGCGGTCATCCCTTGTATGATAACGGAATACCTTCCAGGGGCATCCGAGGTATAAAAGGACATCTGTTGCCGTCCTTGTGTATTTGTCAGGATGTTCGGGGACCAGTATAGGACGTTGCGCAGATCGGGGATACGGCTGTTTTGCCGGTCGCGCGTGTCATAGACGGGCGAATAAAATTCGCGTTGGAGCTGTAGTCCTTCATAGTCGAGGATATAGGCATTGGGGGCCAGGGGGAAGCCGGAGAGGTCTCCGGTATAGGTCTGGTAGCTGATGATACCGTTGAACAGGGAGTCGCCCAGGAAATATCTTTTTGTCATGATCTCCATTTTCTTCATTTTGAGCGGATCGAACCGGATGATCGAGTTGATATCCGAGACGGGTACTCCATCCACGAGCACGAGTGGGGTTGATTCGAAGAACAATTCATTCGCCTGGTCGGATTGTATGTTGAAGACAAAATTCCCCTTGTTGATCCGGACGCGTACTTCCTTTACGTATTCGCGCATCACCTCTTCCATCGTGCTAAACCGGGTATAGTCGTCCAGGAGGTACCTTTTATCCGGGCGGCCAAAAAAGGTGCTCGTGTCCGTGAGGAGGGGCTGGATAAAATGCTGTTGCCGGTCCGGTTGATAGGCGTTCTGTGCCTGAGCGGAGATACTATGAAAGAGCAGCTGATCTTTTGTCACGGCCGGGCGCTGGAAGGGGGCCGGGTTATTGCCGCCTGCGGGGTCGGCGAATGGGCTGGTGATATCGACGCGATAGAAGCTGTCCGCGGCCGGGCCGGCGGTTTGGACGACCAGCTCATGGGCGCCATAGAGCATTCCCAGGTCCCACTGGATGTCGCCGGATCTGTTACTGACGGAGTAGGCGACGCGGAATTGCTGGCCGGGAGCCGAAAGCCAGGCAGGGATGCCTGCGGCGGGGGCTCCGGTACGTCTATCCGTTATCTTTCCGGAGATCAGCAGGCCGGCATATTCGGGGGGATATTGGAAGGAAGCTGTTGTGTTCTTTTGGGAGGTCGTCCACCGGAATTTGCGCCATCCCTGTATCATCATCAGCAGGTCCATGCTGGATTCGCGGTCGGGGCTTTCCGCGGAGAAATAGTAAGCGGGTGATTCGATGGCGCCTTTGAGCTCGGAGGTCAGCAGCAGATAGTCCGGCAGGGTTTCCTGTCCCGGGGATTGGAGGGAGTCCTGTAAAACCACTGCTATGGAGGAGTTCATGACCAGTGGCTGACCGGCGGCGTCCCTGGTGGAGAGGTCCACGGTGACTTTTTGCCGGGGGGAATAGTTCTCCTGGTCGGTATGAAGTTCCATTTTCAATGGGGCGGCGTATTTGAACCAGAGTCTTTCTGCGACCGGGATCTTTTGACCGGTAGCCTGCCCTGTGCCTGGCTGTGTGCTTTGCCCGAGGATCGTGAAGAGGGAGATGCCTTCTTCGAGGCTGTCTTTGTCGACCAGGAAGCGTGCTTCTCCGCCCGTCAGCTCTTTTTTCTGTGTCATTGTAATGGAGTGGTGGGTGTGGACCACCAGTTCCGCTGGGATATCCTTATCTGGTAGATTTGTACGGACCGTGACCTGTAGTTTTCCGGCGCCGGCATCGGTCATTTCCATGGTATAGCCTTTTTCCTCAGCCGGCGGAAGTTCCCGTGTTAGCCGGGAATGGTCTTCGGGTTCGAGGAGCGCCTTATATTTATTGCCTTTGGCGGGGGTGAAGGTGAATTGTCCCATGCCGAAGCGCAGGGTATGGAAGCGGGCAAGGGTATCTCCGGTCTCATTGATGAGCGTTCCCTTGCAGGAGAGTCCTTTTCCGGATCTGCCGGCGATGCGAAAGGCGATGCGGGCCGGAAGTCCTTCCACGAGGTTGCCTCCTTCGGGGAAGAACTGGATGTCATAGGGAGGAGGGATGGTGGGGGTGGCGACCGAAGGGATGGGGGGTGTGTTTCTTAGGGTATTGAGGATCGTGAGGGGTTTTTCGAAATAGTGATCGGGTCCTTCGTTCTTCATCCAGTTGGTATAGGCCCGCAGGATATAGTTCCCGGAATGAAGGGAAAAGGGCAATTGAAAAGAGCCATTGCCAAAGCCGCTGTCCAGCGGGATCTTTGCCTGCAGAACCGGGCGTTGTTCCCCGGAGAGGATCTCTACATAGGCCAGTTTGCTCAGGTCGAGCGGCCGGTGGAATGCGGCATCCACCGTATACAATTTGAACCATAGGATCTCGCCGGCCAGGTAGCAATCCTTGTCGGTATGGGCGAATACCTTTTCTTCCGTCTGGGCGCCGGCGCAGAAAAGGAAAAGGGAGAAGAATATTGTCAGGATGGTGCGGTTCATACTTCAATAATATATTGTTACCAGAAATCGGGTTTTTGGGTGCTACCGCCTTTCAGGCGGCAATCGAGGCAGGTCTCGAAGCTGATCTCGAGACCTGTCGGGAACGTTGTAAAGTAATAGGGTCCATAGGATGGATCGGAATAGCTATATAGCTGGAAATTAAATGGGTTTTGGGGGATATTCCTCAGAGGGCAGGTCATGCCGGTCGTATCCCAGTTGCCAACCTGGTTGCGTTGGATAAAAAGCCGTTGTTGTCCGATCGTGCTTGCGCTGAGGTAGCCGATGACCGGTTCGTTGGGGTTTGTAAGGTTATGATAGTTGCCGATCAATTGGGAGGGTTGGGGATCGAAGAGAGAGCCGAGGTTCTGTGTATTCTTTTGGAGGATCGACCAATATCGGTATGCCTGTTCGGTCAGGATATACTGGCTGGCCAGTAGGCTGTAGCGGACGCTGAGCTTTTCGGCGGCGCGTGGTATCGTGGCGATCGGGGCCTGGTTAATGCGGTCCTGGCTAAGCGCCGTGGAGTTGCCGAGCAGGATATCCGTAGAGCTGTCCGTTCTCCAGCAGGTCGAGGTCTGGTTGGAGGAGTCGGTGAAGATGAGCAGGCCGTTCTGTACTATCAGTTCGGATATCAGTGCCGACTGGTATTCCCAGGTCTCCGTAAAGAACCAGCGATAATAGTGACTGTTGTTTGCCGGATCGTGTGTATTGATGCTGACCGTTACGTTACCGGAGCTTTGGTCCTGTTGCCAGGTCAGGCTGTCGATGGGGGGTGCGGTCGTGACCGGGACGGCATCGGAGAGATACTGGCTTCCGTCGTGTGTGACGATCTTCAGCTGATATTTTTCGGTCTTGTCGAGCAGCAGGGACAGGGAGGTATAGATGCCATTGCCTTGTTCCCGCAGCTGATAGATATCTCCATTGCTGCTGAGGATCGTGAGCCGGGCCCCGGTTTCAGGGGTATAGGCGCCGAGGGAATCGCCGATCGTTTGGGTGCGGGTGAGGGTGAAGGTGCTGGATGCACCGGTACCTGCGTTCAGGACCCCTTCCACGACCAGCAGGTTGGGGTTGGTCCGGAGGACGGGGGGAGTATAATCCTTCCGGCAGGCCAACCAGGGAATTCCTGCGATGAATCCAAGCAGGATGGCAAGCCGGCGGAAGGTCCGTGCGGGATGGATAGCGCTGATCCCGATATGGTATGTCCGGGTTACCAGAAGCTTGGTTTTTGGAGGGTGCCGCCCTGGGCGCGGCAATCCACGCAGGTGCGCCGGCTGAGGTAGAGTGTATTGCCGGAGAAATAATAAGGCCCCCAGGCGGTATCCGCGTAGGTATAGATATCGTAGGTCGGGCCTTTATCGGTTGTTCTTGTCGGGCAGTCATAGGGGCCGGGGTCCCAGTTGCTGACCTGGCTGTTGGAAATAAAGGTTCGTAGTTGCCGGATCGTACCGACGCTGAGGTAGCCGATGACCGGTTCGTTTGCGTTGGTAAGGCAGTGATAATTGCCGATCAGCTGGGAGGGTTGGGGATCGAAGAGCGTGCCGAGGCTTTGTGTATTCTTTTGCAGGATGAGCCAATATTGATAAGCCGGCTGGGTAAGCACGTATTGGCTGGCCAGCATGCTGTAGCGGATCTGGATCTTTTGGGAAGCCCGCGGGATAACGGTGAGGGGCGCCTGGCTGATGCGGTCCTGGCCCAGCGCCGTGGAGTTGCCGAGAAGGATGTCCGTGGAGTTATCGGATCGCCAGCAGTAATAGACCAGGAATGCCTGGCTAAGGGAGTCGATCGCATAGAAGATATGGCCCGTACTGTCCAATGCCAGCTCGCTCATCAGCGGTGCGTGGTATTCCCAGGTCTCGGTAAAGAACCAGCGATAATAGTGGCTATTGGCGGCCGGGTCGTGGGTATTGATGCTGATCGTCACGTTGCCGGAGCTGTCGTCCTGTTTAAAGCCCAGGCTGTCGATGGGGGGTGCGGTCGTGACGGGAACGGCATCGGATTGGTACTTGCTGCCGTTGCGGGTGGTGATCAGCACCTGGTATTTTTCTGCCAGGTTGAGGGAAAGGGGGGTGGACTGATAGTTTCCGTTGCCCTGGTCCTGTAGCGTGTAGCTGTCGCCGTTGCTGCCTTTGATCGTCACCTGTGCGCCTGGTTCGGGTGTATGGGCGCCCAGGGAGTCCCCGATCTTTTGGGTACGGGAAAGGGTAAAGGTCGTTGTGGCGCCGGTGCCGGCGTTGACGACGCCATCGATCACCAGCAGGTCGGGGTTTGTCCGGAGGGCAGGGGGTGTAAAGGCTTGTTTGCATCCCATGGAGGGGTAGAGCAGCAGGCTCATGAGGGCGGCGAGGTAATATAAAGCATATGGGCGCATAGTCGTCAGAATCGAATGTTATAAGATAGGAACGGGATTGCCGTGCCAAAAATGGATAATTGATTTCCTTTTATGACCCCATTCTCTTCCGTGAAATAGACGGAATAAGGATTTTTCCGGGCCGTCAGGTTATACACGCCAAAGGACCAGGAGTTATGGAAACGTTGGTGGACCTTGTGATTACCTTCCATCGTAAAGGAAAGGTCGGCCCGGAAATAATCGGGGATCCGGTATTGGTTACGATCGGAGTAATAGACCCGCTGGCCTCCGCCCAGGTCGAAGGTGGCGATGGGCAGCGTGATTGGGCGTCCCGTGCTATAGACGCCGTTGACGGACATGCTATACCGCTGAGAGAAGCGATAATTGCCGATCAGGTTCACGCTATGGGGTTTATCGAAGCTGGCGGGATAATAGTTCCCGTTGTTGATCAGCTCTCCGGCGATGGGGTCGTCCATTTTCAGCAGCGTTCTCGACCAGGTGTAGCTTAGCCATCCGTTGAGCTTACCGGTCGTCTTTTTTACCAGGAATTCGATGCCATAGGCTTTTCCTTTTGTATTGATCACGTCGGTCTCTATATGCGGGTTGAGCAGGAGGTTGGCGCCGCTCTTATAGTCGAGGAAGTGCTGGATCGTTTTGTAGTATCCTTCGATGGATGTCTCGATCGTATTCGAGCGGAAGTTCTGGTAGAAGCCCAGGGAGATCTGGCTGCCCAGCTGGGGGAGGATATTCGGGTCGCTGAGTTTCCAGATATCGGCGGGGGAGATAGCCGTCGTATTGGAGAGCAGGTGGATATACTGCCGCAGGGTATTATAGCTGAGCTTGACGGAGGTGTTGTCGGAGAGGGTATAGCGGAGCGAAACGCGGTATTCCGGTCCCTGGTAGGTCTTTATATTCTTCCCCGATGCATAATGCAGCGTATCCAGTATGCTGGCCGTCTCGCGGGGGACGCCGGATTCATAGGTATAGACGTCATGGGGTCCCAGGTAGTTATAAAAAGAGTACCGGAGGCCTACGTTCAGCGCAAGGCTGGGTGTGATCGTATACTGGTCGCCGATATATGCGGCGGATTCCAGCGCCTGTTCCCGGGGGACGATATCCGGTATTACGAGCGACTGGCTGCCGACCGGGACGTTTTGCCCGGGTTGGAAACGGTAATAGATCGAGCTAAGACCGAAGTCAAGGGCATTGCGGTTGCCGGGTGTATAATTGAAGTCCGCATGGAAGGAAGATTGATCGAGGCGATAGCTGAAGTCGTAGGCGTTGACGGGGTTGCTGTCGCTGGACTGGGAATATTGGTAGTGGTCCAGTCCGGCGGTGGCTACGCCATAGAATTTGCTATTGAAGATATGTTTCCATTTTACGTTTACGTTGCGGTTGCCGTATTTGTACAGGGTATCGGCGTTGAGCCGGAACTGGTCGTTGCTGAGGTAGCCGGTCAGGTAAAGGCTGTTCTTTGCGTTGATCGTATGGGCGATGTGGAGGTCCCCGTCGTAAAAGGAAGCGCGGCTATTGCTATATTCCTTATCCGGAAGGGCTTTCAGGAGCCAGTCGGCGTAGGTGGTACGGCCGCTGAGGATAAAGGTCGTTTTGTCTTTTACGAGGGGGCCTTCCAGCGTGAGCTTGCTGGTGAGGGGGCCTATGCCGGCGTTGCCGGAGAGCTGTTTGCTGTTTCCGTCGCGGGTCGTCACATCCAGTACCGAGGACAGGCGGCCTCCGTACTTTTCGGGGATCGAGCTTTTGTATAATTCTACTCCCTTTATTATATCCGGGTTGAAAGCGGAGAAAAAGCCAAAGAGGTGGGAAGGGTTATAGATCGTCGCATCGTTGAAGAGGATCAGGTTCTGGTCGGCCGATCCGCCCCGGACATTGAATCCCGTGCTTGCTTCTCCTACCGAAGTGACGCCGGGAAGGGTCAGTACGGCGCGGAGGACGTCGGCCTCGCCCAGTACGGCGGGGATCTGTTTTATCGTGCGGATATTCATGCGTTCGACGCCCATTTGGAGGGCTTTGATATTAGAGCGTTTTTCCGCGACGACCGTCGCGGCTATCAGGCTGGGGATGAACTCTTCCATTTCGATATTCAGCTTTCCGTCCGAGCGGACCAGGAGCTGTCTTTTTGTATCCTTCATACCGGCGCTGCTTACCTGTAATGTATGTCGTCCGATGGGCAGCTGCAGGGAAAAATAGCCAAATTGATCGGTGATCACGCCGATCGGCGGGTTATCGAGATATACGGCTGCGCCGACCAGGGCTTCTCCGCTGCGGATATCACGGATATAGCCGGTCAGGGTCGCCCGGCCCTGAGTTGTTTTTCCGCCGGTGGTACCGATCTCGAATAATTTACTTTCCAGGGAAGAGCGGAGGGCTTTGGCCGGGATCGTATTTGTTGGGGTAAAGGTAGTCAGGCTATCGTTGCCTCCTGTCGTCCCGGTGCTGTCGCCTGTCAGTAAGGAGGGCAGGGTGGTCTGGATGGCGTTGCGCCGGGTGATGTATACGTTGTTCTGCGGGTCGATGGCATAGTGGAAGACGGTATTCTTAAAGGCCAGGTCGAGGAGGTCGGAGAGATGTGCCTGTCGGGCCTTTATATTGATCACGAGGCTGTCTACTTCTGCGGGGTCGTAGAAGAAATGGTAATGGGTGATCGATTCTATGCGATCGGCAAATTTCGGGAATGGCAGGTCGTTGAAATCACCATCGATAGTCCGGGTATCCTGGGCGGCGGCGGTGAATACGGTACAGACGAGGATCGTTAGCGTAAGGAGGACGCGTGAAAGGGAGCGGGTGGAGCGGATGGTACGGTGTCCGGTCAGCAGTAAGTAGGTATAAAGGCCCTGCATAGTCAGTTTTTTAACCGGCTGTAAAATTCAGCGGCTTTTGTCAAGGTATATTCCGGGTTGGATGAAAAGCTGATCTTGTTCTTCCGGAGGAAATCACGGACGGGGTTCTTTGCGGCGCCGAAGGCATCGAGCAGGCTATGGCTGTTATGGACCGTGTAAAAGCGGCCGTTTACTTCCAGGTAATAGTGATCATACTGGTGGTATTGGAACAGGTTCTCATCGACCTTGCCAAAGGCCTGGATCGTCTTTTCGTGCCGGGCGAGGGCGGTTGCTTTTCCGTTATAGAGCTCTTCATAGAAACCTGGTGGGGGGGCATTGGCGGCGTTGGGAGCCGATGGCAGGTAGATGAAGCGATGTCCCCTGACCGTAAAATACCCGATCTTTTCGGGGAGTAATTGGATAAAAAGCGTTTTTCGGGGGTCGGGCATGATCACTACGTCTTTTACGAGGTCGTAGGAGAGCCGTATTCCGGGATAGGTCACGGCGTCGTAGCGGACCGATCCGTCCAGGAGGCTGTCTGTCAGGAAAAAGGGGTGTCCCTGGGGGTGGCGATCGTAGCCGGGATAGAGGGTGCCGTTGTAGAGACGGGAGCCGGCGCCGGGGCTGTTTGTATAGGCCAGTATGGCTTTTGTGAAGGAAGTGTCCTGGGCGTCCCCTGTCTGTGAGAGCAGGAAAAGGAAGCCGGATAACAAAAAAGTATGGGATAGGATCGGACAGGGGGACAGGGTTAAGCCAGGCCTACAATTCATATGGGGATCCATTTAGTTTTTGAATGGTGGAGCAGTCGTGTGCTTCCGTAGCTCAATATCGGGTATTTTATGGGATTAGGCTCCTGGAAGTTCGTTTTTTTTGCCGGACAGGGCCTGCGGGAGCCCTTTGGGGGGCTTTAACATTTCTTTACGTTAGCGGTTGGCAAATAATTTGTTATAGAATCGTTATACCCTTAATACGGAATATACCTTTGTGTGATTTTTGCGTCTATACTATGTGAGTGAAATGAAGTAATAACGCAAAAACTTAAAGATATGAAAACGACGAATCAAGCAATGAAAAAGAGGACGTATATGAACGCAGGCAAAAAGCTGTTGATCGTATTTTTTTCGCTTGGCCTTGCCTTTGGCGCTTCGGCTCAGCGGGGTCATGGTGGCGGCATCCGTGGTGGAGGGGGAGGGTATCGTGGAGGCGGTGTAGTATATTCTCCCCGGGTCTACGTAGGGGGCGGTTTTGGACTGGGATATGGTTTTGGGCTTGGTTATCCCTGGTACGGGTTTGGTTATAGCCCCTATGGTCCTTATGGCGCTTATCCTCCTTATTATTACGGTTATGGGGCCATGCCTTCGCGGTTAGCCCTGCAGGTCGAGGATATCAAGAATGATTATGCTGCTCAGATCAAGGATACGCGGAAGGATAAGACCATTCCCCGGAAGGAGAGAAGGCAGCGGATCGATCAGTTAAAACATGACCGGGATGCGGCGGTCATCCAGGCGCGGAAGGATTATTTCTATAATTCGAGAAGGAATTATAATAACGGGCAACAACCAAATAATGGAAAACCATCTTCCTCTAATTCGAGTGGGGACCAGCCTGAGTACCAGGCGCCTGCGAATACAGGAAAATAGCGTCGAGTATCTTATCCAACAAACTATGCGACCCCGCCGGAAGGCCGGGTCGCTTTTTTATTTTGGGGCTGAGCCGACGGCGTTTAATGCATAGAGGATGATATTCACACCGAACTTTGTATTGTCTTCCGCGAGGAATCGCTTGTTCCGGAAATCATAGTCCCATTCGCAGCCATAATCCTTATTGCTGTAGAGGACGCCGATGCGGCCATTGATCGTGATCGCCTTCAAGTATTCGTGTACGAGGTCGTCGCCCCAGCCGTTTAGTTCGAAGCCGGTGTTGGGCGGGCCTTTTTCGAAGTGGAAGAAGGAGTGATATATTTTATGGTTGCCTGGTATTTTCTGCAGGGCCGAGGGACCGAAGAGCGTGTGCATCTGTTCTTCGAAGGAGCGGGCGAAGAGGCCGTCGATGTCGTGGTTACAGTCGTCGGCAAAGACAAAGCCGCCGTTGCTTACATATTTATGAAAATTGGCGCTCTCCTGTGCGTTGAACTGAACCAGCTTGTGGCCGCTGATATAGCAGAACGGATAATGAAAGATCTCGTTGCTTTCCAGGTCGAGGACCTTCTCCTGCAGGTTGACCGGGATCGTCGTATATTCTATCAGGGAGTTCAGCAGGTTGGATGGCATCCGTTGGTCGGTGTCCCAATCTCCGGACCGGTATCTCAGCCGCATAAAAGTAAACTTGTCCCCACTCGCTAGGTTCACCGGTCATGTAATTTTTTTAAAGTTGATGATTTTATCTTTAATTTCCTCTTTTACACCCTAGTTTTTGATGGATGGCTGCTAATTGCTATATATATGATTAAAAGCTATTTAAAGACTGCCTGGAGGAGCCTGTTACGGCATAAAGGCGCCAGCCTTATCAAGCTGGCGGGTCTATCGATCGGCATGGCCTGTTGTATGCTGATCTTTGTCTATCTGACCGATGAATTGAGCTATAATAAATTCAACGTACATTATAACGAGATCTACCGGGTCAACTATCTCAAGAATGGGGATGGGGAGTTTCGCAAGAGCGCGAATACACCGGCGCCGGGTGGGCCGGCTATTATGCAGGATATTCCGCAGGTAATGGCGGTGGGAAGGTTGTATAGCAAGGGGGGGATATTGGCAACGACGGTGGGGGAAGGAGGAGCGGGAAAAGAAGGAGGAGCGGGGAAAGCGGGTGAAGAAAGTGTGGGAGGAATGGGGAACGCCGCCGGCAAGGGTATGAATACGGGAGTGAAGCGATTTCAGGAGCCGAATATTTATTTTACGGATAATGGGTTATTCGACGTTTTTTCGATGGGTTGGATCGAGGGGCGGAAAGAGGAAGCATTGGTGCATCCCAATTCCATCGTGCTGACCCGGGAGATGGCGCGTAAATATTTTGGGGATCAGCCGGCATTGGGCAAGGCATTGGTCTTTGAGAATACGAATGTATTGAAGGTGACGGGGGTGATCGACCGGATGCCGGCCAACTCGGATATCCAGTTTGATGCCCTGGTATCCTTTGAAACGCTTTATACCACGGAGACTCCGAAGGCGGCGGATTTTATCCGCACCAACTGGCTGTTCAATCCGGCCGAGACCTATGTGCGGTTGCGGCCGGGGCAGGATCTTGCGCCGGTGGAGGCGGCTATGCGCACCCTGACAAAGAAATATGGGGATGAGCGGGTACAAAAGGCGTACTATTTCAGTCTTCAGCCGCTCTCGGAGATCCACCTGCATGCGTCGGATGTAGAGGGGAATACCAGCACCAATAACATCACCTATATCTATATATTCGCGGGTATTGCCTTACTGATCCTGCTGATCGCGAATATCAATTTTATAAATCTTTCGAATGCGCAATCGCTGACGCGGATCGCCGAGATCGGGATCCGGAAGGTATCGGGGGCGGGCAGCCGGCAATTGCTGGGGCAGTTCCTTGGTGAAGGGTTGCTGGTGAGCTTTATGGCGGGGGTGTTGGCCTTGTTGCTGACGGCCTGGGGGCTGCCTGTGCTTAACACCATTACCGGTAAGGAGTTGCATGCGGGCGCCTTGTGGCGGGTATCGATGATCCCGGCCTTTGTGTTGCTGATGCTTTGTACGGGGTTATTGTCGGGGCTGTATCCGGCAATGTATATAACGCGGATGAAGCTGACCTCCCTGTTAAAGGGAAAGTCGGGTTCCACGGCGGCGGGTGGGCGGATGATCCGGCAGTCCCTTATCGTGACCCAGTTTGCCATTGCCATTGCGCTGATCATCGGCGCCATCGTCATACAGCGTCAATTGACCTTTCTGCGCAACAAACCCCTGGGTTTTGATAAAGAACAGCTGGTGGTCGTGCCGATATTCGGGAGGAATGCCTTTGTGCTTGGCGGGCAGATCGATAGTTCGATGCGGGTGCGGATGAATGGTTTTGAGAACGATCTGCGTTCTTATCCTTCGGTCGAAGGCGTCACGGTCTCATCGGTATTGCCGGGTGAGCAGCCGGTGCGGGGGTTGGTGATACCGGAGGGGCATGTCGAACAGGAGAATATCTTTATTGCCTGGGCTTCGGTGGACTATAATTTTATAGAGACGATGAAAATGCCATTGGTGGCGGGGCGGGATTTTTCAAAGGCGGCGGGGACCGATCACCTGCAGGCGTTTATCATCAATGAATCCGCCGTGCGGGCTTTTGGCTGGAAGAATGCCGTCGATGCCCTTGGGAAGAATATTACCCGGGGGGATAGTCACACCGGCAAGAAGGGGCATATCATCGGGGTGATCAAGGACTATAACTTCAACAAGCTGGATAGGCCGCTGGAGCCATTGATCATGGATGTTAATGTACCGCGTTTTACAACCTTTGCCATCCGGGTGCGGCCGGATCATGTTCCGCAAACCATTGCTCTGATCCAGCGTTTTTGGGGTCAATATTTCCCGGATCGTATTTTCGACTACAATTTTCTTGATTCCGCGATCAACGATCTTTATAAGGCGCAGGAGAACCTGAGCAGGCTGGTGGGTTATTTTGCGCTCATCGCCATTTTTCTTTCCTGTATCGGATTATTTAGTGTCGCGAGCTTTATGGCGATCCAGCGTACCCGGGAGATCGGGATCCGAAAGGTGCTGGGGGCCAGTATTGCCGGTCTTGTGGTGTTGTTGTTCAGGGATTTTTTCCGTCTCGTGGTCATTGCGTTGCTGATCGCATCGCCGCTTGCCTGGTGGATGATGGATAAATGGTTGCATGATTTTGCCTACCGGATCCCGATAAGCTGGTGGATCTTTGTATTGACGGGTCTGCTGGCGATCGGCATCACGTTATTAACGGTTGGGTTGCAGGGGGTACGGGCTGCGCGGGTGAATCCTGTAAAAAGTTTGAGAAGCGAATAATTGTTTACACATATGGTCGAAAGCGAAGTACAGACACTATTGGAAAAACTGTCGCAGTTAAAAAAAGAGATCGGGAAGGTTATCGTGGGGCAGGATACCATCGTCGAGGAGATGCTGGTGGCTTTGATGGCGGGCGGGCATTGCCTGTTGGAAGGGGTGCCGGGTTTGGCGAAGACCCTGATGGTACGAACCTTGTCGCAGGCATTGGATCTGTCGTTCCGCCGGATCCAGTTTACCCCCGATCTGATGCCTACCGATATTCTTGGTACGGAGATTTTGGAGGAGGATCATGCTACGGGAAGGCGTTTTTTAAATTCAATAAAGGACCGTTGTTTGCCAATATCGTGCTGGCCGACGAGATCAACCGAACGCCGCCAAAGACGCAGTCTGCCTTGCTGGAGGCCATGCAGGAGTTCGAGATCACCTATGCGGGGCAGACCTATCTGCTGGATCGGCCTTTCTTTATCCTGGCCACGCAGAACCCTATCGAGCAGGCGGGCACCTATCCGTTGCCGGAGGCGCAGCTGGATCGATTCCTTCTTTATATCCGGATCGGCTATCCAAGCGCCGAAGAGGAGATGGCCATCCTCCATCATACGACCGGCACCCGGAGACCCGTCGTCAACCCGGTACTGGGTGGCGGGGAGATCCGGCAATTGCAGGGGCTTGTACGGGATGTGAGCATCAGTGAAGACATGGTGCGTTATGTAGCGGAGATCATCCGGGCCACCCGGCCCGATACTTCGGATCATGCCTATGTAAAGGAGTGGGTACGATGGGGGGCGGGGCCTCGTGCGGGGCAGGCGCTGATCCTGACGGCGAAGGCCCGGGCGTTGTTTCAACAGCGTTATGCAGTGGTCCTTGAAGACATTCATGCCATGGCCTACCCTGTCCTGCGTCACCGGGTCCTGATGAATTTCAAGGCGGAGGCGGAGCGTATCACGTCGGATGAGGTGACCGCTGAGCTTTTGAAGAAGATCGTGCGGCCACAGGGGGTGTTGAAATGAGGCCTGCGATGGATCGTTGAAATGATGAATTGAATCCACATGAGCGAATTACCCGACCACCATATACTATTGTCCATAAAGGACCTGTCGCTGGCGGCGCGCCGGACCATCGACGGGTTTATGGCCGGCATCAACAAGAGCCAGGTCAAGGGGCCGGGTCTGGAGTTCAGCCAGTACCGCAGCTACCAGCCGGGGGATGATCTGCGTTGGCTGGATTGGAAGCGATATGCGCGGTCGGACCGGTATTATATCCGGGAGTCGGAGGTCGAGACGAGCATCTCCATCCGTCTGCTTGTCGATGCCAGTAACTCCATGAATCATAAGGATGATCTTTCCGGAAAGACTTTTACCAAGATAGAATATGCGCGTCTCCTGGCCGCCTCGCTGGGGTGGCTGGCCTATATGCAGGGGGATTCGCTTGGTTTATATGTTTTTCGCGGGGGAGAAGTTTTTTCCCTGCCTTCGCGCAAGGATCCTCAGCATCTGGCCCGCTTCTTCCATCACCTGGAGGGGATAACTCCCGGGGGGAAGATGGGGAGTCCTTTGGCGTATAAGCATATTTTTAGCGGAGAGACCCGGCGGGAGCTATTGATCTTTATCACCGATATGTATGAGGAAGAGGGAGAGATCAGCCGGTTGTTGGAGGTACTTGCTTCGATGCGGCATGAAATCCTGCTTTTTCACGTAATGGGGAGGAATGAACTGGAGAACGACTTTCCGGGTTATAGCCGGATGGAGGACCTGGAGACCGGGGAGCAGGTCCCCGTGACCGGTCGTGGCCGGTCTGCGGATGTGTATGCGGAGAACCTGCAGCGTTGGCTGTCGGCGGTACGGATGCGGCTGCTTGATAAGCAGATCGTCTATCAGCTGATGCGGATGGACCAGCCCATGGACCAGGCGATCCGGGATTTTTTGAAACAAAGGCAGGGGATGAGATCTTGATACAACTGTTACAACCCATATGGCTGGCGGCTATGGCCGGGATCGTCGTCCCGGTGATCCTGCATTTATGGAATGACCGGCAGGGGAAAGTGTTGGCGATCGGGAGTATTGCGTTGTTGGAGAAGCGGTCTTCGCGGCGGGCCTGGAGCCGGCGGCTGTCCGAATGGTGGTTGCTGCTGTTGCGTTGTCTGCTGCTCATCGTGCTGGCCTTGTTGCTGGCGGGGCCTGTCTGGAAGCGGGGATCCGGGGTGCGGGAGAAGGGATGGGTGCTGGTGGATAGCGCCGTTGTTGTTCAGACGGAGGGGACTGTCTATAAGCCGCTGATGGATTCGCTGGCTGCGGCGGGATATGAGCGACATGTCATGAGTGAGGTAAATTATTGGGAGGCATACCAGGCAGCGGACCGGGAGGCGCCGGCGGGGGCGCCTTTTGTTGTTTTTAGTACGGGATGGGTCAGCCGGTTCGGGGGTGAGCGTCCCTCTACCTTTCGGCCGGTGCGGTGGTATACGTATACGCCGAAGGATTCGGTCCGTCATTGGACAGCCGCTGCGTGGCTTACTCCGTCCGACAGCATCCGGGTATTGGAAGGGAGCAGCGGGCCGACGGGGAGCTATTATCGTGCGCGTATGTTGTCAAGGGACAGTCCGTTGGCGGTGAAGGTGGATACGGCGGCGTTGCGGATCACTATTTATATGGGACCTGAATATATACAGGACGGGCGATACCTGGCTGCGGGGCTAAGGGCGCTGGCGTCTTTTAGCGGGCGGAAAATACGGTTGAATATTGCCGGTAGTATGGATGCGGTAAGCGGGGAGATGGATTGGCTGTTCTGGCTTTCTCCGGCGCCCCTTCCTTTGGAGGCAAAGACAGTCCATGTGTTGCGGTATGAGCCTGGGAAAGCCGTGGCCGTCGGGACCTGGCTGCGGGGGGAGCCAGGGATAGGGATCACGAAAGAGATAGAAGGAGGAGAGGGATATGCTGCCGTGTGGGAGGATGGGTATGGAAGATGCTTGTTGGGCAGGGAAGATATTGGGAATGGGGAGCCCATCGGGAGGCCACAGGATAGCGAAGGAAGGAGGGTTTATCACTATTTTAGTCGTATGGATCCGGGATGGAATGGACTGGTATGGAGCCGGTCTTTTCCTGTATTGCTTTCGCGGTTGCTGTTTGAGGGAGGGTTGGACGAAGCTCAGGACCGAAGGGTATTGGACCCGGAGCAGGTCGTGCCGGTGAAGAGGGGTGACCGGGTTGGGAAGACGGAGGAGAGCTTGCTGGATCTGGGTCCGGTCTGCTGGGTGTTGCTTTTATTATTATTCATATTGGAGCGGGTGGTTTCTTTTGTCCCTTCTCCGAATAAACGATCTTATTGACGTCGAGCGGTAAAAATAGGTTGATGTCGCTGTGGAGGCGGTGGAAGACGGAGGCATTCGTCTTTTGCTTTCTGCTGGCCCTTTGCGTTAGTCTGCCGGTAGTGACTGTCCTGCATACTTTTTTGGATTGGCCTTTGTGGAGCGCGGCGGCGGTATTGGTGGGCATAAATGCAGCGGCTTTTTATCTTTTTCCATACTGGCGGATGACACCGGAGGATGCGGCCCGTTACCTTGATGGAAAGGTACCGGAGCTGGAGGAAAGCTGTGTATTGCTTTTGCGGTCTGTTGCCGAATTGGGGCCGTTGCAGCAATGGCAGGTGGTCCGGACAGAGTCGGGATTAATGGGCATGCGGGCGCCGCATCCGCTGCGCAGACGATTGTTATGGGCGTCAGGAGGATTAGGAGTTGCCTTTTTGTGCGGCATGGGGATATTGTTTCTTGCTCCGGGGAAGCGGATGATCGATACCGATATAGACGTGAAGGCGCCGCCGTTCGTTCCTCCGCCCGGTATCCGGTCGGTGAGCATACGTGTGACCCCGCCGGCATATACCGGCAGGGCTGTGCGTCGACAGGAGGCGTTGAACCTTCGGGTAGAGGAAGGAAGTGTCGTGCGTTGGGAGGTGGAGACGAATAAGAGCGTGGAGGAATTACAATTTGTCATAAATGATTCGGTGCGTCTGCCGATGCAGGCGGCCAATACGGAACATACGTTGTGGAGACAGACCCGGACGGCGATGCGCCCCGGTTTTTACCAGCTCGATATAGGGGGAAAACTTTCGGAGCTGTATACGCTGGATGTGATCAGGGATGAGCCTCCTCATATCACCATCGTATACCCGAAACCATATACCGTCGTAGATTATGGGCAGTCCACCCGGATCCCTTTGGGGGTGCAGCTGCGGGATGATTATGGGATCGCCGATGGGTCGATCGTGGCTACTATCGCCAGCGGTCGCGGGGAGGCGGTCAAATTCAAGGAGCAGACCATCCGGTTTAACAGGTCTTTTGCGGGGGATCCGTCCTCCGTCGATCTGCGGCAGATACTGGACCTTTCCGCGCTGGGGGTAAAGCCGGGTGACGAGCTTTATTTTTATTGCCGGGCGAGGGACAGTCATGGGCAGGAGTCGAGGACCGATATGTATATCATCTCCCTTCCGGACACGGCGCAGCTTATGAGCCTGGAGGGGATGACCATGAGTGTCGATGTAAAGCCGGAATATTTCCGGAGTGAGCGGCAGATCATCATCGAGGCGGAGCAATTGCTGAAGGAGAAGGATACCCTTGCGGTGACGACCCTTAATAATAAGTGTAATGATCTGGGGATCGATCAGAAGCTGTTGCGGCTGCGGTATGGAAAATTTTTGGGAGAGGAGGCGGAGGAAGGGGAGCCGGGTGTGGAGGGGAAGGGAGGTGAGGACGGGAGGCGGACGGGCATTCCTGGTGCGGGTGCGGGTGCGGGTGATGCGGGAAGTTTTGGGGATGCGGCTAAGATACTCGATGCCTATACCGATAAGCATGATAATGCGGAGGATGCCACCTATTTTGAGCCGGCTGTCAAGGAGCAGCTGAAGGCTACGTTATCGGAGATGTGGAAGGCGGAATTGCAGTTACGGACATTCAAGCCGCGGGAGGCGTTGCCCTTTGCCTATAAGGCGTTGCGGCTGCTAAAAGACCTTCAGCAAAAGTCGAGGGCTTATGTGGCCAAGACCGGGGTGCGGGTCACGCCGCTGGACCCGGCCAAGCGGTTGACGGGCAAGCTGGATGCCATTTCTCCGTCGGTGCAGCGCCCGGCGGATGCCGTGTTACCGGTCCCGGAGGATGAACTGCGGATAGCGTTGGCTTTGCTGGACCGGGTGGGGACCGGACCGGGTGCGGGTGGGATCGGTGCGCCGGGGATAATGATACTGCGGCAGGCGATGCAACGATTGGGAAGAGAAGCGGCGACCCGGCCGGGTGTTTACCTGACGGGATACCAGGCAATGCGGAGGATATTGGGTGAGGATGCGGAGCCTGTCCTGCAGAAGAATGCTGTCATAGGTGCGAGGGCCGGGGAGGTATTAGCGGCACAGCGGGCTATCCGTCAATTGTTGCCGGAAGCGGAGAAAACGCCAATGGCCGGTATGACGGCACCGGATGAAGGGTTGTCGAGGCTTTATTTTAATCATATAAATGATCCATTATCCAGGCCATGACCATATGGAATGATATCGTATTGGGGGTATGTTGTATCCTGTTGATGTTCCTTGTGTGGGGGGAGATGCGGCGGGCCGATCGCCGGCGTCTTGCTATGCGGATCGTGGCCTCGGCGCTGGCGGTGATCGCGCTGGCCTGTCTGGAGTTACCGTTGACGTATATGCGCGGATTGGAGCGGCATCCCTTGTCGCCGGTCCCTGTGCCCGGCCGGACGGAGGGGATCGTATCGGTTGACTGGACGCGAAAACCGGGGAGGGGGGATAGCCTGCGGGTCCAGGGGCGCCTGGCACAGGGAGAGGGTAAGGAAAATAATGAGGGAGCGAAGATACGATTGTTGCTGACCGGTATGGGAGAGGTATTGGATTCGGTGGAGGTGCCGGTGAGAGGTGGGACGTTTGCGCTGGGTACGATCCCGGCTGTGATCGGGAGGACCGTATATCACCTGGTGGTCGTCCGGGTTGGTTCCGGGGTGGCTGTCGATACGCTTGAAAAGGAGGAGGTCCCGGTGGAGGTTATGCCGGGGCGGCCATTAAACATATTATTTCTTGCTGCTTCGCCGGACTTTGAGAACCGTTTTCTTATCGACTGGCTTTCGAAGGGTGGGCATGGGATTGCGAGTCGTACCAGGATCAGCCGGGGAAAGTATGATAAGGCGTATGTCCGGTTGCCGGAGCTGTCGATGGAGACCCTGACGTCTTCGTTGTTGGATCGGTTTGATCTTGTCATTGCGGATGCGGCGGAGTTGTCTTCGATCGGGGCGGGGGAGTTATCGGTATTGCGGAAGGAGGTGCGGGAAAAGGGGATGGGGCTGATCATAAAGACGGATAGTATAGGAAAGAAGGGGCTTAGCCTGGATGGAGCGGGGAAGATCTTATATACTGCCGTAGATACCACTTATTCGCAGGTCTTGTCGGGGAAGGAGCGACCTTATGCTGCGTATTGGTCCCGGATCCTGGGGCAGGTAGCCAGGGAAGCCGGCTTGGAGGAGAGATGGCGGATCGAGCCGGGGTTGCCGGGGGTGGGAGAGCCGGTGCGGGTCTGGCTGCAGACGGGTGAGGGCGGGTTGCCGCAGGGGGAGATTGGAGGAATGCCCACGGTGAGAAAAGATGGGGATGAGGAGGGACGATCCGTATATCTGGCAGAGGATGCGCAATTGCCTTTTTTCTGGCGGGGGGCTTTTTGGCCGGAGACGGCGGGCTGGCAGTTTTCGCGGAGCCTGCAGGGAGATACGAGCTGGTGGTATGCCTGGCCGCGAGGGGCATGGGGGAGCCTCCGGCAGGTAAAGACACTGAGGGTAGGGGAGGCAGGTGCCGGAGACCGGGAGCGGAAGTCGGACGCACGCGGAAGCCGGAGCGGCGCGGACGGTCCGATGGGAGCATGGTTTTATGGCGTTTTTGTGATATGCGTGCTTTTTTTGTGGGCGGAAAGAAAATGGAAGGGATGAACGGAGGGATAGTTATCCGAAATTTTTTTAGATTGTGCATGAAAGATTGGCCTCCGGCCTGTTCTGTAAACCATACATTATACACTAACTCCTTAATGAGATCAACTTGAAAAGAAAAGATTTTCTTCAGATGGCAGGGATGGGATTGACCTCCTTTGCACTGCCCAAGCTTCCGTTTGGTTCGCGGATCATCGATCCTTCCGAGGCCATCAATGGCGGAATGGATGTGGCCAACAAGAAGCAGCTGGCGGATGCCGCGCTGAATGCGGCCAAGTCTGCCGGGGCCACCTATGCGGATGTCCGTATCGGGAGATACCTTAATCAATTTGTCACTACGCGGGAGAACCGGGTGCAGAACATTGCCAATGCCGAGTCGTTTGGCGTAGGGATCCGGGTGATCGCCAGTGGGTCCTGGGGCTTTGCGGCTACCAACGACGTTACTGCCGCAGGGGTGGCCAGGACGGCGTTGCGGGCGGTAGCCGTGGCGAAGGCAAATTCGAAGATCATTACCGAGCCGGTACAACTGGCGCCGCAGAAGGGGTATGGGGATGTGAGCTGGAAGACGCCTATTGTAAAGAACGTTTTTGAGGTGCCTATTAAGGAAAAGATCGATCTTCTGCTCAATGTCAACGGTATTGCCCTATCGGGAGGCGCCAGCTTTGTCAACTCTGCCATCCTGGCTATCAACGAGCAGAAATATTTTGCCTCTACGGACGGGTCCTATATCGACCAGGACATCCATCGTCTCTTTCCGAATTTCAATGTTACCAAGATCGACAAGGCTTCCGGCAAGTTCCAGACGCGAAAATCGTTGAGCTCGCCGGTAGGCATGGGATATGAGTATCTGACGCCGGATGCGGCCAACAAGGTAAGCGGGATCGTCACCCGGTACAAGGACCGGTATGATATCCTGGAGGATGTGAAGAATGCAACGGCGGATGTAGCGCAAAAGATAACCGCGAAGAGTGTGGAGCCGGGTAAATATGACCTTGTGCTGGATCCTTCGCATCTCTGGCTGACCATCCATGAATCCGTGGCTCATCCGACGGAACTGGACCGGGTTCTGGGATATGAGGCCAATTATGCGGGCACGAGCTTTCTCACGCTTGACAAACTGAAGTCGGGTAATTTCCATTTTGGCAGCAAGCTGATGAATATCGCTGCCGACAAGGAACAGTATGGCAGTCTGGGTGCGGTAGGGTATGACGATGAAGGGGTGAAGTGTGGTCATTGGGACCTGGTGAAAGAGGGGGTGCTTGTGAACTTCCAGGCGATCCGTGACCAGGCGCATATCATCGGGCTCAAGCAATCGCAGGGTTGTTGTTATGCGCAGAGCTGGTCCGATGTCCAGTTCCAGCGGATGCCGAATGTGTCGTTGCGTCCCGGCAAGACGCCGCTCAGCGTGGATGATATGATCAAAAATGTACAGAAGGGGATCTATATCATTGGCGATGGGAGCTTTTCGATCGACCAGCAGCGGTATAATTTCCAGTTTGGCGGTCAGACCTTTTATGAGATCAGGGATGGTAAGATCGTTGGCATGTTGAAAGATGTCGCCTACCAGGCCACCAACCAGGAATTCTGGAATTCGCTGGTTGCCGTTGCCGATGAGAGGGACTACCGGCTGGGCGGTGCGTTCAATGATGGCAAGGGTCAGCCCGGTCAGTCGAATGCCGTGTCGCATGGCAGCGCTACGGCCCGGTTCAATGGCGTCAACGTCATCAATACCGCGAGGAATATCTAACCAATCCAACTAACTACACGTAATCAGATCATATGTCAATCTTAAGTAAAGAAGAAGCACAGAAATTATTACTGAAAGTGCTTGCCTATTCCAAGGCGGATGAGTGCGAAGTTTCGCTGACGGGCACCGAGAGCGGGAATATCCGTTATGCGCGGAATGCCGTCAGCACGGCGGGGGAGATCGGGCGGTTAAGTCTTGCCGTCAGCTCCAGCTTTGGAAAGAAAACGGGTGTCGCCACCATCGATGAGTTCGATGATGCTTCCCTTGAAAAGACCGTTCGCCGTTCGGAAGAGCTGGCGCAGCTGGCAAGGGAGAACCCTGAGCACATGCCATTGCTGGGGCCGCAGACCTTTGCGGAATCCATTACCTATGTGCCGGCCACGGCTGCCATCACGCCCGATACGCGGGCGGAAGCCGTCGGGAAGAGCATCCAGGTTTGTAAGGAGGCTAAGCTGGAGGCGGCGGGTTACCTGGAGAACAGCACCGCTTTTGAAGCCATTGCTAATTCAAAAGGGTTATTTGCGTATAATAAGGGGACCGATGTCATCTTTACCATTACCACGCGTAATGCGGAGGGTACCGGTTCGGGGTATGCGGCGCGGGGCTTCAATGACGTATCCAAGCTGGACACGTATACGGCCACCAGGATAGCGACGACGAAGGCCAATGGTTCTATTGGCGCGAGGGCCATCGAGCCGGGAAAATATACCGTCATTCTTGAACCGGTAGCGGTGACCTATATGCTGGAGAATATGTTTGGCGGATTGGATGCGCGGAATGCGGATGAGGGAAGGAGCTTTATGAGTAAGCCCGGTGGCGGGAACCGGCTTGGCGATCAGTTGATGGATCCCAAGGTGACCATCTATTCCGATCCTTTTAATCCTGATCTGCCTTCGGCTACCTGGAACCGGGAGGGGCAGCCTTTGGAAAAGAGGATCTGGATCGACAAGGGGGTCGTGAAGAACCTCAGCTATTCCCGGTACTGGGCGGGGAAGAAGAATGTGGCGCCTGTTCCTGGTCCCGGCAATATCATCATGGAGGGGGGGGATGAGACCATCGAGCAAATGATCAAGAGCACGGAGAAGGGGATATTGGTATCCCGTCTCTGGTATATCCGGATGGTGGATCCGCAGACCTTGTTGCTGACGGGGCTTACGCGGGACGGTACCTTCTATATCGAGAATGGGGAGATCAAGTTCCCGGTCAAGAATTTCCGGTTTAATGAGAGCCCTGTCATCATGTTGAACAATGTGGAGTCGCTGGGCAAGCCGGAAAGGAGCATCAGTGTGGAAAGCTATCGCAGTTACCTGGTACCGCCGATGAAGGTGAGGGATTTTACCTTTACGTCGTTGTCGGACGCCGTTTAAAAAATGAAGTTATTTGTTATACGAGCCCGTTCCCGGAGCGGGCTTTTTTATTTTGTGGTATAGTCGCAGGCGTGGGTCTGGCGGATGAAGAACATGCCGTCGAAGATCTCGGTCCATCGTTCCTTTTTACTGTAATAGTACCAATAGCGCAGGTCAAATTTTTCTTTATTGCCCGGGGATTGCCGGTTGAATGGTTTGAAATCGGTGAAGGCGTAGTTGAAGGAGGGGTTGATCCAGCTTTCGAAGCTATTCGCCGGCGGGGGCGCTACGGAATACCTTTTAAAACCGATCCGGCCTGCGTTGCCTTCGAAGGCGGTAAAGCCGATGATATAGGTTTGGTTGAACAGGAGGCTGTCTTCCGTGAACCTTTTTCCCATGACGGCCTCTTCCAGCGCCGACCGGCTATTGCCTGATGGGAACCTGGCTACGTGGGCGTTGGCTGCCCAGACGATCATTTTTGCGTTGGGGTATTTTTGTTCGGAAAGCCAGTGAAGATTCCGGGCCATCATGGCGTCCCTGACGAGGCTACCTTTCTTTTTCTCCTTTTCCTTCAGGAGCCGGCATTCCGTGTTTTCGGCGATCAGATTGTCCAGGAGGAGCAGCCAGAAATCGTTGGGATCCAGTTTGCTCCCTGCCTGTTCCCTTATTTCGGTGAGGTATTTGCCCATGTTTACCAGGTCTTTGTGTTCTCCGGTTTCAAAATACATCACTTTCACCAGCGAATCGAGCAGTGGGAGGAAACCTGATGTGTAGAATGCTGAATGGGTAAAGGGGATGTCGATCTTTTTTAGGACGCTGTCCAGTTGTCTTTTTAGATTACCGGCGGAATAGGGAAAGATCACTTGCGGGTCGATGCCTGCGATCGTGAGAGGATGCTCCTTTTGGCTTTGACCGGGGAGATAGGAAGAGAAAAGATCCTGGCAGGCGTCGCAGATCGTCCAGATGGGAAAGATATTGTGGCGCAGGAAGCCTGCTACCTGGTCCTGGTGGCTGCTGATGGATGGGTAGCCGGCATTCAATCCAAAGAAGTCCGCCTCGAAGACCAGGACGTTAAAGCCTTTCTGTTCGTGCAGGTATTTTATGAGGCGGGTCTTTGCCAGGAAGGCGGAGCCGTCACCGTGGTCCTGTTCGCCCAGCATTACGATCCGGGCGTTGCCGATTGCCGTGCCGATGTTTTCCAGGTCCGAAAAGTCTGTCGAGTCGGGGGAAATCGTACGGACAGGCATGGCTGTTGTGTGTACGAAATCCTGGATACTGGTCTGAGCCTCAACTGTCAGGGTTGCGAAGGAAAGGAGTAGAAGAAGAAAGCGCATGCTTAAAAATACGAATAAAATAGCTGCAGCAAAACTGCGGCTATTTTATTATTGTATTAAGGGTGTGGGGCTGCCGTAATGCTTTGGACGGCAACGGGCCATACCGTTCCTATTCCTCCGACGGTTATTCCTTTATTATTGGCGCGGGTGCTGGAGTCGGCTCCATAAAAATACAGGGGCCAGCCTTTATAGGTCAGTTGGACCTTGCCGAAAACGCTGGTGGAAGTGAATTGTGTCTTATCGAGTACGGAAGGGACGGAGAGGGTGGTAACGGTGTCATAGATCGGGAAGGTGGCATCGTTGGAGAAGTCCGATTTTGTGAATTTGTTATGGTTGGCGCTGTCCTTCTTAAAGATATACAAGGTCCGTCCCACGGCGTCGGTGAAATAGATGGAATTTCCGTCGCCTGTCGTATAGTCGGATTTGTAATGAATGCCATTGGCGCCGATCAATTGCCAGTTGGCCAGCATAATGGAGTAGTCGGGTTTTGCAACGAACCAGATCCCGCCTACGCCGTCGCCTGTTGTCTGGCCGGCTGCTTCGGGGGTTCCGTTGGGGGTGTAAGTATACAAGGGCCATCCTTTGTAGGTCAGCTGGGTCCCGCCGGTGATCGTGATGCTGCCGAAGTCTGTGAGCTTGAGGCCGGCATCGATCTGTGCGGCGGTGAGGTTACTGGCGCTATAAGCGGCCCAGAGGGCTGCGCAGCCGCCGGCGCAGTTGTTCTGTCCATTGGCGTCATCGGAGAAGAAATAGAGGGTATGACCATTTTTGTCTGCGAGATAATTTCCGAGGGTCGCGCTGGATTTGAGGCTTACGATCTTTGCAGGCGTAGACGAGTCGCCATTCTTTTTTGAACACTGGGTAATAAATAATGCGAGTAAGAGCATGGCGATGCCAGCGGAGATTCCGGTAGATTTTTTCATTGTTAGCTGTTTATAGTTTCCTTCTGAAAAAACGGCCTTTCATCCGCCAAAGGTTGCCTTTGGGAGAAAAACAATTTCGGGATGTTCTTACTTACAGCGGTGATACCTGGAAGGTGGCCAATACATTTGTATTCGGGTCGGGTATCAATTTTTCGGGTTTGACCGCGAGGGGAAGCCGGATGGTTGTTGTTTTATTTTTTATCTGTATGTTATAGGGGCTGCCGTCGACGGTATATTCCAGGGGAAATTCGAAGAGGGCGTCCTGTGTCTGGGTAAAGGTGACCGTAAGTTGTTTGGCGTCTGTGTCATACTGTTCCTGTATCGTGAGGTTGGGGTGGCCGGAGGTGAAGAGCCATTGGTGGAAGAAGGCGTGGAGGTCCTGGCCGCTGACTTTTTCCATAACGGCTTCGAAGTCGCTGCTGGAGGCATTTTTATTGCGGTATGTTGCGTAGTAGGTAGAGATGCCTTTCCAGAAGAGCTTGTCTCCGATCCGGCGGCGCAGCATGTGCAGTACCCATCCGCCTTTTTCATAGCTGTTGGGATTGAGGAGCTGCATAAAGTCTTTTGTTATGGAGGTATCGACGATCGGTGTTTTTCTTCTTTTTTCGAAGGCGATCAGCTTTTCCCGGTCTTTTTTCATTCCGGTTTTTAGCGTGTCTGCTCCGTATTTGTTTTCCAGGTAGCAATGGGTCATATAGGTCGCGAAGCCTTCGCTGAGCCAGAGGTGTGGCCATTGCGTTTCGGTTGCGGCGTCGCCGAACCATTGGTGGGCGATCTCGTGGGCCATGAGGGATTCCACGCCCGGGGAGCCGACGGAGTTCTCGAAATAGAAGATGGCGCTGGCGTTCTCCAGCCCCCCAAAGCGGGTCTTCGACTGGACGTTGCCGCATTTTTCAAAGGGGTAGGGGCCGATATGACTGATATAGAAGGGGAGGATCTGCAGGGCGAAGGCATAGTCGTGGAAGCCTTTTTCCTTGTTCTCGGGGTATACATAATTCCATACGGGGATGCCCATCGCGTCGCCGGGGTGATCGATGGCGAAGTCGGCGATACCGACCACCATTACCTTTGGTGCGAGGGGGGCGGATTCTTTCCAGCGGGTGAGCTTTTTTTGACCGGGTAATGTCTTTTCTTCCTGCAGGGCGCCGTTGGCCACTACCTGGTAGTGATCGGGGGCGGTGACGGTAAAGTCTACGGTTGCCTTATCGGAGGGGTTGTCGACGCATGGCAGCCAGTTGTGGGCGCGGTTGGGCCAGTTGTCGCCGAAGAAGCCCCGGTGTCCGAATTTATTATTGGCGATGATGAGGCCATCTGCAGGAATGCCTTCGTAGCGGATGCTATAGGTATGTTGGGAACCGGATCTGCCTGCGGTTTGCAGGATCACCTGGTCGCTGTCCTGTGTAAAATGTATGGGCCGGCCGTTTTCCGTTATGGAGGAGACCGTCATGCCTTTGCCGGTGCTGTTCTTTTTGACCAGGTCCAGGGCAAAGGACCGGGCTTCTTTTCTAAAGGTAACGAGGATATCCGCCGTTCCCAGGATGTTATTATCGGCATCGTTGACTTCCAGTGTAAAGCCGTAATGCAGCACATCGATGTCGGGGTTATAGAACTGCGCCCCGGCGCGGGTGCAGAGGAGGGTGGTTGCCAGGAGGAGGAGATACATCCGGTTCATATTCATAGCTGCGCTGTTTTGGTAAAAGTAAAGATAGACCGGTAATTTAGTTCGGGCTGTTTGATAAAAGTTTGCCATTATTGGCCGAAACTTTGCCGATCTTGGCCGTCTGGCGGCCAGGAGGTATATTGCAGGGGTTTTTTCCGTTGCTTTTCCCTATGCCGGGACGAAGCCGGTGTTGTTCTTATTTCGTCATTATAATTGCTTGATCCCGTGGCAGACTATATCAATTGCCCTACCTGGTTTCATCGTTTACCCTCCATCTACAAGCTGATAATAAGCTTCGCGGTAGCCACCATTATTTCCGTTGCGCTGATGCCGATCCATATGGAGAGCATGACGCGGGTCATGATCGGGTGGGATTGTTTTAGTCTTTGTATGATCATCATCAGCGGGGTCATCTTTTTCAGCATGCGTCCGCGGCAGATCCGGGTGCTTGCGAAAACGGAGGATTCGGGCCGGATCGTCGTATTTATCATCGTATTGATCGCTACCATCGGCAGTTTGCTGGGGATCCTGTTATTGCTGGGGAATAAGAACTGGCTGTTGGGGAAGGGGGTAGAGACCTTTATTTATATTTCCGGGGTATTCTGTTCCTGGATCCTGCTGCATACCATGTTCACCTACCGGTATGCGTTGCTTTATTATGGTGATCATCCCCTGGACCCGGATAGTCATACCGTGGGGTTGCAGATCCCCAATGAGCTTTGGCCGGATTATCTTGATTTTGCTTATTTCGCGTTTGTTATCGGGATGACCTTCCAGGTTTCCGATATCGAGATCTCCTCCCGTCAGATACGCCGGGTGGCTTTATTGCATGGATTTCTTTCCTTTCTTTTTAATACCGTTATTGTTGCGCTGACCATTAATGTGATCGTGGATCTGAAGAACTGATCACCGGAACTGGGCGGAGATCGTGTAGCACACTTTGTCGTTGATCTTCCGGAACGTTTCCCCGTTGATCTTTCGGATGCGTCTTAGTCTTCTTCCCACCATGAGGTTGCCTTCGCCGTCGAAGAACTGGCTTTGGGAGAAATAGGTGAGGATATAATATTTCTTATTGACGAAGGGGGAGTTGAAGATCCGTGGCCAGAGAGAGATATAGATCAGCGAATGTTTTGTTTCTTCCGTATAATAGTCCAGGTTATTCACCCAGGTACAATTCATCGACCGCATACTTTTGATAAGATGGTTGATGGATGTCGTGTCATAGCCGAACTTCCGCAGCGTGTCCTGCATCCTGGGTTCGCCGACCGTAAATTCATAAATATAGGTAAGCGTGTCCGTTACCAGTTCCAGGGAGACGTGGTCGAAAGGCCGGTCGGTAAATTCGATCGAGAAGTGCCGTTGCTGGTAGGCCTTTTGATAGACCGACCCGATGCTGTCGAGGGTCGGCTGGTGTCGCCGGTAATAGTTGGTGATGTTCAGGCTGGTGCAGGAGTTTAGTGCCACCAGCAGGAGGAAGAGCCACGGGGGATAATATAGAAAGGTAGTCCTCATCGGGTAATCGGGGGGGATTCTTTTGTGCAATGTGAGATACCGAAAATTATTTTTTTCAGGAAGCGGAGGCTTACCTGTCGCAGGGTCCTTCCTCCATAGTCCCAATAGATGATATTATAAAGGTCCCCTCCTCCTTCCTGTCGCCAGATATCCGTCAGAACGATGAAATGGGTGGGAAAGCTGCCTCTGAACTTATCGTGATTCTTTTTGTGTAGGTAGGTATTGTTGACATACAGAAAAGTGAAACCGCCTGCCTTTACGGTCTTTATGAGATATTCGTCCAGGCGGCCGATGCCGGGACGGATCAGGTCCGAGCCGCGGGCCCGAACGGTATAGCCGAACAGGGTATGGATGATCCGGTTGAACTTGCCGTAATTAACGGCGGCCCAGAATGTGTCTTCCGCTCCCGGGTGCCAGCGGCGGGTAAACAGGTTGAGATAGCTTCTGAAGTGGTCGGCGAGGACGAGGAACCACATCTGGTCGGCGGGCCGGATATCGAGGATGCCTTTGAAGCGGAGGGTGCCGGCTGCGTGGTGGATACCGGGGGAGGGGTCGAAGCGGATATTGCCCCAGGTCGCAGTTCCATTTTTATAAAGTGCCAGTAGGAAGCGGGTATATCCCAGGGGATCGTCATGCAGGGGTACGTAGGAGAGGGCTGCATATCCGCAGAAGTTCGTATTGCTGCCCTGGTAGATCGCCAGGGGGGTAAGGATATTTGCCTTGAGGTTCTCCATGAACAGATGGCCTTTTACGTTTGGCCAGAAGACACTGGAGTCGGGGAGTTTTGTGCTTCTCAACAGGTCGAGGGCTTGCTGCGGAGTGGAGGACCCGGGGTTAACGGAGTAGTCGGGAGGTGTTGCGGCAACCGCCATCGGGTGGCCCGGGAGCAGCCCGAGGAGTGCCATGACCAGGAAAAGGGTCCGGGACATGTACAGGGGGCGCCGGGATGGGTGTAGGTGTTGCCGCGGTATAGGAAGGGGGCGGTTCATTTATAAGACAACATTATCGGACCAAGATAACGATTCCTTTTCTATAAGCCGTACCGCAGGCGGTAGTTGCCCGGATCTGGTAAACATATCCTCCGGCGGGCTGGGGAGTGCCTTTGTAGGTGCCGTCCCAGCACCCCTGCGGATCCGAAGTGAAAAAGACGCGCTGGCCCCACCGGTTGAATACGGTCAGTTCCAGTGAACTCACTCTTCCCCAGTATTTCAGGCCGAAGCAATCGTTGTTACCGTCGTTGTTGGGGCTGAAGGCCGATGGCACGGGATAGTGGCTAAGGTCTATGGTAAAGTCTACCGATACCGTGATCGAATCGATGGAGGAGCAGCCGTTACGGTCGGTGCCGATCACATAGTATGTAGTGGTCTGTGCGGGTCGCACGATGGGGTCCGGCGAATTCGTGGAGGAAAGGCCGGGGATGTTTGCCCATTGGTAAGAGAGGGCGCCGGTAGCCCGGAGGGTCGCCTGGCCGAGCGTGCAATCGATGTCGTTGGAGCTGCTTATCCCAATGATGGGGAGGGCTTTGACAGTGACCGGTATAGTGAGGGTTGCCGACGACTGGCAGACATCATCGGTGATCTGTACCTGATAGTCGTTGTTGCCGGCGGGGCTGACGAGGATCGAGGATGTGGTACCCAGGGGTGTGCCCAGACCGGAGGTCCAGGCGTACTGGTCGCCGCCGGAGGCTTTCAGGAGAACGGAATCCTTCAGACAAATATCCGGGTGGGCAGGTGTGGCGGCGAAGACCGGGATCGGGTGGGACGTAACGTGGACAGAGTCGGTGGCAGAGCAGCCGTTGATGTCTGTGCCGAGGACATAGTATTCCGTGGAATTGACGGGGGCAGGCGTGATCGTGGGGCCGGTGGTGTTGATCAGGTGGTCGGAAGAGGTCCAGGTATAGCTAATGCCCCCGGTGGCGGTCAGGCTGACGGGTTTGCCCTGGCAGGTGATCGTGTCATTGCTGATCCCGATCGTAGGAATGGGTTTTGTCAGGATCGTGATACTGGCGGTGGCTTCGCAGCCTTGCGGGTTGGATGCCGTGACCGTATAGGTGCCGGAAGAGGAAATAGTGGCGACGGGGTCGGCGATGTTGGGGTCGGAGAGATCCGTGGCCGGGGACCAGGTATAGGAGATGCCGCCGGTTGCCTGCAGGCTGGCCGGCTGTCCCGGACAGACCGGCGACAGCGGTGAAATAGCCGCCTGAAGGGGAGTGCACAGCGCCGCCGATGTGACAAAATAGTCCTCTACTTCTCCATCCCCGGCATAGCCCGAAGACTGTTTTGTAGCGGCGAGATCCGAGGAGATCCTGAAACGGAAGCCGTATCCCTGTGCCGTTCCTTTTGGCAAATAAGTCGGGAGACCCGTCCAGGTCAGGGTAGCGGTGGTCGCATTATTTGGAATAGTGGCGGTGACCGCTTCTCCGGGGCTGAAGACGCCATCCCGGTTATAATCAAACCATCCGGTCAGGTAAGCGTCGCTGCCGGTGGTGTTGCCGAGCGTGAGGTTCACGCTATACGACCCGCTGTTGTCATAGACGGAGAAAGCTGCGACCCCTTCTTCGTCCACTCCGATCGCGTTGTCGTCCGTATATTGGATGGGGTCTGCGTCTCCGGGTATTGATCCTATCATTAATTGGGTCGACTGGCTGAGCAATAGATATGGAGGGTTGTAATTGCAGCTATTGGCGATGCTATACAGCAGTTGATGTTGGGCAGTTCCATAGGAGGCGGGCAGATCGCCCCTGTCGACGGATTGCAGCACTCCGAAGGCCAGCGCCATTCCGCCTGTCGTTCCGCCATGATCGAACCCTGCATCCACCACCAGCGGTCCTCCGGCCAATGGGGACAGCGTAGTGAGGACGGGGTTCTGGCCGACCTGGCTGATCCCTGAGAACGTATTGCTGATCGTCACCGTCTGTGAGCCGCAGCCCGTAAGCGGATTGGAGGTTTGTGAGGAGTTCCGAAAGAACTGTATCGTCTGCCAGTTGCTGCCGTTGGTGTGCAGGGTCGTTATTTCGTGCTGGTCGCTGGCTTCTGCGTCGGCGGTGATAAAGGAGAAGGAGACCGGTATGCCTCCGCGGGTGGCTGTCACCGTCATCGTATAGCTGAAGGAGGTCGGAGAGTTTGGGTCATAAAGGGCCGGTTCGACGGCCGTATTCGAGAAATCATAGAGGAGGTGGAGGACGGCGCCGAAGTAGGTATTCATTACATAGGGTACCGGTACGTGAGGTGTTACGTGGGAGAAGACCACGAGGATCTTCAATCCGTCATCGGTGGTAAAGGTCCGGCTGGCGCCTTCTGCTATAGTGATACCTGCCCAGTCGAACCACCAGATCTGGTTTTTGAGGGCTCCGGATCCGAGGTCGGCATGTTGTGCGAGTGACTGTTGATAGAATAAAAGGAAAAGAACGCCGGCTGCGATCCACTTTCTCATGCCCGAATGTATAAATAACTATCGGACCTGTCAAGGAAGGAGACAGGGATATCGTACCTTTATTTTCATCCACCGTGCGGTGATGACCTTATTTTGCGACATCGATCTTTACTTTTTTGTTCTTTATCCGTTCGTTCTTTATGAGCTGGAGTGTATGGCTGACTTTGGACTTACGGAGGGCGACGAATGAAAAGAAGTCTTTTACTTCGATCAGGCCGATGTCTTCTTTTTTCAGCTGTCCTTTATTGGTGAAGAAGCCGACGATATCGATCTTGTTGACCTTGTCTTTTTTTCCTGCCCCGATGAAGAGGGTTGTCCATTTGGGTTTGTCCGGGAGCGTGACTGTTTCCGGGAGCTCTATTTTTTCCGGCGTCTCGTGCAGCCAGGAAGGCAGTCGTTCTTCCGGGGAAAGGATAAGGATAGCCGTTCCGGTGGCATCCATCCGGGCTGTCCGGCCGTTGCGGTGGGTGAAGACCTCTTCGGTGGAGGGCAGATGATAGTGGACGATATACCGGATGTTGGGTACGTCCAGTCCCCTGGCGGCCAGGTCGGTCGTCACGAGCACGTTGGCGCTGCCGTTCCTGAATTTGCCCAGGGCGGCGTCTCTCTCTGGCTGTTCCAGGGCGCCGTGATAGAATACATTGACAATACCTTTATCCTTTAACAGCGCGCTGGTGCGATCGACGGATTCGCGGTGGTTGCAGAAAACGACGGTCGACCGGTCTTTGATCACATGACAAATAAGCCGGAAGAGGGTATCTATTTTATCGTTTTCGGGGCTGAGCACCCGGGCGAGGGCCAAACGGGCGGATTTTTCGCCGGACAGGTAATCCAGTGTCAGGGGGTCCTGCAGACCAACGAATGCGGGGATCTCTACGGCTGCGGTAGCCGAGGTCAGTATTCTTTTTTTGAGTCCGCGAAGGGAGCCGATGATAAAGGACATTTCTTCCTGGAAGCCCAGTTCCAGGGATTTATCGAATTCGTCCAGCACCAGGGTCTTTATATTTCCGGTGTGGATATTTCCCCGGCGGAGATGGTCGGCCAGTCTGCCCGGGGTGCCGATGATGAGGGCCGGCGCCTCGATGAGGTTATTTTCTTCTGTTTCCCGCAGGTGGCCGCCATAGCAGCAGGTGACCTTAAAGCCGGTGCACATGAGCTTGAAGACCTGTTCGATCTGGAGGGCCAGTTCGCGGGAGGGGACGATCACCAGTGCCTGGGTGCCCTGAACATTTTCATCCAGTCCGTCGAGGAGGGGGAGGAGGAAGCCGAGGGTTTTGCCGGAGCCTGTATCGGAGAGGAGCACCAGGTCCTGATCCTGTTGTCCGGCTTCGAGGGCGGCGGTCTGCATTTCATTCAGGGCATCGATCTTGAAATAAGAAAGGATCTGTTCTATCGAGCCGGGATTCATTGACATCCGGCAAAAGTACGACAGTTTGGCTGTTCCGCCCAGAAGATGTATGGGAGGGGCGTGCAACATTTTGTTTAAGGGGCGGACTTTAGTAAAACAAAAAACTATTGCATATGGAATACGGCAGATCTATTAAAAAAGCGTTCTTATTACTGGCCGGCGGTTTGAGTATCCTCACGGCGGGGGCGCAGCGGTCGGGTAATGCTCCTTTTCTTGAGAAGTCCTTTCCGCGCGAATCGATCCGGCAGGTGGAAGCGCAGACGTCGGGCGGCAATATATCCGTCTATGGAACGGCTTCGGGGCAGGCGCGGGTGGAAGTTTATGTATGGGCTAATAATGGTCGTAATAGCGCCGAACCCTCCAGGGAGGAGATACAGAAACGGCTGAACGAAGAGTATGACCTGGTCGTCTCCGTGAGTGGTGATAAACTAACGGCGACGGCGCATTCCAAAGGTGGGAATAACGGCTGGCGGCATAATTTGAGTATCGGGTTTAAGATCTATGTGCCGGAGGCGGTTTCTTCTATGGTCAGGACCAGCGGGGGGAACATCAGCATGAAGGATCTTTCGGGGACGGAGAATTTTACGACCAGCGGTGGCAATCTCGACATCGACAACCTGACCGGCAAAATAAAGGGCCGTACTTCCGGCGGGAATGTGTCTATCATGGGTTCGAAGGACGACATCGATGTTACGACCAGTGGAGGGAATATGGATGCAGAGCATTGTGAGGGGATGATCCGGCTTTCTACCTCCGGGGGCAATATCAATCTGCGGGCGTTGAAGGGAACGGTCCATGCCACTACGTCCGGCGGGCATGTGGAAGGAGAGGCGATCACCGGAGAATTACAGGCCGGGACTTCGGGCGGTAATGTCGATCTGCGGGATCTTTCCTGTAGTGTGAAGGCGTCGACCAGCGGCGGTAATATCTATGTAACGGTGAAGGAAGCGGGAAAATATGTCGATCTGTCCAACTCCAGCGGAAGTATCGACCTGGAGATGCCGAAGGGGCAGGGGATGGATCTGAAGATCTATGGGGAGCGGGTGCATGCCGGGACGCTCAATAATTTTCATGGTGTAATGGATGAAAAGCATATCGATGGAACGTTGAATGGGGGTGGGATCCCGGTGAAGGTGGATGGGAATAGCGGGAATGTGCATTTGAGCTTTCGATAAGAGCAACAACATAAAAAAAGCCCCGGTCGCAGACCGGGGCTTTTTTATTTTAGTTATGGATCGGGGCGGATCCCTGGCCGGCGGGGTTGAAGTCCAGCTCGTTTTGCGGGATATCCCAGTAATCGGAAAAAGAATAATCGATGAGGCAAGGAAGGACCGTAGCGGGCGGTATCGGTGTGCCCGGAGGCGTACCGGGAAGGACCAGCAGGGTGCCGGGACATACGACATTCCCGGTCCTGCCGCCGCCCTGTGCTACGGGTGCGGCAATGCCCCAGCGGCGGGCATCATACCAGGATGTATTATGCAGGTAGAGGCCGATGCGCCGTTCGCTGCGGAGCTGGGTTATTGCGGCGGCCTGTGAAATGCCCGATCCTGAGAGGGCCGGCAGTCCGGCGCCCTGGGAAGCACGCACCTGATCGATCAGCGAAAGACCTGCGTTTATGTTACCCAAATAGATGTCGGCTTCGGCGATCATGAGCGCGTTTTCTTCCCAGGTGGGGGCGATGGGAACGGTGGCCGTGGAAACATATGATTCTGTGGCGTACTTACCGCCTTTCTCGATGTCCTGGGGTATGTAGCGGGTACCGAACTGGATGCCGCGGTTGAGGACGTTGACTACTGCGCCTCCCGGATAAGGAGTGAAGTAGTTAAGGCGCTGGTCACCCGGCTGGATATCCTGGATCAACCGTTCGCTGACGAAGGACAGGCCGCCGTTAACGGTGTGCAGCACCATGGGATGAAATAAGGATGGCAAGCCTTTGGTGAGGTCGGGCACTCCGAGCGGAGCCACACCCCATTGGAGGGTGAAATCGCTCTGGGTCATGCCTGCGGCAGCCAGGTTCTGCACGGTCGACCAGTCGGCGGCGGTCATAGTAGCCACCTTACGGTTGACCAGGTAATTGCGGGCTTCGAAGCTTTTGATCTGCCGGACCCACATCGTCGGGGTGATCACGTTGTTGGGCAGGTTAAAGGTGGGGATGATCAATTTGAACGTTGCATCATAATCGGCATTTTCGGTGATGCTGCCGAAGATGGAGGCGGCCTGGTCGAAATTTTTATTGGCCGCGTCGATCACCTTGTCATGCGCGACATATATATTGCTGGTCAGCGTTTTGGCTGCGCTATCGGGGGAATCGTCGATGACGCCGGCGAGGTACATCGATCCGATCTTGGAGTAGGAATAGCCTTTCCAATAGTAGGCCCATGCCTGGAGCAGCTTTTTCTTGGTGGCGGCATCGCCGGTGAGATTGAGGGCGGGGTTGTCCAATGCCAGCAGCAAGGCATTTGCCTGTGCATTGACAAAGTAAAAGCAATCCCATTCGTACTGGATGGAGTTGCCATCGCCGGCGGCGCGGGTATTAAAGGATTGCAGGATATTCAATTGTGTGGCAAATCCGGATGGGTTGATGATCACATTATTATAGGGCGGCGGCAGGGTGATCTTTGCGATGTTCATGGGATAGCGGGAGCCATAGTTTGAATAGGGCGTGAAGTCTTCATCGCCCATATTACTTTCCATATACCAGGCGATATCGAAGAAATTGAGATTGCCGTCTCCCGTCTCGAAGGCGATCCATTTGTAAAAAATGCCCTGGGCAAATGCATCTATGCCGCCTTCGGTGACCAGGGACCCTTGTGGCGTAGGTGCATTGGGGTTGGGGAGCTGCAGGATCGCCTTTTTACAGGCTCCCAGCATTAGTGTGAAAGCGAGGGCCACCAGGAGGGACGCCTTCATAAAACGAAATTTATATAATTGCTTGTTCATATTATTCGTGTTTTTATTGATCAATTAGAATCCAACATTCAGGGCGAACTGATAGGACCGGAGGTTTGGTGTGCTATAATAGTCCGCACCGGTGAAGGCTCCTATCCGTTGGTTTGCGAGGTTGTTGCCGTTCTCATCATAAGCGCCGAGATTCTCCGGATCGAGCCCGCTGTATTTTGTAAAAGTGAGCAGGTTGCGTCCCGATGCGGTGATCGTCAGCCGTTTGATGGCCCTGGTGCCGGCAACATAACGGGACAGGTCATACCCGATGGATAGATCCCTTAGGCGTATATAGGAGCCATTCTCGATAAACGGGGAGACGGGCAGACCGACATTATAGATGGAGTTATAGTAGTTGACGAACGAGCCGGTCTGTCCCTGGATGGTGATCTTTTTGTCCAGGTCGCTGGATTCACCGCCTTGTCCGCCGGTACCGCCTACGGGTCTGTACAGCCATTGTTTGGTGACATTGTAGATGCTGTTCCCGTGGATCCAATCGAACTGGAAGGATACGCTCAGCTTCTTGAAGAAGGTGAACCGGTTGGTCAGCGAAGAGGTGAAGTCCGGATAGGCGTGGCCTACGGCGGACAGATCGTTGGTTGGCGTATACTGTACGTAGTTGTCGCTGTTGAGCACTACCATCCCGGTGCTGGTGACCGAGTAATTGCCCTGCTGTGCAACGGGGATGAGGGGTGTCTTGCCATCCGGCCCCAGCTGGTTGACGGAATGCAAGGGGGTCTGTACATAGAACTGACCGAGGGGCTTGCCTTGTTTCAGCGCGAAGGCAAAGTCGACGACATCCTGGCCGTTGGCGATCTTGTTTACGATGGCACGGCTATATCCCCAGCGGGCGCTGATGTCCCAGGTGATGTTGCGACCATTGTATACGCTGGCGTCGATCGACAGGTCAACCCCGTGGGAGGTGATATTGGTAAGGTTGTCCAGCCGGGTGGAGAAGCCGGTGGAGGGGGCTACCTGCGCATTCTGATAGGCACCCTCGGTCTTGCGGGTCCAGTAGGTGGTGCTGACCGTTACACGGGGCAGCCATTCACCGCTGAATGGGGAGACGGTGAAATCCGTACCGACCTCCAGCTCACGGTTAATAGCCAGCAGCAGACTATCATTGGTCCCCTGAGAGGGGGTGGCTATGGCCACTCCGGTCCCCAGTGTGACCGGGGTGAGCGTGATCTGCCGGTCGTAGGGGCCAGGCTGGACACCTGCCGCACCATAGGCCGCACGGACCTTCCAGTCCTTAAGCCATCCCCGTTGTCCTTCCATGAGCTCTGACGGCCGGAAGTAGACCGTTCCGCGAGAGAAGGTGGCTGCACTGGAAGCGGCGCCGAATGCACTGCCATAGTCGGACCGCAGGCCGCCGGAGATACCGAAGAGGTTACCCCAATCGATGGTCTGGTTGACGAGGAGACCATAGGTTATCGTAGACTGGTAGAAATCGCCTGCCGTCTTGGTAGTCGCAGCGCCTATAGAAGGCGGAGGGTAGGACGGGAGCCCGATACCTTCCGCATAATATTGTCTTTCCGAATACTTGCGGTAATCGTAGGCAAATTCGGTGGTTGTCGTGATTGGAAGGTTGGAGTGAAAATCTTTCTGGAAATCGGTGCGGACGAAGGCGGAATACAACCCATTCTGGAAGATGTTCCTGGTGTTCTCGTTGAGGAGAGCGCCCGCTCCGCTGGGTCCCCAATAGGTAGCGAATTTTATGTACTGGAGGTTCGCAGTCTGGTTCTGGTAGTAATTTTTGTAGTCGTCGGCGTTGTAATCCAGTCCGTATTTGATATCCAGCTCCAGGAAACGCGGGAACTTATAATTCAGGTCGAAGTTCTGGAAGATGTCCACCGAGTTGTGGTTCTGGTGGTGCCATTCGTTCTCCGACAGCGTATTATAGCCACCGGAAGAGTTGTTTGTCTTAAAGGGAAAGTGACCTGTCGAGTCCCTCCAGGTAAAATCGATGAAGTTATAGGCGGTCAGCATATTGAACCGGTTGCCGTTGAGGAGGTTCTGGTAGCCGATGATCCCCTGGGTGATGGTCCGGAAGGTGAAGCCCTTGAAGGGATGGATACCGAGGTTGATGCTGATGTTGGTGCGGTTGAACTGATTGCTCAGTACGTCCTGCTGGCTGAGCTCGGAGGCGCCTATGGCATAATCCGCTGTTTGGGTGCCGCCGGTGACATTAACCGAATTCGTAAAGGTCAGGGCCTGGCGGAATCCCTGTTTCAGGTGATCGTAGGTCGGGACATTATATGTTTTGTCGTTGGTCAGGAAGGCGTTGGCGGCGGCTGTAGGGACCGGTACCTGGGGGTCGCTCCAAATGCCGGTTGCGTCCTTTGCGACGATCTTGCTGCTGGCGTCCAGGAGATTGTTACCCGCATCCGTCACGAAATGGTGATGATTGCTCAGGAGATCGTGGTTGCCCTTCAGGATATTGTCTATGCTGACCTTGGAGTTGAACGTGATGGCCATTTTGCCGTTGAGCGCCCCTTTCTTTGTGAAGACCTGGATGACCCCGTTGGCGCCCTGGGCGCCGTAGAGCATGCCGCCGGCGGGGCCTTTTACGACTTCGATGTGGTCTACGGTGGAGGGATCGAGGTTGTTTATGTTGTTGCCGGCGTTCATCTGTACTCCGTCGACCAGGATCAGTGGGTTGGTACCGTCCAGGCTGTTGACGGCCCGCAGAATGATATTGAAGCCGGCGCCGGGTGTGCCGCTGCTTTGCTGGATGCTGGCGCCTGCGATCTGTCCGTCAAGGGCCTGCTGGACGTTGGTGGTGACGCTTGGGGCGAAATCCTTTGAAGAGACCGTGGCTACGTCGATAGGGACTTTTTTTCGGCTGGTGGCCACGCCTACCCCTGTGACGACGACATCGGAGAGTGCCTGGGTACTGGGATTGAGACTGATCTTTAGTCCGTCTTTTGCTTCGATCTCATTGGGTTCGTACCCGACGTAACTGATCATCAGCTTTGCTTTGTTCTTTACCTGGAGGGTGAAGGTGCCATCGTCGTGGGTGGTGGTGGCGTTGCGGGTACCCTTTTCTGTGATGGTGGCCCCGGCGATGGAGGCTCCTTTTTCGTCGGTGACTTTTCCTGTTATGGTGATAACAGCTTGTGCCATCCCTTGCGTTAGAGCAAATAGGGTTGCGATGGCTACAATTAGTAGTCTTCTCATTTAGTTTGGTTTTGGTTAATATAAAAAGCGTGTTTTCTCTTATTGTTAAAGTAAGTAATTTCATAGATTTGATCTATATCTATGGACTAAGAATAAGCGTAGTCTTTCCGTTAGATATACTAATAATAAGCGTAGTGACTAAAAAAGCGGAGATTTGCCGGTAGTTATGCAGTATCGTTACAGTAAACATACATTATCTTAAAACTATATAAACTAAACTGCGGTTACATGAAAAAAGTTCTTTTTGCCGTTTCCCTGATGGGGTCGATGACTATTCTGCATGCCCAAACGACTATTGTCCGTGATCCAGAGATCGAGAGCATGGTAAAGGAGGTCAATCCGGATTCTTTACAGTCTTATATTAAGGGTTTGGTAGCTTTTGGTACGCGTAGTACCGTCAGTTCCACGACCGATGCGAAGAAGGGGATCGGGGCTGCGCGTAATTGGGTGTTGTCCAAGTTCAACCAGTTTGCGGCGGCTTCGGGCGGCCGGTTGACGGCTTATGTAGATACCACTACCTATGCGGCGGATGGCCGGCGTGTCAGGACCCCTATCAACCTGGGGAATACGGTAGCCACGTTAAAGGGGACCGATCCGAACGATCCGAGGATCTTTATCATCAGCGGTCACATGGACAGCCGGCGGACCGATGTCATGAATGGGACCGAGGATGCGCCCGGAGCCAATGATGATGGGAGTGGTAGTGCGGCGGTGATGGAATGCGCCCGTGTCATGAGCAAGCATAGTTTTCCTGCCACCATCATTTTTGTGACCGTAAGCGGGGAGGAGCAGGGGTTGCTGGGATCCGGTTATATGGCAAAGAAGGCAAAGGCGCAGAAATGGAATATCGAGGCGGTGCTGAATAACGATATTATGGGGAGCAATAATAGTAATGAGACCAATATCATCAACAATACGCAGGTGCGTGTCTTTAGCGAAGGGTTGCCGATCTACCGGCTGGACACGGTGGCTAAGCAGATACGTATGCTTGGAATGGAAAATGACAGCAGGTCGCGGCAATTGTCCCGGTATATCAAGGAGGTGGGAGAGCGGTATGTAGATAACCTGGAAGTCGTGCAGGTATACCGGCCCGATCGTTTTTTACGGGGTGGAGACCATGGTCCTTACCAGGACAACGGGTTTACCGCGGTGCGGATCACGGAGATGAACGAGAATTTCAATCATCAGCACCAGGATGTGCGGACCGACAAAGGGGTGGTATATGGCGACCTGGTTGAATTCATGGATTTCGAGTATCTGCGGAAGAATACGGGGTTGAATCTTTCCAATCTCGCCAACCTGGCGAAGGCGCCGGGGGTGCCGCAGAATGTGCGGGTAGAGGTGCGGAGTCTTACAAATGGTACACAGCTGATGTGGAAGGCGCCGGCTTATGGGAAGGTCAAGGGTTATTATATCATGATGCGGGAGACGACCAGTCCTGTCTGGCAGAAGAAGATCTTTACGACGCAGACCGATGTTAAAGTGCCTTATTCGAAGGACAACTATTTCTTTGCCGTGCAGTCCGTGTCGGAGGATGGCAATGAGAGCCTGCCGGTGGTACCGACCCCGGGAAGATAATTTATTGCTTATTCGATCGTGTAATTTTCGTAACGGAAATCGCCTGGTTCCGGCCGGGGGGGGATATTATTGTTTTTCAGCATGGACGGCTGGTCCGGGATGGGGGCATAGGAGATATAGGTATACTCCCGGATCCCCTGCGCCTTTAATAAAGGCAGGAGCCGGCGAAGGCTGTCATTGCCGGGCGCCAGGAAAAAATAATCCTTGTCAAAGAGATAGCCCAGGTCCATGGCGATAAAAGGCTGGGATACGATCACCACCTTGCCGTTCTGCGGGCCGATAAAATCCAGGTCGGGTTTTACGCGTTCTGCGTTCTGCAGGCGGAGGGTCTTTATGCCTCCTTTGTATGTATTCAGATAAAAGGAAAAGCCCGTGCAGAGAATGACCGCTGCCAGCAGGCCCGTGTATAGCTTTCTTTTTTCCCGGAGCTGCCATTGGGTGGCGACCAGTATCAATACTACGGTAATGATCGGGATGATCGGAAGGAAATAGCGGGCGCCCCATTGTCTTCCTCCTTCATTTGGCACCATAAAGGGCGTCCCGAGGCAAAAGGCGATGACGATCATGATCAGTATGGACACCCGGAGATCGAGTGTCCTTTTATATTTCAGGAGGGCATATACGATGGGCAGCAGGAAAACAATATAGGCGAAGTGTTTGAGGGAGATCTTATTGTTGGAGACAAGGTTTTTGATCCCGTTGCCTACAAAGCCCGTGGAGTCTTCGTCCTGAAGGATCTGGTAGCTGTGGATGCCGAGGAAGGCGCCCAGCTCCAGCTTATTGAATAATAAAAAGCCGCCGCCGGACAGGGCCATTCCAACCAGGAACGCAATATAGACCGGTCGTCTCTCTTTCCAATAGAGGATCAGGACGGCGAGGCCATACAGGCCGTTCATCGCCATCGATTCCGGACGGAACCAGCAGGCCAGACCGCTGAGCAGGCCCATCCCTATGGCCGTCCAGGTCCGGGTTGCCGGCAGGAGGATAAAGGACACTCCGCTGAAGAGCAGGAGTACGGCCGTCATGTGTTCCCAATAGATCGCTCCATACAGCGTCAGCGGTGAACAGAAGGCCAGGATAAACAAGGCGAAGGCGATATAGGCGGGGGGTATTTTACAACGGCGGAGCAAGCCAACAAAAAAAGACCAAAGCAACAGGGTGCTTGCGACCGGGATAATATAGAGACCGGGGTCGCCGAACCGTGTATAGAAAAAAGAGCTGAGGACCTGGAAGGCGGGGGGGTAGACGAAGATATATCCCTGTGGCGATGGGTAGACAAAGGGTGGTTTAAGGGGAAAGAATCCATGTCCCCAGACCTCCTGCACCCATTGGGGCTGGGAAAGATAGAGGTATTTGAATCCATGTCCTTCGGAAAACTGTTTGATAATTATATGTTTGACCCCACCATCGCCGGAAAAGAAAACGCCCGGGTGGCTGGAGGAGACGAGCCAGGCCAGGTAGAGGGCGGAAAGTAAAAAAACAAGATAGACGGGCAGATAGGTTGCCGCAGGTTTTTTTAAAGGTGTCGCCGGTTCCATCGGTGTTTTGTTTGTCCAAATGTAACCTTTTTGCGGACAGGATCGTCACACCGTCATAACCATAGACTATGTTTAAAAATTACCTGAAGACCGCGTTGCGGAATCTCTGGAAGAATAAAGGGTTTTCCCTGATCAATATCCTGGGATTGGCCATTGGGCTTGCCACCTGTCTGCTGATCATCATTTATGTCATGGATGAGCTGAGCTATGACCGGTTCAATGAAAAGGCCGACCGGACCTACCGGCTGGATGGCGATATAAAATTCGGGGGGAATCATTTTATCCTGGCGGTGGCGCCGGCTCCGGCGGGGCCGGCTATGCGGAAGGATTACCCGGAGATAGAAACGGCGGTCCGGTTCCGGTGGAATGGCGGTTTCCTTGTAAAGAAGGGAAGTCAGAACATACGGGAGGACCGGGTAGTCTTTGCCGACTCGACCTTATTCGATGTTTTTAGTTTTCCCCTGATCGCCGGTGATCCGCATACGGCGTTGGTCAATCCCCATACGATCGTCATTAGTGAAACGATTGCAAAAAAGTATTTTAACAGTACCGATGTCCTGGGTAAGATCCTGGTGATGAATGACAGCATCAATTATAAGGTAACGGGGGTCATGCGGGATATTCCCAGCCAATCGCATTTTCACAGCGATTTTTTTGTGCCGATGACGGAGCTGGAGGATTCGCGTAGTAATGACAATTGGCTTAGCAACAATTACAACACCTATATCGTGCTTCGGAAAGGTGCGGACCCTCACCGGCTGGAGGCGAAGTTCCCCGGGATGATCCAAAAATATATCAGCCCGTTGTTGCAGCAGGCCGTCCATATTTCGCTGGAGGATTTTTTCAAGGCGGGGAATTTCGTGGGATTCTCTTTAATGCCATTGACGGACATTCACCTGCATAGTAATAAGACGGCTGAGATGGGGCCGAATGGCAGCATTCAATATGTATACATCTTTTCTGCCATTGCCATCTTCATCCTGCTGATCGCCTGTGTGAATTTTATGAACCTGTCTACGGCGCGTTCGTCCAACCGGGCGAAGGAAGTGGGGATCCGGAAGGTATTGGGTTCATTGCGGGGTCATCTTATTGCTCAGTTTATTGCGGAGTCCGTGTTGATCAGCTTTATTTCCCTGTTGCTGGCGCTGGGTATTGCCTGGCTGATGCTGCCCGTCTTTAATGACCTGGCAGCCAAGCAAATGTCGATCGGGCTTTTTTCCCGGACCTGGCTCGCGCCTTGCTTGCTGGCGCTGGTACTCGTCGTGGGGTTGCTGGCCGGCAGTTACCCGGCTTTTTTTCTTTCGTCCTTTCGTCCGATCGAGGTCTTGAAAGGAAAGGTGGCGGCGGGTTTTAAGACGGGCTGGTTGCGGAATTCGCTGGTCGTATTCCAATTCGGCATTTCTATTTTTCTTATGGTCGGTACGGCGGTGATCTACCGGCAGCTTGGGTATATTCGTTCGCGTCCGTTGGGTTTCGACCGGGAGCAGGTATTGATCGTACACAACGGATGGGGATTGGGGCAGTCGGGTGCGAGGGCCTTCAGAGATGGTCTGTTAAAGCTACCCGGTGTGGAAGGGACGACCATGACGGGATTTATGCCTACGGGGGATAACCGGAATGACGATGCCTTCTTCCTGACCCCGGAGCTGGATCAGAAGAAAGCGATCTCCATGCAGCGGTGGTCGGTCGACGAGAATTATGTGCCGGTGCTGGGGATGAAAATGATGGCGGGGAGGAACTTCTCAAAGGATTTCAAGACCGACTCGGATGCCGTCGTGATCAATGAAGCGGCCGCGCGGATGATGAGTTTTTCCGATCCCATGGAGCATAAGGTCTATGAGCTGGAGGACCTGAAGACAAAGAAGGTAAAGGCCTATCGGATCATCGGGGTGCTGAAGGATTTCAACTTCAATTCCCTGCGGGAGGTGGTGACGCCGCTGGCGTTGTTCCTGCAGGAGGATAGGGGAAGTTTTGCCATGCGTGTCCATACGACGCATATGTCCCAGTTGGTGCAGGAGGTAGAGAACGGATGGAAGAAAATAGCGCCGGGTCAGCCGTTCAGCTATTCATTCATGGATGAGGACTTTAATACGTTGTATAAATCGGAGCAGCGGATGGGGGGTATTTCCTTATCGTTTTCGTTGCTGGCTATTTTTATTGCCTGTCTCGGATTATTCGGTCTGGCGGCCTATGCGGCGGAGCAGCGTACGCGGGAGATCGGGATCCGGAAGGTATTGGGGGCAACGGTAGGGGGGATCATGCGGCTGCTCTCGCGTGATTTTTTGCGGTTGGTGCTTTTGTCGGCGCTGATCGCCTTTCCTTTTGCCTGGTGGGCCATGCATCGCTGGTTACAGGATTTTGCCTACCGGATCAGTATTGGCTGGGAGGTATTTGCATTGGCGGCGGTGTTGTCGGTGGGGATCGCCCTTTTGACCGTTAGTTTTCAGGCGTTGCGGGCGGCGTTGGCCAACCCGGTGAAGAGTTTGAGATCTGAATGACGTAAATTGCGGCATGGTTAAGATGTTCCTTGCTCTATTGTTGGCGGCCATTCTTTTTGCTGCACCGGTCACGGCCCAGACGTATTTTAAATTTGCGCATGTATCGGATACCCATGTAGGCAGCAGCCCGACGGCTGTGGATGACCTGCGGAATACGGTGAGGGATATCAATGCGGACAGCTCGCTGCGGTTTGTGATCATCACGGGAGACATCACCGAGTTTGGGGCGGATGCTGAATTGTGGTTGGCCAAAAGTGTACTGGACAGTCTGAACAAGCCCTGGTATATCATTCCCGGCAATCACGATGCCAACTGGAGTGAGAGTGGGGCAAATACTTTTAGAACCGTTTTCGGTGGCGAGACAAGCACTTTCCAATATGGGGGTTATGTTTTTGCCGGCGCCGCCTGTGGTCCTAACATGCGGATGGGGCCGGGCCAGGTACCGCGGGAGGATATCGTATGGCTTGATTCGGTATTGGGGCACTTGCCGAAGCCTGATATGCCCGTCGTGTATTTCAATCATTATCCGCAGGATTCTTCGCAAAACAACTGGTATGAGGTAATGGACCGGTTGAAGCAGCATAATATCCAGCTTATCCTTTGCGGGCATGGGCATGTGAATCATGCGTATTCCTTTGAGGGCATACCCGGTATCATGGGGCGGTCCAATCTCCGGGCCAGGGATTCCATCGGCGGGTATAATATCGTCACCTTTCACAACGATACCGTATTGTATCAGCAAAAGAGGCCGGGGATGCCGGTGGGACCGGTATGGACGCGGGCCTTGTTGTATAATCATCATTTCTCCGGCGATACTTCGCATTATGCCCGGCCGTCGTTTGCGGTGAATCATCTTTATCCGCAGGTGGAGCGGTCCTGGCAGTACCAGGCGCAGAGCGATATGGGTACGGGTAATGCGTTGGAAAAGCATTGGATCATCGGGACCGATACCGACGGATGGTTATTTGCATTGGACCGGAAGAGCGGGAAAAGGGTATGGGGTTTTCGTACCGGGGGGAAGATCTATTCGACGCCGGCCGTTTCGGGGGACCTGGTGGTGGTTGCTTCTACCGACAGGTCGATCTATTGTGTAAAGGGCGGCAAGCTGGTTTGGAAATATGAGACCGGCAAACCCGTTGTAGCGGCTCCGCTCATTTGTAAAGGGGTCGTCTATATCGGCGCCGGTGACGGTCATTTCAGGGCATTGGAGGTTAGTACGGGGAAAATAGTATGGGATTTTGACCAGGTAAAAAGTTTTGTCGTCGACCGGCCATTGGTGTATGGGAGGCTTGTATATTTTGGATGTTGGGGGAATGATCTTTATGCGTTGGATAAGGAGACGGGGAAGCTGGTTTGGAAGTGGAATAATGGTTCTCCGAATAGAATGTTCTCTCCGGCGGCTTGTTACCCGGTGGCGGCGCATGGTCGTTTGTTTATCGTGGCGCCGGATAATATCATGACGGCCTTTGATGCTTTTTCGGGTAAGGTGTTATGGCGGCAGCGGGCGCCTGGTTTGAAGGTGCGGGAGTCCATGGGGCTTTCGGCGGACAGCGCCCTTGTATATGTAAAGACCATGGAGGGGAGGTTGATCGGCGTCTCGACAACTGCTGCTGATCTGCAGATCGGGTGGAGACCGGAGGTGGAGCTGGGGTATGAGCTGGATCCTAATCCTTTGCTGGAAAAGGATGGCGTGGTATATGTACCTACGCATTCGGGTACCGTATGGGCCATCGATCGGAAAGAGGGTACCGTGCGCTGGCGGTATAAGGCATCAAATTGTATGGTCAACGGGATACTTCCGTTGGATGCGGGGCCGTTGGGCGGGCAGCAGTTTGTGATCAGCACCATGGATGGGAAGCTGACCTGTATATATGTAAAGGGATAGGGCGCCTGTTTATTTGGCAAACAGCTGACCGATATCCTGGAAGGCTTTAAACTCCAGGGCATTGCCGGAGGGGTCCAGGAAGAACATCGTCGCCTGTTCGCCGGGGAGTCCTTTGAACCGGATATAGGGTTCGATGACGAATTTGATGGATCTTTCGCGTAGCCGGCGTTCGAGGGCTTCCCAGTCGGCCCATTCCAGGACGACGCCATAATGCGGAACCGGTACGTCGTGTCCGTCGACAGGATTGGAATGAAGGCCACTCTCCTGTGGCGGGCGGGGTTTCCAGTGGATGACGAACTGGTGGCCAAAAAAGTCGAAGTCTACCCACATATCGGAGCTTCTGCCTTCTTCGCAGCCCAGCACATCGCGGTAGAACAATCTGGCTTCCTGGAGATCGTATACGGGGATGGCCACGTGGAAAGGGGTCAGTTTTTTCATTGTTTTTGAGATCTTTGTCCGTCAAAAGTACAAAGGAATGGGTTAAATTGATCCTTCAATATTGATCCTCTGTTACCGATAAATGATATTTTATGATAAGAATGCTGATCGTGCTGATGCTGGTGTCCCGGATCTGTGCCGCACAGAACAGGATCGTCGTCTATCAATCCGATTTTGGGCTGAAGGACGGGGCTGTTTCCGAGATGAAGGGGGTGGCGATGAGTGTTTCGCCGGATCTGAAACTATTCGATCTTACGCATGAGATCCCCGCTTACAATATCTGGGAGGCGGCGTATCGTCTGCAGCAGACGGTACCGTACTGGCCGGTGGGGACTGTCTTTGTCTCCGTGGTCGATCCAGGCGTGGGTACAGCCCGGAAGTCCGTGGTGTTGCGGACCAGGACGGGGCAGTTTATCGTGACGCCGGATAATGGTACGCTGACATTGGTTGCCGAGTCGTTGGGGATCGCGGAGATCCGGGAGATCGATGAGACGGTCAATCGCCGGCAGGATTCGCGGAAGTCCTATACTTTTCACGGGCGTGATGTTTATTCCTATACGGGGGCGCGGCTGGCGGCGGGGGTGATCCGGTATGAGCAGGTGGGGCCGTTGTTGCCCCGGCAGGAGGTAGTATCGATCCCGTATCAGAAGGCGGTATTGGCCGGCGGGGTCATCAAGGGGACCATCCCGGTGCTGGATGTGCAATATGGGAACGTGTGGACAAACATCCCGGGAGAGCTTTTTCAGCAGCTGCATCTCTCTTTTGGGGATAAGGTGCATGTGGCGCTGTTGCATAACGATGTGCGGGTATACGAGGGGGATATACCTTATACGGCTACTTTTGGGGCTGTGCCGCTTGGTAAGCCGCTGGTCTATCTGAATAGCCTGTTACAGCTGTCGTTTGCGTTGAACCAGGGAAGCTTTGCGAAGGCGTATAAGATCGGCAGCGGGAATGAGTGGAGGGTGGAAGTAAGAGCCGCCGGCAGGTAAAGACACTTTATAAGTATAATTGAACCATATAGCGCCAGTATTTGGCTTTGTGGGATTCCCCGTCCCAGACATGAAAGCCGTTCCAGATGCCCTTGTTCCAGAGGGCGTCGCTGATGGCCCGGTTATTCTCGAGAAAGGCATCTTTTTCTCCCACCACAAAAACGATCTCCATTGCCTTCATCCGGCGGATGAAGCTTTCGTCTTCCAGGTTCGGGATGAACTGGCCGGGCATGTTGTAATAGATATTTTCGTCGCGGTAGCCTTCGAAGAGGTCCCCGAAATGTTCCATCGAGGTCGTGAGGTCGTAGCGGCCGCTGAGTCCGACCATTTTATGAAAGAGGTGGGGATATTTGAAGGCGAGGTTGGCAGCGTGATAGGCGCCCAGGCTGCATCCCGCGGCAATGGCCGTAGGGTGGGTGTTTTTTGTCCGGATGAATTCCAGCACTTCGTGGAGGATATAGTGTTCGTATTGAAGGTGCCGGAGGATGCGTTCGGCGGGGTGCAGATTTTTTGAATAAAGACTTTCCTTGTCGACGCTGTCGACGCAGTAGACCTGGATAGTGCCGGCCTCGATCTTACGCCGGAGGGCCTCGATCACCTGCCAGTCCTCGTAGTCATAGAAATGTGCCGTACGGGTAGGGAAGAACAGGACCGGGTCGCCGGCATGACCGAAGACCAGCAGTTCCATTTCTCTTTGCAGGTGGGGGCTAAACCATTTATGATATTCTCTGTTCATTGGACGGTCGATAGGTATTGCTGTATGATGTCTTTCCATAGAGCATAGCCTTTACCGTTGATGTGGAGTCCGTCGGGATCCAGAAATTCCCTTTTCGGGTAGCCGGAGTTATCGGTCATCCGGTTGTAAACATTTATGAAATGCAGGTTATTACCTTGCCGGTTGATCTCTTCTTCGATCAGTTTATTCGTATAGCGGATACTGTCTACGATATTCCATCGGGTGATGCTGGGTTTTATGGAGATAAACGCCAGGGGGATATTTCCGAAGCGTTGGCGGGTGCGGCTTACCAGCTGCTGGAAGAAGATAAACACTTCTTCGGGGTGGCGGCCGTCGCCCAGGTCATTGTCTCCTGCATAGACGATCATAGAGCTTGGATGGTAGGGGCCGACGAGGCGGTCGAAGAACCATACACAGGCGGCGAGGGTAGAGCCGCCGAATCCCAGGTTGACCGGTTGCCTGGGGGCGAAGTCGTCGTACAGGCTTTCCCAGAGCCGGATCGACGAGCTGCCGTAAAAGAGCAGTTTTGGATCGTAGGTCAGCAAACCTCTTTCCTGTTCCAGCCGATGCACCTCATTCTCGTACCAAACCATATGGGGGTTTCTTTGTCTGTCAAATATAGGCGGAAGCGGGGGATAGTTGGGCAACCGGGAAATTGATAAAATTAAGATAATGGGCGGCGTTGGCGAACCCGGTAAAGAACCTAAGGTCCGAGTAGGGGTAGATTTGTATCTTGCCCGAAATTTCTTTTATGAGGTATCTGTTGTATGGTCTCGTTCTGCTCGCGGCCGTAGAGGGCAGGGCGCAGTCGCCGGTTGCCGATGGGGATTCGCTGCGATCGATAAGCCGGCAGTTCTCTTTTACGGAGGGGGCGGCGGTGGACCGGAAGGGGAATATATTTTTTACGGATCAGCCAAATAACAAGATCTGGGAATATGATGTCAGGGGGCAGTTGTCGCTGTTCCTGGATAGTGCGGGCCGGTCCAATGGCATGTATTTCGACAGGAAGGGCCGGCTGGTGACCTGTGCCGATGAGGCCGATCAATTATGGGCGATCGGACCGCAAAAGAAGATCACCGTGTTATTGCGGGATCTTGGGGGCAGGAAGTTTAACGGACCCAATGATCTTTGGATCGACGGGCATGGGGGTATTTATTTTACCGATCCTTATTATCAGCGTGATTACTGGACCCGGACGCATCCGGACCTGGAGAAGGAGAATGTATATTATTTGCCGGCCGGTGCGGCGGAGGCGGTCGTGGTGGCGGATGATCTTCGCAAACCCAATGGGATCGTCGGTACGCCGGACGGGCGGTATCTTTATGTGTCTGATCTTGGTGCGGGCAGGACCTATAAGTATACGATCGGAGCCGATAGGCGGCTTTCGGGGAAGGAACTATTCGTGCAGCAGGGGTCGGATGGGATGACCCTGGATGAACGGGGGGATGTATATCTGACGGGGCATGGAGTGACCGTATATGATCCGGCGGGGAAAAAGATCGCGCAGATCGCGGTACCCGAAGAGTGGACCGGCAATCTTTGTTTTGGGGGACGGGACCGAAAAACGCTTTTTATTACCGCCTCCAAAGGAATCTATGTATTACGGATGCGGGTCAAAGGGGTGGAATAGTTATCTTTGCGGCACAATATATCGCCATATGAGAAAAACGACACTACTATTCCTTTTACTGGCTGTTATGGGTTCTGTTTTTGCGCAGGGGCGCCAGGGTGCGGCTACGCCCCCTACTCCCCCGGTAGAAAAAATGCCGGCCGGCAGCCGGGTATTAAATATTGACTCTTCCATCACTACTCATTCGGAGGTAACGATCAACGGGCAGCGGGTACCTTATGATGCCACTGCCGGCACCATTCCCGTATGGGATGAAGAGGGCAAGCCTATTGCGGGATTATTCTATACCTATTATGAGCGGTCGGATGTAAAGGATCGCGCGGCGCGTCCGTTGGTCATCTCTTTCAACGGTGGACCCGGAACGCCTTCTGTGTGGATGGAGATCGGCTATACCGGTCCCCGTCGTCTGAACCTCGATGATGAGGGGTATCCCGTACAGCCGTATGGGTTGAAGGAAAACAATTCTTCTATTTTGGATATTGCGGATATCGTCTACCTGGATCCCGTGAATACCGGTTTTTCCCGGGCGGTGAGCAAGGATGTGCCGGGGTCGCGTTTTTTTGGGGTCAATGAGGATATCAAATACCTCGCGGAATGGATCTCTACGTTTGTCACCCGCTGGCATCGCTGGGCTTCTCCCAAGTTCCTTATCGGGGAGAGTTATGGGACCACGCGGGCTTCCGGGCTGGCGTTGGAATTACAGGAGTCGCAGTGGATGTATTTGAATGGTGTTATTCTCGTCAGTCCAACGGAGTTGGGCATCGAGCGGAGTGAGTTTGTAAAGGCTTCGCTGCGGGTGCCGTATTATGCGGCGACGGCCTGGTATCATAAGGCCCTGGCCCCGGATCTGCAGAATAAGGACCTGACGGATATGTTGCCGGAGGTGGAAAATTTCACCATCAATGAATTGATCCCTGCATTGGCGAAGGGCGGTTTCCTGGAGGAGTCCCGGAAAAAAGAGCTGGCGGCCAAGCTATCCCGGTATATCGGGTTGTCGGAGAAAGCCGTCTTGCAGTCCAATCTTATCATCCCTGCGGATTTTTTCTGGAAGGAGCTATTGCGGGATAGGGGCTTTACCGTCGGCCGCCTGGATTCCCGCTACCGGGGTATCGACGGGCAGGATGCCGGTGATGCACCCGATTATAATGCGGAGCTTACTTCCTGGCTGCATTCCTTTACCCCTGCCATCAATATCTATCTGCGGGATGACCTCCATTATAAGACCGATCTCAAATACAATATGTTTGGTCCTGTGCATCCCTGGAATAACCAGAATGATCATACGGGAGAGAATCTGCGCAAGGCTATTGCGGAGAACCCTTATCTGCACCTGCTGATCCAATCCGGCTATTATGACGGCGCCTGCGATTATTTCAATGCCAAATACAGTCTCTGGCAGCTCGATCCCAGCGGGAAATTAAAGGATCGTCTTCATTGGGAGGGTTACCGGAGCGGGCATATGTTATATCTGCGTAAGCCGGACCTGGCGGAGGCTAATGAGAATTTACGGAAATTCATCCGGGCTTCGTTGCCAAAGGCGGGCGAAGCGGCGAAATATTAGCCGATCCGGGGACGACTCTTCAGGAAGACTTTTTCAGCCGGATGATGACTGCTTTCGATACGGGTGTATTGCTTTTATCGGCAACGGTATCGATGGGGACGAGGACATTCGTCTCCGGGTAGTACGTTGCGGCATTGGTTGGCGGGATCGCGTAGGGTACCACCACAAAACGATGGGCTACCCTTTCGATGCCGCCGTGCGTATTATACAGATCTACGATATCTCCTTCCTTTAATTCCAGCCGGCGCATATCTTTCTCATTGAGGAGGATGACGCGTCTTTCATTGTAGATGCCGCGATAGCGGTCATCCATCCCATAGATAGTCGTATTGAACTGATCATGGCTGCGGATCGTCATCATCAGGAGCTCGTCGTCCGCCAGCCGGATGCAGGCGGGGTCGGCGACATGGAAATGCGCCGTCTCTGTCGGCGTATTGAACTTCCCCTCCCGGGGTCCATTTGGTAAATAGAATCCGCCCGGTTCGCGGACCCGGAGGTTATATTTTTCGAAGCCGGGGATCGTGCGCTCGATATCGTCGCGGATGGCATCGTAATGGCGGGCGTATTTATCCCAGTCGATACGGGTGCCTTGCGGCCGGGCGCCGAGGGTCATCTTTGCCAGGCGGCAGATAATGACCGGTTCGCTGAGCAGGTCGTCGCTGACGGGTTTCAGGATGCCTTTGGAGGACTGGACGACGCCCATGGAGTTCTCGCAGGTGACGAATTGCTCTTCGTCTCCCGATTGATCGCGGTCGCTGCGGGCCAGGCAGGGGAGGATCAGGGCCTCTTCGCCGTGGATGAGGTGGCTGCGGTTCAGCTTGGTGGAGACGTGTACTGTAAGACGGCATTGGCGAAGGGCCGTAGCCGTATAATTTGTATCGGGGGTGGCGGAGAGGAAGTTGCCGCCCAGGGCGAAGAAGACATGGGCTTTTCCTTCGTACATGGCTTTGATCGAATTTACCACGTCGAAGCCATGTTCGCGGGGTGGTTGGAAGCCAAATACTTTTTCGATCGAGTCCAGCATCTTTTTGGTTGGCTTTTCAAAGATCCCCATTGTGCGGTCTCCCTGTACGTTGCTATGGCCCCGTACCGGGCAGGTACCGGCGCCGGGTTTGCCGATGCTGCCTTTCAGCAGCAGCAGGTTGACTACTTCCCTGATCGTATCCACGGCATTGGTATGTTGCGTGAGGCCCATGGCCCAGCAGATGATGATCTTCTTTTTATCTTTTAGCAGATCCGCTGCCTGTCCGATCTGTTCGATCGGGATGCCGGAGGCTTCTGCGAGATCGGGGAGGGAAAACTGTTGCAGGTGTTCGAGGAATTCGTTGTAACCGGTCGTATGGTCCCGGATAAAATCATGGTCGAAGACCGTTCCGGGTGCGCGGTCCTCTTCCAGCCAGAGCAGCAGCTCGATCGCCTGGATCAGGGCCATGTCGCCATTGATCTTCACCGGCAGGAAAAGATCCGTCAGCGGGGTAGAAATGCCCAGGATGCCTTTTACCTGCTGTGGGTTGTTAAATGCCATGAGTCCGGTCTCGGGCAGCGGGTTGACCGAGATGATCTTTGCGCCGTTGTTCTTGGCTCTTTGCAGGGCGGTGAGCATCCGGGGGGCATTGGTGCCGGGATTTTGTCCCATGATAACGATCACTTCCGCCACATAGAGATCGGCGAGCGTGACCGATCCTTTGCCGAGGCCCAGGGCTTCTCCCAGGGCTACGCCGCTGGATTCATGGCACATATTGGAGCAGTCCGGCAGATTATTCGTGCCGTATTCGCGGACGAAGAGCTGGTAGAGGAAGGCGGCCTCGTTGCTGGTGCGGCCGGAGGTATAGAAAATAGCCTGGTCGGGCGAGGGCAATGCGTTGAGGTTGGTGGCGATGAGCCGGAAGGCGTCGTCCCAGGCAATCGGCTGATAGTGGGTGGCGTCTTTTGGAAGGTACATGGGTTGGGTCAGCCGGCCTTTCTTTCCCATCTCGAAGTCGGAGAGTGCGGCGAGTCCGGCGACGGAATTTTGAGCAAAGAACTCCGGGGTCAACTTTTTTGTGGTCGTCTCTTCGGCGATGGCTTTGGCGCCGTTCTCGCAGTATTCTGCCAGTCCGGAGCGTTCGTCATCGGGGTCGGGCCAGGCGCAGCTGGGGCAGTCGAAACCGCCTTTCTGATTTACGTGGGCGAGGGCCTTCAATCCCCGGACGAGGCCTGCCTCACCGATCGCGTGGCGGAGGCTGGAAACGATGGCGGGGATGCCGACGGCTTCTTTTTTTACCTTTCCCGTATGCAGGTCCGTGAGGGCTTCGGGGTTTTCGGCGGAGGGGGTGGTTGGTTGTTCTTCCTTGTTGCTCATATGACAATATTTTTATTTTCGATCTTAGCGGATTTAGATCCGGATGCGATGGGCGCCGGTATAGATATTGAATCGTTGGTCTCTTAAGAACCCGATCAGGGTCATGTCCTGTTCTTCCGCGAGCTGGATGGCGAGGCTGGAAGGGGGACCGATAGCCGCTACTATTTTTATGCCAGCCATAGCGGCCTTTTGGATCAGCTCGAAACAGGCGCGGCCGCTGAGCAGGAGGATGCCGGTGGAAAGAGGATTGCCGGGAGGAAGACTGCTGCCGGGGAGGGGGGGATTGTCGGGAAGAGGTTGCCGTTGTTCCTGTAAGACGTGTCCGATCAGCTTATCCAGGGCGTTGTGGCGGCCGATGTCTTCCCGGAGGCCCAGGATATTTCCCTGCCGGTCGAAGAGGGCGGCGGCATGCAGACCGCCTGTCATCTCGAAGATATCCTGTCGTTGCCGGAGGCGGGAGGGAAGGGTATACAGCAGGGGGGGGTCGAGGGGTGGGGCCTTGTCCGTCGTGATGGGTGGGCAGACGGTACGGAGGGCGTCGATGGAAGATTTTCCGCAGACGCCGCAACTGGAACTGGTATAAAAATGTCGTTGCAGCCGGCCCAGATCGAGCCGGGTATCTTCCTGCAGGGCGATGCGGATGGTATTGCAGGGAGTTTGTGCGCGTGTTGGGTTGGCGGCGGGCGATCGTTCTTCCGGCAGGATAGCGGATATGTCCGGGATGATCCCTTCCGTGAACAGGAAGCCGATGGCCAATTCGGTGTCATGGCCGGGGGTTCGCATGGTGATGGAGATGGGTTGTTCCTGCCGGGCGGCGGAGGGGCCATAGAGCAGGCGGATCTCCAGGGGTTCTTCTATGGCGATGTCATCCTCTGTTGCCAGGGATGGGCTAAGCCCTATTTTTTTGACGGGCAAGCGGGCCGTTCCGACCGGGTGGGATAGATCTCGCATTTATCAAATTTAAAGAAAATGACGCAACGGGTTGTTACAGGGGGGCTTTAAACGCTTGTTTTGTTCGTTTTTTTAATATTTTGCAGGATTACCATTAAACCAAACGGGGGCTTATAATATGAATGATCTGGATGTTATTAAAGAGGTGGAAGCCCTGCTGAAGGTGCAATTGAAGAGACTTGACAATAATGGCTATAATTTATATCACTCGCTTCGGGGGTATCATGTCAACGGATCCGGACATGTCATTTCTATTATTTTACTGAATACTGAGATAAAAGACCCCACGGAATTCTTCGTGCATTTAAAGCGTTTGCCATATCTGAAAGTTCTGGATTTGGAACACTGTAAGATCAAAGATATTGCCCCGATCAGGATCCTGGAAGAATTGGAAAGCTTGAATTTGAACGATAATGACCTACGTGATATATCCTCTTTGAAATATCTGACCCGATTGAAAAAGCTGGCGATCGACGATAATGAGATCAGTGACCTGGCGCCATTAAAAGAGCTAACGGCATTAAGAGAATTATATGCATCCGTCAACAATATCGTCGATTTGTCCCCGCTCCGGAAATTATTGCTGCTGAAGACCCTGCATTTGATATCCAATAAAATTGTCAATATCGGTCCGTTGAAAGCCCTGAAAAAAATTGAAACGTTATACCTAAAAAAGAACAGAATATCCAATGTTTCGATCTTACCGCAGTTGGAAAATATACAATTTCTGATCTTAGACGAAAATGAAATCACGGATATTCCCCCGCTAAGTGCGCTGACAAATCTCGAAGAACTGACCTTTAGTAATAATGCCGTAAAAAATCTGGATTTTTTGAAGGGGGTGCAAGGTCTTAAAGCTCTACTTGCTGAAGGAAATGAAATAGAGGATCTATCTCCTTTAAGAGAACTGGTGGGCATCAGGCAAATAGATCTGAGTGAAAACCGGATCAAACGGATCCCTGATTGGATCGCCGGGTTAGGGCTTAAAATAAACTATAAAATAGAACTCGAAAGGGGTAGTATAAACTTCCTTGATAACCCGATCGAATCGCCGCCCCTTGAAATAGTGAAACGTGGAAAAGCGGCGATATTACGGTATTTTGATCAGATCAGGAACCAGGGGGTCGATTATATCTATGAAGCAAAATTGACCTTAGTAGGGGAGGGCAATGCCGGCAAGACCTCGTTACAAGCCAGGCTGATGGATGCAAAGGCGCCCTTGCCGGGAGTGGAAGGCCGGACAAGGGGGATCAAGATCAATGACTGGGAATTTAAGAAAGAAGCGAATAAACGACATATTGTACATATATGGGATTTTGGGGGGCAGGATGTTTACTATCCGGTACATCGTTTTTTCCTGACGGAGAACTCCATCTTTGTGTTATTGGCGTCGACGCGGCAGACGCATCATAATTTCGACTATTGGATCCCCACTATCTATCAATTCGGGGGTAAGAGCCCGATCATTTTGGGACAGACCTGTGATCAGGGGAACAAGGTTTTATGGAACGATCTCGGGTATTATGTCGGAAACCCTCATTTCAATATCATAAAGACGCAGGAACTACCCTACCAGGAGATCAACCTGCCAAAGAAGAACGAGGGGTTGTCGAAGATCAAGAAGACCATTATCGATCAGATAAAGGGGATGCCTCACTATGGCAAAGGAGTTCCCAAGCCCTGGGTATTTTTGCGGACCCGGCTGGTGAAGGAATCTGAAAAGGAATCCTGTATTTCTTTTGAGCGTTTTATGCAATTATGCAGGAGTAGTAGTCCTGCCGGGTTCCCTAATCTGGAGGCCATCCAGGATTGCGCGAAATTTCTCCATTCCATTGGGGTTATCCTCTGGTATTCGGATAATGAAGAGTTGAGCAGTTGGGTCGTTCTACAACCGGACTGGGCGATGAATGCTGTGTATAAGATAATCGACGACGATGAGATCCAAAAGCGACGTGGAAATATCCAGGCTAAGGATTTTGTCCGTTTGTGGAAGGATAAATGTTATGAGGGGAAGCATACCATGTTAAAGAAGATGCTGGAGGTGTTTAAAATAGCGTTCCCTAAAAAGCACACAAAGGGTGACTATATCTTGCCGGCCAGGCTGATCTCCATACCTTCCACTTTAAAATGGCAGGATACGGACCCTTATCTGCGGCTGGAATATACGTTTGAATTCATGCCTCGGGGGATCGTCAACCAGGTAAGCGCCGAGTTAAGCAGGTATATCGTCAAGGATGATGAGGTTTGGAACAATGCGGTCAGTCTCAGGAATGAGGGTGGGATGGCGGAATGCCAGATCGAGGAGGATTTTTATAATCGCAGGATCAGTATAAAGGCGAAGGGAAAGGACGCGCGGGGATTGATCATGATCGTAATGAATGCTTTGAAGGATATCACGGAAGATTACAAGGGAGTTGAGGCGGAAATCATCGTTCCCTGCAGCTGTAGCGTTTGCAAAAGCAATCCTAAGCCCGAGGTCTTCTCTTATGAAAAACTTTTAAAATGGTCGGAAAGCAAGGACTTTGTTACCTGTAACGAGAGTGGGGAGAGCCTGAGTATTGACGAAATGCTTTATAATATCGGGTTACCCAATCCGGAAAAGGAAAAAAGGAAGATAGGCCTTCAAAAAGTTGTCAGGATGTTCCTGGCTTCTTCTTCTGAATTGGAAGGGGACCGGCGGGAATTGGAGATCTTTATCAACCGGGAGAATGCCCTGTTGAATAAAAAGGGGGTCTTTATTGAATTGAATATATGGGAGGATTTTATCGATGCGATGTCCCAGACCCGGCTCCAGGATGAATATAACCTGGCCATAGAGGGGTGCGATATCTTTTTGAGCCTGTTCTTTACAAAGGTCGGGAAGTATACGGCGGAAGAGTTTGAAAAGGCGTTTGCCCAATTTAAAAAGACGGGTAAGCCGCTGATCTATACTTATTTTAAGGATGGTGACGTCAGCATCAGCAAGATAAAAAAGGCGGATATTGAAAGTAAGCTGAATTTTGAGGAAAAATTAAGAGGTCTCGGACATTTTCCCACGGTCTATAAGAACATCGATGATCTGAAATATCAGTTTAAAATGCAGCTGGAAAAAATTCTGCCAAAACTCTGAAAATCGCTGCTTTTTGGGATTTATGGATTAAATTAGGGCATGAGAAAATTGTCCTTTCGACTGTTGCCGGTGTTGGTACCCTCTTTTATCTGCTTGCTTTGTGGCGGGGTCTTATTCCCGGCCCGTTCTGTTGCCCAAACTTTTTCTGTGGAAGAGCAGCGTCGTTATGAAGCGGAGGCGCGCGAGGTCACCATTATCCGCGACAAGTGGGGAATTCCTCATATTTATGGAAAAACGGATGCCGTTACCGTATTCGGGCTGATGTATGCCGAATGCCAGGAAGACTTCAGCCGGGTGGAGAAGAACTACCTCGAGATGCTGGGGCGGCAGGCGGAAGCGTATGGGGAGAGTTATCTGTATACGGATGTCATGATGCGGCTGGTATATGACAGTGCGCAGGCGATTGCGGATTATGAAAAAAGCCCGGCCTGGATGCATAAGCTGCTGGATGCTTTTGCGGATGGGGTCAATTATTATCTCTATAAACATCCGTCGGTAAAGCCGCTGGTGATAAAGCGTTGGCAGCCCTGGTATGCGTTGATGTTCACGGATGGGAGTGTTTCGGCTACAAGTACGGGAGGAGTGCGGCAGGATGAGATACGAAATTTTTATAGTAAGGGCGCCGGAGTGAGCGAGCGGGCGCCGCAGCGTGGGTCTTCGGGTGTACATGAAGTTTCGGCGATCGAGAAAATGGTATTGGCGGACCGGGGGATCGGCGTTTCCGAAGCGGAAGCGCAGGAGTCTCCGGCAGGCAAAGACTCGAAGGTCGGTGCCGGACAGTTGCTGGATGAAGTTCCTGACCAGGATGGTTTGGATCCGGAGGAACGGGAAAAGGGATCCAATGGGTTTGCGTTGGCGAATTTCCGGACGGCTTCGGGCAGTACGGAGCTATATATCAACCCGCATGTACCTTTTTATTTCCGGATGGAGGTGCAGCTGGTGAGCGACGAGGGGTTGAATACTTATGGCGCCGTGACCTGGGGGCAGTTCTTTATCTACCAGGGTTTCAATGCGCATTGCGGGTGGATGCATACGTCCAGTGTTGCCGATGTCGCCGATCTCTATGAAGAAAAGGTAAGACAGGAGGGCAACGGCTGGGTATATGAATATGAAGGGCAGACGCGGCCTGTCACGGCAAAGCCTTTTACGGTTTACTATAAGAAAGACGATGGGCTTGCCGCCTTGCCGGTCAGGGGATATTATACCCACCATGGGCCGGTGATGGCCAGCCGTAACGGGAAGTGGCTGAGCCTGAAAGAATATAACCGGTCGTTGAATGCCTTGCTGGAAGCGTGGCTTATCACAAAGGCCAATACGTTCGATGAGTATAAGAAGGCCATGGATCTCCGGGCGAATACCACCAACAACACCGTCTATGCGGATGACCAGGGTAACATCGCCTACTGGCATGGCAATTTTATGCCGCGCCGGGACCCTACCTACAACTGGTCCTTGCCGGTAGATGGGTCCATCGCGGCTACGGAATGGAAAGGCCTTCATGAGCTGGATGAGATCGTGCATGTTTACAATCCTGCCACCGGGTGGATCGAGAACTGCAATTCCACTCCTTTTACCAGCTCGGGAAACAGCAGTCCGGAACGGGACCGGTATCCCGCCTATATGGCCCCTGACGGAGAGAATTTCCGGGCCTTGAATGCGGCGCGGCTATTGAGCGGTGCGGTGGATTTTACGCTCGACAGCCTGATCACGAAGGGCTATGATCATTACCTCACAGCTTTCGAGGTTTTATTGCCGCCTTTGTTCGAGGCGTATGCTGCGGCTCCCGATTCTACAAAAAAGATATTACAGCAGCCTATTGCCTTATTGCAGAAATGGGACCGGCGATCGGCTATTCATTCCGTTGCTACTACCCTTGCCGTCGAGTGGGGAACGCGGATGGCCTCTTATGCTCCCCGGGGAAAGACTCCGGAGGAATCTACCAATGCGGTGGCCAATATAAATGCAGAGATCACGCATTCTACGCCGGAGCAAAAGCTGCGGGAATTACAGACCGTGGTCATGGAACTGCAGCAGCGATATGGGAACTGGAAAATGGAGTGGGGGGATATCTGCCGGTACCAGCGTCTGACGGGTAAGATCGTGGAGACCTATGACGACAAGCTTCCCAGTCTGCCGGTAGGACTTGTGTCCTCTGCCTTCGGGGCCCTTCCTTCTTATCAGAGCCGGGTGATGCCGAATACGAAGAAACGATATGGATTTTCCGGGAATAGTTTTATCGCTGCGGTTGAATTCGGAAAGAGAGTAAAGGCGAAGACCGTCGTGACCGGGGGTGAAAGCAGTGATCCTGCCTCCCCGCATTTTTCGGATCAGGCGGCCCTTTATCTGGGAGGATGGTTCAAGGATGTCCTGTTCTATCCCGAGGATGTGCAGAAGAACATGGAAAAGAAATATCATCCCGGGGGGGAATAAGGATGTAAAAGAAATTCCGTTTTGAAATAAGTGCGGATAAATGCAGAAAAACCGTTGTTCATTTTACCGTTCGAGCTTAAAATCGGGGTCCAGTGCCGGGCGGGAGGCGTTGTTCGCCAGCGTCCATCCTGTGCGATACATCCACTGTGCGATGCGGGTGATCTTGTCCGTATCGATGCGGCTTGCCTCGTCGCGGGGGGTGTGATAGTCCGGGTGAAGAAGAGAGGTAAAGAAGAGGGCCGGGATGCCGGCGCGTGCATAGGGAAGGTGATCGCTGCGAAAGTACCAGCCTTCTACATGCGAAGCCTTATCATAAAGTGTGTCCAGTTTGAAACGGGGTCCTTCTGCATTTGCTGCCAGCCCAATGGCTACCAGGTCGCGTGAGTTGCGGTGTGGCGGTTGTACACCCAGCAGGGCGGCGCTGTCGGGACTATTCCTTCCGATCATATCCCCGTTGAGCACGGCGATGATCGACGATTTGGGTACCGTCGGGTGGACGGCATACCAGCGCGAGCCCAGCAGGCCACGTTCTTCGGCGCCATGCCATACAAAGAGGGCGGAGCGTTGTCCGGGTTGGCGGTGGAAGGCCCGGGCGATGGCCAGCAGGGCTACGGAGACACTGGCGTTGTCATCGGCTCCGTTGTAAATGGAATCACCTGCCACCTTTCGTACGCCGTCATGGTCGTGATGACCGCTGTACAATACATATTCCTTTGACAGGATGGGGTCCCTGCCATCCGCTATGCCCACTACATTTATGGAAGGATATTCGAAGTGCTCTATGTTGAGATTAACATGGAGTTCCTGACCGGGCGCCCTCACCTGGCTGAGTGCGGAGGCATGCAGCCATAGGACGGGTTGCCGGGTGTGAAGGTTGACCGCGGGGCCGCCTTCGATATCGTAGGTGCCATGATCGAAATAGGAGGCATTGAGGTCCCATCCTGCTTCGGCCAGCGAGTCGGCGATGAAGATGACCGCCGCGGCGCCTTTTGCGAAAAGACCGGCGGCGTATTTACGGGAGACCAGGGAGGGATATCTTCTCAGGGGAAGCGAAACCTGCAGATTGATCCCTTCGGGTGATGCCATCAGGACGACGGCTTTCCCTTTGAGATCTGTGCGGCTGGTATCCTGTCTGTCGATATAAAGCAGGGGGGCGTTGACGGTAGCGGGTGCGGTCTGGGGGATCAGGACGTCTGTCCAGAGTGAATAGGAATGATCGCCGATGCTTACCGAACTGGAGGCGCCGATTCGGTTCCTCCACATCGAAAAGAACTGGAACCAGGTGCCGTCGTCCCCTGCGGGACGGAGTCCTGCCGCGCGGGCCTTATCGGCCAGCCATGCGGCGACCTTTAATTCATCCAGGGTGCCGGCTTCCCGGCCGCGGAAATGATCGCCGGCCATGGCGAAGATATCCGCCTTGATATCCTGTTGGCGGATGGCGGAGAGACCGATGGGGTCTTTGCCCGGGGTGTGGGGAGGGGATTGGGCGAAGGTGGTCGATATAGATAGGGATGCGAATGCGGCGATGAGGAGGCCGGTGATGGGGAGATGCAGGTAGTAGTGGTGTTTCATGATTAAACTTAAGGAAAATATTACGATAGAAAGATCTTTCTACTGCTTTTCCTGGTGTAGTCCCAATAGGGTTGGGGGATAAAAAGGAGAATAAAATCAGGATTACGATAAATCCCAGCACGAATTTTGGGAATCTTCCCATTAAAACACATTCTATGACTTCGAAGAACCACAAAGACAGTCCGGGAGGGAATGAGTCCGGGAACGCAGAGGGAAGAGGGCCCGCCGGAAACGCAGCGGGAAAAGGATCCGCCGGGAATGCAGGAGCCAAGGGGTCCGGGGGAAAATCTGCCTCACATATTCGTTTACAGGGTAGTATGCGTCTGTTGCGACCCGGGGCCCGGGTATTGGGGGCTGCAGGGCCGGAAGAATGGGTTGAGCTCCTTGTAAAGGTCCGTCGCAGGAAGCCCCTGCCGGACCCGGACGGGCGGCCTGGGGCGCTCATCACGCGGGAGCAGCTGGAGGCAGAATATGGCGCCGATCCGGCCGATCTCGCGACGGTGAAGTCGGTGCTTGCCGGTTATGGACTGACAGTCCTTACGGAGGATGTCATCAGTTGCAGCATGCGGGTGGCGGGGACGGCGGATCATGTTGAAAGCGCCTTTGCTGTGAAGCTATTCCATTATTCCCATGCAAGCGGGAGTTATCGCGGGCGGAAGGGTGAGGTACATATCCCGGCGGAATTGGACGGCATCATCACGGGAGTATTTGGTCTTGACAACCGGAAGCTGGTGAAAAGGCGTCCATTGCGGAGAAGGGTCTTTTCGCCGGATGAGGCGACCCGGGCGGCGGCGGCCCGGTCCTGGTTTTACCCGGCGGAGCTGGCGGCTATCTATACTTTCCCGGATGGTAACGGTCAGGGACAGACGGTGGGAATATTGGAATTCGGGGGTGGTTATTTTTCGGATGACCTGGCTGCTTTCTGCAAGGATGCCAATGTCTCCGTTCCTTCCGTCAAGGCGGTTTCCGTCAATAATACTCCCACCAACCAACGGGATGGTGCGGAGGGTGAGGTCATGCTTGACGTGGAGATCATCGCGGGTGTTTGTCCGGCGGCGTCTATCGTGGTCTATTTTTCGACTTTTGACGAGAGCGGCTGGATCAGCGCCATCGATACGGCGGTTCATGACAAGGCCGATCCGCTGACGGTTCTCTCCTGTAGCTGGGGATATGCGGAAGACGCGCAGGGCGGCTGGTCCGACGGAGCGATCGATGCCATCAATGACACATTGAAGGCGGCGACGTTGCTGGGTGTTACGGTGTGTGTGGCGGCGGGAGACGATGGTTCGGACGACCAGGTAGGAGATGGGCATGCGCATGTGGACTTCCCCTCCTCCAGTCCTTATGTGCTGGCGGTGGGTGGTACGACGTTACGGCAGAAAACGGGCGGAGGGGTTACGGAAACGGCCTGGAAGGATGGGGACGGTTTGCGGCAGGACAATGGCGGTAGTACGGGAGGGGGTGTAAGCGTTCATTTCCCCCGGCCGGACTGGCAGACCGTGACGGTCGCCTCTGTCAACCCGGGCTCTATCTATGGGCGGGTCGTGCCGGATGTAGCGGCCGATGCAAGCGCCAATACAGGATACTGGACCGTAGTGGATGGGGAAGGCGGCGCCAGCGGAGGAACCAGTGCGGCGGCGCCGCTCTGGGCGGCCCTGATCGCCCGGCTCAATGCGAGCCTGGGGAGCAACGGTCCCATCGGGTTTCTAAGCCCTTTATTATATGCTCCTGTGGGCGGTGGCAAGGCCCTGGGGACGACCGGATGCCGGGATATCACGTCGGGGGATAACAGCACGGCGTCGATCGGGGGATATTCTGCCGGTCCGGGATATGATGCCGTGACGGGCTGGGGGGTACCGCAGGGAACGGCCTTGCTGGCAGGGTTAAAAGGGAAGTGAGGATGACTATGGGTCCAGCGGATCCAGCGGGTCCATCTGCAACGATTCCATCACCGGGTAGAAGGATACATCGTGCATGGATACTTGTTTTTTATCGCGGTACGGCAGGTAACCCAGCTCATGCATATTGCGTTCGTCAAAACGCTGTTGAGGCAACACAATATAATCGATCTGGAATTTTGTACTGACGATATCGGAGGGTTTTGTGATAGGGATGCCATAATGGATCATTAGCCGGTCGGCGTTGCGCAGGTTTGTCGTCGTATGCCGGGCTTGGGGCTCGATGATGATCGCTTTTTCCGGGATGGCGTATCTGGCTACCAGGTATTTTTTCATTTCATAGGCTTCTGCATAGGGGGTATGAAAGGGATGGCAGTATCCTCCGCTGAGGATGATAAAGGGGGCGAGTCCTTTTTGATAGCGGCTTGCTGCCAGGTCGCAACGCATTTTGCCCATCGGGTCGAGGGGGACCGTGGTGATCTCGGGGCCTTCGCCGGGGACTACGATCGTGGCATAAGTATATTTTGACCAGTCGGTTATCTTTACTGCTTGCAGGGCGGCTTTGTTCTCTCCTGTCTCCAGGGGTTCGAAGCGTGCCGGTTCATCGCGGTCATTTATGTCCATGAGTTGAAGGGCGATGGTCAGCGAGGGCTGATAAAAAGTATTCATATCGTCCGCTTTTTCGCTGAGGGTAGTAAAAAGCGTTTTTAGAGCTGCCCGGTAATAACGCCCGTTGACGTCATAGCTGGCGGAGTCTATCCGCGGGTAGCGCATTTTCTTTCCCAGTCCATATTGGTCGATGATATAATTAATGCCTGCCACCGTCTGGCCCCAGGCGTGTGCCAGGAGGCTGTCGTTTGGCAGCGCGGTAAAACGCTGGTAAAACCCGGAAGGGCGAAGGTGTTTGTCGATCATCTCATCGAAGAGGCCTTTATTATTGTGATACAGGGTTTCCAGGGCATCGGATACTTCTTCAGCATCGGCGGGGGTAAACCGGAATCCGGTGACCATCGAGGAGGCCCAGATACAGGTGTCGGTGGCGTGGCTTTTAAGGGCGGCTACCAGGCGATCATGGAGAGCACGGAGGTGTTCCTCTCCCGAAAGCAGTTTTCTGACTGCGGGGGTCTGATTGACGACGGTCAGCCAGTAAAAATTCTTGTCTCCGACGGTATTTCCCGAGTGAAGAGGGTGATAGGATCGGTCGTAGCCGGTTCCGGGCTGGGCGGAGGCAGGATACAAAAAGATAAAGAGAAACAGGGCCAGGAGAAGGCGCGACAGGCAGGGAAAGGGTCTGGACGCAGAGGGAAAGGGTGCGGACGCGGAAGGAAAAGATGCGGACAGGTAGGGAAAGGGCGCGGACGCGGAGTGGATTGATAGGAACCGGGCGGGCATAGACATACTGTTGATTTTCCTAGTAGTCTGTGAAAAGGAGAAAAGAACTACCCCTGCAGGAGAAATTAATAATTATTTCAATATTCAGTAATCCAATCATAATACGGTACAAAGTCCGGAAGGGAGAAAACGTGGTAATCTTGCACAAGATATGCGACTACTACTACTGCTAATTTTTCTTGGCCTTGGCGCTGCACCTGTTGTATTTGATCCGGGCAAGCCCGGGATGCGATTATCCCATAGTATCACCATCGATTCTTTAGGCGCCTGTCAGGGTATCTCCTGGCTGCATGGGAAGGCATATTTATATGGTGACCGGGAAGTTGGAATGATCCGGGAGTTTGACTGGAAAGGAGATTCCCTTCTCTATACAGGGCATCAATGCAAGCTCACCCTGCATGATACCGATGTCATCAATCATCCGACCGGTCTGGCCATCCACGACCATCAACCGGTCTTTATGGGCAATAGCGTCATCCTTAACAAGGCTACCAATCAATGGAAGGCCATTATCTATTGTATCGATTGGGAGGGGCTCATGAAGACGGGGACGCTCGACGGTGGTAACCTGCTGAATGTCATAGAAGACGATGCCTGTATACAGGGGACCCGCCCGGAGTATGTGGAATATGATCATAAATGGTTTGTTGCAACGGCTGATTATGGGAATAAGGCCAATGAAGTAAGGCTTTATGATCCGGCTGTGCTGCAGCATGCGTCGAAGACAACGGATAAAGGCGTGCTTTATAAAAAATTTACCTGCGGGCCCTGGGTCCAGAACATGCAATGGCTGCCAAAGAAGAACCTTCTCCTGCTGATCCAGAACCAGATAGAGGGAAGAAAATGGAGGTTCACTTTTGTAGACCTGAAAAAGTCATTGGAGTCGGGAAAGGCGGAAGTCGTTCAGACGGTAGACAACATCGACAGGGGAGATGAGCTCGAAGGATTTTCCTTCCTCTCCTCCCTGGAAAAAGGAGTAGCAGTGACTTCCTCCCGTAGGGGGAACGTCAATTTTATAGATATAAACTGGTAAGGCGACATGCAATCGGAGCGGCGAAGCGATAAAGAGCTTTGGAGGCTTATTTCGCAGAAAGATGACAGATCTGCTTTTGAGCAATTGTACAGGGGAACCCTGCATGCATTAATGGCGTCTATCTACCGATGGTCGGATGATGCGGCGGAGGCGGAGGACATATTGCAGGAGGTCTTTTTGGATCTTTGGGAAAAGAGGGGGAAGATCCGTATACAGAACGAAGTATTCTCTTATTTATACAGTATGGCGCGGTACAAGATCTTCGACCGGTTGCGGGAAAAGCAATTGTCGGAGAAACAGGTACAGGCCTGGATGCATCTTATGCAGGACGAGGCCGTGCCCGCGGAGGCCTTCCTCGAAGAAGAACTGGAGAGCCGGGAGGCCCTGGTCATTTCCGAGCTGGAGCAGCTCCCTTCGCAGATGAAAAGAGTCTACCGGCTGAGCGCCGAGCAGGGAAAGAGCATCCGGGAGATCTCCGAAGAATTGCTGGTCTCGCCTTTCACCGTAAAGAATCATCTGCAAAAGATCCGCAAGCGGTTGCGCAGTGCGGCGTTGCGGATGTTACTTCAATATTAATTCATCCATTGGGAGTAGTCCTTTTGTTAAGGCAACGAGACTAATACATGACATGAACCAAAAACAGTCGGAAAGACAGATCAGGGAATTACTGGCGCGTTATATCAAGGGCGAGTGTACGGTGCAGGAGGCGGCGTTGATGGAAAAATGGTATGAGAAAGTGAAGGGTGAGCGATTTGTGGTCCGTCTGTTGAGCGCCGCCGACGAAGAGCGGCTGGTTTCGGAATTGTGGAAGGTCATTGCGGAGAAGGAAGGAGAAAGTCCCGCGGAGGAAGAACACGGTGAAGCGGAGCCGGATGCGGCGGATGAACGGGGATATCGCGGTCTTCCCCGGAGGATCGCCCGGTATGCTGCCGTCTGGGCCGGTGTGCTGGTCATGGCGGGATGGGCGTTGGGGTATTGGTATAAACATCCGGTCCATTCGCGGCAGGAGATCACCTTTAAAGAGCTTTCCACCGGTTATCAGCAAACAGGTAAAGCAGTATTGCCGGATAGTTCGGTCGTATGGCTTAATTCCGCCACCCACCTTTTCTATCGAACCGATTTTACGGTACATCGCGAGGTGCGGTTGAGCGGGGAAGCTTTTTTCCAGGTAGCCCCGGATGCGCGGCATCCTTTTACCGTAAGAGCGGGCAATGCATCCACCCATGTCATCGGGACCGCTTTTAATATATCTGCCTATCCCGAAGCGGGGCAACTGCGGATCTCTTTAAAGAGTGGTAAGATCGGGGTGGAATATGAGAGTAAGAGTGGAAAGGCCATGCGGGAGCTGACGCCCGGAAAGCTGTTCATCTTCGATAAAGAAACCGGCGCCTGTGAGATCGTGGATCAGGCCCCGGGAGAAATGGATGTATGGACGGGAGGACGGCTACTGTTTTATCAAACGCCTATGAAAGAGGCGCTGGCGCAGATCGAGGCCCGGTATGGGGTGCATATCACTTATGATAACCCGTTGAAAAATCAAACGATCACTGCCCGGTTCGAAAATACCGCCCTGGAAAAAGTGTTGCAGTACCTGTCATTTGGCTGGGAGCTGCGTTGTACCAGGGTCGGGGATACGCTACATGTTTTCCAGGAAGGGCATTGACAGATCGCAGGGATCTTTCGGAAGGGATGCAACAATCTTCCGGAAAAGGGAAGAACAAAATATCAGCAGCTAAAAACAAATCAATACTTACGGTATGACAAGAAAACTACAACGAAGCCTTACGGTGTGGGGACTTTTTCTTATGCTCCTGGGCATAGGACAAAAGGGATTTGCCCAAAGCATCCGGCTGGATCTGCAAAGTACGGATCTGGCAAAAGTGGTGGCGGCTTTGCAGCAGCAGGCGCCCGCTATTAATTTTTCCTATAGCCAGGAAGCCCTGGAAAAGGTCCATGTGGATCATGTGCAGCTAAAGGCCGGCCGGTTGCAGCAGGCGTTGGAGATCCTGCAGGAGAAATACGGTCTGCATTTCCTCATGGATGGAAAGAACGTCACGCTTAAATATGTGCCGTTGGCTCCGCCGGCGGTGACGTCTATGGCGGAGAGCCGGAAGATAGCAGGGACCGTGTCCGATGCGAACGGACAGGCGGTGATAGGGGCTACCGTGCATGTTAAGGGTACCTCCAATACCGTCTCGACAAATGAAAAAGGATATTACACTATTTCGGCGGCTCCGGGTTCTCACCTTGAGGTATCCTCCATCGGGTACAGCACGCAGGACCTGCTTGTAAAAGGAGGATCTACTCTCGATGTATTGCTGCGGGAGGGGACCAATGTGCTGAATGAGGTCGTATTCGTAGGATACCAGAAGATGCGGAAAAGTGATTTTACCGGGGCGGTTGCCAGTGTCAAGGCAAGCGAGCTGAATGTTTCCGCTCCGACCGTCGGACAGTCCCTTGTCGGTAAGGTAGCGGGTGTGGTCGTTTCCCAAACGGACGGATCGCCTTATGCCAGTCCCAAGATCCGGGTGCGGGGCGTAGGTTCGCTGAATGCCGCCACGGATCCTTTGTATGTGATCGACGGCTATCCTGCCGGCAACGATCTTTATATCAACCCCAACGATATCGAATCCATCGACATCCTGAAGGATGCTGCTTCCGCGGCCATCTATGGATCGAGGGCTTCGGGCGGGGTCGTACTCATCACCACGAAAAGAGGGAAAGAGGGGAAGGGCAAGCTCGATTATGACTACCAGTATGGCGTGGACATGCTGGCCCATAAGGTAAAGCTGCTCAATGCCACCCAGTTCGGTCAACTTGTGATCGACGGACGCAATGACAGCTATAAGGACCTCGTTCAGAACCAGGGCGGGGTATGGAGCGATGCCATGTATTCCGACGACAACCCGACGCGTGTCGCCAGGGTCGGTAATGGCGCCAGCGTCAGCATTCCCACCGAGCTGTATAATTTCCAGACCCAGACGGAGATCACTCCCAAATACAATACCGACTGGCAGGACGAGCTCTACCGGAATGCCGGTTTTATTCGCCACAATCTTGCCTTCTCCGGCGGCTCCAAGACCATGCGCTATATGGTCAGCGGCGATTATCAGAACCAGGACGGGATCATGCTCAATACGTCGCAGCAGCGGGTCAACTTCCGGGCCAATGTCGATGGGGATGTGTCCGAGAAGATCAAGGTCGGGGCCAGCATTTCCTATACCGGCAATACCAACCATGAGACCCAGGAAGGCCGCTGGGATCACAGTCCCGCTTTTGGCGCGCTCATCTATATGCCGCTGTTCCCCGCCTACAATCCTGACGGCAGCATTGCCACCAATCTTGCGGATGCCGAGTCCACGCAGTTTGGTTACCAGTCCATCGAAAACCCCATTGCCACCGCCGAGCGGACCCAGATCAAGCGCCAGGGCAACAGGAATACCTATAATGCCTTTGCTACCTACGAGCTGCTCCCTCATTTGCTCTTCAAGACCAACCTGGGATTGCAGACCTATAATGAAAAATACGATTACTATCTGCCTACCAGCCTGAGCAGCGGGGTGAACCCTCCCTTTTCGACGGCATCCATCGCGGCGGCTAACGCGGTAGCCCAGACGATCAATCAGAAGGATCAGCTGGCGGAGTTCACGTTGAACTATGATCATCATTTCGGAGAGCACAGCATCAACGTGCTGGCGGGTTATACGGCCCAGCAGACTTCCAGCGACGTACTGGGCATCACCGCCAAGGGGTTCCAAAACGATCTCATCCCCGAGGTCACGGCAGGTACTCCCGGGCAGATCACCATCAATGGCGCCGCCAAATCGGCCTATACCCTGGCTTCTTACCTGGGCAGGATCCAGTATAATTATGCCGGTAAATATTATCTGACCGGTTCATTCCGCCGGGATGGATCCTCGCGTTTCGGGGCCGACAATAAGTGGGCCACCTTCCCGTCCGTATCGGCCGGGTGGAATATTTCGAAGGAGTCGTTCTACAGAGGCTGGCTGGCGGATAATACCACCCTGCGTCTGCGGGCCAGCTGGGGGCTCAGCGGTAACAACAATATCGGGAACTACAGCGCCGTGCAGGTATTCAATAGCCCCTCCGGTATCATCTTTGGCAACAACGTGATCTCACAGGCCTATCTCGCGGGCAACCCGGCGGACAACGGGCTGGAGTGGGAATCCACCTCGCAGTACAATGCCGGTCTGGACCTGGGTCTTTTTCATGACCGCTTGTCCGTCATCGCCAACTATTATGACAGCCGCAGCTATAACCTGCTGGTCAATAAGAACGTCAGTGCCGTATCGGGCGCCTCAACCATCCTCACCAACCTGCGGGATTCCAAGATCATGAACCGCGGGGTCGATATCCAGCTGGATGGAAAGGCTATCCAGAACAGGAACGGTTTCAACCTCAACCTGAGCGCCAATATTTCCGTCAACCGCAACAAGGTGCTGAACCTGGGTGGCGCCAGCACCATCCTCTCGACCGGTGGCGAACGGAGCTATATCACCCATATCACCGAAGCGGGGCAGCCCATCGGGATGTTCTACGGGTATAAGGTAGGGGGTATGGTGCGGCAGAGTGATGTGGCCAATATCAATATTGACAATGCCAATTTTAATGCGACCACGCAATCCTTCCCCAAGGGTTACCAGCTGAAGGGGCCCCCCCGCAGCCTTGCGCAGACCAATCCCTTACGACCGGGTGATATTTGGTTTAAGGATGTCAATGGAGACGGTGTCGTCAATAGCAGCGATCTGAGCATCATCGGGACGCCCTATCCGAAATTCACCTATGGGTTCAGCCTGAACGCCAGTTACAAGACCGTCGATCTCAGCGCCTCCTTTACCGGTTCCTATGGCAACCAGGTACTCGATGCGCAGGATTACTACCTGTTCAACATGGAGGGATCGGGCAACCAGTATGAGGAAGTAGCACAGCGTTACCGGTCGGAAACACAGCCGGGTAACGGTCATGTATATCGCGCCTCGCGGGCCGGTACGCAGAGCAACAGTACGCGGCTGTCCACCTTCTATCTGCAGAGCGGCAGTTTCTTTCGTTGCTCGAACATAGCGCTGGGGTATAACCTGCCGTCGTTCACCGCGTTGCATAAGGCCGGCATCAGCGCCATCCGGATCTATGGCACCCTCAACAATGCCTTTACGATCACGAAGTACAAGGGGTATAATCCCGAAGTGGACTATAATTACAGCATCAGCAGCAGCGCTACCAACCTGACGCCGGGTGTGGATTACGGGGTTTATCCCCTGGTGCGGTCCTATAATATGGGCGTGCATGTAACCTTCTGATCAAATTAAAAATGAACCAATGAAATATAAATTATTACAGACGATTTGCCTTATGGGGATCCTCTTTGCTTCCTGCAAGAAGAGCTTCATAGAGCTAACCAACCCCAATGCGGTGGGCATCCCCCAGTTCTTTACTTCCGAGACCGATGTATTGCTGGCGCTTAATGGTGCGTATGCGGACATGCGGAGCAACAGCGCCCTGGGAGAAGAGAGCGATCTTTATACCGACCAGCGCAGCGACGATACGGGCACCAACGACAACCAGTCCAATGCGGGCGAGCCGTTCCAGTTCAACAACTTTTCCATCCTGCCCACCAACTCTTACCTGTTAGCCCACTGGCAGGCCATGTACAAGACCGTAAGCCAGTGCAACCTGCTGCTGGCGAATGTCGATAAGGTGACCTTTACCGATAGTCTCAAGGGGCAGTATGTGGCGGAGGCGAAGTTCCTTCGGGCGTTGATCAACTTCCACCTCGTACGGAAATGGGGGGATATACCCATGGTCACCGCGCCTTTGAATACGCCGGGTGAGATCACGGCCGCCACTTTCCGGGTACCTGCGGCGCAGGTATACAAGCAGATCGTAACCGATCTGACGGATGCCTACAAGAGCAACCTGCCGGTTGTTCAGCCGGCGGGTAACCGGGGGCATGCTTCCATGCAGGCTGTTACTTTTCTGCTCGGGCAGGTCTATCTGACGCGTTTTGCCACCTTGGATGGGGGGAATGGGGGAGCTGCCTCCAACAGCGACCTCGACAGCGCCAACTATTACCTGACCGCCTGTTATGGTATGCGGACCTTTACCAACCTGTCTACCATTCCATATACCGATGTCTTTAGCGTGGCCAAGAAGGCGAGCTGTCCTGAACTGATCTGGCAGATCGTTTACCTGCAGGGAGATGTGACCTATTATTCGCATATCGCCGCGGATGCGCAGGCGAAGGGAGAGACCATCAATTCCAAAAAGGTAGCGACGGGTATCGGGGCGAATGTAACGCATGACCTCGTCAATGAGTTTGAGGCGGCGGATCCCCGGGGCGCCTTCTCCATCAAGTTTGCCAACGATCCGATCGTCAAGGACTGGTTCATCACCAAGTACCGGGATACCAGTGCGGTTGCCGGTATCAACGGGTATGGCGGTAATGATTTTCCGATGATGCGGTATGCCGATGTCATTCTCATGCTTGGCGAGGTCAATCTATACAAGGGGAATACGGCGGCCGTCATCCAGTATATCGATATGGTGCGGGCCCGTGCCGGTCTGCCCACGTATGAGGTTTCGAGCACCACCGATCCCGTCTATATGCAGAAGTTCCCTACGCTGAAGCTGGCTTTGCTTCATGAGCGGAGGTCGGAGCTGGCTTTTGAGCATCATCGGTTGTACGATCTGTTGCGTTTTTTTAGCATCAATGACCTGGTTGCGTATATGCATGCCAAGAACCAGGCCGATTGGGCGCTTGCGCAGGTCGCCAATTTCAGCACAAAAGATGAATACTATCCAATCCCCTATATCGAGAACCAACTAGACCCTAAACGGATGTATCAGAACCCCGGCTACTAAGTAGTACAGGATTGGGAATTAATGTCCCTCCAGGGGAATAGGCAAGGCGTTTTTCCTTGTCTATTCCCTTTATTATTAACCTTTTATCATTTGGCATCCGAATTGAATTACCCTATTCGGTTTTTCATAGGATATTGGATTTAAAAACGGGGTGTGATGTCTATCACCGCCCTTTTTTTTTGCCCCAAAGGGTCGCCTGGCCCGGGTTTTCCAAACTACTTTTCCGCTAAGTCTTATTGATCTTATTATTTATTGTCTGAGCCATCGATGGGCCAGCAGGGAGATGGGCAGGCCGATGGCCAGCACCAGGATACCCATGCCGGTCAGCACTGATTGTACATGGAAATGTCCCTGCGGAGCGCGGGAGAGGGGAACGATGACCAGGTTTGTGATGGCCCAGACGAGGAGGGCGTAGACGATACCGGTGATATATTTATTACATCGGGGCAGGGCGGGCATGCGGGTATAGCTGAGGAAAAAGACCAGGGTGCACATAAAGGCGATAAAGTAATGGAAGAGCAGTCCATAGATCACCATATCGGCCCCGCCTTTTAGTGCCGGGGTTCCGAAGGCGCCGCTGGCGACATAGCGCCAGATATTGGAGGGGTTGGATTTCCGTGGAGGAGGTAGCTGGTGGTGGCGCCGATAGCGTCCAGGGTGCCTGCCAGCAGGGCGGTCAGGAGGAGGGCGGTGGTAAAAGAGGGTTTTTGTGACGATTGGTGTATTGGGGTGGTGGTCGACATAGATTTGCGTTCAGTTTTCTTAAATTTACTCCTTATTGCGATGGTGGGCAGGACAAAGCCGGACAAGCTTGTACAAAATGGAACAGCCGGTGAGTTATTCACCTATTATACGCATTATATATTTTATTATATAAAAATATTTCACCGAGTAAGCCCATTTGAAGTATTTTTAAATAGGAATTTTTAATATTTCATTTTTTAGTATTTGAAAAGACTAACGCGAAGAGAATTTCTGACCCGGTCGGGGATATTGGCCGGCGGTGCGTATCCTGCTATGATGGCGATGGGATTATTGCCCGGGGCACCGGCTCATCCTTTCAAGTTGGAGGGGGATGGCAACGGAAAGGAGGTTTTGATCCTTGGGGCCGGGTTGACGGGAATGGCTGCTGCCTACGAATTGGGAAAACTGGGATATAAATGTACCATCCTGGAGGCCCGTGAGCGGGCGGGCGGGCGTTGCTGGAGTATCCGGAAGGGCTCTGCGAATATCGAGACGGGTCAGCCGTTGCAGACCGCCTCCTTTGATGAGGGGCAGTATTTTAATGCCGGTCCTTCCCGGATCCCGCATCATCATGCCTTGACCCTTCATTACTGCAAAGAGTTGAATGTCCCCATACAGGTCTATAACAACGTAAATGAGAATGCCTGGTATTTCAGCGAGGGGAAGGGACCTTTATCGAATAAGCGGGTCCGGGTCCGGGAGGTGCACAATGATGTACGGGGGTGGATGAGCGAGCTGCTGGCCAAGGCGATGGATGGGGGGAAGATAGATGCGGGCATGAGCAGGGAGGATACGCTGAAAGTGATCGAGTATTTACGGGCGGAGGGGGGATTGGATATCGACAAGCTCTATAAAGCCTCGGCCCGGCGGGGTTATATAGAATCGCCCGGTGCGGGGGAAAAGGAGGGGCGGATCGGCGACCCGCATACCCTATCGGCGATGTTGCAATCGGGTTTGATGGACCCTGATTTTTATAATGTCGCCGAGTACACCTATGAGCTGCAGATGACCCTATTCCAGGCGGTTGGGGGTATGGACCGGATCGCGGCGGGTTTTGAGAAGCAGGTAGGCGGGCAGATCCATTTCAACGCCGAAGTGAGCTCCATCCACAACCTGGAGCAGGGTGTGAAAGTGGTTTATACCGATAAGACGGGTGAGAAGATCCTGCAGGCGGACCTGTGTATCTGTACCATTCCGTTGCCGGTGTTGAGCAATATCGACCATAATTTTTCTTCCGATGCCAGCCGGGCCATCGATTCGATCGTGTATATGAATACGGGGAAGATCGGGTTGCAGTTCAAGCGGCGTTGGTGGGAGGAGGACGAGGGGATCTATGGGGGCATTACCCATACGAATAACCAGTTGACGCAGCTTTTTTACCCTTCTTATGATTATTTGAGCGGTAAAGGAATATTGATAGGATATTATAACTTTAATGAGAAGGCGGTAGCTACCGGCAATCTATCCTACCCCGAAAGAGAAAAATTAGCATTGGATAAAGGGAGCCTGATCCATCCGCAGTACCGGCAGGAATTTGAACATTCTTTTTCAGTAAGCTGGCATAAGACAAAATATAACCTGGGAGGTTGGGCCCTGTATTCGGCCGAGGAACGGCAGACGTTGTATAAGGCCTTGCTGCAACCGGACCGGCAAGTATATTTTGCAGGGGAGCACCTGACCTATCTGAATGCCTGGATGGCGGGGGCGCTGGAGTCGGCCCGTAACGTGGTGGCGGCTTTGCATAGCCGGGTGACGGGGCAGCGCTTTTCCTATCCGTCGCTGGGGAGTTGAGGGGGGATGCCGGGAAGCTGACGGATAGATCAGGGAGCTGACAGATAACCAATAAACCAATTTCTCTACATATTTAAAACATACGCTTATGGGCAACAACATCATCACTCGTCGTCAACTACTCAAAAGGGGCGCCTTGTTAGCGGGCGGTTTATCTTTTGCCGGCGGTCTCCTGGATAAGGTACAGGCCAGCCCGCTGGTCACCAACCCGGTTGCACCGTTGGTCCATGGGACGGAAGCGTGGACGGACAAAGACGTTGCCCTGAATGCGCCGGAGGTCCTGAAGGCCCGGCTATTTGCCAATGAAAATCCTTTTGGTCCTTCCGATAAGGCGAAGAAAGCCATTATGGATGCGTTGCCGACCAGCTATCAATATCCTTTCCGGTCGATGGGTGATCTGACCAAAAAGATCGCCGATTTTGAAGGGGTCAAACAGGAGAACATCCTGATGGCTTCCGGCTCTTCTCCTTTGCTGTTGGCGGCGGCCCTTTGTTACAGCAAGCCCGGCGGCAACGTCATCACCGGTGACCCTTCTTATGAGGATCTTCCTTCCAGGGCCACACGTGTCGGAGAAAAGTGGGTCAAGGTCCCGCTGACGGCTGATTTCAAGCTGGACCTGGATGCGATGGAAAAGGCCATCGACGCCAATACCGGCCTGATCTATATCTGCAATCCCAACAATCCGACGGCGACCGTGCTGGACACGGCCAAACTGAAATCCTTTTGCGAACGGGTCTCCAAACGGGTGCCTGTCTTTATCGATGAAGCATATATCGATTACCTGCCCGATCCACAGGGCACGACGCTTATCCCCATGGTCAATACCGGGGCGAATATCATTGTGGCCAGGACCTTCTCCAAGCTTTATGGTTTTGCCGGTCTGCGGATCGGTTATGTAGTGACCCAGCCGGAGATCATCAAGGATCTGTCCGCTCATACCGAGGGCTCCATGTCCATCAGCGCCCCCACGTTGCAGGCTGCCCTGGCCGGCTACCAGGACCGCGAATACCTGGATGCGGCCTTGAAGAAGACCCTCGCGTCCAAGGAATATCTGTATGAGGTCTTAAAGAAGGAAGGATATACCTATGTGCCTTCGAGCGCTAATTTTGTGCTTTTCCCTATCAAGATGGAGGGTAAGCAGTTTACGGATGAGATGATGAAGCGGGGCGTGGGCGTTCGTTTCTGGAAATTCAATAACAAGGAATGGTGCCGGGTGAGCATCGGGAGAATGGATGAGATGGAGGCTTTTGCCGCTGCGTTCAAGGAGCTTTCTTAATTTGCATACTACTTATAACGCAAATAAATAATTGACGTATTACATGAAGAGCGTTGTTTTTATTGCCTGTCTGCTGGTGACCGGTGCCCTGGTTACCCATGCGCAGGATACGGCGAGTACCCGGGCCCTTACTTTAGCGGAATATGAAAAGGCGAAGACCTTGTCCGTCGGCGACCTGGATAAAGACACTTATGTCAAGTTCGACAACACGTATATACTCGACAAGGGTGGTTTTGGAAAGCCTTATTTTATCACCGGGGATGACGGAATGAAGAAGAGGATCGATCTGTACAAGCTGATCCTGAAGGAGGGCCGGGTCGACCTCGGCACTATCATCTATTACACCACGGAAAAAGGGAAGCGGTATACGGCCTGTATGCCGGGGTACAAGGCGGGCGGCAAGGTCTGGGAAAAATATTTCGAGGACATCCATGCCATCGAGAAGGAAGAAAAATTCTATGTATTGAAGCTGTCGTATGTGTTGTCGAAGGAGCTGGGGTTCCAGTTGTACCGGGCGGCTGCGGCCGGTCAGGGCAAGGAGCTTACCAGGGAGGCCGGCACCTATGGCAACGATATTTGTTTTCCCGGGGACATGCGGGTCACGATGGCGGATGGCTCGGCGCGGATCCTGAGCGAGGTGAAGGCGGGAGATGCCGTACGAACGGTGGATCCCGTTACCCGACAGATGAAGACGGCAACGGTAAAGGAGCTGACCGTACATGAAGCAAAGAATTATGCCATTACCCGGCTGGTCCTGCTGGCTGTGAAGGAATACGACACCCGTAATGCGCATACCGTCCGTCTCCTGTCAAAGGTATTGCAGGCGACGCCCAACCATCCAATGGTAACGGCATCGGGTGAGAAGAAGGCGGGTGAACTGTCCGAAGGAGAGAAAGTATTATGCCTGGATGAAAAGACGGGTCATTATACCGAATTCACCATATGGCATAAAGAAGAGTCTGCCGGGGGCCTGCAAAAGGTGTATAATATCATAGCCGGCGGCGGAAGTACTTTTATCATGAACGATGTGATGGTGCTGCAGAAGCCCCTCACCGGTTCATCGGGTATTCGTTGATCCAGTTGAAGCCCCGGCGAACCAGCAGAAAATTCTGCCTGTCATATTGTTGCAGGCTGATCTGTACCGAATCCCCTTTCCAGGACCCCACCAATACCAGGCTGTCCTTTTTCGGGAACCGGTAGCTGAAGTAATATTTTTTTGTCGTATCGACGCCCCGGTACAGGACCAGCGTATGATGTATGGTATCGGGTTTGAAGACGTAGCTCCCTTTTGAACTATCGTTCATCACCCGGATAGAAGCGTAGCCGTAGGAGGGAGATCCATCCAATAACAGTTGTTTCCATCGTGTCGTATCCGTCTGAAGGGGCGCGATGGTGTCGCCGTTGCGGATAAAGGTCTTTACATAATACACGCCCCTCATCGCCACTTTTGGCGCCGTCTCCCCGTATTTACTCGTCGCCAGGATGGCGTCCGAGGTCGTGCCGATCAGTACATAGGCGACGAACAGGATCTTGAGGATCCGTCCTGTTAAGAACCAGGCCCTTTTCCGGATGGCGGGTGGTTTTGCGGATTGGAGGCGGACGGTTGCATGGAGGAAGAACAGGCTGAAAAGGTTCCGGATATTTTCCGACAGTACGAAGAGGGCCATGATAACGATCATGGTAGACAGCAGTTTGACGGGGATGTCGAAGCAATAATTCATCGCCATGATATTTGCTCCAACGATAAAGGCGAGGAAGGCGCCAAAGGCGGTGGTCCTTCGGAACAGCAGGAGCACTCCTGCCAGTGTCTCCGCGATACCCGCAAAATAATTATACCCCTTTGAATAGCCTATAAAGGTCCAGGCCAGACCCATCGGCGAGGAATTGCCATAGGGTTCAAGAAGGCGGCTCAGTCCCGGTTCGGGAAATTGCAGCTTTATGACCTTGACCATCCCGTACTGGATCATGGTCGTGGCGAGATAATATCGTACGATCACCAGCAGCCAGTATTGAAGCGTCCGGTAGCCATTCCTGCGACGGTCCAGTATCGTCCAGATCCCGCATCCGATCACAGCGAGCACCACTATCAGCAATATGATGACATAATCGTAGGTGGTATCACCCGATCCGTTTGTGAAAACGGTGATGGGATAGGAGAGATGCAGGATATGATGGCCGATCCAGGGGATCAGGCTGTGGAGGGGTTTTATGTATATTTCGTACAGCAGGTCGAAGCCCGGTACGACCCCGTTCGGGTTTAAGAGAACATACAACAGGAAAAAGACGGCGGAGAAACGGAAGGTGATCTTTTGCGAAGCAGTCCAGGTGGGCGAAACGCCGGGCAGTTGGTCCATCTGATAGGTTAGTTATTTGATTTCTAGCCTAAGATATGACAATCCGATAACCCATGCAAGGGGCTACTATCGTGAAAAGATAGAAAAGGTCAATTGGTACATCATTTCCTGCAGGCAATTGTCCGGATAATCTGATATTTTTGCGAAATGCAAAAACCGGTATTAGTCATTAAGTTAGGTACGGCCGTATTGACGAATGACCAGGGGGTGCTGCAGCAATCGGTCATTAAAAAAGTGGCGGGGGAGATCGCTGCCCTGTCCCATACCTATCGCATCGTGCTGGTGTCGAGTGGCGCGGTGGGCAGCGGGAGGTCGTATTTTGCCCAATACAAGGGAACCCTTGCCGAGCGAAAGGCGGCGGCGGCCGTGGGCAATCCCATCCTTATCCGTCATTATCAAAAACATTTTTCCGTTTATGGCATACCGGTAGCCCAGGCCTTGTGCGAGCGACATCATTTTTCCAGCCGGTCCCGGTGGCTCCAGCTGAAGGAGACCTTTGACGAATTCTGGAAGAACGGCATCCTGCCGATCATGAATGAAAATGATCTTGTCAGCAATGTGGAGCTGAAGTTCTCCGATAATGATGAGCTCGCCACGTTGACGGCGATCGGGTTCGATGCCGGGGCGTTGCTTCTCTGTACGTCTGTCGGGGGATTTATGGATGCCGACCGGCGGATCATTCCCCGGGTGGAGCGGGTCGATAGCCGTATACTGGGGTATGTGCAAAAGGGAAAAAGCAGTCTGGGGTTGGGGGGGATGTTGTCGAAGCTCACCTTTACCCGGCTGGCCGGTTCCCTGGGTATCCGGGTAGTGATCTGCGGGCTTGGGGGAAAAACGCCTTTTGCCGATGCATTGGCCGGGAAGGCGGGGACTCATTTTGAGCCCCAGTCTTCCAATCTGAAGGCCCGGCAGAAATGGCTGGCCAGCGGGTCCATCACCCTGGGGAGCATCTTTGTGGATAAGGGGGCGGCCAGGGCCCTGGAGCAGCGGAGAAGCCTGCTGAGCGTCGGTATCAGCAAGGTGCAGGGGAGATTCGGGCCGGGGGAGGTGGTGCAGCTGAAAGACGAGGAAGAGAACATCATCGGGGTGGCAAAGGTCAGGATGGGCGCCGTGGAAGTGGTGGCGCATCTGTCCAGTAAGAACAGTATAGCGGCACATGCGGATGATATCGTATTATTTTAACGAAAACTATGACAAAGAAAATACAGCCGCTGATCCGGAAGACCCATAAGGCGGCGATAGATCTGCGGAGCGCCGGCGACAGACAGGTAAAGGCGGCCCTGAACAGGCTGGCGGATAGCCTGGAGGCACAGTCGGGGATATTATTGCGGGCCAATGCAAAGGACCTGGGGCGGCAGGACCCGTCGAATCCCCGGAATGACCGGCTTATGCTGAATGAGGAGCGGATCCGTGGCATTGCGCGGAGCATCCGACGGGTGAGCCGTCTACCGGACCCCAGCGGTAAGCTGCTGGAGAAGCGGACCCTGTCGAATGGTTTGCGGGTGGAGAAAAGGGCCGTCCCCCTGGGAGTGGTGGGCGCCATCTATGAATCGAGGCCCAATGTCACCTTTGATATCGCGTCCCTTTGTCTGCGGAGCCGGAATGCCTGTCTGCTCAAGGGGAGCCAGGAAGCGGCGGATACCAATAAGGCGGCGATGGTCCTGATCAGGAAGGCGTTGAAGGACAGCGGGATCAATCCCGATTGCGTTACGTTGCTGCCTTCGGAAAGGGAAACGGTGGAAGAGCTGTTCCGGGCGACCCGGTGGGTGGATGTGCTGATCCCCCGCGGGTCGGATGCCCTGATCCGATATGTACGGGCAAACAGTCTTGTGCCGGTGATCGAGACCGGGGCGGGGGTCTGTCATGTCTATGTAGAGAAGGAGGCTGACCTGGACAAAGCGCTGGAGATCGTCGTCAATGCCAAGGTCTCGCGTCCTTCGGTCTGTAATGCCATGGACGGGCTGCTGGTGGATGCCGCCATTGCCCCGGTATTCCTGCGCCGGTTACAGGAGCCTTTTCTCCGGTATGGTGTGGAGGTCTTTGCCGAGCCGGCGGCGGCACGGCTTCTCAGGGGCTATCCTTTATTAAGGAAGGCGGCCCCGGGGGATTTTGCGCGGGAGTTCCTTAGTCTCCGGTGTTCGGTAAAGGTGGTGAAGGGGATCGGGGAGGCGCTGGCCCACCTGGAGAAATATTCCACCCGGCATTCCGAGGCCATCGTGTCCCGGAATAAGCGGCAGTGTGAGCGGTGGCTGGCGGAGGTGGATGCGGCGGCGGTCTATACGAATGCATCGACTCGTTTTACCGACGGGGAGGAACTGGGTCTGGGGGCGGAGATCGGGATCTCTACTCAGAAATTGCATGCCAGGGGGCCTTTTGCGCTGGAAAAGCTGGTGACCGAAAAGTGGCTCATCCGGGGTACGGGACAGGTCAGAAAATAGCCTCCGAAGATTAACTTATTATTTACTCTTTTTTTTTATAATTGCCGGGGAATTGTAGCATGGTTTTTGTTTGCTTTCGACTACTCTGCCTACTTATGAGAAATTAAATACCCGATTTGCTTATATATGAGAATTTTTTTACCCTTTGAACACAGTTAGTAATCCAATATCCCCCTCCCGACGATAGAATTTTTTAAACCTTTTATTAGCGGAATTGCTCACCTGTGTTGTAACACGCTGAAAAAGCATGCCTGAAAAGTTATGCCCTGACAGCAGGGATCGTATTGCCTGAATTGAACAACTAAAAACAAATGAAAAAAATTTACCTGAAACAATCTTGTTAAAATCCACCCTTTATGAAACAACTGCTCTTACTACTCCTGCTGGCTCCAGCCTTTGGCTTTGGCCAGGGGGACCAGACCATGATCAATGTTCCTATCAACCAGTATGGAGCCACCGAACAGGCGATCCTCCATTTACCCAATGATTATTCACAAACCAGTACCCAATATCCCATATTGGTATTTCTTCATGGGATCGGAGAGGGGGGAACCAATCCGGCTACTATTTATAATAGCAGCTCTGCAGGCGGCCCGGCCTATTATATTGCCCAGGGGCAATGGCCGGCCAGCTTTGTCAATCCTGCCGATGGGAAGTCCTATAAATACATCGTCGTCTCTCCCCAGAACAATGAAGGATGGAGCACGAGCGCTCCAGAGCTTGAGTATGTCCTTACCTATCTGATGAAGACTTACCGGGCTGATCCGTCCCGTCTTTATCTGACGGGTCTTTCCGCGGGCGGGGAGGGGATCTGTGAATATCTTGGCAATGCGACGGCCGCCGGCACACCGGTCAACGGCACCCATAAGGTTGCCGCCTTTATCCCCATGAGCGCCGTAATGAATACCCCGTACATCCCCCAGTATGCCGCCAACATCGTAGCCAATAATAACAGGATGTGGGGTTTTGGCTCTCCTCCCGATATTCATGGGATCAATACCTTATTACTCGCCACCACGGCCAATACACTTAGTCTGAACCCCAATTTTGCCCTGACCACTACCTATTCGGGCGGCCATTGTTGCTGGGGGCAGTTCTATAACCCAAGCTTTACCCAGAACGGGATGAATATCTATCAGTGGGCCCTCCAGTATACTACGGGAGGAAATTCTTCTGCATCGGCTCCTCCGCCTCCGCCCCCTCCGGTAACCACTCCGCCGCCCGTTTCTCTGCCCGGCAGGGTCGAGGCGGAAAACTATGCGACCATGAGCGGTGTATCTACGGAAAACTGTTCGGAGGGCACGCTGGATGTCGGTTCGATCGACCAGGGTGACTGGATGAACTATCTTGTAACCGTCGGTACGGCCGGTCAGTATACGGTCAGTTTCCGGGTGGCGACCCCCAATGGCGGCAGTTCGTTGCAGCTGCTGTCTTCCACAGGCGCCGTCCTGGCCAATGTCAATGTGCCTGTTACGGGCGGATTCCAGAACTGGCAGACGGTTACGGCGACCGTGACCCTGCCGGCGGGTTCCCAGACCCTGCGGGTACAGTCTTCGGCTGCCAGCAACTGGAATATCAACTGGCTGCAATTCGATACCTATACACCCCCACCGCCATCGGGGCCTTCGCCGGTCTCCCTGCCCGGTAAGGTCGAAGCGGAAAATTATACGACCATGAGTGGTGTGGCCACGGAAAACTGTTCGGAAGGAACGTTGGATGTCGGCTGGATCGACCAGGGCGACTGGATGAATTATAGTGTCAATGTCGGTGCGGCCGGTCAGTTTACGGCCAGTTTCCGGGTGGCGACCCCGAATGCGGGAGCCTCTTTCCAGTTGTTGTCTTCCACGGGCGCGGTCCTGGCGAATATCAACGTTCCCAATACGGGCGGCTACCAGGTCTGGCAGACGGTTACGGCGATCGTGACCCTGCCGGCGGGCGCCCAGACCCTTCGATTACAGTCTACCGCCACGCCTATCTGGAATATCAACTGGTTGCAGTTCAACACCTATACACCGCCACCGCCGTCGGGGCCTTCGCCGGTGTCTTTGCCCGGTAAGGTCGAAGCGGAAATTTATACGACCATGAGCGGTGTGGCCACGGAAAATTGTTCGGAAGGAACGTTGGATGTCGGCTGGATCGACCAGGGCGACTGGATGAATTATAGTGTCAATGTCGGTACGGCCGGTCAGTTTACGGCTAGTTTCCGGGTGGCGACCCCGAATGCGGGAGCCTCATTCCAGCTGTTGTCTTCCACGGGCGCGGTCCTGGCGAATATCAACGTCCCCAATACGGGCGGCTACCAGGTCTGGCAGACGGTTACGGCGATCGTGACCCTGCCGGCGGGCGCCCAGACCCTTCGATTACAGTCTACCGCCACGCCTATCTGGAATATCAACTGGTTGCAATTCGATACCTATACGCCACCGCCGCCGCCATCCAATCCGGGTGTTGCTACCATCCCGGGGAAGATCGAATCGGAAAGCTATTCCAATATGAGCGGAGTGGCCACGGAAAGTTCTACCGATGGAACGCTGGATGTGGGCTGGATCGACAGGAATGACTGGATGGACTATAATGTGAACGTCACTACGGGCGGTCAGTATACGGCCAGTTTCCGGATAGCGACCCCGAACAGCAATGCGGTCTTCCAGTTATTGACCTCGGGCGGCACCGTCCTGGCTACGATCAGTGTCCCCAATACGGGCGGCTACCAGGTCTGGCAAACGATCACGGCGACCGTGAACCTGCCGGCGGGCGCCCAGACCCTGCGGATCGCCTCCATCGCCAATGACGGCTGGAATATCAACTGGATGCAATTTGATGCGATAGCGCCTCCTGTTTCTTCCGGGAACTCCATTCCGGGCAAGATCGAGGCGGAGAGCTATTCCAATATGAGCGGCGTAGCCACGGAAAGCTGTTCCGAAGGGACGCTGGATGTGGGCTGGATCGACAGGAATGACTGGATGGATTATAACGTCAACGTCACGGCGGCCGGTCAGTATACGGCCAGTTTCCGGGTAGCGACCCCGAACAACAACGCGGTCTTCCAGTTAATTACTTCGGGCGGCACGGTCCTGGCGACGGTTGGTCTTCCCAATACGGGTGGCTACCAGAACTGGCAGACGGTTACGGTAAGCGTGAACCTGCCGGCGGGTCCGCAGACCCTGCGGATCGCCTCCATTGCCAATGACGGCTGGAACATCAACTGGATGCAGTTCAGTGTTCCGGGTTCGTCCCAGGCTATCGGGACGACGGGTCAGGCCCAGTCGGCTGCTGCAGCGTTGCTTGCAGGCGATGATATCGCGCAGGGCACAACGCTCTTCCCGAACCCTGTAAAGGATGTTTTCACCATCCGGATGAATAACAACCTGGCCGGCAAAATGCTGGTCCAGATCACGGATGCATCGGGGAAGGTCATGCAGGTGAATAGTTTTGTCAAGGAGCCCGGGCTTAGCCAGGTTACCATAAACACGGCCGGTCTCAGTACGGGGATCTATTTTGTCCGGATCCTCGTCGGCGACCAGAGCGAAGTGAAAAAGATCTTCCGGCTCTAAGGAGCGGATAGTGAAGCCCTTCTTTTTGCCTCCGGTAAAAAGAAGGGCTTTTTTTATTCCTGCTATTATTAATTGTCAAAAAAACGCTTAATTTAGGGCAGCAAAAACGATATACACATATGAAAAAGCCCTTTCTCCTTTTGTTGCTGCTATCGGCAGTCATCCATCTCAGCGCTCAAAATGCGATCAATCTTACGATCCGGGACACGTCCGGACCTTCTATCAGCCGCAATATCTATGGTCATTTCTCGGAGGACCTGGGGAGGTGTATCTATGATGGTTTCTGGACGGGGGATCATATCCGGATGGATGTAGTGGAGGCGTTGAAAAAGATCCGGGTGCCGGTATTGCGCTGGCCTGGCGGGTGTTATGCCGATCAGTATCATTGGAGGGATGCCATCGGGCCCCGTGCGCAGCGTAAGAGAACCGTGAACACCACCTGGGGGATGGTGACGGAGGACAATAGTTTTGGTACCCATGAGTTCCTGGAGCTTTGTAATCTGCTGGGTTGTCAGCCGTATATCGCGGGGAATGTGGGGACGGGCACGCCGGAGGAGATGGAGAACTGGCTGGAATACCTGAACTATAACGGGAAGAGCACCCTGGCGGATCTGCGCCGGCAGAATGGTCATGAGCAGCCTTATAATGTTTCTTTCTGGGGCGTGGGAAATGAGAGCTGGGGATGTGGCGGGGATATGACACCCGAGCATTATTCCGATCAGTACAGGCGTTATTCGGAGTTCTGTAAGAATTATCCGGGCGCACCGTTAAAGCTGATCGCCAGTGGTCCCAACGGGGATGACTATAACTGGACCGATGTGTTGATGAAGCATATACCGCTGGGGCATACCTGGGGGCTTTCCATGCATTACTATACCATTGCCGGTACCTGGCGGCATAAGGGTTCCGCCACGCAGTTTACGGAAGAGGAGTATTTCAAGGCGATGGATGCCTGTCTGAAGATGGAGGAGATCATCAACAAACATTCCGCGATCATGGACAAATATGATCCCGCGAAGAGGGTTGCATTGGTCGTCGATGAGTGGGGGATCTGGACCGATGCCGAGCCCGGTACCAATCCTGCCTTTCTTTATCAGCAGAACAGTCTCCGGGATGCGCTGATCGCCGGCACCACGCTGAATATTTTCAACAACCATGCGGACAGGGTCAGGATGGCTGCGCTGGCCCAGACCGTCAATGTGCTGCAGGCCCTGATCCTGACAGATAAGGACAAGATGTTGCTTACGCCGACCTATTATGTATTCGATCTTTATAAAGTACACCAGGATGCCCGGTCATTGGTCATACAGGTAGCCAGCCCGGATTATGTTTACCAGGGGCATCGGATACCGGCGGTCAATGCTTCTGCGTCACGGGATTCCAGCGGGGCCGTGCATATTTCCCTTGTCAATCTCGATCCGTCGAAGAAGATCACCATCCGTACGGAGCTGCCGGGTATTTCCTATAAAAGCATACAGGGGACGATCCTCACTTCCGGGAAGTTTACGGATGTCAACAGCTTTGATCAGCCCGACAAGATCAAGCCTGCGTCCTTCTCCGGTGCAAGGAAGCAGGGGGATGAGCTGATCGTAGAGCTGCCGGCCCAATCGGTGGTTGTGCTTGAATTAAAATGATATTTCATGAAAGGGTATGGCCTATTGCTGGCGATGTTGTGTGTTGCCGGTGTGCTGCCGGCGCAGGTAGCGGAGACACCCCCGATGGGCTGGAACAGCTATAATTGTTATGGGTCGGCCGTGCATGAGGACGAGGTAAAGGCCAATGCCGATTATATGGCGGAGCATCTTCGCGTCTATGGATGGCAGTATGTCGTGGTAGATTTTCTCTGGTCGTATGACAACCCACCCGGCAGCCGGATCGGCAATCCTTTTCAAAAAAGGTTACAGGACGGTTCCTATATTCCCTGGTTGGCGATGGATGCCTGGGGGAGGCTGACGCCGCAGGTGAATAAATTTCCATCGGCATTTGGCGGCAAGGGTTTCCGGCCTTTGTCGGACTATATTCATTCCCGGGGTTTGCAATTTGGCATCCATGTGATGAGAGGCATTCCGCGGCAGGCTGTCTGGGCGCATTCCCCGGTATGGGGAGTCAAGGGGATCACGGCGGATCAGATAGCGGATACTTCTTCTACCTGTCCCTGGATGAATCATATGTATGGATTGGATATGCGTAAGCCCGGCGCCCAGGAGTATCTCAATTCGTTGCTGGCCCTTTATGCGGAGTGGGGAGTGGATCTTATAAAGGTCGATGATATCGCCCGTCCGTATAGTGCGGCGGAGATCGAAGGATATAAAAAGGCGATAGCCGCCTCTGGCCGGCCGATCGTGCTGAGCATTTCTCCCGGCGAGACGCCGTTGAAGGATTCCGTACATGTGCGGGAGTACGCCAATATGTGGCGGATGGCGGATGATTTCTGGGATAGCTGGAAGGAGCTGATGAAGATGTTCCAGTATGCCCGGAACTGGCAGGGGATCGGGGGTGCCGGTCATTGGCCGGACTGTGATATGATCCAGATCGGGAAAATTTCCAAACGGGGCCCGGTGGGTCCTGAGCGATATAGCCGGTTTACGCCCGAGGAGGCCAGGACGCATATGAGCTTCTGGTGTATCTATCGTTCGCCGTTGATGCTGGGGGGCAATCTGCCGGAGAACCGGGATTGGGAGGAGCGGCTGTTTACCAATGCCGAGGTACTGGAGGTCAATCAGCGGGGAGAGCATCCGCGGGAACTTTATAAGAATGATAGTTCGATGGTGTGGATATCAAATGCGCGTGGGGGACTGTATGTTGGACTTTTTAATACCGGTGAGCGGGAACATGCGGTCGGTCTCGATCTTGTAAAATTGGGGTGGAAGGGTAAGGTGCGGGTGCGGGATCTGTGGAAGAGGGAGGATGCCGGGGTATTTACAAAACAATATGCACCTGTGGTCCCGGCGCATGGAGCGATGCTGATCAAGATAACAATGTTATAAATACAGGATAGTACTTATTCGCTTTTTGGTTTCGAATTATTCCCTACCTTTATTCCAGAACTTTAGGGGTGCTCGTTCACACGGGCTGAGATAATACCCTCAGAACCTGATCCGGATAATACCGGCGAAGGGAAAAGACGGACTCTCTCTTTCTGCGTATTCGCGCGCCTCTTCATTATCCGGGATCATCCCGGTAACCATTTATCCGATCGGTATGGTAGAGGTGTTTATCAATCAGACAATTTTTAATGTCCCTGATCCCGGCACATTGGCCGATGTCCTTCCGTTGTTACGGATTCGGCAGTCGGATGGGATAGCCATTGCCGTGAATGATGTTGTCATTCCGAAGGGGGAATGGCAGCGGACCCTATTATGTCCGAAGGACAAGGTATTTGTCATCCGTGCCACACAGGGAGGATAGCGTAAAACTAAATTCTATACAATATGGATTCAACTACTATTTCCGGGCAGCCTTTGATCAGCTGCGATCCTTTTCCCGGCTCCCGTAAAATATATGTTCCCGGTCAATTGCATCCTGTCCGGGTGGCGATGCGTGAGATCAGCCAGGAGGACACGCGGGATATGTTCACCCATTCCGTGACCCCGAATCCGCCGGTGACGGTTTATGATACCAGCGGTCCTTATACGGATCCGGCTATTGCTATCGATGTGCGGAAGGGGTTGCCCCGGCTTCGTGAGCAGTGGATCGTCGACAGGGGGGATACGGAGGGGGTGGTCATGAGAGATGCGGCTGTGGGGGAAGCGGTCATGAGAAGGGCAGCGGGTGGCCGGGTAGTGACGCAATTGCATTATGCGCGGAAGGGGATCATTACGGCGGAGATGGAATATATCGCCATCCGGGAGAACCAGCGGGTACAGGGGAATGGAAGTACGGATGGGGGAACGGCGGGTTTTCCGGGAGCCGGGTCGCTGCATCATCAGCATCCGGGGAATAGTTTTGGCGCCCGGACGCCGAAGGGGGTCATTACTCCCGAATTTGTTCGTGATGAAGTAGCTGCGGGCAGGGCGGTCATCCCTTCCAATATCAATCATCCGGAATCGGAGCCGATGATCATCGGGCGTAATTTCCTTGTGAAGATAAATGCCAATATCGGTAATTCGGCCGTGAGCTCGGGTATCGAGGAAGAAGTGGAGAAGGCCGTATGGGCCTGTCGCTGGGGCGCGGATACCATCATGGATCTGTCGACGGGCAGGAACATCCATGAAACCCGTGAATGGATCCTTCGTAATTCGCCGGTGCCTGTGGGGACCGTGCCCATATACCAGGCGCTGGAGAAAGTGGGTGGTAAGGCCGAAGAGCTTAGCTGGGAGATCTACCGGGACACGTTGATCGAGCAGGCGGAGCAGGGGGTGGATTATTTCACCATTCATGCCGGGGTGTTGTTGCGGTATATTCCGCTGACGGCTCGCCGGTTGACGGGTATTGTATCCCGCGGGGGATCCATCATGGCGAAATGGTGTCTGGCCCATCACCGGGAGAGTTTTCTTTATACCCGTTTCGAAGAGATCTGCGAGATCATGAAGGCGTATGACGTATCCTTCTCTCTTGGCGATGGTCTGCGGCCGGGATCGATCGCGGATGCCAATGATGCCGCGCAGTTTGCCGAGCTGGAGACGTTGGGAGAGCTGACAAAAAAAGCCTGGAAGCAGGATTGCCAGGTGATCATCGAGGGTCCGGGGCATATCCCCATGCACCTGATCAGGGAAAATATGGACAAACAATTGAAGGAATGCGACGAGGCGCCTTTTTATACCCTGGGCCCTCTTACGATGGATATCGCTCCCGGTTATGATCATATTACTTCCGCGATCGGCGCGGCGATGATCGGCTGGTATGGGACGGCGATGCTTTGTTATGTAACGCCAAAGGAGCATCTCGGACTGCCGAATAAAAAAGATGTAAAGGATGGGGTGATCACCTATAAGATTGCGGCGCATGCGGCCGATCTGGCCAAGGGGCATCCCGGTGCGCAATACCGGGACAATGCGTTGAGCAAGGCGCGGTTTGAGTTCCGGTGGATGGACCAGTTCAATCTTTCCCTGGACCCCGATACGGCGCGGTCGTATCATGACGAGACCCTGCCGGCGGAAGGAGCCAAGATCGCTCATTTCTGTTCGATGTGCGGACCGCATTTTTGTTCGATGAAGATCACGCAGGAAGTGCGGCGTTTTGCGGAGGAGAAGGGAGCTGAAATCTATTTATGATACAACAAGACTTTCTTTTGACGGCGATCACATCGCCGAAGTTTTTTGCCGGGGAGGCGGATTGCCTCGAAGGACTGCTGGAGGCCGGATTGGAGAAGCTGCATCTGCGGAAGCCAGGAATGATGCAGGAGGAAGCGAGGGCGGGCAGCCGCCGGCAGGTAAAGACATGGATCGATCCTATGGAAGGGGTAGAGCAATTGCTGGAGCGGCTTGCGCCGCGCTGGCATTCCCGGCTGGTATTGCATGGAAGCCGGGATCTGGCCAAGCGGTATAAGGTCCCGCAGATCCATGGAATGGTACGGGATATGGGGGGTGAAGAGATCGCGGTTTCCACGTCGGTACATTCCTGGGAGGAGGCGGTGAAATTGCCGGAGGGGATAGCGTATGCCTTTATCAGTCCGTTATTCGATAGTATTTCGAAGCCGGGATATAGGGCCAATGAAACCCTATTACAGCGACCGTCGGAGCTTCCCCGCTGCAAGATGATCGGGTTGGGGGGGATCGGTGAAGAGACGATCGGGTCGATGATCCGGCAGGGGTGGGAGGGGGCGGCGGTTTTGGGCTCGTTGTGGGAAGGACCGATAATTACGAATGTGGAGGTGGTTCGGCGATTCAGACGGCTGCAGGAGATTGTTAATGAATATCGATCATGATGACAATGGACAATAGGATGGAGGGGCCGGGGGAGGAACGCCGATCCGACCGGCGACCCGGGGTATTGGTGGTGGCCGGTTATGACCAGAGCGGGGGCGCTGGTGTCCTGGCGGATGTCAAGACCCTGGAGACGCATGGCGTGTATGGATATGCGGTATGCACCGGATTTACCTTTCAGAATGAGCGGGTGATCGGGCGGGTGGAGTGGTTCTCTGAAAAGGACATCCGTGAGCAGATCGATCTCTGTTTTGCTTCGGCTTTTTTTGAATGGGTGAAGATAGGGATCGTCCGGTCTGTGGATATGATCGGGTCGATCATCGGGCATCTGCGGCAGCATAACCCGGCTATTCGTATCGTGCTGGATCCTGTTATCCGTGCCAGCAGCGGAATGGATTTTTGGGAGGGGAAGGATGCAGATGCATTTGGAGCCGTGGCGGCTCAGTGTTATCTGCTGACCCCTAACTGGGAGGAGATCGGATGGCTTTATCCCGGAAAGGAGATCCCCGGACAATGCCGGGAGCTGACCCGGTCTTCCGGCTGTAGTCTTTATCTGAAGGGAGGGCATAACCCCGTATCGCCCGGGAAGGATTATTTGTGGACGGGTGGGGAAGTACAGGTGCTGGACCCGGGGTTGGAGCCTGCGACGGTCTATCCCAAGCATGGATCCGGGTGTGTGCTGTCCTCCTCGCTGGCGGCCAACCTGTCGCTGGGATATTCATTGCCGATAGCTGCCGGACTGTCCAAGCGATATATCGAACAATTCTTAACCAGCAATAAAACTTTATTAGGATGGCATCATTGTATTTCCTGACCATGGATGAGGGGCCTATCGGTCATCTTCAGCAGGTGGAGGCTGCGTGTCAGGCGGGTATCCGGTGGATCCAGCTGCGTATGAAACAGGCGGACGACGATGAGGTCCGGGAGACCGCCCTTGCGGCAAAAAAGATATGTGATGACCGGGATTGTGTGCTGATCATCAATGACCGGGTGGAGATAGCGGCGGAGGTAAAGGCGCATGGCGTCCATCTTGGGAAGCAGGACATGTCCGTGCGGGTGGCCCGGCGGCGGCTGGGTGATGGTTTTATCATCGGGGGGACGGCCAATACACTGGAAGATATCCGGGAGCATTTCCGGCAGAGTGCCGATTATATCGGTCTTGGTCCTTACCGTTACACGACGACCAAGAAAAATCTCAGTCCTGTATTGGGGCTGGAGGGATATCTTTCGATCATGAGCCGGTTACGAAAGGAAGGGATCCCGATCCCTGTCGTGGCGATCGGGGGGATCCGGATGGAGGATGCGGCGCCGTTGCTGGAGGCGGGATTACAGGGGATCGCCTTCTCCGGGTTGCTGGTACATGCGGGGGACCGGCAGGCGATGGTACGATCCCTGGAAGAAGAAATTGCAAAATCATTGTTATGCTGACAATTGCTGATAAAACATTTGCTTCCCGGCTTTTTACGGGCACGGGGAAATTCGGGTCTTCGCTTGTTATGGAGGAGGCCATTCTGGCCAGCGGGTCCGAACTGGTGACGGTGGCGTTGCGGCGGGTGGATGTGCGGGGGATGGGACACCGCGAGGAGGGGGGCGCCGGAGGGGATGAGGCGGCGGGTACTGGCAGGGGATCGGGCGATCTGCTATATCATCTTCGGCATCCGCATCTGCATTTATTGCCGAATACTTCGGGTGTGCGTAGTGCAAAAGAGGCGGTATTTGCGGCGGAGCTGGCAAGGCAGGCGCTTGGTACCAACTGGCTGAAGCTGGAAGTGCATCCGGATCCCCGGTGGTTGTTGCCGGACCCTATCGAGACGCTGGCGGCGGCGGAGGAGCTTGTGAAGAGAGGGTTTGTCGTATTGCCGTATATCCATGCCGACCCCGTGTTGTGCAAGCGTCTTGAAGAAGTGGGGGTGGCGGCGGTCATGCCGCTTGGCTCCCCGATCGGGAGCAATAAGGGTCTGCGGACGGTTGATTTCCTGGAGATCATCATTTCGCAAAGCAGGGTCCCGGTGGTGGTGGATGCGGGTATCGGGGCACCATCGGATGCGGCCAGGGCGCTGGAGATGGGCGCCGATGCGGTGCTGGTGAATACGGCCATTGCGGTCAGTGCGGACCCGGTACGGATGGCGCAGGCTTTCCGGCTGGCGGTGGAGAGCGGGCGGATGGCTTATGAGGCGAAGCTGGCGGCGAAGTCGTCCCATGCGGTTGGGAGCAGCCCGTTGACGGCGTTCCTTGATTGAGTAATTTTTTAATCGGTTATCGATGTTCACAGAAGTATTTGACCGGTATGAATGGGGGGCGGTGAAGCGTGCAATTTACGGCAAGACAGCCGGTGATGTGGAAAGGGCGTTGGGGAAACCGCACCGGGACCTGGAAGATTTCAAGGCATTGATCTCCCCGGCGGCGGCTCCTTACCTGGAGGAGATGGCCCAGCTGAGCCAACGGCTTACGCAGAAGCGTCATGGCAGGATGATCCAGCTTTATATTCCCTTATACCTGTCGAATGAGTGTCAGAATATCTGTACTTATTGCGGTTTTAGTTATGACAACCCGTTGCGGCGGCGGACTTTGGGGGCGGGGGAATTGCTGACCGAGGTGGCGGCGATCCGGGAGATGGGGTATGAGCATGTGCTGTTGGTAAGCGGAGAGGCAAGTATGGCCGTAGGGGTGGATTATTTTATAAAGGCCCTGGATGTGATCCGCCCTCATTTTGCGCATATTTCGATGGAAGTACAGCCGTTGGATCAGGGGGATTATTCTCTGCTGATGCAGCATGGTCTCAATACCGTGCTCGTCTACCAGGAGACCTATCACCGGGAGGACTATAAGCTGCATCATCCAAAGGGGCGAAAGTCGAATTTCGGTTACCGGCTGGAGACGCCGGACCGGCTGGGGAAGGCAGGCATTCACAAAATAGGATTGGGGGTTTTGATCGGGCTGGAAGATTGGCGGACGGACAGCTGGTTTACCGGGCTGCATCTGCGGTACCTTGAGCAGACGTATTGGAAGACAAAATATTCCCTGTCCTTTCCCCGGCTGCGGCCCTATTCCGGGGGGCTGGCTCCAAAGGTCGAGATGAACGATCGGGAATTGATACAGCTTATCTGTGCTTACCGGCTGTTGGATGAGGAGCTGGAGCTATCGTTGTCCACGCGGGAGAGCCCGGTGTTCAGGGATCATGTGGTACCGCTGGGGATCACTTCGCTGAGTGCGGGTTCCCGGACCAACCCGGGGGGATATGCGGTCGACCCGGGATCGCTGGAGCAGTTCGAGATCCATGATGACCGCAGTCCGGCGGCGATTGCCGAAATGATACGGAGTCATGGGTATGAGCCGGTGTGGAAGGATTGGGATCCTGTGTTGCAGAGGTTGGGGTAAGGGGATGAAATCCAGTGTTGCAGAAGCCCGGGTAAGGAGACGAAATCCTGTTAAAATCCGTGAAGTGTTGAAGCGTGGAAAGGGGTAGCTTAGGATATGAGAAAAATAACTGCTTTTTTGCTGTTGTTCTATGCCGGCGGGGTTGTCGCGCAGCAGGAGGGGACCCTTGCCTATACGGTGTCGATGGAGCATCCCGAAACGCATGCTTTTCATGTTGTCCTTCATTGTAGCGGGCTGGCGGGGCCGGTATTGGATCTTACCATGCCTGCCTGGATGCCCGGTTATTACCAGTTGCTGAACTATGCGAAAAAGGTGGAGCATTTCAGGGCGTTGGATGGCAGCGGACGGGAGATCGGATGGGAGAAGACCACGGAGAATACCTGGCGGGTGGTGCAGGGGCCCGAGAAGGTGGTGACGGTAGAATACGACTTAAAGGCCACTACCAATTTTGTGGCACAGCCCTGGTTGGACACGACGAGGGCTTATATTGCTCCAGCGGGCGTTTTTGTGTATGTCGGCGGGTATATTCATCATCCGGTGACGGTAGAGCTACGGGTCCCGGCCTTTTGGCACCGGGTAGCGACGGGGCTGGAGGCGGTGGCGGGTAGGAAGAATATCTTTACGGCGCCGGACTTCGACGTACTTTATGACAGTCCCATCCTCATCGGCAACCTGGAGGAGTTCCCTTCTTTTACCATACGGGGTGTTCCGCATTATTTTATCGGGTACCGGACCGGCGATATCGACCGGGAGGATTTTATGAAGGCATTGAAAAAAGTGGTGGAGGCGGGTATTGCCGTTATCGGGGACATTCCTTACAAACATTATACTTTTCTGGCGACCGGTCCCGGACGGGGCGGGATCGAGCATCTAAATTCCACGACCATTGGCTTTTCGGATGAGCCGTGGAAGAGCCCGGAGGGACAGCGATGGCTTTTGAGCTTTATCGCCCATGAATATTTTCACCATTATAATGTAAAGCGGATCCGGCCCATCGCGTTGGGGCCTTTTGATTATCAGCGGGAGAACCGGACCGATATGTTGTGGGTGTCCGAGGGGTTGACCACCTATTATGAATACCTGATCGTGCGGCGGGCCGGGTTGATGACGGGGGAAAATTTGCTGCATAATTTTCAGTCGGATATTGCGGCGTATGAGAACAAGCCGGGGCATCTTTATCAGTCCCTTGCGCAGGCGAGCTATGCCACCTGGTCGGACGGTCCTTTCGGGCGGACCGGGGATTCGGTCAACAGGACCATTTCCTATTATCAGAAGGGGCCTGCCGTTGGGTTGTTGCTGGATATGGCTATCCGGCATGCGACCGGGAATAAAAGCTCCCTGGATGATGTGATGAGGGGCTTATACCGGGTTTATTACCAGGGGAAGAAGCGGGGGTTTACGGACCAGGAATTCCGTGCGGTCTGTGAAAGCGTGGCGGGGGTTTCTTTACCGGAGATCTTCGATTATGTGTATACGGTAAAGGAGCCGGATTATGCAAAATATCTCGCTTACGGGGGATTGGGAATCGACCTTGAGCCGCGTGTTTTGGCGGATGGGAAGACGGAGCGGAGTTTCCGGATCTTTCCATTGCCGAACCCGGATGCGTTGCAGCTCGCTATCCGGAAGAGCTGGCTGGGGGAATAAACTATTTTAAATAGAAGAGAGGGTGTCCCTTATTTGGAGACACCCTCTCTTTTTTATTTTACGGAATTAAGATCCTACTGCTCATGACCGAGCCCGAGGCGGTCACCACTTTCACGATATACAGGCCGGCGGGGAAGCCGGAGATATCGGTCTTTCCGCCGGAAAGCTGGCCTTCGCGGAGGGTGCGGCCGTTGAGGTCCGTCAGGGTATAGAGTTCGCTGCTGCCTTGTTGGAGGTATACCTCTACCGTTTTTGAACTCGTGGTATACCAGACCAGGCGGCCTGCTATGGGGAATGTCACCAGCTGGATCGAGCTATAGGTGAACTTCCCGTCGATATCCGATTCTTTTAACCGGTAATAATTTGCGTTCTTCCCCGGCGTCAGGTCGGTAAAGTCGTATTGTTGGGGTTTGTTGCTGTTGCCTGCGGCTGCTACCGTGCCGATGTCGGTAAAATGACTTCCGTCCGTGCTTCTTTCGATGGTGAAATCGTGGCTGTTCTCTTCTACGTCCGTCTGCCATTGCAGGAGGGCCTGGTTACCCTGCCGGATGGCTGTGAAGCGGGCAAGCGTGATCGGTAACGGGACCGGGGTCAGGCTGGTGCCTGTTACAAAATTGGAAGTGGTTCCGGCGGACAGCCCGGTAAAATTGGTCAGCGTACCATGATTATTGTTGGGTGTATTATCGTAGGCGGTCAGCAGGCCTGTGTTATTGCCGCCGGGGTCGCCATAGTCGAAACCGAACAGTCCCACCAGGCCGCTTTCGGAGCCTGACATCGCATTATTCATAAAAGTCGTTATATCGGACTGGCTTCGGGGGATCGTCCAGACCCGGACCTCATCGACACTACCGCTCAGGGGTTCGGTATCGTCTGTTCCCGGGGTATTGTTCAGGGCCAGGCCGATGCTGAATGGCTGGGCGGAGACCGTACCATCGCCGGCGAAGTTGCTGGCGATCGTTGTGGATTGTTGTACGCCGTTGACAAATACGGTCGTCACTCCGGCGTTGTTGACAAATGCCAGGTGGTACCAGGTGCCGGCTGTGAAGGAGTAGGGGATCGTGCCGGAGCCGCCGCTGGTGTTGACGCCGATCGTGGTGGAAGAGATATCGAAGCTATAGCGGATCCCGTCGGGTCCCCGGTTGCCCAGGATCGTCATATTGCCGGACGCGATGCTGGCCGGGTTTACCCAGAACTCGATGGTGCTGCCGCTTGTCAGGTCATAGATACCACTGGCGTTGGGGATATCCACCCGGTCGTGCCCTGTGCCGAAGTTGATTGCGTTGCTGTTGGATTGAATGGGAGAGGGTACCCAGGCCGTGGTCGTATTACCGTTGAGCGTGCCTTGTACGCCGCTACCGACTGGGGAGGTAACTATTCCGGAGCCGGAGGCCTCATCCATGGCATAATAGGCTTCCAGTTCGGGATCGGGTGTGGTGGTGTTTACCGTGCCGAAGAGGCTGGCCTTGATGTCCTGGCCGGATCGTGCCGAGTTCCAGATCTGGAGGTCGTCGATCGAGCCGGTCATCATCTGGGAACCATCCGTCTGGACGCCGAGCTGGAAGGGTACCGATAATCCGGTTATGGCATAGCCATTAAGCGCTACGGGTACCGCGTCGATATAGAGGGTCGCCAGGCCCTGGGAGCCGTCAAACGTAAGGGCGATATGTGTCCATCGGCCCACGGGCATAGGTATACCAGAATCCATCCAGAAGTCTCCGAGCATAATGTCCCCATTATTATCACCGTCATAACCGATATAAAATGCCGCGGAGCCGAAGGTCCCCTGGGACATAAACTGGTGTTGGCCGGCAAGGAGGGATGGTACATAGGCCCAGAATCCTACGGTGAAGTCTCCGGTAGGAGAAATGGCGCCGATCTCGTCGTTGAGCATCGTTACCGAATTGTCTAAACCATTGAAATTCAGCGCGTTCTTTTGAGCGAAGGCCGGAATAGAAAGGACTAGAAACCCCCATATGGGGAGATGAGTAAAGATTCTTCTCATAGGAAATTGAATTTGTTATTAAAGAAAGATATTGGGTAAGTGCATACACTGAATAGGTCGTATTCAGTACGTTATGAAGATATGGGGATTTTTTTCCCCTTAAAAGCGGATGTGGTTATTAAATTTGTCTCTAAGGGTTATATCTTATTTTTGGACCCGCCAAAGTTCTATCAAAAGGGAAGTTCCCGAAAAAGTTTAATTTAGGGTAGTATGGCAGCTGTAAAAACGATATCGCTGGCGGATGAGCTACGAAAGATCTCAACGGCGCAGCGGGATGAGTTCCGGGACAATGGGCATATCCTTGTCCGGGGGCTGTTGAATGCGGCGGAGCTGGCGGTTTATCGTCCGTTGATCGTGGATGTCGTAAAAAAGCATATCCGGGACAAGCGGCGTTTGCCTGACAGGGGTGTTTATGGAAGGGCGTTCGGGCAGATGGTGAATTTGTGGAGGGTCGATGAGGTTGTCCGGCAGTTGGTCTTATCCCGGCGGCTGGCGCGGGTGGCGGCGGATCTGCTGGGGGTGGCTGCCGTGCGGATCTATCATGATCATGTATTGTTCAAGGAGGCGGGGGGGCGGGCGACGCACTGGCACCAGGATCAGTATTACTGGCCGCTGGATACGGCAGATACCGTGACGTTGTCGATGCCGCTGGTGGATCAGAGTATTGAGATGGGCATGTTCGTTTTTGCCACCGGTTCGCATAAGAATGGGACCATCCAGGACCCGAAATTCTCCTATGAGCCCGACAGTCTCTATCGGAAATATATACGGGAGCATCATTTTCCCCTGACCTGTGCGGCCGGTATGCGGGCCGGTGATGCAACCTTTCATTATGGCAATACCGTGCATCATACTTCGGGTAATGATTCGGACCGCAGGAGGGAGATAATGACCATCAGCTATATGGCGGATGGGGCACGGGTGACGCAGCCTGCCCATAAGGCGCAGGTGTATGAGCTGAATGCGTGGCTGATGGGGCTCCCGCCCGGGAGGCTGGCCGCTTCCGAAATAAATCCCCTGGTGTTTTAAATCCCTGGTGCTGTCGCGATGCCGATCGCCGGAGGTCAGCGGGCGGAAAGCATTTTTACGGGTGTCAGCTCGTTGGGGAAATCCATTGCTTTTACGTTGGGGTTGGCGATCAGGGAATCCAGGTACTTATCGTTCGGGATACTATGGATCGAGGCGGCCTGGGTGAACAGGAAGATCCTGCCTCCCTGTGTGAGCGAGAGATCCACTTTATGGTTCAGCTCAAGGATATCCTTTTCTTTTGTCGGGACGTTCCAGATCTCCGCTTTTGAATACTGGCGGAGAAAATCTTCGAGCAGCCAGGGGTCGCGGAGGATGACAATGTCTTTATCCGTGGCCGTTTCCTTTACGTTTACGATCTTGGCATACACGCTATCGTTGTTAATATCCTTCATCCAGCGTATGCTGCCTTCATAATTCACGATCAGAAGGATGACCGTCAGTCCTGCGTAGAGCGGATAATTGCTTTTCAGGCCAAACGGGCTTCCCAGCTGTTTGTTCATTCCCAGCAAAAAGACCCAGCATATGCCTGTTTGGGGGATCCAGAACTCGAGGTTTTCCGGTATCCAGAACAAAAAGAAGCAGAAGTAGATCACAAGGAACATCAGCAGGGGGATCATCACCCGTCTTTTTTGGGCGTAGAGGGTTTTCCAGTTCCTGATCACCCGGGTCAGCAGGGCCAGGATGATCGCGACGACCAGGAGGGTAAGGGTTAGCAGACCCACCGCTACCGTTGGGTTGAGGTTTCGTACCAGGTATGCTTCATCATCCAGTGAATGGTAATAAAAGGTATGGTCCATAAAGGCTTTCAGAAAGGGGATCCGGAAGATAAAATGTCCTCCGAAGAAAGCGTGCCCCCATCCGATGGCCACTTTCAGAAAGCTGCCGGCGCCCAGGGCGAGCCAGTAATTATTGTCATCGGTCGTATATCCTCTTAACCATTTGGAGAAACCGGCGGGAGTGTTCTGTCCTTCCACCCACCACCCGATCGCAAAATAGAAGCCTGCGACACAGACCAGGGCTACGACCGCATAGATAGCGAAGGAGCGGGCGAAGGGAATGTTCTTCCGGGAATCCCAGCATTTCCACAACACGATCGGGGTGAACAGAACATTGGACTGGTGGAAAAGAACGGCCAGGCAATGGACCACGATCAGCAGTATCACGCCTTTGGGCTGTAATGGTTCCCCGGTGCAGAGGTACAGACCGTATAAAAGGAAAAAAAGCGGCGGCATATACACTTCGATATTGCTGCTATAGAACCACATCCCGAAAGAAAAGGCCACCACGGCGGTGCCGAGGAAGGCTTCTGATCTTGCCATCGACATCCTGTTCAGGAAGATCCTGTAGATGACCGTCAGACCGAGGCATCCCCAGAAAGCGTCCAGGGTCTCGACGAGATAATAGTCCTGGGCATGGGGGAGCACAAATTTCAGGATCGCAAGCAGGCGGAAGGTCGTATAATGATACAGGATGTGTTCGGGTGGAAAGAGGTGGATGCCTTTTTGCAGATCGTCCAGGTATCCCATGGAGTCATGTGGTCCGGAAAAATTTGAGGTTAGATTGCATACGAAAAAGATGAAGAAGATCAGGAATACATATAGTGAATCAGGAAGCTTTTCCAAGGTCTTTCGCATGTTGTTATTTTTTGCTATTCGGTCACGGGGTTTATAAAAAGAAATCTACTATTTCAAAAATAGCAAAAGCATCGTTAAATTCTATATCGTTAGGACAATAATAACAAAAATAAGCTATGTGTCAATGTTGATTATTATTGTGCTACGGGAATAATATAGGTCGGATCATAAGGACTGAACTCGTACCGGGTGTGTAATCTTTTTATCTCTCCGGTAAGCGTATCCGATTCGATGAAGGGCACCTTTGCTTCCTGCAATCTTCGTCTTACATTCTGGAAACCGCTGCTATTGAAATTTATTTTTATAGGGACGGGTGTTTGTTTCAGCGCCGTCATTTCCTGGCGGATCAGCCGGGTCTTAAAGACATTCGCGGCGAAGTTATAGGAGCCGATCACGGCCAGGTTGACCAGCAGCGTCACCAGGATCAGCCCGGAAAGGTAACGAAGGGTTCGGTTGGCGCGGATATCCTGGTTTGCCAGGACGGGGAACATCACGACAAAGGGGAATATAAACAGCTGTGGGCAATACCGGGCCCACCAGCTCTCCGGGAAGGCCAGTACGGAGGCGAGGATACAGAGAAAAAGTGTCAGCTGCAGGGGGGTATAGGAATTCTTCCTGAAAAGGGCGATTGTGCAGCACAGTAAGATGAGGGACAGCCATACGGCAAGCTGGAAGAGGGGGCCGAACCCGGCTATCCTTACATCTGTGGTGGAGAACAGGGATACTTCCCTGCGGTGAACGATGAATGGGTTTTTCCATAGGGGGTGGTCGATGGTACTATCGTTGCTGCTTTCGGACAACAGGGAAATGGCAAGGTTCTCCGCCGTATTTTTTCCTCTTAGTACGATGGGTTTGCTGGAAATGATCACGGCGTATGCATCGGGGTTATGGGTAGGATAGAAGAAGTCTCCTTTTGCCCGGTAGTTGGTCAGGTAAGGGTTATAGCCAAAGACAAAAAAGGCCAGTATATAGAACAACAGGAAGACGCCTGCTTTTTTGATCAGACCGGACAGCGGGCGTCGCCGGAATATCCAATAGAGGAAGAAGACGAAAAGGAGTAGTCCCGAGAAGACCAGGCCGGTGAATTTCAGGTTGGAGACCATGATAATACAGCATCCCAGGGCGACCCATTTGGCCTTCCGGAACTCATCGTACTGTAATTCGAGGGAGACCAGGATGAGAAGGATCAGTGTCAGGAGGGCCGCGACGTTGCCGTCCACGTAATCCGAGAACAGCTGGGTGGTTACGACGGGGTTTAGTGCCAGGAGTGCGCAAACCAGGATCGTCCATACCCGTCCTTTTGTAAAAGGGCGGAGCAGATAATAGCCATAGGAAAAGACGGCCCATGCGATGAGCTGGTTGATCGATTTCCCTGTTTCGATCCAGCCGGTGCATTTACAGATGACTGCCGACGTGATCCAGGAGAATTTTGGGTAGTGCTGGATCCAGACATAATTGGCGCTTTTGAATTTATTCTGAAAAACGCTGGAGGTGTCATATCGGTTTAGCGTATAGAACGGGTTCCGGATGGGGTTCCATCCCTCTCTCATTTTTTCTATGGCGACCTGGTGATACCATTGTCCGTCCCAGGAAGTGTCCAGGACCCACCAGGCAAGGATCCCGGAGAGGATGGCCAGCAGGATCACGGTTCCGGCAACCGTTCGTTGTGCTGCCGGCGACAGTTCCTGTCGTGTCGATACATAAAAAACGGTCCCGGAGAATATAAGGGAAATGGGTAATTCGAGGGCGTTGATCGGGATACCCGCCATCATGGCTGCCACACCGGTAGCATAGATGCCTGTCAGGAGCAGGAGGAGGCCAAAAGCTATATAGAAAGCCTTTTTTCGTGATGGTACCGATGGTACCGGGTCTGAAAATTGTCTCATTGCAGGGTTGCCAATTTATTGAATGTCGGGTTTGGTCATGTGGATTTGCCGGTCAGCGCATGCGGGGGTATGAACAACAATAAATGAAGGATCGGGCTATGGGGCTAAAATACATAAAATTGGCTATTTCGTCTGAAAAATACACCTAATAGGGTATTATTTATATGGGAAAAATTTCCCAATTTGCACACGTATCCAAAAATTCAGGAAATAAATTTGAATATTAGGAAAAAGCGAGTACTTTTATGCAACGAAAATAACGCCTGCCATATTCAAAATCCTCTGAATATTTGGTAAAGTTCAACTCCAATGCGGCGCAAGAAGCCGCCCCAATCCTTGAAATCCTCGATTGATTATGCTAAATTCAACGATCCACGGCTCATAGCCATATCTCTATTACGTAAAGCCTACCTCCGAACCTGGAGTATTCGTCAAAGCCAATACCTCGTGTTAGCCTTTTATTTCCATTTCATGCTAAACGACCTGTTCTGTATCACCCTTAAAGACCCTAATTGTATTGGTAATGAAAAAGAGAATTTTGGCGATCGATGACAGTAAAGCGATACGTTTTCTGTTGCAAACAGTTCTTGGAAGAGATTATGAAGTTATCACGGTTCCGGATGGCTATTCCGCGATGTATTATCTTTCGCGCAGGAGCCTTCCCCACCTAATTATAGCGGACCCCGTGCTGCCGGATATGGAGGATTGGGAATTGATCCACCAGCTTTCTTCCAGCGGTATTTATGGAGATATCCCGACCATAGTCCTGTCCGGGCTTGATAATAGTGAGACGGAGGCGAAGTGCCTGGAATATGGTGTTTCCAAATATTTTTTAAAGCCATTCAATCCCGTAGAATTGATTGGCGCTATAAGTAACGTTGTAAAAGATGGTAAACTGGATGAAGGTTTATTGTATGCCGCAGGTTAGTCTGATGATTGTTTATTGCCGTATAATTATGAAACTCTAACTCTAAACCTTTTTTATGGACTTATTGTTTTTACCCAAAACATCTTTAGGAGAAAAAAGGATCGCTCATGTGACTTTTGAATCTTTTTATTCTGCTGAGGCTGGTAATTTTCAGTCCACCGGGTTTTACTATATCGGAAAGAACTATTCACACATCGAGAAGCTGGTGAAGATGTTTGGACGGGGATATAATTCGATCCGGCTGGAGAATGCGAAGATCGATCTGTTAAGAAGTATAGATCGGGAAAGTGGTATTCCGGAAGTCATTTTTTGTGAAGCCATTTATCCGGTAGGGGATATTCTTGCCTTTTGTCAGTTCCTTGGCGAGCACCCGGTTCTCAAATCCGTCCCTTTTTTACTGGATGGAACCTGTCTGACGGAAAAGGAGCTCAAATTGTTTAAAAAAGGCTGGAGGCCGGACGAGATCCTTTCCCTGGATAAGCATACCGAAGGCGAGCTCAGGAAGAAGATCGAATTCTTCTGCAAGATGAAGAGGCGGGAGGGGGAAGTGTCGATGCCGAACATAGAGGAACGGCAGGCGATCGATTACAGCGCCGGGATGATCTTCAAGCGGGCTTTTGACATTATCGTTTCCTTTCTGGCCTTGTTGCTGCTGAGTCCTCTGATGCTGCTGATCGCGTTGTTGGTCAAGCTGGAATCCCGTGGTCCTGTCTTTTATATCTCCAAGCGGGCCGGGAAGGGTTATAAGATCTTCAATTTTTATAAATATCGTACGATGCAGCAGGGCGCTGATAAAAAGGTCGCCGAGCTTACACATCTGAATCAATATGATGCGCAATTGAAGGGCCCTGTGTTTTTCAAGATCAACAATGATCCCCGGATCACGCGGATCGGAAAGATATTACGGAATTCGAGCCTGGATGAGCTGCCCCAGCTGATCAATGTCTTTTTGGGCGATATGTCGCTTGTTGGTAACCGGCCTTTGCCTTTGTATGAGGCGGAGACCCTGACGACGGACAATTATGCGGTCCGGTTCATGGCGCCGGCGGGTATTACCGGGCTCTGGCAGATCAAGAAGAGGGGTAATAAGGACATGTCGGTGGAGGAAAGGATCAATATGGACATCGACTATGCTTCGAAATTCAATTTTGCCACGGATTTCTGGATAATCGCCAATACGCCGTCGGCTTTGCTGCAAAAAGAAAATGTTTAAGAACCGGATCCGTCCTCAGCTGCCGGTGTTCAAGCGGACAAAGATGAAAAAAATTCGTATTCTGGAAGGTATAAGGCAGGGGAAGATCGGTGGCGGAGAGAGTTATTTACTGGGCCTTGTGGAAAATATGGACAGGGACCTTTTTGAGCCGGTGGTCTTGTCTTTTACGGATGGGCCGATGGTAGACAGGCTCCGGTCGCAGGGAATAGAAGTGTTTGTGATCCACACCGAGAAGCCTTTTGATGTCCGTGTATGGAAGAAGGTCCGGGACCTGATGAAGGAACAGCGGATCGATATCGTGCATGCGCATGGAACCAGGGCCTGTTCGAATATGTTCTGGGCGGCGGGGAAGCTGAATCTGCCTTCTGTTTATACCTGTCATGCCTGGTCCTTTCACAATGACCAGCAGGTCTTTGTGAAGAAGCTGCGGATCTGGAGTGAAAAGTATCTTACTTCCCGTGTCGATGTGAATATTTGTGGTTGCGAGGCCAACCGGAATACCGGCCGGAAGCTTTTCCGGAATGATTATGATGCGGTTGTCATCAATAATTCCATCGATTCAAAGAAATTCAATCCGTACGATCAGTATAAGGATATCCGGCAGGAGCTGGGGATACCGAAGGAGGAGCTGGTCATAGCGTCGATAGCCCGGTTTACCTTGCAGAAGCAGCCGTTAAAGCTGATCCGCGCCTTTGCCAGGGCCCAGCAACGGATGGGTCCGGTGCGATTGCTGATGGTGGGTGATGGGGAGCAGAAAGCGGAAGCCCTTGCGCTGACAAGATCGTTGGGTATCGGGGATAAAGTGATGTTTCTGCCTTTTCGCCAGGATGTGCCCGATCTCCTGGCTGCGAGCGATATTTTTATCCTGCCTTCCTTATGGGAGGCGTTTCCAATAGCCTTGCTGGAAGCCATGTCGATGGGAAAGGCCGTAATCGGCACCGATGTGGACGGCACGCCCGAGATCATCCGGAACGAAGAGAACGGGCTGCTGATACCCGTCGAAGGTCTGGAGGAAAACCTGGAAAAGGCGATCCTGCGTCTTTGTAATGACGCCGTGCTGAGGGGAAGATTGCAACAAAACGCCATTTCCAGTATTTACAACCGGTACAATGTGGACCGGCTGGCCCGGGAAAATGAAAAGATATATAAACAGCTTGGAACATCGGGTAAAGTTGCCTGATTAAAGTTTGCAAGTCCGGAAAAGATTATTTACTTTTGCAGCAGGTTGATTTAGCCTCAAAGACCTAACTATTTTTTCCTTTCTGCCTATCCTGTTGTTCGTCCTAATCTCCCTTGTTTAAACCGTTTCACAGGTTTCCCTATTTTACTATTTCCAATTTTATCCGTCTTTTTCTCCAATACCTAAAAGATCAGTTGATTTTTTATCCGGTACGCTTATATCCCGTTGGCAATCCATTGTCCTCGCCTTCCCTTTTTTGGTAAGGCTACTTGTATTTCTGAATTTTCTTATAATCAATATAAATGACTTTTAAATTTCGGACATACCCCAAAACCTTTAAGCATTAAAGCATGAAGACTTTTACCCTTTTTACCCGTTTACTGTTGATCGTTATGGCGTCGGTTGCCGGCCTTTCTGCCTATAGTCAGAAGGCGATGGACCCGACCGATCCGGTGATCACCTACAATTCTGCTGCTCCGCCTGCGCTGCCGAACGGCAATGCGATCGGCAAGTGGGTCAGGACCGTGCGGATGAGCTATAATACGGATGAGTACAAATGTTATATCTACCAAAAGAACCAGTTCCGGCTGCATTTCCCCAAGTCGTACAATCCCACTGCCAACGACGGCAAGAAATACCCGATACTGGTATTTTATCATGGTGATGGAGAAACGGGTACCATGTATGATAATGAGAACCAGCTGGTCCATGGAGGAGATATCTTCCAGGCCATGGTGGACAACGGTACGTTCGACGGATATGTACTTATGATGCAAACCCAGTTTGGCTGGGGATCTGCAAATTATTCTGCATTAAAGGATATTGAGGACAGCCTGGTCGCCAATTATAAGGGCGACCCTTATCATATTGTCTCCAACGGGCTGTCGAATGGCGCCCAGGGGACCTGGGAAAGCCTGGTGGCTTATCCCACTTATTTTGCAGGGGCTGTTCCCATGTCGGGCGTCTACCCGGTGGATGGTACTACGGCCGTTGTGAACACGCTCAAATATACTCCTATCTGGAACCTTGATGGCGGGTTGGATAACAATCCTCCTCCTGCACAGGCGGCCTCGATCTATTCCGTTTATGCGGCGGCGGGCGCCAACTATGTCTATAAGAACTATGTGACCCTTGGGCATGATACCTGGGACAGCACCTGGCAGGAACCAAATTTCTGGCCTTTTGTCAATGCCGCCTATCTGTCCAATCCCTGGGCGCTTGGCGGCCGGACCAAGTTCTGCCCGGGCGACAATATCAGTGTGACCCTTGGCATTGTGCCGGGGTTGGCGGGCTATAAATGGCGGCTGAACGGAGTGGTGATCCCCAATGCCAGTTCCAATACGTATATCGCCACGCAGCCGGGGGTCTATGATGCGAGTGTCCTGAAGGGATCGACCTGGTCAGACTGGTCGCATACGCCGGTAACGATCGTCGTACAGACGGCCAGCATTACGCCACCTATTACGGTTGCGGGTGTTGCGAGCGTGGTCCTTCCGGATGCCGGGGGTAAGAATTCCGTTACCCTGACGGAAGTCGCCGGTGACTCCGCCTATGCCTGGCAGATGGCCGGGTCGAATACGGTGATCGGCAACCAGCAGACGCTGAATGTGACTACACCGGGCTCATATATTGCTACGGTAACACCGAAGTTCAGCTGTTCCAGCGTTCCTTCCACTCCCTTTGTCGTTGTCAGTGCAACCGGGCCCAATCCGCCATCGGCGGCGACCAGCCTGTTCGCTGTGCAGACGGGGAATACGGCTGCCAGGCTGACCTGGACGGCCAATCCGCATCCGGTCAATCCTGTTACGGCTTATGAGATCTACCGGGGTACAAAGACCGGGGTCTATCAGTTTGTTGGACAGGTGGTAAAGGATTCGCTGGCGTATACGGATGTTTCGCTGTCTCCGAACGTTACTTATTATTATGCCATCCGCGCCGTCAATACGAGCGGGGCTGCTCCGTTGTCGAACGAAAGTTCCACGACGACGGCTTCTGACAAGACGCCTCCGACGGCGCCTGTTGGCCTTGCGGTCATCTCCTCCAGCAATACTTCGGTAACCCTGTCCTGGACGGCTGCTACCGATAATGTAAATGTCGATCACTATGCGGTTTACCGGAACGGTACGCTGGTGAATGTCACAACGAACCTCAACTTTATCGTCAATGCGCTGACGACGGGTCAGCTTTATACCTTTTATGTAAAGGCGGTGGATGGCAGCGGTAACTATTCCACGCAAAGTAACCAGGTATCGGCTCCGGCCCTTTTCAACGGTCTTACCTATAATTATTATAATACCGCCACTTCGTTGGGCGTACTGCCTGATTTTACGACGATGACGCCGGCGACGACCGGGACCATGCCGAATGTAAGTATCTCGGGCGCTCCGGCAACCACCAATTTTGCCTACACCTGGACGGGCTTTATCAATATACCCGTTTCGGGCACTTATTTCTTTGCTACCACTTCGGATGACGGCAGCGCCTTATGGTTTAATAAGTCGGCTCCGGGTTCGATATCGACGGCTACCGTCAATAACGACGGAGCGCATGCTTCCCAGACGATCACGAGCGCCGGGCTTGTGCTGACGCCGGGTGTCTATCCCATTACGATCGCCTATTTCCAGGCGGGCGGTGGCTTTAACATGAGCATCTCCTGGGCTTGTAAGGCTCTTTTCGGGAATACCACCCAGGTAGCGATCGACAACAAGTATTTTGCCGCCAACTATACGCCGGCTGGAACGGCACCGGTTGCACCTACGCTGGTAACAGCCACTGCTACTTCCTATAATAAGGTCACGGTGAGCTGGAAGGATAACAGCACCAATGAGACCGGGTTTGAGGTATATCGTACCACTGCGGCTTCGGGTACGTACCAGATCGTTGGAACTACGGGTGCCGGCGCTACTTCCTTCAAGGATTCCGCCCTGAGCCCTTCTACGCTCTATTATTATAAGGTACAGGCCATCAATCAATACGGTGTTTCCGGATTCGATCCTGCCTCGACGGGAGGGATCAACTGGAACCTCTACCAGGGTAGCTGGGCCAATCTGCCGATCTTCACCACGCTGACACCGGTCAGCAGCGGTATCATGTCGAATGTATCCCTGACACCGGCCGCTCCTCTTACGAGCAATTTCGGGATGCTGTTCTCCGGTTCGATCAATATTCCGACGGCCGGGAAATATACCTTCTATACCAGCTCCGATGATGCCAGCGATCTGTATATCGATGGATATAATACGGCGCACCTGGTCGTGAACAATGACTTCCAGCAGGGTAATACGGAAAGATCGGGTACGATCACGCTGACCAAGGGGTCGCATCTTTTCTATGTGAGCTATGACCAGGGCGGTGGTGACTTTGTCCTTACGACCAGCTGGGCTGGTCCGGGGATCACCAAGTCAATTATCCCGGACTCGGTCTTTGCCAATAAGTCGTCCAGCACGACCACTCTTGCTCTTCCTGCTGCACCGGTGGCTCCTTCTTCTGTCGCTGGTACTGCGTTGTCCACTTCGAAGATCAGGCTGACCTGGCAGGATACATCTTCTACCGTCACCTCGTTCACTCTTTACCGGTCCCTCGGTGACAGTCTTCATTTTAATACACTGGCTGCCGGTCTGGCTCCGGGTGTTTTCCAATACACCGACTCGTCGCTGTTTGGACGCACGACCTACTATTATAAATTAACGGCTACGAGCGCCGGCGGAACTTCTGCCTACAGTGCGGCAAAAGGCATCGTCACGCTTGATAATGCGCCTGTTTTTGCAGCGCTGGCCAACGTGACCATGAAGGCGGGCAATTCTATTACTATACCGATAACCGCCACCGATCCTGATGGCGATACCGTCACGCTTAGTATAAATAACATCCTGCCCTATTCGACCTATACCCCGACAGGGTTTGGTACGGGTACGATCACGCTTACTCCCGGCCAGGGTGACCTGGGTACTGCCAGCATTGGCTTTACTGCCACCGATGGTTATGGCGGATCGACGACGACCAGCTTCTCTATAACGGTCACTACGGTTTCACAGCCGCCGGTGATCACGCCTGTCTCCGATGTCACCACGAATCCGGTTACGCAGAGCAGTATCGTCGTAAAGGCAACGGTACAGAGTTCTGATATACTCACCTATACCATCACCGGTCTGCCTGCCAATTCCGTCCTTGCGGCCGGTCCCAACGGGGTAGACACCATCAAGCTGAATCCTTCGTATGGAGCAGCGGGTGTTTATACGGTGATCGCCAATGTAAAGGACCAGCACAACGGATCGGTCAGCGACACCTTCCATATCACCGTCAATAAGGTAGCTCCCCCGAGCACGACTATCGATGTGCAGATCAGTGCGGGCGATCTGGCCGGTGCGCCCTGGAATGCAATGACCAGCGGCACCATCAGCAACCTGAAGGACAGCAAGGGTAACACGACCCCTGTCGGGATCTCCTTCCCTGCCGGGATCGCGTGGACTACCTTTAACCAGGGAGCGGTTACGGGCAATAATTCAGGCGTCTATCCTGATAATGTCGAAAAGGATTATTTCTACTTCGGTACCTATGCCGGTATCATAAATGGCCCGAACACGGTGGATGTAAAAGTCACCGGGCTGGATCCGTCCAAGGTCTATTCCATGACCTATTTTGGCAGCAGTGTATGGGGCGGATCGGCTGACAACGGCACGACCACCTTTACCAGCCAGGGACAGACGGGTGGTGTCCATGTACAGAACAATACACAGAATACGCTGACCTTTAATAATCTGCAGCCTGCTGCCGATGGTTCGGTCGTCTTTACGATGGGTCTGGGAGCCAATACGGTCCTGGGCTATCTGAACTCGATCGTGATCAATAATGTTTATGATGACGGTACGGCACCTCTCAGTCCTTCCACGCTTACGGCGCGGCCTGTGAGCAATGGCGTGCAGCTGAACTGGTATGATTCGGCTTATAATGAGACCGGTTATGAAATATGGAGATCGGCGAGTGCGACGGGTCCCTTTACCCAGGTACTTCCCGGTGCGGCTGCCCAGGCGACAAGCTATGTGGATGTAACGGCTGTTAACGGGACTAATTATTATTATGAAGTAAGGGCCGTCAATACGCATGGCATCTCCAACTATTCGAATGTGGCCAGCAGTGCGGTCAATACCAATCCGCCGACCGGTGTCTCCGGTCTTACTGCAACGGTAGTAAGCAAGGGAGTACAGCTGAACTGGGTCGATTCCGCCACCAATGAGACGGGATATGAGGTCTGGAGAGCGACCAGTGCGGCAGGTACGTATACGCAACTGCAGCCCAATCCGGCTCCGGCGGCGACGGCCTTCCTGGACAGCACGGTAGCGATCGGCGGAACCTTCTACTATAAGGTCAGGGCCATCAATACGTTTGGTGCTTCTGCCTTCTCTACGATCGTCAATGCTACGGTAGCTTCGCAGGTGAACAGGAATCCCACGGTGATCTCCGTACAGATGTATGGTGGAGATGCGGCGGGTTCTCCCTGGAATATTATGTCGGGTACTACAATTACCAATCTGAAGGACAATAACGGCAACACGACTCCGGTCGGCGTCGCCTTCCAGGGTGGTATTGCCTGGACGGCCTTTAACGGAGGTCCGGCAACCGGCAACAATTCGGGTGTTTATCCTGATAATGTAGAAAAGGATTACTTCTACTTTGGTACCTGGCCCGGGATCATCACCGGCCCGAATACGGTGAATGTAAAGGTCACTGGTTTGGATACGAGCAAGATCTGTTCGCTGACCTTCTATTCTGCGAGCGTATGGGGTGGCCAGCCGAACAATGGCACCACTACTTTCAGCAGCCAGGGACAAACCGGTGGTATCAACGTACAGAACAACACACAGAATACACTCACGTTCAGTGGTCTGAAGCCTGCCTCCGATGGTACCGTCACCTTTACGATGGGCCTGGGTGCGAGCACGACCCTTGGATATCTGAATGCTGTAGTCGTCAATATTCCTTTTGATGACGGCACGGCTCCGATCAGCCCGGGCAATAGCCTTTCCGCTATACCCGTCGCCGGTCAGGGCGTCCAATTGAACTGGATAGATTCTTCCTATAATGAGACCGGGTTTGAAGTGTGGAGAGCGACCCAGGCTGCCGGTCCTTTCACGAAGCTGAGCACCAATGCACCGGCCCAGGCGACTACCTACCTGGATGGTACGGTCGGCAGCGGCGTGAAATACTATTATGAGGTACGGGCTGTGAATACGCATGGAAGTTCGGCCTATTCGAATGTGGCCAGCACGACTTCCCTTGATAAGGTCCCTGTCCTGACGGCGATCCCGGATGTAACTATGTCCTATGGCCAGAAGGATACGGTCCAGATCATAACCAATGCCGACCAGACGAATCATGTCGTCCTGACGGCGAGCAACCTGCCTTCTTTTGCTACGCTTACGGACAAGGGGAACGGAACGGGTTATATCGTTCTTGCACCGCCTGCCGGCGTAACGGGTACGTTCCCGAACCTGGTGGTTACTTCCACCGATCAGTTCGACTCGGTCCGTATGGATTCCTTTAATGTCACGGTGACCGATCCGCTCATCAGCACTACCTACATCCATTTCTCCGACGGCGTGCATTTTGGCAACGCTCCCTGGAATAATGTCAATGTATGGCCTGCTGCAGGCAGTGGCTGGAGCAACTTTGTAGATGATCATAATGTTACCACTCCTGTAAGCCTGACTTATCTGAATGGGTTCTCGGGCAACTTCGTAGGGGGTATGCAACCGGGCAATGGCGCCGGTCTCTATCCTGATGCGGTAATGGTCTGTGGTGTGAATGAGTCTGCGAATAAGACCGACAGCTTCAAGATCTCCGGGCTTGCGAAGAACAAGGGCTACAACTTCGTATTCTTCAACAGCTTTGATTATGGTGGCAGCGGTACGACCAACTTTGCTATCCAGGGCAGGACGGTAACGTTGAACCCGGATTACAATATCAGTAACGTAGCGCGGATCAACCGGGTCTTCTCGGATGCGAATGGCAATGTGACCATCAATGTTTCCAAAGCCAATACTTCGCAGAGCTTCGCGGTGCTGAACGATCTTATCATCGAGGCCTATGATTCGACCTCATCGCTCCTGCTGTCTCCGACGGCTCTGCGGGCAACGGTCCTGAACCGTACCTCTGTGAGCCTGCAATGGCAGGATCGTTCCTCCAATGAAACGGGTTTCCAGATCCTGCGTGCGACGGACAGTCTTGGCAGCACTTACAAGGTAGTCGCTACAGTAGCGGCGAGTGCGACCTCTTATGTCGATGCAAACCTGAAAGCCAATACGGATTATTATTATGTGGTACGGGCGATCAAGGGTTCGACCTTGTCCAACAATAGCAATGCCGTATCGGCCACGACGTATGCTTATAGTATTTATCTGAGCTATTCAAGCGGCGCTACGGCTCCGGCTCCCTGGAATAACATCGGTGTCCTTCCGACGCCGGGATTTGTCTCCAGCAATCTTCTTGATGAACTGGGCAATATTACCCAAACGAGCCAGATACAGACGGGTGTATGGGCAGGTCTTTACCAGGCCGGGATGCAGACGGGCAATAATTCGGGTATCGTCCCGGATGCGGTGATGAAGAATTCCTATGGATTGTTCCCGGGCAATAGCAGCAGTCTGCTGATCACCGGTCTGGATCTGAACCTGAGCTATGACTTTACTTTCTTCGCCAGTGGTAACCAGTTTGGGGATCTGAGCGCGAAATACACGATCAATGGTCAGTCGGCCGTGTTGAATGCATCGATGAATGAAACGGGTGAGGTGACGATCTATGGTGTAACGCCTGATCCGAATGGCAATGTATCGGTGAATATCGCGCTGGCTACGCCCAACGGGATCGTAGGTCTGCTGAATGCGATGGTCATAAGCGGGCATAACCTTTCTGCACTCTCCAGCGCACCGGGTAGCGGTAAGCAACAGAATGTGATAAGCCCGAACCGGTTGACCGGTGTGGCTGCTCAACTGGGTGGTCAGGATTCGGTGGCTGAGAAGGGGCTCGAGGCTTACCCCAATCCGTTTACGCAGTCCTTTACCCTGACTGTTCCTGCGGATAATAACAATGGACGGGCACAGGTAATGCTGTATGACATCAACGGAAAGCTGGTCTATCAGAAGGAGTTTGACAACCTGACACAGGGTGACAACTTCCTGCGGATCGATGCCAATGCCGGTATGGCGCATGCGGGTGTCTACATGGTCAAGGTGGTATATGCCGATAAGAACAAGACGAAAGTGATCAAGGTGATCAAACAATAAGCAAACAGGCTTCTGCCATAGAAAAAGCAAATAAGGTTATACTCCTTATTTGCTTTTTCTTATATTAGCCCTGAGATCAAATGGAATTTAATGCCCGAACAAGAGACTTCTTTTCATGAAAAATTCGTTACAGCAGTGATTTTCGCTGTTTTTTTAATTATTCTTTCGAAAATCCTTTTTTTCTAATTTGAGGTATGCTCAAATCACTCAATGTGCACAATAGACTGTTTATCAAGGGGAACTGGCTGGTCTACGGTGTAATATTCTCCCTGGCCATCCTGCTCGGGTTCCTTTTGGCCCGCGAAATGCTTCTTGGAGTAGGGTTATTTGCTGCCATCATAGGTCTTGCTGTTTTGCTGGTCTGTATCCTGAACACGGAGGCAGGGTTATATATAAATATTGTATATTCATATACCATCTGTGTAGTGACCCGTCTTTTCTTTAATGATGAGCTCAAGGTCGGGGTCTATTCCAACATCCTGATCATTGCGACCTTTTTGGGTCTTTTTTTACGGGGCAGCGATTTCCGGCAAAACTTTGCCAAGTTCAGCCAGACCAGGGTCGCCAAGTTCTTTTTTGTATATTTTATTTATGCTTTTGCCCAGGTGGTCAATCCATACGCCCGTTTCTGGATTGGGTGGTCCGATCCTTTCAGGGTCATGCTCATGTCCGCTATGCTGTTGCTGATCGCGTATAATATCTTTGATAATTATGCTGCCATCCGGCGATTTGTCGTCATCTTTTTTGTACTTACCAGCCTGGTTGCCTTTTATGGTTGTTTTCAACAATGGCATGGTCTGTTTCCTTTTGAAAAGAACTGGGTAGGGGCGAATCAGTTGCGGTTCGACCTGATCTTTATAACCGGGGATTACCGGAAATGGTCGACGTTCACCGATCCTCCGGGTTTTGGTCTTATGATGGCCAGTTCGGCGGCTTTTTATATCGTTCTTCTTTCGGCCCAGCGAAAGCGGACGTACCGGCTGGCGTTGCTGGCCGGGGTTACTTTTATGATACTGGGTATGTTGTATTCCGGGACCCGTACGGCCAATGTCCAGTTCCTTAGCGGGGTTTTCGTCTTTGTTCTGCTGACGATCCACAAGCGGAGCACTCTTATAGTTACGGCCATCGCCACCCTGGGTCTGCTGGTGCTGATCTTTGGGCCTTTTTACGGCAATGCCACGATCAACCGGTTCCGGTCGACCTTTATCGGCAAAAAGGATCAGTCGTACCAGGTGCGGGAGGTAAACCGAAAATTTATTCAACCTTATATTTATGCGCATCCATTTGGCGGGGGGCTTGGTACGACGGGGTTATTCGGGACCGTGCTGAACCCCGGGCATTACCTGGCGGGTTTTCCGACGGATAGCGGCTATCTGAAAACCGCGCTGGAGACCGGCTGGCTGGGCTTTCTCATACGGCTTGCCTTTTATTTTGTCGTATTGCAAACCGGTATCCGATCGTATTTTGCCTCTGAGAATCCCAGGGTGCGGATGATCTCCGCAGGGGCCTTGTGTATGCTTTTTTCCTTTTTTGTCGCCGAATTCGCGCAGGAGGCGATCGGGCAGTTTACGGATATCGTGGTGTTCTGGCCGATGATCGCCTTGCTTTTACAAATAAACAAACTCGAAGAGAAACCCATCTAATCAATCAAACCTCCGGAATGACAGTCAGCAGCCCCTCCTACCGTCCCTATCTTATTTTTCTTCTGGCCCTGGTAGCGTTGGTCCTGCCGGTTTTACTGATAGAGCATCATGTTCTCCAATTGACCGGCGGAGTTTTTATGTATCCGCTGGATGATACCTTCATCCACATGGCCGTTGCAAAGAACCTGGCTCTTCATGGCAACTGGGGGGTCACCGGGGATGAATTCCAATCGGCGTCTTCTTCTCCGCTTTACACCGTGCTGCTGGCGGTCGTGTTCAAACTGTTCCCCGCGCACAGCAGCATTCCCTTCCTGATCAATCTTATTACGGGTGGGATATTGCTGGTCGTTATACAACGATGGCTCGTCCGGGAACATGTCGGCGGGGTCTGGCAGCTGTTGATCCTGCTCCTCGTCATTTATTTTACGCCGTTGCCCATCCTTATCATCACGGGGATGGAACATACCCTGCAATGTCTTTTTTCTTTTCTTTTTATCTTTTATTTCTCCGGGTGGGTGGGGAGACAGGAAAAGGACCCTTCGGCAACCTGGAAGCTTCCCTGGTCTTTGTATGTTTATGGGCTCCTGGTCAGCTCTATCCGGTATGAGGGGTTGTTCCTTATTGCCGTCGCCTGTCTGATCCTGCTTGTCAAGCGGAAAATAGGGCTGGCTTTCCGGCTGGGTCTGATCTCGTGTCTGCCGATCCTGTTATTCGGGATCTATTCCATCCGGCAGGGAAGTTATTTTTTACCCAATTCCGTGCTGATCAAATCGGAGGGGCCGGGATTGTCCATCGGCGGGATCCTGCATTTTATAAATGGGGTCGTATTGCCGAGGATGACGATCTCTTTGGATGGCATCAGTACCGTTGCGGCGCAGCGGCTGCTCCTCATCCTGCCATTGACCTATATCTTTTTCGGGAGCCGGCTCCGGCAGGCCGGGAGTTACCGGTATATCCTCGTGCTTTTGATGACGGCCGCTTTATTGCAATGTACCCTTGCTTCCACGGGTTGGTTCTATCGGTATGAGGCTTATCTTATCCTGTGTACCGTCGTCATCCTGCCGATACTTTTTTATAAATACAAGGAGGATGCAAAGGAAAGCCTGAAGCGGTATCCTCTTTTAAAGGCCTTTTTATTATTTATTTTATTCTTTCCCTTGTTTGGAAGGACATCGGCGGCTTTCCGGAAAGTATCGGATGCCTGTGTAAATATTTACCAGCAGCAATACCAGATGGCCACCTTTGTGCATAAGTATTATGATGGCGATGTCGTCGGGGTCAACGACGTCGGGGCCGTTTCTTATTTTAAGCAGGCCAAGAATCTCGATCTCTGGGGGCTGGCGGAGATCAAGGTCGCCAGGAGCAAGCGAAATCATTACTGGACCCCCCGGTTCCTGGATAGTTTAAGCAGGCGGCAGGGTACCAAGCTGGCGATCGTGTATGATTCCTGGTTCAGCGATTCGCTGCTGGTGAAGTGGGATAAGGTAGCTACCTGGACGATGCCCAACAATGTTATTTGCGGAGACAGCATCGTTTCCTTTTATGCGATCGACAGCAGCGCAGAAGGCGGTTTGCGGAAGAACCTGGCGGATTTCCAGCCGTCCCTGCCACCGGATATCCGGGTAAGGTATTATCAATAAACCGGAAAAATATACTTTATGAAGGGAGGTTATATAAGGAGCCTGGATGGATTACGGGCGGTGGCCATTCTGCTGGTCATGGCCTATCATTTCGACCTGAACAATTTTGGGTGGATGGGTGTACAGCTGTTCTTTGTCCTTTCCGGGTTTTTGATAACCGGTATTTTGTGGAAGGAAAAGTTTCGGCCTGCCCCTCTTGGTTCCCGGTTCAAGAAATTCTGGACCCGCCGGGCGCTGCGGATCTTCCCGTTGTATTATGGGTATCTGTTTGTGCTGGGTCTTACCTTTATAACCATTCATTTCCCCAATTACTATCTGACCTATATTCCCTATCTGGCCACCTATACGACGAATTTCGGCCGGTTGTTGCCGAACTGGCATGTCACTGCCTTGTTTACCCATTTATGGTCCCTTTCGGTCGAGGAGCAGTTCTATCTTTTATTTCCCCTGTTCATTTTTTTATCGCCTCCGAAGCTGGTCCGGGCCATTCTATGTCTGATCATCTGTCTTGGCCCCCTGATCCGGTTGGGGCTGGGGATCTATTACCGTGCCAGGGTCCAATCGGATATCGTCGCGGGTGATGCGCTTTATTGGAATACCCTGAGTCAGCTGGATGCCTTTTGTATTGGCGGGCTGATCCCCGTCTTCTCGTTGGATAAGAAGCTGACGAGGCCGTCTGCCTGGATGTTGTTTTTCTTTTCCGTTGCCTTTATCGCGGGGGTCCTGAATGCCCTGTCGACGGGGGGAGGACATTTCCTTCATAACTATGCGAACACGCTGGGCTATGGGCAGGCAGAGATGCAGCATGACCAGCATATCTGGTCATATACCCTGCTTAATTTCTTCTTTGCCTCCTTTATCCTTGTGCTGGTCAGCGATCATGGGCGGAACTACTTCCGGTGGATGCGGGGCTTGCTGGAGAAGGAGTGGATGGTGAAGATCGGGAAGGTATCCTATGGGATGTATATTTATCATTTCTCCGTTCTTGTCTACCTGTTCGACAAGTATCTTCCCAGACATGGGGCGGTTACAAAGACCGTATATTTTATCGCGTATGTCGTTATCGTCTTTGTGATCTCCCAGATCAGTTTCCGGTTCTATGAATCCTGGTTCCTGCGATGGAAGGACCGGCTTTATGCGCCCCGGAAGGGCGACCTGCATGAACCGGTCGGTGCGGAGGCATAGCGTCCCCGGGTGTCGATACATGATCTGATCTATAGGTTTCCTTTTTTCATTTCGCCGGCGGCGTAGTCGCATGCCCGGGCCGTCAGGGCCATATAGGTCAGGGAGGGGTTCTGGCAGGCGGCGGAGGTCATACAGCTGCCGTCGGTGATAAATACGTTCTTTACATCGTGCATCTGGTTAAAGCCGTTGAGCACGGATGTTTTCGGGTCTCTGCCCATGCGGACGGTCCCCATTTCGTGGATGGCGGAGCCGGGTGGTTCCTTATGGTTATAGGAATGGATATTCTTCAGGCCGGCGGTCTGCAGCATATCTTCCGCGCAGGCGAGCGCATCTTTTCGCATGGCCGTTTCGTTGTCGTGGTATTCGACGCTTATCCTGGCCAGGGGCAGTCCCCATTTATCTTTCCTGTCTTTATCAAGGGTCACTTTGTTTTCGAAGTAGGGGAGTGTTTCCCCCCAGACGCCGAGCCATACGTACCAGGGGCCGGGTTGGAGAAGGGATCTTTTGAAGTCGGCGCCGAAGCTTTCCGGGTCGCCGGAAGCGTCCTGCCAGTTCAGGCGGCCACCGATGCCCTGGAATCCGAATCCTCTTTTATAGTCGGTGCGGATCGTGTCCGTGCTGATGTTGCGGAAGCGGGGGATATAAATCCCGGCCGGTCTTCTTCCCGCGTAGTATTGGTCATGGAAGCCTTCGTATTCGCCTTGTGCCCCCGTGCCGGTAAAGTGGTCCATCAGGTTATGTCCGACCTGGCCGCTGGAATTGCCCAGACCGTTGGGGAAGCGACTGGAGGTGGACTGGAGCAGGATCGAAGCAGTAGCGATCGTGGAGGCGTTGAGAAAGATGATACGGGCAAAATAATCCGTCACCTGCATCGTGTGTGCGTCCATCACCCGTACGCCGGTTGCCTTGTCTTTGTTTTCGTCATAGAGGACTTCGACGACGATGGAATCGGGCAGGAGGGTCATATTTCCCGTGGCGGTTGCAGCGGGAAGAGTGGCGCCGTTGCTGCTGAAGTACCCCGTGAAGGGGCAGCCCCTGCTGCAGAGGTTGCGGTACTGGCAGGGGCCTCTTCCTTTCCAGCCTTTGCTCAGGTTTGCGACGCGGGCGATCGTGACCCTTCTTTCCTTATAGTGTTGCCGGGTTTGTGCGGCGAAGTGGTCTTCCATGCAGTTCATTTCCATGGGGGGGAGGAACTGGCCGTCGGGCAGGTGGGGCAGACCTTCTTCTTTTCCGCTGATGCCGACAAAGCTTTCGACGTAGTCATACCACGGGGCGAGGTCTTTGTAGCGGATGGGCCAGTCTACGGCGATGCCGTCTTTTGCGTTGGCTTCGAAGTCAAGGTCGCTCCACCGGTAGCATTGTCTTCCCCAGATCAGGGACCGGCCGCCTACCTGGTATCCGCGGATCCAGTTAAAGGGTTTTTCCTGTACGTAGGGGTGTGTCTTATCGTTGACGAAAAAATGTTTATCTCCTTCGGTGAAGAAAAGGCTTTGGACCGGGTTCTCTGTCTTGTCGGCGTTGGAATTATTAAGGTGGTGAGGGAATTGCCAGGGGGCCATGAAGGCCGTGTTATAATCCTTTACATGTTCCACGTTCCGCCCTCTTTCGAGCACCAGTGTTTTGAGACCTTTTTCGCATAGCTCCTTGGCTGCCCAGCCGCCGCTGATTCCGGATCCGACAACGATGGCGTCAAACGTATTTTGTTGTTGTCCTTTGGTATTGATACCGACTTGTTTGGGGTCTCCCATGGTTGTTGCTGTTTTATTTCGTGGCCCATGCCCGTTGGCCGGGTTGCAGGGGGATACAACCCTGGTAGCTTCCGGGGATGGCGACATAGGCCAGTCCCATGGTTGCGCCGGTTTCCGAGCTGCAGTATCCCTGGATCGTATATTGTTTTAGTGTCGTAAAGAAGGGGCTGCCCAGGTATTTATTTTCCGCTTTCCCGACGAGGGCGTTGATGGGTTTTGCTTTTTTTGCAAACAGCGCCAGGCAGTCGTGTTGTTCTTTTTCGCTACAGTCTTTGTAGTTTTTATCGTAGGCGGAGCGGCAATGCGCTTCCAGCTCTTTCAATCCGTCGATGAATTTGTTTTGGGATCTCCGGTCCGTGCAATCCCGGATCATGATAAAGATAAAATCGTCTACGCCGCATTGCCGGGCGCCGGGGGTATCCGTGACCGGGATGATCGTTGCGGCCAGGGCTGCCAGCAGCTGTTTGCGTTGTCCGAGCCACGCGATATCGGGTGTTTTATTCCAGTCATGCCATTTATAGCCGCCGAAGGCCAGTCCGCCTCCGATGCCCGCCAATACAATACGGCTGATCGCTTTGCGTCTGTTCATGACCTGTCTTTTTTATCTTGTTGTAATGATCCGCCGGGGATGGCTGCCGATGGTATTGTGGTGGCCGGCGCCGGTCGTTCTTCCTTTTTTTTAAGGCTAAACAGGAACCACAGCGGCTTTTTGTAGATAAAGAGGTTATAGATAATGACGGGGATCGTGACGGAAAGTAAAATGCCGGTGAACAACAGGATATTTGGTTCCGTGATACCCAGGACCCGGATAAAGAAGACCCTTACCACGGCGGCGATGATCACGTGCATGACGTAGATATAGAGGGAATGGTAGCCCAATACTCTTAGAAATGAAAGGATCTTCCAGTCTTGCAGCTGGAAGGCGAAGATAAACATCGTCAGGCAGCTGATCAGGGCGATGGCCAGGAAGGCCGGGGTGCTGATCGGGTCATGGCTTATATAATAGAGCTGGGCGACGATAAAAAAGGGCAGCATCAGCAGCAGGGACCGGATATTTTTAAAGAATGACTGTGCTTTTGCAAGAAAGAAGGTTTCCGAGATGGCGTCCCCGATGGCAAAGAAGAGGTAGAATTCCATGAAGTCGGACAAGAGGCTGATGCTCCGGCAATAGGGTGACAGGAAATAGAGGACGATCCCGAGGGCCAGCTGGGACCAGGGGCTGGCCTTGAGTTTGGTCTTTATGATCAGGTATACGAAGGTTGCGTTGAACAGGGCCGGCAGGTACCAGAATTGATCCAATGCCCGGGGCTGGTACAGGATATAGGTATAGTCGATCAGGCTTCGATGGGAATTGTTATATCGGGCCGTCAGGATCTGAAGCGTGATCTGGATAACGGACCATACCAGGTATGGATAGAGAAGGTTCTCGAATTTATTGAAGACTACCTTTCGGAGGCCGTTTTTTTTCAGGCTGCCATTAATAAAGATCCCGGAGAGGATAAAGAAGAGGGGCATCCGGAAGCTATAGAACATGATATTGGCCTCGACCAGCCAGGGCTGTATAAAGATGCCCGCGTGCTGGAGTCCCAGGAGGACGTGCCGGTAAACGACCAGGAGGATCGCTATGCCTCTCAGGTAATCGACCCATTGCATCCTGTTTTTTCGGAGAATGGAAGTATTGAATACCCGGGAGAGCCAGTTTTTGAGAGCAGGGATCATCTAAATGAGTTGGTTACGTTTTCCAAGCGGGTACCAATCATCTTTTCCAAGTCAATCCTTACGAGGTCCTGCTGGAGTTGAAGGTTCAGCTTGCGGGCTACGTCGTCGCTATAGATCTTGGAGGCGGTATTATATTGTTCGATGCTGATCGTACCGTCCTTGAATTTCTTTTCCACCTGTTTCAATGCTGCCTGTTCGTCGTCCACCGTGGTATTCTGCAGGCCGATCAGTGCGCCATAGGTCTTGTATTGTGTGTATTTGGTCAGGACGTCGGCCCGGATGGTCCTTGCCATTTGTTCCTGGGCGTTGCGGCTGTTGGCGACGCCTTCCTTTGCCGATTTGATATCGGGTCCCATCGTAAAGAAGAGGCCGATCGGTATGGTCAGGCCGAAGAAATATTTCGGATAGATATAGCCGCCCTGGGCGGGCAGCGTCTTGGCGAAGGTCTGGTCGTTGTAGTTGGCGGATATGCTCAGCAGGTTGAGCCATGCCCTTCGTGCCTTCATCAGGTTGTCCTGCGAGATATTGATCTGGTGGCCGGTCTGCGAATATTGGGGTCCTTCCAGCGCCAGCATAACGAGTTTTTCCTCGATCAGCGAGTCTACATTCCCGGGGGTGATATTGCGGTGGTAGAGCGGCGGTATGCTGTCATCTTTGCGGCGGCCGCCGGCCACATGCTGTCCCTTCGCGTCCATATGGCTTAAAGCAGTCGAGAATACTACAAGAAGACAGGGAATAAGGATACGATTGTGATGCTGCATTCGGGGTAAAGTTTTAGTATTTTTCCGGTTTTTAAATGGCGTTTACGTTTTCCAGGTCGACCATGTTGAGAACGGCTCCGCAAAATTTCCCATTCAGCTCTCTGAAGAAGGACATGGATTGTTTGTCGATCTGCTTAATGATATGTGTAGCCGAAAAGATGGCGATGACCCCTTCGACATATTGGGAGAGTTCTTTTGCGTCGGAGAAATCGTTGAGCGGGGGCCCTTCCAGGAAGATGTAGTCATATTCCTGTGTAAGCGCCTGCAGGTGGTGCAGGAGGTTTTCCCTGGGCAGGATCTCGGAGGGGGTATAGTCGCCGCCTTTTGATCCGATGGCGAATACCGTCCCGTGTCCTACGTTCTTGACGGCGCTGCGTACCTGGTCGAGCAGGGTCCTTGAGTTCGTCTTATCGGGATGAATCTTTTCCAGGATCGGATCCGCCTTGAGCTGGACCGTAAGGTCGTTGTTGCAGAAGTTGGTATCGATGATCAGTACTCTTTTATTGCTCATGCTGAGGCTATAGGACAGTACCTGGATCAGGGTCGTCTTGCCTTCTCCTTTTTTTGTGCTGGCGAAGAGGAATATTTTTTTTCCGCTCTTTTCCACTTCATACCGGAGCTTGCGGATCGACTCCCGGAAGACGTTGTCCCTTTTATTTTCCTGCATGGATCTGTCTTCGTCGGTGCCCAGGATCATTTCGGGGAGCATCCCGGCTTTTATCGGTTTGAAGTTGATCATGCTCAGGATGGGAAGTCCCACCACCTTTGCGAAAATGGCCGGTGTTTTTATGGAGGAGTCCATGTAGGTCTGGAACGTGATCACCAGAACGGCCGTTACGAATGCGAAGAAACCTGCGATGAATACGATGAGCAGCCGTTTGGAGGATTCGGGTTCGATGGGGGGCTGTCCGAGCAGGATCTGGCGGAAATTATTGACGGAGGAGGAGGCCACGTCGCTGGCTTCGTTGAAGCGTTTTTTTGCGTCGAGGTATTCCTTATTGGCGAGTTCGGCGTCCTTCAGGAGGGTCTCGACGATGGCATTCTTGGATGCGTCCTTTACCAGGTTTCCTTTCATCGAGTTGATCTTTCCTTCGAGGGAGGCGATGTTGGCTTCTCCTGCCCGGATATCGACTTCCAGATCGCTTTTCTTTTCCGACAATGTCGTGCGGCTTTCTTCCGTATCCACGTCGCCGTTCTCGTTACCGGGTCTTGGGCCGGCGTTTGCTACTTTGGCCTGGTAATCGCTTTTGAGCTGTTCGTATTTTTTCCGGAGGGTCTCGTCGGAGGAGCCGCTGTTGATATAGGCCAGGTAAGCGTCGCTCATCGCCCTGCGGAGGATCAGTATTTCGTCATTGGAGCCGGTGGCATCCGATCCGGAGCCAGTGGTCGATTTTCCGCCGCCTTTGAGGTCGGTGAGCCGGCGGTTGATCTTCTGGAGCGCAAATTCGTTGTTAGTCTTTTTATTTTGTTCTTCGGTCAGGGCTCCTTCGAGGTTCATGATCATTTCGAACTTGCTGCTGTTCTCCTGGCCTACGTTTATCATGCCTTCGCTGCGCAGTTGTTCGTTCTTGGCATCCAGCTCCTGTTTCTTCTTTTCCAGCAGGCTTTGGAGGGTGTCGATGGATTCGTGGGAGATATTACTTCTCACGGTCTTATAATAGCGGAGAAATTCCTGGAAGAGCGTATTTACCACGTAGGCCGATAGTTCGGGGTTTTCCGAGGTAAATTCGATCTGGATATAGTCGGTCCGCTGCAGGCGGGCGACGGAAAGGTTGTTGATAATGGAGGTATAGTCGTATTTGTAGAGGGTCAGATATTCGAGCAGGTCCCTTTCGGCGGGTTTATAGGAGTTCAGGGGGCTCATGGCCTCCAGTTTATTGGCATAGACCTTGGCGGCGTCCTTTTTATCGATGGTCTTATACAGGTTCGATTGCAGCTCCTTTTGTTTGAGGTAGCGGAAGGGGTTGGGGTTATTCAGGTCATGGAGGATCAGCTGGTAGGACAGGAGGCTGATCACGGCGGGGGAGGTGGCGGTTACGAGGACGTTATTGAACTTGATGTCTGCGTCATTGAAGGCGATATTGTCGCTGTTGGCGGTCAGCCGGATATCGTCGTTCATGGTGTAACCGGTAGAGATCTGGGCTATGGAAAGGTACTTTTTCTCCTGGTTCCTGGTAAAAAAAAAGGCGATTACTGCCGCCAAAACACCCGCGCCCAGGATAATCCATTTTTTCTTCATCAGCACGCGGAACAGATACGTAAAGTCCATGGTCTCTTTTTTATCGGGCTATAATTAGGAATAATAAACAAAAAACAGGGTTAAATTATTGTCTAACAAGGGAAAACCGGCGTCAAAATACGATAAATTTATAATAAGGATATACTCCAAAGGGGTAATCCTCCGGTCAGGGTGTAAATATACCACTATATGGGTAGTAATGCAAGTGTCCCGGGTCTTGGCTATGGGGTGAAAAAATGCGAAAAAACTTCATTTTCCCTGTTTTAAACTATATCTTTACGACCCGGTACCACTCTTTACCGGCTGACCTGCTATCCGATCAAACGCCCAATCCGTTTCCTATCGAATTTCCTACCGTATAAATCCTTCTATTAAAAAGCCAGGTCTGATCATTACCTCATTGTTCAAATTAATTGTTTTGTATGAAAAAATTTTACCTGTTGCTATTAATGGTATTGTTTGTATCCGTTGGTTTTTCGCAGGCTCCCGGCGGCGTGGCGACCAATCTGACCCTGTGGCTGAAAGCGGATGCAGCGTCGACTTTGTCTTCTACGGACAGCTTGAATTCCTGGACGTATGCCAACGACGGGACCAAGTCTTTTGTCTCTGTTCCAACTAATCGTCCGATCGTCAAGGCCGCTTCTTTGAATTTCCTGCCCAGCGTACTCTTCACCGGATCCCAGGAGATGGATGGTCCGAACCTGGCGCTGGCGCCCTTGCCTCTGGGCGCCCAGGCTTATTCCATTTTTGCCGTCTGGCAGTCGAATGTGGCGGCGAATACCAACCCACAGCGGGTATGGTCCCAGCGGACTAGTACAAGCAATGGGGATGGCGCTGCTTTATGGATCTATAACGGGCAATATGGCGATCAGCCCGAGATCGGTCCGGCGTTTACCTATGGATTGGGTTTACCTTATACACAGAGTGTCCCCTATATCAGCGAAGTGAACTTACATGCCGTGAATACCAATGATCTTGAGCTGGTGGATCAGACGAGTCTGAGCAGCCCGGTCATCCTGAGCACGGACCCTGCCAATAATGCGACTGCCAACCGAAAGGTCTCTACGGATATCAACCGGCTGGGATCCCGTAATATTCCGACGGAAGAGCCTTTTATCGGCAACCTGGCCGAATTGATCGTGTACAGCACGCCGGTCGATGCCGGTGCAGCCCGGAACCGGATCTTTTCTTATCTGTCGCTGAAATATGGCATTCCAATTCAGACGAATGTGGTCAGCTCGGCCGGGACGACGCTCTGGGATGCGACGGCGAACAGCACCTATACTCATTCCCTTTTTGGGATCGGTTTGGATAACGGATCGGGTCTTGCGAACAATCAATCCAACAGCAGCGCCACGGCCGGGGTATCTGCGGCGGGCAATATCGTGCTGACGGCTCCTACGCCGCTGAGTACCGACCAGAGCTTTTTGCTGATCGGTAATGACAATGGATCTTTGACGGAGACGACTTCGAATCTTCCCCCTGCGGCTAGCGGTTCTTCCCGGTTGGGCAGGAACTGGAAGGTGCAGAATATCAATAATGTAGGCCCTGTGAACCTGGATGTTGATCTTACGGGTCTGATCGTTTCGGGGTCAATCGGCACTCCGTCGGATTTCCGGTTGATGGTCAGCAATGCAGGGGATCCTACCTATGCTACGGCCAGCAACTTCTATTATTCCCCAGCGGGGTTTACGGGCAATGTGGCCAATTTCACCGGTGTGACGTTGGCGGACGGCTCCCTGTTCACGGTCATCACCAATGCGTCTGCCGGTACGCCGCTGCCTGTCATCTGGCAGTCGGTCAATGCGCGTGCGGATGGCAACAATGTGGATCTGAGCTGGGTCGTAGGGGTTAATGCCCAGGCCAGGGTATACGAGGTCGAACATTCTATCGATGGCGTAACGTTCACGCCGATCGGGAATGTAAGCAATGACCCCAATGTTAAATCTTACCAGTTTGAGCATGTGAATGCGGGTCCCGGCAAGCATTTTTACCGGATACATGAGGTCGATCTCGATGGAGAGGCCATCTATAGCCAGATCGTGTCGGTGAATATCGGCACCGGTGACTTCTCGGTAGCCGTGTTGAATAACCCGGCGTCGGCCAATACCGATGCGCAGCTGCGGATCAATGCCGTGAGCGGGGGTAAGGCGGTCATCGAATTGTGGACGTCGGGCGGTAGCCGGATCAGTGTAACGGAGCAGGCTGTTGGTGCGGGTGTGAATACGCTCCCGATCCCGTTGAGCAGACTGGCTTCCGATACGTATGTGATGAAGGTGACCGTGAACGGCACCACGCATACTACGCAGGTGGTTAAGTTATAGGCAAAAATTATAATAAGACAAAGGGTTCTTCTCCGTAAGGGAAGGACCCTTTTGCTTTTGGGGGAAGCGTATTTTTGGGGGATGTGTGTTTTGCGGCTTGGATCAGACGGCGCGTCTGGCTTTTTCCCAGTTGGCGGTCTGTTTTCCGCGGAGGAAGCGGAAGAATCCCAGGATCACCGAGATATTCATAAAGGTAAAATAGGCGGCCAGTTTTATGGTTTTTGACCGTTGTTTAAGGGAGGGGGACAGGGATCCTGCGAGGGCCATACCATAAAAGGCCAGCTGGCCGGTAAACAGCGTGATCAGGAGGATATTGGGGGCAATGAACACCAGGACCCCGTTGGAGATAAAAGCCAGGATCATGCAGAGGGGGCTTAGCGTCCATCGCAGAACCCGGTGGGAGATATAGAGATAGGAGAGGCGGGGGTATTTCCAAAAGGCCAGCAGCGGGGTAAGGATCCCCATTGCCTGAAATCCCCCGGCGGCGATCCGGATCTTTCTTTTTTGTTCGTCTCCTATCGAGAAGGAGGGTAGTTCTGTGGCACAGGCGTCGGGTTCGTAGGCTATGCGGTATCCTTTTTGGGCGACTTTCAGGGAGCTTACGAAGTCGTCCAGGATAATGTCCGATGGGAGCTCTTCGAAGAGGCTGGTGCGGATCGAGAATAATTCTCCTGCGGCTCCTACCACCGAATAAAAGGCTGCGTCCGCCTTTTTCAGAAAGGATTCATATTTCCAGTAGAGGCCTTCGCTTTCTCCTACTTCGTCGGCCGGGCCGGTGGCGTGCAGGACCTTTTTTTCTCCGGCCACTCCGCCTGTCTTTGGGTCGGCATAATGCCGGGCGATATTTTGTACGGCTTCTTTGTTCAGGATCGTGTTGGCGTCGCTGAAGATCAGGATCTCGTGGCGGGCTTCGCGGGCAGCCCTGCTCATGGCCGCGGATTTCCCTTTTCTTTCCGGCCGGTGCATCGACCGGATGGAGGGGTATTGGCGGAGGATCTTTTCCGTATTGTCGGTCGAGCCGTCGCTGACGAAGATCCATTCGATCCGGTCGGCGGGGTAGTCCTGGATCAGGCAATTGGCGATCTTTTGGGTGATGCAGTCCTCTTCGTTAAAGGCGGCGACGATAAAGGAAACGGTAGGGAGATCCTGTTGGGATCGTGGTTGGGATTTGCGGGACAGCCGGTTAAGCAGCAGGACGGGGATGACATACCCGATGTAATTGTAAAACACTATAAAACAGCTAGTTATAAATAGGGGTAACCAAAAATGCATGCGGACGATTTTGAAAAGAATTTTTAAAAATTAAAAATAGCTTTAAAGATCCGGGATATCCCTGAAAGACTGCAATATCCTTTCCTTTTTATAGAAAAGTGACTATTTTTAGCCTCAGTTAGGTAAAAAACGCTAATGTTCCATCAAATAATATATTTAATTTGTTTCGTATGTTTAGCATACGGCAGTTTATCCGTCCTTTTTCTTGCGGTCCTTTCTTTTTCGGGGCGGTTCTTTCCCCGGAAGGGGGCAGTTGCCGGGTCGGGGGCCGATACCGGGCTGGCGGCCACCAAAAAGATCGCCATCCTGGTCCCTGCTTATAAGGAGGATGGCATCATTCTTTCCACTGCGCAGAACCACCTGGCCCTGGATTATCCCCGGTCTTTGTATGATGTTTATATCCTGGCCGATTCTTTTCGGGCGGATACGATCGTGGAATTACGGAAGCTGCCCATACAGGTCCTGGAGATGTCTTTTGAGAAGAGTACCAAGATCAAATCCCTGAACGATGCCTTTCGCCGGATGGGGAAGGACTATGACATCGCGATCATTAGTGATGCGGACAATGTGCTTGCCCGGGATTTTCTGCGGCGGATCGCCCGGGGGTTTGCCGAAGGGGCGCAGGTTATCCAGGGCAGGAGGGTTGCCAAGAACATGGATACGTCTTTTGCCTTGCTCGATGCCTGTAGCGAGGGGATCAACAATCATATTTTCCGGAGGGGGTCGAATGCGTTGGGTTTATCGGCGCCGCTGATCGGATCCGGGATGGCTTTTGAGTACCGGATGATCCGGGAGATGTTGAAGGGGATCGATTCGGTGGTGGAGGATAAGATCCTGCAGTTAAAGCTTGTCCAGCAGGGTTATTTTATACAATATATGGAGGGGGCGCTGATCTTTGATGAGAAGGTGGATTCGCCGGAGGCATTTGAGCGGCAGCGCAGGCGGTGGGTATCCGGGCAGTTCATCAATTTAAAGGAATATTTCCTGCCGGGTCTGCGGGAGCTTTTCCGGGGGAATATCAGTTATTTTAATTTTGCCGTCATGAACAATCTCGTGCTGCCACGGGCTTTTCTGCTGGTGTTGTTACCTATCCTCGTAGTGGCCGGTTTCCTGGTCCATCCTTCGCTGGGGATCTGGGCGGCGGCGCTATTATTTACCTATTTGTTGAGTCTTGTTATTGCCATTCCCCATGAAATGATCAACAGGGATCTTTTCCGGGCGTTGTTGAAATTGCCCAAGGCCATTTTTGTCATGGCCGGGACCCTGTTCCGTATGAAGAAATCCAATAAGACCTTTATTCATACGGTGCATACAAAGACAGAGATAAGCAATTCCTTATTTAATGATCATGGCAAATAGCAGACCGTTAGTATCCCTTATCACTGTTAATTACAATAATGCGAAGGTAACCGGCGAATTGCTGGTTTCGCTGCGGCAATTGGACTATCCGGCGTTTGAGATCATCGTCGTTGACAATGCTTCTGCCGAGGATCCGGGACCTTATCTACGGACCCTCTATCCCGATGTAAAGGTTATCGTCAGTGAAAAGAACCTGGGTTTTGCCGGTGGTAACAACCTGGGGATCGATGCGGCGAAGGGAGAATATCTTTTTTTTGTCAACAATGATACCGAGCTGACACCTTCCATTCTTGACGGGTTGATGGAGATCTTCGAGACCTATCCGGATGCCGGAATGGCGAGCCCCAAATTTCACTTTTATTATCATCCTGGCATCATAGAGTATGCAGGGTACAATCCCATCGATATTTTTAAGGGCAGGACCACCATGGTCGGCAACAAGGAAAAGGATGAGGGGCAATATGACCGGGCGGGCGCCACTCATTTTGTTCATGGGGGTGGGATGATGGTGCCGGCGTCCGTCGTGCGAAAGGCGGGTCGTATGGCGGAGCATTTCTTTTTATATTATGAGGAACTGGACTGGAGCGAGCAGGTCAAGCGGCAGGGGTATAAGATCTATTACCAGCCAAAGTCCCTTATCTATCACAAGGAATCCATGTCGGTGGGAAAGAAGAGCCTGTTAAAGACCTATTATCTTTGCCGTAACCGGATCCTGTTTATGAGAAGGAATGTGGGGATGGGACCTTTTTTTGTTTTTGTGGTATATCTGCTGGTATTTACCATTCCCAAGAACTCCGCCGTCTTTTTGATACGGGGGGAGACCGATCATTTGAGGGCCTTTTGGAGGGGGCTTTTCTGGAACCTGGGGCATAACCGGGATGGACAGCCTGTTTTTAGCCGTAACCGGGATAGCCGGGATAGTCATGATAGCCGTAACCAACATAAAAATCAAGCAATTTGAAAATTCCCTTTTCGTCTTATTGGTTACGTTCGGCATTCTATACCATCATGCAGCGTTTTTCCATCACCCTTTTTGCGCTGGTCAACTATATGGTATTGGTAAGGTCGCTGAGTAAGCCGCAAATGGGGACCTGGGCGTTATTCCTTATCGTCACCACCGTATTTGAGACGACCAAGAGCGCCTTGTTGAAGAATGCCCATATAAAATATATGAGCACCAGCAGCGACGTTCGGGAGAAGCGGGAGATCGCCTCTGTTTCTTTTGTCATCAACAGTGGTATCAGCATCCTGTTCATTCTTGCTATTCTCTTGTTCTCGGGGCAATTGGGGGTATTGCTCAATACCGGGCCCGACCTCATGCGGATGCTGATCTGGTTTATCCCGGGGCTTATCTGTATGGTCATCTTTTCGCACCTGGAGGCCACGCAGCAGTCCCATCTGGATTTCAAGGGGGTATTTGCGGGTTATTTTGTCCGGCAGGTCGTTTTTTTCCTGGCCATTCTTGCGCATACGATTGCGAAAGTGCCATTTACCCTGGAGGAGCTGGCCATGTATCAATCGATCAGTCTTGTGCTGGGTACTTTTGTGATCTATCTTTATACGCGGAAATACATGGAGCACCGGTTCAGCTTTAGTCTTCCCTGGACCCGGCGGATCGTTGCTTATGGCGGGTATATCTTTGGTTCGGGCGCCGTGTCGAATATATTTCTGAACCTTGATCAGCTTATGACCGCTGCTTTTTTATCCAGCAGTTCCGTGGCGTATTACAATGCTGCCAACCGGATCAACCAGCTGATCGACATTCCTTCCTATGCCGCTGCCGACGTCATCTTCCCGAAGGTGTCGCGTGCTTCTGCGGAGGAGGGTAACAGCAAGGTCAACTACCTGTATGAGCGGATGGTATCCATCCTTTTGTCCTTTACCATTCCCACTGCCTTGTTCATCATCGTCTTTCCCAAATTTATCATCACCGAGATCTCCGGTGCGCGGTATATTGCGGCGGCTCCTATTTTACAGTTGTATATGATCACCGGTATATTGCGTCCCGTGCAGAACCAGGCTGCCAATGTATTGAATTCCATCGGCAAGTCCGGGCTTGTCTTTGCGTTGAACTGTATTTACCTGGCGGGTAATCTCGGGATCAATTACTATTGTCTGCACCGTTTTGGGTTTTACGGGGCTGCGTTCGGCTCTGTCATTACCTTTTCGCTGGGGGCGGTCATGTGGTATTTTGTAATGAAAAAGCAGATCGGTTTCCGCATAGGGGCCGTGTGGGGGTATATGCTCGATCTTTATAAAATGATCTATGCGTATGCGATAAAATTATTTTCGAAGAATCTTCGATCGTAGGACGCTCTTGCCGATATCCATAAAGGCGCCGGAGGCGTCTTTGAATTCCTGCCAGAGGGTTTTTGGGGGAAAGAAATCGTCTCCCCAGGAAAGGTCCCATTTCCCTGAGAAGTATTTACGGATCTCCGGATCTTCCGGTTCGACGACGTATTGAAAGTCCGTCTCCCATTCGATGCGGACCGTGATCAGGTTGGGGTGTGTGCGTTCGACCATCTTAAAGCCGATCGAGTGTGTGGGAAGATAGTCCTGGATCAGTTCCTGGAGGTCATAGCCGATAGTGAATCCCAGTTTCTTTTTATCTACCAGGTAGAGGATGTCTTTATGTTCGTGGAGGATCCACTTGTGTGATTCTTTTGGAAAGAGGTATTCTCCCAGCAGGGAGGGGGTTTCGATATATCCTCTTTTTGCGACGCGGAATTGTTCGGAAAGGAATTTGACCGGATTTTCCACGTGTTCCAATACCTGGCAGCAGATGACGTAATCGAATTCCTTGTCTTTGAAGGGAAGGTTCTCGCCATCGGCCTGGAGGAAGGTTTGTTTACTAAGTACTTTTATATCACCGCTGCGGTGGTAGTTCGTATCGGTGAATTTGTCGACCACTACGTTGGAGCGGGGATTCGGATTATGTCCGCCGCCTACTTCCAATACTCTTTCGGATTTTCCAATGTTCAGATCAAAGCGACTCTTAGGGTTCCTGGTCTTCATGATAAGTTAAGGAGTTGTAATTATTTAGTTTACAGCGGCTGAAAGTAATATTTTTTTACGTGTAGTCAAAATGAAAATGAAAGAAATATTTTATATCATGTTCTTTATAAGATGATTATAAAAAACGAGGGTATTCCGGCATAAAAATTGCCTTTTTTAGGAAATTCTTAGGCAATTTGAGCTTAACATAGGGATTATACTTATTTTCTTATTTAGAAGCAAGTAAAAATACTATAAGGAGGTTTGCCGCGTATAAGATAGTATAAAGTGCTGTAGTGGTTGGTTCGTAATTATACGATAAAGAACGAGTATTTCTGGTAGGAGCGATTTCAGTTTTTTTTGCATTCTTTGTTTATCCGTAATCCGTAATTCTAATATCCGTATCCGCGGAGATCGAATCCTATAAGGGGATGTATCTGCGGGACCCGATGAAAACTAAAAAACATGAAAAACCTTTACCAGGCTTTCTACAGGAAGGCAGGGCTTTTGATCTTATTTGCGGCCCTTTTTTCTTCTACCCTTTCTGCCCAGATCAGAACTTACGACACTACTTTTAATGGCTGGAATGCGATCGTAACGGAGGACATGAGTCTTTCGGGTACGGACTCTGCCGCGGGGATCATTTTTTTTCCGGGGCTGGGTGAGCAAAGCACGGACAGTTCGGTTGTGGCTCTAAACGGACCTCATGCCGTGATACGGAGCGGGGCATGGGATGGAAGCGTAACGCTTGGTAATGGCGTGCATCATCCTTTTATCATTTCCTTACAACCTTCTCATCCATTTCAGGGGCCTGCTGCGGTGAAGCCCGAGATCGATGCCATTCTTTCCCGGTATCGTATCAAGCGGAGCTGTCTTTATTTTACCGGTCTGAGCCAGGGCGGATGGCAGGCCAATCTCTTTGTGACCTATGAGCCTACTCCGGGTGATGATAGTTATGGCAGGATGGTTAAGGCTGTCGTCGTGCTGGAAGGGGTGGAGCCTGCGGATAATACCGGTCTTTATGCTTCGCTGCCGTATCCTCAGAAGATGGGGCATTGGGCGGCGGCTTGCGGGGGACGGGAGTTGTGGATGGAAGGGAGCCAGGACTGGAGGGATATGCAGTCGGGTGCGCAGAATATGATGGACTCGGTGGCCGGGTCTGCTTCTTACTTCCAGGTTACGTATGGAGGAGGCGGGCATTGCTGCTGGAATTCCGAATATAATCCCAATGCGATCTGGACTTCGGCCAATACCAATATAAGCCAGATCGTGGGCGCTCCTCAGAATATGAATTTATTTCAATGGCTTTTGCGTCAGGGGGATACTTCTATGCCCGGGCATGTCAGTCCGCCGGTTCCGACGGTGGGTGCGGGTAGTGCGCAGACCATCCAGTTGCCGGTAAGTACCGCGACCTTAACGGGTACCGCTTCGGGTAATGGGGGTGCGACGATCTCTTCTACTGTGTGGACCGAAGTGAGTGGTCCGGCAACGGCTTCATTTGGTGCGGCGGGCAGTTTGTCTACCGGGATTTCCGGGCTGACGGTGGCCGGGACTTATGTATTCCAATTACAGGCGACTGATAATAATAGTTTGAGTGCAACGGCGACGGTGAATGTGATCGTGAAGGCTGCCAATGTCGCTCCGTCGGTGGGCGCCGGTAGTACGCAGACCATCCAGTTGCCGGTGAATACTGCGACCTTAACGGGTACGGCTTCGGGCAATGGAGGCGCCACTATTTCCTCTACTGCCTGGACGGAGGTGAGTGGTCCGGCGACGGCTTCGTTTGGTGCGGCGGGCAATTTGTCTACCGGGGTGTCCGGGTTGACGGTGCCTGGTACGTATGTATTCCAATTAAAGGCGACCGATAATAATAGTTTGAGTGCGACGGCGACGGTGAATGTGATCGTGAAGGCGGCCAATGTCGCTCCCTCGGTGGGTGCTGGTTCGGCGCAGGCCATTCAATTGCCGGTGAGTACTGTGACCCTGACGGGTACGGCTTCGGGCAATGGAGGTGCGACCATTTCCTCTACAGCCTGGACGGAGGTGAGTGGTCCGGCGACGGCTTCGTTTGGTGCGGCGGGTAATCTGTCTACCGGGGTGTCCGGGTTGACGGTGGCCGGGGTCTATACGTTTAAATTAACCGCGACCGATAATAATAGTATGAGTGCAACGGGGACCGTCAGCGTGACGGTCAATGCGATCAATACGCAACCGCCATCGGCGGGTGCGGGTAGTGCACAGAGCATCCAGTTGCCGGTGAGCAGTGTGACCTTAACGGGTACGGCATCGGGTAATGCGGGTGCGACCATTTCTTCTACCGCCTGGTCGCAGACCGGTGGTCCGGCGACGGCGGTGATCGCTGCCGCGGGCAGTTTGTCCACCGGGCTATCGGGTCTGACCGTAGCGGGAACCTATACGTTTGAGCTAACGGCGACCGATAACAATGGGCTGACGGCGACGGCGAGTGTAAATGTGATCGTAAAGGCGGCTAATGTCGCTCCGTCCGTGGGCGCGGGTAGTGCACAGAGCATCCAGTTGCCGGTGAGCAGTGTGACCTTAACGGGTACGGCATCGGGTAATGCGGGTGCGACTATCTCTTCGACGGTCTGGACCGAGTTGAGTGGTCCGGTGACGGCAACGATCGCCGGGGCGGGTGGTCTGTCGACAGGGGTATCGGGGTTGACCGTAGTCGGGACCTATATCTTTCAATTAAAAGTAACGGATAATAATGGTTTGTCTTCGACGGCGACCGTGACTATAACCGTCACCAGAGCGGCCAATCTGCCGCCGGTGGCCAATGCGGGTCCGGCGCAGACCGTGCAGCTGCCGGTGAGCAGCGTATTGCTGGATGGAAGTGGTTCCCATGATCCGGATGGGACCATTGTCGACTATCGCTGGACCGATATCTCGGGTGGCGGGGGTGTCTCCATCGTGGCGGTGGGTACGGCGCAGGCGACCGTGTATGGGTTATCGGCGGGGACGACGGTGATCCAGCTGACCGTGACCGATAATGACGGCGCCACTGGTACCTCGACGGTGACCATTACCACGAAGGCGGCTGTTTCGACCGGGTCATTGGCTCCCGTGGCCAATGCGGGCCGGGACACTTCGATCACTCTTCCGTTCAATACAGTAACTTTGGATGGCAGCGCCTCGACCGATCCGTCGGGGAGGGTGTTGCAATATAAGTGGGTGCAGTTGAGTGGTCCGGCGACGGCGGGTATGTATTTTAGTGACAGGGCGATGACGCCGGTGGGCAGTCTGCAGGCGGGGTTGTATATCTTTCAGCTGACCGTGACGAATGCGGCGGGGTTGAGCAGTACCGCTACGGTGCAGGTGCGGGTTGTCGACAATAACCGGTCGGCCGGGACGGGGTCGCATGGCAGTGCGCAGACGAGTGTCTATCCGAATCCTGTACAGGGCATCCTGAACATACAGTTTACCGATGACAGCACCAGTGGTCCTGTATTGATGCAGGTCTACAGCCTGGAGGGTAGACTGGTACGGTCCAGGCAGGTGACGCTCAGTCAGGGGTACCTGGAGACCACTATCGACATGACCGGGCTGGCGAAGGGCGTCTATGCGTTGCGGATCGCTGTCGGAAACAGTGTCCGTTATCAAAAGATCGTAAAGCAATAAAAACAACGGTGTAAATGAATAAGTATTGGATCTTGTTCGTGTTGAGCAGCTGGCTGGTGGGAGATGCGGTGCATGCTCAATCCAGGCCCCCCAAATATATCGTCGGGCCGGGTGAGTATCAGTGTTTCTTTATCAATACGGCCACGGGTAAGATCTATGGTATTTCGACCGTACCTTCTGCGGTTGGCGCCGAGACGGGTATTCCTGCGACGCCTATGCTGGTCGGGGTGCCGCAGGACCGGCGGTGGATCGCTGCGGCGTCCGGTCTTCATCACAGTCTCGTGGTGGATGAGCATGGGGAGGTATGGATGTGGGGGGCCGTCGGGGCGGGGATGGAAGGGAATCAGGGTCCCGGGGCAGTCATTGAGAAGCCTACGCGGATCGTTACCGACAGTCTGGGCAATCCTTTTAAGGGGGTTGTGCAGGTCGTCGCCTGGTCGAATTATATTGGTATTGGAAGTGGAGCGATAAAATCGGATGGTACTGTTTGGGTTTGGGGGAATACCGGTGGGGGGATCAGGGGAAATGGGCAGTTTGGCCAGGTAAATTCCAAGCCGGTGCAGGTACTCATGCCGAAGGGGAAAAAGATGATCCGGCTGGTGATCGGGGAGATAGCGATCGCCCTGGCTTCCGATGGTACCGTATGGACCTGGGGAGGGTATGGAAGGAAGGATGTGCTGGGCACCAATACGGCCGATTTTATGCATCCTCACCAGGTTATATTGCCGCAGGCTGCCAAGGACATTGCAGGCGGTAACCTATTTAATTATGCGTTGGGGAGCAATGGAACCCTGTATGGGTGGGGGGCTTATTCCGCCTATATGGGGATTGGAAGAAAGGGATATATGGCCGATAATTTTACCATCAATACGCCGAGGGATCTGACCAATGATCTGAAGCTGCCGCACCGGATCGCCTCGATCTCTACGAACAGCGTCAGTACGCATGTGATTTTGACCGATAGTACGTTGTGGGGGTGGGGGGACAATACCATGGGGTGTGTAGGCAATGGTAAGGAGATAGATTGGGCGGCGTATAATCCTCCTTATGCCTGGAATTGGGGGCCGGGGGAGCTGATGCAACAGCAGCCTGTCCGACTGGTGGCGGGGGTACATAATTTTACGCATCTGTTTGGGGGGAGTGCGGCGATATTTTATTGTTATGCGGAGACGGCTACCGGGCAGTTATATTCCTGGGGAAGGAATAAGGCGGGGGTGCTTGGCAATGGTGTCATGGGCGCCACGTCTGCCATTGAAGGAAAGTATCCGAATAGCTGGGATGTAACCGTGCCTACGAAGGTGGATCCTTTTGCCCTGAAGGGGTATACCCTTGTAAATTCCCCTTATTGCCGGTTGCATCCGGATGGTTTTCCCTGCAATCAGTATAAGGATAATGTCCGGTGACCGATATATTAGTATTATAGTTATTATTTTATTTTTTGCACCAAATAAGCTAAAACCTTTATCCTGATCTATGTAATTTCATCAAGTGTAGTAAAAGTGGATTATTAAAATCGTAATAACCCTCTTTGGTATAGATTTTGTTTTAAAGCTTGTGCTAAAATCAAAATAGGTCAGTATTCATTTTTGACCAGTGTAAACAATAACTTTTGCAACTGATTGGTTACATCATCACAATATCCTAAAATCCGGTCTATGAAACCATTTTTACGTGTAATGTCGCTCGTTTGGACATTGATCAGCATCAAGGCATACGCCCAGTATGTCCCTAAGTATATTGTTTGTCCGGGTGAATATCAGTGTTTCATCATCAAGTCTTCCACTAACACATTATATGCGGTTGGAACTTCTCCTGCTCAAATGGGGATCGGTTCCAATCCTGGCCCGTTGGGGTTACCTATTCCGGTGGCGTTTCCGGCCGGCGTCCAGATCAAGGATGCGTCTTCTCCTTTGCACAATGGCATGGCTGTGGATATGAATGGGAATGTATGGTTTTGGGGTATCAATGACGGCGGGCAGCGGGGGGATGGTACGGTCGAGGGCGCTATTTCCTATTCGCCTGTGATGCTTACCACGGATAGTCTTGGAAATCCCTTTACGAATGTGGTGCAGATCTCCTGTTTTGGATTGGGTGATACGCCGGCCGATGCGATCGGTACGCTGGCCTGTAAGTCGGATGGTACCGTATGGATCTGGGGTAATACGCTTTTTGGTATGAGGGGGAATGGCCAGACGGGTCAGAACAATCCCAAGCCGGTCCAGGTGAATATCCCCGGAAACCCGCATATCGTAAAAGTGCTGGCCGGCCAGATCTGTATGGCCCTCGATGATGCCGGTAATGTATATAGCTGGGGTGGTAATGGCAACACGACCTTACTGGGTACCAATGCTACCGACTTTACGACTCCGCATAAGCTTACTTTTCCGAAGGTGATAAAGGATATTGCGGGAGCCGAGAACTTCAACTATGCATTGAGCACCGATGGTACCTTGTATGGCTGGGGAACGTATGGCGCCTATATGGGTATCGGCAGTACCGGTTATTATGCGAGCAATATCTTTGTCAATACTCCCCGGGATCTGACGAGTGACCTGAACCTGCCGCATCCGATCTCTTCTATTGCGACCAACAGTACGAGTACGCATGTGATCCTGACCGACAGTACGTTGTGGGGTTGGGGTGATAATGCGCAAGGTAGTGTCGGGAACGGGCAGCAGCTGGATTTCGGCACTTATAGTCCTGTATATGCCTGGAATTGGGGACCTGCGGAGCTTCTGCAGCAGAAGCCTGTTCAGCTTGCGCCCCTGGTCCATAATTTTACGAATATTTTCGGGGCCACGGCCGCGTGTTTTTATATGTATGCGGAGACTTCGACGGGGCAGCTGTATTCTTGGGGAAGGAACAAGGCGGCCGTGCTGGGGAATGGCGTCGTAGGGGCGACCTCCAGTATCTATGCCAATTATCCTGATGCCTGGGAGCAGCCTACCATTACGGCTGTAAATCCTTTTGAGGCCACTAAAACGGTGCTGGCCACTGCTCCTTATTGTTTGCTGAATCCCGGGACCAGTCCCTGTAGTGATTTTACTATCCCATCCAATGTGCCGCCCGTATCGAATGCGGGGGCCGACCAGACGCTGAACCAGCCGGCTACTTCCACCATCGTCGATGGGGGTGCTTCTCATGACCCGGATGGCCAGGTCGTCTATTACAAGTGGACGCAGCTTTCCGGGCCATCGGCCAGTACGATCGTCGGTCCTACTTACCAGGCGACCAGCATTACGAACCTGGTGCCCGGAACCTATACCTTTCAATTGACTGTTACCGATAACGGGTGGACTTCGAGTAATTCCACCATGAAGATCATTGTAAGTTCTTCTTCGGGTAATGTTCCACCGACTGTGGCTGTTGGCAGCGCACAGACCATCCAGTTGCCGGTGAGTACTGCGACCCTGACGGGTACGGCTTCGGGCAATGGGGGTGCGACTATTTCTTCTACTGCCTGGACGCAGGTGAGTGGTCCGGCGACGGCTTCGTTTGGTGCGGCGGGCAGTTTGTCTACCGGGGTGTCCGGGTTGACGGTGCCTGGTACGTATGTATTCCAATTACAGGCGACCGATAATAATAGTTTGAGCGCCAACGCGACGGTCAATGTGATCGTAAAGGCGGCTAATGTCGCTCCATCGGTGGGCGCCGGTAGTGCGCAGGCCATTCAATTGCCGGTGAGCGGCGTGACCTTAACGGGTACGGCATCGGGCAATGGGGGTGCGACTATTTCTTCTACGGCCTGGACGGAGGTGAGTGGTCCGGCAACGGCTTCATTTAGTGCGGCGGGCAATTTGTCCACCGGGGTGTCCGGATTGACGGTGGCCGGGACTTATACCTTTCAATTAAAGGCGACCGATAATAATAGTTTGAGTGCGACGGCGACCGTCACCGTGACGGTGAATGCGGTCAATGCCCAGCCGCCATCGGCGGGTGCGGGTAGTGTGCAGACCATCCAGTTGCCGGTAAGTACCGCGACCATAACGGGTACGGCTTCGGGCAATGCGGGTGCGACCATTTCTTCTACGGCCTGGGTGCAGACCAGTGGTCCGGTTACGGCTGTGATCGGTGCGGCGGGCAATCTGTCTACCGGTTTATCGGGTCTGACTGTGGCGGGAACCTATACATTCGAGTTAACGGCGACCGATAACAATGGGCTGACGGCGACGGCGAGTGTAAATGTGATCGTAAAGGCGGCTAATGTCGCTCCGTCGGCGGGTGCGGGTAGTGCGCAGACCATTCAATTGCCGGTAAGCAGTGCGACCTTAACGGGTACGGCTTCGGGTAATGGGGGTGCGACCATTTCCACTACGGCCTGGACACAATTAAGCGGTCCGGCAACGGTTTCATTTGGTGCGGCGGGCAATTTGTCCACCGGGGTGTCGGGGTTGACAGTGGTTGGGACCTATACATTTGAATTAACAGCGACCGATAATAACGGGCTGACGGCGACGGCGAGTGTAAATGTGATCGTAAAGGCTGCCAATGTCGCTCCGTCAGTGGCTGCGGGTTCTACGCAGACTATCCAGCTGCCGGTGAGCAGTGTGACCTTAACGGGTACGGCTTCCGGCAATGGGGGGGCGACGATCTCTTCTGTGTCCTGGACGGGAGTAAGTGGTCCGTTGGCGGCCCTGATCACTGCTGCGGGTAGTTTGTCCCCCGTGGTATCGGGGATGACGGTGGCCGGTACTTATGTATTCCAATTAAAAGCGACGGATAATAATGGTTTGTCTTCCACGTCGACGGTGACCGTGACGGTCAGTAAAGCGGCCAATCAGCCGCCGGTGGCCAATGCGGGTCAGGCGCAGACCGTGCAGCTGCCGGTGACAAGCGTAGCGCTGAATGGAAGTGGTTCGTATGATCCGGATGGGACGATCGTCAGCTATAGCTGGACCAATATATCCGGTGGCGGGGGTGTCTCCATCGTAGGGGTGGGCACGGCGCAGGCGACGGTCTATGGGTTATCGGCGGGGACGACGGTGTTCCAGCTGACCGTGACCGATAATGACGGCGCCACCGGTACGTCGACTGTGACCATTACCACGAAGGCGCCGGTATCGCTGGTCCCTGTGGCCAATGCGGGCGTGGACACTTCGATCGCCCTTCCCTTCAATACAGCGACGTTGGATGGCAGCGCCTCGACCGATCCGTCGGGGGGTGTGCTTCAATATAAGTGGGTACAGTTGAGTGGTCCGGCGACGGCGGGCATGTATTTCAGTGACAGGGCGATGACGCCGGTGGGCAGTCTGCAGGCGGGGTTGTATGTGTTCCAGCTGACCGTGACCAATGCGGCAGGGCTGAGCAGCATTGCTACGGTGCAGGTGCGGGTCATCGACAATAACCGGTCGAATACGTCGGGGTCGGCGTCGCATGGCAGTGCGCAGACGAGCGTCTATCCGAACCCGGTGCAGGGGTTATTGAATGTGCGGTTTACCGATGACAGCACCAGTGGTCCTGTGTTAATGCAGATCTATGATCTGAAGGGGAACCTGGTACGGACCAAGCAGGTGACGCTCAGCCAGGGTTACCTGGAGACCACCTTTGACATGACAGGGCTGGCGGCGGGTGTCTATGCATTGCGGATCTCGGTAGGCAATGCGCTCAGCCAGCGGTTGATCATAAAGCAATAGACAATGTCCAAAAGGTTGCAAAATTGGATAGACTGCATTATATTAGCGCCTAATCAAACCCTGGACTCATGGAATGGATTTCGATCCTGAAATGCCCGATCAACGGCAAAGATTTGCGAGTGTTACAACCGGATGAAATTCGGGCCTTAAATGAAAAGATAGCCAGGGGGGAAGCGTTGCAGACGGATGGCAATCCCTTTACGCAGGCCATCGAGCAGGCGTTGATCGCCGTGGATGGTTCGTATATCTACCCGGTGATGAAGGATATCCTTTTATTATTAAAGGATCTGGCGATCGTGGGTCCTTCGGGGCGTGTTATTGACGATCTGATGAGCGACGACAAGAAGCTCGTCAAAAATTTTTATGACCAGCGGGGCTGGCATGCGAATGAGGCGGGTGATTATGAGGATGCCGTGATCTTCGAGGATCTGCGGGAGGTGTCAAAGGATTATCTTAAGAAATGTCATGACCGGGTATCCCGGTTCCTGAACCCTTCGGGGAAATACTTGCTGGACGCGGCTTCCGGCGCTCTTCAATTCAAGGATTATCTTCAATATTCCGCTAATTATACGTATCGGGTCTGTGTGGACCTGTCTTTCCAGGCGCTGAGCGAGGTCAAGCGAAAGCTGGGTTCCAAGGCCATTTGTGTGTTGTGTGATATGACCAACATGCCTTTTAAGGAAGGCGTAATGGATGGGTTTGTCAGTCTGAACACCGTCTATCATATCCCGAAGGAAGAGCAGGCCAAGGCCATCAAGGAGCTATACCGTGTGCTGGCGCCGAAGGCGAAGGGAGTCGTCGTGTATGATTGGTACAAGCATTCGCCGTGGATGAATTTCTGGTTATTGCCTTTCCGGGGTTTTGTGTATATCCGTAATAAGACGGCCGGTGCTTTCCGGAAGTTGTCCGGTTCGACGGATTCCGGGAAGATGTTATATTTTTATGCGCATACCTACGAATATTTCCAACAGCATCTTCCTCCTTTTCAATTAAAGGTATGGCGCAGCGTCAGTGTTCCCTTTATGCGGTATTATGTCCATTCCTGGTTATTCGGGCGGCAGTTGTTGAACTGGCTTTATAATAAAGAGGAAAAGGACCCCGAGGCCTGTGGTCTGAAGGGCGAGTATCCCATGTTTGTGTTTGAAAAGAAGTGATCCCAGGCGGCTATGCGCTCAACCGGAAGGAGAGGAGCTTTTAGCGTGCTGGCGCAGCCGGCACTTTTTCCCATTCCCCGGTCGTTTCGTTGTATTGTCTGAGGATCCTGGCGGGATTTCCTCCTGCGATGGAGTAGGGGGGGACGTCTTTTGTCACCACGCTGCCTGCGGCTATAATAGAGTGTTTGCCGATCGTGACGCCGGAGGTGACGATGGCATTGCTGCCGATCCAGCAATCGTCTTCGATCGTGATCAGGGCGGAGGTGCATTTCTGATCGCGGATCGGCACCTGCAGGTCTTTATATCCGTGGTTCATTGCAAGGATGCCTACGTGCTGGGCGAAGATCACGTTGTTACCTATGTTTACGGGACCGATGACCACGTTCCCGATCCCTACGATGGCCCTGCTGCCGATGATCACGTCTCCCAGCCCGTTATTGATCGTGGAAAAATCTTCGATGATCGTGCCGTCCCCGATGGTGAATTTCCTGAAGGGCAGCACATCCAGCCGGGTCCTTCTCCGGATGATGGAGCGTCGGCCTCTTTTATGGATAAAGGGGTTTACAAAATTCCTTATCCACCAGCGGGGTCTTGCCTGTCCTTCCGGGATCAGCAGGTAATAAAAGAATGCTTTTAGCCGCGGGTTGGATTGTATCTTTTCTGCGATACTCACAAGGATAGCGTTTTTGTTATGGCCTTATGGATCTTTTTTACCGTGTTTTCCCAGGTATGGGCCTTAGCCATGGCGAACCGGTCTTTACGGAGGATGTCGTTATCTGCCTTTAAGGCCTTTTCGATAAGGGCGGGGTAGTCTTCCGGTTTATCGGCCAGGTACACCATATCTCCGAAGAGCAGCATGGCGTCGGTATGGGTCGCTACGACGGGTTTTCCCATGGCGAGGTATTCGTCTACTTTCAGCGGGTAATTGCCGATGGTGATAATATTGACCAACTGGGGGTTGATACAGACGTCGAAGTGGGCGGCGTAGGCCGGTAGCTGTGACATTGGTTTCTTTCCCAGGAAGTGTACGTTCGGGTACTGGTGCAGTTCGCTCTTTGAGAAGAAGTCATCTTCGGGTCCTACCAGTACGACATTCCAGTCGGGGCGGGATCGGGCGATCTGTTTTATGATCGACTCGTCGATCCGCAGCGAGTTGAGGGCTCCCATATAGCCGATGACCGGGCCGGACAGGTCTTTCATATCCGCCGGCCGTGCATATCCTTTTGCAGGGTCGAAGAGGGAGAGGTCGCAGCCTGTCTCGATAAAATAGGTATTCGGGTTATAGCTACGCAGGTATTTCTCCAGGTAGTGTGAGTTGGCTACGGCGATATCCGCTTTGGCGATATGTTTGGGTTCCAGGGTCAGGCCGTGTCTTTTCCAGTAATCCACGCCTACGATATTGTCCCTGCTGAGATAGATATATAGTTTTGGGTGGAGTATTTCTTTCAGGTAGAAGGGGCGGAAGATGTCGTTGTCGTTAAAAACGATATAGTCCTTAAATCCCATCCGTTCTGCCGCTTCTTTTATATCCATGGCGAAGCGCCGGTTGTTGACCCGGTTGAAGACCGAGAACAGGGCGGTGGAGGGGATCCAGTTGATGGATTCCAGGATCCGGCGGGGGTAATAGACCCAGAGGTTCGGTTTGACCTCGGTGATATCTTCCTTTTTATTGCGGATAATATCCAGGTGTTTGCGGATGTTCGGATCGTTCTTTTCGCCGAGGATCGTCTTCCGGTCCAGGGGCATATTTACATATAGGACCCTATGAAAGCGGCTAAACTCTTCGGCGATGCTCTTACAGGTGGCGCCGATGTCCATATACCAGGGGGCCAGGCCGATAACGACGATATCGATGCCTTTGGCGGCGGAACCCGGGTACTCTTCAGTCGATGCATTCAAGGTAGCGTTGTTTTGCATATGCTCATTTGTCCATTAACGAAAGGGTTTATAAAAGGAGATCGTCCCCAGTTCCAGCATGGGTTTGTCTCCGCTTGAATCCCCATAGGTATATATGTGTTGGTAATCGGAGAGGGACCAGGCTGCCCGGATCCGTCTGACCTTTTCCAGTCCATGACAATTCCTTCCGTCGATCCTGCCGGTAAGTCTTGGCTGATCGTTGAGCAGACGGGTTTCCAGCTGGGTCGCCTGCAGGGCTGAGCCGATGTGGCCGGCCCATCCCCGGATCCAGTTACCGGGTGAGGCGGATACGATGACCAGCTCGGCGCCGGCTTTTTGAAGGCGGGCGATCTCTTCCAATGCTTTTGGCCGCAGGAGGCCGGGGATGATCTCTTCCGAGAACCGGTCGCATTCCTGCTGAAAATCGTCCAGGGCCCTATTTTTAAAAAAGAACCGGAGGATCCTTTCTTTTGCCTTCTGATTGGAAATAATACCCAGTTTCCAGGCAATCAGCCAGGGGCTGTTAAGGCCGAATCCGAGGTAGAAACGGAAGGAGCCCTTACTATATTTTATAAATTCCAGCAAAGTATCTTTGGTGGTGATGGTTCCGTCGAAGTCAAAGAAGGCGATGACCCGGCTCATAATTTCAGTTTTTTAAACATGGATTCGGGTATCGTCTTTATGACCAGCATGATCCAGCGCCAGAACCATTTTACATAGACCACATTCTTTTTTTTCATGACCCCGCCATATACTGTTTCCGCCACCTGTTCCGGGGTAGCGGTAAGGGGTTTGGGCAGGGGCATGCCTTCTGTCATCCGGGTATAGACGAATCCGGGCTGTACGCTGAGCACGTGGACCTTTTGATGGAAGAGCCGGTTACGCAGTCCGGAGAGATAGGCTGTAAAGCCTGCCTTGGCGCTGCCGTAAAAGTAATTGCTCATCCGTCCGCGTTCGCCGGCTACGGAGCTGATGCCTGCGATGGTGCCTTTACCCTGTGAGACGTAGTATTCCGCCACGACGTTGAGGATGGCTACTGCGCCTGTATAGTTGACCGCGATGATCCGTTCGCATTCCTTCCAGTCGGTGGTGGCCAGTTCCTGGTTGCCCAGGTAGCCAAAAACGCAGATCGTCGTATCGGGTTTGGGTGTGAGGGATTGGAAGAACTCCGGGTGTTGGAGGGGTTTTTCCGCATCGAACTCATGAAGGGTGGCCTTGATCCCATAGCGGATCGAGAGGTCCGACTGCAGGGGTTGGAGCCGGGATGCCGTGCGGGCGGCCAGCTGGATATCGTAACCTGCCTTCGCAAATCTTTTTGCAATGGCAATGGCCATGTCCGAGCTGGCGCCGAGTATCAGGACTGTGGGCATAGTTAAGCAGGGTTATGAGGGGTCAACAATAAACGGTCGGACTGCATGGAACGGATCCGTCCCTGCGGGTCATATTTCTTCAGGATCGAACGAAAACGGGGCAGGTGCGGGTATCCTGCCTGCAGCACGTCGGGTTTCATACGGGCGTCCTTTGACATGTACAGTCTGCCGCCGTATTGGAGGACGATCTTGTCCAATTCGTCGAGGATGTCGAAGAGTCCTTTTCGTACCGGTATATCGAGCGCCAGCGTATAGCCTTCCATCGGGAAGCCGATGAGGCTTTCCTGGGGGCCGAACACTTTCAGGACGGCGAGAAAGGATCCCAGGCCCTTATCGCTGATCCTTTGAAGGATCTCTATCAGTCCTTGTTTGCTTTCCATGGGGACGACGAACTGGTATTGGATAAACCCTTTTTTACCATAGCCCCTGTTCCAGTGAAGGATGGCGTCGAGGGGATAGAAGAAGGGTTCATAATTCACGATATTATTGATCTCCTTTTTAAGGTTCTTGCCGTAATAGAGGAAATTGAAGGCTTTAACGGTAAAGGTGTTCAGCACCCAGGAGGGGAGGTTGAACGGGAAAGGGATCTGTTTTTTCTTTGGGAGCCGGAGGGGATCTTTTTTCTGTTGTTCGGTAAGATCGGAAATGGCGGCGTGTTCTCCCAGGATCAGGATACTGCGGCCGAAGCCGTTGCCTTTTTTGAGGCAGTCGATCCAGGCTACGGAATAAGTATAGTCCTTATATTCATCGAAGAGGCGAAGGACTTCTTCGAGGTTGGCTGCTTTTACCTGTTTTTGGCGGATGTAGGATGTTTCGATCTTTTTGAGCCGGAACCGGACGCGGGTGATGACCCCGGTGAGACCCATACCGCCGCAGGTCGCTTCGAACAGATCGGTGTTATTTTGTGGTCCGCAGGCGACAAGGGTGCCATCGGCCAGGAGGATGTCCATTTCTTCCACATGGTGGGAGAAGCAGCCGTCTACGTGATGGTTCTTTCCGTGTACGTCGCTGGCTACGGCGCCGCCGATGGTAATGAATTTTGTTCCGGGGGTAACGGGCAGGAACCATCCCTGCGGGACGATCACTTCGAGAACCTGGTCGAGGATAATGCCGCTTTCGCATTCGAAGATCCCGTTGACCTTGTCAAAGGAGAGGATCTTGTCGAATTTGACCGTATTAATGGTGACAGGAGCGAGGGAGGCATCTCCGTAGCAGCGTCCGTTGCCCCGGGGGATAAAGGGAGATGCATTCTGTATAGAATGCTGAATATCAGCGATAAAACTGAATTTTTTTTCATCACTTTCCATTACCGGGTAATTTCCCCAGTTTGCGATTTCCTTTTTCATACCTGTGTGATTTGTATTCATATTTGACATATCCGGCCGGTCTATTTGAACAGGGTCGTATCCCTGATATAGAGAATTACGATAAAACTGGCAATCCAAAGGAGTAATGTCAACTGGATAAAGCGGTCTTTGTAAAGGATCTTTGTAGGCGAGCCGGAATCGGTAGAGATGTAAATGATCTGCAAATATCGCATAATTCCGGCCATTACAAAAATACAGGTATAATAGAGCCGGTAGGTGCCCAGCCGGATCTTGGTCTCGTCGGACATCGTATACATGAAATAGGCGACGATGATCACGGCGGATACCAGTGCCAGCAGGACATTGAGAAATTCGAGGTTATAGCCTTTTATGGATTTTCGCATATCGGCCCCGGTTTTCATCTTCAGGAGCACGTCATCCCTTCTTTTGCCGATGGCCATAAAGACGGCCAGCAGGAAGACCATGACGACGATCCATTCGGAGAGGGGGACATAGGAGATCACGGAGCCTCCTTTTATGCGTAGTACGAAACCGGCGGCGAGCAGGAAGATATCCAGGATGGCCACGGATTTCAGACCCATGGAATAGCCGAGGTTGATCAGGAAATAGATGGCCAGGACGAAGAGGAATTTTTCCCGGATCCACCAGGCGATGCCAAAGCCCAGGATCATCAGGAGGCCGCAAATGATCAGCGCTGCGGTGGGGGATACTGTACCCGATGCCAGCGGGCGTTTACATTTTACCGGGTGTTTGCGGTCGTCTTCCCGGTCCCGGTAGTCGTTGATGATATAGATGCTGCTGGCGATACAGCAGAAGGCGATAAATCCGTAAGAAACCCTGATGAGCTTATCTACGTTGAAAATTTCACTACCAAAGAACAGGGGTATGAAAAGGAATAAATTTTTGGCCCAATCTTTCGGTCTTAACAGTTTAAGGTACGCCACGTTTGTATTAATATTATTGCGACAAAATACAAACAAAAAGACAAAATTTATAATATTGCGGAAATTATATAATAAGTTAATTTCCCGTGATATTTACCCTTCTGAAAGCAGGAAGGTATCTTACAAGCGCAAAAAGCCTGAATTATGCCCCGGAACCTCCTAAACAAGCTGGAAATATTTATTATTGTCGTACTGGCGTTCATTCCCCTGTTCATACGGCTGCCCTATCGCGTTAATATCTTTCTTTCCTGGGAGGGGGCTTACCGGATGAGCCGGGGGCAGTTGCCTTTTCGTGATTTCGGCACTCCCCTGGGAGGGATGTTCTGGGTGATACCGGCTATTTTTTTTAAGATATTCGGGACCAAAATGATCACGCTGGTAAAGGCGCAGGTGCTTATCAATATCATTGCCGGTTTTTCCTTTCGGTCGATCCTGCGAAGCCTGGCGGTAAGAGATTGGGTACGGCTGGTTTCGGTGCTGCTTTTCTGGCTGTCCTATTCCTTCTTTAATTTCTGGCCCTGGTATAATCATTCCGTGATCGTATTCGAGCTGGCGGGTCTGGCTTTTCTTTTTCGGTATATCCGTGCGATGGACGAGGGAAAAGGGTCCCGGATGGGGTGGTTGCTGGCGTCGGCATTTCTACTATGCTGTTCTTTTCTGACCAAGCAGGACGGCGGTGCCATGGCCTTTCTGATCGCCTGTGGGATATTGGCCGTTTATGGTTTGTATGAGCGCAGGTGGAAGCCATTGGTATTTTTTGCCGCGAGCTATGGGGTGATCCTTTTTCTGCTGATCCTGCCATTCCTGCGTTATGGGTTCGGGTATTGGTTTAATCACGGGCAGGCGCCGCATTCATCCAGGGTCTCTGCTTTTGACATTGCCGATGAGCTTTTCGGGGCTTCGCAGTGGATAAAATTCTATTTTTTCCTGACCCTGTTGCTGGTCCTGGCGCGGTATCGTGACCGGGAGACCCTCCGGGCAAACAGGAAGGAGGTATTGCTGGTCTTTCTGACCTGGTGTATCCTCCTGGAAGCGGCTGTTTTCCAGGTGACCAGCTATACGCCGCCCGATAACAATATCTTCTTCCACAGCTTTGCTTTTGCCTGTGTGTGCAGTCTGCTGGCGCCCTTGCTGCCGGTCAGCTTTGATCGTCCGCGGTATGCCCTTGTCCTTGTCGTGGGGGTCTTGTTCTGGTGGAGCGGCATCTGGTGGAAATATACCGAGCGTCTTGCCCGGAAGATCCTGCCGCACCAGGAGGCCGGCACGCGTCCCGGTGGTGAGAACCGGGTGGACCGGTCCAATTATCTTATCAACCGGGATACTGTGAAGGAAATACCCATGGATCAATGGGGGGATGCCGGTCTGGCGTCTTTTGCCCGGATAAACATGCCTGCTCCGACGATCGCCGGTTTGCACCGGTTGCTGGATATGGACCTCATCAAACGGGCGCGTCTTTCTTCCGCTTCTGCGGATGGAAAAGCGGGAGGACTACGGGTATTGAATATGTCGGAGCTGACCCCGCTGGCCGTGGAGATCCCGTATGTGCTTGAAAGGAATTCGCAGCTGCCTTTATGGTATCACCTGGGGGTGGGCATGTTCAACAGACAGGCGGATACGCTGGAGACCAGGATCCGGCAGCATTATTATGACCTGGTCTTATTCGAATATATCCCCGGTCTGAATAATTTCTATCCTTTCCGGGTGCGGGATTCTTTACGGGTGCATTATAACCAGGTAGATTCTTTTCCTGCCCCGAGAAGGGGGACAGAGACCATCGGGCAGGTCGAGGTTTTTGTCAGGCGGGCGGATTCTCTTTCCCGGTATTGAATCGCGGGTTAATTTTGCTGAAATATTACCTCTATTTCCATTATCGCCAACATACTTAGTCAGCCGATAGAATATTTGAAGGGTGTCGGGCCCTTACGAGCCGAGCTTTTGAAGAAAGAGCTGGGCATTTTTACCTTCCAGGACCTTTTGGAGCATTATCCTTATCGGCATGTGGACCGTACAAAGATCAACCTTATCCGGGAGATCGGGCCGGGGACGGAGTATATCCAGGTCGTTGGCCGGGTGACGAGCGTGGGGGTATTGGGGGACAAGCGGAGCCGGCGGCTGGTGGCCGAGGTGCGGGATAGCTCCGGGGTGCTGGAGCTGGTATGGTTCCAGGGGATCCATGGGATAGAAAAGCTGGTACAGGTGGGGGGGGAGTTCCTGGTATTTGGAAAGGTGAGCTTTTTTCAGAACAGTCCGCAGATCACCCATCCGGAGATAGAGGTCTTTCAAGGGGTCGAGGGGGCGGGCAGCGTTCGTTCGGAGCACCTGGAGCCGGTATATAGCACCACGGAAAAGCTGAAGGTCCGGGGGATGGGGGGGAGGCAGTTAGGGAAGCTTACCCTGGCCTTATTTCATCAGTTAAAAGAGAGGGATCTCCCCGAGAATCTGCCCGGGGCGGTCATGGACTATACCGATCCGGCGACGGGTCTGTCTGCGCGTTTTCTTTCGCGGTATGACGCCTACCGGCAGATCCATTTTCCCCAGCAATCCGATCTTTTCCAGCGGGCGGTCGCCCGTCTTAAATTCGAGGAATTTTTCCTGGCGCAGCTGCGGCTGGGTTTGATCAAGTCGAGGCGACACCGGAGTTCGAAGGGGGTGACCTTTACCCAGGTAGGCGCCTTTTTCAACCAGTTCTATACGACCTATCTTCCTTTTGAGCTGACGGGCGCCCAGAAGCGGGTGTTGAAGGAGATCCGGAAGGATACCGGCAGCGGGCGGCAGATGAACCGGTTATTACAGGGGGATGTGGGGAGCGGGAAGACCATCGTGGCCTTGCTGGCCATGTTACTGGCGATAGACAACGGGTTCCAGGCCTGTCTGATGGCGCCTACGGAGATCCTTGCCCGGCAGCATTATGAGGGTATTTCGGCCCTGCTGAAGGAAATGCCGTTGAAAGTGGGGCTGCTGACGGGTTCTTCCAGGTCAAAACATCGTAAGGAGGTATTGGAGGCGGCCCGGGAGGGATCGCTGCATATATTGATCGGCACCCATGCCGTGCTGGAGGAGGCGGTGCAGTTCCGGGAGCTGGGGCTGGCGATCGTGGATGAACAGCACCGGTTTGGCGTGGCTCAGCGGGCCCGTCTCTGGAATAAGGCGGTCGTCCCGCCGCATGTGCTGGTCATGACGGCTACCCCCATTCCCCGGACCCTGGCCATGACGGCCTATGGTGATCTGGACTATAGTGTAATGGACGAATTACCCCCCGGAAGGCAACCAATTTCCACTGTCCATCGTTTCGAGGATAGGCGGCCGCAGGTAATGGATTTTATCCGGCATGAGATCGGGAAGGGGCGGCAGATCTATGTCATTTTCCCCTTGATCGAGGAGTCGGAGAAGATGGATTATGAGAACCTGAAGCGGGGATATGAGAATCTAAAAGCCTGGTTTCCAGAGCCTAAGTATTGGATAAGCCGGGTGGATGGGCGGCAGAAGCAGGTGGAGAGGGATACGAATATGCGGCGTTTTGTGGTAAGGGACACGCAGATCATGGTGGCGACTACGGTGATCGAGGTGGGTGTCAATGTGCCGAATGCCACTGTAATGGTGGTAGAAAGCGCGGAAAAATTTGGTTTATCGCAATTGCATCAATTGAGGGGACGGGTAGGCCGGGGGTCGGAAAAGAGCTTTTGCATCTTATTAACAAGTCCACGTCTCGGGCGGGAGGCGAAGGAGCGGATCAACACCCTTTGTGCCACCAATAATGGCTTCAAAATTGCAGAAAAGGACCTGGAGATCCGGGGACCCGGGGATATCGAGGGCACCCGCCAGAGTGGCCTATTGAACTTTAAGCTCGCCAATATTGTTCAGGACCGGGAGTGGTTGGAATTTGCCTGGGAGGCAGCGGAGAAGATCCTGGAAAAGGACCCCGATCTTGTTTCTGCCGAACATGCCGGTTTAAAAGCCTTTCTGCAGTCGCAACATGGAAAAACGGCATGGAGTAAGATTTCGTAAATTCGTCAACAGAGATATATTTTTATTGTAACAAAATTGAAACTCAATAACTTGGGAAGATCATGCCTTATTGTAGTTTTGTTCACGCTGCTCGCCCTTGAACTCTCAGCACAATCCGGAGGATCTTCCAGTCTTGAATTTGTTGAGAATAAAGGCCAATGGGATACGCTGGTGAAATATCGTGCAGAAATGAGCGCCGGTTACTTCTTTCTCCACCGGGATGGGTTTACGGTATTACAAAATGATACGACGGATCTGAAGCGGATCCGGCGGTTACTGCATGGGGAGTTACCTTCCGTGCTGGTACCTACTGCGTCCGGCAAATCGATCACCTATATCCAGCCTGCGGCGGGGTCTTCCGGGAAGAGCCAGGGACCGGGCGGGTCGGGTAGCGGAACGGGCGGGGATCGATATCTTTTGCATTCACACACATACCGGGTACATTTTGTGGGGGCCAATGAGCAGGCGGAGATCGTCCCTGAAAAGGTCGTTGCCACTTTTAATAACTATTTTATCGGCGACCGGTCGCAGTGGAAGAGCCAGGTCCGGCTTTTCCAGGGGGTGGTGTATAAGGATCTCTATCCGGGGATCGATCTGCATTACTATTCGGATGCCGGTCTGTTGAAATATGACCTGGTGGTACATCCGGGGGCCGATCCCAACCAGGTGGTCCTCCGGTATGACGGGCAGAGCAAATTGAGTATCAAAAAGAGGCAGGTATTGGTGCAGACCACCGTGGGTACCGTACGGGAGCTCGAACCCCGTTCGTATCAGCTGAACAATACGGGCCGTACTCCGGTCGCCTGCAGCTATGATATGCCAGATGCGCATACGATCCGGTTCAAGGTTGCCAATTATTCCCCGGATGCCACGCTGGTGATTGATCCGGCGGAGGTTTTTTGTTCGTTTACCGGGAGCCGTTCGGATAACTGGGGTTATACGGCGACCTATGATAATTCGGGAAATTTCTATGTCGGGGGGATCGCCATCGATTATCCCAACGGGGTACTGACCGGCAGCGGAAATGGTTTTCTGACCACCCCGGGGGCTTTTCAGAGCACCTACCAGGGCGGGGATGGTTCCGAAGGGGTGGCGGGCAGTGAGGGCGGGACGACGCTTTTTTACAATTATGATGTCGCCATCATGAAATTCAACTCCATCGGGAATGCGGTATTATACAGCACCTACTTAGGCGGTTCGGGAGATGAGCAGCCGCACAGTATGATCTGTGATCCGCAGGGTAACCTGATCGTTACCGGCCGGACCTCTTCGGCAAATTTTCCTACCTATCCTACGGCCCTGACGGCTTTTCAGGGATCCGGCTTTGATATATTCATTACCAAGTTCAATGGGAACGGGACCGGGCTGATCGGTTCGCAGCGGATCGGGGGGAAGGCTGATGACGGGGTCAATTATAAACCCAAGTATGTATCCACCAATGGCACGCAGGAGCTTCGGCTTAGTTATGGGGATGATGGAAGGGGAGAGGTCATCCTCGATGCCGCCAATAACATTTATGTCGCCAGCAGTACGCAATCCACCGACCTGCCTGTTACCCCGGGCGTCTTTCAGGGGGCTTCCGGCGGGGGCGACCAGGATGGCATCCTTATCAAGACCAATGCGAATGTCAGTGCGGTGCTGGGTTGTTCGTACCTGGGCGGGAGCAATACGGATGCCGCCTTTGTGCTTGCGTTGAATCCGTTGAACAACAATATTTATGTGGCGGGGGGGACCCTCAGCACCAATTTCCCGGGCGCCGGCAGAGGTCCGGCGGTCAGTTCCACCAACAATGGGGGGATAGATGGTTTTGTATCGATCATCAGCAATGATATGACGACCCTGATCAATACCTCTTATTTCGGAACGACGGGGACCGATATGATCTATGGCATCGACTTCGACAAAAAGGGTTTTCCCTATATCATGGGGACGACCACCGGCAATTGGGCGATCACGCCGGGGGTTGGTTTTTCCCAGGCGAACGGCCGGCAGTTCATCAGCAAGCTGCAGCCGGATCTGAGCGGGTATGTGTATTCAACGGCGTTTGGTAAAGGCAGCACCTATCCCGATATCTCCCCTACTGCCTTCCTGGTGGACCGGTGTGAGAATGTCTATGTATCCGGCTGGGGAGGCGGTATCAACCAGAGCGAGCATTATCTCAATTCCGGGACCAATGGGTTGCCGGTGACGGCCAATGCCCTTGTGCCGACGACAGACGGATCTGACTTTTATTTCTTTGTGCTGCAGAAGAATGCGAGCGCTCAATTATACGGAAGTTTTTTCGGGCAGGTGAACGGGAACCTGGGGGACCATGTGGATGGGGGCACCAGCCGGTTTGATCCGCAGGGGGTCATTTACCAATCCATTTGTGCGAATTGTTATGGTCCCGCCAATTTATTTCCTACGACGCCGGGTTCCGTCTATCCGCGTAACGGGACGGGCACCCAGGCCTGTAATGAGGCGGCCGTAAAGATCCGGTTCGATTTTGCGGGCGTGTCGGCCGGGTTGAAGCTGGCCTTACAGGGGCGGGGCGACAGTGTGGGTTGTGTGCCCCTGTTGGTAGGGTTGCAGGATACCGTCCGGAATGCCAAGAGCTATATCTGGGATTTTGGGGATGGGGTGCGGGATACGACGACCAGCTATTCGCTGACCCATTCCTATACAAGCGTGGGCACCTATACGGTGACCCTGATCGCCATCGATAGCAACAGCTGTAATGTGGCCGATACCGTCTATAAGACCGTCACGGCGAGGAATAACCCGGCCTTTCTTGCTTTTGATATCACAAAGCTTGCGCCCTGTACTTCCTTCAACTACCAGTTCGACAACGAGTCCACCCATTCGGCGGGCAGTCCGCCCTTTACAGCCGCTTCTTTTCTCTGGAATTTCGGGGATGGGACGGGGGATATCCCGGCGGGGCTGGGGAATACCGATCATTCGTACAAGGCTCCGGGTCCTTATACCGTCAGCCTGATCCTGACGGACACCAATTATTGTAATTACCCCGATACGTCGGTCCAGGCATTATATGTGGCGCAGAATGTAAAGGCGCAGTTCACCAGCCCGGCCCTTGGTTGTGCGCCTTATACGGCTGTGTTCCAGAATACGTCCGTCGCCGGGGAAAAATATTACTGGGATTTCGGGGATGGCAGCGGGATCGACTCCGTGGACATATCGCCATCGCATCTGTATCCCAATATAGGGACCTATACGGTCACGCTGACCGCGGTGGATTCCAATACCTGTAATATAACGGATACGTATAGTTTCACGCTGACCGTGCAGGGTAAGCCGACGGCGGGTTTTACATTTGCGCCCAATCCGCCGGCTGTCAATACGCCAACGGTCTTTTCCGATGCGTCTTCGCCTGCCGTAAAATATCAATGGTTCTTTGGGGATGGAACTTCGGAGACCAGGGGCGTTCCGGATACCGTGATGCACCAGTATAACAAGACGGATACTTTCCAGGTCTGCCTGGTCGTAACCAATGAGTCCGGGTGTTCCGATACTGCCTGTCACCCCGTGCCGGCTCTTATCAATCCGTTGCTGGATGTGCCGAATGCCTTTACGCCCGGGCGGTTCGGGCAGAATGCCGTCGTAAAAGTGGTTGGTTTCGGGATCACGAAAATATTATGGCGGATCTATAACCGGTGGGGTCAGATGGTATTCCAGAGCAATGATCCCAATATGGGATGGGATGGTACGTACCGGGGTGTCTTACAGCCGATGGATGTGTATGCCTATACGCTGGAGGCCGAATACTTTGATGGAACGCATGCGACGAAGAAGGGAGATATTACGCTGATCCGTTGATGCTAACTTATAAAACGATCGATCTTGAAGAGAGGGTATTATATTATTTTGATACTGGTTGCCGCCGCCCTGCACAGTGCTGCCCAGTCGAATATTGAGTTTGTGGAGAACAAGGGGCAGTGGGACAGCCGGGTCCGGTTCAAGGGAGAGATCAATGTGGGCGCCTTTTTTCTTGAGAAGGGAGGGTTCACGGTATTGTTGAATAACCCGGATGACCTGGCCAGGCTGACGAATGCGCATCATGGCGTGCCGGGTGCGGCCAGCGGGGGAAATGGGGCGAGTGGAGAGTCTCCCGCGGGTAAAGACACTAAGAACAAGACGATCGCGGCTGTCAGCGGAGCGCCGGTGAATGGGGGTGGGGCGACCGGAGGAAGCGGGCCGGGGGGGACGCCTGCGCCGGGGGACATTATGGTGCGCAGTCATGCGTACCGGGTTTCTTTTTTGGGGGCGAGCGAGGATGCGGTGATCGTGCCGGACAAGCCGTTGCCGAGCTACAATAATTATTTTATCGGGCATGATCCTTCGAAGTGGGCGGGTCATTGTAATATATACCAGGGGATCACCTACCAGAATATTTATCCGAATATAGATATCCGTTACTACACCTATAACGAGCAGCTAAAATACGATATCATCGTCCATCCCGGCGGGGATATAAGCCAGGTCCGGATGCGGTATGACGGGGCGGATAACCTGAGCGTGAAGAAGAGCCAGCTCATCGTCAACACGTCTGCCGGGCCCGTGACGGAGCTGGCGCCGTATTCTTACAGTTCCGGTCTGCAGGGGCGGGTGGATGTCCGTTGTAAATATTCCATCCGGGATGGGAATACCGTAAGCTTTGCCGTAGGGCAGCACGATCCGTCTGCCACGCTGGTCATCGATCCTTCGCTGGTCTTTTGTACGTTCACCGGCAGTAAGGTGAGCAACTGGGGTTTTACGGCCACTCCCGGTCCGGACGGAAGTTTTTATGCGGGGGGGATCGTATTCGGGAGCGCCTATCCCTATACCACGGGTGCGTTGCAGCCGCATTTTGGCGGCGGCCAGTTCGATGTCGGCATCATCAAATTCAACAGTACCGGAAGCAATAAGGTTTATGCCACCTATATCGGGGGTTCGGATGCGGAGACGCCGCATAGTCTTGTCTGTGATGCGCAGGGTGAGCTCATCGTGCTGGGGCGGACCTATTCGGCGGATTTTCCTTTTAAGACCACGGCGGGGAGTGGTGGCGGAGCCGATATGTTTGTCGCCAAGCTGGATGCCGGTGGCGGCACCATGATCGGGTGTATGCGGATCGGGGGCAGCGGGAATGATTGTGTGAATATGGATGACCAGGTGAGGAGTCATAATGAGCGGTCGGATACCCTTATCCGGAATTATGGAGATGACTCGCGTAGCGAGGTCGTCGTGGACGGGTCCAATAACATATTGGTGGGGGCTTCCACCCAATCTTCGCTGCCGCAGGGGACGCCGGGGGCTTTTCCTATCGTGGGGTCTGTTTTCCAGCCGGTCTTTGGCGGGGGGCGGCAGGATGGGGTCGTGCTGAAGATCGATCCGACCTGTAATCATATCATATGGAGCAGTTTTCTTGGCGGTTCGGGAGCCGATGCGGCTTTTGTGCTCAAGCCGGATCTGCTGACCGGGGATATTTATGTAGGCGGGGCTACTTCCAGCGGGAATTTCCCCGGGGACAAGACGGGGGTTATCCAGGGTGCTTATGGCGGAGGGGTCTGTGACGGGTATCTCAGTATCATCTCCGGGGACGGCACGACGCTGAAAAAGACGACCTATCTCGGAACCAATGCGGCGGATGCCATTTATGGCGTCCAGATCGATAAGAAGGGGTTCCCTTATGTGATGGGGACTACGAATGGAAGCTGGACCGTCACGCCAAATGTGGGGTTCTCCAATCCGGGGGCCAAGCAATTTGTCTCCAAGCTGCGGCCTGATCTGTCTGCCTATGTCTATTCGACGGTTTTCGGGACGGCGGCCAAGCTGCCGAATATTTCGCCGGTGGCCTTCCTGGTGGACCGGTGTGAGAATGTATATGTTTCCGGATGGGGCGGATGGATCATTGGCGGGGAGGCGGATCCCTATGGATTGACGGGTACGGCAGGCATGCCCGTGACGACGGATGCCGTGAAGCGGTTGACGGATAACCGGGATTTTTATTTTATCGTATTGCAAAAGAATGCGGCATCGTTGTTATATGGGACTTTTTTCGGGCAGAATGACAATGCGGGCAGCATCAGCGAGCATGTGGATGGGGGGACGAGCCGTTATGACCAGAACGGGATCATCTACCAGGGGATCTGCGCCAATTGTAACGGCGGGGTAGTTGGCCGTTATCCGACGACGCCGGGAGTCTGGTCTCCTGGGAATGGGGCGGGAACGGGAGGGTGCAATGAGGCGGCGGTAAAGATCGCCTTTAATTTCGCAGGGGTGGCGGCGGGTCTCCGGGCCTCTGTCAATGGCCGTGCGAATGATACATCGGGTTGTGTGCCGTTGGACACCGATCTCCAGGATACCGTCCGTAACGCCAAGTCCTATATATGGAATTTCGGAGATGGGAGTCCGGATACGGCCACCATCGGTTATGAGGTAAGCCATGTATATACCGTGCCCGGGAAATACCGGATCATGATGATCGCTATCGACTCCAATACCTGTAATGGTATGGACACCACTTACCGGTATGTCATTGGCCGGACGGACAAGGCGCCGGTGGATTTTAGCTTTATTAAGGCGCCGGGTGCGCCCTGTACGTCGATGGACTATCTGTTCACTAATTTATCGACGGCTCCTCCGGGCAAGCCGTTCGGGCCGCAGTCCTTTATCTGGGATTTCGGGGACAATACCGGGCAGATCCCTTCGGATAACAGTTCGCTGGACCATAGTTATAGCAATACCGGGACCTATCTTGTCCGGCTGATCCTGGTGGACACCTCCTATTGCAATTATCCCGATACGGCTGCCAGGAACCTGCGGGTCTCGCCGCTGGCCAAGGCCCAGTTTGTCACTCCGGCGAATGGGTGTGCGCCTTATACGCCTGTCATCAACAATACATCGCTGGGCGGGCTGCAATTCTTCTGGGATTTCGGGGATGGCAGTCCCGTCTCCACCGACCCCGTACCGACGCATTTGTATGCGAATCCCGGAACCTATACCATCAGTCTGCTGGAGTTGGATTCCACCACCTGTAACAAACGGGATTCCACGCAGCAGACCATTACCGTCAGCGGAAGCCCGACGGCTGCCTTTACGTTTGCTCCTGCTCCGCCGGTTGCCAATGAGCCCATTACGTTCACCAATGGGTCTACCGGCGGGGTGAGCTATACCTGGTCATTCGGGGATGGCGATTCTGCGACCCAGGCTACGCCGGATACCATACAGCATCTTTATCTCGACACCGACACCTGGCCGGTCTGCCTGGTGGCCACGAATCAGTTTGGGTGTATGGATACTGTCTGCCACCCCGTAGCGACCCTTATCAATCCCCTGCTGGATGTCCCGAATGCCTTTACGCCCGGGCGGTTTGGTCAGAATTCGGAGCTAAAGGTGATGGGCTTTGGTATTATACATATGACTTTCCGTATATATAACCGATGGGGCAAGCTTGTCTTTCAGTCGTCCGACCCGTCGATCGGGTGGGATGGCACTTATGGCGGGATCCTGCAGCCGATGGATGTCTATGCCTACACGCTGGAAGCAGAATTCTCCAATGGGAAGCATGTAAGTAAAAAAGGGGATATAACTTTGATACGATAGAATCATACCTTTGATAGGGTGGATAATAATATGGTTTGAGGTTTGTGGAGATCGGGAGATAATTGGTTAAAGGGTTGTGAACAGACAACCAAAATTCGGGAATGTTCGTTAATAGAAACATAATGAGGGGTGTGAAAAAAATATGGGTCCTGGGGTGTCTTGTCATTGGGATATCCTTGTGCGGTCATGCGCAGGACCTGCATTTTTCGCAATGGTTCAATTCTCCTTTGACGACGAATCCTGCCAATACCGGTTTTATTCCGGATGCGGATTACCGTATTGGGGCCAATTACCGTAATCAGTGGTCGGCGGTGATGACGGCACCTTACCGGACCATGGGGGTATGGGGTGATGCGCAGGTTTTCCGGAACCGGATCGAGAATGGGTGGATGGGGTTGGGTGGGAGCATCCTGCGGGATGATGCGGGGACGAGCACGTTGACGTCTACGGAGGTATATGGATCGGTGGCCTATCACCAGATGGTCGGTTATGCGAGTCTGATCTCGCTGGGTTTTAATGTAGGCTGGATCAACAAGCGGATCAATACCACCAATTTAAAATTCCCGGACCAGTTCGACGGAAAGTTCTTTGATGCGCAATTGCCAACCAGCGTGGTGATCGATCAGCCGAATGTGAATTATTTCGATATGCAGGTAGGGATGAACTATGCCTATTTTCCCAATACCCGGATGTATCTGAATGCGGGATTTTCCGTACAGCATCTTAACCGGGCGAAGGAATCTTTTTTTAGTACCGAGCCCACCGGGTTTGACGGCCGGATCGATCCCCGTTATATCGGTTTTCTGAATGCCAGTCTCAAGGTCAATGACCAGGTCATCATCAACCCCATGGGTTATTATACGTATATGGCCGGTTCTTCGGAGGCGGTGCTGGGGTTGAACGCGCAGTATAATCTCCAGGATGACGGGGATCAGCAGGTGATCGGGGGGCTGTATTACCGGGCCGGGGATGCGGTGATCCCGATGATCGGGTTTATTTATAAGAATATCAAGCTGACCTTCACATATGATGTCACCACCTCTTCCATCAAGCATTATGACGGTGGGTATGGGGCCTACGAGTTTGCTCTCGTGAACCAGGGATTTTACAGCCAGTATAACGGGGATCGGAGACAGTCTCTGTGTCCGTCTTTCAAACAATGATCCGGACCTTGCGGAGATCCGGAACATTATTCCTGAAAAATCCCCGATTTATCGGATTTTTGCGCAAAATTTACCGGATGGATATAGCAGGAAGGATAACTGCGGAGCAAGCTATAGCATTCAAAACTATTGTCGGAGCGGGGAACTGGATGACCGGGGACCATCAGCGGGGAACTGGATGACCGAGGAAGCGTCCCTGCTGGCCTGGATATCGTTTTTGGGGAGGTGCACCCGGATCTGATGCGGCGGATAAAGAAGGTATTTGACCCCAACGGTATTTTAAATGCGGGAAAGATATTTGATCAATAAGAAAACAAAATCAAAGCAATGATAAGAAAGGTCGTACTGGCAGTATTTTTTGGATTGAGCGGGCTGGCTGGTTTTGCTCAGCAGCGCATGCCTAACCAGGTGAACACTTATTCGGATGAAGGTTCGGGCACGGGTTTTCAAAAAGAGAACCTTTTCCTGGGAGGAAGTCTCGGGTTAGGTTTTGGCTCTTATGATTTTAACGTGGGGGTTAATCCCGAGATCGGATTTTCGCTGAACAAGTGGCTGGATGCCGGCGTGGTGGTGAACTTCAATTATAATTCCATCCGGGCGGATCCTTATTATAATGGCAATGTACGGTCCCGTGAGTTTATTTATGGGGGTGGCGTATTTGGCCGGGCCTATGTATTGCCTTTTCTTTTCCTGACGGCGCAGCCGGAGTTCAACTGGCTTAGCGTCAATCAAAAGGATATGAATTCCGGATTTTCCGGCACGTATAGCGCCAATGCGCCGAGCTTATTGCTGGGGATCGGGTATGGACAGCGGATCGTTGGTCAGGGGACCTTCTATATTGCCTTGATGTTCGATGCGATCGATAATGTCAATTCTCCGTATAATGATATCAATGGGCATCCGTTGCCGATATTACGGGCGGGGGTTGATTTTTATTTGCATAAGAGGCGATGACACTAACTGATACGGTTGAATAGTTCGACGGGTGTTTCGCAGACGATGATCCGGTCTTCGAGGGAGTCGTAGAGAAAGCCTTCTTTTTCCAGCTGGCGGAGGTGGTGGATGAGGTGGTTATAGAATCCGTTGGAGTTGAGGATATAGATCTTTTTGTTGTGGATCTTCAATTGGTTCCAGGTGACCATTTCAAAAAGTTCGTCGAGGGTGCCAAAGCCGCCGGGAAGGATGATGGCGGCATCGGATCGTTCGTACATCATTTTTTTACGGGAGTGCATATCGGGGACGATGGCCAGTTCCGTGAGTCCTTTGTGCTGGTGTTCCCATGCGATCAACAGTTCCGGGATAATGCCCATGACGGAGCCGCCTTCTGCCAGGACTGCGTCGGCTATCAACCCCATCAGGCCGGTGCTACCGCCTCCATAGATCAATTTTAGCTTTAGCAGGGCGATCAATTTTCCCAGTTCGGCCGTGTGGCGGGCAAAGAGGGGGTCATTGCCTTCTTTGGAGCCGCAGAATACGGCTACAGATTGTATATTCATAATTCGCGCCTCAGGTTTTATCGGATGTTCAAACGGGTATTCAAAAATTAAATTTCAATTATTAAGCCTGTATTTCCTAATTTAATGGCTGAATAAAATTAACGGCTCTATTTAACTTCCGAAAATCAACGCATGCCTGCTTTCCTTCTTTTCTCCTTTGTGATCGGTTATTTTATTTTATTGCTGGTGGTGGCCTGGCGGACTTCGCGTCATTCCAATAACGAGTCTTTTTTTATCGGCAATCGCAATTCGAACTGGATGCTGGTGGCGTTTGGCATGATCGGTACTTCGTTGTCGGGGGTGACCTTTGTATCCGTGCCCGGCACTGTGGGTGATTTTGCGGGGGATGCCTTCAAGGGGTTTGGGTATTTCCAGGTGATCATTGGCAACTGGATCGGGTACCTGGTCATTGCCTTTGTGCTGCTGCCATTGTATTACCGGTTGAACCTCACGTCCATTTATAATTACTTACAGAAGCGTTTTGGTCAGGTCGCGTACCGGACGGGGGCCTTGTTCTTTACCATTTCCCGTACGGTGGGAGCTACTGCACGGCTGTATCTCGTCATCAATGTGCTCCACATTTTTATCCTGAAGGATCTGGGGGTCCCGTTTGCCCTGACCACCTTTGTCATCCTGGCCATGATCCTGCTGTATACCTTTGAAGGGGGTGTGAAGACCATCGTTTATACGGATACGCTGCAGACCACCTTCATGCTGCTGGGGCTGGTCGTCTGTACCATTTATATTTTACAGCATTTACATCTTTCGGTTGGCGGGGCTATGCAGACGCTGGGCGAGCAGGATTTTACCCGGATCTTCAATACCGATATCAACAGCAAGGGATTCTTTGTCAAGCAGATCGTCGGCGGTATGTTCATTGCCATTGCCATGACCGGTCTGGACCAGGAGATGATGCAAAAGAATATCAGCGTAAAGAACCTGGGAGATTCGAAGAAGAATGTCGTCGTATTCAGTTTTGTCATGATGCTGGTCAGCTTTCTTTTCCTTTTGCTGGGCGGTCTCTTATATCTTTATACCCTGCACCAGGGCGCGGTTTACCAGGGGCATCAACTGGTGCTGAACGGGAAGTCCGTGATCGGCGACGATCTGTTCCCTACGATGGCGCTGCATTACCTGCCCAGGGCCGTCTCCATTATCTTCATCATCGGGTTGATCTCGGCGCTGTTCCCCAGTGCGGACGGGGCTTTGACGGCACTGACCTCCTCCTTTTGTATCGATCTGCTGGACATCCGCAACAAGCCCGGGTCCAGCGAGCAGCAGCAGAAGCGCACGCGGATGATCGTGCATGTCAGCTTTGCCCTTCTTTTTCTTTGCTGTATCCTTGTGTTCAAGTGGGTCAACAATAAATCCATCATCAACATCATCCTCGAGCTGGCGGGGTATACCTATGGGCCTTTGCTGGGGTTGTTTGCTTTCGGGATCTTTACGCAGCGGGTGTTGGCAAATGACTGGAGGGTCACGGCCCTTTGTCTGCTGGCGCCGGCCCTTTGTTACCTGATCAGCCGGTATTCCGCGGCGTGGCTGGGTGGTTTCCAGATCGGTCTCGAATTATTATTGCTCAATGGGATCCTTACCTTTCTCGGGTTGTGGGCTATTTCAAAAAAACGGACGGTTACAAACTAATTTTACAGATTGATACGTTATTGATGCATGAACGATACGATCAGGATGCAGAAAAAAACCACAGGTTTTTTGGCCGAAGGCCAATCATTAAAAATTTTGAGCCATGGCCTACATTAATAATAAGGCCATGGCGAAAATAGAGCAGCGTAGATGGGCGGAATCAAAGGCGCATTCCAGCTGGCAGATCTTTAAAATTATGGCGGAGTTTGTGGATGGGTTCGAAGTGCTGGCAAAGCTGGGCCCTTGTATATCCATTTTCGGATCGGCCCGGACGCAGCCGGGAGAGCAATATTATGAACTATCCGTGGAGATTGCCCAGCGGCTGGCGGAGGAGGGTTTTGGGATCATTTCCGGTGGCGGGCCCGGCATCATGGAGGCGGCCAATAAGGGGGCGCAGCTGGGCGGAGGGAAATCGGTAGGCTTGAACATCGAATTGCCTTTTGAGCAGCATTCCAATCCCCATATCGACAGGGATGCCAATCTTAATTTTGATTATTTCTTTGTCCGTAAGGTCATGTTCACCAAATATTCCCAGGGTTTTGTCATGATGCCCGGCGGGTTTGGCACCATGGATGAATTCTTTGAGGTCGCTACCCTGATCCAAACGGGTAAGATGTCGGCGGTGCCATTGATCCTTGTAGGTTCTTCCTATTGGGGGGGACTACTGGCCTGGATGAAGGAGATCATGCTGCATAAGCATGGGAACATCTCCACTCACAACCTGGATCTGCTGAAGATAGCCGATACGGCGGAAGAGGTTGCGGAGCATGTACTTAGCTTTTATGCGAAAAATTCGCTGCAGCCCAACTTTTAACAATTGATTATCTTTGCCGCAAATTCATCCATATGGATATGGTCGATCCACTGGCCCAGGCGTATGCGGAACGCTATTCTTCCCCCGAAGATCCTTTATTACAGTCCATTGCCGTCTATACGATAGCCCACCATTCCGAGCCCCAGATGCTGAGTGGTCATTTGCAGGGGGAGTTCCTGAAGATGATCAGCCATCTGCTCAGGCCCCGGCGTGTATTGGAGATCGGCACGTTTATGGGGTATAGCGCCCTGTGTCTGGCTGCGGGGCTGGCGGAAGGGGGGCAGCTGCATACGCTTGAGCTGCGGGATGATGATGCCGATCTGGCGGCCGGGCATTTCCGCCGGGCAAATTACCAGGACCGGATAATTTTACATCGGGGGAATGCGTTAGAGATCATCCCGGCCCTCCAGGAGGACTGGGATTTGGTGTTTATTGACGCCGATAAGGTGAATTACGGGGAATACTATAAATTAGTATTGCCGCGGGTACGACGGGGGGGACTGATCATTGCCGACAACGTGTTGTTCCATGGACAGGTGCTGGAGAAGACGATTACGGGGAAAAACGCCCGGGCGATCCAGGAGTTCAATGAACTGATCGGAGCGGATGACAGGGTGGAAAAGGTGATGCTGACCGTTCGGGACGGGTTGTTCCTGATCCGGAAAAAATAAGAACTTAACCAATATAACGGATGACATTAAAAGGGATCGTATGCTGGATGTTGGCGCTGTCGGGGGTTAAGTCCCTGCCGGCACAGGTGAGTACGGATGGGATCAATTATGTCAATACCTATAAGGCCCTCGCGATGGATGAAATGCAGCGATCGGGCATTCCTGCCGCCATTATCCTCGCCCAGGGGATCCATGAATCGGAGGCGGGCACCAGTGAGCTGGTGAAGAGATCCAACAATCATTTTGGGATCAAGTGCAGGGACGATTGGAAGGGGGATGTGGTATATCATGACGATGATAGCCGGGGGGAATGTTTTCGCAGCTATGCCACGGCGGCGGACTCTTACCGGGATCATTCGGAATTTCTTCGCCGCAGTACCCGGTATGCTTCCCTTTTCAACCTGGACCCTTCCGATTATGAGGGATGGGCGAATGGGTTGAAGAAGGCGGGTTATGCCACCAATCCCCGGTATGCCCAGATCCTGATCAAGACCGTCAGGGATTATAACCTGGAACAATATACGCTGATCGCCCTGGGGAAGATGAAACCCTCCGAGGAGCTGGTGCTGACTGCGCCCGGAACTGCGCCTGTGCTGGCGGGGGCGGATGGCGGCCGTGCGGGAGCAGGAGCCGATGGGCATGGGGGAACCGGAGGCCGGCAGGGGGCGGGTGGCCAGGGGACCGGTGTCTCTTTGCAACCGGAGGTTTCGTATCCGCAGGGAGAATTTGTGATCAATAAGGCCCGGGTGGTCTTTGTGCAGGCGGGTGTCAGCCTGTTGTCCATTGCCAATCAATATGAGCTGCCGTTGGGGCGTTTACTGGATTTCAACGATATGAAGGAGGAGGATGTATTGGTGAAGGACCAGCTGATCTTTCTGCAGCGCAAGCGCAGGACCGGTTCTATTGAATTTCATATCGTGCGGGAGGGTGAGAATGCGTATGATATCTGCCAGTCGGAGGGGATCCGCTACCAGGACCTGCTGGAGATGAACCAATTGACGCCCGGGGCCCGTCCGGCTGCCGGCGAAAAGATCTATTTACAAACCTCTGCTCCGGTGCGGCCCCGTCTGGCGGAGGCGACAACAAAAAAATAATCCAACCAGGATGTCAATCATACGAGTACACGATAAGGATTTTGAGCCCTATTTAAGCGCGGAGCAGATCGCTGAGAAGATACGGGGGATCGCGGACCGGATGAACCGGGATTATGCGGGTAAAAAGCCTTTGTTTATCGCCATCCTGAACGGCGCCTTTATGTTTGCCAGTGATCTTTTCAAGGCGATCACCATTGATGCGGAGATCAGTTTTATCAAACTTGCCTCCTATAAAGGAACCAAGTCTTCGGGGCAGGTCATCACGGCAATAGGGCTGGACATGGACCTGATCGACCGGCATGTAGTCATCGTGGAGGATATCGTGGATACGGGAAAGACCCTGCATGTATTCCTCCCGCAGCTGGTACATCAGCAGCCGGCCAGTCTGAAAGTCGCTGCCTTGCTGCACAAGCCCGATGCGACTACCTTCCCCATCCCGGTGGACTACCTGGGATTTTCCGTCCCGAATAAGTTCCTGCTGGGTTTTGGGTTGGATTATGACGGATTGGGGAGGAATATTCCTTCGATCTATAAGCTGGTGGAGGAGAAATAGGGGGTGGGGGCTTGACATTGAAGAAAGAACGTACTAATTTGAATCAAAATATCCCATTGAAAAGTGCACTATTGTTAGTGATTGGTTCTTTTTTATTTTATTCCTCCTTTGCACAGTTTTATTTGCGGGGCGAAATAAAAGATGAGAACAACGGTCTCCTGCCAAATGTGAAAATGCTGCTTCATTCCAGCGGGTATGTCTATCACTCCGGCAGTTCAGGGGCTTTTGGAATACCTATACCTCAATCATCCGATACGCTTACACTTTCTGCAGATGGGTACCAGACCCTCACCTTGCGGGTCGTCGCCGATCAATACCAGACCATTTTATTAAGGGCATCGTACCGGCCTCCGGAGGCGGCGCCGAAGAAGAAGCTGTTGTCGCTGACAAAAGACCTGAAGCCGGGGGACTGGAAGGGTTGGACGGTCGGAGGAGAGACATATAGCTCCCTGATCGAAAATCGTTTTATTCCTGCCGTTCGGTTCCCGGAGACGGGGTTTGCCGTTACGATCGATAAGGCTTCCTATAGTAATGTGCGGCGTTTTTTAAATATGGGGAGTACTATCCCACCGGATGCGGTGCGGATCGAGGAGCTGCTGAATTATTTCAATTTTGGTTATACGGACCCTCCGCGGGACAGTTGTTTTTGTTTACACAGCCAGTTATCGGAATGTCCCTGGAACCCCGAGAACCAGCTGTTATTCCTGCAGGTTTGTGCCCGGAAGATCGACCCGGCCCGGATACCGCCGGCCAACCTCGTTTTTTTGGTCGATATCTCCGGATCGATGGATCTTCCCAACAAGCTTCCGCTGCTGAAGAGCGCCTTTCGCCTCCTCGTAAACAACCTGCGCCCGATCGACACCGTGTCGATCGTCGTGTATGGCGCCATCGTAGGTGTCTGGCTGCCGCCGACTTCGGGGGCCGATCAAAAAAAGATCCAGCAGTCGATCGAGGACCTGACACCGGGTGGTTCCACTCCGGGGGAGGCGGGTATTCGTGCCGCTTACCGGGTGGCCAAGAGCCAGTTTATCCGGGGAGGGAACAACCGGGTGATCCTTGCTACGGATGGGGACTTCAATGAGGGAGAGACATCGGAGGAGGAGTTGGAAAAGCTCGTCTCCCAGTACCGGCAGTGGGGGATCTATCTTACCTGTCTGGGGGTAGGGATGGGCAATTATAAGGATAGCAAGCTGGAGGTATTGGCCAAGAAGGGGAATGGAAATTTTGCCTACCTGGATGATGAGCGGGAGGCGGAGAAAGTGCTGGTCCGGGAGTTTACGCAAACGATCTATGCGGTGGCGGATGACGCCTATCTCAATATCACCTTCGACCCGGCGCTGGTAAAGAATTACCGGCTCATCGGGTTTGATAATAAAGTAAAAGTATTGTCGGATTCGCTGAATGAGGTGCAGGGCGGGGAGGTAGGTTCGGGTCATTCGTTGCTGGCCCTTTTTGAGATCCGGCCGGTGGATGCCGATAGTGTTGCGGCTTTTTCCCGAAAGGATCTTTTAGCGCGGGTGGACTTGAATTATAAATTACCGCATGATACGGTGGAGAGGATGAGCTATTATAAATGCAGCAATCAGTTGACTCCTTTCCGGGACCTGCAGCCTTGTTACCGGTTTGCGTCTTCGATCGCGTTGTTTGGAGGGTTGCTGAAGCGATCGCGGTTTATGGGGCAGGCGGATTGGAAGGATGTTCTCGAGATGGCGGAGCAGTCGCGGGACCCAAATGATGGGATGCAGCAGGAGTTTATCGGGCTGGTTGAGAAGGCCCGACGAATTTATGGAAAACAAAAACGCCATAAGAAAACGGAAGAATAATTCTTACGGCCGCTGAAGCGGCCTAAGCCCACCGTTTGATTGCGCCTGCCGGCGCGGTTCTCGTAACAGCCGCCAGGCAAGTGTATATGGATGCTGGTTCGTGGGCGGCTGTTATGAGAACATCTCCCTCACTTTATCGAAAAAGCTCCGCTCGTTCTTGTCCGGCTTGGGCTGGAAATTTGGTGAGTCGCCAAGCTTTTCCAGGATGCCCTTTTCCTCGGGCGTTACGTGCTGGGGTGTCCAGACGTTGACATGGATCAGTTGGTCGCCTCTTTCGTAGGAGTTGACGCCGGGGAATCCCTTGCCTTTTAAACGGAATATTTTGCCGCTCTGGGTGCCGGCCGGTATTTTGATCTTTGCCTTGCCGTCGATGGTGGGCACTTCTGCCTGTAGTCCGAATACGGCATCGGAAAAGGAGATATGCAGTTCAAAGGCGACGTTGAGTCCGTCGCGGTGCAATTCGGGATGTTGTTCTTCTTCGATCAGGATGATGAGGTCGCCCGGAGCACCGCCTCTTTCACCGGCGTTGCCACGTCCCCCCACGCTCAGCTGCATTCCTTCCTGTACGCCGGCGGGGATATCGATGGTCACCGTTTCTTCTCCGTATACGCGGCCTTCTCCTTTACAAACCGGGCATTTTGCGGTCACAATGGAGCCTTCCCCGTTACAGGTCGGGCAGGTGGTGACCGTCTGCATTTGTCCGAGGAATGTATTGCTGACCCTGCGTACCTGGCCGCTGCCTCCGCAGGTGGAACAGGTCTGTATGCTGCTTTTATCCTTCGCGCCGCTGCCGCTGCAGGTAGTACAGCCGACATATTTCTTTACCTTGATATTCTTGGTGACCCCTTTTGCTATCTCTTCATAGTTGAGCTTGATCTTTACGCGGAGGTTGCTTCCCCTGACGCCCCTGGAGCGGGATCCGCCACCTCCTCCCCTGCGGCCTCCGAAGAAGCTGCCGAAAATATCGTCTCCGAAGATATCCCCGAACTGGCTGAAGATATCGTCCATGTTCATATTGCCGCCGTTGAATCCGCCGCGGCCGTTGTTATTGAGGCCGGCGTGTCCATAGCGATCGTATTGGGCCTTCTTATCGGCATCGCTGAGCACTTCGTAGGCTTCTGCGGCTTCCTTGAATTTTTCTTCGGCTGCTTTATCACCCGGGTTACGGTCGGGGTGGAACTGCATGGCTACTTTGCGATAGGCCTTCTTGATCTCCTCGGCGGCTGATCCTTTTGCGACCCCCAGTACTTCGTAATAATCTCTTTTAGACATAATAGTTGATACGCTCGTTATTCTTATTTTCCTACCACCACCTTTGCAAACCGGATGATCTTGTCATTCAGGTAATATCCTTTTTGTACTTCGTCGATCACCTTTCCTTTAAGGGATGGGTCCTGAACGGGTATTTCAGTAATGGCTTCGTGCTTTTCGACGTCGAAGTCGGTATGGATGCTCTGCATCGCCTTTAGTCCTTTCGACTGCAATACCGAACGAAGCTTTGAAAATACCAGCTGGATGCCTTCTTTTACCTGGCCGATGTTATCTGCTGCCTGCAGTTGTTTTTCAGCGCGATCGCAATCGTCCATTACGTCCAGCAGGGATATGATGACCTCTTTCCCGGCCGTCTGTCTCAGTTCCATGTTTTCCCGGGCGCTGCGTTTCCTGAAATTATCGAACTCTGCAAACAGGCGGAGGTATTTATCTTTCTGGACCTGTATTTCTTCCCGGAGTTTTTCCAGTTCTTCTTCATTTCCTGCCAGGGTCTCATTCAGGTGGGAGGTACCGGCAATATTCTCGTCCGTGTTCATATCGTCCAGTGCGTCCGGGCCATTGTCTCCGGCGTTGTGGGCGGAAGGGTCCGCCGAGTAATTTGTTTCTTCCATATTCATATCCTTAAAAATTGGCACAAAGGTAAGACAGTCAATAATTTTGCCAAGGAGGAATTATGGACAAAATGTCCTTATGGTCTGCCAAAAATGATGTGGATTTTAATAGTTTGATAATGAAAGTATTAAGGCCCAGGAACAAACCCGTAGTAGTGACCATTGTCCGTTAGCCTTACCTTTGCGGCCATGACGAAGGTTTATTTGAACAAAAAGATCAGCCGGCGGGTAGAGAATGGCCATCCCTGGATCTTTGCCAATGAGGTGAACAGGGTGGAGGGCGATTCTACGGCGGGAGAGATCGTAGCCGTCTTTACCCATGACAAGAAATTTGTCGGGAAGGGTTATATCAACCCGCAGTCGCAGATACTGGTCCGGCTGTTGACGCGGGATCATTCGGAGACCATTGACGAGACCTTTTTTTATCATCGTCTGAGGACCGCCTGGGAGTACAGGCAGCGGCTGGGATATACCGAAAACTGCCGTCTTGTATTTGGGGAGGCGGATTATCTGCCGGCCCTGATCATCGACAAATTCAACGATTATTTTGTATTGCAGACCCTCGCATTGGGCATCGACCGTTGGAAGCCGGCCATCGTAAAGGCGTTGGAGCAGCTCTTTCAGCCAAAGGGGATCTTTGAGCGGAATGATGTGCCGGTACGGGAACTGGAGGGTTTACCTCAGCAGAAGGGGTTTCTGTCGGCGCCCTTCGATCCGCAGATCTGCATCCGGGAGAATGGTCTGCAGTTGCATGTGGACCTGGAGAATGGCCAGAAAACGGGTTATTTCCTGGACCAGCATGACAATCGCCGGGCTATTCAGCATATTGTAAAAGGGGCGGATGTACTGGGCGCCTTTTGTTATACCGGCAGTTTTGAGACCCATGCCGGTTATTACGGGGCAAAGTCCGTACTGGGGCTGGATATTTCGGAGAACGCCGTTGCGCAGGCCCGCCGGAATGCGGAATTGAACGGATTGGGGGAGATCTGCCGGTATGAAGCCGTCAATGCCTTTGATGCGTTGAAGCAATGGAGCAAGGAAGGCCGTCAATATGATGTGGTCATGCTCGACCCTCCTGCTTTTACGAAGAGCCGGGAGACCATTCAGAAGGCCATCACCGGGTATAAGGAGATCAATCTGCGGGGGATGAAGCTGGTGAAGAAGGGTGGATTCCTGGTGACCTCTTCCTGCACCAACCTCGTTCAGCCGGAGCTATTCAGGGCGACCATCCAGCAGGCGGCCAGGGATGCGCGGCGGAAGTTGCGGCAGGTCACATTCCAGGCGCAGGCGAGTGATCATCCGATCATCGAGGAGTGGGAAAATACCAACTATCTGAAATTTTTGATCGTGCAGGTATTATAAGCAGATATTTATGCGGATAGCGATAATAGTCGATGCCTGGGAAACGATGCCGGCCTGGGAAAGTTATTTGTTGATCTGGAAGGTGCCGGAGTCGGTGACGCGGCCGGAGGGGTCTTTTAGCTGGAAGATATAGAGACCGCGGGGGAGGTCGCTGAGGTTGACAGTCTTTTTGTCGATGATCTCCGGTTCTTCTTTTACTTTTCTTCCAAGGAAGCTGAAGATCTGAAGGGAATAGGTCTTATTTGGTTCTTTGGCGAGTTCGAAGGTGATATAGGAGACAGCAGGATTGGGGTAGAATTTTATGAGTTTGTGTTCCGGATCGGGCAAAGGTCCTTTGGCCTGGCTTTTGGCCTGGGTGGATGTCAGTAGAATAATGGATAACAAGATGTAAAAAATCCTCATGCTTCGGTACAGTTTACACGCGTCTCCAAGGTAATAATTTTACTTCAAAGATACAAATTGGCCGGCAAATAAAACGATAAAATAATCGGCCGGCTTTTTTGGCCGACCGATGTATAATACATTGATTTATAATCAATTGAGCTCTGCTAATACCTTTTGGATCGCCGTGAAATCGGGCAGGTCGGAGGCTGTTTCCAGCACTTCGGCATAACGGACAGTGCCGTTCTTATCCAGCACGAAGGCCGAGCGTTTGGATACTCCTTTCATATCGAAGGCGAAGGTTGCATAGAGCGAGCCGTAGGCGGTGGAGGTTTCCTTGTTAAAATCGCTGAGCAGGGGGAAGTTCAGCTGCTGTTCTTCTTTGTATTTGGCGAGGGTAAAGATGGAATCCACGCTGATGCCGAATACCTGGGCGTTGGCTTTGTTATAGAGGGCGATATTATCCCGGGTGCTGCAGAGTTCTTTTGTGCAAGTGCCGGTAAAGGCCTGCGGGAAGAAAAGAAGGAGGACGTTCTTGCCTTTGAAGTCGTGGAGGGAGGTTGCTTTTTTATCGGAATCGAAGAGGGTGAAGTCGGGTGCCTGCTGGCCGACCTCGATTTTTGATGTGCTCATTTTATTTTTTTTTAGATCTCAAAAATAAGCTAAAATTTCGGGCACAGGATCCGGTATTTCTTTGCCTCGTGGTCCAGGAATCCTATATACGAGATCGATAGTTCGAAGCCACCCCTGCTTTCGCTGGCTGTCTTTAATTCCGAGACGTTCACATCGTAGCTGAGGGCGGCGGACATGCCGTTCATTTCGAGCTTTAACACGGGTATAAAAGCGTCTTTCCATCGCAGGTAGCCGCCCAGGTCGATCGTATACTGTGAGTTTTCCGGATCGTCTCCCAGCTTATAGGAATAGGTGGCGCCGGCGATGGTCTCCTGTGAAGGGCCCTGACGGGAGTGGTCGGCCTGGATCGTGAACCAGGTGTATTCGTTTATGATCGTTTTTACACCGGCGGAGAAGACATATTTGGGGTCCAGCTCGATGGTGGGGTTCTTATAAAAAGAGTTCTTCGGGCGGTTCAGGTGATGATAGGCGGCGCCGACGAACATCGTGTTGGCGTTGTTCTCTCCGAAGCTTGTATTGAAGCTGATGCCGATGCTGCCGTCCAGGTAATGGACGTTGGGGGAGAGGATCGTCTCTCCGTTGGGGAGGGCCGGGTCATAGGCGGTACCGTTATACTGGCTATTGGTCGTTACTTTTGAAAGGTCGAGGGTCTTTTCCACGAGGCCGCCCATGAATCCCAGGGAGAGGTACATGGGGTGGTCGTTGCTAAGGGATTTGTGATAGTTCAGGGCCGGCAGAAATTCGGTGGTATTGAGGGCTGCCGTTCCGGCCTGATCGTACAGGAGCTGTAGTCCGGTGGTAACGAAGTCGCTGCCTTTGCCGATGGGCCATTTATATTCCCCGTTGAGGGAGCCCGTGCGGTAGGCGTTGGCGAAGCTGTTCCACTGGTTGCGGAAGATGGCCTGTACCCGGTAGTCGCCGGTGAAAATGCCGGCCAGCGCCGGGTTGCGAAGGAGGGGCGCCTCGAAGAACTGGGAGAAATGGATATCCTGTGCCGCTGCGGAAGGCGGCAAGGCTGCCAGGGACAGCAGCAGCAGGGACAGGTATAATAAGCGTGTTCTCAATTCCTAAATTTTTACCGGACCAGGGTTATGTCTCCCCGGAGGGCGACGACCTGGGCGTTGTTACAAATCACTTCTACGATATATACATAGGCATCCGACGGTGAGGGCCGGCCATTGAATGTTCCGTCCCATCCATCCGAGGAAGAGTTGGCCGGAAAATTCTTTCTTTCGAAGACCAGCTGTCCCCATCGGTTGAAAATGCGCATCGACTGGATATTATACAGGTTATCGCCCCGGGGATAGAACACGTCATTGACGCCGTCCCCATTGGGCGAGAATGTATTGGGCAGCCAGTAATTCAACCCGTTGCAGATCGTCTTCACCAGGATCGTTGCGGTGTCTGCGCAGTTATTGTTATCCAGTACGGCTACCTTGTATTGCTGGTCGAAGGTCGGTCCTGCTGCCGGGTTGGGGCAGGTGGGGCAGTCGAGATAGGTCGTCGGTGTCCAGGACCAGGCAACGACATTGCTGCTATAGGTGAAAGGCAGCGTGACCGGGATGCCAACGGGGGTGGTTATCTCAGCGGGTCCTTTGATAGTGGGCAGCGGGTTGATCGTTAGCGTCTTCGAGGTCGTGTCGCTGCATCCGAAAGGCACCGAGGTCTTAAGACTTACGGTGTAGGTACCCGCAGCATAGTTCACCGCGGCGTCCTGTTGTTTTGAGGACTGGCCATTGCCGAAATTCCAGGCCCAGCTCACCGTATCCGCATCGGGCGTGGCGAGGTTGCCCTGGAACTGGATCAGTCCGGTGCAGAGCAGGCTTGTGGTGGAGATAAGAGGATGCGGCGTCTGGTGGATCCTTACGGTATCGGTATAGCTTTCCGTACAACCCTGACCGGTGACCACGGTGAGGGTGGGCAGCAAGGTACCTGTCTGGTCATATAAGTGGGCAGCGTTGAAATTGGGGGAAGCCTGGCTGGCGGTTTGCCCGTCTCCGAAGGCATATGTTTCGCTGGCGATCACATCCGTAATAGGGATCGTAAAGTCCGTGAAGTTGACCGTGCCGCTGTCGCAGAAGGCGCGTTGGTCCATGCTAAAGAAGGGCACGGCGCCCAGGATAGTGACCGTCCCCGTATTGCTGCCGATGCCTACGATACAGCCGCTGGGATCGTTCATGACCAATTGGGTCGTATAGGTAGAGGGTCTTCTGTACAGGTGTGAGGGGGCTGTATCACCGGTGGTGTCGACGGCGCCATCGCCAAAGACAAAGTCGAAATGGGCATAGATCGGCGGGGTGATCTGGAAGCTCACCAGCAGGGAATCGCATGCCTGGAGCGGAGTACCGGAATAGCCGGCGGTAAAGGGGTTGGCGACGAAGACCTGGCGGCTTGCGGATGCCTGGCAGCCGCCGGGACCCTGTACAAAGAGCGTGGCGGTATAGGTACCATAGTCGTTGTAGAAATGGGAGGTATTGGGAAGGGTGGATGTCGTCAAGTCGCCGAAGTCCCAATACAGGCTATCATAGAATTGGCCCTGGGCTGTAAACATCGTTTGCAGCGGGGCGCAGATCGCCGTTGTATCGGCGATAGTAAAGGCGGCGATGGGCTGTTTGATCTGGAGAGGATGGGTTGTACTGTTGACGCATCCGACCTGGTCCTTGACCGAGAGGCTGACCGTATAGTTTCCGGCGGAATAGGTATGAGTAGGGGTGGAGAAGGTGGGGGGACCGTCGCCGAAGTCCCAGGTCTCTACCAGGCCATAACCCTGTGAGGAGTCTTTGAAGGTCAGGGGGACGCCGGGGCAGTAGAAGCTGTCCGGGCCGGAGAAGAAAGCCTGCGGGGCCGTGATCTGTATGGCGGCGCTGGTGGTGTCGATACAACCCGCATTGTCGGTGACCGTTAGTTTGACGGTATAGGCACCGGTGTCGGCATAGGGGTGTGTATAGGGGGCAGTGAGATTTGTGATCGTTCCGTCGCCGAAGTCCCAGTTCCAGCTAGTGATGGGGGCCGCCGGTGCTGCGGGAGGACCCGCGCTGCCGGGGTAAGGGGTGGTCTGGTCGGTGAAAGTGATCGGGCTGTTCTTACAGCCGCCGGCGGGGGCCGTGAATTTGGCGAGTGGGCCGATGATGGTGATGGGCTGAGAGACGGTGCTGACGCAGCCATTGGAATCGAAGATCGTCAGGCTAAGCGTATGGGTGCCGAGTACAGCAATATTTCCGATCGCAAACGGTCCGGAGGTAGAGGGGGACGGGGCGCTGCCGGGTTTGCCGTCGATCTGCCACCAATAGAGGGTTATCAGGGAGGAGTTGGTACTCGTCGAGGTTAGGTGAAAATCTGTATTCCTGCAGGCAGTTGGCGGGGCGGTAAAGGCGGCTGCGGTCGGTCCCAGGGTGATGGGGATGGTGACCGTATTGGTGCAGGTGCTGGTAGTGATCGTTAGGGTGACGTTATAGGTTACGGGATTGACGCCGGTACTGTTGTAGTCATGGGTTGGGCTTGGCAAAGTAGAGGTATTTGTACCCGGATTGTTGACAGCATCGCCGAAGTCCCATAAATAAGTTGGGGCTGGTGTCGCCGTTATTTGTGCCGGATCTATATGAGACGTATCCGTGAATTGTATTTGGAATGCATTGGGGCAAACTGATTTATGGGTGAAGCCGACGATAGCGCCGGTCACGTTAACCATTTTTATTTTTTGTGTTACACAGCCGTTGCTATACGTATTCAGGATAACCGAATAGGGTCCGATATCGCTATAGGCATGGGAGGCATTGTCCAGGAGATCCCCCGAAAAAGCGCCGTCTCCAAAAAACCAATCCCAATGATCGGCGGGGGTCGAGGTGGATTGAAAAGTGACCGTATTATTCCCGCAGACAGGGTTGGGTGATATCGTGAAATCGGGTGTTGCGGCATGGGCACCTACCTGTACCGTACCATTGGCTGGGGGCGTTGTACATCCAGTGTTGGTTGTGACTATTAAAGAAATCGGATAATTCCCCGGCGTGGTATAGATAAAGTTAGGATTGGGCAGTGTTGAGGTTGGCGGGGTGGCGCCGGTGGCGGTCCATGCATAAGACGCTATACCATCCGGTGCATTGATCGTGGCAGTCGCCGAGATAGAAGTGTTTATACAACCTTGAATGGCGTCGATCGTGACGGTGGGGGCGACGATCTGGATATATTTTGTCATCGTGTCCGTATTGGAGCACCCGGCGGAATTGGTCACCGTTAGTCTGACGTCATAGACGCCGGGGGTGGTGTAAGTATGGGAAGGGTTTTGGAGATTACTGGTGTTGCCGTCCCCAAAGTCCCAGAGCCATTTAGCGGGCATAGGTGCCGTGGTCTTGTCGGTGAACTGGACGGTAAAGGGCGCCTTACAGGAGGCTGTGTGATCGGCGGTAAAGGCCGGGATTGGGTTGTTGATCACCTGGATCAGCTTTGTCGCGGAATCCTTGCAACTGGCATAGGTATTCACCAGTTTGACGGTATAGGGCGCCACGGCTGTATAGGTCGTGGAAGGGTTTTGGACAGTGGAGCCGGTGCCGTCCCCAAAATCCCAGGTGGAAGAGAGGGGGGTGGGGCTGGAACCGTTGGTGAACGTAATGGCTGAGTTGACACAGGCGGTATCGGGGCTGGTAATGACAGCCGCGCCGCCGGCGAACGACACCGGTTTTTGTACGTTGGCGCTGCATCCGAGATCGCTGGTCACCGTCAATGCAACCGTATAATTACCGCCGGGGTATGTGATACCGGAGGGGCTTGCAGCGGTTGAGGTGGCGGGGGTCGCTCCGGTACCCAGGTTCCAGGCGTAGGACAGGATGCCGGGACCGGCGGTCTGGTTGACAAAATTCACGATGAAGGGAGCGGCGCAGGAGGTGGAGACCTGGTCATAGGCAAAGTCCGGCTGTATGCCCGGGACTACCCGAAGGTAACGACCGGCGTTCGCCGTATTGGAGCATCCCTGTGAATTAGTGACCTGGAGAAGGACGGTATAATATCCAGTCTGGGTATAGGTGTGGGAGGGGTTTTGCTGGGTGCTGTTCGTACCGTCCCCCAGGGTCCAGTTCCAGGAGACGATAGAACCCTGCCCGGGGGTTGACTTATCGGTATACTGGATATTGGCGGGTGCGCAGGCCACTGTGAGATTAGAGGTGAAGGCAGGGGTAGGAAAGGGAAAGACGGTGATATAGTCTGTCTTTTTGATGGCGTTGGTCCCGCTTGCGTTCCGGACCAGCAGCTCGACGGTATAGGTGCCCGGTGCGTTGTAAACGACGTTTGGGTTTTGTTGGGTAGAGGTCTGTCCGTTGCCAAAATCCCATTGCCAGAAGGTGGGGTTATTGGTGGTAAGGTCTTTAAAGGTAACAGAAAGGGGGCCGCAGCCGGATGTAGGGGTAGCGGAGAAATCGGGGACAGGCGTCTGTGCGATGGCGCCAATGATCCCAAGCCAGCAGAGGCAGCCAATCGAAAGTAGAAGTTTTCGGGTCAACGAAAAGTGCGTTTAGGTAATCGAATAAACAAAATGGTGTTTTCCGGCCAGCGATAGCCGTTGCTAATGAATAGGAGATGGGGGAAGAGGGCTTTTCGGCAGAAACGGGTTATTGTTTATGCAGTTGCAGGATATTGGAAGTATGGTTGATCGTATCGGTCACTTTCGCGGACACGCTATCCGTATAGCTATCCGTGATCTTCCAGGTCTCATTCAGTTCTTTCAGCGGATCACCGGCATTCGGGAAATTGGTTGTGATCGTCAGGTTATTGATATCTGCCGACCATACTCCCTGTACGGGAACATTTGCTTTTGTCCCTGTTACAATGTTATTGGCGTCAAATTTAAAGAGATAACCCGAAAAAGAAGCGGTTATATTGCTGTCATTTTGCTGGAACCCGCTGACATACCACAACCCATTGGTCATGATACTTAGGACCGCGTTCTCTTCCTGCTGCCGTATATACTTTTTGCAGGAGAAGAAGGGTAAGAGGAAAACCACAAAAATCACAGGGCATAGACGCTTCATAGTCTGGATTTACATGTCAAAAATTGTAAATATTATCGTATTTGTCAAGTAAATAGGTTAAAAAGAATTTAATATCCAGTTCTTTTCCCGTCGCCTGCCGGCAAAGCTCTTCGCTGGTATACCGGCGTCCATACCGATGAATATGCCCCCGCAACCATTGCAATAAAGGTGCCGTGTTCCCGGCCCCGATGGCTTGGCTTAGCGTATTGTCTTGACTGTCAGCGGCTGCGAATAATTGGGCGGCGTAAAAACTCCCCAGGCTATAGGTGGGGAAATACCCAAAGCTCCCGTGGCTCCAGTGGACATCCTGGAGACAGCCTCTTTTATCATCTGGAACGGTGACCCCCAGCCAGGCGGCATATTTTTCGTTCCAGAAGGCCGGGATATCCGCCACGGACAGGGTGCCTTCGATGAGGCTTTTTTCCAGTTCGTACCGGATCATCACATGAAAGTGATAGGATACCTCGTCCGCCTCTGTACGGATCAGGGAAGCGCCCGCCTTATTGATGCCTTTATAGAACCGGTCAAGAGAGATCTCTTTTAACTGATCGGGGAAGGTGGTCTGCAGACGGGGATAGATGCTTTGCCACCAGCTGCGGCTTCTCCCGATATGATTCTCCCAGAGCCGTGATTGTGACTCGTGGATGCTAAGGGAGGCATATTCACCCAGGGGGAGCCCATAGTATTCGGTAGGCAGGCCCTGCTCGTATAAGGCATGCCCCGTCTCGTGGATACAGCTCCAGGTCATATGGTTAAAGTCATTCTCGTCCACCCTTGTAGTGATCCGGACGTCCTGGTTGCTAAAGTTCGTGGTAAAGGGGTGTTCCGACAGGTCCTGTCTGCCCGCTTCGAAATCGAATCCCATCTGTGCGATCAGCCCCATTCCAAAATCCCATTGCTGTTGTTTTGGATAATGCCTCCGCAAAAAGTCATCCTCCACTTGCGGGCGACCTCCGATACGGTCCAGAAGGTCTTTCAGGGGCTGGCGGACTTCGGCAAAGACCCTGTCCAGCATCGTCGTGGTTGCGCCTTTTTCGAACTGGTCCAGCAGGGCATTGTAAGGGTGGTGCTCGTACCCTGCCAAGTCCGCCTCCTGTCTTTTCAACTGTACAAGCTTCTCCAGGTCTTCGCGGAAAAGGGCAAAGGAGTTGGCGTTGCGAGCCTGGATCCAGCTATGAAAGCTGCGGGAGGTGGTCTCGCTCATCAGTCGGATAAAGGCAGGGGTGAATTTTTTTTGTTTGTTATAATCTTCCAGGCTCAGCTGTACATTTCTTTGCTGGTCTTCCCCCAGGTCTGAACGGGTGTTCAGCTCTTCCAGCAGATTGCCGAGCGAGGGGGCCGTGAGCCATTCGTGTGCGATCTCCGACAGGGTGGCCAGCTGCTGACCACGGAAGGCGGCGCCTTTTGGGGGCAGGTATGTTTCCTGGTCCCATTGCAATACGGCCGCGGCATATTTTACATCGGCGATTTTTTGCATACGAGCCGTGTAGTCGGTATAAAGATCCTGCGATGTTTTTGTTAAAACCATTTTAACATTTTTTCTACCCTGAAAATTCCCGAAATTATGCGCATTTTAAGTAGTTTTCCCCGGTTGAGAAGATTTTTTGTCGTAATATTTACTTGTATGAGTCATTATCGCCGTTTGTTATCCTTTGTATTTGTTCCGTTGATCCCTGTATTGCTCAGTATGTTTCCGTTGTTTGTGCATGCGCAGAAACTGGATTCGATGATGAACATTTACGCCAATCGTTATCCCCAGGAAAAGATCCATATACAATTCGATAAGAAGATCTATAACTCCGGCGAGACGATCTGGTTCAAGGCCTATATCTTTTCCGGGGCCGATCCCTCTCTTTTCAGCAAGAACTTTTACGCGGAGCTGTCCGATCCTGCGGGTAACATTCTTCAGCGGAAGGTCTATCCCATCTCGGAGTCCAGCACGGCGGGAAATTTCGATCTGCCCAAGGCGGTAAAAAGCAGGCATCTTCATTTCAGGGCCTATACTACCTGGATGACGAATTTCGATACGGCCTTTTTTTATGAGAAGGACATCCGGATCTATGATAAAAAGCTGGATTCCATGGCATCGGCCATTGCGCCGCCGAAACAGGAGGCGCATCTTCAGTTCTTCCCCGAGGGTGGGGACCTGGTAGCGGGTGTGGAAAGCATGGTAGCCTTTAAGGCCAACGATCAATGGGGTCTGCCGATGGCTTTGAAGGGAGTAATACAGGACCGGACGGGTAAGGAAATCGTCGCCTTTGCTCCCGATCATGACGGGATGGGGAAAGTGTTGCTGACGCCGGACAAGGGGGATTCCCTGACGGCGGTTTGGAAGGATGAGCACGGAATAGAGCATCATACGCCCCTGCCTTCGGTAAAGACGGAGGGTGCAGTCGTCAGGGCCATGATCTCCAACCCGGGGCAGAAGATCCTCTTCTCCGTGGCCCGGTCGGGGGAGGGCGGTCCCGAATACAAACATCTCATCATCATTGCGCATATGCATCAGCATCTTGTCTATAAGGCCAAGATCAACCTGGAAGAAAACTTTATGAGCGGGGGGACCATTCCCACGGCTCAATTGCCGACCGGGGTGTTGGTGCTGACCGTTTTTACAGCGGACCAGGTACCTATAGCCGAGCGGGTGGTGTTTGTCAACAACCATGAATTCCTTTTCCAGCCGGAGATCGCCATCAACCTAAAGGGGGTGGCCAGGAGGGGGAAGAACAGCCTGACGATCGAAGTGCCGGATACCATGCGGTCGAATCTTTCTCTTGCGGTTACGGATGCGGCAGCCGATGGAGAATTCCCTTATGACGACAACATCATCTCCCGGCTCCTGTTGACGGGAGAGCTGAAGGGATATGTGAACAACCCTTATTATTATTTTTCCAATGGCAGCGATACCCTTGCGTCGCAGCTGGACCTGGTCATGATGACGCATGGCTGGCGCCGTTTTAAATGGGACCAGCTCGTGCGGGGGCAATTGCCGGTCATCAAGAATCCCGAACAGGATTATCTTTCCATGAAGGTCGATGTGCTGGGGGTGGATGCGTTCAAGATCAGTCCGGAAGAGTCGTTGAATGTCATCATGAGCAGGAAGGATTCCAGCACGCAGATGATGCAGATCCCGCATCTGGCGGGGACCAGGTTCGGGGTGACCGGGCTGGTATTTTATGATACCGTGCGGGCTTTTTACCAGTTCAATATCAATCACAAACTGTCCGACCAGGCGGCCGTGACATTCAATACAGGTCTGATCAACAAGGGCAGGACGGCAAAGCCGTTGATGACCTCCTATGAGGGGTGGACGGCGGAGGATTCTGCGTATTTGCGGAGAAATCGTTTTATCGTGGAAGAGCTTGCACGGGCCAAACCGATAGAGGATCAGAAGGTAAAGACCCTGGAGTCGGTGACCGTTCATGGCCATCAGAAGACCGAAGAGGAAAAGCTGGATGAGCGTTATGCTTCCGGTATGTTTGCCGGGGGCGATGCCAAAACCTTTGATCTTATCAACGATCCGCTGGCGATCGCCATGATGGATATCTTCCAATATCTGCAGGGGAAAGTGGCGGGGTTACAGATCGTGCAGGGGAATGGACCGGGGGGCGCTCCTTCTTTGTCATGGAGAGGGGGAAAACCGCAGCTATACCTGAATGAGATGCAGGTCGATGCCTCTCAGCTGCAGAGTACGCCGGTATCGGATATCGCCTTTGTTAAAGTGTTCCGGCCCGGGTCGGGTATCGGGTTCGGCGGCGGGGCGGGGGGTACCATTGCGGTATATACGAAGAAGGGCGGGGATGAAAAAAGGACGGATCCAAATTTCAAGGGATTGGATCGTGCCATACTGGTTGGGTACTCTCCCGGCAAGGAGTTCTATTCCCCGAATTATCTGCAGGCCTCTCCGTTGAATGAGGCAGAGGATCTGCGTTCGACCCTGTATTGGAAGCCTTTCCTGCTGACGGACAAGGACAACAAAAAAGTGAATATCGACTTCTTTAATAATGACATTACAAAGAAGCTGCGGGTAGTCATCGAGGGCTTTAATGAGGATGGCAAACTGACGCATGTCGAGCAAATCATCCAGTAGGGCTGAAAGTTATGCAGATATCTACCATCATCGGGCATCTTGAATCCATCGCTCCGCCGGCCTACCAGGAGTCGTATGACAATACCGGTCTCCTTACGGGTAGTGCGGGCTGGGAATGTACCGGCGTCCTGACCACCCTGGACACCACCGAAGAAGTGGTGCTGGAGGCGGTTGCCCGGGGTTGTAATCTCATCGTATCCCATCATCCGATCATTTTTGGGGGATTGAAAAAGATCAATGGGAAGAACTATATCGAGAAGGCAATCATTGCCGCCATCAAGCACGATATTGCTCTCTATGCCATCCACACCAACCTGGACAATATGGTAACGGAGGGGGTCAACGGACGGATAGCGGAGAAACTGGGCCTGGTGGGTGGCCGGCCGCTGTTGCCAAAAGAGTCTACCCTGCAGAAGCTGTTTTGTTTTGTACCGACCACGCACCTGGAGCCGGTCCGTCAGGCGATATTTGCGGCCGGTGCGGGTCATATCGGCGGATATAGCGAATGCAGTTTTGCCGGGACGGGGACCGGGACCTTTAAAGGCGGAGAGGGTAGCCAGCCTTTTGTGGGGCAGCCCGGCGTCCGTCATGAGGAGAAGGAAACGCGGCTGGAAGTCATCCTCCCGGCCGTTCTGAGCCGGTCTGCGGTGCAGGCGCTGATCGCGGCCCATCCCTATGAGGAGGTAGCCTATGATCTTGTTCCCCTGGCCAATGTCCATCCGGGGATCGGCAGCGGTCTGATCGGGGAGTTGCCGGAGGAGATGGGAGAGATCGCGTTGCTGGATCGGATAAAGGAGGTTTTTGGCCTGGCTGTTGTCCGGCATACCCGGTTGACGGGGCGGGGGGTGCGGACGGTCGCGGTTTGCGGAGGCGCAGGTAGCTTCCTCATTCCCAAGGCTTTAGCCGCCGGAGTGAACTTTTACATCACGTCCGATGTTAAATATCATGAGTTTTTTGATGCGAATGGTCAGCTGGTGATCGCGGATATTGGTCATTTTGAAAGCGAACAATTCACGATCGACCTGCTTTTTGAGGTTTTACGGGAAAAGTTTCGTAATTTTGCGATCCTTAAATCGGACATTAAAACCAATCCGGTTAACTACTATTGAACAAATTAAACTATGTCAAACGTAAAAGAATTCTCTGTTGAGGAAAAGCTCACTTCCATTGTGACCCTCCAAAAAGTTGAATCAAAGTTGGACGAGTATAAGATCCTGAAAGGCGAGCTTCCGATGGAAGTAAGCGATCTGGAAGATGAGATCCAGGGTTTGCATGCCCGCCAGACCCGTGTGGAAGAGGAGATCAACGGGATCCAGGAATTCATCAATCAAAAGAAGGAAGTTATCAAGGAAGCGGATGCGCTGGTAAAAAAATATGATAAGCAAAGCCAGAATGTAAAAAATAGCCGGGAGTTCGAGGCGATCAATAAAGAGATCGAGATGCAGCAGCTGGAAGTAAAGCTGGCGGAGAAGCATATCAAGGATGCCAATGAAGAGATCGCGGAGAAAGTGCAGTTGCTGGAAAAGGCGAAGAAGAATATCGCCACCAAGGAATCCGTTCTGAAGAATAAGAAGGATGAGCTGGACAAGATCATCGCTACTACGGAAAAAGAAGAAAAGCATTTTAATAAATTATCTGCGGAGGCCCGGGAAAAAGTAGAACCCCGTCTGTTGCATTCCTACGATCGGATCCGCGGCAATTACCGCAATGGTCTGGCCGTAGTGCCGGTTGTCCGGGATGCCTGCGGAGGTTGTTTCAATGCCATTCCGCCGCAAAGGCAGAGTGAGATCCGTCAGCGCAAGAAGATCATCGTATGTGAGAACTGCGGACGTATCCTGGTGGATAATGAGCTGAACGATGCGATCGAAGTGAAATAAATGGTTATTTTTTGTGACCCTCCGGCTTCTCTTTTTATCTTTCGTTGTATTGCCGCTGGCGGGCTTTGGGCAAAAGCATTTTGATTTCAACAATACCTGTCAGCAGGCTTATCATGCCATCGTCCAGCTGAAGCTGGAGGAGGGCGGGCGTTTATTGGAGGCGGAAAAGAAAAGGGACCCCGATAATCTTATCCCTGTTTTCCTGGAAAATTATATCGACTTCTTTCATCTTTTCTTTAATGAGGACCCTGCCGAATACCAGGCATGGAAGGACCGGCTGGACAGCCGGATCGAGCTGATCAGCGAAGGGCCGGAGTCCTCCCCGTTCAATCTTTTTGCCCGTTCCATCATTCATTTTCAATGGGCCGCCGTAAAAATAAAATTCGGCCATAGCTGGGATGCCGGATGGGAGTTCCGGCGTTCCTTTCTACAAAGCCGGGAGTGTGAGAAGAAATTTCCCGCCTTTGGACCAGCCACCATGCTGAGCGGGACCATGCAGGTCGTGGCGGGGACCATCCCGGATGGATATAAATGGCTGAGCGGCCTGTTGGGGATCCGGGGCAATGTCACGACGGGGATGCAGCAGCTGGACCATTTTCTGGCGCCCGGTGATCCCTGGGCGGTCTTATTCCGGGATGAGGCCACCTTCTATTATCTTTATCTGCAATTCTATATCCAGAACAAAAGGGACGAGGTCTTTGCCTTTATCCGGAAAAACAGGCTCGATACCCGTAACAACCATCTCTATACCTATCTCTCCGCCAATCTTTGCATCAATGATCATCAATCGGCTGCTGCGGAACATATCCTTCAGCAGCGGAATCCTTTGCCGGATTACCTGGACATGCCTGTATGGGACCTGGAAATGGGCTATGCCCGTCTCAATCATCTGGAAGCGGATGCGCATGTGTACCTGGAGCGTTTTGTGGGGCGTTTCCGCGGGAAGATGTATGTAAAGGACGCCTATCAGAAACTCAGCTGGTATTATTATCTGAGGGGGGACAGGGGGAAGGCGGATTCGTTCCGTGCGCTGGTATTACGCCGGGGCAGCGCCGAATCGGATGCCGACAAGCAGGCGTTAAAAGAAGCCCGGAGCGGGGTCTGGCCCAATAAGATATTGCTACAATCCCGGTTGCTGAGCGATGGCGGCTATTTTGAGGAAGCGTTGAAGGCCCTGCAGGGGATGACTTCTTCGGATCTTTCCTTACCCGAGGAGAAATGTGAACTGGCCTACCGGTTGGGGCGCATCTATGATGGCCTGGACAGGGGGGACGAGGCTATCGCGGCCTATCTGACCACCATCAAGACGGGTGAAGACCTGAAAGAGTATTATGCCGCCAGGGCGGCCCTGCAGACGGGATATATCTATGAACAGCGGGGGGATAAGGAAAAGGCGATCTCCTTTTTTGAAAAATGTCTTTCGTTGAAAGACCATGATTATAAAAATTCGCTGGATCAGCGGGCGAAGGCGGGGATTGCCCGGTGTAAAGGGGAATAAGAAGACGTTCATATAGGGGAAGATAGGCGGATAGGGGGAAGATGTGCAGAGAAGAAATGATGTGCGTATTTTTTAATCTCCGGAATGGGCTAAATCCTTAATTTGCCACCTGCTAATAATTTTATGATACAGAGGATCCATATACAGAACTATGCTATCATCGATGCCCTCAGCATTGATTTTTCGGGTGGTATGAACGTGATCACCGGGGAGACGGGGGCGGGTAAGTCCATTCTCATGGGCGCCCTGTCGTTGATCCTGGGAGACCGGGCCGATACGGCGGTCCTCCTTCAACGGGATAAGAAATGTGTGGTGGAGGGGGTATTTACCGAAGTCGGACGGACGCCCAAGTCAGGGGGGCGTCGCTGGTCCGACGGGAAAGCGGCGGATTTCTTCAAGGCAAATGATCTGGATGTTGAGGAGGAGATTGTGATCCGGCGGGAGATCGCGCCTTCGGGTAAATCGCGCGCTTTTGTAAATGATACGCCGGTGAACCTGGAGCAGCTGCGGAAGCTGAGCTCTTTGCTGGTGGATCTGCACCGGCAATTTGATACGCTGGAGTTGGGAGAGTCGGATTTTCAACGGGAGGTGCTGGATGCGCTGGCGGGGCAAACCGCTTCGCTGGAGGAATATAGGGTCGGTTACCGGGCCTGGCAGGCGGCGACCCGGGAGCTGTCGGCGTTTCAGGAGCAGAAGGCGCAGTTCAATAAAGAGATGGACTATAATAAATTTCTTTTTGACGAATTGAATGAGATCGGTTTACGGGAGAATGAGCTGGAGGAGCTGGACCAGGAGCTGAAGCTGCTGAATAATTCGGAAGGGATCAAGACCGCGTTGTCCAGGGTCTATTACGAGCTGAAGGAAGGGGAGCTGCCCGTTGTACAGCAATTAAAACTTTTGCAGCATTCCCTGCAATCCTTTGCGGCTTTTCATGCCGGGCTGACCGGTCTTTCGGAGCGGATGGGGTCCGTGCATATCGAATTGCAGGATATTGCCGGCGATGTGGAGCGGATCAATGACAACGTAAATTATGATCCCCGGCGGATCGAGGAGATCAATGAACGTCTTTCCACCGGGTATAAGCTATTGAAGAAGCATGGCGTAAAGACCACCCGGGAATTGCTGACTATCGGGGAGCAGCTGGAACAGAACCTGAAGGCTTCGCTGCAGGTGGATGAACGTATAGCGGCGGGGGAGAAGGAAGTGAACCGGTTATTACAGGAGTCGCAGAAAAGGGCAGGAGTACTGTCGAAAAAGCGGCAGGCGCAGGTGGGGCCGTTGGAGGAGCAGGTAAATAAGTTGTTGAAGCAGGTAGGCATGCCGAATGCCCGGCTGAAGGTACAGATACAACAAGGACGAGAGCTGGGGGCTTCGGGGATGGATGTTATCGAGTTCCTTTTTGACGCAAACAAGAGCAACCGGTTTGAACCTATCCGGAAGGTTGCTTCCGGTGGTGAGCTGAGCCGGCTGATGTTGTGTATCAAATCGCTGGTAGCGGCGTCTATCGATCTGGCGACCCTGATATTCGACGAGATCGATACGGGGATCAGCGGGGAAGCGGCTAAACAGGTAGGGATCATTTTAAAGAACCTGTCGAAGCAGCGGCAGGTCATTTGTATTACTCATCAGCCACAGATAGCCGGCAAGGGGGATGCGCATTATTTCGTTTATAAGGAGGTCAAAGGGGAATCCATCAAGACCAATATACGCTTACTGGCGCAGACGGAGCGGATTACGGCCATTGCCCAGATGCTCAGCGGGGAGAAGCCGACGGCGGCTGCGTTGGAGAATGCGCGGGAAATGGTTATGCAATAACCATGAAACCACATCCATTACTCATATTCCTTGTCATTTTGCTGTTGCTGGTCCCGGTATATTTCTTCTACCAGTGGTTGCAGCGGGTCATGCGGCCCCGGGAGTCGGCGGGAAGGCTTTTTCTCTTTATTTTTTCAAATTTTGTGCTGGTGATCGTTTATACCGTGCTGGTGGTGGGGCTGATCGTGCGATTGTTCCCGTTGCACCGGTGATTTGCGTATATTTGGCCGCAAAATAAAAATTCAATCTATGTCATACAACCTGCTAAAAGGGAAAAGAGGGATCATTACGGGCGCGTTGGACGCCAATTCGATTGCGTGGAAGGTCGCCGAAAAGGCGCATGAGGAAGGCGCCACCTTTGTTCTGACCAATGCCCCGATCGCCATGCGGATGGGGGAGATCAAGGTGCTGGCGGAGAAAACGGGTTCGACCATTATCCCGGCCGATGCGACCAATGTGGATGAGCTGACCAACCTGTTCCTTCAATCGCAGGAAGTGTTGGGTGGGAAGATCGACTTTGTCCTGCATTCGATCGGGATGAGCGTTAATATCCGCAAGAACATTCCTTATACTTCGTTGAACTACGATTATTTTAATAAGGGGATCGATGTGTCGGCCATGTCTTTTCATAAGATGCTGGCCGTTGCGAAAAAGCTGGACGCTATCAATGAATGGGGGAGCGTAGTGGCCCTCACGTATATGGCGGCACAGCGGACCTATCCGTTCTATACGGACATGGCGGATATCAAAGCCATGCTGGAGTCGATCGCCCGCAGTTTTGGATATCATTATGGGGTGGAGAAGAAAGTGCGGATCAACACCGTCAGCCAGTCTCCGACCAAGACCACGGCCGGGACGGGGATCAAGGGGTTCGGGGACTTCTTTGATTTTGCCCAGTCGGTGGCCCCTCTCGGGAATGCCACAGCGGAAGACTGCGCCAATTATTGCATCACCCTGTTCTCCGATCTGACGCGGATGGTCACCATGCAAAACCTTTTCCATGATGGCGGTTACTCATCGACGGGAGTAAGCACGGAAATACTTACGAAGCTGGGAGTGGAATAAAAAAAATCCGTTCGGATCCTCGATCTGAACGGATTTTCGTTTATACAAGACAGTGATCTCTCAGTATTCGTCTTCGTTAAAAAAGAAGTCTTCCTGGCTTGGATAGTCCGGCCAGATGTCGTCAATGCCTTCATAGATCTCTCCTTCGTCTTCCAGTTCCTGCAGGTTCTCCACCACTTCGATCGGAGCACCGGAACGAATGGCATAATCGATCAATTCGTCTTTGGTAGCCGGCCAGGGCGCGTCTTCCAGGTAACTGGCTAATTCGAGTGTCCAAAACATCGTTTCCTTGTTTAAATGTTCTTAATTTATGTACTCTTTCTTCCCTTCTGCGGATCCTTAATTTTCCGCAAAAGTAATTTTTAAAACGAAACCACCAAATACCGGACAAAATTTAACCCATTTCCCGGGGTAACCCTTTACTAATTTTTTCAAATTTATACCCTTCTCCCCGGTAATATGACCTCTAACGTGTACGTTTGTATAATCGTGTCGATTGTGGGGAAATAAATTATTAGTATGTTAACAGCCAAGGGGATACAAAAGTATTATGGGAGTTTATGGGTATTAAAAGGGGTGGATGTGGACATCCGGAAAGGGGAGATTGTCAGTATCGTAGGTCCTTCCGGGTCGGGGAAAAGCACATTACTGCACATATTAGGCACTTTGGACGAGCCGGCGGAGGGGGAGATCGTTTTGCATGATACCAGGGTCACCCGGTTGAAGGGGCGGACCCTGGCTGCTTTTCGGAACCGGCATATTGGTTTTGTCTTCCAGTTCCATCATTTGCTGCCGGAGTTCAGCGCCCTCGAGAATGTTTGTATTCCCGGGTGGATTGCCGGCCGGAGAAAAAAAGAGGTGGAGGAGCAGGCGCTGACCTTATTAAACACCCTGGGTGTGGGGCATCGGATAGAAAACAAGCCGGGTGCCTTATCCGGGGGGGAGCAGCAGCGGGTGGCCGTGGCAAGGGCGTTGATCAATAACCCGGATATCGTTTTTGCCGACGAACCGACCGGCAACCTGGACTCGGTCCATGCAAAAGAGCTGCATCAGTTATTTTTCGATCTCCGGGATAAGTTCCGTCAGACTTTTTTAATTGTGACGCATAATGAGGAGTTGGCCAGGATGAGCGACCGGGTGTTGCATATGACGGATGGGCAGATCGTCATGAAATGACGATCCAGGCCGGAGGCCCATCATTAGCCCGATCAGGTGCCGCAGGCGCCGGTACAATACAGCCAGATACGAACAGGGAGCGGGTAACCGTGTTAGACCCTGGGGTCAGACGCGGGGGTGCCAGGGTATTTCCGGGGCATCGAGGAGGTGGGCGGTATACCGGGCAAAAACAAAGAGATAATCGCTGAGGCGATTGATATATTTCAGGACGATGGGTTCGATAAAGAGTCCTTCTTCCTGCATTCCGACACAAATCCTTTCGGCGCGGCGGCAGACGCAGCGGGCAATATGGGTCGTGGATACGGTCACATGGCCTCCCGGCAGGATAAACGACTTCATGGGGGGCAGTTCTTCATCCATCCGGTCCATTTCTTTCTCCAGCAGGGTAATATCTTCTTCTTTCAGATCGGGGATCTTTAGTTTGGCTTCTTTTTCGGGGTCGCAGGCCAGGGAACTTCCGATGGTGAAGAGGCGGTCCTGGATCTCGCGCAGGAGGGTAGAGGAGACGGAGGAGGGGGCGCCGAGGTGGTCGATGACCAGGCCAATATAGGAGTTAAGTTCGTCGATCGTGCCATAGGCTTCGATGCGGACATTGTTTTTTGGGACCTTTGTGCCTCCTATGAGGGAGGTCCGGCCTTTATCTCCCGTCTTTGTATAGATCTTAAATGCCATGATGGGCGCTTTAGGTTGTTATGGTTGCCGCGGCGTGTCTGCGGTCGCTCTCTATCATTCCATCGCGCAGGCGCACGATACGATGGGCATAATTTGCGATATCTTCTTCATGGGTGACGAGCACCACGGTATTACCGGCGGCCTGTATGCTGGTAAAGATATCCATGATCTCGATGGATGTCTTGCTGTCCAGGTTACCGGTCGGTTCATCCGCGAGGATCAGGGAAGGGTTGTTTATCAGGGCGCGGGCGATGGCTACGCGCTGGGCTTGTCCGCCGGAAAGCTCGTTGGGTTTGTGGTGGCTCCGTTCCGTCAGGCTGACCTTTTCCAGGACCATCATGGCCCTTTCCATACGCTGTTTGCGGGGGACGCCGGCATAGACGAGGGGGAGGGCTACGTTCTCTGCTGCCGTCAGACGGGGGAGCAGGTTGAACTGCTGGAATACAAAACCGATCTCGATGTTACGGACATCGGCCAGCCGGTCGTCGGCCATTTTGCTTACATCCTGTCCGTTGAGGACATATGATCCCGCGGTTGGGGAGTCGAGGCATCCCAGGATATTCATCAGGGTGCTTTTGCCTGATCCGGAGGGGCCCATCAGGGCTACATATTCGTTCTTGAAGATGTCCAGGGATACTCCTTTGAGCACCGGCAGTTCCTGCCGGCCCATCAGGTAGCTTTTACGGATATCTTCCAGGTGTATGATTGGGGGGGTGTTCATTATCTTTTTATCACTTTCGGGACTTTGAAATAGGTGCCGTCCGATACAGGTGCATTGGACAGGGCTTCTTCCCGGCTGACGGAGCCCATGGGGCGGTCTTCGCGCAGTACGTTTGTCACCGGGCTCATATGCAGCAGGGGAGCTATGCCGGTCGTGTCCAGTTCGCCCAGCTTTTCGACGAAATCGATCATCTTCCGGAGGTCTTTTTTGATCTCCTCTTTCTCGGCTGCGTTGAATTCCAGGCGGGCCAGGTTGGACAGATTATCTATCAGCGCGTCATTCACTTCCATGCAAATGCTTTAGGGACAAAAATAGCGGATTTCGCTATCTTCGCGCTTCTAAAAATTGCCACAGGCGATTTGTCCGACAGGACAGACGTTAGCACTTTGCTGGCGATGCGCTAATTTTGCCTAAAAGCGCATCGCCAGCACATTATAAAGACCGTTGGCAGCACATAATATGGAAAAAAAGAAAGGAATCGTCATGAGCGGCATCCGGCCCACGGGTTTTTTGCACCTGGGGAACTATTTCGGGGCCTTGCGTAACTATGTCAAAATGCAGGAGGAGGGGTACCACTGCTATTTTATGGTAGCCGATCTGCATGCGCTGACCACCCTGAAGGACACAAAGGAGCTGGATGGGCATGTGCGCCGGGTACTTGCCGAGAATATCGCCTCCGGCCTGGATCCGGATAAGGTGGCATTATACTGCCAAAGTCATGTGCCGGAGACGGCCGAGCTCTATCTTTTTCTGAATATGCTGGCATATGTGGGGGAGTTGGAAAAAACGCCCACTTTCAAGGATAAGGTGCGGCTGCAACCGCAAAACGTCAATGCCGGTCTGTTGACCTATCCGGTCCTGCAAGCGGCCGATATCCTTTTACACAGGGCGGTGCATGTGCCCGTCGGCAAGGACCAGGAGCAGCACCTGGAGATCGCCCGGAATTATGCCAACCGGTTCAACCAGCGGTATGGGGAAGTGTTCCCCGAGCCGCATGCCTTCAATTTTGGGGAAGAGCTTGTAAAAGTACCCAGCCTGGACGGGGCGGGCAAGATGAGCAAGAGCGAGAATCAGCTGGCGACGCTTTATCTGGCGGATGATGACGAGACCATCCGGAAAAAGATCAGCAAGGCCAAGACCGAGAGCGGGGGTGTGGCGGGGGCGCCGATGCCGGAATCCGTCAAAAATCTTTTTTTGTTGCTGAAGCTTGTATGCAGTGGGGAGGTGGTTACCTCGTATGAATCGCAGTACCAGGCAGGCACTATCCGTTATGGTGATATGAAAAAGGAGCTGGCGGAGGGAATGGTTGCCTTTATCGCCCCCATCCGGGAAAGGGCGGAGTCGATCCGTAACGATGAAGTCTATCTGCGGGAGGTAATGGAGAAGGGGGCCGCCAAGGCGAGGGCCAGTGCGGGAGTCACCCTTCGGTTAGCCAAGGAGGCGATCGGGCTGAAATATTTTTAAAATTCAAAAAAGAAGTAATATCTTAAAACCTTTTCCCACCCGGGAGGAATACTTTCCCGGTATGATGAATCAAACGCCATGGTAAAGAACAAGAAACCCAAGCATATCGCAATAGCAGGCAATATAGGCGCCGGAAAGACGACGCTAACGGAGATGTTGAGCAAACATTACCGGTGGATCCCGCAGTTTGAGGACGTGGATCACAATCCATACCTGAATGATTTTTATGAAGACATGCCCCGGTGGAGCTTTAATCTCCAGATCTTCTTTCTGAACAGCCGGCTTAACCAGTTATTGGAGATCCATACGGGAACGGAGACGGTGATCCAGGACCGGACGATCTATGAGGATGCGCATATCTTTGCGCCCAACCTGCATGAAATGGGCTTGATGAGCAAGCGGGACTATAACAATTATTTTCAGTTCTTCCAGACCCTGAAGCGGATGGTGCAGCCGCCCGATCTGCTGATCTATTTACAGGCCAGCGTGCCGACGCTGGTGGCGCAGATCCAGAAGCGGGGCCGGGAATATGAAGAGAATATACGATTGGATTATTTGAAGCGGCTGAATGACTTCTACAATAAATGGATCGAGGGGTATAAGGAAGGGCCTCTGCTGATCGTCGATATCGACAAGAATAAATTCCCGGATAATGAGGAGCACCTGGGGGAGATCATTACGAGGATCGACTCGCAGTTGTATGGATTGTTTTAGTAGACGGCCGTAGAGACGGCCACAGGCCGGCTACCCGAAGGGCCATTATTAGATATTTTTCGCCGGGCTCACTTTTCGCTGGAGGAGACCGGCGAAAAATAAAAACCCCATCAAGGTGATTGATGGAGTTAGTTTTGGCAAACAATCGTAGATCTGATTGTAATTATTGATCCGCCAAGTTCTGCATTTTATTCTTATTTTAAAAACTATTTTTAACTTTTTTTTCTTTTTTTTAGCAAGCAGCCTTTCGGAAGGTGCCCGAATCGCTATTTTTTTGGTGCTGCAGCCCGGATCTCTTCCGAAACATCTTTCCCGTATTTTTCAAAATTGCTGATAAACCAGCCTGCCAGATGGGAGGCCATTTCATCATAGGCAACCGGGTCCGGCCAGGTACTGCGTGGGTGCAGGATGGCGTCGGGTACGCCGGGACAGGTAACGGGAACGGCCATTCCGAATACCGGATGCGTCTTGTATTCCACCTTGTCCAATGCTCCTTCCAGTGCGGCGGTGATCATGGCTCTTGTATAGGCGAGCTTGATCCGACTGCCTTTGAGATAGGGGCCGCCGGACCAGCCGGTATTGACCATCCACACGTTGACTCCCTGTTCTTTGATCTTTTTGCCCAGCAGTTCGGCGTACCGGCCGGGGTGGAGCGGGAGGAAGGGGGCGCCGAAGCAGGCACTGAAGGTGGGTTTGGGTTCGGTGATGCCTGTCTCGGTGCCGGCTACTTTGGCGGTATAGCCGGAAATGAACTGGTACATTGCCTGTCCCGGGGTGAGCCGGGAGATGGGGGGTAATACGCCATACGCATCACAGGTGAGGAAGAAAATGTTTTTTGGTGTTGGGCCGACGGATGGTTCCAGGGAATTGCTGATATAATTCAGCGGATAGGAGACCCGGGTATTTTCTGTGATGGAACCATCTTCGAAGTTGATCCGATCGGTGTCGGGGAAGAATCGTGCGTTCTCCACGAGTGCTCCCGGACGGATCGCGCGATAGATCTCGGGTTCTTTTTCTTCATTCAGGTTGATGCATTTGGCGTAGCAGCCTCCTTCGAAATTAAAGATATTGTCCGCGGTCCATCCATGTTCGTCGTCCCCGATGAGGCGGCGGGCCGGGTCGGCGCTGAGGGTCGTCTTGCCTGTGCCGCTGAGACCGAAGAAAATGGCCGTATCGCCTTTGGGGCCTTTGTTGGCGGAGCAGTGCATGCTCAGAATATTTTTTTCTTTTGGCAGCAGGAAGTTGAGGATGGTAAAGATCGCCTTTTTTGTTTCCCCGGTATAACCGCTGCCGGCGATCAGGATCAGCCGGTGGCGGAAGGAGACGACGACGGCGTTGGATTGGCGGGTACCGCAATGGGCGGCGTCCAGTTTGAGGCCGGGTGCGGAGAGGATATGCCAATCCGGCTGAAAATGTTCCAGTTGCTGATCGGTAGGGCGGAGGAACATATTATAGGCAAAGAGGTTGGTGGAGGCAGACTCGTTGATGACGCGGAGGTTCAGCCGGTGGCGGGGATCGGCGCATACGTGGCAATCCCGCATAAATATTTCGGGCAGTTTATTGAGCCAGGCGGTGATATTGGAGAGGATCCTGTCGAAATAGAGCTCGTCGATGGGTTGGTTAAAGTCGTTCCAGTGAACGGCATCGGACGTGATCTCATCCTTTACGATATACCGGTCTTTTGGGCTGCGGCCGGTGAATTCGCCGGTGCGGATAACGAGGGCGCCGGTGTCATTGAGAACGCCTTCTTCTCTGCGGAGGCTATGCCGGACCAATTCGTCGGGCGGGAGCTGGTAGTGGATCGTGTCGGCATTTTGCAGGCCGAACTGGACAAGTTTGTCGGTCGGGATGGTAATAACTGGCACTGACATAAGTGGGCAATCGTTTAGTTAGGGGACAAATCTAAATTTAAATTTTTCTACTGCAATGCCTCAAAAGGCTGAAAAATTAGATAAAATCAAATATAAAGTATAGTTGGTTAAATTACTGCTAACTAACGAACGTTAGTTTGGAGACTGTTCGGTAAAAGGAGGAAATTAGTAATCATTCAATAAATTTGCCCTGCGAGTAAAAAAAGACAAATGAGATATTTTCCATTGATGCCTGATCTGTTCACCCAGAACAGGGAGCGTTTTGCGGCTGCGCTGGCGCCTGGTTCCATTGCTATTTTTGTCAGTAATGACGAGATGCCCTCGAATGGGGATGCTCATTATGCTTTTCGTCAGAACAGCAGTCTGTTCTGGCTTTCGGGGATCTACCAGGAGGACAGTATGGTGGTCCTTTTCCCGGGCCATCCCGATCCCCGGTACAGGGAGGTGCTGGTATTGGTGCGTCCGAATGAGATGAAGGAGAAGTGGGATGGGAAACGGCTGAGGGCGGAGGAAGCCAAAAAGATCTCGGGGATCGGGACGGTGGTATGGCTGGACGGGATCGATCCTTTATTGCAGCAATGGGTGCATCTGGCGGATATCGTGTATTTAAATTCGAATGAGAATGACCGTAAGAGCGGACCGTTGCTTACGCGTGAATATCGTTGGATCCGGGAGATGCAGGAAAAATATCCCCTGCATGAATACCGGCGGGCGGCGAAGATCCTGCGGGAGCTGCGGGCTGTCAAGACACAGCAGGAAGTGACGGTGATGCAGGAGGCGGCGGATATCACGCAGGGAGCTTTTGAGCGGTTGTTGTCCTATATCCGTCCCGGCGTGATGGAATATGAGATAGAGGCGGAGATCTGTCATCATTTTTTATCCCGGCGGTCGCCTGGTCCGGCATATAGCAGTATTATTGCCAGCGGGGATCGGGCGCGGACGCTGCATTATATCGCCAATGACCAGGAGTGCAGGGATGGGGAGCTGGTGTTGATGGATTTTGGGGCGGAATACGGGGGGTATTGCGCCGATCTGACCCGGACGGTTCCGGTGAACGGAAAGTTCACCCGGCGGCAGAAAGAGGTCTATAATGCCTGTCTGGATCTGCACCGGTATGCGAAAAGTTTGTTAAAGCCCGGGATCAACCTGGTGGATTATCAAAAGAAAATGGGGGAGCAGGCGAATACGGTCTTTATACGGATCGGGTTGTTGACGGAGGCGGATGTGAAGAACCAGGGCCTGGAAAACCCGGCTTATGGGAAATACATGTACCATGGGGTTTCTCATCACCTGGGGATCGATGTGCATGATCTGGGGCCCCGGATGGAGCCGCTGAAAGAGGGGATGGTGCTTACGGTCGAGCCCGGCATCTACATAGAAGAGGAGCAGATGGGCATACGGATTGAGAACGATATATGGATCACCGCCGACGGCAATAAAGACCTGATGGAAAAGATTCCTATAACGGTCGAAGAGATCGAAGCCTTCATGAAAAAATAAAATCCTAATTTTCGGAAATGAAAAACATACCTAACCTGTTCACGCTGCTCAATTTGTTCTTTGGATGTATCGCTGTGATCTTTATTTTACAGAATGGCATCGGCATCGTGTATAATCCGGACGGAGCGCAGTTTATCAGTATGCCGGAGAAGATATGGGTCGCCTCGTTCTTTATAGGGCTGGCAGCCCTGGTGGATTTCCTGGATGGATTGGTGGCCCGGATGTTCAAGGCGACCTCTCCCCTGGGCAAGCAGCTGGATTCGCTGGCGGATGTGGTCAGTTTCGGGGTAGCGCCGGGTATGATCCTGTACCAGTTATTGCGGATGAGCTTTGCGGGTCAGGAGGATGGGCTGGACGTCTCCGTTCTGTGGTTCCTGCCTGCCATGCTGATCCCCTGTGCGGCTGCTTACCGGCTAGCCAAGTTCAATATTGACGAGTCCCAGGCTTATGGATTCAAGGGCGTGCCCACTCCTGCGGCGGGTCTGCTGATCGCCAGTCTGCCGTTGATCTCCTGGTATTCCAACAGCCGTACGGTGGTGGAAGCGCTGCAGAACAAATGGCTTCTGTATGGGCTGATCCTGGTGGTGGCCTGGCTGATGATCAGTAAGCTGCCTTTGATGGCCCTGAAGTTTAAAGATTATTCGCTGAAGAGCAATATGCCCAAGCTGGTGTTGGTGCTGTTGACTATCGTTTCTGCGATCTTTTTGGGGTGGTTATCGGTTCCGGTCGTGTTCATTTTTTACATAATTGTCTCATTGGCCACGGCAAAAAGGAATTTATCGTAATTTTGGACCTTATCAAACAAATAATATGACCTTTTCTGTTCAGGTAAAAGTTATGCCGTTAAAGGAATTATTAGATCCCCAGGGAAAGGCGGTAATGGGTGGTTTGCAGAGTCTGGGGCTGAATAGCGTCAGCGATGTACGGATCGGCAAGAGCATTTCTTTGCAGGTGGAGGCCGGTTCGGCCGATGAAGCGCGTCAGATCGCGGAGGAGGCGGGCCGGAAATTGCTGGCTAATCCTGTTATGGAGTACTTCGAGATAGCTGTAAATTAGAGATAGCTGTAAATCAATACTTGTTTTGCTCTACATTGTTCCTTCTCCCATCGGTAATCTACAGGATATCACGGTCCGCGCATTGGAAGTGCTGAAAAAGGTCGACCTCATCCTGGCGGAAGATACGCGGAATTCTTCCCGTTTGCTAAATCATTACCAGATCATCAAGGCGTTGTCACCCTATCACCAGCATAATGAGCATAAGATCCTCCGTCACCTGGTAGATCAGTTGTTGCAGGGGAAGGAAATGGCCCTGATCACCGATGCGGGTACGCCGGGTGTATCCGATCCAGCCTTTCTGCTGGTAAGGGAATGTATAAAGGCGGGTGTGCGGGTGGAGTGTTTGCCGGGGGCTACGGCCTTTGTGCCTGCGCTGGTGAATAGTGGTCTGCCGATGAACCGTTTTTCCTTTGAGGGGTTTCTTCCCTTGAAGAAGGGGCGGCAATCCGTGTTAAAGCAATTGGCTTTGGAGGAGCGGACATTGGTATTTTATGAATCCCCCATGCGCCTGGTGAAGACATTGGATGATCTTATCCTGTATTTTGGGGAGGAGCGGTCCTGTTGTGTCAGCCGGGAATTGACCAAGCTTTATGAGGAGAACAGGCGGGGCTCTCTGCGGGAAGTGTGTGCCTGGTACCGGGAGAAAGGGGTGAAGGGGGAGATCGTGATCGTAGTAGAGGGAACGGGAGGACGTCGTGCCGCTGCCGGAAAGGAGGAATCCGCTGCGGAAGAGGAAGCCGGGGATGCGGGCGTATAACACGCGAACTATAACTTAAAAATATGTTTTTATGAAGAAGATGTTCTTTTATCTGCTGATCTGCGGATCCCTTTTTACTACCGGCACCATACAGGCGCAATTCCGGAGCATTCCCGGGGTCGTGACCGATTCTTTCAAGATCCGGTACCCGGAAGCCAAGGCCGTGACCTGGAGGGATCAATTGAGTTATTTTGAGGCCAAGTTCACGCTTGACGGCGAAAAGTTTACTGCCAGGTACAGCAGCAAGGCGGAATGGCAGAATTCCCAGAAAACCATTTCGCAGGACAAGTTACCGGCCGGTGTAAAGGATGGTCTTTCCAAGAGCAAATATGCTCCTGACTGGACGATCTACAGCGTAACGGTCCGTTATCTGCCCGACCATATCACCCAGTATATCCTTCGGGTAGGAAAGGGCGATATCTCCCGTAAAAACCTCCTTTTCAGCAGCGAAGGGCAGTTATTAAAAGATGGAACCACTTTATAAAAAATACATGAGCGTGCATAAAAAAAGCATTCCCTTATTGATAGCCGTGTTTTTGATGATCCGGTTATCCGTATCCGCGCAACCGGATCGTTGGCAGCAGCGGGTAAAATACACCATGAATGTCAACGTGGATGTCCCCACGAACCGGTTCACCGGCAGTCAGACCCTGGTGTATACAAATAATTCCCCGGACACCCTGTTCAAGGTATTTTATCATTTGTATTGGAATGCTTTCCAGCCCAACAGCATGATGGATAGCCGCAGCCGTGAACTGGGAAAGATCGTATACAGCACCGGGCGGCGTGGCCGGGAAGAGTCCGATTGGGATTCGAGGGTAAAGGATCGTATCCTGCATCTGAGTCCCGAGGAGATCGGTTATCAAAAAGTATTGTTGTTGTCCATGAATGGCGTGGCGCAGCCCTATGCCGTCCGCGAGACGATCCTGGAAGTAAACCTGACCCGGCCCATTCTGCCCAGGTCCTCGGTCACGTTCCAGATGCAGTTCGAGGCGCAGGTACCCTTGCAGGTCCGTCGCAGTGGGAGGGACAACCCACAGACGGGGGTACGTTATTCCATGAGCCAGTGGTACCCGAAGATGTGTGAATATGATTATGAGGGCTGGCATCCTACGCCATATGTGGCGCGGGAGTTTTATGGGGTATGGGGTGACTATGACGTAACGATCCATATGGACAAGACCTATCTGCTGGCCGGGACGGGATATCTTGAAAATGCGGCGGCGGTAGGATATGGCTATGAGGCGCCCGGCGTGAAAGTAGTGCGTCCGGCGGGTGATAAGCTGCTCTGGCATTTTATAGCTCCGAACGTACATGATTTTATGTGGGCGGCGGATCCGGATTACAAGCATCTTGTGCGGCGCCTGGCCGATGGGCGGGTGATCAATGTCGTCTATAAGAATAAGAACAACGATCCTCACCAGGACACGTTATGGAACAACCTGGCGGATGCGGCGGTGCTGGTAATGCCGTTTATTGAAAAAACCTTTGGTCCTTACCCGTACAAGCAATATTCCTTTGTGCATGGAGGAGATGGGGGGATGGAGTATCCGATGAGCACCCTGATCAACGGACCCAGTATCGGGACGGCCTTTCATGAATGGATGCATAGCTGGTACCAGGGGATGATGGGCACGAACGAGTCCATGTATGCCTGGATGGATGAGGGATTCACCAGTTATGCGGCTGCGCGGGTGACGACCTATTATTATGCGGAGAGTCTTCGACGGCATCCGGAGAATGCCGGGCTGAAGCAGGTCGTGGAAAGGCAAGGCCAGCAATTGCCTTTGTCCCATGCCGCGGCATACAATTCTTATTTCAACCTGGTAAAGAGCGGGCTGGAAGAGCCATTGACCACGCATGCCGATCATTTCAATACGAATTATGCCTATAGTATCGCCAGCTATTCGAAGGGAGAAATGTTCCTGGAGCAGCTGGGATATATTGCGGGAGCCGCGACAAGGGATAAGATCCTGCTGGAGTATTATCGTCTCTGGAGGTTCAAGCATCCCAATGCCAGTGATTTTTTGCGGGTGGCAGAAAAGGTGAGCGGGCTAAAGCTGGACTGGTATAAGGAGTATTGGGTCTCTACGACCAAGACGATCGATTATGGCATCGACAGTCTGTGGGAGCTGAATGGCAAGACGGAGATCCGGTTGAAGATGACCGGCGCCATGCCTATGCCCATCGATGTCGTCGTACAATATAAGGATGGGAGTAAGGAGATGGCGTATATTCCCCAGTACCTGATGTTTGGGGAGAAGCCGGTAGAAGACCCTGCTATTCCGCGTACGGTGTTTGAGCCCTGGAAGTGGACGCATCCCTTGTATACGTTCGAGCTGAACCATCGTCTGACGGATCTGAAGGTGGTGGAGATCGACCCCAGTCAGCGGATGGCGGATGTCGACAGGAAGAACAACAAATTGGAATTGAACTGGTAGGACGCGCCACAGGCGCGGCGGCCGAACGATAAGATGGTCAATAAAAAGCCCGGTGATGGTCACCGGGTTTTTGTTTATGGGGAGATAAGGTAAAATGACTAATGAATATTTGAACTACAGCCCCTGAGGGGCAAAATTACAGACTCCGTGAGGGTAAAACAATACCACTTTGTGGTATATTATCAATGGATGGCTATCGGCCATAGAATTTATTGATGGCTTCTACCCGGTTGTTCACATGTAGCTTTTCATAAATATGATACACGTGTTTGCGGACCGTTTCCTGGCTGATAAAGAGGCGGCCTGCGATCTCTTTGTAAAGCATGCCTTTGGCGAGGAGCTCGAGAATTTCGTTCTCCCGGTTGGAGAGGACGCCGAGCGATTTGCCGGTTGTGCTGGCGCCGAGGGCGTCTGCGGCGGCCCTTACCTGGAAGGCGTTGACCACTTTGCGGGCGATCTGGCTGCTCATGGGGGCTCCGCCTTCGTATAGTTCCCGGAGTGCGTCGAGGAGTTTGCCAGGGGCGGTTTTTTTGAGGATATAGCCATTGGCGCCGGCGATAAGGGCTTCGAAGATCTTTTCATCTTCCTCATAGATCGTGCACATCATAAACAGGATCTCGGGGTACAGCGGTTTGAGCTGGCGGACGCAGTCGATACCGCTCTCGCCTTCTCCGAGGTTGATGTCCATCAGGACCACATTGGGTTTTGCGAGGGGGATCTTCAGCAAAGCCTCTTCTGCGTCGGCAAAACTACCTGCTAAAGTATATCCTTCCGCCATCATTACGATCTGCTCCAGGGCGGAGCGGATGTCTTTGTTATCATCTACAATACAAACAGAAATAGTCATGCAGCAAAGGTCCGATACTTGCATGAGAAAAAAATACCATTTTGTGGTAGTTTTTAAGGACACTGGGTAGAACGAATATTAAAACGGAACATGAAGCAGGTACTTCTCTTTGAAATATTCAAGGTCGAAGATATCCGTGATCTCCATGATCTTGGGGCGGCAGCCGCTTTCGGCGATCTCGGCGGCCAGGTCGCCGCCTTTTAAACAGATAAGACCGGAGGGGAGGGGGAGTCCAGCTTCCGCGGGAGCTGTTTCCGTGTGCGGGTCCGGAGCGGGCGGGTTGGCGGGTTTGCGGGGTTTACGGAGCAGGGGACGGGACCAGGTCCACAGCTCTTTTAGCGGGGCTACGGCCCTTGAGACGGCGACGTCGAATTTCCGGTTCTTTATTTCTTCGGCCCGGCCGTGCTGTGTGGTGACGTTGGTGAGGCCCGTTGCTTCCTTTACGGCTTCGACCACTTTTATCTTTTTGCCGATGCTGTCTACGAGGTGAAATTTTGTTTCCGGGAAAAAGATGGCCAGGGGGATGCCGGGAAAGCCACCGCCGGTGCCGATGTCGATCACTTCCATGCCGGGGATGAATTCAAAAGCCGCTGCGATGGCCAGGGAATGGAGCACATGTTTTTCGTACAAGCCGTCGATATCCTTGCGGGAGATCACGTTGATCTTGTCGTTCCATTCTTTGTAGACCGTATCCAGGGCCGTCAATTGTTGTAATTGTACCGGGGAGAAATCGGCAAAGAATTGTAATACTATTTCCAGGTGGGCCGGGGCTTTTTCCATAATGAGGAGGCAAAGATGAGATAATACAGGAACATCCAGACATCCAGGAGCCACCACCAGGCAAAGAGATCCTCTTCCTGCAATTTTTTCATTGTTTTATAGAAGATATATCCCTGGACGATCAGGCGGACGCCGAAGAGGATAAGGGTCACGCGCCAGTTGAAGAAAAGGCTGATAACGAACAAAGGGTAGAAAAGCAGATGCGTCAGCGAGTACATCCCCAGGAGAAAACGATGCAGGGGTTTATAATATTTAGAGGTGCTGTAGTGACGGCTCTTTTGCCGGTACCATTCCCCGAATGTCTTTTTGGGTTCGGAGAGTGTGAACGTATCGGGGTCCACTACGATGGCCGTATTCGTTTTGGTAGCTACCTTGTTGATGAACAGGTCATCGTCTCCGCCGGGCAGGTGATTTATGGCGGAGAAGCCTTTGTTGCGGAGGAATACATCCTTTTTATACGACAGGTTCCTGCCGACTCCCATATAGGGCATGCCGGCCAGGGCGTAGGAGAAGTATTGCAGGGCCGTATGGAAAGTATCGAAGCGGATGAGTTTGTTCAGGAAGCCGGAGCTTTTTTTATAGGGGCTATAGCCCAGTACCACTTCGATACCGTTGTGGTATCCGTCCTGCATTTTCTGCATCCAGAATTCGCTGGCGGGTACACAGTCTGCGTCCGTCAGCAGGACGATCTCATAACGGGCTTCCTTGATGCCCATGCTGAGGGGATATTTTTTACCGGGGATGCCGATCGCCTCGTGTTCGAGGTTGACGATATGCAGGCCTTTGAAGGTTTTTTTGAATTCGTCGAGGAGGAAGCGGGTATCGTCCTGGCTGTTGTGGTTGACGACGATCACTTCGTGGGTGCTGGGGTAGGTCTGTACGAGGGAGCCGGGGAGATGAGTGACAAGGCGTGCGGCTTCATCGCGTGCGCAGATGATGATGCTGACGGGGTGTTGTTGTGAATGTTCTTTGGCAGGGGGGGAAAAAAACGCCAGCCGTCTGAAGAACCAACTGTAGTAGAACAATTGAATCAGCGTGATCAGACAAAAGACAATAAAAGACAGTTCGGCCCAGGGGAAACTTAAATACAGTTTAGTCATAAGCATTCTGTGTCGGGCGCCGCCATATCCGCCCGTCAGGGGCGAAAATACATATTACGGCCGATAAACAAAGGATTCTAAGGGCTTTCCCCCAGGGAAAAACGTAAATTGCGCCCCGAACCGGACTTAGCCGGTTCAGAAAGGAATCAGATCCATGGCGGCATTACAATTTGAATTAACAGGCGGCTGTCCGGATTCGGCGGCCAGGACGGGGAGGATAACTACCGATCATGGGGAGATCCTCACGCCTATTTTTATGCCCGTCGGCACGGCAGGCAGTGTCAAAGCCGTGAGCCAGCAGCAGTTAAAAGAGGAGGTAAAGGCGTCCATCATCCTGGGCAACACCTATCACCTGTATCTGCGGCCGGGGCTGGAGGTGCTGGAGGAGGCCGGGGGTTTGCACCGGTTCAACGGATGGGATCGTCCCATCCTGACGGATAGCGGTGGATACCAGGTATTCTCCCTGTCGGGTACCCGAAAGATCCAGGAAGAGGGAGTGGTCTTCCAATCACATATCGACGGGTCCCGGCATTTGTTCAGTCCTGAAAAAGTGATGGATATCCAACGGACCATCGGAGGCGATATCATCATGGCTTTTGACGAGTGTCCGCCTTATCCCAGCGAGTATGGGTATGCGGAAAAGTCCATGCATCTGACGCATCGCTGGTTGGACCGGTGTTTTACCCATTTTGAAAGCACGGCCGACAAATACGGCTATACACAGAACCTTTTTCCTATTGTACAGGGGAGCGTTTTTCCCGATCTGCGAAAGGCTTCCTGTGCCTATGTCTCCGGTAAGAACGCCGTAGGCAATGCCATTGGCGGTTTGAGCGTCGGGGAGCCCGAGCAGCAATTATACGATATCTGTCAGGCCTGTTGCGAGGACCTACCGGTCCACCGGCCCCGGTACCTGATGGGTGTCGGTACGCCCTGGAATATCCTGGAATGTATCGCGCGGGGCGTGGATATGTTCGATTGTGTAATGCCGACCCGGAACGGACGTAATGCGATGCTGTTCACCTCCCGCGGGGTGATCAATATCGATAATAAAAGGTGGGAAAAAGATTTTTCACCCATCGACGAAGGGATCGACTGTGCCTTTAGCCAGTTCTACAGCAAGGCTTATCTCCGTCATCTCATCAAGTCAAAAGAGTTCCTGGGGCTGACGATCGCCAGCGTACATAATCTCGCCTTCTATCTCCATCTTGTCCGGGAAGCCCGGACGCATATCCTGCAGGGGGATTTTCTGAGCTGGAAGAACAGCCAGTGTGAGATCCTGAAACAGCGATTATAGGGAAGGGCGCTTGCCGTCAAACGAATGGCGGCTATAAACAATTCACTGTTTTTTCACAAACCAGCCGTCTTCCGGCCGTCTTCCCTTCTGTTTTTTATAGTATTTTTGCGGCGGGGAACACCCAACCATGATCAAATTACTGGATAGCTACATATTAAAGAAGTTTTTAGGGACTTTTATATTCACCCTGCTGGTCATCACGACCATTGCGGTGGTCATCGATACCAGTGAGAAAGCCGATGATTTTGTCAAGTCCGGGTTGACCGGCTGGCAGCTCGTCACACACTATTATATAGGGTTTATTCCCTTTATCATGTCCATGATCTTTCCCCTGATGGTATTTATTGCCGTGATCTATTTCAGCTCGAAAATGGCGGGGAAGTCGGAATTTATCGCCATCCTGGCCGGGGGGGTGCGTTATAACCGCATGTTACGTCCCTACCTGATCGGATCGGTCTTCCTGGCGGTGATCTTCTGGCTGGCAAGCCAATATTGGGTGCCGAAGGCCAATGAGATCCGTACCGATTTCCAGGCGGTGTATGTAGATGGGAACAGTTCTTACAATTCGGATCCTTACCGTAACAACAACTACTATCTCCGGGTGGACCCTACCACCTTTGTCGGTTTCCGGTATTATGATACCGTGAATAAGACCGCCGCCAATTTTTTTATGCAAAAATTAAAGGGGAACCAGGTCTATTACAATGTGCGGGCGGAGACGATACGATGGGACCCTGCGAAAAAGGACTGGAAACTGACGGGGGTGACCATCCGGACGATGGATGGGATAAAGGAGACGCTGAATAAGCAGGACAGTATGCACGTGAACCTGAATGTGCTACCCAAGGAATTGCGGCGGGATGATTATCTGAAGGACAAGCTGACAACGCCGGAGCTGCATCAGTTTATCCATATGGAGGAGGTCCGGGGCACCGAGGGGCTCAATACCTTCAAGGTAGAGCTTTATCACCGGGATGCCACTCCTTTTTCCGTGATCATCATGGCGATGATCGGGGCTATTATTGCTTCGCGTAAGATACGGGGGGGGAGCGGTCTGCACCTGGCCCTGGGGATCGTCATGGCGGCCATCTTTGTGGTAATGGATAAATTTGCCGCTACTTTTTCCACCAAAGGGAATTTTCCCCCGATGCTGGCTGCCTGGTTGCCGAATATCATCTTTACGGGAGTGGCGGGGATATTGTATGTCAAGACGCCTAAATAGAGGTGGAGGTTAACGCTTTTTTAATTTCAAATCATTTGCTCCTCAGTGTTCTGTGAACTAACTTAGGGGTTCAAAATAGACCGAAGGTCTATTGGCCGAAGGCCCATCATTAACCGTTTTATTCCCCGGGGTTAATTTTTGAAGAAACTCCGGGGAATAAAAAAAATAGAGAGATATGGAAGTTACCAAAGAACGGTTTAAAACTCAGGCCGATAAAGTAGCGGCTGAGATCAAGGATCTGATCAAGGAGCATGGCAATAAGAAGATAGGGGAGGTCACTCTTTCCCAGATATACCAGGGGATGCGGGGCATTACCGGTCTTGTCAGCGAGACTTCGCTGCTGGATGCCCAGGAAGGGATCCGTTTCCGGGGATATTCCATCCCGGAGTTACAGCAAAAATTACCAAAAGCAAGGGGGGGTACGGAGCCTTTACCGGAAGGGTTATTCCATCTTATGTTGATAGGGGCATTGCCTACGGCGGATGACGTGCATGAGATCACGGCCAACTGGCAGCGGCGCAGTCATGTACCGAACCATGTTTTTGCCGCGATCGAGGCCCTGCCGAAGGATTCGCATCCCATGACGCAGTTTGTCATTGCCATCATGGCGTTGCAGACGGAGAGCAAGTTTGCCGACAGGTATGCCAAGGGGATGAACAAGAAGGACTATTGGGAGGCTGTTTTTGACGATTCCATGGACCTGATCGCGCGGTTACCGAGGGTAGCTGCCTATATCTACCGGCGAAAATATAAGAACGGGGATCATATTCATCCAAATGGGCTGTTGGACTGGGCGGGTAATTTTGCCCATATGCTGGGGTATGAGGATGAGACTTTCCGGGAGCTGATGCGTCTGTATATGACCATTCATGCCGATCATGAGGGGGGGAATGTCAGTGCGCATACCACGCACCTGGTAGGGTCTGCGCTTAGCGATCCTTATCTGAGCCTGGCGGCGGGTATGAACGGGCTGGCGGGGCCATTGCATGGGCTGGCCAACCAGGAAGTGATCAAATGGATCCTGGAGATGCGGAAGGAGCTTGGTGTTGATCTGCCTTCTTCGGAACAGATCGATGCCTATGTGCGGAAGACATTAGGCGAGGGCAAGGTGGTGCCTGGTTACGGGCATGCCGTTCTTCGTAAGACGGACCCGCGTTTTACCGCCCAGATGGAATTTGGCAAGAAGCATATGGCGGACGATCCGCTTGTACAGACCGTCTGGAATATCTATGAGACGGTACCTCCTATTTTGCAGTCGTTGGGGAAGATCAAGAATCCCTGGCCGAATGTAGATGCCCATAGTGGTGCGTTGCTGGTACATTATGGGCTGGTCGAGTATGAGTTTTATACCGTTCTGTTCGGTGTGAGCCGGGCGTTGGGTGTGCTGGCCAGTCTTTGCTGGGACCGGGCATTGAGTTTCCCGCTGGAAAGACCGAAATCCGTCACGACCGAGCTGGTCAGATTGTGGTTGGAAGGGAAAGAGGAGATCTGGGGAGAATAGATAAAATGAGACATTAAATAAAAAAGAAAAGCCCGGCAATCGTCGGGCTTTTTTAATGCAATGGCGGTGGATGGTGGCTAAGATTTGTCGATGGCTTGAAGGATATCGGCGAGGATGTCGTCGCGGTGTTCCAGTCCGACGGAAATGCGGATGAGGCCGGGGGTGATATTGACGGCCTGTCTTTCTTCCGGTGTAAGTTTGGCATGGGTGGTGCTGGCGGGATGGGAGGCGATGCTGCGGGTATCGCCCAGGTTTGCCGTGAGCGAAAGGATCTTTAGATTGTCCAGGAATTTTCGTCCGCTGTCCAGTCCTCCTTTTAGTTCGAAACAGAGGATGCCGCCGCCGTTCTTCATCTGTTTGATCGCTATTTCGTATTGGGGATGGCTGGGCAGGAAGGGATACCGTAGCGTGGAGATCTTTGGATGTCCTTCCAGCGCCTTTGCGATGTAGAGGGCGTTGGAGCAATGTCGTTCCATCCGTACGTCCAATGTTTCCAGGCTTCTGCTGAGGACCCAGGCGTTGAAGGGGGAGAGGGAGGGACCCGTGCTGCGGCAGAAGGCGAAGATCTCTTTTATGAGCTCTTTTTTTCCCAGCACGATGCCACCCAGGACGCGGCCTTGTCCGTCGAGCCATTTTGTGGCGGAGTGGACGACCAGGTCGGCGCCAAAGTCGATGGGGGTCTGGCCGATCGGGGTAGCGAAGCAATTATCCACGTTAAAGATCAGCCGGTGTTTGCGGGCCAGCTGGCCGGCAGCTTCCAGGTCGATGATATCCAGGCCCGGGTTTGTCGGGGTCTCCACGTAGATCATTTTTGTATTGGGCCGGATAGCGGTTTCCCATGTAGCGGGGTTGGCGGCGTCCACGTAGGTATATTCGATGCCGAATTTCGGCAGATACTTGCTGATGACCGTGTGGGTGCTTCCAAAGATGGCGTTGCAGGAGATGAGATGGTCGCCTTTCTTCAGGAGGCCGAGGAAGGAGGCTACTACCGAGCTCATGCCGGAGGCGGTGGCAAAGCCATCTTCTGCTCCTTCGAGGGCGCACATACGGTCGATAAATTCCTGTACGTTGGGGTTGCTGAAGCGGCTGTAGATATTATCGTCGTTCTCGTCTGCGAAGGTAGCCCGCATCTGTTCGGCGTCGTCGAAGCAGAAGCTGCTGGTAAGGAAGAGGGGGGAAGAATGTTCTCTTTCGGGGGTGCGGTCGGTGCGGATACGGATCGCCTGTGTAATGCGTTGCTGGGACATATGATAGATGTTATACAGTTAACTTATTGAGGAGTTACTTTTACGGCCCAGGTGATATGGCAGTGGGCTTCTTTTAAGGTAGCGGCCACGGAGCAATATTTATCCATGGACAGTTCGCAGGCTTTGCGGGCCTTGTCGGGGTCGATGTTCCCTTTGAGGTGAAAAACGATATGGATATTCTTCCAGAGGGAGGGTTCCTTACCTGTCTCCCGTTCGCCTTCGATGACCATGTTGAACCCCTCTACGGTTTGTCTTTGTTTTTTTAGGATCGAGACGATATCGATGCCGCTACAGCCTCCGAGTCCCATCAGCAGCATTTGCATGGGGCGAATGCCAAAGTCGATGCCGCCGGTTTCGGGGCTGCTGTCCATGTGTGCCGTGTGTCCGGCGGAGTCTTTTGCCTCGAAGCCAAAGTCGCCGTTAACCCTGTTCAACTCAATCCGTGTCATAATAAAGATTTTTGCAAATTTACGCATAAACCATCGGAGACGGAGGGCATTTCCGGCAAAACCGTCGGAGACGGTTTGTTCAGTGGCAGACATTGGAAATTTGTTGAAAATGCCCTACTTTTTTTATGGCGGCATTTCCGGCATTAGCCTTTACTTTGCACCGAAATAGAGAAACTGGTCCATGAATTATTTTACATATGACAGCCCTTTCGATCTGGAAGGGGGACTTTCCCTCCCTGGTATTACGGTCGCCTATCATACGTATGGTCAATTAAATGCCGACGGGAGCAATGTGGTGTGGGTTTGTCATGCCCTTACTGCCAATTCCGATGTTGCCCGCTGGTGGCCGGGGGTGGTGGGGTCGGGGGCGGCGATCGACCCGGCGGAGTCCTTTATTGTCTGTGCCAATATCCTGGGGTCCTGTTATGGGAGTACGGGACCGTTGAGCGTGGATAGCCGGACGGGGCAGCCGTTTTATGGCCATATGCCCCTCCTTACGATCCGGGATATGGTCAGGGCGCATATCCTGTTGCGGAAGCACCTGGGTATTTCAAAGATCGGGTTATTGATGGGAGGCAGTATGGGGGGATACCAGGCATTGGAATGGAGTGTAATGGAAAAGGAGGTGATCGGCCGGTTATTCCTGATCGCCACTTCCGCCTCGGAGAGTGCCTGGGGGATCGCCGTGCATACGGCGCAGCGGCTGGCCATCGAGGCCGACGGCACCTGGCTGGCGGAGTTGCCGGAGGCAGGTGAAAAGGGGCTGAAAGCGGCCAGGGCCATTGGTATCCTGACCTATCGTAATTATGGGATCATGGTGCAGAAGCAGACCGACCCGGATACCGAGAAACTGGATAATTTCCGGGCCTCCTCCTATATCCGTTACCAGGGGGATAAGCTCGTAGAGCGGTTCAATGCATATAGTTACTGGCTGCTTACCAAGTCGATGGATAGTCATCAGCTGGCCCGTGGGCGGGGGAAGGAACTGGACGAGGTATTAAAGGGCATTACCCAGCCGACGCTGGTCATAGGGATCGATAGCGATATTCTCTGTCCGGTGGAAGAGCAGCGTCATATTGCCCGGTGTTTGCCGGATGCGCGGCTGGTGGAGATCGACTCCGCGTACGGGCATGATGGTTTTATGGTGGAGGGAGTAAAGATAGCCACCCACCTGCGTGAATGGCTATCGAAATAAGTTAAGGAATGGAGAGCCTGCCCTGGTAATAATCCAGCACTTTTGTCCGGAAGATATACGCGTATTTTGCGGCTGCCAGGTTGGTGGCTGCCTGGTCGGTGCGTGCTTTTGCCAAAATATAGACGTCGGCGGTAATTACGCCTTCCGTGAACCGGATATTGGTGATGCGGAAGGATTCTGCGTAGGCGATGGCCTGGTCGTTATAGAATTTGTATTGTTTGTAAGCGGCGATCATGTTCTGAAAGGCTAATTCCACGGACTGTTGCAGCGCCAGACGGGTATTATTTGCGGTGAGGCGTGAGTTCTGCAGATTGATCTTTGCATTCCGGACGTTATTCCGGACCCGGAAGCCGTTGAGGATCGGAACGGAAAGGTTGAGACCGATATATTCCGACCGGTTGTCTTTGAACTGTGTGCCCCAGTCGATTTTGTTCGTAGTGTTTGGTGCCGTGGCCGCACCGTTGAAATAGGAATTGACATTGCCCGAGAAGGACAGGGTGGGCAAATATGCGCCTCTGGCTACCGCCAGCGCCTTTTCAAATCCCTTTACTTTCAGGTCTGAAGATTGGATATTCGGGACTATGCGTAAGGCAGACTGGTAGATGCTGTCGGAGGACGCCTGGTAATCGGCGATATCGGCGGTATTAACGCTATTCTCATATTGGACGTCTCTTTTATAGGGTACGTTCAGCAGTTGGAAGAGGTTGACCTTGGATGATTCGAGGTTATTGGTAGCTGTGGCGATGTTGATCAGGTCCTGGGCTACCTGTCCCTGGAGATCGGTGAGATTGGACAAGACCAGCAGGGCGCCTTCCCGGTTCTGGTTCTCGAGCCGGTGGAGCTGTACGGTATCGGCATCCTGTTGTGCGAGGATAGTAGCCAACTGATCGCGGTTGCTCAGGACCAGCAGATAGGCCGTCAGGACGCTTAGCGTGATATTGTCCTTTTGGAATTGGAGATCAAGTCTGCTGGCCTGATAGACATAACGGTTTTGTTTTACCGCATTCTGCAGTTGCAGACCCTGGAAGATCGGAAGATTGGCATTCAGATTATAGTTGCCTGTACCGGTCTGTGCATTGACATAGGTATAGTTGGAGGTGTTGAGGCTTCGTCCGAAGTTGATACCCTCGCTGCCGGTGATGCCCAGGGTTGGCAGCATGTATTCCCAGGACTGATCGAAGGCAACCTTATAGGTTTGAGACTGCAGGTCTGCCTGGTTGATGACCAGGTTGTTCTTTATAGCGATGTCAACGGCCTGCTTAACGGTGAGGGTGGAGCCGATGTTTGTGGCGCCGGTAGGGTCCGGGGCGCCTGTGGCGGTCTGTGCCTGAAGTTTTGTAAATGAGAGGAGCAGGAGCAGCAGCACCGCAAAGATATTCTGAGTTCGCATATTTACTTAATTATGGTTATTCCCGGTACGGAGGATGATTTGTTTCTATTTATCTACTCTTCCGTCGAGCAGGTTTATGATCCTTGATCCGTATTCGGCATTTTTTTCTGAATGGGTCACTTGTATGATCGTCACGCCTTCTTTATTGAGCTGGCGGAAAAGGTCCATGATCTCTTCGCCCTGCCGGGAGTTGAGGTTACCGGTGGGTTCATCGGCGAGGAGCAGTTTTGGTTTGCCGATGAGGGCGCGGGCGATGCCTACCAATTGTTGTTGTCCGCCGGACAGTTGGGTAGGGAAGAGGTCTTTTTTTCCAACGATCTGGAAGCGATCGAGTATATCTGCCACCATGGCCTGTCGTTCAGACGATTTTACGTTCTGATAAATGAGCGGTGTCTCGATGTTTTCGTAGACGGTGAGCTCATCGATCAGGTGATAGGCCTGGAATACAAAACCGATATATTGTTTGTAGAGTTGCGAACGATGTTTTTCTTTCAGGGTATGTACGGCCTGCTCGAGAAAAAAGTATTCTCCTTCGGAGGCGTCGTCCAGCATCCCGATGATATTGAGGAGGCTGGATTTCCCCGAACCGGAGGGTCCCATGATAGACACGAACTCGCCTTCATTGATATGCAGGTTGATATCCTTTAATATGAAATTGGGTTTTCCGCCTACATTAACCCATTTTGAGATACGTTTAAGATCAATCATATGTGTGAATTAGAGTTTACGATTCAATAGCAATCACATGCCAGAATATAAATAATTGATATACAATTATTTGTGTGGCATTTGGCCAAACGGTAGTCCGGTTTCGCAACAAGACCTGTCCGGTTTCGATACACTTTTGGCCAGAAGATGCGGTAGCGGCTGGTCCAGGAAGGGTCGTTATTGGGGGCGGGTCTGTCATTCGGATTTCAGGCTGTTTACGGGATTTGCCATGGCGGACCGGATCGTGCGTATGCTCATCGTAAGCAGGGCGATCGCGATCATCGATGCTCCGCTAAGGGGGAAGATCCACCAGCTGATCGCGATCCGGTAGGCATAATTCTCGAGCCATTTATGGAGGGCCCACCAGGCGATAGGTGTGGCGATGAGAAAGGCGATGCCCAGCAGCTTTACAAAGTCTTTTGACAACAGCGAAACGATACCGGCCACCGAGGCGCCCAGCACTTTGCGGATACCGACCTCTTTTGTGCGGAGGTTGGTTGTATAGATGACCAGACCGGCGAGTCCCAGGCAGCTGATAAAGATCGTCAGACCGGTAGCCCATTTGAGCAGACGGGCCATATTTTGTTCGGACGTATAGAATTTGGCGATGCTTTCATCGAAAAAGTCATATTTAAAATCCTCTTCGGGGTAGATCTCTTTGTAGGCTTTTCCGACGCGGGCGAGTGTGGTTGACCAGAGGGCTGCCCCGGCGATCTGGGGATGCAGGCTGATATGGATGGTAAATTCGTTGCCGGTAGCGACGGAGAGGGCCAGGGGTTTGATAGGTGTACGGAGGGATGCCTGGTGGAAGTCTGCCATCACACCGATAATAGGATATTTCGGGACATTACCGATCAGCTTGCCGATGGCCTCCTGCGGGTCTTTGAATCCGAGAAGCTTGCGGCAGGTTTCGTTGATGAGCAGCTCGCGCATGGTATCGCTGGGTTCGACGAGGCGGCCGGCGAGGAGATGGAGCTGATACATTTTAAAGTAATTGCTGTCGCCGTATTTTATCTGGAGCTCGACATGGGTCTCTTTTTTCCCATCCTTATAGGTCAACGAATTGGACATCGTATTCCCGCTGGATGGGGGGGCGCTGCCGATCGTGGCCAGCTCGATGCCGGGGATGGCGCGGATCTTGTCGAGCAGGGCGAAGCGGTGGTTATCCTTTCTGCCCCAGGTATAGGGTGTGTCGAAGGTGACGATGGCTTCTTTTTTAAATCCCAGTTCGGTATTGATGGAATAATGGATCTGCTGGCCGACGATTAGGGTGCCCATGATCAAGGCCTGTGCGATCGTAAACTGGAAGATGGTGAGTGTCTTTCTCAGCCAGGCTTTGCGGGTGGTGGCGGTGTCTCCGAAGGCCTGGTTCTTCAGGACCAGGACCGGCTGGTAGCGGGACAGGAGGAAGGCGGGATAAAAACCTGCGAGCAGGGTTACGATGATGAGCAGGGCCAGCAGGAAGAGAAGGATGCCTGGCTGGTGCAGCAGGTTGAAGTGGAGGCCTTTTGGAATAAAGTCGGAGAAGATATGCAGCAGCCAGGGTGCCAGTGCCAGGGATAGGGCCAGGCTCAGGAAGGTGAGCATGAAGGTCTCGCCCAGGAACTGGAGCAGCAGTTGGCTGCCGGAGCTGCCAAGCGTCTTGCGGATACCGATCTCTTTGGCGCGTTGCGAGGCCTGGGCCGTCGTCAGGTTTATAAAGTTGATGCAGCCAAGCACCAGCAGAAAAATGGCTACGAGCATCAGTCCATAGAGTGTTGATTTATGGCCCAGTGGTTGGTCGTAGTTACCATAGTGTTCGTTGAAGTGAAGATCGCTGAGTGGTTGCAGGCGATGTGCGAAACTATTAGCGTCGTCTTGTTTCTCGTCTTTCTTATTCTTTTTCCTCAACTGCATCAATTGGGATTCGATGCGGCCGGGCATGATCCGGGGGTTGAGTTTTACAAAGAACTGGGAGGAGGAATTGATGCTGCCCCAGTCTTCGATACCCATGCTTTTTATCAATCCGCTTGCCTTGAAGGTGGCAAGGGAGATAAATTCCTTAAAGGTGAAGTCGGTATTTTCCGTCAGATCGCCGACGATACCGGTAACGGTCGTGTTAATGGAATCATCGTAGGTCAATCGTCTCCCGATGATCTGGGCAGGGGAGAGACCGGGGAAGTAGACCGCGGCGCGGCTTTTTGTGAGGACCACCTGGAAAGGGTCGTTCAATACGCCGGCAGGCGTACCTGCCAGCCATTTATAGTAGGGAAAGAGGTTGAAATAATGGACGTCGGTAAAGATAATGTTGTCCTGTTCCTTGAAGGTGACTGGTTTGGCCGATGCCGTGGTGGGGATCGTCACTTTTGGGCTGCCGGTCCAGAAGGCGGCATATTCTTCGATCCCGCTGATCTCGTTGGGAGCGGCCTGGGACAGGGGCCAGGGGACGCCGGAATTGTAATAGGGTTCGCCGGAGAATTTCATATCGCTGACGACGCGGTAGATACGGTCCCGGTCCTTTTGGAATTTCTCGAAGCTAAAGTCATATTGGATGATCAGGTAGATGACGAGGGCGGCGCTGATACCGATGGCCAGGCCCAGGACATTGATCAGGGAGAAGATCTTATTTCTCCGGAGGTTGCGCAGGGCCGTTATGAAATAGTTTTTTATCATATGATAGTGTTTGGCATAATGGTTATCCGGTGATCATTCGGTCCGCAAATTTTTTACCGGGTCGGCGGCGATGGCCCGCAGGGTCAGCAGGCTGATGACGGAAAAGGCGATCAGCAGGATCAGGCATTCGGTTAGCAAGAACGTTCCAACGCCGATGGTCACCCGATAGGCAAAATCCTCCAGCCAGCGGTGGATCAGCCACCAGCTAAGGGGAAGGGCTATTGTGGCGGCCACTGCGGCGAGACGGATGAAGTTGCCGGAGACGAGGGTCAGGATATTCGAAGGGGTGGCGCCCAGCACTTTGCGGATGCCGATCTCTTTTGTCCGTCTTTCGATCGTGAAGAGGGTGAGACCGATGAGGCCGAGGGTTGCGAGCAGGATGGCAAGGACGGTAAAGAAAGTGATCGCCTTTCCGAGCAGTCGTTCTTTTTCTGCGAAGCGGGCGAAGTTATCGTCGAGGAAGCTGATCTGCAGCGGGTCATCCGGCAGGAATTGGCGGCTGGTCTGGTTGAGCCAGTCGAGGAAGGCGGTGGTATGGCCGCTGCGGAGGTGGATCACGAGGGTGTTTCCTTTTGGATTGAACCGGAGGATGGCCGGGGCGATCTTTGTCCGCATGGACAAGTAATTAAAGTCTTTTACGACGCCGATGACCCGTTCGCTGCCATTGATGAGGGTGCCGATTGGTTTGAACAGACCCATGGCGGCTACTGCCGATTCGTTGAGGATAAGGGAATTGGTATCCGAGAGCAGGTTCTTGTTGAAGTTCCTTCCATCGGCGAGCCGTATGCCCAGGGTAGAGATATAGCTGTCGTCCACCGGAAAGGTTTGGAGGAACAGATTCTGTGGCATTCCTGCGGCGCGATAGGAGCCCATGACCACGGAGTTACCCGCGGGAGCCCGGTTGCAGAAGCTGGTCGAGGCTACCTGGGATTGCTGATCGATCAATTGCCGGAAGGCATCGGCGCGGTCTTTCAGGGCGTCGATGTTGTCGACCATGACCACACCTTCGGTGCGGAGTCCCTTATCTTTTTTGTTCATGTATTGCAACTGGCTATATACGACCAGGGAGACGAAGAGGAGGCCAGTGGCGATGACAAATTGAAGCGTCACCAGGCTATTGCGGAGCCAGGGTTTGTTCCTGCCGGCGCTGCCGGTGGAGCGGACGATCAGGCCCGGGCGGAAGCCGGTGAGATAGAGGGCGGGGTAGATGCCTGCCAGCAGTCCTACGCCGAGGGAGAACAGGATCAGCCAGGCATAGTTGGCCGAGAGGAAGGGAATCGGCCCTGTCAGGGCGGCGCCGGTGGAGGACTGGTAGAGAAAGAGGATCACCTGGATCAGACCGCAGGAGAGGAGCATGGCCAATGTGCTGAAGAGGAGGGATTCTTTTAGCAGCTGGACGATCAGGCGGCCGCGTGCGGCGCCGAAGGTCTTTTTTAGTCCTATTTCTTTTGCCCGGATGGAGGAGCGGGCGGTGACCAGGTTGATATAGTTGATGATCGCCAGGAGGATGAGCAGGATGCTGATCGCGCTGAGCAGTTTTACCTGGGTGAGGTTGCCTCCAGGGGAAAGATCGAAGTCGAGAGTCGAATGGAAGTAGATATCGGCCAGGGGCTCGACGACAAAGGAGACGGCTGAACCGGTGGCTTTCCATTTGTCATAGGAGTCGGTAGAATGACTGGCGGGATAGATGACTTTTTGACGAAGGCGTTCGAGCCAGTTATTCAGACCCGCGATGGAGCCCTGTGGTTTTAGTTTGAGATAATTGTAGCGTTCGGCAGAGGACCAGTTCACGGAACCGGTATTGGGATCGGGGGGCTGACGGAGCAGGACGTGCGGATCCAGGTGTGATTTTGAAAAGCTCTCTTTCAGCACGGCGACGACGGTACGCGGGCTCATCTCTTTGCCGATATAGATCGTCTTGCCGATGGGGTCTTCCTTGCCGAAGAATTTGTGTGCATCGGATGCGGCGAGGATCGCCTCTGCCGGGGACAGGCCGTGGCGGGGAATTATACCTGCCTCGGTCTCATAGGAGAAGATATTGAAAAAAGAAGAATCGATATAATAGAGTGTGTTGCCGGTGAAGGCCCTGTCCTGTGTGCTGGTCCGGACCGGCGCGTCTTTGTCGGTCCTGATGGCGGTAGCATCTTCCACGTCCTTACAGGAGACCAGGGCCAGGTCGCGCAGCATGGGCTGGCTTACGGCAAAGGGCCCCATTTGGAAGAAGTCCGTGCCGATGCGGACGATCCTGCCGGCGTCGCGGAACTGGCTATCGGTACTTAGTTCCCGCTGCGAATAGACGAGGAGGATAAAGGAGGCGGCGATGCCGATGGAAAGTCCTCCCAGGTTGATCAGGGAGAAAACGGGATATTTCCGGAATTGCCGGATGGCGGTCTTGAATTGGCTTTGCGGCATATGATTATTTATTCTGTTCTCAGGCTTTTGACCGGGTTGTTCCTGGCTGCCTTTATGGACTGGAAACTGATCGTCACCAGGGCGATGAGGATGGCCAGGGCTCCTGCCAGTACGAATATACTTAACTGCAGGGGTATATGGTAGGCAAAATCCTGGAGCCATTTATACATGGCCCATCCCGCGATGGGCGTGGCGATGAGGATGGACAGGCCGACCAGCCGGAGGAAGTCTTTTGACAGCAGGGCAACGATGCCTGTAACCGTGGCGCCCAGCACTTTACGTATACCGATCTCTTTGGTCCGTTGTTCGGCGGTAAAGGCGGAGAGCCCGAACAGGCCCAGGGCGGAGATCAGGATGGCGATGATGGAAAAGAGCAGGATCAGGGTGGAGAGTTTGGCATCGGCTTTATAGAGCAGATCAAATTCTTCGTCGAGGAAGCTGTATTCGAAGGGTTTGCCGGGGTTGTACCGTTGGAAGAGCGTTTTGGCAAAGGCGAGTGCCTCGGGGGTCTTACCCGGTTGTGTCTTGACGAAGAAGCTTGTGCGTCCGCCGGGCCGGTTAAAGATCACCAGGGGGGCGATCTTGTCATGAAGGCTGGCAAAATGGAAGTCTTTTACGATGCCGATGATCTTTCCGGTATCCCGAAGGAAGGTGAAACGCTGGCCCACTATGGGTTGGCGGATATTAAATTCGCGTGCGATCGTCTCGTTGATGATGAAATTATGCTGGTCCATCGGGTTATTTGGCTCGAACCAGCGGCCCTGCGCCAGTTCGATCCGGAATACTTTTTTATAATCCTCATCCGTGTTGACGTTGTAGACAATTGGGCGGAAAGCCGTGTCGTGTCCATCCCAGTCGGCTGAGCCAAAGTTCGTGCTGCCCAGATTGACGATGGATTGGTTGGCGACGGTTGTCCCGGCTATACTGGTATGGGAGAGGAGTTCCTGTTTGATACCGTCGAGGGCGAGGGTGGGTCCTTTTAGCGGGTCTGTCTGTCCCTTGAAGATAGTCCAGGGAAGGCGAAAGGTAAAGAGTTGGGACCGGTCATAACCCGGGTTTGACTTTTGGATATAGTTCAACTGGTGTTGTATGACGAGCGTACAAACGATGAGGATGACGGAAAAGGAGAATTGTACGATCACAAGGCTTTTCCGAAACCAGGCGTCTTTTATTTTAAGGATGCCGGCTCCTTTAAAAACGTTCAGCGGTTGGAAGGAGGAGAGCAGGACGGCGGGATAGATGCCGTTGAGGAACGTTGCCGTGAGCAGGGTAATGCCGATGATCTTCCACATGGCGGCGGAGGCCAGGGGGTTTGTAAAACTTTTCCCGGTAAGTTCTCTGAACCAGGGAAGGCCTAGTCTGACCAGGACAACCGTGATCAGGATGGAGAGGGCGCTGATAAGCAGGGATTCCAGGATGAATTGTATAAAAAGGGATTGTTTGCCGGCGCCTACGATCTTGCGGATGCTTACTTCTTTTGCGCGCAGGCTGGCCCGGGCGGTTGTGAGGTTTACGTAGTTGATACAGGCGATGACCAGCAGGAAGATACCCAGGATGCTGAAGATATAGACCGTCTTCCGGTTGGCGTGTTCTATCTTCCCGTCGGAGGTCAGGTCCGTCTCGAAATGTATTTCTTTTATGGGTTCAAGATCCAGTACGACATTGGTCATTTTGGGGTTGGTGGACGTAATGCCGGTGATCTTGGCGGCTATTCTTTTGCTGTCGACGCCCGGTCGTAGTTTCAGAAAAGTCAGGGCGTTGAAATTATCCCAGATCATGAGATCCTTCCAGCGTTGGGAACTGGCCTGCAGGGCGCCGAGGGGGATCAGGAAGTCGCTCTGAAAGCTTGAATTGGATGGGTTGTCTTTTACCACGGCCTGTACCTGGTAGTTGACCGTATCGATGCGGATCGTTTGTCCGATGGGGTTGTTATTGCCGAAATATTTTTTTGCTTTGGACTCGGTAAGGAGCAGGCTAAAGGGTTGTTGGAGGAAGGAGGATGGGCTGCCTTGTATAAAATCATAATGAAACAGGTCGAACCAGCTTTTGTCTACATAGGCGCCATTCTTTTCCGGGAAGAGTTCGTCGTGGACAGAAAAGATGGTATTGTAGGTAAACACGATGGAGGCAGTCTGTTCTATTTCGGGGACGCTTTCTTTCAGGGCGTTGCCAAGAGGCAGCGGGGAGGAGGGCCAGGTCAGGTGTGCCTTTGTCAGGTGTGCCGTGGTGCGATAGATACGATCTGCCTGTGGATGGTAGGCGTCATAGGTCATTTCGTTCTGTACCCAGAGGAAGATCAGGACGGCGGAGGTCATGCCTGCGGAGAGGCCGATGATATTGATCCAATTGACGGAACGGTTCTTCCACAGGTTGCGGAAGGCGACGCGAAAATAATTTCTGATCATAAGAGTCGTTTGCGGTTGGTGTTAGAACGATGATAGTTTGCTAATAATGGGTTTATTCTGTTCTCAGGCTTTTTGATGGGTTTGCGGAGGCGGCTCTCAGGGTTTGGGTGCTGACGGCGAGGATGGCGATCGCCAGGATGAGCAGGCCGGGCAGGATAAAGAGCCAGGGGCTGATCGTGATCCGGAAGGCGTAATTGTCCAGCCATTTTTTTAGCAGGTACCAGGTAATGGGGATGGCGATGACGAAGGCGATCAGCACCGGGCGGATAAAATCCTTTGTGAGGAGCAGGAGGATGCTGGAGATGCTGGCGCCGACGATCTTGCGGACCCCTATTTCTTTTGTGCGCTGGTTGGTGACGAAGGCGGCCAATCCCAGGAGGCCCAGGCAGGATACGAAGATGGCGAGACCGGCGAAGAGGCCGAAGGTCTGACCAAATTGCCGGTCGGCCTTGTATTGATCGGCAAAGTGGTCATCGAGGAAAAAATATTCGAAGGGGTTGCCGGGGAAGAAGGTCTTCCATTGGTTTTGTACCGCGCTGACGAGTTCGGACCAGTTGTTTTGGCTGGCTGTCAGTTTTAGGGAATAATAAGAGTTGGCGTCGGGGAAATACCGGAATATGTGGGCGTCATAATCCTGCCGGAGGGATTCCTGGTGGTGGTTGGAGACGACGCCGACGATCGTATATTGTCTGCCCCAGAATTCGATCCTTTTGTTGATCGCGTCTTCGGGATTTTTAAAACCTATTTTTTTTGTGGCTGCTTCGTTGAAGAGGACGGAGAGAGAGTCAGCCGTACCGGTATAGAAATTCCTTCCCTTGAGGAGTTTCAGACCGAATGCGTCGAGGAAATCATGGTCGATGCCGATGATCCGGTATTGGTCGCCCGTGGTGGGATCGCTGCCTACGAGACGGATGCCGCCGGCATTCCAGCCCACTTTATTACCCGGCACTTCCGTGGAGAGGGACATTTTTTGTACGCCGGGCAGACGGAGCGCTTCCGTTTTGAAGCCACTTAACTTTGCCGTGTAGGTGGAGTCGAGGACGCCGGGTCCTTTGATGACCAGGGTCTGGCTGATCTGCACACCGAGGTCCTGGTGTTGCATAAAGTGCAACTGGCGGTATACGGCGAAGGTGCCGACCATGAGGATGACGGAGGCAATAAATTGGATGATCACCAGGGATTGGCGAAGGAAGGCGCCGTGACCCGTCTTTGATAACTTTCCTTTTAATACGGCGATGGGTTTAAAGGAAGAGAGGACGAAGGCGGGATAGAGGCCGGAGAGGAAGGTGCCGGTTATGAACAGGCCGGCCAGGACTGCCCAGAAGAGGGGGTCTTTGAACAGGGAAAAATGAAGTTCCTTTCCGGTGATGGCGTTGAACAGGGGCAGACAGGCCAGGATCAGCAGGAAGGCCAGGATGACGGCGAGTCCGTTGATCAGTAATGATTCGAAAAGGAATTGGTTGATCAGCTGCCGGCGGAGGGAGCCCAGCACTTTCCTGACGCCTACTTCCTTTGCCCGTTCGATGGAGCGGGCCGTTGCCAGGTTGATATAATTGATCCAGGCGATAACGATGATAAAGACGGCGATGGCGAGGAGGAAGTATACTGACTTTCCGTCACCGTTGACTTCTGCTTCGAACATATAATTCGAGTAGAGGTGGATATCGGGAAGGGCCTGGAGGTGGAAAACCATTCCTTCGTGGACGGATTTCATTTCTTCTCCCCATTTAGCCTGTACGACGCTGGCTATCTTTTTTTCCAGTTGTTTCGGATCGGTGCCGGGGCGGACGAGGATGTAATTAAAAAACCCATCCCAGTTCCAGCGGGTTTCTAGTTCGGGGCCTCTCCATTTGAGCAGCGTAGCCCAGGAGAGGAGGATATCGAACTTCAGGTGGGTATTGGCGGGGGGATCCGGTACGACGGCGGTGACCTTGAAAAAATCTCTTTTATTCATGCTGATCATCTTTCCCAGCGGGTCTTCGGCGCCGAAATACTTACGGGCGGTCGAAGCCGTGATGACGGCCGTGAAAATATCTTTTAGTGCGCCATTGACCGTGCCTTGCAGGGCGGGATAGGAGAACATGGAAAGGAACGCATCGTTGGTAAAGAAGATCCTCTTTTCGCGAAATTCCTTGTCTTTATAGGATACGATCGAGCCGCTGCCTGCCAGGCGGGCGAAGGATTCCACTTCGGGCAGGGCGTCTTTGACGGCGGGGCCGATGCCGGTGGCGCCAGCCGCCCAGCGGGTAGCCAGTTTTCCATCATGGTAGCGGTCCAGCTGCAGGCGGTAGATGCGGCCGGCGTTTGGTTCAAAGCGGTCGTAGCTCAGCTCATAGCGGGCATATTGGAGGATCATCAGGCTGGCGGCGATGCCAAGGGCGAGTCCGAAGATATTTATAAAGGAAAAGACCTTGTGTTTTCGGAGGTTTCTGATGGCTATGATGAAAAAGTTAGAGATCATATTGCGGGTTTATGACGATGAGTAGGCTAAGGTCGCCGGCAAGCGGGAAAATGTTGCTTCCGTTATTCCGATCTTAAACTTTTTACCGGGTTGGCCAGGGCGGCCCGGATGGCCTGGAAGCTGATCGTCACCAGGGCAACGGCGGCTGCCAGGATACCGGCTACCAGAAAAACCCACCATTGAATAGAAATGCGATAGGCAAAGTCGCGGAGCCAGTTGTGCATGACAAGCCAGGAGACGGGGAAGGCGATCAGGGCGGCGACGGCTACCAGTTTTAGGAAATCGAGGGACAGGAGCCGAACGATACTGGTGGTGCTGGCTCCGAGCACTTTCCGGACGCCGATCTCTTTGATCCGTTGGGAGATCGCGAAGGCGGACAGACCCAACAGGCCCAGGCAGGCGATAAAGATCGCGATGCCGGCGAAGCTGGTGAAGAGGGTCCCCTGGCGTTGTTCGGATCTGTAGAGCTCGTCGAAGCGCTGGTCAAGGAAACTATATTCGAAGGGGACCACGGGTAAATATTGCCGCCATGTCTTTTCGAGCGTGGCTATGGCGCCGGGCATGTCATTGCCGGAGATCTTGATGGAAATATTTCCAAACGAGTTGCCTGCCTGTTTTTCCGGCACCATATACATGATGAGGGGGACGATCTTCTGGCGCATGGATTCGAAATTGAAGTCGTTCATGACGCCGATGATCTTTCCTTTCCCCATGCCGTAACCAAAATTCTTTCCGACCATTTGTTGTGGATCCTTCATACCCAGGACCCTGGTTGCGGCTACGTTGAGCAGGAAGTTAGCGGTATCGGTGCCATAGTCGCGGGAGAAATCGCGGCCGGCGGCGAGGGGAATGCCGTAGGTCTTCAGGAAGTCGTGGTCGACGATGAGGCATTTTATATCTGCGGTGACGGGGCGAAGGGAGTCGCCGCTTTCGGTGGAGGCGCCGCCTTCGTCCAGCAGGCGGCCGCTGGGGATCCGTGAGGAGCGGGTCATTTCCCGGAAATGGGAGTCGTTGAGGAGGGCGGTACGAAAGGACGCATAGGTATTGTCGAGGCCGTTGTTATAGGGCAGGATCAGGATCTTTTCTTTGTCGAAACCAAGGGAGGCGTTCTGCATATAGTGCAGTTGCTGGAAAATGACTGCCGTGCTGATGAGCAGGATGATGGAGATGCCGAATTGTACGACCACCAATGCCTGCCGGAAGATGATGGTCCTGCCGCCGGCCTTGAACAAACCTTTCAGGACCCTGGAGGGCTGGAAGGATGACATAAAGATGGCGGGGTAAAGGCCGGAGAGGGTGCCGATCAGCAGGGGGGTGAGCAGGAGGGGCAGGAGGATCTGTGTGTGCAGGAGGCTTTTGATGGAAAGCTCCAGGCCGGTAAGGGTGTTGAGCCAGGGCATGACCAGCCAGGTGATCCCGATGGCGAGGATGATGGCCATATAGGCGATGAGGACCGATTCGCTGAGGAATTGGGTGATGATCTCTCCGCGTTGGGCGCCGGACACTTTGCGGATGCCGATCTCTTTTGCGCGAAGGGTCGAGCGGGCGGTGGAGAGGTTCATATAGTTGATGCAGGCGATCAGGAGGATAAAGAGGGCGATAGCGCCGAAGATATAGACCCTGGTGGAGTCGCCGTTCTCTTCTATTTCGTCGTCGAGATGGGAGCGGAGATGGATATCGGTTAGTCTTTGCAAAAAGAGTTTTGTAAAGTTTGAGGGTTTGGAGGAAGGGTCTTTCTTATTGGACGGCATGTGCCGGTCGACGAAGGCGGGCAGTTGTGCTTCGATGCTATGGACGGGATAGTTTTCCGGAAGAAGGATATAGGTGAAAAAGGAATTATTGCCCCAGTTGGTCTGCAGGTTCTTTTCTCCATAGATGGCAGAATCCTTCAGGGTATTGAAGGAGAGCAGGACCGTCGGATGGAAATGCGAATTGGAGGGCAGGGGGGTGAAGATGCCTGTGACCTTGAAATTGTATTTGTTGTCGAGGCGGATGACTTTGTTGATGGGGTCGGCATCGCCGAAATACTTGCGGGCGACATCGGGGGTCATGATTATGGAAAAGGGGTCGGTAAGGGCATTGTTCCGGTCGCCCCGGATGAGGGGGATATCGAAGATGCTGAACAGGTCATTGTCTGCGAATGTAACTCCCTTTTCGGTGAAGATCTTTTCTTCATAGTGCATGGGCACATCGCCGATGGGGTAGAGGCGGGTCATTTTTTGGATGTCGGGGAAGTCATTGCGCAGCAGCGGTCCGAAGGGTGGCGCCACCGAGCTGAGGTGGAGGGAGACGATCCCATCTTTGTTGTTGAAGCGGCGGGTGACGCGCCAGATCCTGTCTGCCTTGCTGTTATATTTATCATAGCTGGTCTCGTGGAGGATATAGGTCAGGATCAGCAGGCAGCAGGAGAGTCCTACGGTCAACCCAAAGAGGTTGATAAAGGAAATGAATTTATACTTCGCCAGATTGCGCAGGGCAATCTTCAAATAGTTTTTAAACATATGGGTTATTTTAGTCTGTTCGTGTCTATTCTTGCTTCAAATTCTCCACCGGGTTTGCCCAGGCGGCCTTGAGCGCCTGGAAGCCGATCGTGAGCAGGGCGATGAGCAGGGCCACTGCGGCAGAGAACAGGAAGATCCAGGGGCCGATATGGATACGGTAGGCAAAATCCTGTAACCAGCGGTGCATGAGCCACCAGGCGATAGGGGAGGCAATAACGACCGCTATCAGCACCAGGAACATGAACTCCCGTGCTACGAGGGAAAGGATATGTGTGACCGTGGCGCCGAGTACTTTCCGGATGCCGATCTCGCGGGTGCGTTGCCCCATGACGAGGACCACGATCGCGACGAGGCCCATACAGGAGATCAGGATAGCGATGAGGGCGCCGCTGATAAATATCTTTGATAGCCGGGCTTCTTTCCGGTATTGTTTGTCGGTATTTTCATCGAGAAAGGAGATCTCCACTTCTGCTGTGGGGTTGATATCTTTCCAGACGGCCGTCACGGTGCGGAGGGAGCCGGGCAGATCGGCGGGTGTCACTTTTACCAGGATATAATTGACGGATGACGGCGGGATCAGGGCCATTGTCAGCGGAGCTATTTCCTGGTGCAGGGATCTGAAATGAAAATCTTTTACGATGCCGGCTATCCGGAAATGGGAATCTCCAATGGGGAGGACCATCCCTACGGGATCTTTTTCGCCAATAGCGGCGGCCATTTTTTCGTTGATGACCACGACGCCGGAGTCTGTGCCATAGGCCCGGGAGAAATCCCTTCCTTTCAGCAGCTGGAGTCCGAGGGTCCTGGTATAATCGTAATCCACCTGCAGCCAGTTGGTATGTACTTCTTTTCCTTTATAGTCGAAACCCATGACGGAGGTGGAAGAGCTATTGTCCCGGCCTCTTCCCATATTGATATCCGTTGCCGAGACGCTTAGTATGCCCGGTAGTCCGGCGAGGCGGGTACGCATCAGTTCCAGTGCCCTTTGTTTTTCGATATGCGAGCCGATGGGGATGCTGAGGACCTGTTCTTTGTCATATCCGAGCGGAGCCGTCCGCATATAATTCAGCTGTTGCCAGACGATCGTGGTGCAGATGATCAGCAGACCGGACAGGATGAACTGGACGACCATCAGTCCGTTGCGGAGGCGATGATTTTTTGCTACCGTGATCTTTCCTTTGACCGTGAGGGAGGTATTAAGGGCGGACAGTACCCAGGCGGGATAGCCGCCTGCCAGGCCACTGACCAGCGCGAATCCTGTCAGGATCAGGGTAATGAACCAGGGGGATCGTAGAATATCGGGGGAGAGCGATTGCTGGAAGAGCGATTTATAGCCCGGTAAAAACAGCAGCGCGAGCAAAACGCCCAGGGCCAGTGAGAGGGCGCTGATGATAAGCGCCTCGCCCCAGAACTGCCACAGGATCTGCCGCCGCCGGGCGCCCAGCACTTTTCGCATGCCGATCTCGCGGGCCCTGGTAAAGGCCCTGCCGAGGGACAGGTTGACGAAATTTACGGAGGCGATGAAGAGGATGAATGCGCTGATCAGGAGCAGCAGGTAGGGGTAGAACCGGTTGACGCCGGCGGAACTGCTGATGGGATCGAAGTGGAGGTCGGTGAAGGGGATCAGCCGTACGCGGAGATATTCTCCTTCTTTGTCCGGTTGTCCTCCGGCGGTCTTCAGCTTATCGATCTCCCCTTTGTAGTAGGTATGTGCGAAGCGTTTCAGTTTTTCTTCAAAGGCGGTTTGGGTAGTGAGCGGGGGTAATTGTATATATACTTCGTGGTTGGATTTGTCCCAGTCGTCTTTTATGGTATTGTAGTTGGGAAAATTCTCAAACCGGGTCAGACCTGAAAAACGCAGGCTGGAGTTGGTTGGGACGTCTTTGGCGACGGCGGTGACGAGGTAGGATTGCCAGGCCGTATCCTTTTTTATCTCCACTGTTTTTCCTACCGCCTCTTCCTTTCCGAAGACAGATCTGGCGAAGGTCTCTGTCAGCACGATCCCTGCGGGGTCTTTCAACGCCTTTTGCGGGTCGCCGGTCACCAGGGGGAAGGTAAACATCGTCAGAAAATCCGGGTCGACGGCCCGGATATCGGACTGGTATTCGTGGTCTTTGTACCGGAGGATATTGGCGCCCAGCCATCCCCAGCGGCTGATGTGCAGGTCCGGGAAGGCTGTCTTCAGGGCCGGGGTAAAGGGGATCGGTACGGAAGTGCCTTTGTCGATGGAGGCCGGGCGGTGGATTTCCAGGTAGGGTTGGTAAAGGGAGGCCTTCTGTTCGTGAAAACGATCGAAGGACAGATCCTGGAAGGCTGTCATAGACAGCAGCAGGGTTGTTCCGAAGGCGATGGCCAGGCCCATTATGTTAACGATCGTGAAAGTCTTATGCTTCCACAAATTGCGGATGGCTATCTTGAGATAGTTCTTGACCATTGCCTGCGATTTACCAGTCCTTACCAGAGAACTGCCTTATACCAATATATTTTCCGTCACGGTCTGTCCGTCCAGCATGCGGATGATACGATGGCTGTAGCGGGAGTCGTGTTCAGAGTGCGTTACCATGATGATCGTCGTGCCCTGTTCGTTGAGATCGGTCAGCAGCTGCATCACCTCGTTGCCGTTGGAGGAGTCCAGGTTACCGGTCGGTTCATCGGCCAGGATCAGTTTGGGGTTATTGACGACGGCGCGGGCCACGGCGACACGTTGTTGCTGACCACCGGACAGTTGCTGCGGGTAGTGGTTACGACGGTGCATGATCTGCATTTTATCCAGTACTACTTCCACCCGTTGTTTTCTTTCCGGTCCTTTGACGCCGAGGTAGATGAGGGGAAGCTCCACGTTTTCGAACACCGTGAGTTCATCGATCAGGTTGAAGCTCTGGAATACGAAGCCGATATTGCGTTTGCGGAGATCGGCCCGTTTGCGTTCGTTGAAGTGGGCTACTTCGGTGCCATTGAATAAAAAGCTGCCGCCATCGGGATCGTCGAGGAGACCCAGGATATTGAGGAGGGTAGATTTCCCGCAACCGGAGGGGCCCATTACGGCGACAAATTCTCCTTCTCTTACTTCGAAGGTCAGTCGGTTCAGTGCGATCGTTTCTACTTCTTCAGTGCGGTAGACTTTTTGGAGTTCACTGATCTTGATCATATTGATGCTGTTTAGGTGATAGTGTTTTAACGTTATTGTTATATGTATAGTAGTTGGATAAGGGCGTTGGGTGGATTGTCGGCTTCCTCTTCCTGGGAGGGGGCTGTCTGTTGAGCGACCGAAACCTTTGCGCCGGTGCCGGCACAATGTCTTGTGCATTCGTTGGACGAGGCAACGATGCTCAGGCAGAAAAGGAAGCCCAGGGTGTAGAGGAATTTGAGTGCCATATAGTGTTTTTTGTCTGTGACGTTTTTTTGTTGCCTTATGTTACATTTTGCCGTATCGCATTATGTAAACCGGGCGTTATTTTTTCAAAACCAGTTCCTGCACGTTGCCGTAGGTTTCGTAGCTGGAAGTTATGACCTTATCGCCGGGTTTTAGGCCGGAAATTACTTCGTAATAATCCGGGCTCTGGCGGTTGAGCTGGATATCCACCCGATAGGCCGTTTTTCCGTCTTCGCTGACCTTGAAGATCCAGTTACCGCCTGTTTGCTGGAAGAATCCGCCCTTGGGGATCAGGATGGCGGCGGTCTCGTCGCTGAGGGCCAGGGTGATCTGGAGGGTCTGTCCTTTCCGGATGCCCTTTGGCACTTCTCCTACAAAATCCATGTCGACCTGGAAGCGGCCGTTGGTCACCTGAGTATAGACCTTTGTGATCTTCAGCATATAGTTCTTGTCGTTGAAGTTAAAAGTTCCCTTCAGGCCGGTAAAGATCCGGTTGATATAGTGTTCATCGACATCGGACAGGCGTACTTTGAACCCGTCGAGCACGTCGAGCTGTCCCAGGGCATAGCCAGGTGTCTTCGACTGGCCTATTTCGGCATCCAGGGAGGTCAGTTGGCCGTCCCGGGGAGCGCGGATGATCAGGCTGTTGACCTTCGTCTTCAGGATGTTGAGGGTACTCTGGGCGCGGGCATAGGATTCTTTGTCCTGTTGTTCCTGCTGTTCCCGTGAGATCGTATCTGATTTAAGGATCCGTTGCTGGAGGTCTCTTTTTTGTTTGTAATAGTTGTAATTATTCTCCGCCTGTTTGAATTCCTGGGAGCCGATCACTTTCTGGGTAAACAGTCTTTTATCCAGGTTGTAGACCCGCTCTGCTTCTATATAGGAGCTTTGGACGTCGGCCATCTGCTGTAATTTGCTTACGGTGTTCTGGTCGGCCGTCACCTTTGCGAACTGCATCTGGGCCAGGGTGCTGGAGATGTTTGTCATGGAGGAGGAAAGACTCAATTCCAGATCTGTGTTGGATAGTTTCAGGATGGGATCTCCTTTTTTCAGGATGGCTCCATCTTCTACGTATCTGTCTTCTACCTGGCCTCCGTCGGGGGTGATGATATAGATTGTGGTCAGGGGGAGGACGGTACCGTTCTGGGGTATGGATTCCTGGAAACTGTCCTTCTTGACTTCACTTATTGTAATTCGTTCTAAATCAACGTTTAATTTTGATTTTCCAGAAGTGGCATAGAAACTTCCGATGATCAGCAAGATTAAAGCGATTATACCGCCGATGGTCATCAGGCGTTTGGAGGTCCATGTTTTTTTTGGTATGACTCTGTCCACGATAAAGAATTTAATTTTTAATTTACTTCCTTTTTAGAAAAATCCACCCGGTATAGAAATACCAGGCGGGCTACACATGAGAAAATTCTTATCGGTATCCTATCAATCACATGCCAGAATGCAATACCCGTGATTTACAGTTTATTAGAAGCGGAAAGCCCGATCGATAGTTCATTTTTGATACAGGAACTGTCCGCTTTTGATACACTTTGCCTTTCGGCGGTTTTTGCATAAAAAATTAATTGCCATGCGATTATATTTAAGGTATACTTGTAGTAAGGGAATGTTGCATCGACGAAAACGATTCTTTTAATTTTTTTTATTAGCATATGAACTTAAAAAATGCCTCCATTCTGGCGATCGACGACGATCCGGATGTACTGACTGCGGTAAGACTCCTGTTAAAGACGGAAGCGGCGGATGTCGTTACGGAAAAGAACCCGGAGAACATGCGGTCTATTTTGTCCAAACGGGCTTTTGACCTGATCCTGTTGGATATGAATTTTAACAGCTCCATCAATACCGGGAATGAAGGGTTATTCTGGCTCCGGAAGATAAAGGAGTTTGGATCGGAAGCCGCGGTGATCATGATCACGGCCTATGGGGATATCGATCTGGCGGTGCGGTCGTTGAAGGAGGGGGCGGCGGATTTTGTCGTGAAGCCCTGGCATAATGAGCGGTTGATCACTACCATCAAGGAGGCGTTGAAACGGAATGATACAAAGAAGGGGGGGAATGGTTATTCCTCGACGGCGGATTCGGTGATCGGGTCTGAGCTGTTGGGGGAGTCGGAGGTGATGCGGGATATATTCTTCAAGGTGGAGAAGATCGCCCCGACGGATGCGAACATTCTGATCCTGGGGGAGAACGGGACAGGAAAGGATCTGATCGCCAAGGCGATCCACCAGCATTCTCTCCGGGCGGAAAAACCGTATATCAAGGTGGATGTGGGAGCGTTGACCGAGACCCTTTTTGAGAGCGAGCTTTTTGGTCATAAGAAGGGGGCTTTTACGGATGCCCGGGAGGACCGGATAGGGCGTTTTGAGTCCGGGAACGGGGGGACCTTATTCCTGGATGAGATCGGGAATATCTCGTTGCATCAGCAGGCGAAGCTCCTATCGGTCTTACAGAACCGGCAGGTGACCCGGCTGGGGTCCAATCAATCCGTTCCGATCGATATACGGCTGATCTGTGCGACAAACGTACCTTTGAGTGAGCTGGCCAATGAGAGTAAGTTCCGGAAAGACCTGATCTACCGGATCAATACGGTGGAGATCATGGTTCCACCGCTCAGGAAGCGGGAGGATGACATCATCTTGCTGGCGCGGCATTTTGACCGGATCTATACGAACAAGTATATGAAGCCGTCGCATGATTTCGATGCCAAGGCGATCGAGAAGCTGAAGGGGTATCATTACCCGGGCAATGTGCGGGAGCTGCAATATACTATCGAGCGGGCGGTCATCATGGCGGAGGACGATGTCCTGCAGGCCAAGGACCTGATCTTTTCGCCGATCGAGTCGGGGCAGCCGGCTGCGGATGAGCCACAGGAACTGAAGCTGAGCACGATCGAGAAGAATGCCATTTTGAAAGTGATCGAGAAGCATAACGGTAATATCTCCAAGGCGGCCAAGGAGTTGGGGCTGACGCGGACGGCGTTGTACCGGCGGCTTAGTAAATACGACATATGATCTTTAAAAGATACCAGGAAAGAATACTGATCAGGGTTTTGTTCATGTTCCTCACGTTGTCCTGCGCTTCTTTCCTGCTGGTGAAGGGGATGTATGCCTACCTGGTCTTCCTTCTGGCGGTGATCATTCTGCAGCTGGTGGATTTTTATAATTTCCATCGTAAGGCGCAGCAGGAGGTGGAGCAGTTTGTGGAGTCCATTCATTACCGGGATTTTTCGCGTTATTTCGATGTAAAGGAGGCCCCGTTGGAGCTGCAGTCGTTGCGGCAGGGTTTCAACGAGATCAATTCCACGTTCAAGCTGATCAGCCGGGAGAAGGAGACCCAGTATCATTATGTGCAGAAAATACTGGAACTGGTGAATACCGGCATTCTTTCGTATGAGAATAAGGGTGGGGAGATCGGGTGGATGAATGAGTCGTTCAAGAACATGCTGGGGGTACCCTATCTCAAGACCATTTCATCGTTGGAGAGGAGGGACCCTGTCCTGTACCAGGAGATCCTTAATCTTCGTCCGGGGGAGAACAAGGTCGTGAGCGTGATTAAGGACAAGAATGTACTCAAGACCCTGATGGCGGCCACGGCCTTCCAGACGGATGGGAAGATCTATAAGCTGATCGCCTTCCAGGACGTGAACGAGGCCCTGGATGAGACCGAGGCAAAGGCCTGGCAGAAGCTGCTGAGTGTAATGACGCATGAGATCATGAATTCGGTGGCGCCTATTTCTTCGTTGGCGGAGACCATGCTGCACCGGTTGCAGGCTTCTGCCAGTATGCTGGAGGGGCAGCCGGGGGCCCTGGAGGACCTGGAGCTGGGGATCGGTACTATCCGGAGACGAAGCGAAGGGTTGTTGAAATTTGCAGAGACTTACCGGAACCTGAATAAGATCACTACGCTGAGTCTGAAGAAGGTCTATGCGCGGGATCTGTTCGAGAACCTGCATCATTTGATGCAGCCGACGCTGGAGCAGAAGAATATCGAAATAGAGATCATCCTGAAGGACCCGGATCTGTCGCTGGAGGCCGATACCAACCTCATCGAGCAGGTGCTGATCAATCTTGTGGTCAATGCGGTGGAGGCGGTAAAGGACAGGCCCGAGCCGCAGATCATTTTGTCGGCGCATTACAGCAATAATAACCGGGCGGTGATCAGGGTGGCGGACAATGGGATGGGGATGTCGCCCGAAGTGATGGATAATATCTTTATTCCTTTTTTTAGTACCAAGAAGACGGGGAGTGGGATAGGATTAAGCCTTTGTAAGCAGATACTCTTATTGCACAAAGGAAACATACAGGTTCAGTCGATCGAGGGGGAAGGGTCGGCGTTTTCTTTACACTTTTAGGTCAGATCTCTCCGATCCATTTTTTGAAGGAGGCCGAGTTTTCCTGGCTGATGATGATCTCTTCATTTACGGGCAGCACCAGTTCTACGCTGATCTTGCTTCTTTCGAGGGGTTTGAAGCGTTTGACATAATTCGCGTTGATGATATATTTCCTGTTGGCACGGTAAAAAACGTTCTTGTCCAACTCTTCCTCCAACTCGCTGAGGTTGCTTTTCTCGGCCATATATTTCCGGTTGTCTTTGTCTACGAGGAAGATGAGCTTATGTTCCGTAAAGAAGTAGCCGGTATCTTCCACCCGGACGGCCTGGAATTCCACTCCTTTTTTGACCAGGATCCGGGATCTTTTGCGGTCGTGGTTGTTGCCGGGGTAGTCGGGTGAGTAGGAATGTATGTTTGTGCCGTTCTCGTGGCTGCCGACAAAATGGTTCCGGAGCGTTTTGTATTTCCGGATGGCGTTCTTTAATTTATCCTGACTTATAGGTTTCAGCAGGTAATCGATGCTGCTATATTCGAATGCCTGGGTAAGATATTTATCATATGCCGTGGTGAAGATGACGGGGCAGGTGATCTTACAGGCCTTGAAAATGTTAAAGGATAGCCCGTCGGACAACTGGATGTCCATGAGGATCAGGTCCGGTTGGGGATTTTTGTTGAGCCAGCGGATGGATTCATCCACGCTGTTACAACCTGCGATCACGTTGATGTTTTCATCGATAGCCTGGAGTTCTTCTACCATGTTCTCGAAAGCGGGTCGTTCATCTTCTACGATAAGAACTTTCATCTGCCTGAGTTTTGTTGTACAAAAATAATTACGATTCACATGTTGTCATTACCGTTCATCCTTCCATTCCAAGTCCCCTATACATAAGACGCAGATGTGCGGCAAATGTTGCACCTATTCATTGAAATTCAGAAACGAATGATGGGTAGTTTGACGGTGAATGATTGAAAATTGTTTTCTATGATAATATTTCGTTTGGTCAGTAACCTATACCGGTTATCGAGGTTACCCAGTCCGATCTTTGAGGTTGGCTGGGGATAATTCCTCGGATTCATCCGGTTTTGTACGATAACATAATTGGAGGAGATGGACACGTAGATGGTCAGCGGGGTCTTCTCGCTGAATTCGTTGTGTTTAATGGCGTTCTCCACCAGGGCCTGCAGGGATATGGGTGGGATCAGGAAATTTTCGGACGAGAGGTCGGTGATCTCGATGATCATGCTTATCGCGTTGCCGAACCGGATCTTGAGCAGGTAGAAATAATTGCTGATAAATTCGATCTCTTCCCGGAGCAGCACCAGGTCCCTTTCCTTATTGCTAAGGATATAACGGTAGACCCTTGCCAGCGTGTCATTGTAGAGGCGGGCGTTCTGGGGGTCGCGGGTGATCAGGAAGGAGAGGGTATTCAGCGAATTAAAAATAAAATGGGGGTCGATCTGGTTTTTCAGGGCTTCCAACTCGGCCTGTGCCTTGGCGATATTCAGCTGTTCCATCCGGGACTGGTTATATTCCCGTTCCCGGTTGAGGAAGAGGATCTCATAGATATTGGTGATGAAACAGGCGGCAATGATGATCAGCAGGACGGTATTGAGAAGGGGACTGCCGTTGGTATAGGTTTCCCGGGAGAAGGTCTTCCAGAGGTTCAGGAGGATACAGGAGACGGCGCCGGAATAGACGATATTGCCGAAGAAGAGGGAGATAATGACCTGATAATAGCGTTGTTTTGTCCAGGTGTACTGCTTGCGTATAAAGTACATAAGCCGGACGTTGCCCAGCCAGACCAGGAGGGCGACGAAGATAAAGGAAAGATAGCAGGCTGCCAGCTCGGGATAGCTGTAAAGATGATTGGTGATCAGCCCCGACAGGTTGGGGATGAGGATCCCCAGAGCAGGGATGCCTACCAGTTTGATCGTCCTGTCATTCAGGGCATGTTCATTGGTCATAGCAGTTTGGGTTTGGGCCATACAGCTGGAGCGAACGATTTAATTTTTGGGAAATAGTTATAAGTGTAGTAGAACGGGAATAACGGCAAATACCCCTTTTGTGCTGTAATAGAAAAGTTAATTTATTGCAAAAGGAAAATGGATCGGCCGGGAAGGGGGAGGGATCGGTCGGAGATAAGGAGGAACGGTTGTTCCACGGAGGCTGATGAACCCCGTTGATCCGGATAAATCAGCCTTTCGGCCAATTATTCTACCGTTTCGGTCAATTTGTCTGCCGATCTTATAGAATAGAATCTATCTTTCGGCGTTGTAATGTAAGGCAATCGAAGTTTTTCCGGGATCCCATCCTGTTAACATATTCCGGGGAATTAAAAATTTTCTAACGGGCAACTTCCCCGGATCATTAAAAAAGTTGTCCCTAGAAGTTTTCTCATGTGACCCGCAGGTGGTTTCTACCACCTGCTCTTTTTTTTCTCCTCTGCAACGCTTTCTTTTTTTGTTTTGTCAAAGGCCGCTTTTTTCTTCTGTTCTATTTTCGGAGTATACCGGTCAGTCCGGGCATTCCTGATCTTCCTGTCAGTCATACATATGCGTTGCCTCAACCGTTCGGATCGGGATGGTGTGGGGAACCGATCGTTGCTATGATACAGCCTTTCGGATAATCGCTGTTGTGTTTCGGTGGTTTGCAAACCGTTCGGGTAAATTAGCTTTTACCTTTCGGCGATTAAACCAAGATCAAAATGAGAAAAGTCATGCTATTGGCTGTTTCTTTTCTGTTGTTCTCCGTGCTGGCAAAGGCGCAGAACCAGGAGGTAACAGGGAAGGTTACGGATTCTACGGGGTTACCCTTAGCGGGCGCCTCCATTAATGTTAAAGGGATGAAAGGAGGGGTCAGTGCCGGGCCGGATGGGGCCTTCCATCTTTCCGTTCGTCCAAACGCCGTGCTGGTAATCAGTGCAGTAGGTTTTAGGACCCAGGAAGTACCGATAGACGGTAGTGGTCCTATAACCATTCAATTGCATGCGGGGGGTGGCAATCCGCTGAGTGAAGTTGTCGTTGTCGCCCTTGGTATCCGCAGGGAGAAAAGGGCGCTGACGGTGGCTACCCAAACAATTTCTTCCGATGAGCTGAATAAATCCGGTACGGGTAATCCCCTGGGGGAACTGGAAGGGAAGGCATCGGGTTTGACGGTCATTAACAGTACCGGAGATCCTGGCGGGGGTACTTATCTCCGGCTTCGGGGCGCTACTTCGGTGACCGGTAATAATCAGCCGCTGATCGTTATCGATGGGGTACCGATCGACAACACGATCAATAACTTCGATGCAACGGCACCGGCGGGTACCAATGTCAATGGGGCCGCGGGGAACCTTGCCGGTGGTCAGCAGCCGACCAACCGCGGGAATGATATCAATCCCAACGATATCGAATCGATCAATGTCCTTAAGGGGCCGGCCGCTACGGCTTTATATGGTCTGCAGGCTGCCAGCGGCGCCATTGTCATCACCACGAAGAAGGGGGGCGCCGGCAAGCGGACGGCTGTCAGTTTCAATTCATCGGTCACTTTTGATAAAGTGGGACGGCTACCGAAGCTGCAGGACCAGTACAGCCAGGGAGATAAAGGTCAGTATACTCCACCGGAGGCGGGATCATCCACTTCCTGGGGAGCGAAGCTGGATACCCTGTTCTGGGATGGGGCCACGAATTATCCTTTTGACAAACATGGGAATATCGTAGGTAAATCCAATCCCGGAGCTAAGACGCCGGTAACACCTTATGACCGGTATAATTTCTTTAAGACCGGGGCTACCTTTAATAATAATATCGCCCTATCGGGGGGCAATGAAACCTCGGGGTATCGTCTTTCGCTGGGTAATCTTTCCCAGACGGGCATCATTCCGCGGGCTAAATATGAGAAAACGACCCTTAACCTGAGCGGACAGACGAAGGTCAGCAACCGGCTTACTACTTCGGCGGGGATGACCTTTACGAATTCGAGCAACTATAAGGTACAGCAGGGGTCGAATATTTCCGGCGTTATGCTGGGATTATTGCGTACCCCGGTCACCTTTGATAATTCGAACGGTTATGGCAGCGCAGGCGCCGATCACAAGGATGCCTATGAGTTTATCGATGGAACGCAGCGGGATTACCGGGGCGGGACAGGTTACGATAACCCCTTTTGGGTTGTTAATAATGACCCTACCCATTCCGATGTGGACCGTGTCTTTGGCTTTGCTCAGGCCGATTTTACCGTCAATTCCTGGATGAGCCTTACTTACCGGGTAGGTGGGGACGTCTACACCCAGAATGACAAGACGGCCTACGAGATCAATTCCAATGCTTCTCCTGCCGGCGCCGTTTATCTGAACGAGTATACGAACAGGCAGTTCAGCTCGGATCTTATCGTCAATTTGCACAAGAATTTTTCGGACGACTTCGGAGGGACCCTGACCCTGGGGCAAAACTATTTCACCCTTACGCAAAATAATGTATTCACGAATGGGAGCGGCTTTAACGTCGGGGGTTTCTATGATCTGTCGAATGCCCAGTCCGTCCAGGGTTTCGAATCGGAAGGTCATAAACGGACTATGGCCTTCTATATGGATGCAGAGCTGAACTATAAGAAAATGTTGTTCCTGACCATTACAGGGCGGGATGAAACCTCTTCTACGCTGCCTGCCGCGCATAATAACTTCTTTTATCCTTCGGTAGGGTTGGGCTGGGCATTTACGGAGCTGCCCTCGATAAAGAACTCCAATATCACCAATACCTTATCCTTTGGTAAGATCCGCGCTTCGTTTGCACAGGTGGGTAAGGATGCTCCTTTATATGGTCTGAACACACCCTTTACGAGCGCCGTCTTTGCCGATGGTTTTACCGGCGGCATCACTTTCCCGGCCAATGGGAGTTCAGGATACCAGATCAGCTCGGCTATTAGCGTCGTCGGCAACCCCGATCTCAAGCCGGAAAACACCTATTCCTACGAAGGGGGTTTCGACCTGGGGTTCCTCAAGAACAGGCTGACTTTTAATGCCACCGGATATTACAGTAAATCAACCAATGGGATCCTGCAGGTCTCGCTGCCTTTTAGCACCGGTTTTGCCGCCAAGCTGCTGAATGCTACGACTATTACCAATAAAGGGCTCGAATTGACGGTGGATGGAACTCCTGTTCAGACCTCTTACGGACTGAAGTGGAATATTATCGTCAACTGGTCCCGCAACGTCAGCAAGGTCGTGGAGCTTTATCCCGGTATTCAGACCTTCTTTATGGGTGGATTCGGAGCGGGTGGAGAGGCCGGCATCTTCGCCGTCAAGGGGCAGCCCTTTGGTGTGATCTATGGTTCTACTACCCCTCATGCCAACCCCAACGACCTGAAGAGCCCTCTGTTGATCGATGACCGGACCGGTTCTGACAGTTACGGACAGCCGATCCCCGGCGGGGTAGGGCCCAGCCTGGTCATCGGGAATCCGAACCCGGACTGGATCGGGAGTGTGATCAATAATGTATCTTATAAAGGGTGGGCCCTGGGCTTCCAGATCGATGTGCGTCACGGCGGCGCCCTATGGAATGGCACCCGCGGCGCCCTTGCCAACAAGGGTACGGCCGGTGAGACGGCTAACCGTGGTCAGGCAACGGTATTCAAGGGAGTACTTGGCCATATCGACGACGCAGGGAATGTGGTCCATACCGAGAATGGGATCGATAAACCCGGACCGGGGGGCGTCAATACCATCCAATCCAGCTATAATGAATATTACTGGCAGAATACGGGGAACAGCTTTGGCGGCGGGCAGGAAACGGATCTCGAGAACGGCGGTTTTGTCCGCATCCGGCAGCTTAGTCTTTCTTATGAGCTGCCCCGGAAAATGCTTGGGAACGGGCCATTCACTTCCTTGTCGCTGACGGCTTTTGCAAATAACCTGCATGTATGGACGAAGTATGATGGTGTAGACCCTGAAACCAGCCTGGGTGGTCCCAGCAACTCACAAGGGCTTGACTATTTTAATAATCCTAACACCAAAAGCTGGGGCCTGCGTCTGTCGATGGGTCTTTAGTCAAACTAAAATCGATTAAAATGAAACTTTATCATAAAATATCTTTCCTGGTCATCCTTCCGGGGCTGCTGATCACGGCTTCCTGCAAAAAAACCTTTTTTACCGATCAGAATATTAACCCGAATGCGCTCGCTGCCGTGACGCCCGATCTGTTGCTGCCGACGGTGGAGGCGGCCCTTGCCTATACACAGGGGGGGGATATTTCGCGGTTTACCGCTTTGCTGACACAGCAGATGTTTGGCTCCAACGCCAGCCAGTCCCAGCAGTATTACAATTACAACCTTAATCCCGGGGCTTTTGACAATCTATGGCCGGACTTATATACGTCTACCATGGAAAATGATTATACCATGATGAAGATCGCCGATGCCGGCGGCTTCAACCGGTATGGGGGGATTGGCCGGATCCTGATGGCCTATACCTTACAAATGTCCGTCGATCTGTGGGGCGATCTGCCTTATTCGCAGTCCTTTACCGGAAACACGGGCAATGCCATCCTGCATCCCATATATGATAAGGCGTTGGGTCTCTATGACACTATCGCTTCGCTGATCAATGTCGGAACGGCGTTGTTGCAATCACCCAACGCGGGAGCCCTTATACCGGGAGCTAACGATGTCATCTATAAGGGGGATGCCGGCAAATGGATCGCCTTTGGTCATGCGATCAAGGGTCGTCTGGCCCTTCATCAAAGCAAGGGTAATCCTGCGATGGCGGCTACTGCTTTGAACGAGCTTGCCAAGGCAATGAGCGATAATAGCGGGAACGCCCAATATATTTTTGGAACCAAGGAAACCGATGCCAATGCCTGGTACCAGTTTTACCGGGACCGGCCGGCGGACGAAAACTTTACCGGCAGCACGCTGGCTGCCACGATGCTGGCCAGGAATGACCCCCGGTATGGGGCCTTTGACCTGGATAGTACCGGTTCCGATGGGAAGGCCTTTAGCTATTACAATAAGATCAACTCTCCTGTCGAGTTTATCACCTTTGATGAGATACAATTCATGACTGCCGAGGGTGTTTTGCGTAATGGCGGGTCTTTTGTTGCGGCCACGGCATTCTACCAGTCAGCGATCAAGGCCAATATGACCAAGCTGGGGATCGACGCAACGACCATCCAGAATTACCTGGCGGCGCATGGCACATTAACCGCCAGTTCTGTAGACGCTGCCATCGCCCAGATCGCCTCCGAGGAATATATCGCTCTTTTCCTCAACCCCGAGGTATGGACGCTCTGGCGTCGTACGGGTACGCCGGTCCTGACCAGTGTTTCGGGAAATTCGATACCCCGCCGGTTATTGTATCCCCAAACCGAGCTGAATTATAATGCAGACAATGTTCCGGCCGTTACGCTGTTCCAGCCAAAGATATTTTGGGATAACTAAAGGGTTTTAGTTGGCAAATGTTGAACAAAGAGGGGACCTTCCGGTGGGAGGCCCTTTTTTTATTATCTTCATGGTATGTCAAATTTATCCCGAACGCTTGGACCGCTGATGTTATGGGGGCTCGGCGTGGGGTATGTGATCTCCGGTATGTATTTTGGCTGGAACCTGGGGCTGGCCGAGGGGGGGACGGAGGGGCTGGCCATTGCTACGGCCGGGGCCATTCTTTTATATATCACCTTTACTTTTTCCTATGCGGAGCTGGCCTGTGCGATCCCCCGTGCCGGCGGCGTATTCGATTATGCGACCCGGGGATTGAACCGTGAATGGGGGTTTATTGCCGGGATGGCGCAGCTTATCGAATTCCTTTTTGCTCCACCGGCCATTGCGGCTGCCATCGGGGCGTATTTCCATATCTTCTTTCCGCAGATCCCCGTGACCGTCATTGCGATCATGGCCTATCTGTTCTTTACGGCCCTGAATATCTGGGGAGTGAAGGCTGCTGCCGCTTTTGAGCTGATAGTGACCGTGTTGGCGGTGGGAGAGTTGCTTTTGTTCTCCGGTGTCACCTTCCCGCATTTTTCGTGGAGCAATTTGCGGCATAACGCTTTTCCCAATGGGTGGAAGGGAGTATGGGCCGCGGTGCCGTTTGCCGTCTGGTTCTTTCTTGGGCTGGAGGGCGTAGCGAATGTAGCCGAAGAGACCGTGCGTCCCCAGCGGAACATATTGCTGGGGTTTGGTTGGGCGTTGGCTACGTTAATCCTTCTTTGTGTGCTTGTATTTCTTTCTTCGGTCGGAGTGGCGGGATGGGAGGCCATCGTGTATTCCTCACCGGGGGCTGCCGCCTCGGACTCGCCTTTGCCGCTGGCGCTGGCGAAGATCACCGGATCGGAGGGCTGGTTGTATCATCTTTTGATCACGATCGGGCTGATGGGGCTGGTCGCCAGCTTTCACGGGATCATCCTTGCCGCGAGCCGGGCGACCCTGGAGTTTGGGCGGGTGAGGTATATTCCTGGCGTTTTTGGCCGTGTTCATGCAGGACGGAAGACGCCGGTGAATGCGTTGCTGGTCAATATGGTGATCGGGATCATCGCCTTGTTGTCGGGGAAGACGGGAGAGATCATTACGCTTTCCGTCCTGGGGGCACTGAGCCTGTATATCCTTTCCATGCTTGCTTTGCTGGCGTTGCGCAGGAAGGAGCCGGGGCTGGTGCGTCCGTTCCGGGTACCCCTTTATCCGGTCTTCCCGCTGGTGGCGCTGGTGATCGGTATCGTCTGCCTGGTAGCCATGGTCAGCCTGAATATTAAATTATCCCTTATCTATTTTTCGATACTGGGGCTATCCTATATTTGGTTTTACTATGGGCCGCGGAAAGCGGCCATTAAAAAATCCACCAATGATGCGCAACCAACAATCGCTGACTGAGCTGCTGCAACAGCTGGCCGGGCAGCATACAGAGAAGGTCAAGCTGGCCATTACGGATATCGACGGGATACTGCGGGGCAAGGTGATCAGCTTTGACAAATTCCGGTCGGTAGTGGAGAAGGGGTTTGGCTTTTGTGATGTCGTTTTTGGCTGGGATGCCGGGGATGTTGCCTATGACAACGGGACCTTTACCGGTTGGCATACGGGGTACCCGGATGCGGCGGCGGTTATCGATCCGGGGACGTTCCGGAAGGTGCCCTGGGAGAAGGACATTCCATTTTTCCTGGCCGATTTCCGGGAGGGAGCGGGTGGAAGCCGGACTAGCGCCGCAAGGCAGAGCGGCGCCGGCGGTCCGGCGGGGGATGCAGGGGGGCAGGGGGCGTTGCCGGTATGTCCGAGGGGGGTGTTGAAGAAAGTGATCGGGCAGGCATTGGAGGAGGGGTATACGGCATTTTTTTCACAGGAATTTGAATGGTTTAATTTTATCGCCAATAAAGAAGAGGGGGTGGGTCGTTCCATCCGGGACCTCAAGCCTCTGACGCAGGGTATGTTTGGTTATTCCATTTTAAGGGCTTCGCAGGGCAGCGCCTATTTTCATGATCTGTTCGATCTGTTGAAAAAATTCGATGTGCCGTTGGAGGGGCTTCATACCGAGACGGGCCCGGGGGTATATGAGGCGGCTATCTCCTATGCGGATACACTGGAGGCGGCGGACCGGGCCGTGCTTTTTAAGACCAGCGTCAAGGAGATCGCCTACCGGCATGGTGTTGTTCCTACTTTTATGGCCAAGGTGAGCGAGACCTTGCCGGGTTGCAGCGGGCATGTTCATCAGAGTCTTTGGTCGGCGGATGGCAGCCGGAATTTATTTTATGATCCGGCCGCTGCGACGGGGATGAGTCCGTTGATGGAAAGTTATATTGCCGGGCAGCTCTATTGTCTGCCGCATCTCCTTCCTTTATATGCGCCTACGGTGAACAGTTATAAACGGCTGGTGGTGGGCGCCTGGGCCCCTACTACGCTTACCTGGGCCATCGATAACCGGACCACTGCTTTGCGTGCGTTGCCGGGCGGTGCGGCTTCCACCCGGCTGGAGACGAGGGTCGTCGGTTCGGATTCCAATCCTTATCTCGCGATGGCGGGTTGTCTGGCCTCGGGGTTATATGGGATCCGGCATCAGCTAAAGCTGACGGTGCCAGCTACGGTGGGGAGCGGATATGCGGATAAGCGTAACGGAGTATTGCCTGCAAACCTTTGGGAGGCGACGCAGGCCATGAAGCATTCCCCGATAGCAAAGGAATTATTTGGGGAAAGTTTTGTGGGGCATTTCACCGGGACCCGGGAATGGGAGTGGAGGCAGTTTTCGGGGGTGGTGACAGATTGGGAATGGAAACGCTATTTCGAGATCATATAAAAGACCTTTGGATTATACGACATGACAGACTTTAACAGTATACGACAGTACAATTTTCCCACGACGATCCGGTTTGGCGCCGGGGCCATAAAAGAGTTGCCGGATCATCTTGCGGCGAACGGGTTACGGCGTCCTTTACTGGTCACCGATCCGGTGGTCGCGCAGCTGGGATTTTTCCAGGAGATCCGGAAAGATCTGGAGGCACGTGGTTTTTCCGCGGAAGTGTTTTCAGATATTCATAAGAACCCGGTGAAGACCGATGTGGAGAAGGGGGGAGAGGCTTTTTCCGCCACTGGCCGTGACTGTATCATTGGGATTGGCGGGGGGGCGGCCATGGATGTAGCCAGGGCGATCGTTCTGCGGATCCATCATCACCGGGACCTGTTCGATTATGATGACCTGATCGGCGGGGATCAGTATGTAACGGAGGAAGTGCCGTATTTTATCACCGTCCCCACCACCAGCGGCACGGGCAGCGAGGTAGGGCGGAGCGCCATCATTTCCGAGGACGATACACACCGCAAGCGGATCCTTTTCTCCCCGAAGCTCCTGGCAAAGATCGTCTATGCGGATCCGTTGTTAACGATGGACCTCCCTGCTTTTGTTACGGCGGCGACGGGTATGGATGCGCTGACGCATAACCTGGAGGCGTACCTGGCTAAAATGTACCATCCGATGTGTGAGGGGATTGCGTTGGAAGGGATCGACCTCATATATCGCTCTATCGTGCAGGCGGTGCAGGCACCGGACCTGGCTTCCCGGAGCCGGATGATGATCGCGAGCCTGATGGGGGCCGTGGCTTTCCAGAAAGGGCTGGGGGTTGTGCATTCGCTGGCGCATCCGATGTCTTCCCTGCTGGACACCCACCATGGGTTGGCGAATGCCGTGAACCTGCCTTATGGGATGCGGTATAATATCGGGGGAAGCGAGGAGAAATTCCGCCGGATCGCGCGGGTGATGGAATTGAAAGAAGAGAATGGGGAGGCGGTTGTGGAGCGGTTGTTCGCCTTGAACCGGGAGCTTGGGCTTCCGGTCCGGTTACGGGATGCGGGTGTGAAGCCGGAGCATATCGGGACGCTGGCGGATCTGGCTTTTGCGGATTTTTGTCATCCCAATAATCCCAAGCCGGTCAGCCGGGAGGATTTTAAAAGACTATACGAGGAGGCATTATAGGAGAAACAAAGGCGATCGAAAAAAGACAAATCCGAAAAGAGACAAATCCGAAAGAGACAAATCCGAAAAGAGACAAATATGATGAAGATCGGTTTAACATATACCGGGTCCGATGCCAAGCACGAGAATTATGTGCGTTGGCTGAAGGATCAGGACGATACCATCGAGGTCGTCCGGCTTTCGGTGGCCGATGATCCGGGCGCGATAAAGGAATGTGATGCGCTTGTGTTATCGGGGGGTGTTGATATAGAGCCTACCTTATATGGCGGTCCTTTCGGGTATGATAAATCCCCGAAGACGGGCTGGCAGAAGGATCGGGACCTGTTTGAATATTCGACCCTGTTATTTGCCTGGGAGCATGGGTTACCGGTGCTGGGTGTTTGCCGGGGGTTGCAGCTGATCAACGTCAATTGTGCCGGGACGCTGGTGCAGGACCTGGGTCTTCGGGGGGACGAGACGCATGAAAATTCGACGGGTGTCGATAAGCAGCATGCGGTGGGGGTCGTGGAGGGTACGTTGCTGGCGGGGATTGTGGGTGGGGCGGCGGGAGGGATGGTGAATAGCGCTCACCACCAGGCCATCGACCGGTTGGGGAAAGGATTGAAGGTGAGCAGCCGGGCGGAGGATGGGACGATCGAGGGGATCGAATGGGCGGACCCGGAGGGCAAGCCCTTTATGATTGCCGTACAGTGGCATCCGGAGAGGATGTATGTCGATAAGATGACGGATGTTTTTTTATATAAGGGCATACGGGACCGGTTTGTGGAAGAAATTAAAAAAAAGTTGTAAGATGACCATTATTAATCCGGCGACGGAAGAGATCATACAGGAGATAGCGGAGGATACGGCTGTTTCCGTGGGGGAGAAATTCCAGCGGGTAAAGCGGGGGCAGGCGGCCTGGGCGGCCCGTTCTGTAGAGGAGAGGGTTGCCTGTATAGCGCGCTGGTATGAGCTGTTGGATGCGGAGAAACAGGAGCTGGCGGCGACATTGACCGCCGAGACGGGTAAGCCGCTTGCTCAATCTTATAATGAGCTGAATGGAGCGCGTACACGTGTCCGTTATTTTATCGAACAGTCGGCCCGATGGCTGGCGGAGGAATGGGTAATCACGGAAGGCGCCACGCGGGAAAAGATCGTCTATGAACCGTTGGGGGTGATCGCCAATATTTCCGCGTGGAATTATCCCTACCTGGTTGGCGTCAATGTATTTATTCCTGCGTTGATCGGGGGCAATGGGGTCTTGTACAAGCCTTCGGAGTTCTCTGCATTGACGGGGTTGCATATAGCGCGGTTATTATATCGGGCGGGGGTGCCGGAGGATGTTTTCCAGGTGGTGATCGGGAAAGGGATGGCCGGGGAATGGCTGTTGGACCTGCCCCTGGATGGTTATTTTTTTACGGGGAGTTATCGTACGGGGAAGCATATTGCGGAGCGGGTCGCTGCCAGGCTTGTGCCTTGTCAGCTGGAGCTGGGAGGAAAGGATCCCTTGTATGTCATGGATGATGTGGAGGATATTGAAAAAGTAGCGGCGGCGGCGCTGGAGGGGGTCGTATATAATAACGGGCAAAGTTGTTGTGCGGTGGAGCGGATCTATGTGCAGGAGGGAGTTTATGATGCGTTCGTCCGGGCGTATATCGGGCAGGCAAAGAAGATGGTTGTTGGCGATCCGCGGGATGCGGCGACGGAGATCGGTCCCTTGAGCCGGTCTGTGCAGCTGGAGTTCCTGCTGGGGCAGATCGGAGATGCGATCGGGAAGGGCGCTAAATTATTATATGGGGGACGCAGGATAGAGAGGAAGGGATATTTTATCGAGCCGGCGGTATTGGTGGATGTTCATCATGGCATGAAGCTGATGGTGGAAGAATCGTTTGGCCCCGTGGTTGGTATTCAGCGGGTGAAGGATGATGTGGAGGCCGTGGGATTGATGGCGGATACTGAGTATGGGTTGACGGCGGCTGTTTATTCGAAGAGCTATGAGCGGGCGGAGCGGGTGATGAAGCAGTTGAATACGGGAACCGTCTATTGGAATTGTTGTGACCGGGTGAGCGCTACGCTGCCCTGGTCGGGTCGTAAAAATTCGGGTTTAGGGATGACTCTTTCCTACCAGGGCATCCGGGCTTTTGTGCAGCCCAAGGCCTATCATATCCGGCCTTGACAAAGAGACGTACGATTATCGCCGATGGGTTGTGATAAAAAAAGAGAGGGCAATAGAAATTGCCCTCGCGTCACGACTTTGTGACCATTCAAAACTAAAAATATAAAAAAAAATTATACGTCTTTTTGTGCCTAGTAACCGTCAAATTTACCATTCTAATTGGATAATACAAATCCTTCGGCTTACTAATTACCGGGTTAATGTTAAAATTTACCGGTTCGTGGTATTGCTTTGCGTAAATGCTACGCATTAATAAGCACTGATTTTTGGGGAAATTTTTCCGGGAACGTTGCCGGAGGATGCACGAGGGTGCCGGCCGGGCCTAGAGAAGTAATTTATCGGGGTTGGGGATGAAGTTGAGGAAGGCCTGGAAGTTGGCTTTATACTTTCGTTTGTCGAGCTTGTAATAGAAAGCGCCTTTTTTTGAATTGGCTTTATCCTTTTCTTTTTGTTTGATAAGGAGCTCGGTGGAGAGGACTTTGCGGCTGAAGTTGCGGTTATCGAATGCCGTATCATAGATGCCTTCGTAGAGGATCTGTAGTTGGGGGATCGTGAATTTTGCCGGCAGCAGCTCGAAGAGGACGGGGTGGAGGGCGGCTTTGTACCGGAGTTGTTTTTTTGCTTCTTCCACCATTTTTTTATGATCGAAGATAAGGTCGGGCATTTTTTTGACATGGACCCATTCGGCGTGGTATTCGTTGCTCAGTTGTTTTTCATATTGGTGGATATCGATCAGGGCGAAGTAGGCGATGCTGATGGTACGTTCCACCGGATCGCGGGTGGGGTCTCCGAAGGCTTCCATTTGTTCCATATAGACTCCTTCGAGACCCGTGAGCTTTTTCAGGATGCGGTTAGCTGCCTGTTCGAGGCTTTCTTCCGGCTGGAGAAACCCGCCCATAAGGCTCCATTTGCCTTTCTCGGGTTTTAGTCCTCTTTGTACCAATAGCAGTTTTATATCGTTGCCGTCAAATCCGAAGATTATACAGTCAACGGCTATCAGGATGCGGGTCTCTCCGGGGTAACGACTCATGTGTTGGAAATTTATGATCGGCTAAATTACCAAAATCTTACATACAATAATGAAATGATCAGTAAAGTGACCACGATCGTAGCCAGGGTTGCCGGGGAGATCTTGAACATCGACTTGTCCAACACAAATGCTTTGGGGTTGATCTTTGGTCCAGCGAAGCTAACGATGATCATGAGCAGCATGGTGAAGAGGAAAGAGAGGCCCATACAGATATGGAAAGGGATCTCATAAACGCCGTTTCCGTTGAGGTAGGCGGTATAGAACCAGGTGTCGGGGCCGAACAGGGAGGGGGCATAGACGTTGAAGAGGACCGAGAGGCCGAAGCCTGCGACCACGCCCACTACGGCTGCTGCTCCGGTGGTACGGCGCCAGAACATACCCAGGAGGAACATGGCGAAAACGCCGGGGCTGATAAAGCCGGTATATTTCTGGATAAAGGTAAAGCCGCCTTCGCCGCCGATGTTGAGGGAATCTTTCCAGGTCAGCAGGATGGAGACCACCAGGGCGGCCATGATCGTCATCCGGCCTATCCAGACCATTTGCTTTTCCGTGGCTTCCTTGCTGATATATTTTTTATAGACGTCGAGGGTGAAGATCGTTGAGATGCTATTGGCCTTACCTGCCAGGGAGGCGACGATGGCCGCCGTGAGGGCTGCCAGCGAAAGGCCGATGAGTCCATTGGGGAGGTAGCCGAGGATGGCGGAATAGGCGTTGTCGGAGACTATTTGTCCGTTCTTGCTATGGTTCATCATTTCCGCCTGGAGCATACCTTTTTGGTGGAGTACGTAGGCGGCGATGCCGGGGAGCATAACGATCACCGGCATCAGCAGTTTCATGAAGCCGGCGAAGAGGATACCTTTCCGGGCTGTTTGCAGATCGGCGCCCAGGGCCCGTTGGGTGATATATTGATTACAGCCCCAGTAGTTGAGGTTTACGATCCAGATGCCCGCGGCATAGGAGAGCAGGCCGGGGATCGTCAGGTAGTTGGTCACTTGTTGGGGGCTCGAGCTGGCATCCGGTTTTGCAAAGATCATGTGGAAGTGATCGGGTGCACTTTTTACGAGCTGGTTAAAGCCGGCCAGCGCGTTGTCGCCGAGACCGAAGGCCTTGCTTACCACGGTGAGGGCCACATAGGTAGTGGCGAGGCCGCCGATGATCAGGACGCTTACCTGGATCACGTCGGTGAACCCGATGACTTTCATGCCGCCGAGCGTGATGAATACCGCGAAAATGGAGAGTGCGATGATGATCAGGTGGAATTGGTTCTCGTTGCCGCCGACGAGGTTATTGATGGCTACGGAGCCCAGGTAGAGGATCGAGGTTAGGTTTACGAAGACATAGAGGAAGAGCCAGAAGATCGCCATGATCAG
>DASYBV010000015.1:0-6781 GCA_036500545.1 Puia sp. | reverse complement strand
GGATTCGCCATAACCGATCACGGCGATCTTACAGTTGGGATTGTTACGCAGCTTTTCCGAAGTGCTGGCCAGTAATGCCTGGGCATCCTTGCTCAATGTCACCGACCGTCCTTTGAAGGTGATGCTGGGCAGATCGCCGATATTACATCTGTGTCCCATGCCTACTCCATTGGAGTCGATATAGGCTTTCAGGTCTTTACAGCACTGGGGATCAGGGCATTTACCTACACCATCCGCATCTACCGGCTGGCACTGTGTCGGGGTGATCAGTTCCTTGTCTTTGAAGTCAGGTACTCCGTCACCATCCGTATCACGGCTTACACCATGCGAATCGACGGGGCTGCCCTTGGGCGTATTGGGTTCCAGATCGAACTGGTCGGTTACACCATCGCCGTCGGAGTCATCCAGTACGGGTTTGGGCAGCTTCATATGACGGGGAGCGTTGATCTCATTGTAGGCATAATCCAGCGGATTCAGCCACCAGAGCGGCTCTACAGCATGCTTGCCGATATTGACATTGATTCCGATCGATAAGAAATTATAGGAGTCCGCCGACCGGGTCTGGGCGACGCTGTTAAATGAGTTGGACGAGTAGTTGTTCTGCCATTGCTGACCATCGATCAGGTCAGAAGCGGTAACTGTGAGCTTATCCTCCAGGGCCAGGTTGACCTTGTTACTTAGCTTAAATTGAACCCCCATACCAATGACGCCTACTAAAGTAAGAGGAGCTCCGCCCAGCGTAGCGCTGGTAGAGCTTCTATCCGCCAACGTATTCCAGGAACCCGTCAGCAGGCTCTTGATCTGTTTGCGGACGTCACTACGGTGCTTATAATCGAAGGGACCTGTTACGCCGGAATAATCATAGGGCGTTCCTGAGCTGTTGACCGTTTTATAAAAAGTGCTGTAGGTAGCCAGACCAGGACCACCGAAGAAATACATATTAAAACCGGTCTTTGCTTTATGGAAATTGATGTTATTGATCGTGAACACGCCCTGTAAGGAAAGTTCATGCACAGTAGACCGGTAGTTGTAAAAGATAAGATCCTTATTGGTGCCGGTAGCACTGCCATTACCATAATACGACGCCAGCACAGGGTTTCTGCCATAAGCCTGTGTAGGCTGATAGCTCAATCCTCTCAGTCGGATCCAATCATATTCCGCCCGCAGCGAGAATACATAACCCAGGGCCTTTCTCACATGAATGCCGAAACCCCCGGTGGGGCCCCAATTGGCCACATCCGTGATACCGGTCGTATAACCGCCTTTAACTCCAACTTCCCATTCATTCCGCGGTTTGGCAGGAAAGGGATATGCATTATTCAGGAATTCATTGTGTTGCGCGAGTCGTTTGGTAGGAATAAGAGAGGAGTCCCGAACATCATAACTCCTTCCCATGTCCTGGGCATTCGAGTATGATAGAAACAGGCAGATTAACCCACTTAAAAGAGTCAATTTTTTACTTGCCATAACTGAAGTTTATGTGAATGAATGAATTAAACCTGAGAAGAATATGGTGCAAATTTAGATATTGGTGAGCAAAAACCAAATTTTTTTAACAATACATATAAAATTAAAGTTGTATTCGGCAGACCGTTAGACAGCGAAAATTTAAAATTAGATGCTTTCCATAGAAAATATTCTCAAAGTAGTAATATTGCTGTCCTGTTCATTTTCGACAGGCATTACCGATGGTAAGGACGGGAAGCTATTGAATACGGACGAATAAAACAGAATGAAGTTAGCAACAGCGATACTACGCGAAGAACTGGTGGTCTTTGAAAAAAAATTCAAAGAGGCCGTCAAAAGTCAGGTCCCTTTGCTGGACAGGATCATGCAGTTCATCGTTAACCGAAAAGGGAAGCAGCTGAGACCCATGTTTGTCCTTCTCTCGGCCAAATTATGCGGTCCGGTCAATGAGTCCGCCTATCGGGCAGCCTCCCTCGTAGAACTGCTGCATACTGCGACATTGGTGCATGATGATGTAGTCGACGAATCTCTGGAAAGAAGGGGTTTCTTCTCCACCTATGCCCTATGGAAGACCAAGATCTCCGTGTTGGTAGGAGATTATCTTTTATCGAAAGGATTGCTCCTTTCGTTGGATCACAACGATTTCCGGGTCTTACAGCTTCTATCAGACGCAGTTCGGCAAATGAGTGAAGGAGAGTTGCTGCAGATGGAAAAATCGAGATCGCTGAACCTGAGCGAAGCCGTCTACTTCGACATTATCCGCAGCAAAACGGCCTCGCTCCTGGCCTCTTCCTGTGCTGCCGGGGCTTTCGCCGCTTCACACGATGAGGTCCTGACCGAAAAGCTGCGGCAGTTCGGAGAGAAAGTGGGCATCGCCTTCCAGATCAAGGACGACCTGTTCGACTACGGCAGCGATGCTGTCGGCAAACCCACCGGCAACGACATAAAGGAAAAAAAGCTCACCCTTCCGCTGATCTATGCCCTCAATAACATCGACAAAGCTACGCGCAGGGAACTCATCTATATCATCAAGAACCGTAATAAAGACCCTGAAAAAGTTCAATATGTCATTCAGAAAGTAGTCCAGGCAGGTGGGATCGAATATGCTATCGGCCGGATGAACACTTACCGGGATGAAGCCCTGGCCATCCTGCATGAGTTCGAAGACAATGAGGTCCGCCGGGGGTTGGAGGAATTGGTACGGTATACTACGGACAGGAAATATTAGGGTGGTCACTATGCAAAAACGCTGGAACATATTACAGGCAGAACCTGCCAAAGTCTCTTCTTTGCAGGCTGCCCTGAAGATCAACCCCGTCCTTTGCGGGATCCTGACATTACGGGGTATGGAGACATATGATCAGGCAAAAGGCTATTTCCGTCCCCGGCTGGAAGACCTGCATGACCCATGGCTGATGAAGGACATGGAAAAGGCCGTCGAACGGATCTTCGAAGCTGACCGCCGGCAGGAAAAGGTGTTGATCTACGGCGATTATGACGTGGATGGAACTACGGCCGTCGCCTGTCTTTTCCGGTTTTTTCAAAAATGGTACGCACCGGAAAGGCTGGATTTTTATATCCCCCACCGCTATCGTGAAGGATACGGTATTTCCCGCCAGGGGATCGATTTTGCCAAAGAGAAAGGCTTTACCCTGATCATTTCCCTGGATTGCGGTATTAAATCGGCGGATCTGATCGCCTATGCCGGAACGTTGGGGATCGAATTTATCGTTTGCGACCACCACCTGCCCGATACCCAACTTCCCCGGGCGGTTGCCATTCTCAACCCTAAACAAGCCGATTGCCGGTATCCTTACAAGGAATTATGTGGTTGCGGGGTAGGTTTTAAGCTCATTACGGCCCTATCGCAGCGGCTGGGCCCGTCTGCCGGCGATCCGTTGCAATTCCTTGACCTGGTCGCAACAGCCATTGCAGCCGATATCGTGCCCATCGACGGAGAAAACCGGGTGCTGGCCTGGTATGGCCTGAAAAAGGTGAACGCGGATCCTAACCATGGCATCAAGGCCCTGATCCGCCTCAGCAACGTGCAAAAGGAGCTGACGATGACCGACCTGGTCTTCCGGATCGCTCCAAGGGTCAACGCTGCCGGGAGGATGGACGATGCCCGAAAGGTCGTTCAAATGTTCACGGCGCCCGATTTCATCGAAGCCCTGTCGTATGCCGATATGCTGCATGCCGATAACACCGACCGGAAAGAGACGGACAGCAATATGACCGGGGAAGCGTTGGCGATCCTTGAACAGGATACGACCCATCCCGACAGAAAGTCGACGGTCCTGTACCAGCCGCATTGGCATAAAGGCGTGGTAGGGATCGTAGCCTCGCGGCTGATCGAACGCTACTACCGGCCCACCGTCGTGCTGACCCGCAGCGGAGAGATCATCGCCGGCAGCGCCAGAAGCGTCATTGGCTTTAACCTGTACGAGGCCATTCATGCCTGTCGGGAACACCTGTTAGGATATGGCGGGCATTTTGCCGCCGCCGGGCTTACCCTGCTCCCGGAACAGGTGGAGGCTTTCACGCTCAAATTCGAGGAGGTCGTCTCCGCCATGATACAACCCCACTCCCTTGTTCCGGAGATCCTTATCGACGCCGAACTCCCATTCGAGGCGGTCGGTTCCGCTTTTTATAATATACTCGTCCAGATGCAGCCCTTCGGGCCGGGCAATACCCAACCCGTTTTTATTGCCAGCGGAGTAAGGGACAAAGGATACTCCCGGATCGTGAAGGAACAACATGTACGGTTCTGTTTGCACCAGGGCTCCGTCGTCCTGGACGGTATCGGGTTCGGACTCGCTGCCAAATTCCCCCTGGTCTCCACCGGAGATCCGATCGACGTGATCTTTACGCTGGAAGAGAATGAATGGAATAACCAGAAGAACCTTCAGTTAAAAATAATCGATGTCGCTCTAAGCAAAGAAAGAGGCCAGTAGGCCTCTTTCAAATCTGATGATGATCCCTTTCTTGTCTATGCTTCCAGGATGATCTTGCTCTTCGACTCTCCGCCCATTAGTTCTACGCTTCGGTGAATAAAGCTTGTCAGGTTATTCCCTTTCAATAGCCCCTGTGAAAGAAGGGCCAGGTCGGACAGGTTGTGGACTAATTTTTCCTGTTTGGATTTATCCTCCTGTTTCAGGATGGTTTGATAGATCGGGTGATTCCCGTTGACTGTCAGGGTCACTTCGTCCGGCAGGCTCGCATAAAATCCTCCCATCGCGCCGTTCATGGACGCCATGTCCTTCATCCTGCGCATAAACTCGGGCCGGGTCGCGATGACGGGCGGTGCCTCCGGGCTCAGCCCCTTTACTTCCACAGTTACGTGTAATTCGGGCACCTGTCGGCCGAACAGTTCCTTCAGGACGGACTCTTCTTCTTCATTCAGCACGGTCCCGGTCCCTTCGGCCTTGTCGATGAGGTTGTCTGCGATATCGGCATCTACCCGGACAAAATGGACATCAGGCCATTTTGATTCCATCTGGTTTATGAATGCCGCATCCACGATGGTCTCCAGCTTTACGATTGTATATCCCTTTGCCTGCGCTTGTTGTATATAGCTGTCCTGCTGGACGGGATTACTGGTATAAAGGATGACCAGTTTATCCTCCTTATTTTTTTGAAGGGCTTCCGTAGCCGTTCTGTATTCTTCCAAGGTGTAAAATTTTCCGGCCTTGACATCTTCCATGATATGGAACTTCCCCGCTTTCTCCAGGAATTTATCATCGGTCATCATACCGTATTTCACAAAAAGACCCAGGCTTTCCCATTTTTCTTCGAATTCCTTTCTCTCCTTATTAAAGATCTCTTCCAGTTTGTCCGCAACCTTTTTCGTAATATGGTTATTGATCTTTTTTACGTTCGGATCACCCTGCAAATAACTCCGGCTTACGTTCAACGGTATATCCGGACTGTCGAGAACGCCATGCAGTAACATGAGGAATTCCGGAACGATATCCTTCACCTCATCGGTGACAAAGACCTGGTTGCTGTAGAGCTGGATCTTATCCTTCTGGATCTCATAGCTCTGTTTGATCTTCGGGAAATACAGGATACCGGTGAGGTTGAAAGGATAGTCCACATTCAGGTGGATCCAGAAAAGAGGCGCCTCTCCATAGGGGTAGAGCTCCTTATAGAAATCCTGGTAATGCTGGGTGGTCAGTTCGCTGGGCTTTTTTGTCCAGGCGGGGGTTGGATTGTTGATCTGCTGCCCCTCGAACCGGATCGGAACCGGCAGAAAACGACAGAATTTTTTGAGGATAGTACGGATCCTTTCGGCGTCCAGGAATTCCTGGCTTTCCTCGTTCACATGCAGGACGATATCGGTGCCTCTTTCGGCCTTTTCGATCTCTTCAAGACTATATTCCGGGCTACCGTCGCATTCCCATTTTACGGCTTTCGCGTCTTCCCGGTAGCTTTTCGTGATCACATCGACCCGCTCGCTAACCATAAAGGAAGAATAGAACCCCAGCCCGAAATGACCGATGATATTCGCCTCGTTCTGCCCCTTGTATTTTTTCAGGAATTCTTCTGCCCCGCTAAATGCGACCTGGTTAAGGTATTTATCTACTTCCTCGGCCGTCATCCCCACCCCTTTATCGGAGATCGTGATGGTCTTCTTTTCTATATCTAATTGAATGTCAATCCCCAGGTCCCCCAGTTCACCCTTTGCCTCGCCCAGCGAAGAAAGGGTTTTCAGTTTCTGGGTAGCATCGACCGCATTGCTGACCAGTTCCCGGATAAAGATATCATGATCACTGTATAGGAATTTCTTGATAATAGGGAAAATGTTCTCTGTCTGGACACGAATATTTCCTTTTTGCATAGCCTTCGTATTTTATGGTTTATTAAGTGAGCGGACGCCCACCCTGTGCAGGGCTTTAAACAAAGAAAATGCCATTTGATAAATCCTGACACACTGTCAAGGCCATTTTTAAGTGTCTGATAATCAATTTGCAGGGTATTTGGGAACTTTATTGATCTTTGTATGGTCCTTCGCTATAATTATATTACCTTTGCAACCCGTTTGACATTTTTTTAATTTTTAAAACAAAAAGCAGGGATCATGAACAATTATGAATTGATGGTGATTTTTACCCCTGTGCTATCTGAGGAGGACTATAAAGCCGCCCAGAAAAAATACACTGCCTTCATTAAGGATAATGGAGGAGAAGTGGTGCACGAAAATCCCTGGGGTCTGAAATCACTGGCGTATCCCATCCAGAAAAAAACTACCGGTTTATACTGGGTTCTGGAGTACAATGCGCCATCCGACTTCAATGAGAAACTGAAAATTCAG
>DASYBV010000014.1:0-376179 GCA_036500545.1 Puia sp. | reverse complement strand
GCCTATGTGACCCCGGCTACCGTCATTGCCACTGTCCAGCAATTGGATAGGATAAAAGTAGATTTTACGGTACCGGAGCAATATTCTTCCATTATGAAGAAAGGCACCCTGGTGGACATTCAGCTTGACGCCACTGCCAACGTTCACCGGAAGGGGTTGATCATTGCCACGGAGCCACAAATAAATCTTTCCAGCCGCAACCTGAAGGTCAGGGCGATCCTGGAGGATGGCCAGGGGCATCCGGGGGCCTTTGTAAAGGTCTTCGTCAATGCATCCGGGATCGATAAACAGGCGATCATGGTACCCACCAATTGCATCATACCGGATGACAGGAACAACCAGGTTATTGTAGTAAAAGAAGGAAGGGCTCAGTTCGTGAATGTAAAGACGGGTATACGCGAGGCGAACAATATCGAGATCACGCAGGGCCTTCATGCCGGCGATACGATCATCGTTACCGGCGTCCTTTTTGCGCGGCCCAATTCTCCCGTGACCGTGAGGACCGTCAAGAGTCTCGATAAAGCAAATCCCTAACGCCAGAAGTACCACTATAAGTTCCAGAAGCACAACTATAAGTTAGCATATGAATATTTCCGAATTATCATTGAAGCGGCCGGTCATGGCGACAGTGATGAATCTCATGATCATCCTTTTTGGCGTTGTGGGATATAACTTCCTGGCTGTGCGGGATTACCCCGCCATCGATCCTCCCGTTATAACGGTAAATACTTCGTATACGGGTGCGAACCCGGACCTGATCGAGAGCCGGATCACGGAGCCGTTGGAAAAGAATATCAATGGTATCCCTGGTATCCGCACGATATCTTCCACCAGCTCGCTGGGCAGCAGCTATATCACCGTGGAGTTCAACCTGGGTGTAGATCTGGAGGCCGCTGCCAGCGATGTCAGGGATAAGGTAGGGCAGGCGACCCGGTCGCTGCCATTGGATATCGATGCTCCTCCCGTCGTGACAAAGTCGGATGCCAACAGTGATTATATCCTGATCCTGGCTGTTCAAAGCCGGACCAAGAGCCTGATGGAACTCAGCGATTATGCCGATAATGTGCTCCAGCAGCAATTGCAGACCATCGACCAGGTGAGCGCCGTGAATGTCTTCGGGGACAAGAGTTATGCCATGCGGATCTGGCTCAACCAGGATAAGATGAATGCCTATGGGATCGCCTACAACGATATTTCCACGGCGATGACCAATGAGAATGTCGAGCTGCCGCCCGGTAAGATCTATGGCAACAATACCGAAATGACCATCAAGACGCTTGGCCGTCTCACCACCGAAAAGGATTTCCGGGATGTCATCCTGCGGGAGGACAGCACCGGGATCATACGGCTCAGCGATGTCGCCCGGGTGGAGCTGGGGCCGCAGGTCGAGGAACAGAGCTGGAAGTACAACGGTGTCTATGCCGTCGGTCTGGCCATCATTCCCCAGCCCGGTGCGAACAATATCGCCATTGCCGATGAGTTCAACAAGCGGCTGGAAGAGATAAAGAAGAGTAACAAGTCCGATCTGGAGTTCAACGTCCTTATCGACAATACCAAGATCATACGGCAATCATTGGCCGAGGTGAAGGAAACGCTGTTGATAGCGTTTGGCCTTGTCGTATTGGTGATCTTCTTCTTCTTCCGGAACTGGCTGATCGCCCTGCGACCTTTGATCGACATCCCCATATCCCTGATCGCCACTTTCTTTATCATGTATATCGCGGGGTTTACGATCAATATCCTGACCCTGCTGGGGATCGTGCTGGCGACCGGGCTGGTGGTGGATGACGGGATCGTGGTCACCGAGAACATATTCCGAAAGCTGGAGCAGGGGCTTCCCATTCGACAGGCGGCGCTGGAGGGCAGCAAGGAGATCTTTTTTGCCGTTATTTCCACCTCGCTGACCCTGGCGGTGGTCTTTATGCCGGTGGTCTTTTTGCAGGGGTTTGTCGGCCGGCTGTTCCGGGAGTTTGGGGTCGTGCTGGCGGCGGCCGTGCTGATCTCTTCCTTTGTATCGCTGACCATTACCCCGGTGCTCAACGTATACCTGACCAGTAAGAAGTCGGGTCATGGGTGGTTCTATGAGAAGACCGAGCCTTTTTTCACCGGGATGGAGAATGGATATCTCCGGCTGTTGAAAGGGTTTATGAAGATACGCTGGGCGGCCTGGGTGCTGATCGCCGTTTGCGGGGTCATGATCTTTTTGATCCTGCGGAACATGCAATCGGAGATCGCGCCGTTGGAGGACCGTAGCAGTGTCCGATTCTCCGTCACACTTCCGGAAGGTTCCAGTTTCAACTATACCCAGGAAGTCACCGATCAGATCGCGAATTATCTTTATGATTCCGTACCGGAACGATCCTTTGTCTTTGCCCGAACGCCGGCCGGTACTTCCGTCAATACTTCCCAGCCCCGTATCGGTTTGACCGATCCGCAGAGCCGGACCCGGAGTCAGAACCAGATCGCGCAGGACCTGCAAAAAAAGCTGGGCCGTTTCAACGATGCGCGGATCTTTGCCATCCAGGAGCAGACCATTGCCGTAGGGTCCGGTTCCAAGACCAGTCTGCCGGTGCAATTTGTATTGGAGAACCAGGACCTGGACAAGCTGAAGCAGGTCATGCCGGCCTTCCTCGAAGCCGTCCGGAAGGACAAGACCTTTTCCAATGCGGATGGGAACCTCAAGTTTAATAAGCCCGAGTTGCAGGTCAGTGTGGACCGGATGAAGATCAAGGATCTGGGCTTGTCGACCAATGACGTCATTTCGGCGATGCAGGCGGCCTTTAGCGGCGGCCGGCTTGCCTACTTTATCATGGGTGGGTACCAGTATTATGTGATCGCCCAGCTGGAGAGGGGGGATCGCAACGATCCGACGGATATCAGCAAGGTCTATGTGCGGAATAAGTCGGGGGATAATATTCCGCTGGATGCCGTTGTCCATGTCGAGCCCAACAGCAGTCCTTCGACCCTGTATCATTTCAACCGGTATAAGGCGGCCACCATTTCGGCTTCCCTCGCCGAAGGCAAGACCATCGGGGACGGGATTGCGGCCATGCAGGCCATCGGCAATAAGCTGCTGGATGCCAGTTTTCAGACTGCCTTGTCGGGTTCTTCGCGGGATTATGCGGAGAGCTCGTCCAATATCGTTTTTGCCTTTGGCCTTGCGCTGGTGCTGATCTACCTGGTGCTGGCCGCGCAGTTCGAGAGCTTTCTCGATCCGTTCACCATCATGCTCACCGTTCCGCTGGCGCTGGCCGGGGCGTTGCTGAGTCTTTATCTTTTTCATCAGACCCTGAATATCTTCTCGGAGATCGGTATGATCATGCTGATCGGGCTGGTGACCAAGAACGGAATATTGATCGTGGAGTTCACCAATCAGAAACGGGCGCAGGGTATGTCCAAGATGGATGCGGTGGTGGAAGCCGCCTCCCAGCGTCTTCGTCCCATCCTGATGACCAGCCTGGCCACTTCGCTGGGCGCGCTGCCGATCGCGATGAGCCTGGGCGCTGCGGCTACCAGCCGGATCCCGTTGGGGATCGTCGTCGTCGGGGGGATCCTGTTCTCCCTTATCCTGACCTTGTTTGTGATCCCGGCGGTCTATACTTTTATTTCCGGTAAGCATAAGGTACATATCACGGAGGTGACGGAATAATTACACCTAAGCAATGAAACGATTATGATACGCATGAGAAAGAAGATATTTATCCTGGTGATCGTGGTTCTGGCGGGGATGCCTGCGGTGTTGCTGCAGGCGCAGGCGCCGATGCAGGGACCGGTGCAAGCGCAGGCGCAGACGCTGACAAGCCAGGATGCGGTACAGATCGCCTTGAAGAACAGCCTGGGGATCCAGCTGCAGAAGAATTATATAAACATTGCTACTATCGATAACAGTTATGGCATTGCCGGTGGTCTGCCCATCGTCACGGGTAGTCTCTCCGAGCAGGAGCAGTCCAACAACCTCAAGCAACATTATGCTCCCCCGGTCATTGACAAACAAAGTAATAATGCCGCCTCCAATAATTTATCGGCGGGGGTGAATGGTTCCATGTTACTGTACAACGGGCAGCGGGTAGTGACGGCCAAGAAACGGCTGGGGGTCATCCAGTCGCAGCAGGGGCAGGTCTTGAGTTCCCGGGCGTTGATCCTTGTCAACAATGTGCTGTTGAAATATTATGATGTCGTCCGGCAGCAGAGCTATGCGAAGACCCTGCAGGCTTCCATCGATGCGTCCAAGCAGCGGCTGGCCATCGTGCAGGCCCAGCAGAATGTGGGGGTTGCCAACAATGCCGATCTTTTCCAGTCGCAGGTCGATCTGAATACACAGGTCCAGAACCTGCAGGCCCAGCAACTGGTCATCGACCAGGATAAGACGGATCTGCTGACGTTGATGACGTTGAATCCCGACTCGGCGATCGTTATCCAGGATACCATCCTGATCGACAGGAATATCCAGCTGGCGACCATTCTCGAAGCCGTACGGCATGCCAACCCGGATGTGATGGCGGCGGATCAGCAGATCGCTATTATGACCTATATTGAAAAGGAAACGGCGGCGCTGCGATATCCTTCCCTGCTGGTTGGGGCGGGGTATAATTATAGCCGGACGCAGAATGCCGTGGGGTCCACCCTGCTCAACCTTAACTATGGGCCTTATGCCGGTGTGACGCTGAACGTGCCCATCTTCAACGGGAATATCTATCGCAAGCAGCAGCAGGTGGCCGGGATCAATATCAAAAATGCGCAATTGATGCGGGATACGCTGGTGATCAACTATACGTCCAATGCCGTCAAGAACTGGCAGGCCTATAACAACAACCTGCAGCAGCTGGAGACGGCGAAGACGAATTATGATCTTTCGCGGAAGCTGCTTGACCTGGTTTTGTTACGTTTTCAGTTAAAGCAGGCCACGATCGTTGACGTAAAGAATGCGCAGCAGAGTTTTGAGAATGCGGGTTTTTTGCTGGTCAATGTGAGCTATGCGGCCAAGGCGGCGGAGATACAATTGAGAAGATATGCGAATCAGTTGGGATACTAACGGCCGAAGCGTAGGAGTTGTATTTAAAAGAGAGTTTGCACCCCGTACATGATCTTTGTCTCGTGGTCGAGCAGCCATTTTTTGCGCCACAGTCCTCCACCATAACCTACCAGATCTCTTTTTGAGCCGATGACGCGGTGGCAGGGGACGACAATGACGACATTGTTGCGGCCATTGGCGGATGCGGCTGCCCGTATGGTCTTGGTGTCTCCCAGCCGGCGGGATAATTCGAGATAGCTGATGGTCTTGCCAAAGGGGATGGACATCAGCTCGTTCCATACTTTTTCCTGAAATTCCGTTCCTTCCTGGCAGATGGGAAAATCAAATACGCGTCTTTGTCCCTGGAAATACTGGATCAGCTGTTCGATGCATTGAATGACGATGGGAGTGACCGGGCCTTGCAGGGCGGTTCCATTGCGGGCTGTTTCGTCCAGGTTGTCGATAAAGCTGATCTCGTTGATATAGGTATCGGTTCCACCGATCCTGAGAAGGCCCAGAGGGGATTGGTAGTAGGTCGAGGTGATCTCCAGCGTAGTTGCCATATGAGGGGTTGTGTTGGGCATTGTCGGCGTTCGGCTCCTGCACGCTACCCGATCTTCCAGCCGTTGTCCACTTTTCTTTCCGGGCCCAATAAAACTACTTCTTTTTTGTCAGTATACACACCTAGTACCAGGCATTCGCTGAAAAAATTGGCTATTTGTTTTGGCGGAAAGTTGACGATCGCCACTACCTGCCGGCCGACCAGTTCGGGTTTGCCGTAGAGGTGTGTTATCTGGGCGGAGGATCTTTTGATGCCTAAACTACCGAAATCGATGGTTAATTGCCAGGCCGGCTTTTTGGCCGCAGGAAAATCGTTAACTTCAAGGATCGTTCCGACCCGGATGTCTATTTTTTCAAAATCTTCCCATTCAATGGTTGGCATAGTAAAGCGTCAATTATTAAATCTTAAATATACAATTTTATGAAACGTACAGGAACGGCCGTATGGAACGGCTCCGGAAAAGAAGGCAGCGGTAATTTAACGACTCAAAGCTCGACCCTTAACAAAACGCAGTATTCCTACAAGTCCCGGTTTGAGGAAGGGGTTGGTACGAACCCGGAGGAGCTGATCGCGGCGGCGCATGCGGGCTGTTATACCATGGCGCTGGCCTTTGGGCTGCAGGGAGCGGGGCTGACGGCGGATTCACTGGAGACGACGGCGACGATCAACTTTGAGCCTGTCAATGGGGTGCCGACGATCACGGCTTCTCACCTGGTATTAAAGGCGAAGATCCCGGGTGTCACGCAGGAGAAGTTCCTGGAACTGGCCAAGGGCGCCGAGCAGGGTTGTCCGGTGAGCAGGGTGCTGAAGGCGGAGATCACGCTGGATGCGACGTTGCTCTAGGTCGTGTTCAGGTGGATGCGGTGCCGTTGTAGGAGATCGAGCCACTAATTATTTTTGCAATTTTAGCACCCATCGGGTGCTTTTTTTTATATGGACTTAACCTGTGGACAATTGGTTTGCTGTAACTTACTGTCTCAAACTTTTTTAAAGATCTTTAGTCCCGCTACACATTATGAACAAGAAAAACAACAACTCCTCAAAGAACCTGCAGGCTTCGCGCCGTGAATTTTTGCGCGGCGGAGCGATGGCCGCCACTGGATTTTTTATCGTTCCCCGTCACGTCCTCGGGAGAGGTTTCCTGGCTCCCAGCGACCGGCTAACGCTTGCCGCCATTGGTGCGGGAGGGAAGGGCGCCGATGATCTCAAGCATTTTTTTGGCAGCGGAAAGGTGGATGTCGCCTATCTCTGCGACGTCGATGACCGCCAGGCGGCGGGGTCCATCCAGGCTTATCCCAAGGCAAAGTATTATAAGGACTTCCGGGAGATGCTGGACAAGGAGCACAAGCATTTTGATGCCGTCAGCGTCAGCGTACCGGATAACGTACATGCCATCGCGGCGCTTTCGGCTATGCAGCTGAATAAGCATGTGTATGTACAGAAGCCCATGACCCATGATATCTTTGAAGCCCGTACGCTAACGGAGGCGGCCAAGCGGTATAAGGTAGTGGCCCAGATGGGGAACCAGGGTTCTTCCGGTGATGGGGTACGGATCATGCAGGAGTGGTATAATGCCGGGCTGATCGGGGATGCCGTCTCTGTTCATGTATGGACCAATCGCCCGGTCTGGCCGCAGGGTGGCGCCAAGCCGGCTCCCACGGCCGAGATCCCGAAGGAGCTGAACTGGGATCTGTGGCAGGGGCCTGCCAAGGCGGATGACTATCGTAAGGAATTCCTTCCCTTTAACTGGCGGGGATGGTGGGCCTATGGCACCGGCGCCCTTGGCGATATGGGTTGTCATCTTATCGATCCTCCTTTTAAGGTGGTGGGATTGGGTTACCCTTCCGAGGTGGAGTGCAGCATCAGCACACCGTATGAACAAATGTGGACTCCTTCCTATCACCCCGAGAGTTGCCCGGTCTCCTCCTATGTCAAGATGAAATTCCCCGGCAAGCCGGGTAAACCTGATATAGACCTGCATTGGATGGATGGCGGTATTCGTCCTGTGCGGCCCGATGAGCTGGGTGCCGATGAGCCCATGGGAGATGGGGATGGCGGTTCCTTTATCACCGGTACGAAGGGTAAGATCCTATGCGGTACCTATGGACGGCAGCCGACCTTGCTGCCGACCTCCCGGATGGTGGGACTGAATGTCCCCCAGACGCTGGCGCGGGTGCCGGAAGGGCATTATGTGCAGTGGGTGAATGCCTGTATCGCGGGGTATGGGAAGAATGAGCTTAGCTCACCCTTCTCGTATGCGGGACCGTTGACGGAAACGATCCTGATGGGTAACCTGGCCCTACGGAGCTATTTTATAAAGGATGCTACCGGCAAGCAGTTCCCCGGTCGCAAGAAGCTGCTCTGGGATGCGGTCAATATGAAGATCACCAATTTTGATGAGGCGAACCAGTTTGTGAAGAGGGAATACAGACAGGGTTGGAAATTAGGAATATAAATAAATAAAAAGACCCGCCGGATGGCGGGTTTTTTTATGATATGCGGGGAGACGGGGTTATTCGTTGAGGAGCTTGGCCAGCTCGATCAATTCCTTTTGTTTATATGCGTTGCGTTCGTCGTCAAAGCATTTGCTAAATTCTTCGAGGGCTGTCTGGATGATGCGGTTGTGAGACAGGGGTTTGAAATAGGAGGCGACGGGGGGGACGGAGACTCTTTTGAAGTAGCTGTCTACGTCTTTATGAGAGAAGACCTGTCCGCTCATGGGGTCGATAAAGAATTCGATCCGCTGTTGCGGGCTCAATCTTTCCGGGGTCTCGTCGTATGTCGGTTTGATATAGGCCAGTACGAATTGCCGGGGGATGTTGATGGCTTTTACGGGGATGTCGAGCAGCTCGCTCAACAGCAGATAGAGGATGCCGTTTGTAATGGAATTCGCTCTTTTTGTCTCGACCAGCTTATTGATGAGAAATTCTTCGGGGTGCTGGTAGGCGACCTCGGTCCCTTTCAGTCCGTAGTAATTATAGAGAATGCTGGTCAGCACGTTCACCTGTTCCAGGGGGGTGAGGTAGCTATTCAGCTCCAGCCAGATATTGCGGCGCAGTTTTTCTACTTCCTGTAATACGGGGGTGGTGACCAGGTCCGGGTATTGAAATTTTGCCACCAGCAGGGAGGCTGTCAGGAGATCCTGGTAGCTGCTGCTTTTCCAGTGCAGGAAGTCTTCGGTCAGATCGTTGAAGTGTAGTTTATGGATCAGGAGCTCGATGCGTTCCTGGACTTCGCTGCTGATCGTGTTCTCCCATAGGTTCTCCAGGTTGGGGATAATGCCTCTGCCATAGCTGACGATACGTGAGCTGATGGAGTCAAAGACTTCCTGATCGGGGTCGTCGATCAGGTGAAAGAGGGCCGATATTTCTTTGTTCTCTTGCATTCGTAGTTAGTTTTCTTCTGTTCACAGGGGTTTATGACACAGTCAAGGTCGGAGAAGTTCGCGGTATTCTGACGAACTTCTTATCCACACTAACGCCCGGAATGTTTATTAAATTGTCTGCAATTTACCGGCCATCCTAACTTCCTTTCTTTTTCCGGGGTACCCGTTTGGGGGGATTGGCCTTTACGTCTTCGATGATCGCTTTGACCTCTTCCAGGCTAAGATCGGCTGCGGTCTCCTGTTTTTCCTTGGGCAGTTTGTAGTTACGCAGGCCCTGTTTGATATAGGGGCCATAGGGGCCTCGCAGCAGCTGGATCTTTTCCTTTTCGAAGACCTTGATGGTCCGTTGTTCCTTTGCGGTTCTTTTTTCCACGATCATGGGAGTCGCCGTCTCGTAGGAGATCGTATAGGGGTCAAACTCTTTGCCCAGTGAATAGAATTTGCTGTCATGGGCGATATAGGGTCCAAAGCGGCCGATATTCACCGTTACATCCGATCCTTCGAAGGCACCGAGGTTACGGGGGAGGCGGAAGAGTTCCATTGCCTCGTCGTAACTGATGGTCTCGATGCTCTGGGTATTTTTGAGCTTGGCAAATTTTGGCTTTTCTTCATCGGCCACGTCGCCAATCTGGACCATGGGGCCATAGCGTCCCATGCGGGCGATCACTTTTTTACCGCTTTGCGGGTCGACGCCCAGCTCTCTTTCGCCGCGGATCCTTTCGGCGTTTTCGATCGTATTATCGACGTCCTTTTTGAAGGGGTTATAAAAATCATCGATCATTTTGCTCCATACGATCCGGCCCTGAGCCACCTCGTCAAATTCTTCTTCGATGCGGGCCGTGAAATGATAATCCATGATATCGTCGAAGTGCTGTTTGAGGAAATCGGTCACGACCAATCCAAGATCCGTGGGGAAAAGCTTGGACTTTTCGGCGCCGGTGTTTTCCTGTTCCGTCACCTTTTCGATCTTGTCATTCTTCAGGTTCAGGATGCGGAAGTCCCGTTTTGTGCCCTCTTTGTCGCGTTTTTCTACGTATCCTCTTTTGAGGATCGTGCTGATCGTGGGGGCGTAGGTGGAGGGGCGTCCGATGCCCAGCTCTTCCAGCTTTTTTACAAGGGAGGCTTCCGTATAGCGGGGGAGGGCCCGGGTGAAGCGTTCGATGGCCCTCATTTCTTTCAGGGGTAGCTTTTGTTGGACGGCCAAGGGGGGGAGCATTCCTTCCTGTCCTTCTTCCTCGGTTATTTCTTCTTCGTCCCGGTCTTCCATATAGACTTTCAGGAACCCATCGAATTTCAGGACTTCTCCGCTGGCGGTCAGTTCTTCGCCAGAGGACGACGAAGTCGTACCGGCCGAAGGCCCATCAGTAGACGTTTGGCCGGAAGCCGCTACATTTTGCGAAGCGCGGCCTTCCGGCCTACCTTTGGTGGAGATCTGAATTTTGGCGATCGTCTTTTCCAATTCGGCGTCTGCCATCTGGCTGGCCATCGTTCTTTTCCAGATCAGCTCATAGAGCCGGCGGCAGTCGGCGTCCTCTACCGTCATGTTGTTCATTTCGGTGGGGCGGATCGCTTCGTGCGCTTCCTGGGCGGACTCGTTCTTATTCTTGAATTTACGCGGCTGTGCATATTTATTGCCATACTGGCTGCGGATCTGGCTGCCGACGGCTTCCATAGCGGTCTCGCTGAGGTTGAGGCTGTCGGTACGCATATAGGTGATCTTACCGCTTTCGTAGAGTTTCTGTGCCAGCAGCATGGTCCGGCTGACGGAATAGCCCAGCTTACGGCTTGCCTCCTGCTGGAGGGTAGAGGTTGTAAAGGGGGCGGCGGGGGTCTTTTTGCCGGGTTTTACCTGGATATCCGTGACGGTATAGTCGGCGCCGATACATCCCTGAAGGAATTTTTCTGCGTTGTCGACGGAGGCTTGTTTTTTCCCTTCGGCGGCGAAGGTGACGGCTTTGCCGGAGACATCCTTTGCGGTGAAGAGGGCTTCTATCTTAAAGGAACTGACGGGGACGAAGGCGTTGATCTCCCGTTCGCGTTCGGCGATGATCCGTACCGCCACGCTTTGTACCCGTCCGGCGCTGAGGTTGTTCTTCATGCTCATTTTCCGCCAGAGGACGGGGCTGAGCTCGAAGCCGACGATCCGGTCGAGGATCCGGCGGGCCTGCTGGGCGTTGACCAGGTTCATGTCGACGGTCCGGGGTATGGTAACCGCCTTTTGGATGGCGGGTTTTGTGATCTCATGAAAAACGATCCGCTTGGTTGTGAGCGGGTCCAGGCCCAGTACTTCGCACAGATGCCAGCTGATGGCTTCCCCTTCACGGTCCTCGTCCGTCGCGAGCCATACTTCGCCGGATTTTTTGGCGATTGCTTTTAATTCCTTGACAACCTTTTCCTTATCCTCGGGGACGATATAGCGGGGCTTATAATGGTTTTTTATATCGATGCCCATATCTCCTTTCTCCAGGTCCCGGATATGGCCATAGCAGCTTTTTACCTCAAAATCTTCCCCCAGGATCTTCTCGATGGTCTTGGCTTTCGCCGGAGACTCCACAATTAATAAATTCTTAGCCATGTGTTCAATAAAGGGTTACAATAATATACAATGTATGCACTTTGTCCGTTCTGTTGGCGTGCAAGTTTACAGTATAACCTTCAAATTAAAAAATTAGTGGCTGCCGGGCCGGTGGCCCCTTGCCGGAAGGCCGTTTCTTTTTTGCTTGGTTACCAGCCATTTACATGCCAGTAATGGGAAGAGGTTATAAGTTTATGAACAAGCGGGAGGCTACTTTGTTAAAAAACGGTAATTTGTTGTCCTACAATTGTCCGGTATTGAACCTGTCAACTCCTTTTTCCATATTTCCCCTGGGCGATTCCGCGATCACGATCGATCTTGGAAATCATATTGACAATCAGCTTAATAAGAAGGCGCTGGCTCTTCATGACTGGCTGCAGGCCCATCGTTTTCCCGGGGTGATGGATATTATTATGGCGTATAGTTCGGTGTCCGTTTTTTACGATCCGGTGATTGTCCGATCTGGTAAGGGGAATTGTCCTAATGGGGTGTCATTCTTTTTGAGGGGTTTGCTGGAGGAGGCCTGGGAGGCGGTGGGGGGGATGGCTGATGGGGGAGGGAGGAAGGAGGAGGTCGGGGGAAAGGAGATGGATGGGATGGGGCCCGTGATGAAGGGGAATGGGAACGGTGTGACGGTAGTTGGCGGGCATTTTTTCCGGATCCCGGTCTGTTATGAAGGGGAGTATGGTCCTGATCTTGGGTGGGTAGCCCGTGAGAAGGGGCTTAGCCCGGAGGAGGTGATCGCGTATCATCATTCCATTATTTACCAGGTTTATATGATCGGTTTTTTGCCGGGCTTTCCTTATATGGGTAAGACGGATATGCGGCTGGAGATCCCGCGGAAGGACCGGCCGGTTCCTGTAGTGGCCGGTGGTGTGGGAATTGCGGGCATGCAGACGGGTATTTATCCGTTGAACAGCCCTGGTGGCTGGCAGATCATTGGGCGGACGCCCTCAAAATTATTTGATCCTGCGAGTGATCCTCCTGTCCGGCTCCAGGCAGGGGATCACGTTCAATTCTATCCTATTTCCCGGGAGAAGTTCCTCGGATGGGAGGGAGGGTCCCTGGGATGAGGGGATTCCGGCAGGAAGGCGGGACCCTGGGGCGGGGCTCTAAGGAGAGGCCCAGGAACGTAAATACACCCGGAAGGATTGGGTGTCCCGCGTAGTAATGAATTTAACACAATCAATGATGGCCGTGCTCTCCGAAATCACTAGCTTAGATATCCCAGATCGACCCCTACCGAGCCTATTGAACTCACTACATACGATCCTGACCCACCCCTTGTAAAAATCGTTGCACATCAAACGTCTTATTTATGGCTTTCTCTATTATTAAACCCGGCTTGCTCGATACCATACAGGATTTGGGTAGAAATGGTTTTGGCAACTGGGGGATCAATCCCGGTGGGGCGATGGACAGCTATGCCGCACAGGTAGCCAATCTGCTGGTGGGAAACGACAAGGATGAGGCGGTGCTGGAGATCCATTTTCCCGGCCCCCAGATCCTTTTTGAGCAGAATACCCTCATCTCTATTACCGGCGCCGATTTTTCACCTATGGTCAATGACGAGGTCATACCCTGTTGGCAGCCGGTCGTTGTCCGCAGGAATACGGTGCTGCATTTCCCGGCGTTGGTTCAGGGAAGCCGGTGTTATCTTAGTGTGCATGGCGGTTATTGTATGCAAAAATGGCTGAACAGCTACAGCACCAATCTCAAAGCGGGTATGGGAGGATGGGAAGGGCGTCCGCTGAAAAAAGGGGATGAGCTGCCTTTTAATGAAAATACGATCTACTTTGCCGGGTTGTTAAAAGAGGAAAGCAATTTTGAAGTGTTGCCCTGGCGGGTGAATATTGAAAAAATTTATCAGCACCCGCATGAGATCGGATTTATTCCCGGAAATGAGTGGGCGTTGTTATCTTCTGCATCGAAAAATAGTTTCCTGGAAAATAATTTTCTTATCCATCCTTCTTCCGACCGGATGGGGTATCAATTAAAGGGTAATCCGCTGACCTTTGGACAGCCGTTGGAGCTGGTCTCTTCGGCGATCAGTGCCGGTACGGTACAGCTACTGCCCAATGGGCAATTGATCGTGCTGATGGCGGATCATCAGACCACGGGCGGGTACCCGCGTATCGCGCATGTAGTCTCGGCCCATCTGCACAAGCTGGCGCAGCTTCGTCCCTCCGACAGCATCCAGTTCCGGCTGATGGATATGGATGCGGCCGAGCAGCTGCTGGTATCCCGGCAGAAGGAATTGCATATCCTTAAGCGTGCCTGTATGGATCATCTAAATGAGATGGTATGTTGAGTGCGGATGATCGTACGGGTGAGGGAACGGGGTCGCGTACTGGTGAGGGAGAGAGGGGGCGCCCGGGTGGGCTTGCCTTGCGCATCGATCTCAATTGTGACATGGGGGAGGGGATGGCGACGGATGCGGATATTTTTCCTTTTATCAGTTCGGCGAATATTGCCTGCGGTGCGCATGCCGGTGATGGAGAAACGATGCGTGTTACCGTGGAGCAGGCGCTCCGGCATGGGGTGGCGATAGGGGCGCATCCTTCTTATGCCGACCGCGTTCATTTCGGACGGATCGACGTACTGGAATCTGCTTCCGGTAAAGGGGACCGGTCTCTCGGGTTTGCCGCTTTGCCCGACTTGCTCTACGAACAATTACACCGGCTGCAAACGATCTGTGATCAATATGGGGTGCGGCTTCATCATGTGAAGCCGCATGGCGCCTTATATAACAGGGCCGCCAAAGATGCGGAAGTCAGCGCGTTGATCTGCCGGGCGGTGGCCGCCTTTGATCCCTCCTTATTATTATATGGACTTAGCGGCAGTGAGATGGAGCGGCAGGCCGGGGTCTGTGGTCTGTCCTTTGTCAGCGAGGTATTTGCCGATCGCGGATATCGGTCCGATGGGAGCCTGGTGCCCCGATCGGAGGCGCATGCCCTTATTGAAGACCCGGAGGAGGCGATCGCACAGGTGCTGAAGATGGTGCGGGAGGGGAAGGTGAGGGTTGCCGGTATGGGGGAGATTGATGGGGTGATGAAAGGAGGTGTACAGACGACCGGTGCTGTGTTGGAGGTCCCGCTGAGGGCGGAGACGGTCTGTATCCATGGTGACGGGGTGCATGCCGTGGAGTTTGCGCGGATTATCCATGATGTATTGCTTACAAACGGGATCGACATAAAAAGGCCGTATCTGTGAGGCAGGGACGGCTTTAGCATTTCCTTTGCAATTTCTCCCGTTTTTGTCCGTTATTTGTGTGTTCCCACTCCAACAACGAAAAGCGACCTGCCCCGGGTAGGTTGTTGCTATTGACAGAAGCTGACGATGACCGGCGCAGGCCTGTTATTGATGGTATGTTATCTGACAATCTAACCTGATCTAATCTATGGCAGCAAGCGAAAACGGCCGGACGGAAGGCCTTTACACCTACGATTCTTTTACCGGGAACAGCGGCGGGAAGAGAAAGCCGACGGAATCTCATTTTCTCTGGTGGTGCGCCGGCGCCTATCAGCCTCTTTTGAAGGAATGTCCCTCGGAACAAACGAAGTATGCCGGTCTTGGGGGTGTGTTGCTGGCCACCTTTGTGTTGGCGGCTTTTTCGGCGGGTTATGCGGTATATAGCGTTTTTGACGACCCCGTCTGGGCGTCCATCTTTGCCGTGATCTGGGGGCTGATCATTTTTAATTTTGATCGTTTTCTTGTTTCTACTATGCGGAAGTATGGGGTCTCGCGGCGCAAACAGATCTGGATGGCCGTTCCCCGCATCATACTTGCTTTGTTGATCGGTTTTACGATCGCCCGGCCTCTTGAGCTAAAGATCTTCGAAAAGGAGATCGACGTACAGATCACGGAGAACCGGCATAAGAAACTGCTTTTAAATGACAGTCTGCTGCAGGTGGAAGAGCATGCTGTCCTGGCGGGGGCGGGGCAGGAACGGGACCGGCTTACGGCCCGGAAGGGAGGCCTGGAAGACACCCTGCATCGGTTGCAGCAGGCCTATGTGGCCGAGGCGGATGGGACCGGCGGGTCATTGCATCGGGGTATCGACAAACTCACACGGCTGAAACAGGAGGCTTACCAGGCCGCCCTGCAACGGTATACGCCCGAACTGGGGCAATTACAGCAACAGATCCAGTACGAGGACAGCCTGATCCGGGAGGCGAATGCCGGCCGGCAGGATAAGAACCGGCAGTATGAGAGCCAGGTAAAGACCGATGTCGGTTTCCTGGAAAGGAACAAGGCCTTGTCCGACCTGTCTTCCCGTGAAAGCAGCGTATTCTGGTCCAATTTTCTTATTTCCCTGCTTATCATTCTCATCGAGACGGGTCCTATCCTGTCGAAGCTTATCATGAGCACGGGGCCCTATGATCTGGCCCTGGCAAAGATGGAGCTTATGCAGATGGCGGCTTCGGAGGAAGATATACGAAGGGAGCAGGAACTGGTCCATGAAAAGAAAAAGGAGGTCTATGGGTACAAGAAGGAAATGACGGGAGAACTGGTGAAGAAGTTGTCGGCCCTGCAGAAGAAGCATATCCAGGAAGAGCTGGATCAATGGGAGCGGGGTGAGGACAAGATCCCTTCCCGTCTGCCGCTGGAGGAAGTGACGCGGCGGATCCGGGAGCGGTATGATTTCCGGGAGGAGGATGTACTATAATTTTTTTATTCGCGGCTTGCCTGGGTGTTTATATAATTCTCTGCCAGGGCGGTCAGCAGGTCATCGGCTTCTTTTTCTTCGTAGAGGGTCAGGTCCAGGATCTCTTCGATGTCATCATATTCCAGCGTCCGGGCGTGCTGGGCCAGGCTGCCGTAACCGGAGATCTCGTAGTGTTCCATCTTTTGCGTGGCTACGATGATCCCTGCGTCCCGGGTAGCCGATCCCTTTTCCGTTGCCCCGATCACGGTTTCTGCTTCCCGGGTTATGCCCAGGATCGCCTCGGAGGTCCGGGGTTCCGCGGGCTGTCCCAATTTTTCAAAGATCAGCTCCAGGCGGTGGATATGTTCGTGGGTATCGTCCAGGTGACTGGCCAGTACGTTCTGTAACTTCTGGGAGGAAGCTGCTTTCTTCAGCATCGGCAGTACCAGTAACTGGTGTTTTTCCGCCCCGTATAGCTCCTTTAGCTCTTCGAGGAAGAGTTTTTCCAGGCTGTCCATCGGCATCTGGTCTTCCGAGGACCTTTGTTCAATCGTTTTTTCCATATAGCTTGTTTTAAGAAGGCGGCCCTTTATCTTACCATTAGTATAATTATGCCATTTTTCCGGCGTGTGTGCCATTCTTTCGTTAATAAGGGGAGCGTGGCTTGACTTTTTAGGCTATGACTAAAAAAAATATATGGAAGCGTTGGCAACAAAAGCGATAAAGATCCAGGGGATCAGCGGGCAGGAAGAATATCTGTTAAAGGAGAAAGACTTTGGGGACCTGGTTGTATATGATATTTATCATAAAGATCATTATCTATTAACCCTTTCGAAAGACGGCAGCATATTGTTTATGAATTTCGATGCGGATGATTCGGAGAAGGAAATCTTTAAGTTATCTCAATTGTATCAATTTATCGATCAGATAAAAGATAATTCTGCGGATCAAGGATAACCCTTAGATAGCTGTGGTGAATGCGGTGTTATTGTGGAAATCCCATCCCGAAGGGGAGGGAATTTTTTCCCCAGGGGTATTCCCCTGAATATTAGAGTGTATCGTGCTTTTTCACCTTATGCAGCGAGCAGAAAGGATGTTTTGCGGCCAAAGCGTTCAATTGGCGTATAGTAGAAGCATCCGGAGGAGTGGGAGGAGGCATAAGTTTGACCACACCGGACCTTTGCCGCTGTACTTTTGTGTTATACGCCGTAAAAGAAGACTCCAGGAGGATCGTGGGCCGGGTGGCTAATGAATGCTGTTTCATCCGTGATAAGTTTTTTGATTATTGAAATGCTGTTCTTCGGGTCTTTCTATCTTCTGTTATCTATTCCGGTATACCTGACTCAAAAACAATACCAGCATGTGATATAGTTTGTTAAGGATCAGTCACAAGACGGTTATAACAATCCACTAACTAAAAAGTTTCCGAAATTGGATCAACGGAGATAAATTTTTAAAGAGAGCCTGGGCGAAAAACACCGAATAAGTTATTATCCTTATATTAGTCCTTTGATTATCATACCATTTTAAACAATTGACCCTATACGTGCTTGAGGAAGGTTATTATGATACGGCTTCTGGCGGTGCTTGTCTGCAATTTGCTCTATTTCTGTTCTTTCAGCCAGGCTACCGACAGCAGCCGCCGCGGGATCGATAGTGTGAGGCATCACCGGGCGGATAGCGTGAGCCATCGTACGGATAGCGTTAAGCATCGTTTTGAAAGGCTTACGAACAATAATATCTTCCAGTTCTTCCGCAATGCGATCACCCATGGGTCTCCCGATTCGGCGGCGTTGGCTACCTCCCTTAATACCAAGAGTGAAAGTCCCTTCAAGCCTTTTGAGGGGAAAGTGATCCGGCATATTTTTATAAAGGGATATGGGTTCGAGCAGACCTTTAATGATACCACCAAGCACCTGCAGTATTTTGGGACCAAGGTCCTCAATCATCTTCACCACAAGACCCGGGACTGGGTCGTCCGAAATTCCCTGTTTATAAAGGAGAATACGCCGGTCAATGCGTACAAGCTGGCGGATAACGAACGGTTGATCCGGTCGTTGAACTACATCCAGGATGCCCGTATCCTGGTGAATACCATTCCGGACAACCCGGACTCGGTGGACCTGGTCGTGGTGGTCAAGGATCTGTTTAGTATTGGCGGGGCCCTGGGGAGCCTGGGGTATCCTCCTTTCAGCATGCGGGGAAATATCAGCGAGGCGAATTTCCTGGGTATGGGTCAGCGGATCCAGGCGGGGGCGAATATCGAACAGAACCGGGACCCCACCCTGGGATACCAGCTATTATACAGTAAATCCAATATCAGTAATTCCTTTGTCAATGCGACGGCCTATTTTTCGTCGATCAACAATGATCTTTATGATAACACCCCTGATGAAAAGGCCTGGTCGCTGCAGCTGAACCGTCCCCTGTATGCGCCCTATGCCCATCTGGCGGGAGGATTTTCCGCGGGGGATTTTGAGACCTTTAATGTGTATCATAAGGCGGACAGTAATTTTTTCAAGTACCATTACCGGACGCTTGACGGGTGGATGGGTTGGAACCTTGGGTCGGAGCGTTTTTTGAGCAACACTTCGGTGCGGGACCGGAAGTTTATCAGTGCGCGGTATTTCCGGAATGCTTTTGATAGCGTTCCTTACCAGATCGGGAACAAATTCAATTTCCGGTTCAATGACCGGGAGGCGGTGCTGGCGGGTTTTACGTTTTTCCGGCAGGACTTCTACAAGACAAATTATATATATGGCTTCGGCACCACCGAGGATATTCCCACCGGGTATAATATAGCCCTGACCAGTGGCTGGTATAAGCAGCTCTACCTGGAGAGGCCGTATGCCGGGGTCGATGCCAATGAATATGTCGTCACAAAGCGGGGCGGGTTTATTCAATATTTTTTGCGGTCGGGTGTTTTTATGCGTCATGGGAAGGCCGAGGATGGCAGTATACTTTTTGGCTCCAGCTATTACAGTCCGCTGTTCCTGTTCAGCCGGGTAAAGATCAGGCAGTATATCAATGTCAGCTATACGCGCCAGTTCAACCGGTTGGGGATCGATCCGTTGACGATCAACAATGTGTTTGGGTTGCGGTATTTTAGTGGTGACTCTACGTTTGGCGACCAGCGGATCACGCTTCATTCGGAGACGACTTTTTTCCTCAATTATAAGCTGCTTGGTTTTAAATTCGCTCCGTTTGCGTTTGGCGACCTCTCGCTGCTGACGCCCGAGCATGCTACTTTTGACCGGTCCGCCCTGTATCATGGCATCGGAGCGGGTATACGGGCGCGTAATGAGAACCTGGTCTTTAATACGATCGAGTTGCGGATGGTTTATTTCCCACGGAAGACGGAGCAGAATCAGTCCTTTAAGATCATGCTGAATACCGGTATTCAATTCCGCTATAACAACACCTATGTACGGGCGCCGGATGTAGTATTCCTTAACAATGATGGGTTGAACAGTATTTATTGAGCCGTGGTGATGGCCGTTGCGATCCTTTCGGCGAGTTGGGTTGCCCAGAAGCCATATTCTATGCCCGAGGGGTGGAGGCCGTCGGCGGGAGCCTCCGGCAGGTAACGACACTCAGAGCGGGTATGATCCGTGATGTTTATGAATGCTACCTGATACCGGCGGGTTATTTCCTCTGCCGTTGCATTAAAAGTATCGATCTCGCGGCTGACGCTAATGCGGTCGCGGCCTTTTGCATCGGGAAGATGGGTCTGGGCGAAGGGGGTGACGCTCCAGTCGGGGATGGAGAGGACGAAGACAGGGGGGCTTGCGGGCCCGGGAGGGGTAGAGGAGGGATGGGGAGGGGGGGTGGAGAATGGAGAATGTGTGGGGGAGGGATGGGATCGGGGTGTGGCGAGCCGGATGGCTTGTTGTAACAGTTCTTCGAACTGGCGACCATATTCTTCGTGGTCTCGTCCGCGGTATTGGTTGTTTACGCCGATCAGCAGGCTGACGAAGTCATAGGGTGGCAGGAACTTGCTGTCGGCCATGGCGGCGGCCAGTTCATCCGTTGTCCATCCGGTGCGGGCCAGGATCTCGGGGGCGGCGAATGGTTTGCCGGCTTTTCGGAGCAGCTGGACGGTCTGATAGGGGAAGCTTTCATAAAGGGGGACTCCTTCCCCGATGGTGTAGGAGTCGCCGAGGGCGAGATATGAAAAGGAGGGCGTTGTCACGGCTGTAAATTAATATAAAAGGGTGGTCGGTGATGAAATGGACCAATATAAAAAAGGACGCTCACCGGCTTGATGAGCGTCCTTTTATAATGTGTGGCTGTGATTTCTTTATTAGCGGGGTTGGTTTCCGCCGCCTCCGCCACCGCTGCCGGGTTGTTGTACGCCGCCTTGTCCGGCTCCCTGCATAACGCCCTGCATGTCGTCTCTTTCGCCTTTCATGTTCTTGCGTTTGAAGAGGGCCATGTCGAATTTACCAAAACGCCAGTTGAACTGCAGACGGAAGAAGTGAGGGTCTCTTCTCCGGATCGCTTCCTGGGTAAAGGTAGCGGAGGTGGTATAGACGTCGTTGCGCCGGGTACTGAAGATATCGTTGACGCTGAGGGTGACCGAAGCGGCCTTATTCTTCAGGAACTCATATTTCAATGCAGCGTCCACTCCGCCGGAGGGGCGGGAGTAGCCTTGTGAGTTGCCGCTGACGGTCCCGCCATAACCTCTTCCGCCGCCGCCGCCATTGCTGGCGCTGCCTCCGGGAGGCAATACGGTCTTGGAGGTATAGTCGCCGGAGAGTTGGAGGGTGAACACTTTTGTCAGCTTGAACGTGTTGTTGATCTTTGCAAACCAGCTATAGGTCTCTCCCTGTGAGGGGACGGCGTATTTGCCGGTATCGATGGTATTGATCTTCGAGGTAAAGATATTTATGTTGCTTGTCAGGTCCCACCAACGGGTGATCGTATTGCGGCCGATCAATTCGAAGCCGCCGACGAAGCCGGATTTGGCGTTGATATAGGTATTGATGATCACGAGCGAGTCGTTGACGGGGTTGACGCCCGGTTCTGCGTTGCGGGTGATCAGATCGGTTGTCCTTTTGTAGTATACCGAAGCCAGGACGGTGTTATTGCCGTTATAGTTCTTCTGGTAGGCCATTTCAAAGGAGTTCGTAAACTGGGGTTTGAGGTTGGGGTTACCCCGGCTCAGGTTGAGCGAATCGGAGTAATCGGTGAAGGGAAACAGCTGTTGAAAGCTGGGCCGGTCGATGCGGCGGGTATAGTTGAATGACAGGTCCTGGTCGCCTCCGAGCTTTTGGGTAAGGAAGATGCTGGGGAAGGCGTTGATCGGGAATTTGTTGCTGAAGTTCCCGACGGTCGGTACCTGCTGGTTGCTGCCGTTAAAGGCGGTATAGTTCTGGACGCCTTTGTAATCGGAGCTTTCCATTCTCAATCCGAGCTGGTAGCTGAAGTTATTGACGGCATTGGAATAGGTGGCATATCCTGCAAATACACGGTCCCGGTAGGTATACTGGGAGGACAGTAAGGAGTTAACGTGGAACTGGTTGTCCTTGCCCAGGGTGTCGAGGTCATTGACGCTGGTGTTGTTCCGGATCGCGACCCGGCCGCCGGCCTCGAATTTTGATTTTTCTCCCAGGGGCAGCACGTAGTCGGTCTGGGCGGTAAAGTATTTATTGACGCCATTGCCTACCTGCTGCTGGTTGTAGTCATAGAAATTGGCGCTGCCTTTGACCGGGTGTATTTCAGAAACGATCTGGTTAAAGTTGTCGTTTGTTCCCTGGCTGTAGTTGGCATCGGCCGTCCATTCTTCTCCTGCTTTGGGGAAGGTATGTTTAAAGCTCAGCATGCCTCCGTGGTTATTGAAGTGGGAGGTGGTGTTCGATAGTCTCCTTGTGTAGGAGGAGGCGGTCCCCGAGGGGTATAGGGTATCTACGTAGATATCGCTGTTTGTATAGGGGGTGAAGTTACCGTGGACGATATTGCCGGACAGGGAGAGGGTGTTGCGGTTGTCGATCAGGTAATCGATGCCGCCCCGTCCGAATTCAAAGTAGCCATTATTTACGTTGTTGTCGATCTCCGACAGGTTATTATTCGGCCGTGTCAGGGAATCGAGGAAAGTGAACCGGTTGGTCGTGCCGGGTGAAATGGATTTACGTTGATTGAAGTTACCGCTGAGGAAGAAGTTGATCTTACCTTGTTTGACATTGATATCGGCGCCCAGGTTGGCTTTGCCGCGTTGATCGACACCTGCGCGGATGTTCCCGTTGTAGCCTGCTTTCCTGTTTTTCTTGAGAACGATATTCAGGATACCGGCGGTTCCGCCCGAGGCGTCGAATTTGGCGCCGGGGTTGGTGATGATCTCCACGCTCTGGATGGCGTCGGCCGGGATCTGGTCGAGGGTGAGTGTTGTCGGGCGTCCGTCTACGAAGATGGTGGGGGAGCTGTTACGAAGGGTAACGTTGCCGTCGATATCCACCTGGACGGAGGGAACGTTCTTCATCACATCGGTGGCGCTGCCGCCTGTGGCTGAGATGTCTTTTTCCACATTATAGATCTTGCGGTCCACGCCCATCTGGATCAGGGGTTTGGAAGCGGTGACCGTCACCTGTTCGAGGGTGGTGGCGTCCTGGGTCAGTTTGATATTGCCCAGGTCTTTGTCAACTGCGTTGATAGCCGACTGCATGTTGGAGGGGACGCCGCCGTTGTCGTCGCCGCCTGTACCGGGGGCTCCGGGGACTGCTGCGCCTGCCCCGCGCATTCCTTTGAGGTCGAAGGCCACTTTCTGATCGTAGGTAGTATAGCCGATGGCAGTGATCTTCAGGCGGAAATTGCCGAGGATCGGCAGGTTTTCCAGGCTAAATTCGCCGCTGCGGCGGGTGATCATGCCGCTGACCACGGAGTCTTTTGGGGAGTGGGTAGCCGGATCCATTTTTGTCTGGATGAGCTGGATGGAAACTCCGTCCATGCCTTTATTGGTTTTGGCGTCTACGACCTTGCCATAGAAATGTCCTATGCTGGGGATCTGCCCGCCGGCACCTCTTCTGCCACCTGCGCCCGGTATCTGGGCAAAGCCTGCCTGTGCTGCTGCTACTATCAAAAACAATAGTCCAATCTTTCTCATGAGTTAAAAATTCATTTTGCCTGCAAAATTCAGTTCAAAAGTCTTAGCAATCGTGGCCAATCTATACAAACGGCATAAATTAGATATAGAAGGGGTAATGGGCCGGAGCCTCTCTTATTACCCCGGCTTATGCGTTAATATTTAATAAGTTGGGGTTAAAATGCGGGGTTAATATTATGTTATCACGTCTGTATTTTATCATCGCATCAACAGGGTAAGGAAGATCTGTAAGAGACCGATAAAAAATCCCAGGGCGGCGCCGATGACCTCGACGAACCGGAATTCCTTTGTGAGGATATCGTTTAGCATCGTTTCCAACCGGTCGGAGGAGAAGTTTGCGATCTTATCCACGACGATCTTTTCCAGGTCCAGGTCGTCCTTCAGGTGGGCGACATAGTTTTTCATAATGATGGGAAAGAGGTCTTCCAGCTCCTTCATAAAGACCGTTTTCAGCTGGTTGATGGTCTTATCCCCGATGAACATAGCGATCATGGGCATGCTCTCTTTCAGCTTGTTGCGAAGGAAGTTATCGATATGTTCCTCTGCGAGGGGGAGGATGCGTTGTACGTTGGCGGGGTTGGTGATCGTCTGTTCGATATCGTCGAAGGAGAGGAGTTCCTGGCCAACGATGCGTCCCAGGCTTTCGGCGATCTGTCTTTGCCGTTTGGGGAAAACGCCGTGGAGGGTGAAGCCGAGGATCTTCTTTGGCTGACGGGGATGGAACAATAGTTTCAGCGCCATCCAGATGGTGAGCCAGTGGATAAAGGCGGAGATAAAGGGGATGGTGTATAGCCACCAACTGATGTGGGACATATATGATCGGTATTATAACAAAAGAGGCCATGGTGGCCTCTTTTGCATTGATATTCCTGGGTGGATGATGGGGTTCGAACCCACGACCCCTAGAACCACAATCTAGTGCTCTAACCAACTGAGCTACAACCACCGTAAGCGATGCGAAATTAATATAAATTGGTTTTACTCCCAAAAACTAAATTTTCCGCTCATGGAATTTATGGCAAAGTGGATGTTAATATTGATCTTTACCGGCAACATCCCATCGTTTTAATCGTTATTTTTACTTAGCTATGTTAAAAGTGTTTAAGTATATGATTAGTAAAAGAAACCTGCCAATCGTCGTTCTGATCCTGGGCGCTGGAGTATTCGTTGCATTCCGGACTTTGGGAATCGGGGTAAAGCCACCCACCAAGTATGAAAAGATATTGCATAATGTGGGTGAAATGCTTACCGAGATCCATTATAGTCCCAAACAGATCGACGATAAGTTCTCCAGGGAGATCTTTACCAAGTACCTGGCCGATATCGATGTGGAGAAGGATGTATTCCTGAAGGGGGATATCGATGGGTTGCGCAGCAAATATGAGACAAAGATCGACGATGAGATCCTGGGCACGGCCCCGATCCAGTTTGTACCGGCGGTGACCGAGATCTATAAGAAGAGGCTGGCCGAGACGGAGGCTTTATATAAGGAGATACTTTCCAAACCGTTCGATTTCTCGACCAACGAGGATATCAACCAGGATTATGATAAGCTTACCTTTCCCGCCAATGAGGCGGAGCGGAGGGATTCCTGGCGGAAGCGGCTGAAATATCTTACCCTTGAACGATATGCGGACCTGCTCGACGGGCAGGCGGCCGCCAGGAATAAGCCCGGGTTTGTCGCCCGCACCCCGGAAGACATGGAAAAGGATGCGCGGGCCAGGACGCAGAAGATCATGGATCGTCTGTATGAGCATCTGAATATAAAGGTGAATGACGATGATCGTTTCAATATGTTTGTAGAGACCATCGTACAGTCGATGGATCCCCATACCGATTATTTCCCTCCTGTTGAAAAGCGTTATTTTGATGAGCAGATGAGCGGTCGTTTTTTCGGGATCGGCGCCTCGCTGAAGGATGAGGAGGGGAATATCAAGATCACTTCGCTGGTGACGGGCAGCCCTGCCTGGAAGTCCGGTGTGGTCGGAGTAGGAGACATTATTGCCAAGGTTGCGCAGGGGAATGCCGAGCCGGTGGACCTGGGAGGCTATTTTGTGGATGACGCCGTGAAAATGATCCGGGGTCAGAAGGGGACGGAGGTAAGATTGACCCTGAAAAAGACGGACGGGTCGACAAAAGTTGTTACCCTGATCCGGGATGAGATCATCCAAGACGAGCTGACGTTTGCCCGCAGCGCCATTGTGAAATCTTCCAAAGGCAAGATCGGATATATCTATCTCCCCGAGTTCTATGCCGATTTCGAGCATCCCCAGGGACCTCGTTGTTCTACGGATGTCGAGAAGGAGATCATCAAATTAAAAGAAGAGAAGGTGGATGGCATCGTGCTGGATCTGCGTAATAATGGCGGCGGATCGCTGGCCGATGTCGTAGAGATGGCAGGTTTCTTTGTTGACCAGGGCCCCATGGTCCAGGTACGCGACCGTGATGGCAAACCACATCTGTATAATGATCCCGGGAAGGGCGTATTATATGACGGACCGTTTGCCGTGATGGTAAATGAGCTGAGCGCTTCCGCTTCGGAAATTTTTGCCGCTGCGATCCAGGATTATCACAGAGGGGTGATCATCGGCAGCAGCTCTACCTATGGCAAGGGAACGGTACAGCGGCCGATCGGGCTGGACAAGACATTGGGTTTCCTCGATGCCAACAGTGCGCTGGGCACGGTCAAGATCACCTTGCAGAAGTTCTACCGGATCAACGGAGGCTCTACGCAGCTGCGGGGTGTTTCCAGCGATATCGTTTTGCCGGATGTATATGAATATTCCAAGATCCGCGAAAAGGACAATCCCGATGCTTTGGGTTGGGATGAGATCGCCAAGGCGGATTATACTCCCTGGAAATATGCGTATGACATGAATGTGATCAAGGGGATGAGCAATGAAAGGCTAAAGAACAGCCAGGCCTTTAACCTGATCCGTTCGGATGCGGAATGGATCAATAAGGAGAATGATAAGGTCTTCCCTTTGAACCTGCAGAAATACCAGGAAGAGCAGAAACAGATCAAGTCAACCATCAAACAGATCGAGACGCTGAGCAAGCTGACGGGCGCCAATACGCTGACGGTACAGTCGTTGACCAGTGATGCGCATAAGTTTGACGGTGACAAGGACAAGGGGGATCGTTTTCAGGCGTGGCTGAAGGACAGGAGTACGGATATTTATCTGGGAGAGACGGTGAATGTGCTGGATGATATGATCAGTCAGCGGAGTCTTGTATATAATAAATAAGAGATTATTGCTTTTTTCATAGAGATCCGGGCTTTGCGGCCCGGATTTTTTATTGGGGTTTGTGAGTGTGGGAGGGGTTATTCGAATTTTGTGCGGGCGGCCATGAGGGCGATGGTTGCCCCGAGGATGGCGATCAGTCCCAGCGAAACGCGCAGGTTAAATGCCTGGGCGATGAATCCTATAAAGGGGGGACCAAAGAGAAAGCCCAGGTAGCCGATCGTCGAGACGGCGGCCAGGGCGACGCCGGGGGTAAGGACTTTTGATCTTCCGGCGGCGCTGTAGACCAGGGGTATGACCGAGGATACGCCGGCGCCGACCAGCAGGAAGCCGAGGAGGGCGGGGAGCAGGTAGGGGAAACTGATTGAGATCAATAGTCCTGATGCGGTCAGGATGCCGCTGGCCTGGAGGATCCGTTTGATCCCCCAGCGGGTGGCCATCCAGTCGCCGAGAAAGCGGCCGGTCGCCATGGTGGCCATAAAGGCCGTATAGCCGGCTGCCACGAGTCCTTTTGGGGGTTGGATCACTTTTTGAAAATAGACGCCGGACCAGTCAAACATCGCTCCCTCGCAGATCATCGAACAAAAGGCGATGATCCCCAGGTTGATCAGGGAGCGGTCCGGTCTGGCAAAGATGGGTTGGTCGCCGCCTGCATGCGCGTCGTGCAGGATCAGCCGGCCGGAGGTGGTGAGTACGATCATCAGGGCCGATGCCGAAATAACCAGGAAATGCTGATAGGGGAGCCAGCCCAGGTTGATGAACAGTGTCCCGATTGCGGCGCCGGAAAATCCGGCCAGGCTCCAGAGACCGTGATAGGAGGCCATGATCGTACGGCCATAGAGCGCTTCGGTGCCGATGGCCTGGGTATTGATGGAGATATTCAGCATATTGCCTCCCATTCCGAAGATAAAGAGACAGGTGACGAGTTGCCAGACGGCCGTGACCAGACCCAGGACCGGAAGCGTACAGGCATAGAGAATGGCGGCGAAGGTTGCGATGGGGCGGCTGCCGAATTTTGCTACCAGCCAGCCGGCCAGGGGCAGGGAGGTCATCAGTCCTGCGGGCAGTCCCAGCAGCACGGCGCCGAGTCCTGCGTTGTCGAGGTGTAATTTCAGCCGGATGTCGGGGATACGGGAGGCCCAGCTGGAGAAACAGAGACCCGCCAGGAAGAAGAAGGTGCTGACGGCAATGCGATGGAGACGACGGGAGGGGAGCGCTCCGGTCACAGGTATCTTTCTTTTATGATATTTATATGATGTGCCACGTGTCCCGGTATGATGAAGCCAAGAGTAAAGGCGTTGAGGGGGCGGCCATTGGCTTCTCCGACAAATCTCAGCTGATCGTCCGACAGGGAGTCGAAGAGATACCGGGTGGAGCTGCGGACCAATTTAAATTCTTCGAGCAGGTCATTCCAGCTACGTTCTGCTCCGCCATCGTGTTTGGCCCATAGTTGTTCGTCGAAGCCGGCAAGCGGGGTGGGGTCCATGCGGGAGAAGCGAAGTGCGCGATAAGCGAAGACCCTTTCCGAGTCGATGATGTGCTGGAGCATTTGGCGGATCGTCCATTTCCCTTCTGCGTAGGCATGGTCGATCTTTTTGCGGGGGATCGATTTCAGGAGCTTGCGGAATTGCCGGGTATTCTTTTCCAGTGCGGCGTGGATGTCATTTTCTTTTACCTGGTCCAGGTAGGACTGATAAAATTCGGCAAGGATAATTTCAGTTTTGGGGATCATGCTTTTGCGGTTGGGATGGTGCAAAAGTAAAAAAAGCCGGGCCATCGCCCGGCTTTTTTATTAGTTATTTGTGTTGTGGAGGGTCGACTTCTCCAGCTTTTCCTTTTTGGGGGTTGTTGTTGTCAGGGTGGAGGCCAGCTTTAGGGCTTCATAGGCGTTGATGATCCCGCCGGATTTTGCGAGTTCTGACATGGGGACCATTTCCTCTTCGGTTCCGGGTTTCTTTACTTTACCCGGGGGCGCCACGGCTGATCTTTCGATACAATATTTTACCTGTTGTGGTGTCAGGTTGGGGTAAAATTCCAGGATCAGTGCGGCGACGCCGGTCACGACGGGGGCTGCCATACTGGTCCCCTGGAGGTTGCCATAGTTGTTTTCTTTACCGCCGGGTTGGGCGGGGAGGGTGGAATAGATCCGGGTGCCGGGAGCGAATACGTCGACCTCTTTACCACCATAATTGGAGAACGAGGCCGTATAGCTCTGGAAGCCTGGTTCGGCGAGGGGGTCGCTGCTGGCGCCTACGGTGATCCAGTTGGAGGCCGTATAGGTAGAGTGACGAAAAGTCGGGCTTGGGAAATTATCGGTGGTGTCTACGTCGGCGTTATCGTTGCCGGCGGCGTGGATGAGCAAGACGCCTTTGCTTTCTGCGTATTTGACGGCGGAGTCTACCCAGGATTTTTCGGGGGACAGGTTCTTGCCAAAGCTCATATTGATCACGCGGGCGCCGTTGTCCACCGCGTAGCGGATGGCCAGGGCGATATCCTTGTCGTGTTCGTCGCCGTTGGGAACGGCCCGGATCATCATGATCCGGACATTGTCGGCGACCCCGTCCATTCCTTTGCCATTGCCTCTTTCGGCGCCGATGATCCCGGATACGTGGGTGCCGTGCATCGGGTCTGCGGCCATTACGTCGTTGTTGCCATAGGACCGGTCGTTGATATCGTCTTCGTTATCTTTTACGATCTCCTTCCGGTAGTCTTTTGGGGCAGTGACCTTTGCGGCGGCCTTTTTGTCTTCCTGGTCCACCTGTTCGGTGAAGTCCGACAGGAAGGCTTTGTTGGTCATATCCATGATCTTGTTGGCCTTGAAGAGGACGAGGAAAATGGATTTGGCGCTTTTGCTTTCCGACGTGCGGGTCTGGAAGGTATCGAGGTCATTGCCGGTATATTCGGTCTTTCCGAGGGCCTGCTGGAGTATGCTGTCGCTCTTTACGCAGGCGGCCAGGTACCGGTGGAGTGTTACGGGGTCAACCATGCTTTCCGATCCGTCTCCCATGACTGTGCGGCGGGCTTTTACCCACATGCGGTAGTTGTCCTTGTCATCGGGGCTGAGGCGGGCGGTGTCGAGGCCGGACACATCGAATTTGTTCTTGAAGGCGTAGTAGACGCGAGCTTCTTCCTGTGAGTCGTCTTTTACGTTTGTGCCGTCTTTGCCTCCGATAAAGTTCCAGCCGTGGATATCGTCGACATACCCGTTGTGGTCATCGTCGATGCCGTTGCCGGGGATCTCTTTGGGATTGGTCCAGAGGATGTTCTTCAGGTCTTCCTGGAGGGTATCGACGCCGGAGTCGATCACGGCGACGAGTACGGTCTTGCTTTTTAATTTTTTTGAGCGGGCGAATTCGTAGGCTTTATTGGCGCTGACGCCATAAAATCCATCCTGGTCTTTATCCAACAGGTGCCATCCTTTCGGAAGCTCTGTTTTTGCGGATGTTCCCTGTGCGAACATCGTCATCGGCAAACAACCTAATAGGATCACACTTAACCAACCTTTCAAGCGACGAGTCATGTGGTAGCTTTTTGTTTTGAATTTGTTTAATCCTGTAAAATATAAAATAGAGGCCATCCATATGCCATAAATTACATGGATGGCCTTATCAACTTGTTAAAGTTTCTATTTTTCGATAGATAGCTTTAGTTCGACCCTTCGGTTGGCCATCCTTCCGGCCGCGGTCCGGTTGTTGGCGATGGGGTTTTCCTGTCCCATACCGATGGCTGTCAGCCGTGTGGTGGCGAGGCCTTTTGAGACCAGGTAGTTCTTGACGGCCGTCGCGCGTTTGTCCGAAAGCCGGAGGTTTCTTTCGGGGGTGCCTTCGTTGTCGGTATGGCCTTCGATCGTGAGGTGCCATCCCGGGTTGGCTGCCAGTATGCCGGCCAGCTGATCGAGGGCCTTGAAGGAGCTGTCGGTCAGTTGGTCGCTGGCCCTGGTGAACAGGATATTTTTGGCAATGAAATTGATCTTTTCGGTTGTGGCTTTTTCGATCTCTTTTACGACGACGATCGGGCAGCCGTGGTTTTCCACCGGGCCGGCGCTATCGGGGCAATGATCTTCTTCGTCGTTGACGCCGTCGCCGTCGCGGTCCGGGATGGGGCAGCCGTTATAGCGGGCCAGTCCGATCTGGTGGGGGCATTTATCTTCTTCATCGTTGACGCCGTCGCCGTCTGAGTCGGGGATCGGGCAGCCGTTGTAGCGTGCGAGACCCGGAAGGGTCCGGCAGGAGTCGTGTGCGTCGTCGATGCCGTCGTGATCGGTATCGGGGACAGGGCAACCGTTCCATTGGGTCGTCCCGGGTTGTAGCGGGCACATATCCTGATCGTCGGGTATCCCGTCCTTATCCGTATCTTTTTTTGGCGGGCGGGGAGGTTTGTTTGTCGAGGAGAGCCAGATGCCCAGGGAAACGCCGAGTAATTCGTGGTGAAAGGTGCCGGTATAGGAGGCCGTGTAGAAGCTGGTCAATCCGCGGCTATAGTAGGCGCTGACCATTACATTGCCCAGTTCGAAGCCGGTCCGTGCGTTGACTCCCAGGTCGGCGGTCTTATAGGTATTCGCTCCTTTTCCGACGCTGACGGGGTCTGTTTCGCTGGCGAATTTGTTTGTGCTTTGGGTGAGGCTTTCGGTTGTTGTGTTGCCGTTGTAAAAGAAGTCGACATAGGGGCCGGCGCTTATAAAAAAGCTGTTTTGTTTATTGGTGGTGAGGGGGATCTTATAGGTCAGGTTCAATGGGATCTCGATATAGCCCAGGTTGAGGCTTTGGTGATTATAGACCGTGTCGGTTTTCAGGGTGGTGAGCGAGTCGTTTGTCTTTGCGTATTTGCGGCCTTTTGAGGTATAGGTGATGGCCGGCTGGAAGTAGAAGCCTTTGTGTCCGATCGGTATGTCCAGGATGACGCCCAGCTGCATACCCATGCGGGAGCCATTATATTTTTTCGTTGTTGTATCCCAGCCCGGCAGATGATTGGTTTCCAGTACATTGGAGGAGTGGATGCCGCCCAGCAGCCCCAGTCGTATCTGTGCATGGGCCCCTGTCGAGTATGATAGGACTATCAGCAGGAAGGGTACCATTTTCGCTATGACTGCAGTAGATGCTTTGGCGCCGGATTTCATTGTATTGAGATCTATCGGTTTATAACGTCTAAACGGGTCGATTATTTTATAAAGGACCGGTCAAAGCGGAATGAGTCCTGCCGGGTCAGGCAGGGTGGATCTTGCGGGGATGGATGCAGATGGATCGTAGCCCCGGGACAGGTCTCAGATATCGAATTTTATCCCTTGTGCGAGGGGTAGTTGGGAACCGTAATTGATGGTATTGGTTTGGCGGCGCATATAGGCTTTCCAGGCGTCGCTGCCGCTTTCCCGGCCGCCCCCGGTTTCTTTTTCGCCTCCGAAGGCGCCGCCGATCTCGGCCCCGGAGGTCCCGATGTTGACGTTGGCGATGCCGCAGTCGCTGCCGGCAGCGGAGAGGAATCGTTCGGCCTCGCGGAGGTTAAGGGTCATGATGGAGGAGGAAAGGCCCTGGGGCACTTCGTTCTGGATGGCGATGGCTTCGTCGAGGGTCTTATATTTCAGCAGGTAGAGGATGGGGGCAAAGGTTTCCTGTTGGACGATGGCGTAGCCGGGTTCGGCTTCGGCGATACAGGGGCGGACGTAGCAGCCGCTTTCGAATCCGTCGCCGGCAAGGACTTCGCCTTCCACGACAAAGCGGGCTCCTTCTTTTTTGCCTGCGGCGATGGCGTTCTGGTAGAGTCTTACCGCGTCGCTATCGATCAGCGGGCCTACGTGGTTCTTTTCGTCCAGGGGGTTACCGATCCGTAGTTGCCGGTAGACCGTGCTTAGTTTCTCTTTTACCTTATCATAAATATTTTCGTGGATGATCAGGCGGCGGGTGGTGGTACAGCGTTGGCCGGCCGTGCCTACGGCGCCAAATACCGCGCCGGGGATGGCGATGTCCAGGTCGGCGTCTTTTGAGATAATGATGGCGTTGTTCCCGCCCAGTTCGAGAAGTGCCTTGCCCAGCCGGGCGGCTACTGTCGTGCCCAGGGCTTTGCCCATGCGGGTGGAGCCGGTGGCGGATACCAGGGGGATGCGGCTGTCTGCGGCGAGCCATTCTCCTTGTGTGCGGGCGCCGGTGATCAGGCTGCTGACCCCTTCAGGGACCTTATTGGCGGCGAAGACCTTTTCGACGATATGTTGACAGGCCAGGGCGCAGAGGGGTGTCTTTTCGCTGGGTTTCCAGATACAGACATTGCCGCAGACCCAGGCGAGCATGCTATTCCAGCTCCAGACGGCTACGGGGAAGTTGAAGGCGGATATGATACCGACGATGCCGAGAGGGTGCCATTGTTCGTACATGCGGTGGGAGGGGCGTTCGCTATGCATGGTGAGCCCGTGCAGCTGGCGGGAGAGGCCTACGGCGAAGTCGCAGATATCGATCATTTCCTGGACTTCTCCGTATCCTTCCTGGAGACTTTTGCCCATTTCGTAGGAAACGAGGCGGCCCAGGTCGGATTTATGTTCCCGGAGGGCTTCGCCGATCTGCCGGACGATCTCGCCGCGGCGGGGTGCGGGCCAGAGGCGCCAGGTCTCGAAGGCCTTTTGTGCCGTGGCGATGACGGTCTCATAGCCCGTCCTGTCGGTGGATGTTATGGTGGCGATGCGCCGGCCGTCGACTGGGGAAAAGGATTCGAGGGGCTTTTCGGTGGAAGGGAGCCATTGTGTGCCGGTGGATGTGCCGGCGTTGTCTGTTGCGATCTTTAATTGTGGGAGGAAGTCCATAAAATTGCTTGCGATTTTTACAATCGCAAGCAATTTAGGAAAAACTAACCACTAACCAGTGGCCTCAACCTTAACTTAAAATCTACTATGAAAAAACTGGTCCTATTGCCGGCATCTACCTTGCCGGCATTGAATAATACGCAAAAGGGGGGCAGGGGGTTGCCGTTTGGTGGGGCATGGGGGACCTGCGGAATGTTTTTGGGGGGATAAATCGGTGAATCCGGGAAAAAAGGGGGTGAATGAATCACTCTTGATGACGATGCGGATAAGATGTGGATGTGATCAACAAGATGCAGATGTGATCAGATGATGCGGGTGAGTGCGGATCAGCTCAGCTTATTTTCCATTGCGGCGAAGAAGCTTTCGCTATAGCTAACGCCGATGGGTATCTCTTTGTCGCCGATCTTGATCTTGCTTTTGCTGATATGTTCGATCTTGCTGATCGGTACGATATAGGACCGGTGGGCGCGGATAAATTCGCGGGCCGGGAGCTTTTGGGAGATCGTCTTTAGGGTCATCAGGGTGAGGATGGCTTTGCCGGGGAGGTAGATCTTTATATAATCGTCCAGACCTTCGATATAAAGGATCTCTTTCAGGCTGACCTTGACCATCTGGTAATCCGATTTGACGAAGATATATCCCTCTTGCAGTTCCTGGCTGGTCAGGTAGTCTACATATTCTTTTGCCTTATAGACGGATTTTAGGAAACGGTCGTATTCGATGGGTTTTAAGAGGTAGTCGATTGCGTCTACGTTGAATCCTTCCACGGCATATTCGCTAAAGGCGGTGGTGAAGACGACGGCGGTATTTTTTTTGTTGATGATGCGGGAAAATTCGATGCCGTTGATATCGGGCATCTGGATGTCGAGGAACAGGATGTCCACGGGGGCGGTATCCATGAGTTTCTGGGCTTCGAAGGGGTCGGTGAATACGCCTTTGAGGTCCAGGAAATAGATCTTTGCGATGTATTTCTTCAATACTTCCAGCGCCAGGGGTTCGTCATCGATTGCTATGCATGTCAACATTATACCGGAATATTTAAATGAACAGTAAATTCACCTGCTTTATCCTCGATGGTCAGCGTATAGCGATCTTCGTAGAGAAGGTCAAGCCGGCGCCGGGTATTTTCGATACCGATGCCGGTATTATCCGCCACCTTCAGGGAGGTATTGATATGCTTGTGGTTGTTTACACTAAAATACAGCGAATCTTTCTTTATTTCTAATAAAATGCGGATGGCCGACCATTCGCGGGTGCTGACGCCGTATTTGAAGGCGTTCTCCACGAAGGGCAGGAGCAACAGCGGGCAGATCTGGCGTCCCAGGGGGTCGCCGGTGACGGTAAATTCGATGCTTGTTTTATCGGTGAGCCGCATCTTCTGCAGCTCGATATAGTTGGTGGTGAACAGGATCTCTTTTTCGAGGGGAACGAGCTCCAGGCGGGCCTCCGACAGGACATAGCGCATGATACCGGAGAGTTTCATCACTGCGGGGGCCGTATATTCGGATTGGGTGGAGGCCAGGGCATAGATATTATTCAGCGTATTGAACAGGAAATGCGGGTTGATCTGAGCTTTCAGGAAGGAGAGTTCCGTCTTTAGTTTTTCGTTGGCGATCTCTTTATTGCGTTGTTCGGAGCGAAGCCATTGGTTGATCACTTTGATGCCTGTGCTAAAGACCAGGACCAGGAGGAAGACCGCGATATTCCCTGAATTGACAAGCGGCGGCTCGAAATTGCGTTGTCTGTTGGGGTTACCCGGCGGACGCAGGTTCCGGAGTTCGGGTTGCAGACTGCCGAAGAAGGAATGATAGATCCGGGGGAAGAGGCCGAAAAAAACGAGGGTGCCAAGGATGATCAGGGTATAGCTGACGAACTTTTTGTGCTCCAGCAGCTTGGGTATGATCAGGTAGGTGTTGAGATAATAGAATGCGATGAGCAGGGCATAGTTCAGGACAAAGTAGACGGAGAAATATCTTTCCGTAAAAAAGGGAATATCCCGGGGACGTGGATAGAACACAAAGGGCAGCATCAGGAAACAGGCCCATGCTGCTGTATGAATGATGATCTGTACGGTTAACTTCTTCAAATCGATTAAAATTGTAGGATAGATTGACGTCAAATCTATAAGGGAATCGGGTTTCCGCGGGAATTATTAGATGAATGGGTGGATTGGACCGGTGAATGGGGGACTGTCAGTATTGTTCGTTCTCGTTGGGGAAGTCCTTTTCTTTTACATCCCGGATATACTGCTGGATGGCGCCAGTGATCTGTTCGTGCAACTGGAGATAGCGGCGGAGGAAGCGGGGTTGGAATTCGGTCGTGATCCCCAGCATGTCGTGCATTACCAGCACCTGTCCGTCGCAGTGTTTGCCGGCGCCGATGCCGATGGTGGGGATATGGAGGCTTTCGGAGACCTCTTTGGCCAGGGCGGCGGGTATTTTTTCGAGCACCAGGCCGAAGCAGCCGGCTTCCTCCAACAGGAGGGCGTCTTTTTTTAGTTTTGCCGCTTCTGCTTCTTCGCGGGCCCGGACCGTATAGGTACCGAATTTATAGATCGACTGCGGGGTCAGACCCAGGTGTCCCATCACGGGCACGCCTGCGGCCAGGATGCGACGGACCGATTCCAGGATCTCTTCTCCTCCTTCCATTTTGACGCCGTGGGCGCCGGTCTCTTTCATGATCCGGATGGCGGAGGCCAGGGCTTCTTTGGAATTGGACTGATAAGATCCGAAGGGGAGGTCGACGACGACGAAGGCGCGATCCACGCCGCGAAGGACGGAGGAGGCGTGATAGATCATCTGGTCGAGGGTAATGGGGAGGGTGGTCACGTTTCCTGCCATGACATTGGAGGCGGAGTCGCCGACCAGGATAACGTCGATGCCGGATGCGTCGAAGATCCGGGCAAAGGAGTAATCATAGGCGGTGATCATGGAGATCTTTTCCCCATTCATCTTCATTTTTTGCAGGGTGTGGGTCGTTACTTTTTTTTGTTCAGTATGGACTGACATGACAGGGAAATTTTGCGAAAAGGTAAGTTATGTTCCGAGAAATTTGGAAAAATTTATTTCCCGGAACATAACGGTTAATGATTGAGAACTTCGGAAAAGCTTCGTCCCTCGTTTTTCCTCGTTCGTACCCTTCGCTATGCTCGGGTACGGCCGGCAGACCTGTGGTCTGCCTTGTTTTGCTGCCGAGAAATTCCGAAAAAATTTATTTGCCTTATTTGTGATCAGAGGGTGTTTGCGAGTCCTTTTCTTTTAAGATCGGCGTACAGGTGCTGGATCAGTCCGTCGGCCAGACCGATCTTTGGGACATAGATTTCATTGGCGGTGGCCCATCGCATTGTATTGACATAGATCTGCAGGGCCGGAACGATCACGTCGGCCCGGTCTTCCCGCAGTTTGTACAGTTGCATGCGTTCGGGGAGCGAGAAGCTGGAGAACTCCTTATAATAGTCTTTCAGCAGCTCGATATTTAGTGATTTGCCTTCCTTGCGTTTTGAGAGGGAGAAGATCTTATTGATATTGCCGCCTGAGCCGATCGCCATGATATGATCGGAATATTCCCGGGTTTCCCGGCGGATAAACTCTTTCATATTCTCCCATTGCTGTTCCGTCACCTGTCCCTTCAGCAACCGGATCGTACCGATATTAAAGGAGGAGGAGAATACCAGCTTATTGCCGGCGAAGAAGGTGAGCTCCGTGCTGCCGCCGCCGACGTCGATATACAGGTAGGCGTGTTCCTTGTCCAGGTTCTCGGCGATATGGTTCTCGTAGATCAGGGCCGCTTCGCTGCCACCGCTGATCACTTCGATGCCGATGCCGGTTTCGGTCCTTACCCGGTCGATGATGGATTGTGCGTTGATCGCGTCGCGCATGGCCGAGGTGGCGGCCGCCTTTACGTAGTCGACGCGGTAGGCCTCGGTCAGGTGTTTATATGCCTTGACCGTATGGAGGATCATGTCCGTCTTTTCGGGGGAGATCTCTTTTTTGTCAAAGACGTCGAAACCCAGTCGCAGGGGGACCCGGACCAGGTTGATCTTATTAAATTCCGTTTTGCCGTTATTGTCAGAGACGTCGGAGATAAGCAATCTTGCTGCGTTGCTTCCGATGTCGATGGCTGCCAGTCGCATGGTCTTTTTATGGTTTCACGTTAAGCCGGTACTTTTTGTTACTGCGCCGTCTCGGATACCGGGGAGGGAACAGTCCAGGGCGTCGCTTCTCCCGGGTTGGCTTTGTGGTACAAATAATTATAGATCTCGATCTGGGACCGGATCTTTTTTTCCGAATGGTCCCGCTTGTATTTATTCATCAGCTCGTTGTCAAGCCACCTTGCTTTTACGTTATCCGAGAGCTGGATATCCAGGATCTCTTTTAGCTCCTGCCGGATCGTCTCATCCAGCACGGGGCAGGTTGCTTCTACCCGGTGATCCAGGTTGCGGACCATAAAATCGGCCGAAGATATAAAGACTTTTTCTTTTCCGCCGTTATGAAAAATAAATATCCGGGCATGTTCCAGGTATTCGTCGATGATGCTGATCGCCTTGACCGGTATAATAAACTTGCTGTTCTCCGAGAACATACAGAAGATACCGCGGACCACCATTTTTATCGCGACGCCTGCGCGGGCGGCCTCGTATAGTTTGTCGATGAGCTCTTCATCGGAGATGGAATTCATCTTCAGCGTGATCGAGGCCGGTTTTTTATCGCGGGCCAGTTTTGTCTCGCGGGCGATCATCTTCAGCAGTTCCTTTCGCAGGCTGGTGGGGCAGGGGATGAGGGTCTTGCACAGTTTCAGGGCCAGGGGGCCTTCTTTCCAGTTCTCCAGGTAATTGAAGATCCGGTTGACATCTGCCATGATATGGCGGTCGGAGGTCAGGAGGCAGTGGTCTCCGTATACGCGGGCTGTTTTCTCGTTGAGGTTGCCGGTGCTGACAAATCCGTAATGGATCGTAAAGTTGTTGATCCTTTTTTTGATCAGACAGATCTTGGCATGGACCTTCATATTCGGGATGCCGATGAGGACCTTTACTCCTTCGTCTTCCAGGCGTTCTTTCCATTCCAGGTTTGCTTCCTCGTCGAACCGGGCTTTCAGTTCCAGCATGACCGTTACGTGTTTACCGTTGCGGACGGCGTTGACCAGGGCGTTGATTATCTTGGAGTTGCCTGCCAACCGGTAGCAGGTGATCTTGATCGTTGTTACGTTCGGGTCGATGGCGGCCTCGCGGAGCATATCGATCACCGGGTTAAAGGAGTGGTAGGGGAAATGGAGCATTACGTCCTGTTCGAGCACCACATCCGTGACGCGCGGGGTGGTGAGCAGGAGGGGGTGGGTAAAGGGGCGTTTGCGCTGGCCTTTTTTTGGAAATACGTCCGGGAAGTCCATGAAGTGCCGGAAGTTATGGATGCGTCCGCCCGGAAGCAGGTTACCGCTTTTACGGGAGAGGTTGAGTCGTTTGATGATATATTCCAGTAATCCCTTGTCCATTTCCTTGTCGTATACAAAACGGACGGGTTTGCCTTTGCGGCGGTTCTTCAGGCCTTTTTCGATCTTTTGGATCAGGGTGGTGCTGACGTCGTTGTCGATATCGATCTCCGCGTCGCGGGTCACCTTGAACACCCAGGATTCGTAGGTGTCATAGCCAAAGTAGGCGAAGATATTACGGAGGTTATAGCGGATGATATCTTCGAGGAGCATGATATGGTGTTCGTCCATGGCGGGGGACGGGAGGATCACGAAGCGGCCGAGGACGCGGCTGGGGACTTCAATCAGTGCAAACTTCCGTTTCATGCTATTGTCCTGGCGGGACAGCACGACGCCCAGGTAGATGGATTTATCGCGGAGATAGGGGAATTGGGGGATGCTTTCCACCATCAGGGGGATGATATTGCTGCGGATCTCTTCTTCGAAGTAGTTCTGGATAAATTGCTGTTGGGTGGGGTCGAGCTCTTTTTCGGTCGTCAGGAAGATCTTTTCGTTCTCCAATTCTTTGCGGATACCCCCCCAGATCGTGTCAAATTCTTCGCCTTGTTCGAGGACGATGGCCTGGATATCGGTCAGGATCTTATCGGGGGAGATCTCCATGTGCATGTTGATCCTTGATTTGCCGCTATATTCGCTCATTCTTTTGAGGGTGGCGACCCGTACCCGGAAGAATTCGTCCATATTATTGGAAAAGATGCCAAGGAAGCGGATCCTTTCCCGAAGTGGAACGGTGGGGTCTGCTGCTTCCTGTAAAACCCGGCCGTTGAATGAAAGCCAACTGATATCTCTTGCGATTGTTTTTCTTCTCATTTGTTCACCCTGTTGTTGCATGGATTTCCACTTTTGCGCAAAGTAGCCAATGCAAAAGGGATAAGTAAATTAAGTAATTATTAATTAATTAGGAGGATTTTTGCGTGCAGGGAGGGGAGGATATATGGCGAGGAGTCATTGAAATGGAAATGACCGTGGGGACCCCTCCAACGCACAGATATCCCCACCCGTGGACAACTCGTTGAAAAAAAAGCAATTTCTTTTGGATAGTTGGTGATATTTAGCGAACTTCGCGTTCCTAAATTTTGAGTCATGTCACGAGTATGTCAGATCACGGGTAAGGTGCCGGTTAGCGGAAATAGCGTTAGCCATTCGAATATAAAGACAAAACGCAGGTTTTTACCCAACTTACAGACAAAGCGTTTTTTCCTGGCCGAAGAAGACAAGTGGATCACGTTGAAAGTGTCTTCGGAAGGGTTGCGTACCATTAACAAAAATGGTCTGCTTAGTGTTGTAAAGCAATTAAGAGAGAAAGGAACAAAGATTTAATTATTATTTCAAAACCTCCCCAATATGGCAAAGAAAGGCAGCAGGGTACAGGTGATCATGGAATGTACTGAACATAAGACCAGTGGCAAGCCTGGCACCAGTCGTTATATCACTACCAAGAACAAGAAAAACACTCCGGAGCGTCTGGAGCTGAAGAAGTACAACCCGATTTTAAAGAAAATAACCGTTCATAAAGAAATTAAATAATCATGGCAAAGGCTGCAAAAACCGCAATCAAGACCAAAGACGCCAAGGCTGCCGCGGAAGCCAAGAACTGGACGAAGGTCATCCGGGCCGTTCGTAGTCCTAAATCCGGTGCGTATACCTTTAAGGAGGCTATCGTGCACAAGGATAAGATCAAGGAGTATTTGGCTCAAAAATAATTATACGGGTGAAGTAAGATCCTGAAAGCTGTCTCTATGAGGGACGGCTTTTTGCTTTCCCGTAGGGTGGGACGGTGAAATGGAAGGTGTATATTTACTTATTCAATCAGCCATAGTATGGGATTTCTTGATAAGTTATTCGGAAAAAAGGAAAAGGAAAGTCTGGATCAGGGGCTGCAAAAGACCAAGGAGGGGTTTCTTTCCCGGATCACCAAGGCAATTGCCGGTAAGAGTACCGTCGATGAGGAGGTGTTGGACAGCCTGGAGGATGCGCTTGTCAGTGCGGATGTGGGCATCGACACCACCGTGAAGATCATTAAACAGATCGAGGCACGTGTATCGAAAGATAAGTATGTCAATACGAGTGATTTAAACAATATACTTCAACAAGAAATTGAGGCGATTTTGGTCGATGCGCCGGAACAATCCTACCGGGATTTCAGTCTTCCGGCCGGGCATGCTCCTCATGTGATCCTGGTAGTAGGGGTCAATGGGGTGGGGAAAACGACTACGATCGGCAAGCTGGCCTATAATTTTAAGAAGGCGGGGAAATCGGTATTGCTGGGGGCGGCCGATACCTTCCGGGCGGCGGCGGTGGATCAGCTGACGATCTGGAGTGAACGGGTCGGGGTTCCGATCGTAAAACAGGGGATGGGGGCCGATCCGGGGGCTGTTGCCTTTGACACCGTACAGAGTGGGGTGGCCAGGGGAGTGGATGTCGTGATCATCGATACGGCCGGCCGCCTTCATAACAAGGCTTATCTGATGGAGGAATTGAGTAAGATCAGCCGGGTGATAAAGAAGATAATGCCGGACGCCCCTCATGAGGTATTATTGGTATTGGATGGCTCTACCGGGCAGAATGCGCTGGAACAGGCCCGTCAGTTTACGGCGGCGACGCATGTGACGGCGCTGGCCGTTACCAAGCTGGATGGGACGGCAAAGGGGGGGGTGGTGCTGGCGATCGCGGGTCAGTTCAAGATACCGGTAAAGTTTATCGGGGTGGGTGAAAAGATGGAAGACCTGCTTGTTTTTGACAAGCATGAGTTTGTGGATAGCTTGTTTAGTCTTAAATAGAAGATATGATAAAAAGAAGGTCGCCCGAGGGCGGCCTTCTTTTTTATTTAGAAAGCATATTTTACTCCCAGGCCGCCCCACACGTCAAAATAGGCGTGGTTGAGCAGTTCAAGAGAGGGTTGTACGTCGATGCTGACGGCGATCGGCGCGCCGCTGATCTTATAATCCAGTCCCAGGACGCCATCGACCCCGAAGGAGACCGTTCCGCTGCTGTAGTAATAATCATGGTAAACGCCGCTGTTATAAAAGCCGATATGCGCGCCGGGGCCTACATACCATTTCAAACCGGGTGCTCCGTCGATGTTGCCGTGGAGCTCATAGAGGCCCGTGAAGCGGAATCCGTGGTCCCAGAAATTGACTAATCCTTCCAATGCGGTGTTGTCGTTGACAAAATGCTTGATACTGAGCGCTCCCGGATAAAATTTTACCCCTATCGCAGTCTCATAGCTGCTTCCCATTTCCTGGGCGGATACTTTTCCCATTGCGATCCCTGTAACGACTAAAAAAACGATCAAAGCCTTTCTCATAATTTGCTAAAATTTTGTGAAAGAGGTATTGGAAAAATTGTGCCAGATTTTAATATGCCGACGATTTGTCCTATAAATCAAATATATATGCATATGGTTAATATGGGATCGGATGGGGAAGGGGGGAAATAAGCACCCAGGGACCCGTCCGGCGGGAATGTATGTTTGGCAGAGTTGCGGGTGACGACCCTATGCTGAATGGATACTGGTGCAACGGGGCAAATTTAGCCCGTTTGCCCTAATAGTTTAGTACCTTTGCGTCCTTTATGAAGACAAGAACGTTAAAGAAGGACAAGGTCAATATCATTACCCTGGGCTGTAGTAAGAACATGGTGGACAGTGAAGTTTTAAGTGGTCAGCTCAAGGCCAATGAGATCGATGTGGTGCATGAAAGCACTAAAAAGGACCACAATATCGTCGTGGTGAATACCTGCGGTTTTATCGACAAGGCAAAGGAGGAATCGGTGAATACCATCCTCAGCCAGGTTGCGCTCAAGAAGAAAGGGGGGCTGGACAAGGTGTATGTGACGGGTTGTCTGAGCCAGCGTTACCGGGAAGACCTGGAGAAGGAGATCCCGGAGGTGGATGCCTGGTTCGGGACGATGGAATTACCCCTGATGCTGAAACAATTCGAGGCGGATTATAAGTCTGAGCTGTTGGGTGAGCGGTTGCTGGCGACGCCCAGGCATTATGCCTATCTGAAGATATCGGAAGGATGTAACCGCACCTGTGCGTTCTGTGCCATTCCGCTGATGCGGGGGGCGCATGTCAGCCGTCCGATCGAGGAGCTGGTGAAAGAGGCGGAGGGGCTTGTAAAGAAAGGGGTACGTGAGGTACTGCTGATCGCGCAGGAGCTGACCTATTATGGGTTAGATATCTACAAACAGCGGATGTTGCCGGAGCTGTTGCACCGGCTTGCGGATGTGAAGGGGTTGGAATGGATCCGGCTGCATTATGCCTACCCCTCGAAATTCCCATTGGAGATACTCGATGTAATAAAGGAGCGGGACAATATCTGCAAGTACCTGGATATGCCCTTGCAGCATGCGAGCGATGATATGCTCAAGGCCATGCGGCGGCAGATCACCCGGGCCGAGATGACCGAGCTCATCCATACCATCCGGGAAAGGGTGCCCGGTATTTGTCTGCGTACGACGTTGATCGCGGGGTTCCCGGGAGAGACGGAAAAGGATGTGGAGGAGCTGAAGGATTTTCTGCGGGAGCACCGGTTCGACAGGGTAGGGATCTTTACCTATTCGCATGAGGAAGGCACTTCGGGTTATCTGTTGGAAGACACCGTGCCGGCGGAAGTGAAGCAGCAACGGGCGCAGGAGATCATGGAGGTGCAGCAGGAGATCTCGTATGAGAAGAACCAGGAGAAGATTGGGAAGGTATTTAAGACGCTGATCGACAAAAAAGAAGCGGGTCGTTACCTCGGGAGGACAGAATTTGACTCGGTGGAGGTGGACAACGAAGTGATCATCTACAGCAAGGAACCGTTGCCGATCGGAGAGTTTGTTAACGTTATGATAACGAAAGCGTATGACTACGATCTGGAAGGGGAAGTCGTAACGGGGTAAGCATCGGAAGTCATCATGGTCTCCGGCGGGTAAAGACACTTAGGTGACCCGGTGAGACAGTTAAAATATGCAAAGAAGAGATTAATCGACGCTCTTTATCCTAGTTTATAAACCGGTAATTTTGTGAAAAATAAAGAATACATGAGAATAAATTGGAATGGCGTTTTTCCTGCCCTTACGACTAAGTTTACTTCCCAGGATGCTCTCGATCTGCCGATGTTTGCGACCAACCTGGAAGCCCAGGTGGATGCCGGTGTCAATGGTGTCGTTATTGCCGGGTCTCTCGGAGAAGCCAGCACGCTGACCTTGTTGGAAAAAGAGACATTGGTTAAATTTTCCGTCGAAAAGTTTGGAAAACAGATACCCATCATATTGAATATTTCCGAAGGTTCTACCCGGGAAGCGGTCCGGCAGGCGGCTCTGGCCAAGCAGTGGGGCGCTCATGGATTGATGCTGCTGCCTCCCATGCGGTATAAGAGCGATCATCGGGAAACGGTGGCTTTCTTCAAGACGGTGGCGGCTTCCACGGACCTGCCCATCATGATCTACAATAACCCCGTCGATTATAAGATAGAGGTGACGTTGGATATGTTTGAGGAATTGCTCGAACATTCCAATATAGAATCTGTTAAAGAATCGACCCGGGACATTTCGAATGTGACGCGGCTGATCAATCGGTTTGGCGACAGGATCAAGATACTTTGCGGTGTGGATACGATCGCCATGGAAGAGCTGCTGATGGGCGCCTGTGGCTGGGTCGGCGGTCTGGTCGGGGCTTTCCCCGCGGAGACCGTTGCGATCTACCGGTTGGCGAAGGCCGGCCGGATCGAGGAAGCGCAGGAGATCTATCGTTGGTTTATGCCGTTGCTGGAACTGGATATCCATGCCAAGCTCGTACAGTATATCAAGCTGGCGGAGCAGGAAGCCGGGCTGGGTACGGAGCATGTCCGGGCGCCGAGGCTGCCCCTTATAGGAGCGGAGCGGGAGGCGGTGCTGGCGGTCATACGCGAAGGGATTGCTAATCGCCCGGTGTTGCCGGAGTATGCAAGCCTGGCGGTTTAGGCGGCCGGCTATGAATATTTAAAGTTGTATAAAATTTTTATAGTATGACATTCCAGGATTCAAGTATACAGGAGATCGATCAGATCATGCAGGAAGCCTGGCAGGCTTTTCAGACCTACCGGAAGACCACGTTGAAGCAGCGGGCCGATCTGATGCGGGCGGTTGCGACAGAGTTGGAGGCGGCGGGGGACATCGTGATCCAGACGGCTATGCGGGAGACGAATCTGCCGGAGGCCCGGCTTCGTAATGAAAGGGCCCGGACCATATTCCAACTGAACAGCTATGCGGATGCCTGTGAGGCGGGGCATTGGCTGGAGGCGCGGATCGATACGGCGGTGCCCGACAAGGGGGATCCCGATCTGCGGAAGGTGCAGGTACCGATCGGGCCGGTGGTTGTTTTCGGGGCCAGCAATTTCCCGTTCGCCTATTCTACGGCGGGTGGGGATACGGCTTCGGCGCTGGCGGCGGGATGTCCGGTCATCGTCAAGGCGCATCCGGCGCATGCGGAGACTTCCGAGCTGGTGGCGAAGGCGATCGCGAAGGCTGTTGAAAGATCAAAATTACCAAAAGGGGTATTTGCCCATGTACATGGGGCCGGTTTTGAGACCGGCAAGGCCCTTGTAACGCATACGCATACACGTGCTGTCGGTTTTACCGGTTCTTATGTTGGCGGTAAGGCGCTGTTTGACTGGGCCAATCAACGGAAGGAACCGATCCCCGTTTTTGCCGAGATGGGCAGTATCAACCCTATTTTTCTTTTTCCGGGTAAGCTAAAGGAATCTGCCGCGCAGGTAGCTACCTTATGCGCCGGGTCGATCACGCTGGGTACGGGGCAGTTCTGTACCAATCCCGGTCTGATCGTAGGGATCGACGGGCCGGAATTGCAGGAGTTTATAAAGGAGCTGGGTGCAGCGGTCGGGAAGGTGGCGCCGGGGACCATGTTACATGCCGGTATTGCCAAAGCCTATACTGAAAAGCGGGCGTCGGCCCTCGAACAGGCGAATGTCACTACGGTGGCTGTCGCGGGTGTGGCGCCACAGCAAAATCAGGGTGTGCCTACCGTCGCCTCTGCTACGGCATCTACCTTCTTTAAGAACCCTCTTTTACACCAGGAGGTGTTTGGCCCTTATTCGCTGGTCATCCGTTGTAAGGATGCCGCAGAACTGGCGGGTGTTGTCTCTCATCTTGAAGGACAGCTGACGGTCAGCATAATGGCTACCGAAAAGGACCTGCAGGAGAACGCTTCAATTATAGACGCCGCCCAGGATATCTGCGGACGGATCATCCTCAATGGCGTTCCTACCGGGGTTCGGGTTGCCTTGTCCATGCAGCATGGAGGACCTTTCCCCTCGACGACGGACAGCCGCTTCACTTCTGTGGGCGCGGATGGGATCAAGCGTTGGGTGCGGCCCTTCAGCTTCCAGAGCTGGGCCGATGGTTTGTTGCCGGATGCGTTGAAGAACGGCAATCCCCTGGGGATCTTCCGGATGGTGAACAATGAATTGACGAAGGACCCGATCTGATAATCAATAGACCTTTTTTAAGCGAAACCGATCAGTCATATTACATCCCGATAAACCCAAACGATGAAGAAGACCTTTTTTTGTATCGATGCGCATACCTGTGGTAACCCGGTGCGGCTGGTAGCCGGCGGAGGGCCGGTGCTGGAGGGGAAGAATATGAGTGAAAAGCGGCAGCATTTTTTAAAGGAATATGATTGGATCCGGAAGGGGCTGATGTTCGAGCCCCGGGGACATGATATGATGAGCGGCAGCATCCTTTATCCGCCGCATGATCCGCAAAACGATGTCGCGGTCCTTTTTATCGAGACCAGCGGTTGTCTGCCCATGTGCGGACATGGTACTATCGGGACGATCACCATCGCCCTGGAAGAGGGGCTCATCCAGCCCAAGACACCCGGACATGTCCGGATGGAGGCGCCGGCGGGGTTGGTGCTTATCGAATACAAGCAGGAGGGTAAGAAGATCAAGTCGGTGAAGCTGACCAATGTACCCGGGTACCTGGCGGCGGAAAACGTGGCGGTCGAGTGTCCCGATCTGGGGATGCTGCGGGTGGATGTGGCCTATGGCGGGAATTACTATGCCATTGTAGATCCCCAGGAAAACTTTAAAGGACTGGAGCATTACTCTGCTGATCAATTGATTAGCTGGAGCCGGGTGATGCGCAAACGGATCAACGAGACCAATACTTTTGTACATCCTGAGAATCCTACCATCAATACCTGTACGCATATTCTCTGGACGGGTAAGACGATCGATCCGAAGGCGACTGCCCGCAATGCCGTTTTTTATGGCGACAAGGCTATTGACCGCTCGCCCTGCGGGACGGGGACTTCCGCCCGGATGGCCCAATGGTTTGCCAAGGGGAAATTAAAAGAGGGGGATACGTTTATTCATGAGAGCATTATCGGTTCCCAGTTTATAGGACGGGTCGAGAAGGCGACGACGGTTGCCGGGAAGCCAGCCATGGTCCCCAGCATCGAGGGATGGGCAAAGATCTATGGGTATAATACCATCAGCATCGATCCGGAAGATGATCCTTATGCGTATGGGTTCCAGGTGTTGTAAGCCCGGTGTAGCGAGCTGGCCACTCATTACCGGGTGATCTCCGAACAATTATTCCATTTTCATGTTGTATTAGCCGGTCGGTGAAATTCGCCTGATATTGTTATTTTTACCCTCTGAGGTGATAAATTCGCCGACTACTCATTATGGATTGGATATCGACTCGTGTACCATACCGGCAGACAGGCTATTTTTCCCGCATTATTACGGCCTACCTGGACAAAGCCGACCCGCTGTCCCCTTTTTACGTGCACCCCGTCTCCGATGCCGGTGTGGCTGCTTCGCTGGAGGCTCGCCGATCGTTCCCCATGGCTCATCGGGAGGTGCTGGTCAGCGAACTGGAAGAGCAATATAAGGGGGCGGATCCTGCGCCGCTTGTCAATCAAAACATCGCAGCCTTACGGGAGGCGAATACTTTTACCATCGTCACTGCCCACCAGCCCGCCATCTTTACGGGGCATCTCTACTTTATCTATAAGATCCTGCATACGATCCGGCTGGCGGAGTCGATGGCGCGGAAGCACCCTGATTGCCGTTTTGTACCCGTCTTTTATATGGGAAGTGAGGATGCAGATCTGGATGAACTGGGGCACGTCTACCTGGGTGGGGAAAAGATCGTTTGGGACACCAAACAAAAGGGCGCTGTGGGGAGGATGAAGACGAAGGGGCTGGACAAGCTGCTCGACAGGATCGGCGGCGAGCTTTTGGTACAGCCATTTGGGGAAGAGCTGATGCGGATGTTAAAAGCGGCTTACCTCGAAAGTCCGGATATACAGACGGCCACCTTCCGGCTGCTGCATAGTTTGTTTGCCGAATATGGTTTGGTGGTCCTGATCGCGGACAGGGCTGCTTTTAAAAAAATAATGATCCCGGTCTTTGCCGAAGATCTTTTCCGGCAGACGCCTACGCAGGTGGTGGGGAAGGCGATCGACGGATTGTCGGTCCATTATAAAGTACAGGCCAATCCGCGGCCGATCAATTTGTTTTATCTGAAAGATGACCTGCGGAACCGTATCGAGCGGTCCGGTGACGGGTTTGTCGTCGTGGATTCGCCGCTTCGGTTTACGGAGGCGGAGATGCGGGGGGAGCTGGAGAAGTATCCGGAGCGATTTAGCCCCAACGTCATTCTGCGGGGGCTTTTCCAGGAAACGATCCTTCCGAACATCGCCTTTATCGGCGGGGGTGGGGAGACGGCGTATTGGTTGGAACTGAGGGGGCTTTTTGCGTACTATAAGATACCGTTCCCGTTATTGGTCCTCCGCAATTCTTTCCTGTTGGTGGAGCGGCAATGGGCGGAGAAAACAGAACGTGCGGGTCTGGAGGTGACGGATCTGTTCAAGCCCGAAGAAGAATTGGTCAATGAGCTGGTCCGGCGGGATTCGCAGCAACACCTGAGCCTGGAGCAGGAGATCCTGGAAGCCAACCGGTATTATGAGAATTTAAAAACGCTGGCCCGGCCGGTGGACCCCACGCTTGTTCAGCATGTGGAGGCCCTGCAGGTCAAGGCGCTGGAACCTGTCCGGGAGTTGGAGAAAAAGCTGCTAAAGGCAGAGAAGCGGAAGTTTGGGGACCAGCAGCGGCAGATCCATGCATTGAAGTCGAGCTTGTTCCCGATGAAGGGATTGCAGGAGCGTGTGGAGAATTTTATGCCGTGGTATGCGAGATGCGGACGGAGCATCATCAGGGATCTGTATCTGCATTCGCTGACGCTGGAGCAGGAGTTTGTGGTGCTGACGGAGGCGACCTTATAGATATTCTACTTTTTCGATCTTCAATTCATCATCCAGGGTATAGCGCCGGGGTATTCCCGTTGGGAGGTTTACTTCTGCGATGTCTTCTTCACTTATTTTTTCCAGGTACATCATCAGAGACCGCAGGCTATTGCCGTGGGCGACGACCAGGATATTTTCTCCTTTCGCCAGCAGCGGGTCTATTTCCTGTTGGTAGTAGGGGATAACCCGGGCGGCGGTATCTGCCAGGCTTTCGCCGCCGGGGGGCCGGATGGAAAAGCTTCTGCGCCAGATGGCTACCTGTTCCGTTCCATATTGCTCCGCCACTGCCGTCTTGTTCAATCCCTGTAGTTGTCCATAGTTCCGTTCGTTTAACGCCTTGTCCCGATGGATGGGGAGATCGTTCTGTCCCGTGACCGAGAGGATTAGGTCCAGGGTTGTGATCGCGCGTTGCAGGACGGAGGTGAAGCCTTGTGCAAAAAGGGTCCCCTTTAGTTTTTTCCCGGCTGCGAGCGCTTCTTCGCGTCCCAGTGGCGTCAGCGGTACGTCTACTTCGCCGGTGAAGCGATTTTCCAGGTTCCAGGAGGATTGTCCGTGCCGGACGATGACCAGAAGGGGCATAGGCTATGCGTTGAGATTTGGGCGTAAAGATAGGTTATCGGAGCGGGTGAATATTTACGGGGTTTGGCCTGTTAGAAGGGCAACGGGGAACAGGTCGAACAGGGAATCGAATGATAAGGAAGGGCCGGATGTTGGATTGGAGGATGAGGCGGGTGTCGGATCGTTGGAAGGACCTTTGGCCGGGCCGGTGGATGATGCGGGTGACGGACCGGAGGATGAAACGGGGATGTCCGGTTGCCAGGTCTTGCCTGTAAAGATATTTGTCCAGGAGGCGGGTATATCCGGAGGAAGCGAGAGCGTAACCGTAATTGGTTGGGTGGCGCCCTGGCGGATCAGGGGGACGACGATCAGCGCCCAATCTTTTTTGTGGTGGCGAAGATAGGCCAGTACGGGGCCTCTTGCGGGGACGGGAATATAATCGCCGGATGTAAATACTTCCGGGTGGGTGTTTCGATAAGATAGCGTCCTGTAAATCGTAAATAACTTGCAGGCTCCTTTTTTGCGGTTGGCGCGTACAAATGCCAGCGCGGATGCGGCGCCTTTTGCCTCTTCTTCTTTTATTTCTTTTAGCAGGGTCATGCGTCGCGAATAGTCGATAGACCGGCGGTTATCCGGGTCTACGAAGCTAAGTTCCCAGAGCTCCGCGCCCTGATAAATATCGGGGATGCCGGGGGCCGTCAGCTTGATCAGCAGTTGCGACAGGCTATAGGTAAACGACTCGCGGATGATCTGCCAGGCGAAGGGGATAAAGTCTTCGAGGAAGGGGGAGTCGGGTTCGAGGATGGCCGTCACGAAGGAATGACAATGGCCTTCGTATATTTCATCGGGGTGGTTATAGCTGGTATTGGTATTGCCCTCCCGCAGGGCCTTTGTAAGGTAGTCATGAAACCGTTGCCGGAAACTGTCTGTCACCACCAGGTCTTCGGGAAAGCCTCCCAGCAGGGCCTGGTAGACCAGGTATTCGTCGTTGCGGGTGGGAGCCGGGTGTCCGGCGGTATCATTGATCCGGGACCGGTTGATCTTTTCCCATTTCTTTACCGATGCGATCCATTGATCCGGGATGGCGCTGAGAAGGTTTAGCCGGATGCGGTTGTCTTCTCCCCGTTTCGTATCGTGTGTGCTGGTGGCGTTGATGGAAAAGGGGAGGGAGGTCTGACGGCTGGCCATTTTTTCATGAAAGGTTTCGGGGGTGATCCCTGCGATGGCCGGGGTATCGCCTACTTCATTATGGGCGATATAGGGGTGGTACACATAGAAGGTGGTGTCTTCGATCCCTTTGGCGGCCAGGGGGCTGGTGAATTGCATAAACCGGGATTGGAAACGAAGCCGTTGGTTGCTTAGCGGATCGGGAGATCCATTTACAGGGAGGGTCGATCCGGGAGTATTGTCACCGGTAAAAAGTTTTTCAAGGAAGTCCAGTTCCTGTGTAACATCCGGGCCTTTTTCCCGGGAACGGGCAAATGCCGTTGCGAGATGGGCGTGGCTGTCGGGGGGAAGGGGCATTGAATCGGGATAGAGGCGATAGACGGGGAAGGAGGAGAGCAGGAGGGCCAGGGCCTTTTTCATGCGGGCTTTGTTATTGTTCTTTGTATGGCCGTCTTCAATGTCATTGCCGGCAGCCTCGGCACCGAGGAGCGGGAGGCTATAGAGCAGATGCAGGAGATTGTCCAGTTCTCCGCCCATATTGTCTTGTAAGTATTTCTGTTTGCGTTGGAATACGATCTCTTCATAGGTCGTTCTATCGGCTATGTGTTCCTGGTAGAATGCCAGTAATTCGCGGCTGCCATCGGGATCGGTCAATACCTGGCTGACGGGGGAAAGAAATTCATAGCCGGTCATGCCTTGCAGTTGCCAGTTGGCGGGCATCGTCTCTCCTTCTTCCAAGATTTTTTCTGCTACAATATAACAATCGTCGCCGAACCGTTGCCGCAGCCGGTCGATATATTGACGGGGTGCGGCCAATCCATCGATATGGTCCAGGCGAAGGCCCTGGATATATCCTTTTTTGTACCAGGAGTGGATCTGTTCATGCCAGGCTGTAAAGACCGTTAGGTCTTCCATGCGCAGACAGATAAGGCTGTTGACGGTGAAGAACCGGCGGTAATTTATGCGGGAGGCTGCCAGGTGGGCGTGGGTCAGGATATAGTGCTGTTCGCCTGCCAGCTCTGTGAGAAGGGAGGGCTGTTGGTTGAAGAAGTTTACGCGTTGGATAAGGAAGGACGTATATTCTTCGCTGGAGAATATGTTGTCGAGGAGCTTTTTGCGGGTTGTCGTCCAATCGTCGGTTTGGGGGAGGGTTGCGGGGGAGGATGAGCCCGGTGTGGATGAGGTGGCAGACGAGAGGATTAATGAAGGGTGGGCGGATTGGGAGGAGCGGGCTGCCTGGTCCAGTTCCTGTAAGAGCGTAAGGAGGGCCGGGGGGCAGCGGGGGCCTTCCGATATCGTGGCGATCCAGGGGTATAGTGAAATGGCGACGGGGTAGCTATTTTCGAAATAGCGGATAAAGAAACCTCGGGAGGTCAGCTCGAGGGTCAGCTCTCCTTTTTGCAGGCATTCCGTTAGTGTGCTGCCCAGGAAGGGCGCCATCAGCTTGTCGCCGGTCAGCTCATCGGAGGGGTTTGTATCGATATCAAAGAAAGAATAAAAGGGAGAGTCCTTTCCCCGTTCCAGTACGTCGTAGAGCCAGGGATTGCTGTCGGTGAAGGCCATGTGGTTTGGTACGATATCCTGGAGCCAGGTCATTCCATAGTTTTGCAGGAGGGCGCTCAGTTCTTTGAGCTCTTCTTCGGTGCCGATCTCCGGGTTGATGGAAAGGGGATCGGCCGCATCGTAGCCGTGCTGGCTTCCTTTGATGGCTTTTGTGATGGGCGAGGCGTAGATGGTCGAGATACCCAGATCGTGGAGGTAGTCCAGGATGGAGCGTAGTTGCCGGAAGGTAAAGCCGGCGTGTAGCTGAATTCGATAGGTTGAGGTGGGGACAAGCATGGGGGTCGTTTATAATTGTTTTTCAAAAACTGTAGCGGAATAAGGAGCCAGATCGAGGAAGGCGCCGGGGAGGACGGATGACGAGGGATCGTGCCGGCCCGGTGCGGGGGGGATGGGGTTAGCGTTGGGTGGACGCCCGGAGGCGGGATGCCCGGCGAAGTGTTGAGAATGTGTGCTGGAATCGAAGATCTTTTGTAATACTGCGCCGGTCCTGTTTTCCAGGCGGGTGCTCTTGTCTCCGAAATGGAGGACGATCAGGAGCGTTTCGTTTATGATCTTCCGTTCGAAGGACAGTGTCAATCCTTCCGCGGGATGGACGATCATAGAGTCCCTTGTTGTTCCCTGCAGGGCCGGATGTGTTTTTCTCAGCGTGATCAGCCGGCGGTAGAAATCGAATAATGCGGAGCCGGTCGCCGATCGATCTGTCCAGGAAAGGAGGGACTGGCTGAATGTTTCCGGGGATTGGGGGTCGGGGATGGCCGGCTGGTCGTGGTCTGTCGCTGGGGTGAGCGCGAAACCTTCAAATTCGGCCCTGCGTCCTTTTCGGACAGCCTCTATCAGTGCCGGTTCGGAGAAATCGACAAAGAAGGCAAAGGGGTTTTTTTCGCCGTATTCTTCTCCCATAAACAGTAAGGGGACATAGGGTGATAATAATACGGCGGCGGCGGCCAGCTTTAGTTGCTCCGGCGACAGGTTGTCCGTCAGCCGGTCGCCCAGGGCGCGGTTACCTACGTGGTCATGGTTTTGTGCAAAGACCACGAACTGGCAATAGGGGTTATTGTCCACGGGTGCGCCAAAGGTGCGCCGGCGATGCCTGGAGTAGATACCATCGTATACATAGGTGTTGCGATATGCTTTTTCCAGGTGGGCGATGTTACCGAAATCTTCGTAATAGGCGTTGGTCTCGCCGGTGAGGAGGGAGCGGAGGGCGTGGTGGAACTCGTCGATCCATTGGCCGTCGAGTCCGTAACCGCCTTTTTCCGGCGGATCGATATAACGGGGATCGTTGAGGTCCGTCTCGGCGATCAGCACTTTTTTGCATCCGGTGCGTCGCTGGATCTCGTCTACCCGGTCTTTTAGCTGTTGTATAAAATGGATGGCGCTGAAGTCGCGGATGGCGTGTACTGCATCCAGGCGGAGGCCATCGGCATGATAGTCTTCGAGCCACATGCGGGCGTTGTTCAAAAAGTAATTCCGTACTCCATCCGATCCGGCGTCATCGAAGTTCAGGGCTTTACCCCAGGGGGTCTTGTATTTATCCGTAAAGTAGGGGGCGTATTCGGAGAGATAATTGCCTTCGGGTCCGAGGTGGTTGTAGATGACGTCGACGATGACGGCGATCCCTTTTGCATGTGCCGCATTCACCAGCCGTTGGAATCCGGGGATCCCTCCATAGGAGTGTTGTATCGCGAAGGGGTATACGCCATCGTAGCCCCAGTTATGTTCGCCGGGAAATTGTCCCAGGGGCATCAGCTCGATCGTATTGATACCCAGTTCGAGGAGATAGTCGAGTCTTTTTATCACGCCATCGAAGTCATGGGTTGGCGAGAAGGCGCCGGTATGCAGCTCATAGATGATCATATTGCTTAGCGGGAGACCTTTCCAGAGCGCGTCTTCCCAGGGAAAATGCAGCCGGTCTGTCAGTTCCGAGGGGCCGTGAACGCCTTCGGGCTGGCTAAAAGAGACCGGGTCAGGACAGACGATACTGTCATCGAGGAGGAAGGAGTAGCGGGTGCCGGATGCCAGCGGGAGGACAAGCTGCCAATAGCCGTCACCGAACTTTTCCATGGGATATGCGTTGGGGGCCGGTGAAAAGGGCAGGAGCAATTCGACCTTTTTTCGATGGGGGGCCCATACGATAAATTCGCTGCCGGCGGGGTTGTATCGGGCGCCAATTGGCTGGTGTAATGTGTTCACCGCGTAGAATAGTCAAAAGGAATGCCACGGAGAAAAGGACGTGGGAAGGAGGACAGTACCGGAGGAGGGGGATTAGTCTTGTATAACTGTGGCATGGTATTTCAGTGCTAAGCGTCAGTATTTGCTTATATTGTATCATAGTAGAAATTTGAACATTCTCATGAAGCCAACCACCAAGCTATCTGTACGTATCAAAAAAGCATGGAAAGTACTGGGTCCCGGGATGATCACCGGCGCCAGTGATGATGACCCGTCCGGGATCGCCACGTATTCGCAGGCCGGTGCGGGTTTTGGGCTGGCTACGTTATGGACGGCCCTTATTACCTTTCCGCTGATGGCGGCGGTGCAGGAGATGTGTGCCCGGGTCGGCGCCGTCACTTCCAGCGGGCTGTCGGGTGTATTAAAGCGGCATTATCATCCGGCGGTAGTATATCTGATGATGATCTTTAGTTTTCCTGCCATCGTATTGAATATCGGGGCGGATATCGAGGGGATGGGGGCGGTGGCGCATATGTTGCTCCCGGTCATACCGGTTTTTGCTTTTGAGATCTTTTTTACGACATTGATCCTGTTGGGGGTGATCCTTTATCCGTATCAAAAGCTGGCGGGGATCTTAAAGTGGTTGTGTCTTGTGCTGCTGCTTTATATCGTGATCCCTTTTTTGGTGAAGATGGACTGGGGTGCGGTGGTGAAACATACGCTGGTGCCTACGATCCATATGAATAAGGATTTTTTTGAGATCCTTGTGGCGATCCTTGGGACGACGATCTCGCCGTATTTGTTTTTCTGGCAGGCGACGATGGAGGCGGAGGATATTGCGTTGTCCAGGAAGAAGGTGGTGATCAACAAGCGGTTCATGGAGAAGATGACCGAGGATGTTTATTTCGGGATGTTCTTTTCCAATGTGGTCATGTTCTTTATCATACTGACCTCCGGCGTGGTATTATATAAGGCGGGTATCCACAAGATCGATACGGTCGACCAGGCGGCCAAGGCCTTGTCGCCGCTGGCGGGTAAGACCACGTATCTGCTATTTGCCATCGGGGTGATCGGGACGGGGTTCCTGGCGATCCCGGTACTGGGCGGGTCCCTTTCCTATATCGTGGCGGAGACGTTCAGCTGGCGGCAGGGGCTGGATAAGAAGTTCAACCAGGCGCCGGGGTTTTATCTTACGCTGGTCGTCAGCCTTATAGCGGGTCTGGGGTTGGATTTTTTGAATATCAATCCTATCCAGGCGCTGATCTATACGGCGATCCTGTATGGGCTGACCGCCCCGGTTATGATCGCGCTGGTGCTGCATATTTGTAATAACCCGGCCATCATGGGGACTTCTGTAAATGGGAAGCGGTCGAATATACTGGGGACGCTGGCGCTGGTCCTGATGACATTGGCGGCGGCGGCGCTTATCTGGTTCCAGTTCCGGGGGTAGGGGGCAACCCAACCGATTCGGGAAGACAGGTTTTTGTGACTGGGAGGATGGGGAAACTTTTTCCCAGTCGTTTACTCTTTGTTCTTCTTCTTAAAGAAGCCCCTTAATAAAAAATTATGTTGTACCGCTTCCAGGTCATCGCTTAGCTCCTTGCTGCTGACCCGGAGGTTTTTGATCGTTCGTTGCAGGTCGGCTGCGGTTTCTTCGTCATGGAGGATCATGCCGATGGGGGTATTTTTGTCATTGATGCCTTGTCCGGCGGTCCGGAGGGAGGCGCTGAATTCGGTGGCGGTGGTGGCGGCCTCGTTGAGCTTTGCCACGGTATTCCTTACCTGCTGAAAAACGACCGTATCGCTGACCAGTTCGTTGGCCAGTCCTCCCGGTTTATGCAGCGCGGCGGAGAAATCTTCCAGGTTGGCGATCATCTTTTCGCTGCCTGCGGTGGCCGTCCGGAGATGGATGATGGAGGCTTTTAGTTCATTGGCGATGGCGGGATCGTTGATCAGTTCGCCGAGGGTGCCTTGTCCGTCGGTTAGTTTTTTTGTGATGTCTTTCAGGTTGGCGGTGATCGTCAGCAGGTTATTGTTGCTTGCCTGGAGGGTGGTAGTCATATCCTGGAGGCCGGCGAGGTGCTCGGTCGCCAGCAGGTCGTTGCTTTCGATGGGAGGGGCGTTGCCCGTTCCGCCGGAGATCACGACGATCTTATTACCGACCAGGCCGTCGGTGCTGATGTGGACCTTTGCATCCTTGCGGATATGCGATTGGGCCTGGTGATCGATATTCAGGATCACCTCTACCTGGGAGCTGCCATAGAAGGCAATCTTTTTTACCGTTCCCACTTTCATCCCCGAGAGCCAGACGTTGTTGCCGGTCTGCAGTCCCTGGATATCGTCAAAGATGGCCCGGGCGCTGATCGTCTTTACGAATGCCTTGTGCTGGTTCCCGATGGTCAGGACCCCGACGATCAGGATCGCCAGTCCGAGGAAGATAAAGACGCCTACTGCCAGTCTTTTACGTATGTTGATGTCGTCGCTCATGATCCGGATATAAAGTTATAGTTATAAAAATCCCTGATCCGGGGATCCTCGTTGTGGAATACCTCTTCGAAACTGCCCTGTTGCAGGAAGCAGCCTTCGGAGAGCATGACCAGTCGGTCGCCGGTTTCTTTTGCACAGGTCAGATCATGGGTGATAATGACCGAGCTGGTATTGTATCGTTGCTGTACTTCGTTGATCAGGTCGTTGATGTCCTGGCTGGTGATCGGATCCAGGCCGGCCGTTGGTTCATCATAGAGCATGATCTCCGGCTGGAGGATGAGCGTGCGGGCGATGCCGATCCGTTTGCGCTGGCCGCCGGACAGTTCCGAGGGCATTTGGTAGATCGTTCCTGACAGACCCACGTCGTCCAGCACCTTTGCGATCGCCGCGTCGATCTCTTTGCGGCCCAGGTGTCGCTGGTTCCGGACCAGCGGAAATTCCAGGTTGTCCCGTACGTTCATACCGTCATAGAGGGCGCTGTTCTGGAAGGAGAATCCGATCTTCATACGCAGCTCGCGCAATTCCTTTGTATTTAGTTTGTCGATCTCCCTGCCCAGGACGTTTGCGGTGCCCCGATCGGGTTTTAGCAGACCGGCGATGATCTTGATCAATACCGATTTGCCGCTACCGGAGCGGCCCAGCACCACCACATTTTCTCCTTTGAAGATATCGAGGTCGATGCCTTTGAGGACCTGCAGGTCGCCAAAGGATCGATGGATATTCCGGAGGGAGATGACCGTATCGTTGCGGTCGATGCCGGGTGAGGGTGTCCTGTTATGTTGTTCTGTTGTGTTCATCTGAAATAATTTACTACCTGGACGATGATCATTTCCTCTATGAAGATCATGAACATGGAAACCACCACCGCGGTATTGGCGGCCCGGCCCACTCCAACGGTGCCCTGGCTGGCGTTGTAGCCGTTAAAGCAACCAGCCAGCCCGATGGTAAAGCCATAGATCGCCGATTTCAGCACCAGGATATAGAGGTCGGCGAAGGTGATCTTTACAAAGGCTTGTTGGAAGAAGGAGGTAAAACTCGTCGCTTCCCCGCGGTAAACATTGACAAAGGCGCCCATGAGACCGACAAAACCCATATAGATCGCCAGTACGGGCACGATACAGGTCGTCGCCACGATGCGGGTGACCACCAGGAATTTGAAGGGGTTCGTACCGGAGACCTCCATTGCCTCGATCTGTTCGGTTACTTTCATGGAACCCAGCTCCGCTCCGATATTCGACCCTACCTTTCCTGCCACGATCAGGGCTGTCACCAGCGGGGCCAGGGCCCGGAGGAGGGCGATGGCCATGAGGGAGGGTAGCCAGGAAGTAGCGCCAAATTCGGCCAGTGAGCTACGGGATTGTTTTGTAAAGACCAGGCCCGTGATAAAACCCGTTAAGGTGATGATGGAAAGGGAGCGGATACCGACCTCAAAGAATTGGTTGAGGATCTCTTTGTATTCATAGGGGGGAAGGAAGGTCTCTTTGAAGAAACGGAGTATGAACTGCCAGATATCGTAGATGCGGAGAAAGAAGACCTTCATTAACAAGGAGGGTAAAATTACATGCCAGGGGGCCTGACCGGCCGGAATCGGGCAGATGGGGCTGAATGGGGCTGGTTTTCTACATAAATGACCCGCCCGAAAATATTTTAGCAGCGGCAAATCTATTTAGCCCCATTTTTCGTATATAAACGACATCGCTATCGTAAAAAGTAGTGTTGTAAAATGTTATAGTCTTCATAGGCAGTTAGGTTTGGTAATTCAGGGTCATTCTTGTCCCTGAATTTTTTTTTTGCGACTTTTCCTAAATCAGGGATTGCATTCCCAAAACAGGAGTTGCCGGCCATCGGGGGAAAATATAATTAGTTGATTATTAATTAGTTATAATTTGGTATGCGGATTGGCTTATTGATACCAAATCCGTTTTTATGAAAGCAATAACTGTACTCGCCCTTACCTTCTTATTATCTGCCGTTCTTCTTCTCGGCCCCGCCCATGTGATAAAAGCCGGCCCTATTTATCGCCCGGTTGCTTATCACCCGGTTACCGTTACGGCCCATACTTCCAGCAAAGCCATCCGGTATGTTTCCGCTCACGCTGCCAAACTGGCGGAGATGCGAATGATCGTTGCGACGGCTTCCAGCATATATGATGAGATGGATCTCGAGGATTCCGGGCTTAGCCGGAAGGCGTTTCAATATGCCTGGACGGGTTATTATAAATTACGTAAGAAGGGTGTGTTGCGTCGTACGGGCATCCTGTCTATCTGTGATTTTAGTCAGTCTTCCAGCAATCAGCGTATGTATGTGATCGATGTACGTAACCGGAGGTTGTTGTACCGCACGTATGTGGCCCATGGGATCAATTCCGGTGAGGAGTTCGCCAATTCTTTCTCCAACCGTCCCGAATCCTGCAAGAGCAGTCTTGGATTCTATGTGACTACGCGTACCTATACCGGTATGAATGGTCTTTCCCTCCGGATCGAAGGAGTGGACAGGGGCTTCAATGATAATGCGAGCAGGCGGAGCATCGTCATCCACGGCGCCTCTTATGTGAGCCAGCGGATCCTTCATAAATATGGCGTAATGGGCACCACCTTTGGTTGTCCTGCCATCCCTACGGAGATGTCTTCCCAGATCATCCCGGTTGTAAAGAATGGAAGCTGTTTCTTTATCTATTACCCTTCCAAAAAATATTTGTCCCGGTCGACGGTGTTGAACAGTTAACCGGCAGGCTTTCATAAAATACGGGCCGCTCTTTCGGGAGCGGCTTTTTTTATGGGCGGGGACGTGGAGGATCATGATTTGGAGGGAATGCCGCGAGCTAAGTAGTTGTACTTATACAGCCGGTTGATTCACATCAATTTATTCTTAAATAAACGTTGAAAGATATGAATGGATTTCGCGCGTATGTCCATCTTATTATCTTTACGGACCATTAACCCACCAACTTATGTCCATCAGTCTTTCTACTCCGTTGCCCCAACAGACTGCGTCCGCTCCGCCGCGGGCAGTAACGGCGCGGAAGGCGATACCATTATATTTATATGCCGTGTCGCTGGCTTCCTTTTTTACTGTTATCGGGGTGCTCTGGGACATTTCCTGGCACCGGTCGATCGGGCGGGACAAGTTCCTTTCTCCTCCGCACATCCTTATATATCTGGGAGCCATTTTTGCGGGTCTGTTCTCCGGTATCCAGGTATTATATAATTCGTTCCGTCCATCGGAGGCCTGTAAAGCGGCGCATATCCGGGTATGGGGGATCTTTTACAGCTCGCTGGGTTCCTTGTTTTGTATCTGGGGGGCTATTGCGATGCTGACGTCGGCGCCTTTTGACGACTGGTGGCATAGTGCCTACGGGCTGGATGTGACGATCCTTTCTCCTCCGCATACGTTGCTGGCGTTGGGTATGATCGTCCTGCAATTCGGGGCCTGTGTAAGTATCAGTAAGTTTTTGAATGAAGGGGTCGGAAAGGCCGGTCTGCTGCGGTTTTTATTTATCGTTTGCGCCTGTAGCCTTTTATGTATGGTCTATACCCTGGGGACGGATTATCTGCATGCCCGGGGTATGCGGAACGGTCTTTTTTATATAGTGTCCGGGGCGGCTTCGTTGTTATTCCTGCCGGCTTTTGGTCGCGTTTTGCGGATGCGATGGGGGATGACGGCTATTGCTGGCGGTTATTTCCTGGTCGTTGCCATCAGCAGCTGGATCCTGCGGTTATTTCCGGCGGAGCCCAAACTGGGGCCTATCCTGACGCATATTACGCATTTCCAACCGGCCCAGTTCCCTTTGCTGGTGATCGTCCCGGCCCTGGCTATGGATCTCGTGCTGCAGCGGTCGAAGGCGGGTGATTGGGTAAAGGCGCTGTTGCTTAGTCTGTCCTTTGTGTTTATTTTATTGGCTATTCAATACCCGTTCAGCGGTTTCCTGCTGGAATCGCCCGGTGCCCGTAACTGGTTCTTTGGAGCAGACACCTGGTATTACCAGGCTTCTCCGGATGCGCCATACCGGTATAGGTTCCATCCGAATGACATCGCCTCGTTGGGAAGGATGCTGGAGGGGTTGGGGATCGCCGTTGTGATCGGCTTTCTTGCCGCCCGTATCAGCCTCCGATGGGGTAATTGGTTACAGAGTGTTCAACGTTAATCTTATTTATGGAAAGATATAAAATGCTGCTGCTGGCGGTCTTGCTGGCGTTGAGTTGTCCTGTTTATGCCCATGTGGGCAGCCCGGATGTGGCGATGGAAGGCATGGCCGGTCCTTACCGGCTTCTTGTCAGCGTGAAGCCGCCGGATGTGATCCCCGGGACGGCGCAGGTGACGGTCTTTATTGAAAATGGGGATGGGACGCTGGTGACGGCGCAGCCTATTTATTTTTATTCCGGCCGGAATGGAGCGCCTTCTGCGGATCCCTTACCGCCGGTAGCCGGAATGGCCGGGCAGTTCAAAGGCATTGTATGGATGATGAATGACGGGTCTTCCAGCATCCTGCTGCATGTGGAGGGGCGTCTCGGGCGTGGGGACCTGGTGGTTCCCATCGTTGCGGTATCGACGGCGCAGAAGAAATTGCCTGTTTCGACGGGATATATCCTGGTCGGGCTTGGGATCTTACTCTTTATCTTATTGGTTACGATCATCGGCGCGAGTGTGGCGGATGGCATAACCCGCCGGGGGGAGCCTGTCCCTGCCGGGAGAAAACGGGCGGGGAGGATCGCCATTGTCGTAGCGGCTCTTTTCTCTTCCCTGATCGTGTATGGGGGGAATGCCTGGTGGCAGACCTGGGCGAACCGGTACAGGCATTTTATGTTCAAGCCCATGCATGCGGCCTATCACCTGCAGTCTTCTCCCGACGTAGGTAACCTGCTTACGCTTACCATCGATACGAGCCAGGGGCAGCGGAAGAGTTTGTTGTCCTATGTCGTACCCGATCATGGGAAGATCATGCATTTATTTGTCATGCGTATTCCTGCGATGGATGCGTTTGCGCATCTTCATCCCGAGCGGGTGGACACCGCTACGTTCCGGACCCTGCTTCCTCCTTTGCCAAAGGGCCAATACCTGGCATTTGCGGATATCGTCTATAACACCGGTTTTGCCGAGACGATAAAAGATACGTTTACTGTTAAGGAAGATCTGAAAGACAGTCTGCACCGGATGGACCCGGATGACGCCTATGCTTTTGCGTTGCCAAACGATCTGGCTGCCACGCCCGTTCGCGGGCGGAATCCTTCCCGGAGGGTTGACAATGTGATCATATGCGGAAAGCCCGGAGCGGGGGTCCGGATGAAGGATGGATCGATGATGGTGATGGAGGGCGGGCCGGATGTCGATTTTGAGAGTGGGATGATTTATAATTTGCGTTTTTCGGTTCTCGATGCGGACAAAAAACCGGCGGTGCTGGAACCTTACCTGGGTATGATGGCGCATGCCGCCATTGTCAGGGATGATGGCAGCACTTATGCACATATCCATCCCGTGGGGACCTATTCGATGGCGGCGCAGGAAGGGTTGGTGAACCGGATGCAGCAGCCGCAGAATGAATATCATTATCCGGACCGGGTCGTTTTCCGGGACAGTGTGGATGGGGTGATCCGGCGGCTGAAGGCGATGACGGAACCGGAGCGGAATGCGTTCCTGATGAAGGAAATGAATATGCCGGCGGGCGCCGTTGGGACCGCGGCCGGCAAGGGGGGGATGGATGCGGGGAGTGCGGGGGGGACGCAGGGGACCGGGACGACCACTATGATGGATGGGATGAAGATGGATAATACGGTCAGTTTTCCTTATACCTTCCCCCAGGCGGGGGTGTACCGTATCTGGGTGCAGGTCAAGCGGAACGGGCAGGTGTTGACGGCGGCTTTTGACAGGGTGGTGAAATGAATCCATTGACGGAGCGGGTCAGGATGGCCGGGACTGGATCCTGTCCAATTATTAGGTCAGTCCGTTATTCCGGAGATCGGCAATGGGAAGATGAAGAACTCCAGGACATTCCGTTGAGCTTTTGAGACATGATCCTTGTATGCTCTCAGGCTATGGTGCATTACGGCGGCGTATTCTTTGCCGAGTTCTCTCAATATCCATTGTTTTTGCCCTGTTGAGCCGGACTTGTATGTATTAGATAGTAGAACGTGCAAAAGGGTACAAATAATTTTCTTTGTAACCTTTTTATGGCTTCTATTTATTTGATGCGGCATTTATTGCCAAAGGAAGATTGATCGTGAAGGTGGCACCTGCATTCTTTACTCCTTCGGCCCGGATCGTCCCACCATGGCGTTGGACGATCTTTTTTGATAAGGAGAGCCCCAGACCGGTACCGTCAAACCTGCTTTTTGGGTGAAGGCGGGTGAAGGGGTTAAAGATCGTTTCGTTGTAGCCGGGATCGAACCCGATGCCATTGTCTGTTACGCCGATTGTCGAGTAGGCCTTTCCGTTTATGGAATGCGTGGCGGCATGGATGGTGATCAGGGGTTTTTCGGATTCCTTTGAGAACTTTAGCGAGTTATTGACCAGGTTATAAAACAATTGATAGATGAGGACCTGGATCCCTTCTATTTTTGGCAGCTCGTCGTATTGGATCACGGCCTCCTTCTGCTGGATCGGGACTTCGAGGTCGTTGCGGATGTCAGACAGGATCTTATTAAGGTCTAACAGCTCGATCTTTTCGTCGATGGCATTGAGGGAGGAATAGGTCAGGACGCCTTCTATCATGGTTGTCATCCGGCTGGCGGATTCCAGGATCTTTTCGGTATAGAGTGTGGAGTTGGCGTTTAGCGTACCGGATAGCTCGTTCTTCAGGCGGAGCCCAAAGGTCCTGATCTTTCTGACGGGTTCTTTCAGGTCGTGGCTTGCGACGTGGGCGAATTGCTGCAGGTCTTCATTGGATCGTTGGAGTTCCTTTGTCCTTTCGTCGACCAATCCTTCGAGTTGTGTTAAAAGCGTTTTTTTCCCGGTTATATTACTGGCTGCCCCAAACCATTCAATGATATTACCATCGTGGTTTGTAACGGGGATTGCCCGGGAAGAGATCCAGCCGATGGAGCCATCCGCTTTAAAAACGCGGTGTTCCAGCTGAAATATGCTTTTTGTTTGGATGGCGTTTTGGATTGCGGATCTGACTTTTTGCTGGTCTTGCGGGGGAATATATTTTTGCAGCCAGTCGTTGTCGGGTTTACCTGTATCGGTAAGAAAACCTCTGCCGTCGAGATGATTCATTTTTGTCCAGTCGGGGCTTACTCTGTAGATCACATCACTGGTGGCCATGGCGAGGGCCCGGAGGCGTTCTTCGCTTTCCCGTAATGCCTCTGCGGTTTGTGTGCGTTCGATCAGATCGGCTGCCTGGCGTGCCAGGATGTCGAGCAGGTCCAGATGACGTTGCGGGGGATTGTAGGGAGAGGTCCAGTGGGTCGAGATCATGCCCAGGAGTTTTCCTCCTCTTGAATACAGGGGGGTGCTTTGTGCGGCGTATATTCCTGCTTCCAGAAAGATGGGCAGGGTGGGGGTGCCCTGCATAAATTCGCAGGTCGAATAATCGGGTATGATCACGCGTCTGCGGGCTCGGAGAACGGCGCCGCATGAGCTGGCGGTATGACTATACACCCATTTCCAATATTCTTCCGCCTCCGGGGTAAATCCGCTGGAGGCAAGGATCTGAAGCTTTCCGATGTTTCCCGGGTCGGGGAAGAGCATCTGCATGGTCGCACATTGTGAGCGCATGATCGCTACGGCGGCCTCAACGATCTTTTTATAGAGGCCGGCTATTCCGTCTTCCTGGATGAGCTCGATGCTAAGCTTATGCAGAAGCCTGGCGTCGGCCAGTTCGGCTTCGAGCTGCTCTTTGCTCAGGGATGCTTTGCTATGGATATACTCCTCGTTTTTGCGGGGAGATTTGGGAATGTCTGAAACTGCTGATGCACGCATATTCACGGTTTAAGAGTTATTCTATCTAGTTCACCTTGACACTTTTGAATCCCTTAAGCCGGTTTGAAAAGGATTCCTGCGAATTGAAGGCCATGATCTTAAGAATTGTGGACAGCTCGTTGAAGTCTTCCGGCTTTGTAACAAACAGCACAGCGCCCAGTCTGTAAGCCATGTCGATATCTTTCTTTGCGGATGATGTCGAGTACATGATGGTGGGGATGGTGTTGTAGCTGTCGTTATCCTTTAATTTCCTGAGACATTCCCAGCCATCCATGATGGGCATGTTTATGTCTAAGAATATTATATCCGGCTTTGCCGTCTTGTGTTGCGATAATAATGCGATTAATTCCAGGCCATTTTCTACGGTATGACATTCTGTACCCGGTACTATTCCCGTAAGCGCTTCACAAAATAGACTGGCATCGTCTGCATCATCATCTGCCAGTAAAAAATTCCTATTTAGAGGATCCAATATAAAACCGTTTCTTAAAATTAGCGAATTTGATCGATTAATGGTCACCGCTTATTTTTTGGGAACAAGGAGGGCATAGATTACGTAGATCCAGCCCAGGATCCCGCATAGGATGGCCAGCAGAATGGACTTATTCCGGTTCCAGGAAACGAGCACGGCGATGATGGTGCCGAGGCCGATACCGGGACCGTAATAAACGGGTTGATAGTATACGGGAGTGCCGGGACCTGCTGCGACACAGGAGCCAAGCAAAAGGATCGGGAAAAGGAGGGCGAGGGCGGTTTTGTAATTCATGCAGCGGGGTTTGGGTGTTATTGATTTAAAAAGTTGATGCAGACCGGTTTGAGAAGGCCAAACATCATACCAATGTGTGGCATGCGATCCGGGGGCGATATTTGTCGCCGGAGTGGCTGTTTTAAAGGGAGATGGGGAAATAATTACCCAGAACGGGGCGACGAAATTGACATTTATCAATTCCGATTCGGGAGTGTGGCTGGTAACTTTGGGCATGCTCTTCCGATATGTTTTTAGCGTAGTTATTTATTTGCCTGTACTTTGTACCGGCTATTATCTGTCCAATCTGGCCTTGTCGCCATTGGATCATAGCCTAGGTCATCTCGTGCTTGTTCTTTTGTTCTCCTATCTTGTCTATTTGGGTGTCTTTTTTTTGAAGGGGGTATCGCTTGCGTTAAAGGCCAGGGGCAATATTATCTGGCTGTTTTTATTTATGGTCTGTGTGGCTTTTACCTGTTTGCTTTCTCCCTGGTTGGTCGCCGGCCCTTTGTCGCGGGCTTTTTTACGATGGCATCTTAGTAGCTGGCTGGTCTGGGTGTTGACTTTTTGGTTTGGGTATCTGATCTACAACAGGTATAAATTTCACGTTCCCTCTGCGCCCGTTATGGCGCGTTTTGCGTATCAATTTGGATTTAACCTGGCAGGAGGGAGATCGAATCGATCTAATGAATTATAGGTATGGGGGAGTAGGTAAATTTCTTAGGCGGATGAGGGAGAATCGGTATGCGGACGTTATTCTTCTTGTTTTGGCCTACATTCTCCGGCTAAATCAGGCCTTATATGTCTCAGTTATCACCGGAAAGTATGGAGCAGCTGTTGGGATTTCTGGAGTCTGTCCACCCGATCGGGGAGTCTTTAAAGACAGGCTTATATAAAGTCGTCAAGTCCTGTAAGCTAAAGAAGCATCGGTTGCTTTTGAAGGAAGGGCAGATCTGCAGGAACATTTACTTTATCCATACGGGGCTGCTTCGTTGTTATTACCTGCTGGAGGAAACGGAGGTTTGTACCTGGTTTATGCGGGAGCGGGATATTTGTGTGTCTGTCTCCAGCTTTTACGATCAGATCGCGGGGTATGAGTATATACAGGCGTTGGAGGATTGTGAGCTTTATTATATCAGTCATTCTGAGTTGGAGGAGATCTACCGGAGTCATGCGCAGTTTAATTATACTGGCCGGGTGCTGACCATTAAATATCTTAAGGATTGGACCCGGCAAATGCGGATACTTCGTATGCAGAAGGCCGAGGAACGGTATTTACAATTCCGGGAGTTGGAGCCCGAACTGGTGCAGCGGGTGCCGCAAAAGTATCTGGCGCCTTTTCTGGGGATGCAGCCGGAAACGCTTAGCAGGATACGGAAGAAGCTGGCGGGGGGAGGGGGGCGATGAAACCGGAAACAAATCGCATTTTTGAAGCACAAATAGATCGTTTAACCGGTAAAAGGAATACTATGGGTATCATTGAACAAATAAAACAGATGAAGCTTGAGGAGGTTCGTAAAGAAGCCGAGGACAAGAAGAGCCGTTTCTTTGTGAATAAGGTAAAGGGTGGGCTTACGGGTAAATAGATTATCAGACGCACGCATGCTATCCGGCTTGATGTAGTTCAGATTTTATGTGCCTCTATGAGGAGTCGCCAGGATAAAATACTCGTTGGAAACTATTTGACAAAGTTACTTTTATTATCACTCGCTAAGATTGTTTTGATCCCACTTGAAATTGACAAGGTCCCATAAAGGTAGAAGTCGGAATATTTTATTTCTCCCTTATCAAATTTTGTAATAATAAGATCATCGTCATTAAACCCATGTGCAAACCTTATATAGTTTCTTTCGAAACCATCCAAGATTGTGCACTTTAGTTTTTTCGCCTCGGCCTGCCGGGTCCATCCACGCTCTCCGCATACATAAACCTCCACATTAACTCTATTATCTGAATAAGGATAGACTACGAAATTTCGTATCAATACCTCAGCCTCGGAATTAGTGGTTTCTATAACATAAAATTCCTTTTTCTTCCTGATAGCATCCGACAATACCCCGCTTAGGAATCTATATCGAAATGATTTGTTAGCTTTAGTAGGATTGCTGTCGAAATAAGCCCTTAGCCCTTCCAGTCTATTTTGATATCGCTCCTTTTGCGTACTATCGGGTGTGCGCATCTTCTGCCCGATTAAAGACAAATAAGTTTTATTATTCCAATTACTGATAACAGAATCAATGCCTGGCTTGTAAATGTCAAAATGAGCCTCTTTCGTTCCTCCAAACGAAAAGATCGACCAAAATAAAACCACCAATTTTAACATACTATATAATTTAAGATTGTTAGGAAATAAAGCGTTATTGGCCTTACGGATCACTTTCTTCGGTATGGCCCTTAGTTTTACATGGATTTCGGAACGTATTTTATTCTCCAAAGGACGGACTGTGTTTTCTGACTGTTTCAAGACGCTCTTTGACCCCGAATCCGGATCGACGATGGTTGGATCCACATATCGGACATCGAAGAGAGGTCTATGAGTAAAGCCTGCGGACAAAAAAAGCATAGCGGTGAGGCTATGCTGTGAATTATGAAGCTTGCCCATCTTTTTTATCTCAATTTACTATGATCCGGACCCGGCTTATCAGTATGTGAAACAGATACGGGTCAATGATTTCGAAATAATCCGTGTGAGCCAGTATTTTAAATGAAAAGCGACGCTATAACCTACGGCCTTTGTTTTTCCCTTTCTGATTGTCTGCTATTTTTGCCGCCAATTTCACGGTAGTTTCCGGTAGACCAAAGCTAATATTAGGATGTAAAAAAGCCATTTTCAATCTTTCTTCTATGGCCGGCCATTTGATCTCGGGTCGAACAAATTCGACAGGTAAAGAAATTATATCGTCATGATGGATCAAAGATTGCTTTACCATATTGATATTTAAGTCTGAATATTTTCGCTGGCAGGCGTCAAGCATTTGATTCAATGTATATGTTTCCAACAATGAATACATATCGACAAAATCCTTAAGCCGCTTTCCTGAGTTAAAGATGGCATTAAGTTTCATTGCTCCGATATCAAGTAAGGAAACCATGCGAACTCCTTCATCGATTTCAATATTTTCCACCAGCGGGTATTGGTGCGCAATTAAATCGACCTTAATATTATTGACAAAGCAAAAAACCCCATTTGTCAGAGTCTTTACATCTTCTGCTTTGTAATTTGTCGTTAAATGATCGTTGAGTTCAGAAGCATTAAATGCAGAGCTTGAGAAAAGATCAATATCTACGGATATTCGATGGCCTATCTTTAAGGCGAGAGCCGTGCCACCTACCAGGTTAAAAGCGTTGAATTTATCATCAGACATGAATTTCCTGATCAGATCCAGTGTCCCAATTTCAACTGTGTTCGTGCGTAACATGCTAGTTCCTCCTTTTTCAATTTGAAATAGCTACACACTTTCTCTATAACATAATCAGGCAAATACTTAATTTCAGACTTTAGCGCTTTCTTTACTTTGGCCTTCCCATAATACCGCACTATCTCATCCCATTCTTCTTTATTACCCCGCTCAATAACACGGTCGATCACTCCCAGATACATGGTTTGCCAGTCTATCTTGTCAAAGTTCGAATCCCAGAACAACCTCGGTGGCAGATTGGGTTTATCACCTTTTCCGGCTTTAAAGATATTTTTAAAGAAGGCCATAATGATATTAAAATTACGATAATTGCCGGTTTTTTGCAATAGACGGTGTAACTATTAAGATTTAAGATATATTGATAGTTTAACAACGCCCAAGCCCTCAGCTCCTTTGCCTGAATTCCAGTCGTTTCTGCGAAGGGAATGTTTTAGAGAAAATTCGCACCGGGTTTGGTTGACGGTGATCCGGGCATAGACCGGAAATTTGCCCTCATCTTCGGTTTTGTTGCTGCGAAGTACAAAGTGTACCCCGAACGTGTTTTTGTTTGTCATACCACTTCATTTTTGAGTTATCAATCGCTCTTCTGTGACCTGTTCCGCAAGCTAAAAGGGAGCCCCATCGCCTGTTTCAGACCCTCCCGCGGTGACCTGTGTGACCTCAAATGTAAAATGAGAATGGAGGTCACCGGTTAGGTCACATACAGAATGAACTTTATTGCAATAAAATGGTAAGGAAATTTGTAAAAAGCCCGTAAACACTGAGTTTTACGGGCCTTTGGAGTTGGATATTATCCTTCTTGGTCGGGACGACAAGATTCGAACTTGCGACCCCTTGCACCCCATGCAAGTGCGCTACCGGGCTGCGCTACGTCCCGAAACCTAATTTCGTAGGGCTGCAAAGGTAAAGAAAAACTACTCATTTGGCTTTTTTCCCTTTAACTTTTTTTTGGCTGTCCCGGTTTATAATAATTGGCTTAATAATTGCGTTTGACTAGCAACCTCAAATTGTATCTATTCGTAATAACTCTACCAGTCAGTCTTAGTCTCCCTTCCCCCACCGCTAGAATCCATTGATCCGCCTTCCTTTCGCAAAACCGCTGATTCATTACACTACTACTTTCATCTAAATCTCCTTAAGAATGAAGAAATTCTTATTAGTGGGAATGCTGTCCCCTTTGTTTACCCAGGCCCAATGGCATGTCAACCTTTTTGGTGGTTTTTCCAATTATATCGGCGATCTGCAGTCAAAAGGCTATACGACCCAGCAATCGAATGGCTCCTTTGGCGCTGGTATTCAGTATGACCTCAATGGTCATCTTTCCGTCCTTTCCAATCTGACCTATGGAAGGGTTTCCGCGGCGGATGGATATGCCCAAAAGGCGGATCTGCGCGCCCGCAATCTGAACTTCGAAACGCAGATCGTGGAGGGTAACCTGCTGCTGGAATATAATTTATTGGACTTGAACGCGCACCGGCTTACCCCCTATGTATTTGCCGGAGTGGCCGTCTTTCATTTCGATCCTTATACCTACGATTATGCGGCAGGCAAAAAAACATACCTGCACGTTTTGAGTACGGAAGGGGAGGGGCTCCCGCAGTATCCCGATAAGAAACCCTATGCGCTGACCCAGATGGCCATCCCTTTTGGCGGCGGGATCAAGTTCCGTGTATCCGACAGGGTGGTGGTCGCCTATGAGATCGGGCTCCGGAAACTGTTTACCGATTACCTGGACGATGTCAGCGGTACCTATGCGGACCAGGCCGTCCTGCTGGCTGCCCGCGGGCCAAAGGCGGTGGAACTGGCATACAGGGGGAATGAATTAAAGAACGGCGCCGCCTATCCGCCGGCCGGTACCGTCCGGGGCAATCCAAAGACGAAGGACTGGTATTATATGTCCGGTATCCGGGTGAACATCGCGCTGAATACCGATGGTACGGCAAGACACCGAAGACATAATGGGGTATTGGATTGTCCGAAAAAAGTTTATTAATACTTTCCCTCTCAAACATATTGGGTCATTTAGTGTTTTACTTTTGCTGAGCAGGCCATCGGTCTGCTCAGCAAATTATTATGCATGGCCTATCGTAATCAGCAGGAGTTTATCAACGCATTGGAGAAAGCGGGGGAATTGATCCGGATAAAGACATTTGTCGATCCGAAACTGGAGATCGCGGAGATCACCGATAGGGTCAGTAAAAGTGGTCAGGGGGGGAAGGCCCTGCTTTTTGAGAATACCGGCACGGAGTTCCCGGTCCTGATGAACGCCTATGGCAGCGAGAAGCGGATGTGTATGGCCCTGGGGGTGGAGCACCTGGATGATGTGACCCGGGAGATCGAAAACCTGTTCAAGCTGCTGTCCTCTCCAAAGGAAAGTATCCTCGATAAATTACGGCTTCTTCCCAAACTGGGGCAATTTGCCAGTTGGATGCCTTCCGTGCGAAGCGGGCGGGGGGAATGCCAGGAAGTGGTGCTGACCAACCCGGATATCGGCCTCCTGCCGGTCATCACCTGCTGGCCAAAGGATGGAGGGCCGTTTGTCACCTTACCCATCATTCATACCAAGGACCCGAACAGCGGCACCCGCAATGTGGGCATGTATCGTATGCAGGTCTTTGGGCCGACCCTGACGGGTATGCACTGGCATAAGCACAAGGTGAGCGCCAAACATTTTGCGGAATATAAAAAGACGGGTAAAAAGATGCCGGTGGCGGTCGCCCTGGGGGGAGATCCCGTATATGCCTATAGCGCCACGGCCCCCCTGCCGGAGAATGTGGACGAATATATGCTCGCAGGTTTTTTGCGGAAGAAAAAGGTAGAGCTTGTAAAATGTCTTACCCAGCCCGAAATAGAGGTCCCCGCCGATGCCGATTTTATCATCGAAGGATTTGTGGACCCGACGGAAGAACTGATCTGGGAGGGCCCGTTTGGTGATCATACGGGTTATTATTCCCTGCCGGACTGGTATCCCCGGTTTCACATCACCGCCATCACCCATCGTAAGCAGGCCGTCTACCCCGCGACGATCGTGGGGATCCCTCCGCAGGAGGATGCCTGGCTGGGGAAGGCGACGGAACGGATCTTCCTGGCGCCGATCAAGATGACGCTTGTGCCGGAGATCGTGGATATGGATATGCCGGTAGAGGGCGTTTTTCACAACCTCGTCATAGCACAGATCCGGAAGGAATATGCCGGTCAGGGGCAGAAGGTGATGAATGCCATGTGGGGCGCCGGTCAGATGATGTTCAACAAGATCCTTGTCATTGCCGATGAGCCGGCCGTCATCCAGGATTACCGGCAACTGGCGCAATATGTTTTCCGCCACCTTAATCCTGCCACCGATGTCTATTTTTCACAGGGGCCGATGGATGTGCTCGACCATAGCTGCAGCAAGCTGGGTTTTGGAGGTAAGATGTGTATCGATGGAACCTCTAAGACAGAAGAGGAGACGGATGAGGCGACCTATCAGCTAAAAGAGACCCGTTATGCCGGATTATCTGCGGAAGAGTTGCAGCGCCGGTGGCCTGAGATCCGGGTGGCGAACCTTTCCCTGTTGGAACTGGATATTCCCTGTGTCGTTCTGTCCGTGCGGAAGGAACGGCCGGGCCAGATCCGGGAGTTGCATAGCGCCTTGTGTGCGCTTGATGAAATGGAGGGTGTAAAGATGATCCTTTATGTGGAGCATACGGTGGATGCGGATGATCTGCCGGTGGCCCTGTGGCGGTTCTGTAATAACCTGGATCCCCGCCGGGATAATTTCCTGGCCGGGAGAAGGTCGGGTGTAGATGGGACCAGGAAGTTTGTCTGTTTGGGGCTGGATGGTACCCGTAAGACGAAGGAGCTGGATAATTTCCAGCGAGACTGGCCCAATATTATCGTAGCCGACGATGCAACGATCCGGGTCGTGGATGAAAAGTGGGAGACCCTGGGGATCGGCGCCTTTTTATCTTCTCCTTCCCTGAAGTTCAAGGACCAGGTATATGGAGACGAAGCGGTAGTAGAAACAAGTTCTTTATGATAAAACGATCTTTATTATTATCTGCCGGGCTCCTGGCAGCTTCCCTGGGCTTTGCCCAGACCACCCCGCATACGTTGCTATGGCGGATCTCCGGTAAGAACCTTGCCAGGCCTTCCTATCTGTATGGAACCATGCATATCCTTTGTTCGGATGATGCGAAGCTGAGCGATAGTCTGAAGGCGGTGATCGCCGGATGTGACAAGGTCTATTTCGAGATCAACATCGGGGATATGATGGGTATGCTGAGCTCCATGAAATACATGCAGATGAATGACGGGAAGACCCTCTCTGACCTCCTGTCCCCGGCGGACTATACCAGGGTGAAGGATTATTTTGCCAAACATTCCGCTATGCTGCCTTTTGGTATGCTGGAACGGTTCAAGCCCATGCTGATCAGCGGGCTGATCGAGGAGCAGGGGCTGGGTTGTGAGACCACGGATGGGATGGAGCTGCAGATCATGAAGGAACTGGGTCCCTATCATAAGCCGGTGGATGGATTGGAGACAGTGGCCTTCCAGGCGCAGTTGTTTGACAGCATCCCTTATAAGGATCAGGCAAAGGAGCTGTTGACTTATATCGATAGTGCGGAAGAGAATAAGAAGCAGACCCGGGACCTGGCGGACCTTTATAAGAAACAGGACCTGGACAAGATCGATGCATTGAGCCGGCAGGAAGATGCCGGTATGAGCAAGTATATGGATCTTTTGCTATATGACCGTAACCGGAAGTGGGCGAGGGTCCTGGATAGTTTGTTGCCGCATCAGTCCCTGCTGGTGGCGGTAGGGGCGGCGCATCTGCCGGGGAAGAACGGGGTGATCGATCTGTTGCGGAAGGAAGGGTATACGGTCAGCCCGGTGAAGAATGATATAGCGGGCGCGGGTGCGCTGACGGCGATGGTGCGGTAAGGACTGGAAGGGGATGACCCGAAAAACCGGAAGGGGTGACCTGAAAAAAGAATAGCAGCGGCTACGATTGTCGTCGCCGCTGCTACTGTTTATATTCTTTCGAGTCCGCTGAAGAAGAAATCTCCTTCGATCTTTGCGTTGTCGTCGCTATCGCTGCCGTGAACGGCGTTCTCCCCGACGGAGGCGGCGAACAGCTTGCGGATCGTGCCTTCGTCCGCTTTGGCGGGGTCGGTCGCTCCGATCAGTTTGCGGAAATCGGCTACTGCGTTGTCTTTTTCGAGTATGGCGGCGATGATGGGTCCACTGCTCATAAAATCGACCAATTCTCCATAAAAGGGTCTTGCTTTGTGAACGGCATAGAACTCCCCGGCTTTTTCTTTGGACAGGTGCATGGCCTTCAGGGCGACGATGCGGAAGCCGTTTTTAAGGATCTTGTCTATGATGGCGCCGGTGTGGCCTTTGGAAAAAGCGTCCGGTTTGATCATGGTAAAAGTTCGATTGCTCATATTTTCCTTGTCTTTTTTGGTTCGCAAAGGTAATATATAGTTTTGGGTTTGTTATTATTATTCCGCAAATTTGCAACCATTTTGCATGCAACCAATTGAGGAGATATACCAGTTACTAGACCAGCCCCGGAAGGTGGTCATTATTATGCATCAGAAACCGGATGCCGATGCGATGGGGTCATCCCTGGGTTTGTTCCATTTTCTGAAGAAGCTGGGGCATGCTCCGACGGTGATCTCCCCGACGAACTGGGCGGAGTGGCTGAAGTGGATGCCCGGATGTCCGGGTGTGATCGATTATGAATACAATACGGCCCAGGCCATTGCCGTCCTGGACCAGGCGGAATGGGTATTTTGCCTGGATTTCAACAATATGGCCCGTACCCGAAGTATGGCCAGCCGGCTGCGGAAGCTGAAAAATACAAAGATCCTTATCGATCATCATCAGCAGCCGGAGACCGAGTGTTTTGCCTATGGGGTCAGCGATGTGGAGAAGAGCTCTACCTGTGAGATGGTATATGATCTTATCGTAGGTTCGGGGCATGCGGCGATGATCGACCGGGATATGGCGGCCTGTTTGTATGCCGGGGTGATGGCGGACACGGGTTCCTTCCGTTTTCCCGGGGCCACCGCGGCTGTCCATAGAATGGTGGCAGCCCTGAAGGATACGGGGTTGAATCATACGCAGATCCATGAGAACCTGTTTGACAATTTCCTGGAGAACCGGCTGCGGTTTATCGGGTATGTGCTGCAGAATAAAATGGATATTTTTTATGAGCATAATGCAGCCCTGATCTCGATCCCCTGGAAGGATCTGGTGCGTTTTGATATCAAGACGGGTGATACGGAGGGGCTGGTCAATTATCCTTTGTCCATACAGGGCATCAAGATGGCGGCGTTGATCATCGACAGGGATGAGGAGGTAAAGTGTTCTTTTCGGAGTAAGGGAAATTTCGATGTCAACACCTTTGCCCGCCGGTATTTTGACGGAGGCGGTCATTTTAATGCGGCTGGCGGTCACAGCAGCGATAACCTGGAACAGACCGTGCAGCGGTTTATTGCTGCCATGAAAGAGAATTCATCACAATTACAATAATAATCATAATTAACAAGAATGAAAACCATTGCTTCGTATTCCCTGGTTAGCCTGGTGCTGCTGATGGCAGTCTCCTGTACTAATTCAGAGTTCAAAAAGACCAAGAGCGGGCTGCAGTATAAGATCTTTTCGGACGGCAAAGGATCGCCGGCGAAAAAGGGTCAGTTTATAAAAGTGGCCGTCACGCAGAAGGTCCGGGATTCCATACTGTATACCACGGCAGGTTCTATGCCGATGTATATCGGGGTTGACAGCGCCCGGCCTGTGTATAGTCCCACGGAGATCTTTCCGTTGCTTCGTAAGGGGGATAGCGCGGTAGTGGTAGAGGAAGCCGATACCATCCAGCGTAAGATCAACCAGCCGTTGCCTTCGTATATCCGGAAAAAGGACAAGCTCGTCGTCAACTTCAAGGTATTGGATATTTTCGCCTCCGAAGACCTGCTGAATGCGGACAGGATGCAGGAAGTCGCAAAGGAAAAGGACCGGGAGATCAAGACCCTGGAAAGTTACCTGGCCAGCAATAAGATCAATGCGGTAAAGACGGACAAGGGTACTTATGTAGTGATAGAATCCGAAGGGAATGGTCCTGCGGCGGATTCCGGCAAACAGGTTTCTGTCCGGTATACGGGAAAGGCGTTTCCTTCCGGGACGGTGTTCCAGTCCAATATGACCGGCCCGGGTAATACGCCGTTCAAGTTTGTCATCGGTACGGGAGCCGTTATCCCTGGTATGGATGATGGACTGCGGAAGTTCAAGAAGGGTGGTAAGGGGACGTTGTATATCCCTGCGTACCTGGCCTATGATCAGCAGCAGGGTCCCGGCCACAAGCCTTATGAGAACCTGATCTTCGATATCGTTGTGGATGATGTGACGGATGCGCCGCCGGCGGCTGCTCAGCCACAGATGCCGTCGATGCAGCAGCCGCAGCAGTCGATGCCCGGCCAGCAAAAGCATAAATAAAAGATCTTTATACGGCGATGCGTTGAGGGAATACCCCTCAACGCATCGCTTTTTTATAGGCGTCGAGGAGGAGGATGGTCTCCCGGGCTTCTTTTGGATCGTGTACGCGGAGGATGGCGGCTCCGTGGAGGAGGCCCAGGGTATTGAGGACGGTCGTCCCGTTGAGCGCCTCTTCGGGTGAGATGCCCAGTGTCCGGTAGATCGTCGATTTACGGGAGATACCCAGCAGCAGTGGTTTGCCGGTCATCGTAAAGATATCCAGGTGACGCAGGAGCTGCAGGTTATGCCGGTGTGTCTTTGCAAAGCCCAGACCGGGGTCCAGGATCAGGTCATGGATGCCTGCCTGCCGGCAGTCTTCGATGCGGCGGATAAAAAAATCCAGCACGTCTTTTACCACGTCTTCGTATACGGCTTCCTTGTGCATCGTGGCCGGGGTGCCTTTCATGTGCATACAGATATAGGGAACGCCCAACTGTCCGGCCGTGTGCAGCATGTCCGGGTCCAGGGTGCCGCCGCTGATATCGTTGATCAGGGAAGCGCCGGATGATATCGCCTCTCTTGCGACCCGGGAATACCATGTGTCGATGGAGAGCGGGGTCTGTGGAAATCGTTGATGGAGGAGGGTTATGGATTCGATCACTCTGTGGAGCTCTTCCTCGGCCCCGACCAGTGCGGCGCCGGGGCGGGTGCTTTGGCCGCCGATATCCAGCAGGTCGGCTCCGTCCTCCAGCATTTTTTCCGCCTGCTGCAGGATACCGGCGCTGCCGGGGAAACGGCTGCCGCTATAGAACGAGTCGGGCGTGCTATTGAGGATGCCCATGATGAGCGGCTTTTCGGCGCGGAGTAGTTGACCTTTACAATTCAGCGTGAACATATTGTGGTGTTATCGTACATTTGGCAAGACGGGGTGCGGGCCCTGGGGGCGTAAACAACCTCAAGACAAAATTCAACAATAAAATCGATAATGGCGGAAATTCCGGTAATGAATCATACGAATCAGCAATACGACGAGGCGGTGCGTTCGTGTAAGGATATCTTTATAAAGAAGACCCGGGATTATGGGACTTCCTGGCGGGTGCTGCGTACTATTTCCATTGCGGACCAGTTGTTTATCAAGGCCCGGCGGATCCGTACGCTGCAGGAGACGGCCGTACAGAAGGTAGGGGAGGACAAGACCGGTGAGTTCAGGGCCATGGTGAACTATGGGATCATCGGGCTGATCCAGTTATCGATGCCTGGTGAAAACGTGGAAGAATTGCCGGTGGAGGAAGTGGACCGCCGATATGATGAAAAGATGGAGGAGGCCCGATCGACGATGCAGGATAAGAATCATGATTATGGGGAAGCCTGGCGGGAAATGAGCCAGGAGAGTTTTGTCGATCTGATCCTGATGAAGATCCTCCGGGTCCGGCAAATTGTCGCCAATGAAGGAAGGACGCTGATCAGTGAGGGGATCGACTCGAATTTTATCGATATTATCAATTATTCGTTGTTTGCGTTGATCCTGATCGGGGAGGGGAAACATCCGGGGTGAGCGCGGAGCGGCCGGCGAAGCGAGGATGACCGGGAAGTTGGTGGGAGGGCCATTGGTGTGGCGGGGGAGCCGCCGGCAGGTAAAGACACTTATTAAATTACGTTTTTCATGAAGATATTGATCACTGTTACCCGTTTTATCGTTGGGGTGTTGTTTATATTTTCCGGTCTTGTCAAGGCCAATGATCCATTGGGACTCAGCTATAAGATGCAGGAGTTCTTCGAAGTATGGAATTTTCACTTGCTGGATAAGTTTACGCTGGCTTTTTCCATTGGGATGATCGTTTTTGAGATCGTGGCCGGAGTGGCGGTCCTGCTTGGATGGCGGATGAAATTATTCGCCTGGTTGTTGCTGGTGCTGATCGTCTTTTTTACTTTCCTGACGGGATATGCGTATTTATCCGGGAAGGTGCGGGAGTGCGGTTGTTTCGGGGATTGTATTCCCCTGACGGCCGGGCAATCCTTTTGTAAGGACCTGTTGCTTCTTGTTTTGATCCTTTTTTTATTTGCCGTTCGCGGGCAGATCCGGCCCGCCCTTTCTTCTATGGGGAGTGCTGTGTCGCTGATCCTGGCGACGGTCCTTTCGATCGTCTTTCAATGGTATGTACTTGTCCACCTGCCTACGGTAGATTGTCTGCCTTACCGGGTTGGAAATAATATGATCGAGAAGATGAAGCCGCCGCCCGGGGCCATTCCGGACAGTACGGTCATTACCATGGTGTATGAAAAAGACGGGAAGAAGGTGGAGTTCAGCGCCAGCAAATTTCCGGCGGATTTTAATGACAGCTATAAATTTGTCACCCGGTATGACAAGCTGATCCGGAAGGGGAATGCGGAGCCCGCCATCAAGGATTTCAACCTGCTCACGGGTGGTGGCACGGATACTACGCAAGACCTGTTATCACAAAAAGGATATAAGCTGTTCCTTTTTATGAAGGAAGCGGTGGAATACCCGTCACCCTGGAATAAGGAATTCAGCGTGATCACTACGATGGCGAAGGCAAAGAACCTGCCGGTCTATTTTATCACCGGTGATTATGATAATGTGGTGGCATGGACGCAGAAGGCGGGTATTGCGGATGGAGTGACGGTGTTGAAGTGCGACGCGACGGCGATCAAGACGGCGGCGCGGGCGAACCCGACGCTATACCTGCTAAAGGGGAGTACCATCCTGAAGAAATGGAGCTATGCCGATCTTGCCAAGGCGCTGCCGGCGGTCAATAAATTGCCGGGACAATAGGGTGACGCGGATGATGGATGAGTAAGCGGGGTGACGCGGATGAAAGGATGAGTAAGCGGGGTGAGGCGGATGATGGATGAGTGAGCGGGGTGACGCGGGTGAAAGGATGATGATGGGCCGGGAAGAATTGTAAACATGATTCGTTATTTTATAAAGAAAATCTTTTACGGGCTGCTTGTGATGCTGGGGGTGGTGATCACTGTCTTCTTTCTTTTCCAGGGATTCGGGGATCCTTCGCGGCTGGTGATGGGACAGCGGGCGGATGCTGCCACGCAGGAGAATATCCGGAAGGAGCTGTATCTCGATCAGCCCCGGTGGAAACAGTTTGTATACTACCTCGACGACGTATCGCCCATCGGCATTCATTCGAAAGAAGAGATCAGCCGCAAGGGTTTGAAGGGTTTCTTTATCGGGGGGGACACCCGGGTGGGGATCAAATGGCCTTATCTGCGCCGCAGCTATCAGACAAAAAGAGAAGTGTGGTCGATCCTGATGGAGGCATTGCCGGGTACGATCATCTTATCGATCGCGGCTATGATCCTGGCGACGGTACTGGGCATCCTGCTTGGGGTGCTTGCGGCCATTAAAAAGGATACCTGGATGGATACCACGGCCATCTTTACCAGTGTGCTGGGCATTTCCGCTCCGTCCTTCTTTATGGGGATCGTCATCGCCTATTTGTTTGGATTTGTGCTTAGCGGGGTTACCGGTCTGCATATGACGGGCAGCCTTTTTGATACCGATCCATTTCTGGGGCGGCAGCTACAGCTACGGAACCTTATCCTGCCTGCCATCACGCTTGGTATCCGTCCATTGGCCATCATTGCGCAGTTGACGCGGGGCTCGCTGCTCGATACGCTGGACCAGGACTATATCCGGACGGCTTATGCAAAGGGGCTGTCTGCCCGCCGGGTGGTCTGGAAACATGCTCTGCGGAATGCGCTGAATCCTGTCATCACGGCGATCACGGGTTGGTTTGCCGAGTTGCTGGCGGGGGCTTTTTTTGTAGAGTATATCTTTGGCTGGAAGGGGATCGGCAAGGTGACGGTGGATGCGTTGGAGAAACTGGACTTCCCCGTGGTGATGGGTTCCGTGCTGATATCTTCTTTTTTCTTTATCGGGATCGGTCTGCTGGCAGACCTTTTATATGGGTTGGTGGATCCGCGGGTGAGGGCCGCCGGAAGGTGAGTCTCTGGCAAGAGAGCTCCGGCGGGTAAAGACACTACTTTATTACCACTTCTTTTATTGATTTTTCGCCAAGCGCTTCGTTGACGCGTTGGATGATCTTTTCTTTCTGGTAGGATAGTTCCTGCCGAAGGGGGGCGACGGCCGTATTGATATAGAGCGTCGCTCCGTGGATCTGGATCTTGTCGGTGTAGCGGGCGACGGTCTTTCCCATGATCTGTTCCCAGATCTCTTCGATCTGCAGGGCCTGGATCGAGCCTTTGAGATGGCTTTGGTTCAGGAACTTGCGCATGGCATCACCCAGGGAATATTCGCTCATGATTGCAAGGTACGAAAAATTTGGGAGGGGGGCGAGGACGAAGATGAGAGGACAGGGTTTGGAGGAAAAAGATGACGAGGTCGAAGATGAGGGATTCGGAGGAAAGAGGGGACAAGGAAAGAGTCGATGAGGATGCAGGGATCTCAAAGCGAGATGATCTGGCAGGGGACGGAGAGGCGATCCAGTTCCTGCCGGATACGTTCGGGATGGGTATCGGTGATAAAGATCTGGCCTTTATTCCGTACGCAAACCCTGTCCAGGAGGTTGTGCATGCGGTGTTCGTCCAGTTTTTCGAATACATCGTCGAGCAGGAGCAGGGGAGGGAAGCCTTTGTCCTGGCGCAGGGTTTCATATTCGGCCAGTTTGAGGGCGAACAGAAGGCTTTTTCGCTGGCCCTGGGAGGCGATGGATTTAAAGGGCTGATCGGAAAAGCCCATGTTGATATCGTCCTTGTGGATACCCGCGCCGGTGCGTTGAAGGAGCAGGTCTTTTTCACGAACCTGGTGGAGGAGGTCTTTGAAGGAGGTATGGAGCAGCTGGCTTTCATAGGTAAGGGACACGGGTTCTTCCCGGCCGGCGATCTCCGTATAGTATCGACCGACCAGGGGGAGCAGTTCGGTCAGAAAGGTCTGTCTTCGTTCGAATACATACATACCCGGCCGCATCAGCTGGCCGTCATAGACATCCAGGAGATTTCTATCCGGGAGGCGTCGTTCCGACAGCGACTTCAGAAAACTATTGCGTTGCTGCAGCACCTTGTTGTATTCGATGAGGTTCTGCAGATAGGTCGCGTCCAATTGGGAGAGAAGGGCGTCGAGGAAACGACGTCGCTCTTCGCTACCCCCGGTAATGATCTGTACATCGTCCGGGGCGATGACGACACAGGGGAAGCGACCGATATGACGGGAAAATTTTTCATAGGGTTCACCGTCGGCCGTGAACTCTTTTTTTCCGTTTTCGCGAAGGATGCAGACGATGGATACGGGCCGGCCTTCTTTTTCGAAATGTCCTTCTATCCGGAAGCCGGCCGCTCCTTTCTGTACATTCTGCTGGTCGGATTTTGTGAAATAGCTTTTTGTAAAGCAGAGATAGTAGATGGCGTCCAGCAGGTTGGTCTTGCCCATGCCGTTGTTGCCGCCGATGCCGATGATCCTTTCGTCGAAACGGAAACTGGCCTGGCTATAGTTCTTGAACTGAACGAGCGATATTTCTTTTAGTTGCAGCAACGATGGGTATTGCCGTGCAAGATACTGCCTATCCGATAAATTAATGCAGGGAAGGGGATAGCCTTCCTGCTTTCTTTTTGGACTCACCGAAGACGAAGCCCACCTTTACCGCTACATTATTTGTAAATCTTGTGTTGAAATTGTAGTAAACCGGGACCAGCTCCTTGTAGTTGTGGAACCAGGGGCAGTAGTCGACAGACAGCTGCCAGAGCCCCCGGCGGATCCCTGTCAGCAGCGATCCGCCAATGTAACTGATATCGATATTTTCAAATCCGCCGGTCAGCCAGAGCGACGACCAAAAGACCCCTGCACCGGCGAAGAAATTGACCTTTTCCAACGGGATCACATAACAAAGATGGATCGGCGTCCGAAACTGGGTTGTCCCGCCGCGTACGGTCACATAGCGGGAGGACATTATGTTGCCGGCGGTTGAAAAAGAGAAAGGTTCTGATTTCCAGTGGCCTCCCGTAAACTCCCCCTGGATCTCCCAATGGGGGGAAAGGGCGTAGTGTAATTGCAGTCCTCCGCAAAGGCCGCCGCCGCTATTGGAGTAATCATTTGGATTGGTAGTGATATGTTCATAGCCGGCGGTGAGACCGATCTTGAATTGCGCGCGGGTGCAGCAGCAGGAAACCAGGAGAAAGGATAGCAGTATATAACGTTGCATCATAAGCGAGGGGTTGTGTGACCAAACAGATAACCCAGTTTTATCGAGATATTGCCGGAAAGCTGTCCATCGAATGGTTCACCCGTATGTTTGTAGTCGTGCAGCCAGGGCCGGTATTCGGCCGCTACCTGCCAGTGCTCGCCCCGTATACCCGCCAGCAGGGACAGGCCGATGGCGTCGGCAATGGGCGCATATTCTCCTCCGGTCATGCTGGTAGAGGACCAGAAAAACCCGGGACCACCGAAGAGGGCGGACCTGTCCAGGGGAAGGGTATAACAGGCGTATAGTGGTGTAGTGATATGGATGACATTCAAGTGAAAGTCGACGGGGCGGCTGATGCCCAGCGATTGATACGAATAGCGATAGGTGTAGGTGAAAGACGTGCTCCAGACCCCTATGGAGGGTGCCAGTTGCAGTTCCCAATGCGGGCTAAGGGGATAGCGAAAGAGGAGTCCCCCGGACAGGCCGCCGCTGCTGGCCATTTCGTTGCTGGTGGTGCTGTTGATATGTTCATAGCCGGCGGCGACGCCGAATTTCAGTTGTGCCCGTACACCCGTGACGAAAAGGACGGACAGGAAGGTCAGGAGCAGGAGGTGTTTGGTCATAGTCGTACAATAGTAGTTTTTTGAGGTAAAACATCAAGAGGAATTACGGGCCGGCCAGGCCGGACGTTGGGGAAAAGGATGAAATAATCTATCTTTCAGGCAAACTATGCTGCCATGAGAAAACACCTATTCATACTATCCGCACTTGCTATTTATCTGTCGCCTGTCCTGCTTCGGGCGCAGAGCGAGGTCATGGATTCCGTTATGACCCGTCGTATACGCGAGGAGGGGTTGAATCATTCCCAGGTCCGGTCGATTGCGCATGCTATAACGGATGTGGCGGGACCGCGGCTGACCAATTCACCGGGATATCATCGTGCGGCTGACTGGGTGGTACGGACGCTGCAGCAATGGGGGCTTGTCCAGGCGCAAAAAGAGGCCTGGGGCGAGTTTGGGCTGGGCTGGTCCGTGCAAAGGAACTATGCGGCCATGAAGACGCCCTATTATTCTTCGCTGATTGCCTATCCCGCTCCCTGGAGCGGAAGCACCAACGGGTTGGTGACCGCGCCGGTGTTGCTTGTCGAAAACAACGACTCTGCCTATATCGCGGCCCATGCCGCCGAATTCAGGGGAAAGGTATTGCTGTTCAGAAGCGGTGATTCGACCCTGGAAGGGGATTTTCAGCCTTTTGCCACCCGGTATACCGACAGTGCCCTGGCAAATCTTGAGGACACCTATATGTTTACGCGGGAGATGGCCCGGTTCATCGTGCCCCAGCTCCGGAAAATGATCCATGTAAAACAGCTGATAAAAGAGAGCGGGGCGGTGGCTGTGCTGGAGATGAGCCGGGGAGCGCGGGACGGGACCGTTTTTGTAGATGGGTTTGGCGGGTATCATCCCAAGGACCAGCCGGCTATTCCCAACCTGATCATCGGAAAGGAAGATTATCTGCGGATGCAGCGGTTGCTGGAAGGGGGTACGCCTGTGACCGTGGAGCTGGATATACAGACCCAGCTGGCTTCCGGCGATCAGCAGGGGCATAATGTGCTTGGGGAGATCCCCGGAACCGATCCGACGCTAAGGAGCGAGGTCGTTATGCTGGGAGGGCACCTCGACAGCTGGGCCAGCGCTACCGGGGCCACGGATAACGGGGCCGGCTGTATCGTAGCGATGGAGGCCATCCGCATCCTGAAGAGCCTGGGAGTAAGACCCCGGCGGACCATCCGTATCAGTCTGTGGGATGGGGAGGAGGAGGGACTGCTGGGATCGTTCCATTACGTCCGGAACCACTTCGGGGATCCCGCGGATATGAAACTAAAGCCGGAACAGGGGAAGATCTCCGCCTATTACAACCTGGACAATGGGTCGGGAAAGATCAGGGGCGTTTTTGCCCAGGGCAATGACAAAGTGGCACGCATTTTTGCCCAATGGCTGGAACCTTTTAAAGACCTGGGGGCTGCCACCGTCTCTATGCGCAATACCGGCTCTACCGATCATCTTTCCTTTGATGCGGTTGGGATCCCTGGTTTTCAGTTCATCCAGGACCCGTTGGATTATGAGAGCCGGACGCATCATTCGAACATGGATGATTATGATCATTTGTTGCCGGACGATCTGGCCCAGGCGGCGACCATTCTGGCGGCTTTTGTATACAATACGGCCCAGCGCAACGAGAAATTGCCCCGGAAGCCGTTGCCGAAACCGGAGAAATTCATCTTTGATGGGTTGCTACCGTAAATTTGCGTTTTTGCCCGTATATTTGCCCCCCGAACCTCAAATTTTCAACATAGTGGCAGCAACCAAGTTTTCAAAAGAGACCTACCTGTACTGGTATGAATTAATGCAGCTCATCCGTCAGTTTGAGCTGACAGCAGAAGAGAAATATAAAATGGATGGCAAGATCCGGGGTTTTTTTCACGCCTATGTCGGGCAGGAAGCTATCGCTGCCGGTTGTATGACGGCCACCAAGCCCGATGATCCTTTTATCACCGCCTATCGCGACCATGGCCTGGCCCTGTCCAAGGGGGTAAGCGCCAATGCCTGTATGGCCGAGCTGTATGGCAAGGCTACCGGGGCGGCAAAGGGTAAGGGAGGCAGCATGCACTTTTTTGGGGTGGACGTAAAATTCTTTGGCGGTCATGGTATTGTCGGTGCGCAGATCGGAACCGGCGCCGGGCTTGCTTTTGCCGAAAAATACAAGGGTACGGACAATGTGTCTCTCACCTTCTTTGGAGATGGCGCCGCCCGTCAGGGGATGTTGCACGAGGTTTTCAACCTGGCCATGTTATGGAAACTGCCGGTTGTCTTTATTTGTGAGAACAACAACTATGCGATGGGGACATCCATCGAGCGTACTTCCAATGTGGTCGATATCTATAAGCTGGCGGATGCTTATGAAATGCCGGCGGATTCTATCGACGGTATGAGCCCGGAGGCCGTGCATGAAGCGGTGGCCCGCGCCGTAAAAAGAGCCCGGGAGGGAGATGGTCCTACCTTGCTGGAGATCAAGACCTATCGGTATAAGGGCCATTCCATCTCCGACCCGCAGAAATACCGGACAAAGGAAGAGGTGGACGAATACAAACAGAAGGATCCGATCCAGATGGTGCTGACCACTATCCAGACGAAAAAATATGCGACACCCGAAGAGATCGATGCTATCAACAAGCGGGTGAGCAACACCGTGGCAGAAGCGGTAAAGTTTGCCGAAGAGTCGCCCTGGCCGGATGATTCGGAGGTATTAAAGGATATCTACCAGGACAAGCATTATCCTTTCATTGTTGATTAAGAAGTTAATTATAAATAACCCAAAAAGACAAATACAAAAATAAGATGTCAGAGATCAAACACCCAGCACACCTCGAGGAAGAAAAGAATCCTATCGCCGATCTTCAGAATGCCTGGGATCGCTATGGAAAGGTCGTTTCCTATGTCCTGCTGGCGGTCATCGTGGTGGTGGCTGGCTTTTTTGCCTACCGGAACCTGGTCAGCGAACCGAATGAAAAGAAGGCGGTCGAGGCGATGTTCCGCGCGGAGGAATATTATCGGATGGATTCGGCCAGGCTGGCCCTGAACGGGGACAATATCAATGCCGGTTTTTTGAAGGTTATTTCCAAATATGGCAGCACCAAGGCGGGAAACCTGGCTGGGTTCTATGCCGGCAGCTGTTACCTCAAGATGGGGGATTATAACAATGCCGTAAAATACCTGAAGGATTTTTCCACTCCGGTAAAGCAGCTCCAGGAGCGTGCCTATGGTTTGCTCGGGGATGCGTATTCCGAGCTCAACCAAAAGGAAGAAGCGGCCGGGCAATATAAGAAGGCGGGAACCTATTTTGAAAAGGATGAGCTGTTCTCTCCCGAATATCTTTTCCGTTCGGGCTACCTCTATGAAAGTATGGGTAAGACCCAGGATGCGATCGCGATGTACCAGCTGATCAAGAGTAAGTACCCCTCCTCACAGCGGGGCGCCGATATCGACAAGTACCTGGCCCGGTTGGGGGTCATCCAATAAAATCCCTATCACCATGGCTGAAGTGGGCAATAGTAATTTATTAAAAAATACAGGCATTTCCGATGTAGCCGGGAGTGCCTGTATCGTTATTATCCGTACGGAATGGAATGCGGCTGTGCTGGATGCCCTTGAAGAAGGTTGTACGGCGAAGCTGAAGCGGGAAGGGGCCTGCAGCTATAAGGTGATCACCGTTCCCGGCGCCTTTGAGATCCCTTTTGCCATCCGGGCATACTGGGATTTGCATAAATACAAGGATGACCGTCCCTGGGCCTTTATTGCGCTGGGTTGTGTGATCCGGGGCGATACTCCTCATTTTGAATATGTATGCAGGGCCGTGACGGATGGCGTCCTTCAGCTGAATATGACGCTGCCGGTGCCTACCATTTTTGGTGTCCTGACGGTTGACAACCAGCAGCAGGCGGATGAACGGATCGGCGGCAAGCATGGTCATAAGGGTGAAGAAGCCGCTATTACCGCTCTAAAGATGATCTCATTGCAAAAAGCCTTTAAACCCCCCACCATCTCCTGACAGTTCAATTGTTCATACCATGCTTTGTGGATCAGCTCTTCCCGCAAACGGCCTTTAATATGGTGAAAGTGCTGGAGAAGGCGGGGGTAGAAGTGCAGTACAATACGGAACAGACCTGTTGCGGCCAGCCGGCTTTTAATGCGGGTTTTCGTGAGGAAGCGCGGGATGTCTGTTCCAAATTCCTGAAGGATTTTTCCGGGCATGATGTGGTAGTGGCGCCCAGCGCCTCTTGTGTAGGCTTTGTGCGGAATTATTACTCCACCTTATTTGATAATTCGTCCGTGCATAACGAGGTAAAGGACCTGGGGAAAAGGATCTATGAGTTCTCCGATTTTATGGTGAACGTATTGGGGGTCGAGGATGTGGGGGCAAGCCTGTATGGAAAGGCGACCTATCATGATTCCTGTGCCGGTCTCCGGGAGTGCCGGATCAAGGGGGAGCCCCGCAAGCTGTTGTCCCGGGTAAAGGGGCTGGAGCTGCTGGAGATGAACGATGTGGAGACCTGTTGTGGATTCGGGGGCAGCTTTGCCGTTAAATTCGAATCCATCTCTATTGCGATGGCGGATCAAAAAGTCAATAATGCCCTGGCGACGGGGGCTGATTATATCATTTCTACCGATCTCTCCTGTTTGATGCACCTGGATGGTTATATCCGTCATAAGGGGTATAGCATCAAGACCATGCATATTGCCGATGTGCTGGCGAATCACTAAAAGATACCGGATCTGTAAAAAAGGAATCTCCTTACGGGCGATCTGTTTTCCGTAAGGAGATCCTGCATGAGTAGGTTACGATCAACAACCGGGAATCGGACGGCGCCGAAGGTCCGACGGGGGTTCTAAAAAAAATAAGACCACCCATATCACCGAAGTGATCGGATGGTCTTGACCCTTAAAACAACCTGTCGCAAGCGTTAAGTAGGGTTAAAACCAGGCCTCTGTAAAAACATACGTAAGCTGGTAAACTTTAGATTTCTTTGGAGCAAAAAAAAGCCACTTTTTTTTAGAAAGTGACTTTTAAAATTAACCCCGCTTGCGTTTGGAGTTGTCTATCAATAAGTTAGACCTTTTTTGCTCCTGGCGGTACGGTATTTTGGATTTGTGCATGCGGCTATTTGCGGATAGATCTGTTTGTGGACGAATCTATTTGTGGACGAATCTATTTGTAGACGAATTCTATTTGTGCATGATCACCGTATCGATCACATGGATGACACCGTTGCTCTGGTAGACGTCCTTGATGGTCACCGTGGCCATGCCGCCCATTTCATCTTTCAGGACGATCTTTTTGCCTTTCATCATCACCCATAGTTTGCCTCCCTGTACCGTGGTCAGTTCGGCCGTACCGTTGCCGGCCTTTATCAGATCGGCCAGCGCTTTGGAGTCGAGGCGACCGGCTACGACATGATAGGTAAGGATACCGGTGAGTTTTGCCTTGTTCTCGGGTTTTACCAGCATATCGACGGTACCTGCGGGCAGTTTGTTGAATGCCTCGTTTGTGGGGGCAAAGACGGTAAAGGGGCCGGCGCTCTCCAGGGTTTCCACCAGTCCGGCGGCTTTTACGGCTGCTACGAGGGTGGTATGGTCTTTTGAGTTAACGGCGTTCTCTACGATATTCTTTGAGGGGTACATGGCGGCCCCGCCGACCATTACCGTTTTGTCCTGTGCGAAAGAGGTGCTTATAAACATAGCAGCGACGAGCATCAGGCTACAGCTTTTCAATAAGTTCATAATAAAGATTTTTTTTGTGCAAATGATTTTTTCTTAAACTGCGCTGTCTACATGTAATCAACAAGGATACATACGGGATTTCGTTTTGATACGGATTGCCAAAAGTCACAATTTTTTTCGGGACTGCGGTTTTGAGATAAGTTGTACATTCGATCCCTCATACATAATACCACTTATAATATGGCGTATTGGCTGGTAAAATCGGAACCTTCGGTATATCCCTGGGAGCAGCTTGAAAAGGATAAGCAAACCGTGTGGAGCGGTGTTCGTAATTATGCTGCCCGTATTCATCTGCGGGCGATGAAGAAAGGGGATGAAGCTTTCTTTTATCATAGTAATGAAGGGCTGGCTATCGTCGGTATTGCAAAGGTTTCAAAAGAGGCCTACCAGGATCCGACGACGGAGGATGATCGATGGGTTGCCGTAGATCTCAAACCATTCAGGCGATTGAAGAAGCCGGTCAGCCTTGTGCAGATCAAATCGGATCCGGTGCTGGCCGATATGGCGCTGGTCCGGTTGGGGAGATTGTCCGTGCAGCCTGTGACGGAAAAGGAATGGGAGATAGTAATGAAACTGGCGGGAGAGAAATAGATTATTTTTGCAAGCATGAATATCTCTTCCGATAAAAAAAGGATCGTCGTATTAACGGGCGCCGGTATCAGCGCCGAGAGCGGGCTGCGGACCTTTCGGGACAGCGATGGGCTTTGGGAAGGATATGAGGTGACGGAAGTGGCTACGCCGCGGGGCTGGAGAAAGGACCCCGCATTGGTGCTGGACTTCTATAATATGCGGCGCCGCGATGTGGGAAAGGCCGAGCCGAATGCCGCGCACCGGGGATTGGCGGAGCTGGAGAAGGACTTCGACGTGCATATCATCACCCAGAATATCGATGACCTGCATGAGCGGGCCGGCAGCACCCGGGTGATGCATTTGCATGGGGAGATCTTTAAGATGCGGAGCGAGACGGATGAAACGCTGGTCTATGAGATCCGGGAGGATATTGTTCTTGGGCAGGTGGCGGAGGATGGAGGACAGTTGCGGCCGCATATCGTCTGGTTCGAGGAGCCGGTGCCGATGATCGAGCGGGCCGTGCCGCTGGTGCGGTCGGCGGATATCTTTGTAGTGATCGGGACTTCGCTGGTTGTTTATCCGGCGGCGGGGCTGATGGATATTGCGTTGCCGGGGATCCCCAAGTTTATCGTGGATAAGAAGATACCCTATACTTCGGCTATCCGTAACCTGACGGCTATCGAGCAGCCGGCATCGGTAGGGGTGAAGGAGTTGCAGAACAGGTTGGCGGGGCTGTAGGGGCCCGGGCCCGGTTTGGGAATTTGCCGGGATGAGATAATTTTATCTATCTTGGGATAAACTATTACCGTGGATACAACTGCCCCTCAGACCGGAGGAACTCTCCAACTTCTTTTGTTATTGGCCTTTATCGTTCCGGCCGTCTTATTTATGCTTACGCAGCAAAAGACCTTACAGGCTTTACGGAAACCGAATCGCCTGATGGTTCCCGGTCTGGTATGGTTGCAGATCATTCCTTTAGTTGGTCAGATCTGGCAATTTTTTGTCGTTAGCCTTATATCGGGCTCTATTAAAAAGGAACTGGCATCCCGGCAAGATGATTCTATTCTCGGATTTTCCGATATTGCCGCCGTCGAAGAGCACGGCAAACGACCTACTTTTACCTTGGGTATTACTTATTGTATTCTTATTTGCATAGGCTTTATAATCTTTTTACCCAATGTACCTGCCTTGATATCATTTATCGTCGAATTGAGCTCGCTTTCCGGAATGATCTGCTGGATCGTCTATTGGGTGCAGCTGGCGGGGTACAAGCGGAAGTTGAAGCGGGGGATCGCCGGTTGAGAGGGCGCCGCATGCGGTTTGTGCCGCATAGGTTTTAGGCTTTTTCTAACAAAAAGAGGGTTAACATTGCACCCAAATGGGGATATTAAAAAAGCTTTTTCTTTTGGCCGGTTTCGTGTTGCCGGCGTTCTCCTCTTTTTCACAATTGCCGCGGCCGGTGGAGCGGTTGCAGGAGTACTGCAAACAAAATACTGCTACGGGGTATAGCGACCGGCTTGGTAAGCTGACCCTTGTGCCGGGGAGGAACCTGCATTATCTTTTTCCGTTCTATCATGCCTTTCATGACGAGGCGAAGTTTATCAAGATCTATTCGGAGAAGGGGTATTATGATGAGATGAGCCAGTATTTCGCCTTTGCGGAAGATTACCAGTCGGCAATGTATTACCTCGTAAAAAGCTATGACAGCGTCGATGATGTCACCCGCCGCAAGGTGTTCAAGATGGCGGAGAAGGTGGAGAACATCGAACACGTCGATGCGCGTCTTTATATCAACTATGCGGCCAAGACGCGGCGGGTGGTGATGATCAACGAGTCCTATTCCAAACCGTTGCACAGGGCCTTTGTCCTGTCTCTTCTGCCCGGTCTTTACCGGCAGGGCTATCGTTATCTTGCCATGGAGATGCTGGATAATTTCTCCAATCACAGTCTGACCAAGCTGAACCTTCATACCGGTTATTACACTTCGGAGCCTGTGGCCGGAGAGCTGGTACGGTCGGCGCTTGCCCTTGGGTTTACGCTTGTCTCCTATGAGGATACGGCGGCCTCGAAGCATACCGTCAATCAGCGGGATTCCATACAGGCGGAGAACATTTATTCCGTGCTTCGGAAGGATACGGCGGCCAGGATACTGGTCTATGCCGAGGGGGCGCATATCAGCAAGAAGGCGGGCGCGGATGGGTATATACCGATGGGGGTCGCTTTTCGCCGGCTCTCCGGTCTTGATCCGTTGACCATCGATCAGACGGATATGACGGAGGAGAGTAATTTCGGGTATGGGCGGGTCATCTACCAGGCGTATCTGCAGAAATATCCTTTGACGACGGCTTCGATCGCTCGGATCGACAATGTGCCGGTCAATGCCATGAACAACGACCTCTATGACCTCAGCGTCATTCATCCACCCACCATCTACAAAGATGGCCGGCCGGTCTGGCTTAGCCTGGGAGGTTTGCGGCAGCCGATGTTTATCAAGCCGACCTCACCCAATGTTTTCCTTGTGCAGGCTTATTATGAGAACGAGATCGTGGAGAACGAGAATACACCCTGGCAGCTGGTTCCGGCCGACCAGACCTATATCCCCGGCGGCAAGAAGAGTTACCTGCTTTATCTGAAGAAGGGGAAGTACCGCGTTTATTTCCGGGATATCAATTACCAGATAGTGGGGACGTTGAACGTGGAGGTGGATTAAGCGTCTTTAAGAATCTTTTCAATGGACTTTTTTATGATATCAGGGAAGGACGATGCCCTGTTTATGGTGTGCCCTTCTTTTGTTAAAATCGCTTTTGTTTCATCGGAGTTGTCAATTACATAGGCGCTATCCGCCTCTTTGAATGCTGAAGGAAGCAGCTCAAATGTCCGGGGCGCCCTGCTTTTTATCGTTTCCTCACTAACTGCGTGCTCTCCTTTCAATACCCGCAGTTGTACCCTGGCAATATTTGTTTCAATCGTGTCTGTAAAGATAAAGTACAGATACGTTTTATAACCCCAATAATGAGCAGTTTTCAAAAGTTCTACTTTTGAGATATGCGACATTACCGTTTCGAAGGCGAAGGATTGTTTGGTTGCAAATAGCTTTTCTGCCAGATAGGAAGCGACAAATGAGGCGTGATAAGAGTTGATTTTTACCGAAGATCCGATGTGTAATACGCCCGAACGTACGGAAAAATGATTTATAAAGGTTTTATCCTTAATCTTTGTCTGATAGAGCCCGGATACGCGTAGATGCTGTTTAAAGCCTTCATCATCTACTTTTACATGGTAAGCGTTGAAGTTAAACCTTCTCATCTTTCTAAGCTCTAATTCTATTTTGTCGGCATTTACATATATTTCTGTATGTATATACCCACGTCGCTTGAATTTTTTAAAAACGTGCGTCTTGCCCGACCCGTTCGGGCCTCCAAACAAACGAAATTTAGGCTTGGGCATGTCGAAGTTCCTGGAGGGCCCGTTTGGTGAAAGGTCTTCGGCTACCATCCGGATAAACAAGTATTGTCTTGCCGTTTACCGAGATTGCTACAGGAAGCTTTTTCCGAAAGGCCTTCTTTTTAGCAGAGGCGCTAATTCCCACAATAGCGCTGTGAAGGCTAATATTTTTACGGCGGATCATAGTTCTAAGTTACACAATTTTTGTAATATAGTTTTTGATCTTCTTTTCAAAACGGATCCCCTGTTCCTCCAATTCCTTTAATACGGGCACATAGATCTCCGGAAGGATCGGGATATGCAGACCGGTGGTCCGGATGGTTCCTTCGAGGATCAGGATGGCGGCAATGCCCAGGGGCAGGCCGACGGTCCTTGCCATGGCGGTCTGCAGGTTGTCTTCTCCCTTGACGATAAGCGTGCTGGTGATCTCGAGGGCGTCGCCGGTGGGTGAGGGTACCGGGGCGCGGGGCGTATTTTGTGCTGTGGAGGGAGCCGCGTCCGGCAGGGTGTATCCTATTTCGTGTTGCATGACGATCATATCCTTGTCCTGTGGCTGCATGGCGAGGCGGGTCTCCAGGAGATATTGCAGGATGTCGGCGGATGTTTTGGCGCCGGTGGGAACGGGGCTGTTGTCGAAGAGGCCCAGAAATTCGAGTTGAGGGCGGTTGTCTTTGTTGACATAGGGGAGGAGGGGAGCGGACCAGGCGGCGAAGGTGAGGCCGGGGGAAGGTGCGGGAGGCAGGGACGCGGAGGATGCGTCTGCAGGATCGGGGGCATTGTTCGCATGGCGGGCGGGCTGCACGGCCGATTGATCATTTGTAAGACCGGCGCGGACGATGGGGGCCCAGGCCCGGCAGAAGTCGGGGTATCGCAGGGTGGTACGGATAAACGTTGCCGTCTCTTCCAGCCCGTAGATGGGGATATAGCTCAGGGAGTCGCGGTTGGGATACCAGGCAAGGGTGCCGGCGCCATTGACCGGGACCGTTCCCGGCTTTTCGAAAAGCTCGCCATATGTGCGGGTGATGATCCGGCCTTCTTCTTTATATTGTGCTCCGGCAGATCCTGCCAGGACGACGTTACGGGGATTCCAGCTGATCTTATAATGCCAGGGGTTGTCGTCGCTCTCCGGGGCCACCAGGCCGCCGGTATGCGAACGAAATGTATGTATCTGCCCTCCTTCCTCTTTTACCTGCGCGATCAGTTCCATGGCGCTCATATGGTCGATGCCGGGGTCGAGTCCCATTTCACAAAGGAAAAGGAGTCCATTGTCACGGATCTCTTTTTCCAGCGCCTTTATGGCGGGATCCAGGTAGGAGGCGGTCAGCAGATTCCTTTTATACTGCAGACAGGAGCCTGCCACGAGGTAATGAAGAGCCGGGGGAAGCAGGGAGATGACCATATCCGCCTCTTTTATGAGCGCATCCCGCTGGGAGGCATCCTGTACGTTGACCGCAACGGCCCTGGCATGGGGGAGGGATCCGGGCTTTTGCGGGACCGGGCCGATCTTCGATTCGGCCAGCGGGAGATTGTTTTCGGCGACCACCAGCTGCCAGTCGCGTGCTGCCGTCTCGTGTACCAGGTAACGGATCAGGCTGGTGGCCGATTTGCCGGCTCCAAACAGGAGGATTTGTTTCATCCGTAAAAAATCATTTTTGAGGGCACAAGGTAAGGCGTTTTGTTAACTGCCTGCTAACAATACTTATATTAAACCTTTCCGGCATAATTCTGTCATAAAGAAAGGGAACGACGTTCCGAAGGGGAAAGTATTTTATAAAAGGGAAACTCTTTTCTATGGCTAATGCAGCACCTGTCACATCCGGCATCCGACGCTATAAGGGCAAATGGGAACAGCAGCAGGTCGCCCATCTGCTGCGGCGTGCGATGTTTGGCGCAAAAAAAGAGGACCTGGACTATTTCCTTACAAGGTCCCCAAAAAAGGCGGTGCGGGAACTCATAGATACCGATTTCCCTCTTCCGGATCCGCCCGTCAACAGCTATAACGACAACAAATTCACCGATCCCGAGATCGGTCCCGGTGAGGACTGGACGGTCAGCGTCAAATATGACGGGATGAACAATTACCGGCGAAAGAACTCTTTCAAGTCCTGGTGGTTCGGGTTGATGACCGGGCAGGACCGGAGCATCCGCGAGAAGATGGTGTTGTTCTGGCACAACCACTTTGTAACGGAGACGAATACCGTAGACAATGCCCTGTTTTGTTACCGTTATAATGTCCTGCTACGCCAGCATGCCCTGGGCAATTTCAAGGAGCTGGTGAAGGCCATGACGACGGAGCCGGCCATGCTGCGTTATCTTAACGGATATGCCAATACGAAAAAGGCGCCCGATGAGAATTATGGGCGGGAGCTGCAGGAGCTGTTTACCGTCGGCAAGGGTCCCGGTTCCCGGTATACGGAATCGGATGTCAAGTCCGCCGCCCGGGTATTGACCGGGTATACGATCAATTATAAGACCTATACCTCTTCGTTCGACCCCAACCGCCATGACGAGGGGGACAAGCAGTTCTCTGCCTTTTATGACAACCAGCTGGTCAGGGGGATCAAGGGGAAGGCGGCAACGGGGGAGCTGGATGCCTTGCTGGACATGATCTTTTCGAGGGAGGAGGTTTCCCGTTTTATCTGTCGTAAGCTATATCGTTATTTTGTCTATCATACGATCGACGAGACGACGGAGCAGCATGTCATCGAGCCGCTGGCAAAGCTTTTCCGCAAAAAGGATTATGAGATCCGGCCGGTGCTGGAGAGCCTGCTCTCGAGCCGGCATTTTTTCGACCCGGCCAATTATGGCAGCATGATCAAAAGTCCCCTGGACCTTACGGTTGGGCTGTGCCGGGAATTCAATGTGGCGGCCCCTGCCGGGGCTGATTTTGTGGACCATTATGCCTTCTGGGAGCAGGTGCGTAACCAGACTGCCGGTCTCCAGCAGAATATCGGGGACCCGCCGAATGTGGCCGGCTGGCAGGCATATTACCAGGAGCCGGAGTATGACAAGCTCTGGATCAGCTCGGATACCCTTCCCAAACGCAATCAATTCTCCGACAGGATGGTAAATGGCGGTTTTGGGCGTAACGGCTGTAGGATCGGGATCGACCTGGCGGGCTGGACTGCGGGTCTGCCCAGTCCTGAGGACCCGGATAGGCTGATCGAGGGATCCGTGAAGGCCCTGTTGAGCGTACCGCTGCCGCCGGAGGAGTTATCCTTTATGAAGACCAGTATCCTGTTACAGGGATTGGTGGGAATGGCTGCGGATCATTATTGGACGAATGCCTGGCAGGCATATCGGGATAAGCCGGATGACAAGACAAAGGCGAATGTGGTGACCAATAAGCTAAAGGCCTTGTACCGGCATTTGATGGATCTTCCGGAATACCAGCTGATGTAGGCCAGGATGTAGACCGGTGCGATAAGATGTAGACCGGGCGTGATAAGATGTAGATCGGGTGCGATAAATTCATGAAACTATTACTATGAAAAGACGAGACTTTCTTCGCAATACCCTACCGCTGGCCTTGCTGCCTTCGCTGATCAATGGGATCTCCGTCCGGGCGCTGGCCGCCTCGCCCTCCCTGATGGGGGTAGCGGGAGACCTTGGGTCGGACCAGGTGTTGGTGCTCATCCAGCTCAATGGGGGCAATGACGGGCTTAATACGGTGATCCCATTGGAATATTATGATCTCTACCGGGCTGCCCGGACCAATATTGCCCTCCCGGAGGAGAAGATCCTGCGGCTGGATGGTTTTGACAAGACCGGGCTCAACCCGGCGATGCCGGAAATGCAGCGGCTGTTCAATGAGGGAAAGCTTTCGATCATACAGGGGGTCGGCTATCCGCAGCCGAACTTTTCTCATTTCCATGCTACGGATATCTGGCTGACGGGGGCGGATGCCGGGCAGGTCTTGCCAACGGGTTGGGCGGGGCGGTATCTTGATTACCGATACCCGCGTTTTCCCCAGGATTATCCTAATACAGGGATGCCGGACCCGCTTGCTATCCAGGTAGGTTCGCTGGTATCGCCGGCTTTGCAGGGGCCCGTATTGACGATGGGGATGGCCATCAGCAACCCGAACAGTTTTTATGACCTGATCAATGACAAGGCTACGCCATCGTCCAATACCCGGGCGGGCGACCAGATCGCCTATATCCGGGAGATGTCGGTAAAGACCGATCAGTATGCCGGGGTGATCAAGAAGGCGGCGCAGAAGGTGACAAAACAGTCGGATAAGTATCCGGCGCCGGGAAAGAACCCGTTGGCGGACCAGTTGAAGATCGTAGCCCGGCTGGTGGCGGGTGGGTTGAAGACAAAGGTTTATCTGGTTAGCCTTGGTGGATTTGATACCCATGCCAAACAGACGGAGGCGGCCGATACCACGACGGGTAATCATGCGAAGCTGCTGGCGAAGTTATCGGAGGCGGTCGGCGCCTTCCAGGACGATCTTAGTCTGCTGCAGGCTGGTAACAGGGTGGTTGGTATGACGTTCTCCGAATTCGGGCGGCGGATAAAGTCGAATGCCAGCGGTGGTACCGATCATGGGGCGGCGGCGCCTGTCTTTGTATTTGGGGAGGGGGTGCAGTCGGGGATCATCGGGAATAACCCGGTCCTTCCGGCCTCTGCTACGGTCAATGACAATGTGGCTATGCAATATGATTTCCGGGCGATCTATTCGACCTTGCTGGAGAAATGGTTCCGGACGGACCCGGCGGCTGCGGATTCGGTATTGTTGAAGGGGTATCCGTCGTTGCCGTTGGTACAGAATGTGTGAGGGGGCAGGACGCTGCGGGGAGGATGATGGGAGAGGGATAAAACAGCTCAGTCAGCTCTGAAGCAGCTGACTGAGGATGTGTGATAACCGTCCCTATGTACCCATTCGTTAATTCATTTTCAGCAGGCGGATCTCGCCGAGGTCCCTGTCTGTGCCCGGCTGCATGTCGGTGACGTTGAAGCGGGCGTTGAGATAGGGTTCTTTGGCATCCACGGAGACTTCCCAATGTCCGGGGTTGATAGCCCTGAGATAATAGTCGCCATTTACATTCATCATCTCGATCGAATCTTTTCCCTGTATGGCCCAAACTTTATCGGCCGCCCTGGCCGGAAACAGTTTTACGTGAAAAGAGGAAGTTTGTAATAGTTTGACTGCGTGAATACTCGTGATCCCTATTACGACTAAACATAGCTGTAACATTGCGTTTCTCATACCGGTTCAAATTTTTTAATTCACAATTGATGTATGCATCCCATTCCTGGTAAATGCATACGGATTCGCTCGCGAACAGGCATTTTATTAGAGATTGAACAGGTGGCAAAGGTCTTAGGGTAGCGCTACTAGATTTTCAACTACTATGCCAAATGAGAAGAAATGTGGAAAAATCTGTTTAATTGATACGTTAATGGATCCCTCAGATCCCCGAATAGGACAATCCGGGCTCTTTGGAATTCACCAATATGATCTTATACTGCACTTTGATGCCGCGGGCGCTTTTGGGTGCTTCCTGCATCAGTGCCGAGCCGGGGCCGATGCCCCGGAAATACAGATTTTCCGTTTTGAAGGTCTTTTTGTTGGCCTGGATGTACTGTACTTCGACCACTACAAGATCCAGCGGATATACAGAACGGTTGCTAACGGTCACTTGCAGATCGGAGATACCTCCGAAGGTGCCGACGGTATAGCCATTCGCCCCTACGGAAACGAGGTTGGCGATGGTATTCCTGATCACTTCCTTATCCGCATTGTCGCTCTTGTCTGCCGGCAGGTCTGTCCGGTGGACGGCTTCGCGGTGGATAACGGGAATGGTCGTGGAACCCGCGGCAGAGTCGCGTCCGGCGGTGGTTACGGGCACAGCGGCCTGATTCCGGTTTGGTCCGGCGGTTCTGCTCTTACCGGATGGTTGCCTGGGGGGTAATTTCCCGGCAGCAGGATCCGATGGAGTGTTGCCGGCAGCGGCCACATCGGTCTTTGTCTGCGTCTGTGCGGTTGGGATTACGGGTGACCGTAAGGGATCAACAGTAACTGAAGATGAGGTCTGGGCATTGGTAGCGGGTACGGAGGATGTTGTCGCAGCGACCGGCAGTTGCTGCGAAGGATGATCGATCTGTCCATTATTCCTGAATGCATCCCTGGAGGCGATCTTCTGCCGGAAACCAAGGCTGTCCTTGTTGATGGACAGGCCGATAAAGATACCGGCGGCGAGGAGGGCCAGGATACAAAGGGCTACGGCGATGGGTTGCATGATCCGGGACCGGTTGCGTTTGGCAGGGGGTGTTAATTCTACAATATTTTTCCAATCTTCCTGGGATTGGGATAATTTTTCAACAGGTTGTGTGGCATCCTGCTGTGGCCCGGACTGTGGCTGGTGGGCGAAGCGGGCATTGGCGGCCGGGATGGGCTGGGATTCCTGGGCGGGTTGCCGGGAAGTGACGGGTTGGGAGGGGGAATCAATAAATTCGATATCGATGGGCCTGTTGACAAAGACCGGTGTGACCGGGTTTGCGTTGTTACGGGCGGCTTCCCGTTGGGGAGTCGATTCCCGGAGTACGGCGGGTCCTTTTCCGGCCGGCATGGTTACGTATATGATGCGTCGGTTACCCGGGGTTGAGGCCGGTTCGCGGGTATAGGTATTTTCTCCGGCGTCTGAAAGACCGGTTTCGGTTTTTGACCGGGAGGCGGTCGCCGTTGCTGTTTTTTTGTAGAAACGGTCGAAGGGTTGTTCTTCCACAGCGGGGGCGAAGGAGCTGAGCTCTTCGATCTCACAGGGATATCGCCACGCGGCGCTTTTGCCATCCACCCATACCAGGTCGTAGGCCTTCAGACCCATCGTCTTTAGATCATCCAAAGAGTAGGGACCGCTTTGCTTGTTATTACGTAATAGCAAATACATCATGATCCGATTTCCGGTTTAGAGGTAAATAATCAAACGGTACAGAAAACAACAGCAAATTTTTCACCTGATATTGTGAAGAGTAAGTTATACTTACCAGCGGCGGGGTTTCAAGGGAAGATAAGATTATGTCGAAGGGTTGTTTCGGCGGAGGCCAGGTTTCGATGCCTTTTGCCGGAAGACAAGACAAATGTAGTATTTCTCTCAATAATAAAATAGTGTCCGGGAATCTTTCTGGTCAGATTTGTTAATATTATCAATTGTACCGAAATTGGGCCTCTGTGCGGTCCGGATTGGACCGAATCAAGCTAAATCATTAATTTTCAAACAGAAAACCAGATTGAAATGGATGCTGCTATACAGAAAAAAGTGGATTCGTGGTTAAAAGGCAATTATGACCAGGCTACCAAGGATGAGATCGTCCGTCTTCAAAAGGAAAACCCCACCGAACTGACCGAAAGCTTCTATCGCAACCTGGAATTCGGGACGGGTGGGCTCCGGGGGATTATGGGGGTCGGCACCAACCGGATGAACAAGTATACGATCGGGATGGCGACGCAGGGGTATGCCAATTATTTGAAAAAGTCGTTCGAAGGGCAGGAAGTGCGCGTAGCCATTGCCCATGACAGCCGCAATAACAGCCGGTTCTTTGCGGAAACCGTTGCTAACGTCTTCGCTGCCAATGGAATAAAGGTATTTCTTTTCCAATCCCTCCGGCCTACTCCCGAGCTTAGCTTTACCATCCGGCATCTGCATTGTCAGGGCGGGGTTGTTTGTACCGCTTCCCATAACCCCAAGGAATACAATGGATATAAGGCTTATTGGCACGATGGCGGGCAGCTGGTGCCTCCGCATGACGTCAATGTGATCAAGGAGGTGGAAAAGGTTGCCGGTGTAGATGCGGTGAAGTGGGGAGGCGGGGAGTCGAATATCACCATGGTCGGGGCGGCGCTCGACGAGGCTTATATCGCGATGGTCCGTGGTCTGTCTGTCTATCCCGAGATCATTGAAAAACAGCATAATCTCCGGATCGTCTATACGCCCATCCATGGTACCGGGATCAAGCTGGTGCCGGAAGTGCTGCAACGGTTCGGGTTTACCAATGTACATGTGGTCGACGAGCAGGCTACGCCGGATGGCAATTTCCCGACGGTGATCTATCCCAACCCGGAGGAAAGCGAGGCCATGAGTATCGGGTTGAAGAAGGCCAAGCAGATCGATGCCGATATCCTGCTTGGTACGGACCCCGATGCCGACAGGGTCGGGATCGGCATAAAGGATAAGCGGGGGGAATGGACGCTGATGAACGGAAATCAGACGGCGGTCCTTGCCTTTAATTATATGATCGAGGCCCGGAAGGCAAAAGGGATTGCCGGTCCGTCGGACATGGTGGTCAAAACGATCGTGACGACGAACCTGATCGACGAGATTGCCCGGCGTAACGACATCAAATGTTATAATGTGCTGACAGGCTTCAAGTATATCGCCGAGCTGATCAAGGAGAAGGAAGAAACGGAGAATTATGTTATCGGAGGGGAGGAGAGTTATGGACTGATGATCGGTTCGCAGATCCGGGATAAGGATGCGGTCAGCGCCGTAGCGTTGCTTTGCGAAATGTCTGCGTATGAGAAGAACAAGGGGCGTAGTCTTTATGACAAGCTGATCGAGTTGTATGTGCAATATGGGTTCTATAAGGAGAACCTCATTTCCATTACGAAGAAGGGGATGAATGGTCAGAAGGAGATCGCGGATATGATGAGTGCCTATCGCAGCAAGCCGCCTTTGACGATCAATGGCTCGCCGGTGGTGCAGTTGCTGGATTATGAGTTACGGGTTTCGCGGAATTTGCAAACGGGGGAGTCGTCGCCGATCGCGCTGCCGAAATCGAATGTGCTGCAGTTTATCCTGGAGGATGGGAGCAAGATCTCTGCGCGGCCTTCGGGGACGGAGCCGAAGATCAAGTTTTATTTCAGCGTGCATACGAAGCTGGAGCGAGCGGAGGATTTTGACAGGGTGCATGGGGAGTTGAATGCGCGGATCGAGGAGATCATAACTGATATGAAGCTGAAATAAGATCTTTAAGATCTGCTTAATAAAAAAGGGCCCCGGGTTGGGGCCTTTTGCTTTTATATGATGTGATTGGTTAGGCGCTGCAGGTGACGCAACCCTCTTCCATGCTGCAGGTGGGGCCGGTCATGTCTTCGCCGGGGTTTGCTTCTGCCACCTGGATGGCTGAGGGGTTTGCCTGGGAGCTGATCAGGGGTTCGACCATTTTGCCGCCTTGTTTTTCGACGGTGAACTGGACGGCCTGGGAGGCTGCCTGGGTGCGGAGGTAATACATGCCCGTTTTCAGACCGCTCTTCCAGGCGTAGAAATGCATGGAGGTGAGTTTGCTGGCCGAAGGAGTCTCTACAAAAAGGTTGAGGGACTGTGACTGGCAGATATAGGCGCCGCGGTCGGCGGCCATGTCGATGATATTGCGTTGTTTGATCTCCCATACGGTCTTATAGATCTCTTTGATCTCCGTGGGGATCTCGTCGATGTTCTGGATGGAACCGTTGTTGAAGATGATCTTTGTCTTCATCTCATCGTTCCAGAGGTTGAGCTCTACCAGGTCTTTCAGCAGGTGTTTGTTTACGACTACAAATTCTCCGCTGAGTACGCGGCGTACGTAGATGTTGGAGGTATAGGGTTCGAAACATTCGTTGTTGCCGAGGATCTGGGAGGTAGAGGCGGTGGGCATGGGCGCCACCAGCAGGGAGTTGCGGACGCCGAATTTGATCACCTCGTCTTTCAGCCGGTACCAGTCCCAGCGGAGGGTAGGTTCTACATTCCACATGTCGAACTGGAAGATGCCTTTGGAGGCAGGGGAGCCGGCGAAGGAGGAGTAGGCTCCATCGATCTTTGCCAGGTCCTTGGAGGCGGTCATGGCCGCGAAATAGATCGTTTCGAAGATCTCCTTGTTGAGCTTTTTGGCCTTGTCGCTTTCGAATGGAAGCCGGAGCAGGATAAAGGCGTCGGCCAGGCCCTGTACGCCCAGTCCGATGGGGCGGTGACGGAGGTTGGAGTTGCGGGCCTCTTCTACCGGGTAGAAATTTGAGTCGATGATCTTATTGAGGTTCTTTGTCGCTTCGTAGGTGACCTCGTATAATTTCTGGTGATCAAAAACGCCATTTGACACAAAACGGGGCAGCGCCAGGGAGGCCAGGTTACAGACGGCTATTTCATCGGGCGAAGTGTATTCGATGATCTCCGTACAGAGGTTGGAGCTCTTGATCGTGCCGAGGTTCTGCTGGTTGCTTTTGCGGTTTGCAGCGTCTTTGTACAGCAGGTAGGGCGTGCCGGTCTCGATCTGGGCGTCGAGGATGGCGAACCAGAGGTCCTGTGCCTTTACGGTACGACGCTGACGGCCTTCGGCTTCGTATTTTGCATAGAGGGCCTCGAATTCGGCGCCCCAGCATTCGTGTAAGCCCGGGGCTTCGTGGGGGCAGAAGAGGCTCCAGTCGCCGCCGGATTCTACGCGTTGCATAAAGAGATCGGGGATCCAGAGGGCGTAGAAGAGATCGCGGGCGCGGGCTTCGTCTTTTCCGTGGTTCTTGCGAAGGTCGAGGAATTCGAAGACGTCGGCGTGCCAGGGTTCGAGGTAGATGGCGAAGGCGCCTTTGCGTTTGCCGCCGCCCTGGTCTACATAGCGTGCCGTGTCGTTGAAGACCCGGAGCATGGGGATGATCCCGTTGCTGGTGCCGTTGGTGCCTCCGATATAGGAGCCGGTGGCCCGGATATTATGGATGGATAGACCGATACCACCTGCGCTCTGCGAGATCTTGGCCGTTTGTTTGAGGGTGTCATAGATGCCGTCGATGCTGTCATCCTTCATGGTGAGCAGGAAGCAGGAGCTCATCTGGGGCTTTGGCGTGCCGGCGTTGAAGAGGGTGGGCGTTGCGTGTGTGAACCAGCGTTCGCTCATCAGGTGGTAGGTCTTGATGGCCTCTTCGATATTATCCTGATGGATGCCGATGGCTACGCGCATATACATGTGCTGGGGGCGTTCGACCACCTTTCCGTCGACTTTCAGCAGGTAGGATTTTTCGAGTGTTTTGAAACCGAAATAATCGAAGCCGTAGTCGCGGTCATAGATGATGGTCGAGTCGAGGAGTTCGGCGTGTTGCCGGATGATACCCCATACTTCATCGGAGAGGAGGGGGACCCATTTGCCCGTTTTGCTGTCCGTGCATTCGTAGAGCAGCTTCATCGTATCGGAAAAGCTCTTGATGGTATTTTTATGCAGGTTGCTGACGGCGATCCGGCTGGCCAGGAGGGCATAGTCGGGATGTTTTACCGTCAGGGAGGCGGCGGTCTCTGCTGCGAGGTTATCCAGTTCGGTGGTGGTCACGCCGTCGTAGAGGCCTTCGATCACTTTTTTGGCGACATCGATGGAGTTGACAAAGCGCCGGTCGAGGCCGTAGCACAATTTTTCTATGCGGGCGGTGATCTTGTCGAATTTTACCGACTCGCTGCGGGTGTTTCTTTTGATGACGAACATATATGAATGGGTTTGTAGTTGCTGCTATTGATAAGTGCCGTTGGGATAGGTTGGGGTGGTTGGTCGTTTAGAAATCTTCTTCCAGGCTAAAGGTCTGGGATTCCTTTCCGGACATGACGCCGGATTTCTGGTAGTCGCCGACCCGTTTCTCGAAGAAATTGGTCTTACCCTGCAGGGAGATCATTTCCATGAAGTCGAAGGGGTTGGATGTGTTGAAGAGTTTGGGGACGCCCAGCTCAGCCAGCCAGCGGTCGGCTACAAATTCGATGTATTGCTGCATCAGTTTGGCGTTCATCCCGATCAGGTCTACCGGGAGGGCCTCGGTAATAAATTCCTTTTCGATGGTCACGGCGTCGCTGATGATGGCGGTGACCTGTTCATTGGAAAGCTTGTTCTGCAGCATGCTGTAGAGCAGGCAGGCAAATTCGCAATGGAGTCCTTCGTCGCGGCTGATGAGTTCGTTGCTGAAGGTGAGTCCGGGCATCAGTCCTCTTTTCTTCATCCAGAAGATGGAGCAGAAGCTGCCGCTGAAGAAGATCCCTTCCACGGCGGCGAAGGCTACGAGTCTTTCGGCAAAGGAGCCGTTCTGGATCCAGCGGAGGGCCCATTGCGCCTTTTTCTGTACGGCGGGAACGGTCTCGATGGCGTGGAAGAGGCGGTATTTTTCCTGGGGGTCTTTTATATAGCTATCGATGAGGAGGGCGTAGGTCTCTGAGTGGATGTTTTCCATCATGATCTGGAAGCCGTAGAAGCAGCGGGCTTCGGGCAGCTGTACTTCGCTCATGAAATTGACGGCGAGGTTCTCGTTGACGATGCCATCGCTGGCGGCGAAAAAGGCGAGTACGTGGGAAATAAAATGGCGTTCGCCATCATTCAGCCGCGCCCAATCCTGGGCGTCGCCGCTCAGGTCGATCTCTTCTGCCGTCCAGAAGCTGGCTTCATGCTTTTTATACATCTCCCAAACACGGGGGTGGTTGATGGGAAGGATGACAAAGCGATCCTTATTTTCTTTCAATAAGATTTCATTTCCGTTTTCCATTGACAAAACAGATTGGCTGATTTATTACAATAAATGACGACTAATGGTTCCCCAATAAATTTCCAGCGCAGGCCGAAAAAGATACGTGCGAACCCCGGGTCGGGGGAGGGGTGGGTTAGCACCCGTTTAATCCGTAACAAGAACTAACACGAAAATAACATAGCCACATAAAAAAAGCTTTTTTGGTTATCCACCGGTTGTTAATTAGTTTATCGGAAGATTAGGAGAGGCTTGCTGGGGTTGGTTTTTGGGGTTCCGGGCGGCCGGAAAACGTGGATAACATTAGTAAGGCGGCCAGGATCCCGTATTCCCCGATGGTATTTTGCATTTTCAGGAAGGGGAGGTGGATACAATTAAGTCCCAAACCGGCCAGCAGTATGATATACAGGGCTTTCCGGCGGGGTTGAAAAATGGAGGCTGCCAGCAGTAAAGGGAAGATCCATTGTACGGTATAATACTGGTGTCGGTAGAAGGGGGAGAAGAGGTCCGAGACCATATATAAACAGAAACCGAAAATGGCCGTCGGGGCCAGGTCCGGGTATACCGGGGGGCGGTTCCGCAAATAGAAAAGCAGGAGGCAGAATGCGCAGATCCCGAGGGTAGCCAGGGCCAGGGTGAGCGTCGAAAGGTTGCGGTGGAAGAGCAGTTTAAAAAGAACGAATACATTGCCATTTTCCGAATAGATCTTTGGCATCGTCTTATTCACCTCCCCGGCTTTTTGCATGTCGATGCCCTCCCAGTTATTGTAACGGGGAGCTGGTCCGTTGTAGTACACAGGCTGAGCGGTTGGGATCTCCTGGCACACTTTTATCCACCCGGATATTTGCCGGTTATAATCCTGCCAGAGCTGTCTTTCCTGTTTATTGCCGACTGTCCATCCGGCCAGCAGGAGGACGGGTATACAAAAGGTCAGCAGCCAGCGGGGAGAATATTGGCGGGCGATGGGGGCGACGAATACGAAAGGAAGAAAGAACAGGACGGTATTGATCCGGATAAGGACCAGGCAGGCGGCAGCGGTGCCGGCCGCGAAGGCAAAAACGATCTTTTTATTCTGCCTCGCGCAAACAAAGAATAGCATGGCGAAGAAGGGGATGCAGATATAGTTTTGTCCTCCACCGATATGCATGACCCAGGCATAGGTGAACAGGAAGAGGAGGGGGACGAGCACGACCGCCTGTCGCTGCAGCGGATTCCCGGCCTGGAAAAACGCAAGGACCGACATCGTGATCAGCATAGCGTATTCGAGTACCAGCCATACCCGGGAAAGTGGGGCCTCGGGCATCTCTGCCAGCGGGGAAAGCAGGTGGTGGAAAAAAGGCGAAGCGGTCATGACGGACATTTCGAGACTATCGAAGCCGGCGGGGTTATAATAGCGCATCGGGGCGCCTGCTTTCCATTTATAAAAATACGGGGAATGTCCATCCTTTATGAGTCTCGCGCCTACTACGCGATTGCGCAGGTCGCCGGCGTAGGTCTGTTCCCAGCGGCTGTCCCGCGGAAGGGTATATGCCAGGACGACGAGGGTAGCGATGGCGAGCAGGATCCATCCTGTCTTTGTTGGCATAGTTTATTTTTTTATGAATGGCGCTCCGATGTTGTCCCTGCGGGGGATGGCGCCGGAGGCAAAGATAGGAACAGCAGGGTGGCCAGCATGCTGTATTCTCCGATAGTATTTCCCATTTTGAGAAAAGGGAAATGAAAATAGCTCAGCAGTATGGTTGCCAGCAGCAGCCAGTAGAGCGCTTTATGACGGGGATGGTATATGGAGGCGGCTAGCAGTAACGGGAAGATCCATTGAACGAAGTAATAAGGATGCCGCCAAATGGGGGAAAAAAGGTCTGAGATCATATAGAGACAGAATCCAAAGATAGCGGTGCGGGCAAGATCCTGTTGTTGGAATGGGCGGTTCAGGAAATAAAATACCAGGAGAAGTAATAGGATAACCCCCAGGGCCAGTATACCGAGCAGGGGTACGGAGAGTTTGCGGTTAAAGATCAGCAAGGTCAGGTTATAGACCGTGCCGTTCTCCTTGTAGATCTTTTTTTTAGGGGTGATTGCGGCGGCGGAATCCATGTCGATCCCTTCCCATTTTTTTATTATATACAGCTTATTACTTTGGGTAGGGTGTTCTCCGTTGAAGGCCTTTGCCCATTCGTATACCTGTACACGATAGTCCTGCCAGAGTTGCCGTTCCTGGTGGTTGCAAAGGGTCCATCCGGACAGGAGCAGGAGGGGGAGGAAAAAGGTCAGTAACCAGGCCCTGGAATAATGGCGGGCGAGGAACAGAAAGGGTAGAAAAAACAGGAGGGTATTGGGTCTTGTAAAGAGCAGACAGGCGGCGAAGCATCCGGCGGCGGCTGCAAAGCCGATCCCGATGGTCCTTCTCTCGTTTTTTCTTCGGGCGCAGTAGTAGAACAGGGCGGCGAAGAAAGGGATAAAGATATAGTTCTGGCCCTCGAATACATGTGTTTGCCAGGCATTGCTCAATGGAAACAGGGTGGCGAAGAGCATGACAAGCTGTTGCTGCCGGGTCGTACTGGTCAGGGAGAGCGCCAGGGCTACGATACTGATGAAGAGGATATATTCGATGGCCAGCCAGAGTCGCCACAATTGTGTTTGCCGGAGCTCCACTATCGGTGAAAGCAGGTGATGAAAAAATGGGGAAGCGGTAATGGCAGAGATTTTGAGATCATTGTAATCATATGGGTTATAATAGCGGATCGGGTCTCCCGGTTTCCATTTATAGAAATAGGGGGAGTGGCCGTCCTTTATAAGTCTGGCGCCGACGACGCGATTGCGAAGGTCTCCTGTGTAGGCCTTTTCAAAGATAAGATCCCGTTGCAATGCGTAGGCAATGACGGCCAGAAAGGAGATGGCCAGGAGGATCCATCCGGTCTTTTTTGACATGTCTGTTTTTGGGAGGATCACTGGGTTACCTGTTCGGTGATCTTACCGGTTCTTTTGTTTTTTATAATGATCTTTTTTGCTCCGTAGTGGGTCATTTCTTCTTTTACCAGCCAGTGTTCCGCGTCATATTCGGTCAGGTGGCTGTCTTTTTCCAGGCCGGTGCGGCCGCGCCAGATATCGAGCTGGACGGGTTCCCAGAGCTTTGTCTTTGCGGAGCGGTAGGCGGCGTCGAGGATGGCATTGACGACATAGCCGTCATAGAAGGTTTCTTTTGGCGCGTGGCCCTGTTCCAGGGCGTTGAAGACGTCGGTGAACATATGGTTATAGCCCAGGTCGTTGAGCTCGTCGCCGACGGGGAAGAGCCAGCCGGTATTGCTTTCGGCCTTTTCCGCCACATAGTCGGCTCCTTTGCCGGTGGTGAACATCTCCAGACCCGTGCGGAGGAAGTTATTGATCCAGATCGTTCCCTCGGTGCCCATCACTTCATCCCGCAGGTCGAGTCCTCCGCGGAAGGTCCAGCTGACCTCGAACTGGCCGATGGCGCCATTCTCGTATTTGACCAGCCCGATGGCATGGTCTTCGGCGTCGATGGGTTTTACCTGGGTATCGGCCCAGCACATGACCTCGATCGGTTTTATGTCCTTGCCGATAAAGGAGCGGGCGATCTCCACGCAATGGCAGCCCAGGTCGAGGATACAGCCGCCGCCGGCCTGTTCCATGTCCCAGAACCAATCGCTGTGCGGGCCGGGGTGGGTTTCGCGGGACTTGGCCCAGAGGATACGGCCCAGGGCGCCGTTTTTTACGCTTTCGAAGGCTTTTAGGAATTTCGGTGTATAGACCAGGTCTTCCAGGTATCCGTTAAAGATGCCGGCTTCCTCGACCGCTTCCAGCATACGCCGGGCTTCGGTGGCGTTGCGGCCCAGGGGTTTTGTTGTCATCACGGCCTTTCCGTGCTTGCAGCAAAGCAGTACGGCGATCTCGTGCAGGTTATTTGGGAGGGAGATACAGACCAGGTCTGTTTCGGGATGGGCGATGGCCTCCTCCATATTTGTCGTCGAAAGGGAACAGTGATAGTCTTTTGCGAATTTTTGGGCGCTCTCCTCCCGGCGGGAGTATACGCTGACGATCCGGTCGCGGCTTCTTTGTCCCAGGATCGAGTCGGCATAGAAGCGGGCGATAAAACCGGAGCCGAGCATGGCTACGTTTGGCATGGGTAGAATATATTAAAATGAATGTTTGATCAATGATTTTAAGCTACGATTACTTTCTTTTTATCGTTTTTAAATAGCAGTACAAATAAAACAAGTACCACCAGCGCGATCCCCGCAGGTATCAGCCAGATCATTTTCCAATTATGCTGCCCGTTTGTAAGCTCGAAGGCGTCCACGATCCTGCCGGAGAGGATCGTGCCGATGAGCATGCCCAGGCCGTAGGTAGCAAGGGTAATAAAGCCCTGTGCGGCACTCTGGAAGCGGGCTCCGGCATGGTTGTCCGTATAGATCTGACCGGTTACGAAAAAGAAATCAAAACAAATGCCGTGGAGCAGGATACCCGCCAACAGCATCCATTCATTGCCGCCGGTATAGCCATAGGCAAAGAAAATATAACGTATCACCCAGGCCAGCATACCTAAGCCAAGCATCTTTTTTACGCCCAGGCGCGTAAAGAACAAGGGCATCAGGATCATAAAGAGCACTTCGGAGACCTGTCCCAGCGACTGTTTGCCGGCTGCCCCGGTCATACCGGTATCGTTGAGGAACTGGTTGGTGAAAGTATAATAAAACGAAAGAGGGATACAGATGGCTATGGAGGCCAGGAAAAAGATAAGATAGGACCTATCTTTTAGAAGCTTGATGGCGTCGAGTCCGAGGATATCGCCTACCGTTGTTTTCTGTCCCTTTTTCAAGGGCGGAGTAGCCGGCAGGGAAAAGCTGTATAAACCCATTACGACTGCTGCCGCTGCGGCCATTTTAAAGGTCAGGTGCAGGCGGGTCAGTTGTGTAAGATCGTCTTTGTGCTCCCAGCCCAGCCAGCCGATGATGACTCCTGCTAATATCCAGCCAAGAGTACCGAGTACGCGGATGGAGGGGAATTGCTTGTTGGGGTCGGTCATTTGCCGCAGACCAACGGAATTGACGAGGGCCAGGGTAGGCATAAAGATCACCATATAGGTCATGATCAGCGGCAGAAAGCTGTTGTAATCCGACGCATTCGAGACCATCCATAAAAGGATTGCCCCTGCGATATGAAGTACGCCAAGGATCTTTTGTGCAGAGAAGTAACGATCGGCTATGAGTCCTACGATAAAAGGAGCGATCACTGCGCCGATACTCTGACTGAGATAAGCGGTAGCAATCTCGGTACCGGAAGCGTTGATCGCCTTACTACCAAGATAAGTGCCCAGCGTAACGAACCAGGCCCCCCAAATAAAGAATTCGAGGAACATCATGACTGATAGCTGAATGCGGATGGTCAATTTCATGTATGTAGTGTTTTATGGCAATTGCGGGTATTGCAGCCGAAAAGTTACAACTCAAAAATGTATCCGGTAAATATTTCTTACAACGTATTATCTTGCACCGGGAAGGACCAACCAAAATTATGAGAACATTTGAAGATACATACCGGCATAAGGGTCTTCGACGACAGCTGGTGGACATTGTCCGGGAGAAGGGAATAACGGACCAGCGGGTCCTGCAGGCGCTTTCGGATATCCCCCGGCATTTCTATATGGATTCCGCCTTTGATAAGATCGCCTATGAAGACCGGGCCTTTCCTATAGGGGAGGGGCAGACGATCTCGCAGCCGTATACCGTCGCCTATCAAAGCCAGCTGCTGGAGATAAAGCCATTTGAAAAAATACTCGAGATCGGTACCGGCAGTGCCTACCAGGCCAGCGTGCTGGCAGAGATGGGGGCGCAGGTCTATACTATCGAGCGGCAGAAGAAGCTATTCGATCAGAATAAGCAATTCAGTTATCTGAAAAAATACCCTGCGCTGAAATTTTTTTATGGGGATGGTTATGAGGGGCTGCCGACCTATGGTCCTTTTGACAAGATCATCGTCACGGCTGCCGCTCCCTTTATCCCTCCGAAGCTGGTGGAACAGCTGAAGCCGGGTGGCAGGATGGTCATTCCCGTGGGCGGGAAGGATGTGCAGCAGATGTTGCGGATCACCAAACAGGCCGATGGGACGGCGACGGAGGAGCTTTTTGATAATTTCTCTTTTGTGCCGATGGAGAAGGGGAAGATCGGATAATGCCGGGCTGGGATGGGCGCCGTGCAGGCTCTTTTACAGAAAGGCGACGATCTTTTCCATGACCTCCGGGTCCTTGTAAATCTTGCGATGTCCCAGACCTTTTGTGAGCACCCAGCGGATGTTGGGTGATCCTTCTTCCTTTACCCGGAGGGCGTCCTTTAGCGGGGTGATGCGGTCTTCCTCGTCCTGGAGGTATAGTATCCCGGCCTGTATCGACTTCAGGGCCTTTGGGAGGGAGTAATACGAGAAGGGGTGACCGCTGATCTCCTGTACATATTCATCCATTTCTTTGCGGACTTCCGGGTTCAGGTGCAGCAGCTGTATAAATGCATCGACGGCAGACGTGGTCTCTACGGCCGGGGCGATCAGGACCAGCCGGGTATTTTTGTTATGTGGCGTACCGCTGAGATAAAGGGCCAGGGCCAGTCCACCCAGCGAATGTCCCATAAAGGATTGGATGGGGCCGTAGTTCTGCCCGATCGTCGCCAGCATCTTTACATAGTTCGGGAGTGTGATACGCCGGCCGCCGGACTCGCCGTGGGCGGGGGCATCGAAGGCAAGGACCTCATATCCTTTTTTCAGAAAGGCATTTATATAGATGTCGAAGTTGCGGGAAGAGGATTCAAAACCATGGGCGATCAGTACTTTTTTCAATGGGGCGGCGGCGGGCATCCAGCGATGGCCGCGAACCGTATGGTCATCCAGCCGGAAGGAAAGCGGTTCGCCTTTATCGAATACCGGGGAGGCTTTTTTTGGGGCTCTTTGTTGCGGGGTACAGAAGAGGCGGAAGGCTCTTTCGGCTGCCTTGCGGGGAGAGACCAGGGAAAGTATGTTTAAGCGGGCACGTATATATCGGAGTGCAAGCTTTTGCTTTATCTTCATTACACAAATTTACGCTATGAAGGTTGTAATTATCGGTTCGGGAAATACGGCCACTGTTATGGGCGGAATGATAGCCGCGGCGGGGCATCGGATCCTGCAGGTGGCGGGAAGGAGGGAGGAGCCGGCGGCCGGGTTGGCATCGGCGCTGGGGTGCGGCTTTGTGACGGATTGGGAAAGGATCGACAGGGGGGCGGAGCTCTATCTTGTTGCCCTGAGTGACGGGGCGTTGGAAGGGTTGGGGAAGGAGCTATCCCTGCCGGGCAAACTGGTGCTTCATACGGCGGGGGCCGTCGCCCGGGATATACTGGCGGATGTCAGTGAGCGGAACGGGGTCTTGTATCCTTTGCAGAGTCTGCGTAAGGAGATCCGGCCTTTCCCGGAGGTTCCCCTGTTGATCGATGCAAGCCGGCCGGAGGATCTGCCGGTCATCGAAGCCTTTGCCCATACGATCGCCCGGCAGGTGGAGCAGGCGGACGATGCGACCCGGTTAAAGCTGCATCTTGCGGCGACGCTGGTCAATAATTTTACCAATCATCTCTATATGCTGGCGGCGGATTATTGTGCAAAGGAGGGGCTTCATTTTTCGTTGTTGTTGCCCTTGATCCGGGAGACGGCGGAGCGGGTAAGCCGGTATTCTCCTGCGGAGGTACAGACCGGGCCGGCGATCCGGGGAGACCAGCCTACGATCGGCCGGCATCTTACATTATTAGATAATTATAAGGATATAAGCGATTTGTATCGATTATTTACAGTTAAAATAGAGGAACGATATCCAAAACCGGAAATTCCTTTGTCCTAAGGGGATTTCAGGTAAATTTGGCGGCGAGGCGAGGGAGACAACGGGGCAGGAAAACCGAAGGATAAGCGCAGCGTTGGGAGACAGGATGGGAACCGAAGGATAACGAAGCGTTGGGAGCAGGGAGTGATATAATCAAATAATTAATTGCGACATGAGCATGAGTGTACTTGAAAAATTCAAATCGATCCGAACGTTCGTTTTTGACGTGGATGGGGTAATGACGGATGGCAGTGTACTGGTTTATGAGACCGGGGAGCAGGTACGCCGGATGAGTACGCGGGATGGTTATTGCCTTCAGCTGGCGGTCAGGAAAGGTTATCGTGTCCTTGTGATCTCGGGGGGCGCTTCGGAGGGGGTGCGGAAGCGGCTTGAATACCTGGGCATCAGTGATATATTTTTGAAGGTAAAGGACAAGAAGGCCATTCTCCAGGAGTATGCTGAGCAGCATGGGCTGGAGGACAGGGAGATCTTATATATGGGGGATGATATCCCGGATTACGCGGTGATGAAACATGTGGGGCTTGGCTGTGCCCCGGCGGATGCGGCTCCGGAGATCCGGCATATTGCTGCCTATATTTCTTCTTTTGGCGGGGGGCAGGGTTGTGTTCGGGATGTCATTGAGAAGGTGCTGAAGCTAAACGGTCACTGGGACCTGGATCAAACGGTCGCCTCCAACTAAACCACCTATTTACCATTTATGTTCCAATTGTCCGGCGCTTTTTTCCGATTGATCCGATGGCCAAACCTGGTATTCATCTTTCTGACCCAGTTCCTTTTCTATTATACTATCCTGCTGCCGGGGTTTCATTATTCAGGGAGTCTTTTTGGAAATGCGCCGGATCCGGGTTTGCTGCCGGGGTACCGGGTTCAGCTGCAGCCGGGGCTGTTTTATTTGCTGAGCTTGTCTTCCATTCTCATCGCTGCGGCCGGTTATATCATCAACGATTATTTTGATCTCAATATAGACCGGGTGAACAAGCCTGATAAGCTGGTGGTGGATAAGATCATCAAGCGGAGGTGGACGATCCTCTGGCATTGGATCCTTTCCGGGCTGGGGGTCCTACTAGGTTTTTATGTGAGCTGGAGGTTGCAGAATCTCCCGGTGGGGTTGGCCAACCTGGGTTGTGTCATCCTCTTGTGGTTTTACAGTACGACCTTTAAGAAAAAATTGCTGATCGGCAATGTCGTCATTTCCCTGCTGACGGCCTGGGTGATCCTGGTTTTGTATGTGAGCGAGTTTAGTCTTTCCGCCTTCCGGGATCCGGGTTATCATACGTTGTTGTCCCGTCTTTTTAAGTTTGCCATCCTGTATGGTGGTTTTGCCTTTATCATTTCCCTGATCCGGGAGGTGGTGAAGGACATCGAGGACATAGAGGGTGATGAGCGGTATGGTTGCCGGACCATGCCGATCGTGTGGGGGGTGAATGTGGCCAAGGTCTTTGCGGGTACCTGGCTGGTAGTGTTGACGGGGTCTCTGCTGATCATCCAGTTCTATGCCTTGCAGTATGGATGGTGGCTGGTGGTGCTTTATTGTCTGGCGCTGCTGATCGCGCCGCTGTGCTGGATACTGCGAAAGTTGTACCGGGCGCAGGGCAAGCGGGATTATCACTTATTGAGCAGCGTTATAAAAGGCGTTATGCTGGCGGGGATCCTTTCGATGGTATTGTTAATAAAGTAAGATATGGAGAGAATCGTTCTCGCGTCGGGTTCGCCCCGGCGCCGGCAGCTGCTGGAATGGGCGGAGGTGCCTTTTGACGTATTGGTAAGGGAGACGGCGGAGACCTGGCCGGCGGGAATGGCGACGGTCGACGTACCGGTGTATATCGCTCGAAACAAGGCCTTTGCGGTCCGGGCGGAGGTTTCCGATCCGGGCCGGGTGATCCTGGCGGCGGATACCGTGGTTGTGTTGGGGGAGGAGATCATCGGTAAGCCCCGGGATCGTGCCGATGCGGTTGGCATCCTTTTGCGGTTGGCGGGGCAGCGGCATGAGGTCATCACCGGTGTGGTGTTGTTGCGGGGCGAGGAAGAGGTCGTTTTTGCCGACGTCACTTCGGTATGGTTCCACGAGCTGAGCCGGGCGGAGATCGAAGGGTATGTAGACCGGTATAAGCCTTATGACAAGGCCGGCGCCTATGCGATACAGGAATGGATCGGTGTGGTAGGGATCCGGGGGATCGAGGGGGATTTTTACAATGTGATGGGGTTGCCGGTCAGTCGGGTGGTGAGGGCGTTGAGGAATTTTTTGTAATTTGCCGGAGAGGGGGAAATGATCATGCGGGAAGAGCTGCTTCAATTTATCTGGCGTTGGCAATATTTCAATCCACACGAACTTTTATCGGAGACCGGGGAAGTGCTGCAGGTGCTTTCTCCCGGCGAGCTTAATGTCCATCAGGGGCCTGATTTTCTGCATGCGCAGGTGCGGATCGGGGGTGTCTTGCTGGTGGGTTCCGTCGAGCTGCATATAGCGGCTTCGGATTGGGACCGGCATGCGCATACAGGGGATAGTCATTACCGTAATGTCATTTTGCATGTGGTGTGGGAGAATGATCTGGATGCGGGTGTGCCGATACGGGATGGGGAGGATGCGGTGGAGGCTGGGAAGCCAGCGGGCGTGGAGGATGACGATGATCCGATGAAGACGGTGAAAGATATTCCGATGCTGGTCCTTCAGCACCGGATCTCCAAGCCGTTGCTTGGGCAATATGAGCTATGGATGAAGAGCCGGGTATTTGTGCCTTGTGAGCGGCAGCTATCGCAGGCAGGGCCTGATGTCTGGGCGGGGTGGAAGCAGGAGTTGTTGTTGAGGCGGCTGCAACGGAGGGCGATGCAGGTGGGGGTTTGGCTGGAGCAGAACCGGCGGGATTGGGAGGAGACCACGTGGTGGCTGTTGGCGCGAAATTTCGGGCTTACGGTCAATGGGGCGGCCTTTGAAGCCATTGCGAGAAGCCTGCCTATCCGGATGCTGGCCCGGTACCGGGGGGATCTGTTCCGGTTGGAGGCGCTGTTGCTGGGGCAGGCGGGGTTGTTAGGAGAGGGGGAGGGGCGGCCGAAGCCTGAGGGAGAGGAGCGGCTGAAGTCAGAGGGAGAGGGGCGGCCGAAGCCTGAGGGGGAGGAGCGGCTGAAGTCAGAGGGAGGAGATTTCCTTATGTTGCAAAGGGAATACCGGTATCTGCAGAGGAAATATCAGTTGATGCCGATACAGATACCACCGCGTTTTTTTCGGATGCGGCCGGCACATTTTCCGACGGTCAGACTGGCGCAGCTTGCTTCCCTGCTTTCGGAGCATACGGGTTGGTTTACGGCGATCCTGGAGGCGGATTCGCCTGCGGACCTCGACGACCGGTTGCAGGCAGCGGCGGGTAGTTATGGGGCGAAGGATGGGGGGAAGGACAGGACAAAAAAGTTAGGGGAGATCATGCGAAACAGTATTCGGATCAACACTTTTATCCCCCTGCTGTATGCGTATGGCTCGTTGCAGTCGGTGCCTGTCTGCCGGGAAAGGGCGTTGCGGTGGTTGCGGGAGGCAAAGGCGGAGAAGAATACGATCCTTACCGGATGGATGCGGTTGGGCGTTGCCAATCTGAATGCGGCCGATTCGCAGGCGCTGCTGGAATTGAAGGGGCATTATTGCGATGCAAAAAAGTGCCTGGATTGCGCGATCGGCAAGCTGTTATTGGGAAAGACCGGAAGCCCGGATGGATATGCCGGGATGGGCTGATGTCGGGTGAGCCCGGATGACCGGCGTGTATTACGCCGGGGTGACCGGGGCTTTGTTCCAGTTAAATTCGATCTTTACTTCCATGTCCGGATGGATGCTATACATGACAGGGCAGGTATGGGCGGTCCTTTCCAGGATGGCGCGTTGTTTATCGTCTACCTGCAGGGTGGCGGGAAAGTCGAATGTAACGTTGACACCGGCGATGCGGCGGGGATCGGGCTTCATGATCTTCTGGATGGAAAGTTTCATGTCGCCGAGGTCTACCTGCATATCGCGGGCTTTTATGCCCATGGTGGTGGCCATACAGGCGCCCAGTGCGGTGGCGACCAGGTCGGTCGGTGAGAAGCGTTCGCCCTTACCCTGGTTATCAACGGGGGCGTCTGTCTCTATTTCTGTTCCGGATTGGAGGTGCCGGGCAACCGTATGCAATTCTCCTTCGTAAATAACTGTTGAAGTCATTGTGCAAAATTTGCCTAAATTTACGTCAGTTAAATTAAATCATCAGCAGTGAGTAGACAAAAAGAATCGCTGGAAGCGATTCGTCCGAAGGACAAACATAAGCGATATGCGGAAATCGGGTTATTTTGTTCTAAAGCCCGATTTGTACAAATAACGTTGACCGTTCTCGCTACGACCCTTGCTTTTAGCCTCTATGCACAGGACACTACGTCCGTCTCCCGTCCGGTCAACAACGGACAATCCAATAAAAAGAACGCCAAAAGGGACCGGATCAATAACCTGATGCGGATGGAAGAAGAAGGGGACCTCATATTCAATAAACATAACATATTTGGTGTCCGGCTGGCGACAGACGGATATGGTATTTCTTTTGAGAAAGGGAAGTACAAGACCCCCAGCAAGACCCTGTTGTGGGAATTTGAGCTGAATGAGAAGAAGGACCCCAAGGAGCACCGGATATCGGCCACTTCGGATGGGTTCAATTATACCTCGGTCGTTCCTTACAAGCTGAATAACCTGTATGAGTTGAAGGTGGCGATCGGTCAACAGCGTTTGATCGGTGGAAAAGGCAATAAAAACGGGGTTGCCGTAACGTTTTTGTATGCGGGCGGTCTTACGGCGGGCCTGCTCAAGCCCTATTATCTCGATATCCAGAACCAGATCACGGGAGCGACTTCTCGGACGACCTTTGATAAGCTGGTCAATGATACGACGCAGGGGGATGCCGTGACCGGGGCCTCCGGTTTTACGGTCGGCTGGGGGCATTTGTCCCTCAAACCCGCTGTGAATGCGAAGCAGGCCATGCGGTTTGATTATGGCCGGTTGAACCAGAGCATAACCGCGATAGAGGTCGGGTTGACGGAAGAGTTTTTCTTTAGTAAGATCCCCCTGGTTTACATGGTCCCTCAAAAGCAATTTTTCTTCAATGCATATGTGAGCATACTTTTTGGCAGTCGAAAGTAAAGGAGATGCCGCGGGACGCCGGCGGGTAGAGAGACACTGGTCGCCTGGCGGACGTTTTGTGTTGCAAACTGACGTATTTTTGTAGGATGGAAGAGTCACCTATTGTTCCGTGTTCCACTCCGGGGACGGACAACAAGATAAAGAAGCCTAGTTGGTTACGCGTTAAACTACCCATCGGCGAAAGTTACAAGCATGTCCGGGGGCTGGTTGATACCCATAAATTACATACGATCTGTGAGAGCGGCAATTGCCCGAATATGGGGGAATGCTGGGGGGAAGGAACGGCTACGTTTATGATCCTCGGAAATATCTGTACCCGGAGCTGTGGGTTTTGTGCCGTGGCTACGGGCCGGCCGGAGGCAGTCGACTGGGATGAGCCGCAGCGGGTTGCCGAGGCGATCTACCTGATGAAGGTAAAGCATGCGGTGATCACTTCGGTGGACAGGGACGAGTTGAAGGACGGCGGCAGCATCATCTGGCAGAATACGATCCGGGCGGTGAAGGCGCTGAATCCCGGTACTACGCTCGAAACGCTGATCCCCGATTTTAAGGCAGAGAAGGAAAATATCGATCGTATCGTCGAAGCGGCCCCGGATGTCGTCAGTCACAATATCGAAACAGTGGAAAGGCTTACGCGGCAGGTGCGTATACAGGCCAAGTACTGGCGGAGCATGGAGACCCTTCAGACCCTAAAGGAAGGGAAGATGCGGACCAAGAGCGGCATCATGCTGGGATTGGGAGAACGCAAGGAGGAAGTCGTCCAGACCCTGCGCGATCTGCGGAACAGCGGGGTGGATGTGATCACGATGGGGCAGTATCTGCAGCCGACAAAAAAGCATTTACCGGTCGACCGTTTTGTACATCCTGATGAGTTTGCGGAGCTGAGAGAGATCGGCTATACGTTAGGGTTTGACTACGTGGAAAGCGGTCCCCTTGTCCGGTCTTCCTATCACAGCGAACGGCATGTCATTGCCGGTTACGGACGGGGCGAATGGATGCGGCAGAAGGAGGAGGGGGCTTGACCGGAAAGCCAATTTTTCTTTTTTTGTTGCTCCTGGTCCGGCTGGTCCCGGTCTGTCCGGCGCAGCGTCTGTCCTGGAGGAATGTGGATACGGCGTATGGTCCGTTGCCGGCCTCCTTTCATGTATACCGGTCCGATTCCCTGCTACATGGTTTCCCTTTTATCGCCTATTATGTCTCGGCCCGTCTGAAGGACAAGAAGCTGCTTTTTACCGCAGAAACGGGGCAGGGCAAACGATTTACTCCCCTACAATACTATCAGCTGGAACAGTTCCCCTTACTGGTGGTTAACTGCAGCTTTTTTTCCTATCTGACGGATCAGAACCTGAGCCTGGTGATGAAGGAGGGAAAGATCGTCGATCGCGGCGTCACCACCTTGCAGGGTACCGGCAGGGATTCCGTCCTTTATTATTACCCAACCCGGGGCGCCTTTGGGATCGACCGGCAGCATAATGCCGATGTAGCCTGGATATTTACGGATTCCTCCCATCGAAAACCCTATGCCTTTGAAGACGGGCCGGTCGTGGCGAAGGGGGAGGATGCGATCCCTTCCATCTATGACCTGCGGGATATCGAATGGAAGTGGTGGAAGATGCGGACGGCCGTCGGCGGCGGACCCGTGCTGATCCATAACGGGAAGATCCGGATCACCAACAGGGAGGAGCAGCTATATCCCGGTGAAGAAGGTGCGTATCATCCCCGGACGGCCATCGGCTATACGAGGGATGGTCGTCTGATCGTCCTTGCCATCCAGGGGCGTACGCCCGGTATTGCGGCAGGCGCCACGCTGGAAGAGGAGGCAAGGATCCTGCTGGATCTGGGATGTTATGAAGCGTTGAACCTGGATGGGGGTGGCAGCAGTTGTCTGCTGGTCAATGGGAAAGAAACGATCAAGCCTTCGGATAAGGATGGAGAACAACCGCTCCCCGCGGTGTTTTTGATAAAGAGAAAAGGATGACCCGGAATGCCGGCTGATGCAGATGCTGGTGAGGAGCGGTTGGCAAATCCCGTGAAAACGTTGCGATCGGATAGGCCTGCTTCTGATGAAGGGAAAGGGGGGGGCTTAGCCTTTCATGTCCCAGACCAGTGCGCTGGCGCCCAGGATGGCGGCATCGGATTCGCGCAGGTGGCTGACCAATATTTTTACTTTGTTCTGGAATACCTGGATGAGGTTGCTCTCCATATGTTCGCGGGTAGGTTTCAGGATGAGGTCGCCTGCCTTTGTGAGGCCGCCGAAGAGGATGATGGCTTCGGGGCTGGAGAACATCACGAAATTGGCCAGGGCCATACCGAGGATGGAGCCGGTGAAGTCGAAGATCTCTTTTGCCAGTTTGTCGCCCTGCATGGCGGCATCGTAAACCTGTCTTGAGTCCAGCTTTGCTTTTGGTAGTCTTCTCAGCAGGCTGTCTTCCTTACTTTTTTCCAGCATTTCGATGGCGGTGAGCGTCACGCCCGTTGCGGAAGCATAGCTTTCGAGGGAGCCTTTTTTACCGGTGCCTTCGTGGTAGCGTCCGTTGGGGATGATGATCGTATGTCCCAGCTCGCCGGCGAATCCGTCATGTCCATAGATCAGCTTACCGTTGGCGACGATGCCGCTGCCTACGCCGGTGCCCAGGGTGATCATGATAAAGTCCTTCATGCCTTTGGCGGCGCCGTACATCATTTCGCCGATCGCGGCGGCATTGGCGTCATTTGTCAGGATGGCGGGAAGCTGAAAACGGTTTTGGATCAGTTTTGCCAGGGGGATAATACCTCTCCAGGGCAGGTTGGGTGCGTATTCGACCGTGCCGCTATAGTAGTTGCCGTTTGGTGCGCCGACTCCGATACCGCGCATCCGTCCGGAACCTCCTGCCTGTTCGATCAGGACGGAGAGGTGTTTATGGAGTTCGTCGATAAAGCCTTCCACCTGGGCATGTCCCCTGGTAGAGATCTCGCTGGAGAAGAGCACATTTCCGTTGCGGTCTACGATGCCGAATTTTGTGCCAGTACCACCGATATCGATACCAATCGCCAGTGATTCATATGAAAGAGAGGTCGGAGAGGCTTTTGCCATGAAACGCTTGTTTTGCTTGTTTATAGGGCAGCAAAGATAAGTTATTGGATGATCTTAATGTCCGCCGCTCTTCTGTAAGGCGTCGAAATCGATCCCCTGGGATTTTAGTTCGGCTTTTGCCCGGATGGCGTAATAGGCCAGGTAGGCAAAGCAGGCGACTCCTACGAAATAGGATTTCTGGATGCCCAGCAAGGCGTCACCTGCCAGATATCCCTGGAGGAGGCTGATAACTCCGCCGCCCATGATCATCATGATAAGGAAGTTGGAGCCTTCGTTTGTATTTTTTCCCAGGCCGGCGATGGCGAGGGTAAAGATACAGGGCCAGAGCGTGGAGCAGAACAGGCCTACGCTGATAAAGGAGTATACGCTGACCATGCCGCTGGCGAAGATACCGATCAAAAGGGCGGTGATCGCCACGCAGGAGGAAATGAGCAATTGCCGGGCGGGGTTACCTTTGCTCATTATATCGGCGATGATCATGGCGACGATAATGATCGCATAGATATAGAAGGGGGTAACGTCGTGTCCGGCGATGACATTGACCAGCAGGAAAACGCCGAATGCGAGGTAAGGCATGACAAAGTTGAGGATCTTTTTTGCGGTCGGGCTGACCCCGAAGGCGCCTACGGAAGCCGTCCAGCGGCCGATCATCAGGCTGGCCCAGTAGAGGGATACGAAGGGGGCGATCTGATCGGTGGGTGTGTGCAATTTTTCACTCATGAACAAGGGCAGGTTGCTGGCGGTGGATACTTCCACTCCTACATAGATAAAAATACCCAACATTCCCAGGACCAGTTGCGGGTATTTCAGGGGGCTGCTGCGGTGCAATAACTTATCGGGGGCGGATGCGTCTTCTGCGCTGACATTGTCCAGGTCGATCTTATTGGGCAGGGAAGAGAATTTAAAGATAAGTGCGATGATCAGGAAAGCGGCGCCCAGGATGAGGTAGGGAGTCTTGACGCTGCTGATGCTGGCTTCCTTTACGACACCGGGAACGACTTTAGCCGATCCGAAGATGGCAAAGCTGACCAGGAGGGGTCCGATGGTCGTGCCGAAGTTGTTGATACCCCCGGCCATGTTCAACCGTTGAGAGCCGCTGGCGGGGTCGCCCATGATAATAGCGAGGGGGTTGGCGGCCGTCTGCTGCAGGGAATAGCCCAGGCCGATGATAAAGAGGCCGGAGATCAGCAGGTTAAAGGATGCAAATTCGGCGGCGGGATAGAACAGGAGAGCGCCGATTGCGGAGATGATCAAACCCAGGGCGATACCGTTCTTATAACCCAGGCGGTTGAGGATGTCTCCGCCCATCGTTTTTGAGATGACATAATATATGATGGAACCGACTGTATAGGCGACATAAAAGGCAAAGGAAATGAACTGTGCCTGCCATTGCTGCATATGCAATTTCTCCTTGAATACAGGGATCAGGATATCATTGCTGGCGGCCACAAAGCCCCAGAAGAAGAAAACGGTGATCAGTGTACCGAACTGCGACCATTTGGTTTGTTGTTGCATAAGCAAACAGTGGGTTTAGTCTTGAATGAAAATGAGGGCTGAAAGTACCAAGTTTTTCCGAGGCGAAAAATTTTTTCATCGCCGGGGCATGTTTGAATCGAAAACCTTGCTAAATTGAACGACGATTCGCGCCTTTGTTTTTTTGTAAAATGTAAAACCTTCGTATTAACCCGGTTGCCATCGTTGCACTCGGTTGCAGTCAATAGGCCCTGGTTCACTTTAACAAGATCAGATGGAAATATTACATGTATCTGCAGAGTGTTATCCTGTTGCGAAGGCCGGCGGACTCGGCGACGTGGTAGGTGCCTTGCCGAAGTACCAGCGTCAGCTGGGGCATGTGGCTAAGGTGGTCATGCCGATGTACAGGACCAAATTTCTTTACGATAATCAATTTGAGGTCGTTCACAAGGGATATACTCATCTGGGTAATTGGTGGTTTAATTATACGATCATCAAGGAGTCGACCAACAAGCTGGGTTTTGATCTTTACCTGGTTGATATCAACGGGCTGCTGGACCGGGAGAAGGTGTATGGGTATGGGGACGATACGGAACGGTTTACGGCGTTCCAGATAACGGTCGTTGACTGGTTGGCAGCGTGGAAACACCGGCCGGATATCGTTCATGTCCACGATCATCAGGCGGCGTTGATCCCTTTTATGTTTAAATATTGTTATGAATACCGGAGTTTGCAGGATATTCACACGGTGCTGACCATTCATAATGCGCAGTATCAGGGCTGGATGGGATGGGAAAAGAGCGTCTATATCCCCGCCTGGGACACCTGGCAGGGGGGGATGCTAAGCTGGGCCGGCGCCATCAATCCCCTGGCGAGCGGCATCAAATGTGCCTGGAAGGTCACGACGGTCAGTCCCACCTATCTGGAGGAGATGCGCCGGAGCGCCAACGGGCTGGAGGCGTTGCTGGAATATGAGCGGGGCAAGTGTTCGGGTATCCTCAACGGGATCGACAACGTGGTATGGGACCCGGCGACGGATAGCTATCTCGAAGATCGTTATACGATAGATACGGTGGAGGAGGGGAAACAGGCGAATAAGCTTCTTCTTTGCGAGCGGTTTGGGCTGGATCCGAAAAAGCCCCTGATCACCTTTATCGGCCGGCTGGTAGGGGAAAAGGGGGCGGATCTTCTGCCGCAGGCGATCGAGGACTCCTTTTATTATATAGGCCGTAAGATGAACTTTCTTGTCCTGGGCAGCGGCTCCCCGGTGGTGGAAGGGCGTCTCCAGGCTATGAAGGGGTTATCGAGGGGTGATTATAATACCTATATCGGCTATGACGAAGCGCTCAGTCACCAGATCTATGCGGGTGCGGATTTTATCCTTATGCCTTCGCGGGTGGAGCCCTGTGGTCTTAACCAGCTTTATGCGTTGCGGTATGGGACCGTGCCGGTAGTCCGGAATACGGGAGGGTTGCATGATACGGTGGTCGATTATGGAGATAAGAACGGGTATGGTATCCGGTTTGCCCATGCAACGGTGGGGGATATGACCCATGGGATCTGGCGGTCGGTGGAGCTCTACCAGCAGCCGGCGAAGCTGCAGGGGATCCGCAGCCGGATGATGCAGCTCGATTTCAGCTGGGAGGCCAGCGTTCGATCCTACCTGGACCTGTATGCGTCCATGCGGGCGGAGGGATGACCCGGCGGATAAGGACCGGGACTTGTGATGGAGGTAATTAACGGGAAGATGTTAAAAAATGGAATAAGATTTTAATAGGTATACTTTTAGGTAGGTAAACAGCATCGTTCAAATTTATAAACCGCTTGTATATGTCAAAAGAGATTCTATCAGTGATATTGGGGGGTGGGGCCGGTACGCGTTTGTATCCCCTTACTGCCAGCCGCTCGAAGCCTGCGGTTCCTATTGCCGGGAAGTACCGTCTCGTGGATATTCCGATCTCGAACTGTCTGAATTCGGGTATAACGAGAATGTTTGTGCTGACGCAGTTCAATTCGGCATCGCTGAACCGGCACATCAAGAATACGTATCATTTCAGCGCTTTCAGCTCGGCCTTTGTGGACATCCTGGCGGCGGAGCAGACGCCGGACAATCCTACCTGGTACCAGGGGACGGCGGATGCGGTGCGGCAGTGTCTTCGTCATCTGGGGCCTTTTGACAGCGACTATGTGCTGATCCTTTCCGGGGACCAGCTTTACCAGATGGATTTTATGGAGATGCTGGACCACCATAAGAAGATGGGAGCGGATATTTCGATCGCCACCATCCCGGTCAACGCCAAGGAAGCGTCGGATTTCGGCATCATGAAAATGGACGAGAGCGGGTTTATCACTTCCTTTACGGAGAAGCCCAAACAGGATATCCTGTCCCCCTGGGTCAGTGATACGGGGCATGCGATGCAGGGGCAGGGGAGGAATTACCTGGCTTCCATGGGGATCTATATCTTCAACCGTCAACTGCTGTCCGAGCTGTTGCAGAACGAATATGTGGAATCTACGGACTTTGGTAAGGAAATAATTCCCCAATCCCTGGAGAAATACAAGGTAGTCAGCTATCAATATGACGGCTATTGGACCGATATCGGAAATATTCCTTCTTTTTTTGAGGCCAATCTGGGGTTGACCAAGGATATCCCCGATTTTAATCTATTCGATAACGAAAAGGCGATCTATACCCGCGCCCGGATGCTGCCGCCTGCCAAGATCAGCGGCACCACGCTGGAGAAGACGATCATTGCCGAGGGGTGTATCATCAATGCTTCCCGGATCGAGAACAGCATCATCGGGATCCGTACCCGGATCGGGACGGGGACGACCATCGTCAGCAGCTATCTGATGGGGGTGGATTTTTATGAGACGATCGAGGAGATCGAGCAGGCCCGGGCGCATGGATTGCCGACGGTCGGGATCGGTCATCGTTGTTATATCCGCAATGCGATCGTCGATAAGAATTGCCGGATCGGGGATGATGTGCGGATCAATGGAGGGCATCACCTGGAGAATTCGGATCATTCGTTGTATACCGTGAAGGAAGGGGTGGTGGTGATCAAGAAGGGGGCGGTGTTGCCGAACGGGTTTGTGATATAGCGCCTGCCGTAAATAATTTGTATAAAATAGATCCCTCTTGCTGTAGCAGGGGGGATTTTTGTGTATATTGGACACATATAAAACGATTGCTTATGTCCCTACTTGCCCGGGAGAAACCTGCTCTCAGCTGGCTTCAGATCTTCAATATGAGTGTTGGGTTCTTTGGCATCCAGTTCGGCTGGGATCTGCAGCGGGCGAATATGGGGCCGATCTATGAGTACCTGCATGCCAATGCGGACACCATTCCCCTTTTGTTCCTGGCGGCGCCGTTGACCGGGTTGCTGGTGCAGCCGGTGATCGGTTATATGAGCGATCATACCTGGCATCCGAGATGGGGGAGGCGCCGGCCTTATTTTTTTACCGGGGCGCTGGTCAGCAGTATTGCCCTGATCTTTATGCCGCACAGCAGTACGTTGTGGATGGCGGCGGGGTTGTTGTGGGTATTGGATGTTTTTGGGAATGTATCGATGGAGCCGTTCCGTGCCTTTGTCGCCGATAAGCTGTCGGAGGAGCAGCGGACACAGGGTTTTGTCATGCAGAGCCTTCTGATCGGTCTGGGGGGATGTATTGCCTCTGCGTTGCCCTGGGTCATGACCAATTGGATCCATTTTAAGAATACGGCGGCCAGCGGGGTGATCCCGGATAATGTGAAGTGGTCATTTTATATCGGCGCCTTTTTCTTTTTTGCCGCCGTATTGTATACTGTTCTTACTTCGAATGAATATCCGCCGGTGGATATCTCGCCTGCGGAGAAGGATGGGGGATCGGGGGAAAGTTCGGAGGAATCCCGGAAAAGTTTGGAGGAGACGCGGAAAAGTCTGGAGAAATCCCGCGGGTTTGGGAGCGGTTTTCGGGAGATCACCGAAGCCATTGTGCATATGCCGAAACGGATGAAGGCGTTGGCCGTGGTGCAGTTCTTTACCTGGCCGGGGCTTTTCCTGATGTGGTTTTATTATAGCTCCGCCGTGGCGAGGAATGTCTTTGGCGCTACCGGGACCGAAGGAGCCTTGTATGGGGAGGGGGCGAGCTTTGCCGGGTTGACCCTTGCTTTTTATAATGTCATCACCTTTCTTTTTGCCTTTATCCTTCCTTCTATTGCGCGTAAGCTGGGGCGTAAGGTCACTCATTCGCTTTGTCTGCTTTGCGGGGCGGTGGGGCTGATCAGTGTCGCCTTTGTCACCAATAAATACATGCTTTTCGGGTGTATGACCGGGGTGGGTATTGCCTGGGCCAGCATCTTATCCATGCCATATGCCATGCTGAGCGGCGTGTTGCCGGAAAATAAGATCGGGGTGTATATGGGGATCTTCAACTTTTTTATTGTATTGCCTGAGATCATTGCTTCGCTGGGGTTTGGGTGGATCATGAAGCATGTGCTGCATAATGACAGGCTGCTGGCGGTGCAGATCGGGGGCGTACTGATGGTGCTTGCCGCGGTGCTTTGTCTTTGGCTTGTGAATGAAAAAAACAATGACTGATGAAACTTTTTGCAACGATACTGATGACGATGTGGATGATGGCAGGCTACGCAGCCGATAGCCTGGGTGTATATCCGACGAACTGGTGGGTGGGGATGAGGCATAATGATGTCCAGGTGATGGTGCATTGCCGGAATATCGGAGAGCATGCGACCGTGCGGGTGGATTATCCGGGGGTGCAGGTGCTGGGGACGCATCGGGTGGAGAACCCGAATTATTTGTTTGTGCGGGTGCGGATCGCGGCGAATGCCCGGCCGGGTATGGTGCCGATAAAGGTGACGCAGGGGACCGGAAAGATAGGGACAGCCGCCCGTTCGATGACGGGGATTGGTTCCGGTGGAGAAGGGACGGTGACTGTGATCCGCTGGCCGCTGCTGGCGCGGCGGGCGGGTAACGGAACGCAGTTTGCAAAGGGGGTTACTTCTTCCGATCTTATCTATTTTCTTATGCCGGACCGGTTTTGCAATGGCGATCCGGCCAATGACCGCATCCCGGGTCTGCGGGATCAATCGTTGAACCGGGATTCTATTTTTCTGCGGCATGGAGGAGATATGCAGGGGATCATCGACCATCTCGACTATTTGCAGGAGCTGGGTGTGACAGCCCTGTGGATGACGCCCGTATTGGAGAACGATATGCCTGACCGTACGGAACATGGGTATGCTTTTACCGATCACTATACCATCGAACCGCGGCTGGGCGGCGCCGTTGCCTATCGAAGGCTGAGCGATGAACTGCACCGGCGGGGCATGAAGCTGATCCAGGATGCCGTCTATAATCATGTCGGTCTTTATCATTTCCTTGTGCAGGACCTTCCTGCGAAGGATTGGCTGCATCAATGGCCGGCCTATACCCAGACCAATTACCGGAATGAGCCCCTTGTCGATCCGCATGCCAGCGCGATCGATCGAAGGCTGAGCAGCGATGGATGGTTTACCCCGCAGATGCCGGACCTCAACCAGGGTAATCCCGATCTGGCGGATTTCCTTATCCAGCATGCGTTGTGGTGTGTGGAGGCTTTTGGGGTGGATGGCTGGCGGATCGACACCTATTTCTATAACGACCTTGCTTTTATGAACCGGTGCAACCAGGCGCTGATGGATGAATACCCGCATATTTCGCTGTTTGGCGAGGTCTGGGTCCACGGGACGGCCAATGCGGCTTATTTTGTACAGAACCGTCTGGACATTCCCTTTAAGAGTAATCTTCCCGGCACGGCCGATTTCCAGCTTAATTTTTACGGGATCGTACCGGCCATGAAGGATTCGGTGGGGGATGGCGGGGTGAACACGTTGTATTCCACGCTGAGCAATGATTTTCTTTATGCCGATCCGACCCGAAATGTGATCTTTCTTGATAACCATGATATGAGCCGGTTCTTTTCGCAGGTGGGAGAGGATGTGGCCAAACAAAAAATGGGCATCGCCTGGCTGCTGACCTGCCGGGGTATCCCGCAGCTATATTACGGAACGGAAGTGCTGATGAAGGGATTTGCCAATCCCGATGGGAATGTGCGGTTGGATTTCCCGGGGGGATGGAAGGGCGATCGGAAGAACGCCTTTACCGGTGAAGGGCTTAGTTCCGATGAGCGGTCGGTACAGGAGCTGGTGCGGAAGCTGGGAATTTTCCGCCGGGGTTCGAGTGCGCTCCGGACGGGGAAGATGATGCAGTATGTGCCGGAAAAGGGGCTGTATGTCTATTTCCGGTATGACGGGAAGCAAACGATCCTTTGTGCGATGAATACGGGAACGGGACCGGCGGTGATCGACTTTGGCCGGTTTAGCGAACGGACGGCGGGGTTTAGGGAGGGGGTCGATGTGGTGACGGGCAAGCGGTATGCGCTGGGGGATAAGACGGATATCCCTGCGCAGGAGATGTGGGTGCTGGAGCTGTTATAACATAGTGATCTGCATATATTGTCTTCCTTCCTTGCCCCAATCCTTTAGGAGGCCCTGGAGTTGCCCAAATAACGTGGAGTTGTTGACTTTTTTTCCTTTTATGGGTATGGCGAGCTGTGTTTCGGGAACGCTGACGGCTTCTACTTTTGTGGCGAACCAGGTGATATGCTGATGGGGCAGGGCAACGCCGAGGATCATGCCGGGCAGACCAGTAAAGGATTCCGGGCCGCTGTTGGCGAGGATCTCGTCGGTATAGAAGGCCACTACATAGATGGAGTCCATGATCATGGCGTTGGCGCGGCGGCAGGAGAAACCGGCGATGACGCGGTTCTCGTCCGTTATCTTCCATTTGATCTTCCGGAGGCTGTCCTGTACCAGGAAGAGCTGTTCGAATACTTTTTTCTGGCTGACGCTTTTTTCGTTGTCAAGGTCGGACCAGACGGTGTTTTCCTGGGCGGGTTGTTCGCCGAAGAAGAGCTGGTTTTGTTTGTCCTGTACTTCGCGGCCGGGTTTATACAGGCTTTTGTTCCCGTTGAAGAGGAGGTCAAAGTAAGTGGACTTGAACTTGGTCATCGTCTTTTTCTGCAGCTCGTTCCAGGAGTTGTCGTCGTCGAGGTTTGAATACTGGTTGACCCGGCGTTCAAATTCGATGCGGCCCTGGGATAGGAAAATGGCGTTGCGCTGCGCGTGGGCGGGCAGCAGGGCGGCGCCGAAAAGGATTGCGGTGAACAGGTAACGTATGTTTAGCATAGAAGCTCTTTTTAAAAAAAGTGTTTTATTATAATGCGTTCAATTTATCGTAGTGCATTCGGATCCGGGATCTTTTTTGCCGCTAATTAGTTCCCGCCGGGAGGTGCAGGCGAGCCTGCCTTTGTAAAATTCCAGACGAGGGAGAGCATAAAATAACGCCGGATCGTGGTATAGGTATTCTGGGTGATAAAATTACTGTTTACTGTCCGGTTGAGGCCCACGTTCTGGTCGAGGAGGTCATTGACCGCTACTTTTAGCAAGAGGGCGTCTTTTGGCAGGAATTTTTTTCCGACCCAGGCGTTGAGCAGGACCACGTTATTGTTGCTGCTGAAGACGACGGTCTTTTGCCGGAGGCTGATATCTGCGTCGGCGTGGATCTGGAACTTCAGCGGCAGGTAGAGGTTACCTTCGGTGTTGATGTTATAGGTCCAGTATTTTGTGGTCACGCCTGTGTTGATCGAGGATTTGCTCAGGGTATAGGTGGCGGAGGGGTTGAGGCCGATATCGAACTTTTTCTCCTTGGTCTTCCAGGAACTGAGCCCGAAGGTATAGGTGCCGCTGTTGGTGGTGTTGGGCAGTCCGTCGACGATGCTGACATTTGCGTTCTGGTTCACATTGCCGCTGAACCCCAGGTAGGTATCCAGTTTCTTTATCTTCCGGTTGTAGTTGAAGTTTGCGGAGAAGTTGTAATTCCCGTTGACGTTCACATACTGGGTCACGCGCCGGCCGCTGGTATCCACGTTGACGCTGTTGCTGATGGCGTTCTGTGTAAAGCTATAGTTTGCATAGGCCCAGATGCTGCGTTCGGAAAATACCTTATAATCATTGTAATAAACGCCAAGGTTACTTCTGAACTGTGGCTTCAGACCGGGGTTTCCGATGGTGATATTCAGCGGGTCTTCGTTGGTCAGGATCGGTTGTAGCTGCGTCAGCGTAGGCTGGATCGTATTCCCGTTGTAGTTGAAATTGAGCCTTCGCTGGCTGCTGAAGGAGTAGGTCAGCGAGGATTGCGGGTACCAGTTTATAAAATGCCGGCTTGCGGCGGTGTCTGCGCGCAGGTCCCGCTGGTTATAGTTGGTCGATCCGACATCGCTGCCGATGGTGAAACGCAGTTTCTTATTTACCAGGCTATAGGCCAGTCCGCCTTTCTGGGTGAGGACGTTGTATTGATAGTCGTTGCTGTACAGCGAGTCCAGGTTGCTGTATTTTCCGGCCAGTCCCTTATTAAAGGAGCTTCTGTCGGAGTGGCTGTTATTGACCACCATTCCGTAGTTGGCGATCAGGAAGGATTTATTGGAGAGTGGTTCCGTATAGGTCGCCTTTCCGTCCAGCAGGATATTGTCCGTATGATAGTTTTTGAACTGATCGATGAGCGAGTCGGTGGTGGGGATGCCCTTGCTGTATAATTGTGTACTCGAGTTCAGGTAGCCGGAGGAGCTTTTGTTGGTATAGTTCTCCCGGAGGTTTATCGAGATCGTCCGGCCTTTTTTTGGCAGTTTTTTTCGCCAGAGCAGGTTGCTGTTGACGGTTTGTGTATTGCCTTCGTCGGTTGTGGTCCTGCCGTTGGTGTTGACCTTGCTGCTGTCGCTGGCCAGGTATTCGGAATTGGAGGTGTTGTTGGTGATCTTGTGGTCGGTGCCGCCGTCGGCCTGGAGTTTCAGGGTGGAGGTTGAGTCGATCTTGTATTCATAGGAGCCGTTGAAGCTGTGCCGGATGATCTGGTTGTTAAAGCTCTGGCGTTGGTTGTTAAAATAGAAGGTATCCGGCAGGATAAACTGGGAGTTGGTGCCGCTGCTGCCGACGACATTCAGCTGCATGAATTTATAGTTGCCGTTGATCGTCTGGCGGTCATCGTCGAGTTTGTTGTTATAGTGCAGGCCGCCGGTCTTTACGCTGGGATAGCCCTGGCCTTCGAATTTCCCGGACCAGCTATCCAGGTCGTCCTGTTGGATATTGAGGCTCAGGTTGCCCGTGTTGTCATCGACGTCTACCTGTCCGGCGATGCTTTGTCCATAGTTATCCCGTTCGCCCCAGTTGAGGCCTGTTTTTCCTGTATTGGAGATAATGCCATAGCCGGCGAGCTTTTCTTTTTTCCGGAAATAATTGGCCATGAGCTGGTAGTCATAATAGCCGTCGGTACCCTGTCCGGCGCTTGCCCGTCCGAAATAGCCGTTCTTTTTATTATCTTTTAGCTTTAGGTTGATGGTCTTTGTCTTTTGTCCGTCGTCGATGCCGGTGAAGTTTGCCTGGTCGCTCTTTTTATCAAAGACCTGGACTTTGTCGACCATATCGGCGCGGAGGTTCTGGGTGACGAGGGTGGGGTCGTCGCCGAAGAATTCTTCTCCGTCTACGAGTACTTTTTGTACCGTTTCCCCCTGGGCGGTAATCTTTCCGTTCTTGTCCACCTGGATGCCCGGGAGCTTTTTCAGCAGGTCTTCTACGGAGGCGCCTGCCTGGGTATGGAAGCTATCGGCATTGAACTCGGTGGTATCTCCCTTGATGCGGATGGCGCCTCTGCCGTTTACGACCACGGCCTGGAGCAGCTTGCTTTTTAGTACCATCCCGATCGGGGGGAGCGCAAGGGTGGCGGTGCTGTCTTTTACCTCCAGCTCGTCTACAAAGTCGGCATAGGCGGGGTAGGTCGTCATCAGCAGGTAATGACCGAGGGGGATATTCTTTAGCTGGAAATTGCCTTCCTTATCGGTACGGGTATGCCGGACGAGGATGGAGTCGGATTTGCGTAGTAATAAAACGGAACTGTTATAGAGATTCTTTTTTTCTATCGTATCGGCTATTTTACCGGTGATACGGGCGGTGGATTGGGCGAAGCCGGTACTGGACAGAACAAGGCCGATCAGGAGGATGACAGTCAGTTTGAGCATAAGGAGTTTCAATGGCAAGATTTGATCATTGGGTTAGCTAAGATGAACGAATGTTCTCATCGGGGGGAAGCGGGCACAAAATATTTTCAAAAACAGGGATATGCAAATGCTAAGCCTTAAATTTACGTTAAAGAGGTACCAAATAAAATCATAAAAGCGTGGAAGCATCTCCCGATCAACGATACGAAGCGATCCATTTTGTAGATTCCACCAAGTCCGTATGGAATTATTCTCTTTTCACGGAGGAAGACATACGTAATTTTCAGAATGGTACACATTACCGTTTATACAATTTATTCGGATCGCACCGGATCTCCGTGTTGGGGACGGAAGGATATTATTTTGCCGTTTGGGCGCCCAATGCGACGGCTATTTCCGTCATCGGGCATTTCAACAATTGGGATCCCGAGGCGCATCCATTGTTTGTGATGCAGGATCGATCGGGTATCTGGGAGGGGTTTATCCCGCGGGTGCCGAAGGGGGAGGCCTACAAATACCATATCAAGGGGTATAAGGGTGGTTCGCTGGATAAGGGTGATCCCTATGCCAATTTCTGGGAGATGCGGCCTTATACTGCCAGTATCACCTGGGAGCTGGATTATTCCTGGAAGGATGGGGACTGGATGGAGCGGCGGAAGAAGCATAATTCGCTGGAGGCGCCCTGGAGTGTTTATGAGGTGCATCTGGCGAGCTGGATGCGGCCTGATAAGAATGACGAGGAGCGGTATAATTCCTATGACCAGATCCGGGAGCGGCTGGTGCCCTATGTAAAGGAGATGGGTTTTACGCATGTGGAGCTGATGCCGGTCATGGAGCATCCCTTTGACGGGAGCTGGGGTTACCAGGGGACGGGATATTATGCGCCGACGAGTCGTTTTGGCGACCCGCAGGGTTTTATGGCCCTTGTGGAGGCCTTTCACCAGGAGGGGATCGGGGTGATCCTTGATTGGGTGCCTTCGCATTTTCCTTATGATCATCATGGTCTGTATCTTTTTGACGGAGCGAATACCTATGAGTATGCGGATATGCGGAAGGGGTTTCACCCGGATTGGAACAGTTATATCTTCAATTACAAACGAGGGGAGGTCAAGTCATTTTTGATAAGCAATGCCCGGTTCTGGCTGGAGCGTTTTCACGTGGATGGGATCCGTGTGGATGCAGTCAGCTCGATGCTCAAGCTAAATTATTCCCGGGAGAAAGGGGAGTGGGAGCCCAATGAGTATGGGGGGGATGGGAACCTGGAGGCGATCGCCTTTATAAAAGATCTGAATGAAACCATCTTCCGGGATTTCCCGGATGTACAGACCATTGCGGAAGAGGCGACGGACTGGCCGGGGATCAGTCGTCCTACCTTTGCCGGCGGGCTTGGCTTTGGCATGAAATGGATGATGGGGTGGATGCATGATACGCTTGATTATTTCAAACTGGACCCTATTGCCCGCGGTGATCACCAGGATAAGTTCACTTTCAGCATGATGTATTATTATGATGAGAACTTTATGCTGCCGCTTAGTCATGATGAGGTCGTGCATGGCAAGTCCCCGATGCTTTATAAGATGCCGGGGGATGAGTGGCAGAAGTTTGCGAACCTGCGGCTTTTGTATACCTATATGCTTACGCATCCCGGGGGGAAGCTGTTGTTTATGGGCAATGAATTTGGCGCCACGACGGAATGGAAATATAAGAGTGAGCTGCCCTGGGAGTTGTTACAATTCGATTCGCACCGGGGGCTGAAGGATTGTGTGCGGGACCTGAATGGGTTGTTGCGGGGAGAGCCGGCGATGTATGAGAATCAATTCAACGTGAATGGGTTTGAGTGGACCGATCTTCAGCACCGGGCTGAGAGCGTGGTAGTATACCGGCGGAAGGGGAAGGACCCCGCGGGTGATCTGCTGGTCATCCTGAATTTTACGCCGGTGGTGCGCCGGGACTGGACGATCTATGTAAAGGGTAAGCCGGTCTGGAAGGAAGTCTTTAATAGTGATGCCAGGAAGTATTGGGGTACGGGGGATACATATAACCCGGATGTGCCGGTGAAGCTGGTGGATAAGGAGACGGATATGTATGAGATCATCGTACACCTGCCGCCGTTGGGTGGGGTAGTGTTAAAATAGGCCGTTGCGGGCCGGGGTCGATGTTGATGCATATTCAGACGATCAATCACATCCGTTCGGGCACCCGGATGCCGAGGAGGGCCATGGAAGATCTCAGGACACTTGCCGTCAGCTGGGCGATCTGGAGGCGGAGTGTCTTTTTCTCCGGTGTTTCTGCGCCTGCGATCTTATGTTCCGCGTAAAAGGAGTTGAATGTTTTTGCCAGTTCGAAGGCGTAGCCGGCGATGACCGAGGGGCTCATTTCCAGGCAGGCCTGTTCGAGGATGGAGATATATTTTTCCAGTGTGATGGTCAGTGCTTTTTCCAGGGGCAGGAGATCGCCGGTGATGGGTACGGGCGTTTTGGGCTCGCCGGAGGGGACCACGGCCGGCTGGTTGTTGTCGAGTCCTTCCTTGCGGAGGATCGATTTTATCCGCGCATAGGCATATTGGATAAAGGTGGCGGTGTATCCGTGGAGGTCGATAGATTCTTCGGGGTTGAAGACCATTCTTTTTTTCGGGTCGACGCGGAGTAGAAAGAATTTCAGACCGCCGATGCCGGTGATATCATAGAGGTCTTTTAGTTCTTCTTGCGTAAAGCCTTCGGTCTTGCCTTGTTCGGTTGTCTTTTTTTCCGCCTCTACGATCATTTCATCGAGGATATCGTCTGCGTCGACGACCGTGCCTTCTCTTGTCTTCATCCGTCCTGTGGGCAGCTCGACCATGCCATAGCTCAGGTGGAAGATGCCATCGGCGGAGGGGAGGTTTAATTTTTTGCAGATCAGTTTCAGGACCTTGAAATGGTAGTTTTGTTCGTCGCCGACGACATAGATGCTTTGGTCCGACTTAAATTCTTCGTATTTCCGGACGGCCAGGCCGATATCCTGGGTCATATAGACCGCTGTTCCGTCCTTACGCTGGACGATCTTCTGGTCCAGGCCGTCGGCGGTCAGGTCGATCCATACGCTCCCGTCTTCCTTTTTAAAGAAAACGCCTTTTTGGAGACCCGTCTCCACCAACTCTTTCCCCAGCAGGTAGGTATTGCTTTCGTAGTAGATCTTATCGAAATCGCTGCCGATCCTTTTATAGGTCACGTCGAAACCGGCATAGACCCAGCTGTTCATCGTTTTCCAGAGTTCTATGACTTCTGGTTTGCCTGCTTCCCAGTCGACCAGCATTTGCTGGGCGGCCTGCATGATAGGGGCTTCTTTTTCGGCCTGTTCCTTGTCCATGCCGGCGGCGGTAAGGGCGGCGACCTCTTCTTTGTGTATGTTACCGAAGAGGACGTAATAGTCGCCGACGAGGTGGTCGCCTTTTATGCCGGTGGTGGCAGGTGTCGCTCCGTTTGCAAAGCGTTGCCAGGCGATCATGCTTTTACAGATATGGATGCCGCGGTCGTTGGCAATACAGGTCTTTACGATCTCATAGCCATTGGCCTTATAGATCTCCGCCACGCTCCATCCCAGGAAATTATTCCGGAGGTGTCCCAGGTGGAGGGGTTTATTTGTATTGGGGGAGGAGTATTCGACCATTACCTTTTTGCCGTTGGGTTCCTTCCGGCCGAAGTTCTTGTTGGCGGATTGTGCCTGTAGAAATTCCAGCCAGTAAGCATCGGCGATGGAGAGGTTGAGGAAACCTTTTATTACATTGTATTTGGAGAACAGGTGGGGCCAGTTCTTTACCAGGTATTGGCCGAGCTCGTTGCCGAGGGCTTCGGGGGATTTTTTTAATGATTTTATAAAGGAGAATAACACCACCGTATAGTCGCCTTCAAATTCCGGTTTTGTCTCATTGACGAGGATGGCGGAGGCATCCAGGTTATGCTGGTAATTATCCCTGAGCCCCTGGCTGGTGACTGTCCTGATCTGGCTGGTGATATCCATTTTTGCTGCGATTGGGTGCAAAAGTACTGCATGTCGATGAAATGTATATTGTTAATGAATTTTTAAGGTGCAGAAGCCCGTTTTCTGTGTATATTTGCCCCTTAATCCCGATGGCACAGCTAGTCAAACAACGCATTATCGCCTTTATTGATTTCTTCTATCCTCCCTTTAGCAGGAAGATGCCGCTGCAAACGTTCCGGTATGCGGCCTGTGGTGGTTTTAATACATTTGTGGATATTGCCATGTATTCCGTTGGTTATCATTTTATCCTGAAGAAACATGATGTGCATCTTGGTTTTTTGACCATGACGCCTCATATTGCGTCGATCATTATTGCCTTTGTCGTGAGTTTCCCGACGGGGTTCTTCTTGATGAAAAATATCGTTTTTACGGGCTCTACCCTGCAGGGCAGGGTGCAGTTATTCCGGTATTTTGTGCTGGTGATGATCTGCCTTTTGCTGAATTATGTCTTCATCAAGCTCTTTGTGGAGCAGTTTCATATCTATCCGACGGTAGCCAAGATCCTTACGACGGTGATCGTCGTGACCTTCAGCTATCTTACGCAGAAGAATTTTACCTTTAAGACGCATCCCAACAGGGCGGCGGATCGTTGACGAACGGGGAAGCAAGGGACGAAGTTCCCGCCGATCGTTGAATCAGCCTTCTTTGCGTTGGGTCATGCTGAACCAGTTACCCAGTCCGTCGGTCATCACCGCTTCGGTGCCATAGAATTGTTCTTTTGGCTCGGATTTGAAGGTCACGCCTTTTCCCTTTAGTTCTTCGTATGTTGCCCGGCAGTCGGGGGTGTCGAAGACGCCGGCGCCCAGGGCTCCTTTTTCCAGCAGCACTTTAAAGGCATTGCGGGTTTCGTCATCGAAGCCCATGCCGCCGGTCAGGGGGGATAGGAGGGCGATCTCCAGTTCGGGTTGGTCGGGGGGAGAGACCGTCAGCCAGCGGAAACCGTTCTCCATCGTGGCATCGGTGTGGACTTTAAACCCCAGCTTACCCACATAGAAATCATAAGCGGCGGCCTGGTCGAGCACAAAAAGCGTGACATGCGAAAGTCTGGTGATCATATAAATAAATTTAGGAGCTAAAACTACGGCAACGGGAGGGACTATGCTTCTCGAAAATTGCTTTTTGGAATAGTCATCAGGGATTTGGGGTACCCAGCCGGCAGGTATCTATAAAACAGTGGGGGATAAAAGACCGGGGTTGTTGCCGGACCTGTGTCTGTTTTTCGTGGGCCTGGTGGCGGTAATACAGCGGAGAGTGGCCGATCTCTTTTTTGAAGAGGACGCTAAAGGAGCCGATGCTTTCGAAGCCGACGTGGTTGCAGATCTCCGTAACGGAGAGTTCGCCTGCGGCCAGCCATTGCCGGGCCTGTTCGATGCGGCGTTGGGTAAGGTATTGATGTGGGGTACGGCGATAGATGCGGGTGAAGAGGCGATGAAAATGGTAGCGGGAAAGGCAGGCCTCTTTTGAAAGCCGGTCCAGATCGATGGTATCGCCAAAGTTTTCGTCGATATAGACCTTGGCTGTTACGATCTTTTTATATACGTCCGCTGCAATGGGCATGTCTGCGATTAAAATGAGATTAATCAAATTTATAGATTGTCTTTCAAAGTCTTGTGAAAAAGTTATTGGCATAATTTTAGGGGCTCACCAGCAGCATTTTCCGTAAATTCGCGGTTGGCCATTTCACAAAACAGACAGTCTATGATCACAGTTATCATTCCCGCTCTTAATGAAGAAAAATCGATCCGTCAGGCCATTCAGCAGGCTAAGCGGAATGAGCTGGTGGATGAGATCATTGTAGTGGACGACTTTTCATCGGATAATACCGTTGCGGAGGCAAAGAAGGAGGAGGTGATGGTCATTACCAGTACGCATGTCGGTAAGGGAGAGTCGATGCGGGAGGGGATGATGATGGCGAAGAATGAGATCCTTGTCTTTATGGAGGCCGATACCCCCAATTATGAAGCCGATGTGGTGGAGAAGATCACGGCTCCCCTGATCCGGGATGAGGCCGACTTTGTAAAATCCTATTTTGAGGTGCAGACGGGGCGTATCACCGAATTGCTGGCCAAGCCGCTGTTGGAGACTTTTTTCCCGCATTTATTACAGTTTAAGCAGCCGCTCAGCGGAATGATCGCCGGCAAGAAATCGATGTTCCGGAAGGTTGAGTTTGACAATGACTATGGGGTCGATATCGGTCTGCTGATCGACATGCATAATGTACGGGCGCGGATAAAGGAGGTTTGTATCGGGGAGGTGGAGAGTGACCGGCAGCCGCTGCATGTGCTGGGCCGGACGGCCAAACAGGTTGCCAATGCCATTTTCAAGCGGGTCAATATTTTTGACGGGGGGCGCCGGCAGGAGGAGGATCCTTCGACCCATATGCGGGAGCAGGTGGAGTTTGCGTTGAAGGAGCAGGTGCGGCAGCCGAAGAAGATGATCGTCTTTGACATGGACAATATCCTGCTCCAGGGCAGTTTTATCCAGGCGGCGGCCGCTCAGTTTGGTTTTACCCGGGAGCTGGCCGATATCCAATCCCAGCCAAAGAGCAATTTTATAAAGACCCAGAAGATCGCCAGGCTCCTGGAGGGCAGGACCTTTGCCGAGCTGATCCATGTGGTGGAGTCCATCCCCCTGATCGGGGATGCGGTACAGGTGATCCGGGAGCTGCAGGTGCGGGGGTATATCTGCGGGATCATCAGCGACAGCTATCATACCATCGCCAATCATGTAAAGAACCTGCTTGGATTAGATTTTACCCTGGGAAATGAACTGGAATTCCAGAAAAGCGTTGCTACAGGGGAGGTGAAGATCCCCTCCCAGCTCCTAAAGGACAAATTCAGCCAGTGTGAGCATGATCATTGTAAATCCAATATGTTCCAGTATATACTACATCGATTTGGCATCAGCCTGGCGGATGCCGTGGCAGTCGGGGATGGGGAGAGCGATATTTGCATGGTCAAAATGGCGGGGACCGGGATATCGTTCAATTCTGTCGTTCCCGGCGTCGATGAAGTGGCTGATTATACTTTCCGGGATACTTCTCTCTTGCCGGTCCTCGGCGTGGTCCGGTAAGGCGGCGATCGGGCGGGACTGCCGCCCGGAAGCCGGGCATAGGCGGCGACTGCCTCTCGAAGGCCGATCAGGGCGGAGACTGCCATTTTTTCACGTTTTCTGGCATGGCACAATGATTGTCAATGTACTGGAGAATAAATTTACAAACCTTTAAATCATATAATCAATATGGGAAAAATCATAGGAATTGACCTGGGCACTACGAATAGTTGTGTAGCCGTCCTGGAAGGCAATGAGCCTGTTGTGATCGCCAATGACGAGGGGCGTCGTACGACCCCGTCTGTAGTGGCTTTCCTCAAGAATGGGGAGAGAAAGGTAGGGGATCCTGCCAAGCGCCAGGCGATCACCAACCCGGTAAATACCATTATGTCAGTAAAGCGTTTCATGGGCCGCCGTTATGACGAAGTGACCAATGAGATCACGCACTGGAGCTATAAGGTAGCGAAGGGTGACAATAATACCGTACGTATTGACATAGACGGCCGGTTGTATACTCCGCAGGAGATCTCCGCGATGATCCTTCAGAAAATGAAGAAAACGGCGGAAGACTACCTGGGACAGGAGGTGACGGATGCGGTCATTACCGTACCCGCCTATTTCAACGATGCGCAGCGTCAGGCTACCAAGGAAGCCGGTGAGATCGCCGGGCTGAATGTTCGTCGTATCGTCAATGAACCGACGGCTGCCGCTCTGGCGTATGGATTGGACAAGGCCGGAAAGGATGAAAAAATTGCCGTTTTTGACCTCGGTGGGGGGACTTTTGATATTTCCGTGCTCGAACTGGGTGACGGGGTATTCGAGGTAAAGTCCACCAATGGGGATACCCACCTTGGCGGGGACGATTTTGATAAAGTGGTGATGGACTGGCTGGCCGATGAATTCAAGAAGGAAGAAAATGTAGACCTGCGGAAGGACCCGATGGCCCTGCAGCGGTTGAAGGAAGCGGCGGAGAAGGCAAAGGTCGAACTTTCCTCTTCCAGTGAAACGGAGATCAACCTGCCGTATATCACGGCGATCGACGGTGTGCCGAAGCACCTGGTGAAGAAGCTGACCCGGGCTAAGTTCGAGCAGTTGTCTGACGATCTTTTTGCAAGGTGTCTGAAGCCCTGTGAGCAGGCGTTGAAGGATGCCGGTCTGAGCACTTCGCAGATCGACGAGGTGATCCTGGTGGGTGGTTCCACCCGTATCCCCAAGGTACAGGAGATCGTTGAAAAGTTCTTTGGCAAGAAGCCAAATAAGGGTGTCAACCCGGATGAAGTGGTTGCCATTGGCGCTGCCATCCAGGGTGGTGTGCTCTCCGGTGAAGTAAAGGATGTGTTGTTGCTGGATGTAACGCCCCTGTCGCTCGGTATCGAGACCATGGGGGGTGTGATGACCCGGCTGATCGACTCCAATACGACGATCCCAACAAAGAAATCGGAAACCTTCTCTACGGCCAGCGATAGCCAGCCGGGTGTACAGATCCATGTATTACAGGGCGAGCGTCCCATGGCTTCGCAGAACAAGAGCCTGGGTACCTTTAACCTGGATGGTATTCCGCCGGCGCCGCGGGGTGTGCCGCAGATCGAGGTCATCTTCGATATCGATGCGAGCGGTATCCTGCATGTAACGGCGAAGGATAAGGGAACGGGCAAGGAACAGAAGATCCGGATCGAGGCCGGTAGCGGTCTGAGCAAGGAAGAAGTTGAGAAGATGAAGGCGGAGGCCCGTGCCAACGAGTCTACGGACAAGGCGGCGAGGGAGAAGGTCGACAAGGTCAACCAGGCTGACAGTCTCGTTTTCCAGACGGAGAAGCAACTGAAGGAATATGGCGATAAGATCCCTGCCGACAAGAAGGCGCCGATCGAAACCGCGTTGAATAAATTGAAGGAAGCGCATAAGTCGCAGAATGTGGAAGCCATCGATGCGGCGGTTGCGGAGATGAATACCGCCTGGACGGCTGCTTCGGAAGAGATGTATAAGGCTACGCAGGAGTCGGGCGGACAGCCCGGTGGTGAGCATGCGGGTGCCGGTGCGAATGGCGGGCAGCAGGCGAATACAGGGGGAGAGAATGTGACCGATGCCGAATTTGAGGAAGTGAAATAATTAGCTTTCAATAAGTTACAAATCCCCTGTCATTGGCAGGGGATTTTTTTTGCCATTTGCTTGCATGGCTCGCCGATAATTTGTACTTTTGCACTCGAATTGAGCAACTAACCAATATATAGTTTGCCATCTACATAGGGTTTATCAGATCTGACACTTTCTTGCGACGATTCTTTTAGTGTTTTACTCCCGGTAGTTGCTCCAACCATTTTAGAAATAATAAAAACAGATACATTATGAAAAGTGATGTCATGCACTCGCGTGCAATCGTGGAACCTATGATCCTGAATCAGCTGGTAAGAGAAGTAAAGGAAACAGTAGCGACGGATGTCGAATTCCGGGCTGAACGCCCGCGTTCTTTTGGTGTGGTCAACCTGTGGAATATCCGCCGGAACAGCCGTTATGCCGCCCATCCCCGTAAGAAACCTACTATTGTCAACGGACTCAGAGGATAAGATAAAGACATAGGATTTTGTGTAAAAGCCGTCCCGGTGGGATGGCTTTTTTTATGTGGGGCGGGGATGGCTACCGTGGGTAGGGAGGCTTTGGCGGGTGAAGATGCGGGGAACGATAATTGAATAAAAATATATGCGGCCGGAGTGGCCGACATTGATTTTTTAACCGATAAAATAAAGTTTATGGAAAAGAGGACTTTGGGGATTATTTTATCCATTGTGGGGATTGCCGGCCTCGTTGCGGCTTTTTTGTGTATAACCGGTTTTGAGGGTGGGGATCATGTGGGTGAGCTGTTGGGCTGTGGGATTGTGGGGACGGTGATCTTTTTTGTGGGGGTGCGGTTGTTCCCCGATGCGTCTGTAAGTGCAAAGGCCGAAAAAAAATAAGAACTCATTTTTATATAAAATGAAATATACACTCTACATAATAGGGCTGGTGGAGCTGATCGCCTGGATCATGTGTTTTGTTCTTTCGATGCCATCGAATTGAGCGCTCCGCTTCGTTTCACTTCCGGTGTGCAAAAGTTCCGTCAATTTTAGTTGTCAGAATAAATAATTTTATTCCTGGTAGTGCAAAGTGCAGTACTTCAAAAAACTAATCTTATGACGGAGTCAGCTAAATCAATAGTCACGGAAGAAGCTATCGTTGACAGAATTTACCTTGTGAGAGGGCAAAAAGTGATGCTGGACAGGGACCTGTCAGCGTTATATGGTGTAGAGACGAAGGTCTTGAAGCAGGCGGTGCGAAGAAATATGAAACGATTCCCTTCGGATTTTTTGTTTGAAATGAGTACCAAGGAGTTAGAGGATTGGAGGTCACAAAATGTGGTGTCCAAGGAAGATAGGAAAGGTTTGCGACATGCACCCTTCTGCTTTACAGAACAGGGGGTTACTATGTTATCATGCGTACTAAACAGTGATAGAGCCATCGCAGTGAATATCCAGATAATACGGGTATTTACCAAGATGAGAGAGATGCTGCTGGCTGCTGCTACCCATAATATTTGGCACCGGTAATGAGCGATCATTTAAATAAGGAAAGATCGATGGCTCCGCCCATCATTTTATACCCCAGCTCATTGGGATGGAGATAATCCGACTGGGCTTCGGCCAGGAGGGTCGATGGATCTGCGGGATCCCGTATGGTCTTGTCGAAATCAATAACGGCGTCATAATGTCCGCTGGTGCGGATCCATTCATTGATCGATTTCCGGGCCTCGTCCCGGTAGGGTCTGTAGTAGCCTGCCTTTTTAAATGGCGTGATGGTGGCGCCATACACTTTTATACCGCGGGCGTGCGCCTCGTCGATCATTTTTGCGAAAGCGGCAATGAGGTCTCTTGCAACGTCGAATGCCGCGGTACTGTCCCTTGTCGAGCCAAGATCGTTTACTCCCTCGAAGATGATCAGCCAGCGAACGCCGTTTTGCCGGAGGATATCGTGATCGAAGCGGGTAAGCGCCGTAGGCCCCAGGCCTCCTTTTAGTACGCAATTACCACCGATCCCCATATTGAGGACACCTATATGTTTGGTTTTACGCTCCTTCTGAAGGTTTATCGCCAGGATATCCGGCCATCTGTCCTGCTGGTTGGTATCGGAGCCCCGTCCGTCCGTAATGGAGTCGCCGATAATTGCGACGGCCGCATTGGCGGAGCCAGATGCCTCTACCTCGATCCCATCGATGACATACCAATGATCTGTCTTTACCGCATTTGTAAAATCGGCATTCGGCATCGTCTGGTTGCCGGCAAGCAGGTACGAAGTAGTACGGGAGCCGGGATGGCCGGTTACGGTCGGAGATGTTTGGCCAAAGGAAATGGTAATGGCAACTTCCATTCTCGGTTTCAGATCGAAGGAAACCGGATCTGAAATGACTTCGGCGCCTGGTTCCATCGTAAACTCCGGCTTACCATCAAACTCTACTGTCACTGTAGTGGATTCATCGATCGTACTACCGCCTTTTGAAACCGCTATTTGTATCGTTTGCAGGGTCACCGGGTTTTTGCTGAACTCATTGGAGAATTTTAGCCTCAGTCTTTTGCCGCCTACGGAAACGCATACCACCTGTCGCAAGGTATTGTTTTCAAGACCCGGGGCCGGGGGCATATTATTTGGTTCGACGAGTTGGGGGGCAGTCCCCCAGGTGCCAACCCATGTGGTTGCCTTGGCCGGCGGCTCTTTTGAGCCATCGGGGTTGGAGAATCCAAAAAGGATAAATGAGCATAACCACAAACAAACAGATCGTAAATCTTTGAAAGAGGTATGGAAGAAGGAGCCAGGTTTTGACCGGAGGTGAAGCATTGCCAAGGGTATATTTGAAATCAAATATAAGGCTAGTAGGCGATGTTAATAAATTGAAAATTAGAAATGAATTAGGGTTTTGAACGACAATGCTTTATATGTTTTTTAACAGGGGGGACGCAACGATCGGCCCTGCCCGTGGTTATTAATGTTATAAACAAAAACATTAAAGCAATGAGCATGAAAATGAAAAGTAAAGCGGTGCTTCTCGGTGGAGTTGCAGTCATCGGAAGTTGCTTGTTATTTGCCAATGGGAGGCATACCTATGCCAATGAGCCGGACACGACCCGGACCCCCGTCTTCAAAACTGCCTATACAAACGAAACGGCTACGCAGCCGATAGATTTTGAAAAGGCTGCCTCGGCTGCCGTGCCTTCGGTCGTTCATATCAAGACGACGACAAAATTCAAACAGGTATCGGGCCGGGTGGCGCCGGGTCAGGAACAGGACCCATTCGGGGGCATGTCCGGCGGGGACTTATTCAGGCGTTTTTTTGGTGAGGGAGACGGACGTGAGCTTCAGCAGGATCAGAAGGCGTCCGGTTCGGGTGTGATCATCAGCCCTGACGGTTATATCGTCACCAACAACCACGTGGTCAATGGCGCCACTGCCATTACTGTCACCCTGAACAACCGGCAGAACTATACGGCCAAGGTGATAGGGACCGATCCCAACACCGATATCGCGCTGATAAAGATCGATGGAAAGGGATTACCCGTGATGACCATCGGAAATTCCGATGATGTCAAGCTGGGGCAATGGGTCCTTGCGATCGGTTATCCGTTGAATCTCGATGTGACGGTGACGCAGGGTATCGTAAGCGCCAAATCAAGAAATATTGGCATCAATACGCAGGCCAGCGCTCCCGTGGAGTCCTTTATCCAAACGGATGCGGCGGTCAATCCCGGCAGCAGCGGCGGGGCCCTTGTTAACACCAATGGGGAGCTTATCGCGATCAATGCGGCGATCGCTTCACCTACGGGCTCCTTTGCAGGATATGCCTATGCCGTTCCGTCCAACCTCATGAAGAAAGTAGTTAGTGATATCATGAAGTTTGGCTCGGTGCAAAGAGGGTATCTTGGTATCAGCATGGCGCCGGAAGGGTTGGAAGATGCAAAGAAAAAAGAATTGGGCATCAATACCGATGTGGATGGTGTATTTGTGATGGAGGTCGATCCAAATGGCGCTGCCGGTGCGGCCGGTCTTAAGAAAGGCGATGTGATCATAAAGATCAATGGGGTCAAGATCGACGAGGATGCCCAGTTAGCGGAGATCGTAGCACGTCAAAAGCCCGGTGATAAGATCAGCATCACCTATATGCGGAATGGGGAAGAAATGAATACCGATGCGGTATTGAAGAATAAGCTGGGGAGTTTTGCCAGCCTGCGTTCGGCGGCGGTTGAATCCCTTGGAGCAGAGTTTTCCGGTCTTAGTCAGGCTGATGCCGCTAAGATGGGGATTGCCGGCGGGGTTGTCGTAAATGCGATCCATGAGGGTGTGCTTGGCAGTCAGACCAATATGCGTCCCGGGTTTATCATTACCAAGGTGGGGGATACGCCGGTGAAGAGTGTGGATGAACTGAAGGATGCGTTGGACAAACAGGGTAGTAATTTCCAGATCGAAGGGGTTTATCCGGATAGTAAGGAAATCTATTACTATGGGATCAATGATTTTAAGAAATAGTGTTGTTGAGCGTTTGTTGTACAAAGAAAAGACCGCCCCTTTTGCCGGGGGCGGTTTTTTTTGGGGGTGGGGTTTGGTCGCCTTGAATTGCTATATTGCCATAAATTTAGCTATGATGGATTTATCATTGACAGTCGGCGATCTGACACTCGTATACCAGGAAGAAAACCCGGGGGATCGGTCAACGGTGTTTTTTATGCATGGCAATTCCAATTCTTCGCGGTTGTGGCATAAGCAATATAAAGATCACCGGTTCTCCGGTTATCGTCTGATCGCCTTTGATCTTCCTGCACACGGAAAATCGGATGCCGTCCCCGATCCGGGTAACGATTATAGTTTGCCCTTCCTGGCGAGGATCATGGCCGAGGCGGTGAGCAGCCTGGACAACGGAAAGCCTTATATCCTCGCAGGCTTGTCCCTTGGTACAAATATCGTGGCGGAAATGCTTGCGTATGACCTTACCCCTGCCGGGATCATCCTTGCCGGACCCGATGTCGTGGGTGGAACGTATACACTTGAGAAAGCCGTTAAACCGGGTACGGAAGCGGGTGTATTGTTTGAAGATACTGCGCCGGAGGAGGCTGTCGGCCGATATGCTGCAATGGCCTCTCTATCAGGGGATGTATCCGACAGGCAGTTGCTCATCGATGATTATTACAGGGTAAAGCCTCCTTTTCGTTCGGAGTTGTTAAAAACAGCCATAGACGGCCGGTTTAGTGATGAGATCGCTCTTTTGCAGGATTCGGGACTTCCTGTCCTTGTGATCTTTGGAAAGGACGAGCAATTGCTAAATACGAATTACCTGGATGAAGCCCCTTTTGCCCTATGGGAGGGTTGCATCGTCAAAATACCGGGAGCCAGTCATTTTGTAAACCTGGACCAGCCGGAAGCGTTTAATCAACTGGTAGGTTCCTACCTGCAGGCGCGGCTTTCCGTGTAAGGTTTGTGTAGCCGATTCATCAGAAAAGCCTATGCAGGAGACCATATTTTAATATTTCGGCAACGTTGTTACAATTCGTTTTTTGAAGCATATTCTTGCGATGGTTATTGATGGTGTGAATGCTGACATGCATCCGGGCGGCGATCTGTTTACTGCTCAAACCATCGCTCATCCATTTTAGCACTTCTCTTTCCCGCTGGCTTAACAAACTATCTTCCTCAAAATGAAAAAAGCATTTCTGTATCAGCGGTTGTTCCCCGGACAATCCGACGGAAGGTCTGATGCGGCTGATGGCATAGAAGGTCCTTTTTTCGTTGATCAGTAAATTGGCCGGATACACATAGCCAAAACTAAGAATGGGTGTACCTGCCGGTGTCGATTGGATCATGGAATGATGCTGGATGATCGATGCCAGTTCCCCTTTCCTGTTCCTGAAACGCAGGTTATAAGAGAACATAAAATCAGGATGCTGTTCCACAGGAAGCTCTTTCAGAAACTGCCGGTTTTCCCTGAAAACGTGCCGGGCGATAACGTTGAAATCAATTTGCTCATATCGGCCCGTAAAAAATTCCACACCCCCATCCATACAATAAGAAAGCTTGAACCCGCTAAGGACCTCGATCCCGGGACTGAGGAAGACATATTTTCCGGTGGTATAGTCGAGCAAATAATAGGTTGGCGCCACTACGGAAGCCGGGTGGACAAAACCGGCATAATGGCTGATCAACTCCGCCGCGTTACCCGTATACCGGGATTGATAGTCCTTTGCAAACCGGATATATTCTTTTATGCTTTCGGGTCTGTTTGGGGCGCGCATGATATGACGATTCTCGCATTAAAATAGTGCATTTTTATGAATCCGGCAACCTATACAAAAAATTGCACACTTGTCTATAGCCATTTATAGCCATTTTTAGATCTGTATGGCAGAGGTAATTTTATCATCACTTATGAAAAGAATACTACTCCTGACATTACTTCTTGTTCCGGCCGTGTCCTTATTATATAGCCAGAACGACCTAAAAGCCCGGAATGAATACGAGGAAGCCGAAAAGGTTTTCACCGAAAGTAATTATTCTGCCGCTCTTGAAAAAATAGCCACGGTCGAGGGTCTGCTGGGTAAATGGGTGCCCAAGGTCAGTTATCTAAAAATAAGAAGCTTACAAAGACTGGCCGACCAGGATGAAAGCAGCCAGCTTTATCTGCCAAAATTGAAGGATGAAGTAGCGCGCTATATGAAATATGCGGCGGATAATAAAGACAATGTGACACAGGAGTCCTTTGACGAGGTGTATATGATCGAGAAGGAATTGAACGATCCGGAGCTAAGAAGAGCAAGAATAAAAAAACAAAATGAAGAATGGTTCTCAAAAGGGATGACCTATTATAACACAAAGGATTATACTGGCGCCCTGCCCTGGTTTATGAAGGCCGCGGTGGAAGGAAATGCGGACTATGCTATGAGTATGCTGGGAACGATGTCTGAACTTGGTTTTGGATTGCCATTGAGTGCCTCAAAAGCGATCGAATGGTACACAAAGGCAGTAGGCAAAGGAGGGATAGTAAAAAATATAGATATAGTGGCGGTGCAAGGCATCTATCGTCTGGGGGGAAATGACGTCCCCAAAAATTATGCAAAATGTATGGAATGGAACGAAAAAATAACCGATGACCCGACTATTGGCGCCGGTTCCATGGGTACAATTGGTGATTTATACGCCGAAGGCGGGTATGGGATCGAACAGGATTATGCCAAAGCAGTAGAATGGTGGAGCAAGGCGGTGGAAAAGGCAAAAAGCAGTTACGACAAATACACGATCATGGAGAAGATTGCCGATCTATACCGGGAAGGAGGGCATGGTCTGCAAAAAGATAAGAAACTGGCAGGGGAATGGGAGAGCAAAGCAAAGCTGGAAAAAAGCCGTTTCTAAACATCTATCTGAAATCCCAACTGACATCTTATGAGATCGAATGCAGCCGTCCTTCTATTCCTGCTCTGGTCTGCCATGGCGGCCGGTCAAAGTAGTTTTGTCTATATCGGGGACTTCCCGTTGGAGAAGGATTACCAGGCCAAGCGGGACCTGGTCGCAAAACAATATACGGATTGCAAGAAAGCCTGTAGTGAACAATATGCTGCCAGACACAGAGGTGAATCGGGTTCCATCGAAAAGCCGGAGAAGATCCCCGATTGCGGCTGTGAGCAGACCTATAGTGCAAAGATGTCGGACATCGCCAACCACTATAGCCGGGATTATGCTTCCTGGAAGCAAGAGGCGGTAAAAGAAGCGAATCTTCAGACCGGTAGCACATCTGGCGGTTCTTCCGGCAATTTTGCGGATTACTATCAGACGGCGGGTGATTCTTATCTTTACAGTTCCAAAAGTACCCGGTGTATCGAGACATCCCGTTGGTATTTCGCGATGTATACCTATTGCAAGAGTATGGCCGCGGCGTATCATAACGGAACCACGTTGGATGCCATCACAAAACCGGCGATAGGAGACTCTCCCCCTTATTGTGCTTTCGACAATGACCCGAATTATACCGTCACTGCTTCCAATCCCTATTTTGATCCACAGGGCGCCGATGAGATCGGAAAGTCCTTACAGAGCGAATTGCAGCGTCTGCAGCAGCTGACCAGGGAATATGGCCAGGGGGGGCTGCCAAACGCCGATCTCCGCATACTACAGAATGCATTGTCGCCCAAGTATCCTCCAAAAGAGATGGATTATCCCGGCGCTGCCATTTCCAGCTTTAATAACGCGTATCAAAATGCGCTGGACGGGGGGCAGAAGACTTCCGGAGCGATCCTGAGCGCTACCCTTAGTTCCGCGAACCTGTATAGTGATCCGAAACTGGCTGCCGCCAACACCGCCTTTGGTTTGGGACTGGCAGGTATTGCGGCGCTTGGCGAAAAAAAGGAGGAGAAGAAACGCAAGGAGCAGGAGGCGGCTCAAAAGGAGGAAGAGGAAAGACGGATCCAGATGGAAAAGATCGAGGTGGTCAACAGACGAAATAAATACCTGATGGAGTTTCAGCCGGAAAAAATGCCTCTTAGCGGCACCCGGACTGCCGGACCCCGGGTATATGTGTATTGTCTTGCCTGGAATGACCTCTCCTATGAAAAGACCGAGGCAGGCGTCTCCTCTGTTGCGGTGGTGGATCAATACAAGGATGGCACCTGGCCTGAAACCCGGTATGTCCTGAGTAGATTCTTAAAGACGATGAAACCCCGGTATGCCCATGCAAAGCTGGTCGGCTATTTTAACAATCCCGATGAGGCCGGCGCCAGCGCCCAGCATGTGATCAATGATCTCAAAACCATCAATGCGGATATTCAACTTGTCCCCTTTGTCTATGAGACCAGCATGCTGTCAACGACAGAAACGGGCGTGGATTTCTGGGGAAACCCGGTAAAAAAGGATGATAAAAAGCCAACAGAAGCGGGCAAGACTAAAACAAAGGAAAAAAGTTTTTGGGATAATTAATGGATAAACAAAATTATGAAAAACGCCATCGCATTACCGGACCCCGGTCGATGCGGGTGCTCGAATACTATTCATTGCTATCGGGGCTGCTGATCAGGCGGGATAGAGTAGCGATCCTGAGTTCGACTTATTTTTTTATCAATACGGAATCCTATTCCAACTATATGAAGTGTAAGCGTGTTTTAATTCCTTCCACTATAAAGACGAAGAATTATCGTACCGGATCAAGCAGTGAATTTGAGGTCGAGTTCAAAGAGATAAAAATCAACAAAGATGTCGATAAGAGTGATCTGCAATAAATTGGTCGTTCTGGCAGGTAGCATCCTGCTCTCCTGCACCCTTCTGCCGGCACAGGACAGGGAATCTGAGGCCAGGGTCTATTATAATAAGGCCGAAGAAGAGTTCAACACAAAAAGCTGGGCTGGTTTTTCGCATTGTATAGAAGAGCTAACAAAGGTAGAGTCGGCATTGGGCTCGACGAACCCTAAAATCCTCTATCTTAAGATCGAGGCAATGGGTGCCTTTAGCCCGGATTATTTTCTATACGACCTGGACAGTTGTGTGTCTAAATTTTTCTCCCTTACCGATGCAAAAACCTACCCGGAGGAAAAATATGCTGAAATTATCCAGGTCAAACATTTCCTGGATGACAGAAAACAGCAGGCACCGGACCGGTATAGGCTTGAAAATACAGCGGAATATAAAAATACTGTCGACTGTCTGACGCAGTTAGGTGCGCTCTTTATAAAGAGGAAAGACACAACGGATGCCCGCGAATATTACCGGCAGGCAGCGGAGAAAGGAAGTGTTGCCGCTATGTTGCTATGCGGAGATTTTTCCGTCGTACATCTTTGGCTCTATGACGACAACACAGATCCCGGTCTTATTCCCATCAACAAGATAAAGAATCCGAATAAATATGTCGTTGCTCTTAATGAATATAACCGGGAAAGAAAAATGCAACAGTATAATGACAAATACTTCAACGATGCATTGTATTGGTATGGAAGGGCTGCGGAAAAGGGCGATATACGGGCCATGCTTCAGCTGGGTAATTTGTACATTAGTGATTATATCGGGGTAAGTATAAGTGTAGATGGCGGGAGGGCGATGCAATGGTATCAGAAAGCGGCCGGTCTTGGCAATGCCTATGCCATGCAGAAGATCGCATGGATGTATGCCAACGGCGCGGGGGTCAAGGAAGATAAAAAGCTGGCAAAGGAATGGCAGGTCAAAGCCGATCAGGCGGTCAAATGATCTCCATCTTTTTCATCAGGAACGAGGCGTTGCGGTTACGGGCAAGGCCGCGTTGCAGGCGGTAGTCGAAGTGCAGGTTGCCGGCTTCGATCGTGCTTTCGAAGCAATAGTTTGCGATGACGCCGGGCATTTCCTGTTCCAGCTGGCCAAGGCTCAGGTCATGGGTGGCGAACAGGGACAGGCATTGATATTGGATCAGCTGGCGGATGAATTGTTCCGAGCCGTATGTTTTATCTTCTGAATTCGTGCCGCGAAGGATCTCGTCGATGAGGACGAGGGAGGGTTCGCCGGTCCGGAGGCGGTGGATGATCTTCTGCAGTTTCTTTAATTCCGCCATAAAATACGAAGTATGTTCCTGGAGCGAGTCGCTGACCCGCAGCGAGGTGAGGATCTGCATGGGGGTAAAGGAAAAGCCCGTTGCACAGACGGGGGCTCCGCATTGGGCGAGGAGGAGGTTGACGCCGATGGTACGGAGAAAGGTCGTTTTTCCCGACATGTTTGAGCCCGTGACCAGGATGAGCCGGTCGGGCTGGCCGATGGTGAAGTCGTTTGTGATCCGCTCGGCAGCGGGGATCAGGGGATGGGCGATCTGTGTTGTGGAGAGGAAGAGACCGCCGGCAGAGGGATGCATTGCGTCGGGAGCCTGTGTCGAGGGATTGGAGGCTGATGTTTGCGATGCGGACGCTACTGGTTGGGGGTAGTGGTAGTCGGGGTTGTTGAATGCAAAGGTGGCCAGGGAATTGAGGCATTCGATGCTGCCGACTGCGTCGATCCAGTCGGGGAAGTTTGCTGCGTTTGTTTCCTTCCATTTTTCCAGTGCGATCATGCATTGGAGGTCGTAGAGTAAAAAACTATTCAGGAAGATATTTACGAGCATGTTCATCCGCTGGTCGAAGAACCCCGTCAATTGCGACAACCGCCGGATCGCGGCGGAAGCCTGGCCCGTGCGGGACCGGAGCTCCTCCAGTCGCCGGGAACCCTGTGCGTCCACCGTGTTGAAGGCAGAAAGGATGGCGGCATACTGGTCGAGGATGGCCTGTCGTTTGCTGATCATTACATGTTGCTGCGATATATAGCCGGAGAAGGAGCCTGTCAATGCCCAGGACAGCAATACCCCCAACAGGAGTGGGACATAATTATTTGTATCGAGATAGAATAAGATGCTGAGCAGGTTCCAGACGATCAGGACCGCGGCGGCGATGCGGAGGCCCTTGCGGCGGTAGAGCCGGGAAGCTGTGGTGAGCCAGTTTTGGAGCGTGTGAAGATTACCTTCCTTTTCGCCAGAGAGAAGACCTTTGGCAGTCAGGAGCTGGCGCAATTCCGGCTGTTGTGAAAGGATACGGACCGCCTGTTGCTGATCGGCGATGTCCGTGGGTGACAGCAGGCTCCGGCGGAGGAGGGTAGCCAGGGCCGTGGCGCCGTGGCTGGTGGTGGTCCGGTTTAGGACATGAAAGACGGAGGCCGGTCCGAAGATATCCAGGTCGTCGAGATAGCTGTCCGAGTCCAGCAATGTGCCGCCATCGGGAAACCCATTTGGCCGGTAATTCAGCAACGCCTGTTCGTTGTTGTTTACGAACAGCAGCTTTTCCCAGAGCGCCTGCTCGTCTTTTAACCGGAAATAGATCCTGACCAGGATCATAAAGATCGCTGCCGCGATCAGGGCCCCGGCAAGGACCGGGTAGGAAAAGGAAACGAAGAGCCTGTAGATAAGAAAGGCCAGTGCGGCAAAGGCGAAGAGCCGCAGGAGTGAGATCCCGTTCCTTCGCTGCCGGATCGACGTGATGCGGCCGGTGCAGGAGGTGATCTTATCGGTGTAAAAAGCGTGTGCCGGGGACATATCAATACGTTGAAAAGGATCTCTTGAATGGTTAGCCGTGTAAGCAAAATGCCACCTGATCACAAGTGGCATTTCGTTATATCGTTGACATCGGAAGTTCTTACATGATATCCATTGCCTTCACGAAGGAAGTGCAGAAGAAGGGCAGGATCAGGGTCAGGTATTCAAAATGCAGGGCAATGGCTGCAACCAGGGCAACCGAAGACAGGAAAAACAGTAACCAGTACATTCCAGTATATTTCTTTTGCTGTTCCATTGTAAAAAATTTGTGCGAAAATAAGTCAAATGCGGCAACGAACCAAAGCTAAAAATTCGTGCCGGGTATGACCGAAGATGGCTAAATTTGCGTTCTTCCCTACACATAGAAATACACAGAGAAAAATTCCTATTAAAAAATGCTGCCATTCAAACACATATACAAAATATTGTATAAATTAGTGATATAATGTAAAATATACACATTATACATATCTGTCGGTTAAACCCTTATTTCAGATGAAGATGTCTATCAAGCTCGATTTTTATTTACGTTTTTATAGTCACCCGGGACAATCGTTATTGGTTTGTGGGAACATTGCGGGTCTGGGGGCCGATGATCCTGTCCGGGCATTGCCGTTACAGTATATCAGCGGGGAGTTTTGGCATGGCAGTCTGCTGCTGGAAGATCCTTTACCGGAGGGGGGATTGCGTTATCATTATATATTGCGGGGAGCCGATGGAAGGCTGGTGGAAGAAGGGGGCAACGATAAGGTCATCGCGGCTCCCGGTGCGGAGGTGGAGGAGGTGCAGGTCATCGATACCTGGAATTATGCGGGGGAGTTTGAGAACGTTTTTTATACGTCTCCTTTTCGTGAAGTGTTGCTGCCTGTGCCGGCCACCAAGCGTCGTCGTGTCCGGGGCCCCGTCACGCATCTGTTCAGGGTAAAGGCGCCGCTTTTAAAAAAGGATGAAGTGGTATGTCTGCTTGGCAATGCTACGGCGTTGGAGGACTGGAATGAGGCCGGGCCGCTGTTGCTGGAGCCGGAAGACAATTGGTGGGTGGCCCGTTTGAACATCCCGTTGGAGTCGTTCCCGCTTGAATATAAATATGGCGTTTATAATAAGAAGGAAAAGCGCCTTGAGCAGTTCGAGACCGGTCCGAATCGTTATCTGCCCGGCGATGCCCGTCCAAATAAGATCAGCGTGCTGCATGACGGGTTTGTCCATCTGCCCAACAACAGCTGGCGGGGTTCCGGTGTGGCCATACCGGTATTTAGTTTACGCAGCCGGCGTTCGTTTGGGGTGGGGGAGTTCACCGATCTAAAGCTCCTGGTCGACTGGGCCGTAAAAGTGGGGCTTAAGCTGGTGCAGGTGCTCCCGGTGCAGGATACGACGGCCTGTCATAGCTGGCAGGATTCCTATCCCTATGCCGCCATCTCGGCCTTTGCCCTCCATCCCCTCTACCTGGACCTGGAGAAGTGCGCCGGTCGTAAGTATGCCGATCTGATAAAACCGCTAAAGAAAAAACAAAAGCAGCTCAATGAGCTGCCGGAGGTAGATTATGAGGCTGTGATGAAGATCAAACTGCTGACTGTTAAAGAATTATACGAGTTACAGAAAGAAGAATTAAAGGACGATCCCGGGTTCCAGGAGTTCTTCGAACGGAACCGGGACTGGCTGGTGCCCTATGCGGCGTTCTGTTATTTGCGGGACAAGCACAGCACCCCGGATTTTACCCTATGGAAGCTGCATAGCCGGTATGATGCCGCGGCGATCCGGAAGTATACTTCTCCCGGGACCCGGCAATATGATTCCATCGCCCTGCAATATTTTATCCAGTATCATCTGCATGGTCAGTTACGGGAAGCCGCCGATTATGCGCATGAGAATGGGGTGGTCATGAAGGGGGATATCCCCATTGGGATCTACCGGTATAGTTGTGATGCGTGGATAGAGCCCCGTCTTTATCATATGGAGATGCAGGCGGGGGCGCCACCCGATGATTTTGCCGTCAAGGGGCAGAACTGGGGTTTCCCGACTTATAACTGGGAGGAGATGCGAAAGGATGGGTATGGGTGGTGGAAAAGGCGTTTTGAGCATATGCGGAACTATTTCGATGCCTTCCGGATCGATCATATCCTGGGGTTCTTCCGGATCTGGAGCATACCCATGGACGTCGTGGAGGGCATTCTGGGCCATTTTGAGCCGGCCATACCGGTATATCTTATAGAGTTCAGCCAACGGAACATCTGGTTTGATCATGACCGGTATACCCGTCCTTTTATAAACGATGCCGTTTTATGGGAGGTCTTTGGGTCCGATGCGGAGAAAGTGAAGACCGATCATCTAGATCATTCGGGAAATGGTTTCTTTACGCTCCGGGAGCCCTTTTCTACACAGCGGAAGGTAGATGCTTATTTCAGGGGGCTGGAGGGCTCGGACTATAACAAACGGATCCGGTTGGGTCTTTTTGATCTGATCTCGAATGTGATCCTGCTGGATGTGCGGGGATCGGAGGGGAAGGAGTTCCATTTTCGGATCGCTATGGAAAAGACCTCTTCATTCCGTTACCTGGAATGGCATACACAGCAGCAGCTTAAAGACCTTTATGTCAATTATTTCTTTAGCCGTCAGGATGACTTCTGGGGCCGGAAAGGGATGAACAAGTTACCGGCGTTGAAGCGGGCCACGAATATGCTGGTATTTGGGGAAGATCTTGGTATGGTGCCCAGGTGTGTGCCGGAGGTGATGCGGCAACTGGGCATTCTCAGTATGGAGATCCAGCGGATGCCCAAGAATCCTGTCCGGGAGTTCTCGCATCCGTCGGAGGCGCCTTATCTGTCGCTGGTGACCCCTTCCACGCATGATATGAGCACGATCCGCGGGTGGTGGGAAGAGGACCGGGCGGTCACGCAGCGGTTCTATAACCAGGAGCTGGGGCAATGGGGGGAGGCGCCTGCTTTTTGTGAACCCTGGATCAATAAAGCCATTGTGCTGCAGCATTTGCATAGCAGTGCTCAATGGAGCGTTTTTCAGCTGCAGGATATTATGGGGATGAGCGAGCATTTTCGCCGGGAGAATCCGCATGACGAGCGGATCAATGTTCCGGCCGATCCGCATCATTACTGGAGGTATCGGATGCATCTTACGCTGGAGGAGCTGATCAAGGAAAAAGAATTCAATGCGGGTTTTCGCAAAGAGGTTGAAGCCAGCGGGCGATAAAAAACAAACTACGAGTTGGGGATATTGGGAAACAAGGATCCTGGAGGGAGGTGGCGGGGGCTTCTTCGATAACGGGTCGACTACATAACTTTTGCAAAAGACTGAACATACTGGTAAGAACCGGCGCGGTTGCTGACCTTCAGGATATAATTACCATCCTTCAGATTAGAGATAGCAAGTGACTGCTGGTTGTTACCGGCGGTCAGCGACTGTTCGCGGGTTACGAGGAGGACACCGGCCATGTTAAATACCTGTACGGTAACCATGTCGGCAGTAGTGAGAGAAACGGCAAAATTGACAACGGCGCTGGCGGGATTGGGGAAGACCTGCATTTTGGCCGAAGTGTTGATATTATAAAGCGTGATGATCTGAGAATATTTTACGACACCGTCGCGGTCTACCTGGCGCAGACGATAATAATTGGCGCCGTTCAGCATATTTGCATCCATGAAGCTATAGGCAGTCTGGTGATCGTTGTTGACTCCTAATACGACGGTCAGGGAGTCGAATCCGCCGGTCGTGCCGGAGCGTTCGATGACAAACCATTTACAATTGGTTTCGTTCTCCATCGTCCAATTCAGTTCGGCAGCGTTATTAGTGGTCGTTCCTGTAAAGCTCAGCAGCAGGGCAGGCAGGCTATTCGTACCGGAGGCGGTATTCTGCTGTGCGGCTACTTTATTGGTGCCCGCCAGCAGGGTGGCGATAAACAAAGACAGGGTAATTTTAAAGGCGCTAGAGTAGATAGTTTTCATTTGGTACGATTTGATGTTGTTGCCCTAACCTTGTAAAACCCGTACCAAAAATTAAGAGACTGGTTATCATTTGGTTGTGAGGGTTCTGATCTCAAAGCCCTTCCCAGAAAGGGAAAAAATTTCTCATTTCTGCAAAAAAACACGTGGAAACACCAGCCCCGATGGTAATTTCCGCAGGGGGAAATCACCTGCTTTTCCGCCGAAATGGTCGATTTCCGGCAGGGGCGGACCTGTAAATCCCTTAATTTTGGCCCCCATGAATTGCAACTATTATTCTTTCAATCTCGCTTTCCGTCATCCCTTTACGATCTCCCGCGGGACCAAGACCCACCAGCCGACCCTTGTCGTTGAACTGGAGCATCTTGGTCTTAAATGCTATGGGGAGGCGCCCGCTATCAGCTATTATCATATTCCTGTCGAGAAGATGATCGCCGACCTTGTACAGAAGAAGCGTTGGCTGGAGACCTTTGCCTTTGTGGAGCCGGTCCGGTTCTGGCATTTTCTGCATCATTTATTCCCGGAGAATCCTTTTCTTGTCTGTGCGTTGGATATGGCCGGCTGGGACCTTTACGGGCAGCTCCGGCGGCAACCCTTACATGAGTTGTGGAAGCTGGATCCGGATAACGGGCCCATGACGGATTTTACGATCGGCATCGACACCGTGGAGAAGATGCTGGCCAAGATGAAGGAGAAGCCCTGGCCTATCTATAAGATCAAGCTGGGGGTGCCCGATGATCTGGCGATCATGGAGGCCCTTCGTGCGCAGAGTGATGCCGTATTCCGGGTAGATGCCAATGCCGGATGGACGGTGGAGGAAGCCTTGCAGAAGATCCCCGTATTAAAGGAGCTGGGGGTGGAATTTGTCGAGCAGCCGCTGGCCAAGGAGAACTGGGAGGGGATGAAGGTCCTTTATGAGCGAAGCGATCTGCCCCTGATCGCGGATGAATCCTGTGTACAGGAGGAGGACGTCGCCAAATGTAAGGGGCATTTTCATGGTATCAATATCAAGCTGACCAAATGCAGCGGTATCACCCCGGCGCGGAGGATGATCGAAGAGGCGCGTTCCTATGGCATGAAGGTCATGATCGGCAGCATGAATGAGAGTTCGATCGGCAGTGCGGCGATCGCGCATTTATTACCCGAGCTGGATTTTGTGGACATGGACGGGCCCTTACTATTAAAGGAGGATCTGGCAACCGGTCTTTCCTTTGATTACGGGAAGGTAATGGTGCCGAGGGGGCCGGGTCTGGGGATCCGTTATGCAGGGGGGCCGATACCGGTTGCGGAGTAAGCAACCGGGTGCGTGCGGGGAGATCAGAGATTGAGGCCGGCGGCGGAGGACGGTTCTGTCCGGCTTGAGCGGGGGGCGGTAAATTTTTTTTATTTTGCGGCAAAATAGCTGTTAATTTGACACTTGTAGATTGACATTCATATGATAGCTACCCAGCCTGTTCCTTCCTTATCATTCCGGGTTACGGAAAAATTCAAAATGGTATTTGCAGAAAGCGATCCCCTGGTCGTCCGTTCGCCGGGCCGGGTCAACCTGATCGGGGAGCATACCGATTACAACAATGGTTTTGTCTTACCGGCCGCCATCAATAAGGCTATTTATATGGCGGTCTCCCGCCGCAGCGATGACGAGCTGCATATCGTCAGCCTGGACCTGGACCGCAGCTATGTGGCGGATGCCGGGCAGATCGTATCTTCTTCGCTGCACTGGCCGGATTATATCCTGGGGGTTGTTCAGCAATTGCAGGAGATGGGGTGTGTGCTGGGTGGTTTCAATTGCGTTTTTGGCGGGGACATTCCCCTTGGGGCGGGTATGTCGTCCTCGGCGGCCCTGGAATGTGCGGCTGCTTTTGCCCTGAATGAGCTGTTTGGGTTGGAGCTGGACCCTTTGACCATGGTAAAACTGTCGCAGAAGGCGGAGAATGTTTTTGTGGGGGTGCAGTGCGGGATCATGGATCAGTTTGCCAGTATGTTTGGCCGGAAGAACCATGTGATCCGGCTGGATTGTCAATCGCTGGACTTTGCCTATGTTCCTTTTAACATGGATGGGATCCGGATCGTCCTGCTCGATACGAATGTCAAGCATTCCCTGGCTTCCACCGAATACAATACCCGCCGGCAGCAATGTGAGGCGGGGGTGAGGCTGATCCAGTCGCACCGGCCGGGGGTAAAGAGCCTTCGGGATGTCACCCCGGAGATGCTGGAGGAGTATGTTGCGCCGGTGGATGCGCTTGTCAATCAGCGCTGTCAGTACGTCGTAGAAGAAAACGCCCGGCTGCTGGCCGCCACCGGCGATCTGCAGCGAGGGGATATTGCCGCTTTCGGGCAGCGGATGTATGGTTCCCATGAGGGGCTGAGCCGCAAATACGAGGTGAGCTGTCCCGAGCTGGATTTCCTGGTGGAGCAGGTAAAGGATCAGCCCGGTGTCATCGGAGCGCGGATGATGGGTGGAGGTTTTGGCGGGTGTACGATCAACCTGGTGCGGGAAGAGGCCATCGATGCATTGGTGGAAAGGGTGGCGCCGCTGTATCTGCGGGCGATGAATAAGGAGATGAAGGTGTATATCGGGCAGATCGAGAATGGGACATCGCTGGGGTGAGGACGCTGACGTGCGGGAAGGGGTTGTGCGTGCTGGAAGAGGTTGTGCGTGCGGATGACGATGTGAGCGCGGATGACGTGGGAAGCGACATTGTAAATTATCTTTTGCTATATGAACAAGATCTTTTTATCTGTTGCGGCGATCGCCGCCTGCGGGTTGCTGAGTTGCGGCAACGGAAACAATACTCCCGCCGCCGGGACCGGTACCGATACGGCGACGACGGCCGGTATCGCGGCTGCCCTCCCCGACAGCGCCGCCTTCCGGGATATGGCCGATGGAAAAGCGACTGCGCTGTATGTTCTAAAAAATAAAAACAATGCCCAGGTGGCCATTACCAATTATGGCGCCCGGGTGGTGGGGATGCTGGTCCCCGATAAGAAAGGCATGTTGACAGACGTCATTGTCGGTTATGACAGCATCGGCAAATATCTCCATCAGCCGGAGACTTTTTTTGGCGCTATCGTAGGCCGTTATGGCAACCGGATCGCAAAAGGGAAGTTCAAGATCAATGGCAAGGAGTATACGCTTGCCACCAACGACGGGGCCAATCACCTGCATGGGGGCAAGAAAGGATTTGGGGCCGTGGTCTGGGATGCAAAAAAGCTGAATGATCAATCGGTAGAGCTGACCTATCTTTCCAAAGACGGTGAAGAAGGCTATCCCGGCAACCTGAAGGTGACGGTGACCTATACGCTCACCGACAGCAATGAGCTGAAGATCGACTACAATGCTACCACTGATAAGGCCACGGTGCTGAACCTTACCAATCATTCCTATTTCAACCTGAACGGGCAGGGCAGCGGGACGATCAACAATCACCTGTTGCAGATAAATGCCGACAACTATACACCGGTGGATTCCACGCTGATCCCGACGGGTAAGATCGAGCCGGTGGCGGGAACGCCGTTTGATTTCCGGCAGCCGACGAGCATTGGCGCACGGATCAATGATGATAACCAGCAATTGAAATATGGCAAGGGATACGATCATAATTTTGTGCTGAACCCGGTCAAGGGAGGCAGTGGTGATACGGGTAAGCAGAAGGAGGAGTTGAACCTGGCGGCGACGGTAGTGGGCGACCAGAGTGGTATTCAGCTGGATGTATATACCCTGGAGCCGGCTATCCAGTTCTATGGGGGTAATTTTATGAAGGGGGCAAACCCCATCAAGGGAGGAAAGAAGGATGATTACCGGACGGCTTTTTGCCTGGAGACGCAGCATTATCCTGATTCGCCGAATGAGCCTTCTTTTCCATCGACGTTGCTGACACCGGGAAAGACGTACCAGACGACGACGGTTTATAAGTTTTCGGTGAAGAAATAAAAGAAAGATGTTGATATGGTTTTGCGGCGGCCTTCCGGATGACGGGAGGCCGTTGGCGTTGGGAGGCAGGATGGTCTGGAAAAGTTTTTAAAATTATTTTAAATAGAAAAACTACCTTTTCAGAGACTAAAGAATATGTGAAAATGGACCTGCAGAAGTATGAATATTCGACAAATGACAATTATCTTGAATTTGAATTCGATAGTGAGGGCCCTAAGGGAAAAACAAGAAAGGTCATACAGTATACCCCCTATAACTCCAATGGTGTAACCTATTTTAGTCTGTCATTTGGCAACCTGGATCCTACGACGGGTAAGATTGACACGCTCATCGTTACCAACAATAATGATCGGGAGAAGACCCTGGCGACGGTCGCGGCAACCGTATTAAAGTTTACCCAACGTTTCCCCGATATGATGGTTTATGCAATCGGTAGTACTTCGGCAAGAACAAGGTTATATCAAATGGGAATCTCTGCCTACTGGAATGAGATCGACTCCTTACTATATGTATATGGTTATCAAGAAAATAAAGGTTGGAAGCCGTTTAGAAAAGATGTGAACTACCAAGCTTTTTTGATTAAGCGTAAATAAATTGTAAATTTGTAGTAGTTAAAAAGGAGGTATACAATGTCGTCTGAACTTAAAAAGAACGAAGACAAAAAAAAACAGTCCACGATTATACCCAGTAAGACGGTTGGAGATTATAGAGAGGATCCTGCTTTTAAAAAAATGGCGGATGAGTCAAAGATCTTTCTTGACAGGGTTGGTTTTCCCGAAGAACTTCTGAAGAAAAAGTGATTATATCCTACCGATATTTTTGACCCGCGTACAGCAATGTGCGCGGGTCTTTGTTTTAGTGATCGTTGAGGGGGAGGCCGCGGCGTTGAAATTCTTTCCAGTTGAGGTATTCGGGTCCGTGGCGGTGTTCGACCATGGTGATGCAGTCGGCGACGGGGCAGACCAGTTTGCAGAGGTTGCAGCCGACGCATTCTTCTTCCTTGATCGTGTAGGTGTTATAGGGGTGGCCCTGGCGGAGGTCGATGGACTGGTGGGAGGCGTCTTCGCAGGCGATATAACAGAGGCCGCAGTGGATGCATTTTGCCGGATCGATATGTGCTACGATATGATAGTTGAGATCCAGGTCCTCCCAATGGGTGAGGGTGGGTATGGACCGGCCGATAAAGTCTTCGATACGGACGAACTTTTTTTCATCCATCCAGTTGCTTAGTCCTTCGCAGAGGTCTTCGATGATGCGGAACCCATGTTTCATCACGGCGGTACATACCTGCAGGCTGGTGGCGCCGAGCAGCATAAATTCCGCGGCGTCTTTCCAGGTGCTGATGCCGCCGATGCCGGAGACGGGTACCTTGCCGGCGATGGGGTCCTGGACGATGGTCGTCAGCATTTTTAGGGCGATGGGTTTTACGGCGGGGCCGCAGTAGCCTCCAAAGGTGGATTTGCCGCCGACGTTGGGATTGGGTATGAGGGTGTCGAGGTCTACGCCGGTGACGGATTGGATGGTATTGATGAGAGAGAGGGCCTGGCTGCCTGCCTCTACCGCAGCCCGGCCGGTCGGCACGACGGAATGGACGTTTGGGGTCAGTTTTGTGATGACGGGGATGGTGGAGGCTTCCATGACCCATTCCACCACCATGCGGGCGATCTCCGGGTCCTGGCCTACGGCGGCGCCCATGCCCCTTTCCGTCATGCCGTGGGGACATCCAAAATTCAGTTCCAGCCCATGTGCGCCGGTATCTTCCACCTTCCGGATCAGCTCGTGCCAGCTTTCCCTGTTATTGTCTGCCATGAGCGAGACGATCATGGCCCGGTCGGGGAAGAGACGCAGACATTCTTTGATCTCCTTTAGGTTCAGCTCCAGCGGGCGGTCGCTGATCAGCTCGATGTTATTAAAACCCATGACACGGCTGCCGTGGTAGTCGACGGCGGAATAGCGGGACGAGACATTCTTTACCTGGCTGCCCAGGGTTTTCCATACGACGCCTCCCCAGCCGGCTTCGAAGGCACGCAGGACATTTATTTGTTTGTCCGTAGGCGGGGCGCTGGCCAGCCAGAAGGGGTTGGGGGAGTGGATGCCGAGGAAGTCCGTATGGAGGTTTGCCATATAATAAAATTTGAGGTATGCCTGCTAATTGATTGAACTATAGATGGATATTTCGACTACTGGTGGCCGTTGCCCGGGTCTCGGTTCAAAAATTCCAGTATGGCCGTCGCGGCGTCCTTGCCTGCCTGTACCGCGTCGACCACTTCTTTTCCGCCATTGACACAATCGCCTCCGGCAAAGACGCCGGTCTGACTGGTCGTGCCACCTGAGCCTACACTAAGCTTCCCCTTGTCGTGACCGAGGCGGGTGGTTTGTACGAGTTCGGTAAAGGGGACCTGTCCTGCGGCCTTGATCACCATATCCACCTCCAGCGTAAAGGTGCGGCCGGTGTCGACGGGTGACCTTCTGCCGCTGGCATCGGGGTCGCCCAGCTGTATGATACTGCACAGCAGCCGGGTGGCCTGGCCATTATGGCCGATCACCTCCTTTGGCGCCGCCAGCCAGATGATCCGGCATCCATCGAGCCGGGCGATGTCCAGCTCGGCTTTTGTACAGGGCATTTCGTCTTCTGTTCTCCGGTAGAGGAGCGTCACCTCTCCAGCTCCCAGCCGCCGGGCCTGGGTTGCGGCATCGATGGCGGTCATCCCCATGCCGATCACGGCCACCTTATCGCCTATGGCTACTGCGGGATAGCCCTTGGCGCGGATATCGTAGATAAAGCCGATGGCATCCACCACTCCGTCCAGGTCTTCGCCGGGGATGTCGAGGCGGCGGGCCAGACCGACGCCGAAGGCCAGGTAGACCGCATCGTATTGTTGTTGCAGCGCTGACAGGGAGATGTCTTTTCCAAGCTGCTGCCCGTATTTTATGGTTATCCCGCCGATCGAGAGGATATAGTTTAGTTCGTCTTCGCAAAATTGGGGGGTGACCTTATAGGCGGCGATGCCATAGGTCATGAGGCCGCCGCCTTTTTGTTCCTTTTCGTAAATAGTCACTTCGGCGCCTGACCGTGCCAGCACGTGGGCGCAGCTGAGACCGGAGGGGCCGGCTCCTATGATGGCGACCTTTTTGCCCGTGGGGGCTGCTTTTTCGAAGAGCGGCCATTTTTCGCGGATGGCCTGTTCGGTGGCATAGCGTTGGAGGCGGGCGATGGGGATCGCCTCTTCTTCCATCAGGTTATAGACGCAGGCGCCTTCGCATAGCTTTTCGACGGGGCAGACGCGGGCGCATCCGCCGCCCATGATATTCGACCGGAAGATCGTATGGGCGGAGCCTTTGAGATTATCCGTGGCGATCTGTTTTATGAATTTTGGAACGTCGATGCCGGTGGGGCAGCTTTTTGTACAGGGGGCATCATAGCAGAACAGGCAGCGGTTGGCGTCGACGAGGGCGGCGTCCCTTGTTTCGAAGGGGGGATGTATGTTTTTAAAATTCTCCGCGTATTCGGGATCGGTGAGCCGGTGGTTGGATATCGCCATGAAATTCGATTATCAGGTTAACATGAAATGCGATTATCAGGTTAAAACGGGCGCCGGGTTATAATTCTGTCAGTCTTCCATAGGTCTCGGGACGGCGGTCGCGGAAGAACTGCCAGACGTTTCTGACCTCTTCGATCTGGTCGAGGTCGAAGTCGGCGATCAGCAGTTCGTCCTTGTCTTCCGATGCCTGGGCAAAGATCTGTCCGCGGGGGTCGGTAAAATAGGAGCTGCCATAGAAGCGGCCCAGGTTCCAGGGTTTTTCTTCCCCGACCCGGTTGATACAGCCCATGAAGTAACCGTTGGCGGCTGCATGGGCCGGCTGCTCCAGTTTCCAGAGATACTGGGAAAGGCCGGCTACCGTGGCGGATGGATTGTATACGATCTCCGCGCCATTGAGTCCCAGGCAGCGGGCTCCGTCGGGGAAGTGGCGGTCATAACAGATATAGACACCCACTTTTGCATATTTTGTCTGGAAGACGGGATAGCCCAGGTTCCCGGGTTTGAAGAAAAATTTCTCCCAGAAACCGGAGGTATGCGGGATATGGTTCTTGCGGTATTTGCCGAGGAAGGTTCCGTCGGCGTCGATCACGGCGGCCGTATTGTACAGTACGCCGGCCTGTTCCTTTTCATAGACCGGGACGATCATGACCATATTGTATTTCTTTGCAAATTCGGTCATCCGCCGGATCGTCGGGCCCGGAACCGTCTCTGCCGACTCATACCAGGCGCGGTCCTGGCCCGGGCAGAAATAGGGGGTGTTGAAGATCTCCTGGAGGCAGAGGATCTGTACGCCTTTTTTCCCTGCTTCTTCGATGAGGGGGATGTGTTTGTCTTCCATTGCTTTTTTGATCTCTTCGATGGTGCCTTCGCCTTCTGTTTTTGGGAGGCTCATCTGGATCAGACCGGATTTGACGATTCTTGCCATACCTATTTCAGTTTATTTAATGAACGAGATGATTGGCGGCACGGCGGATGAACTGTCCGTACCCTTTTCCGACGTGGCATTGTCCCTGGTCGATGGCGATCTTTCCCCTCAACAATACTGTCTTTACCTTCCCGGTGAGCTCCCATCCTTCGTATGCCGAATAATCCACGTTCATGTGGTGGGTGGATGCGGAGAGGGTATGTTTCTCATTGGGATCGATGAGTACGATGTCGGCGTCGCTGCCGGGGGCGATGGTCCCTTTGCGGGGGAACATCCCGAATATTTTGGCGGGGTTGGTGCAGGCGACCTCGACGAATTTGTTCAGGCTGATCTTTCCTTTCTGCACGCCTTCGCTAAAGAGCAGTTCCATCCGGTTCTCGATAGCGGGGTGACCGTTTGGGATCTTTGAGAAATCGTCTTTCCCCATCAGCTTTTGTTCCCATTTAAAGGGGCAGTGGTCGGTGGCTACTACCTGTACAAGTCCCTGGTTGATCCCGGCCCAGAGAGTGGCCTGGTCTTTCTTTTGCCGCAGCGGCGGGCTCATGACCCATTTGGCGCCTTCGAAATCCTTGTCGTAGAGCGAGGCATCCAGCAGCAGGTATTGGATACAGGTCTCTACAAAGACCTTTTGGTTGCGCCGGGTTGCCAGTCGAACGGCGTTGAGCGCCCCTTCACAGGTGAGGTGTACGATATAACCCGGGCAGCCCGTATAGTTGGCGATGTCGGTAAAGCGGCCGGAAGCTTCCGCCTCGGTCACCTCCGGTTGTGAAAGATAATGATAGAGCGGGGCGCGATGGCCTTCGGAGCGGTGTTGGGCGACGAGATAATCGATCATATCGCCGTTTGTTGCGTGGACCGTGACCAGGCCGCCCTGTTTGCGTACTTCCTGCATCAGGGCGGTCATTTGCCGGTCGTCGATCATCAGGGCGCCTTTATAGGCCATAAAGGTTTTAAAGGAGGTGATGCCCCGGGCGATCATTTCGGCTATTTCCTTGCGGGTGTTGTCATTGTAGTCGGTGACGGCCATATGAAAGCTATAGTCGCCGACGGCGGTGCCTTGTGCTCTTCCGTTCCATTCTGCGAGGGCTTCTTTCAGGGAGTGGCCCTGTCGTTGGAGAACGAAATCGATGACCGTCGTCGTTCCGCCGAAAAGGGCGGCGCGGGTACCCGTCTCGTGGGTGTCACTGGAGAAGGTGCCCATGAATGGCATGTCGAGGTGGACGTGCGGGTCGATGCCACCGGGGATCACCAGCAGACCGGCGGCGTCGATCACGGTGGTGGTATCGCCGGCATCGGGGGAAGAGTTGGCGAATGCGCCCGGGAGGGAAGGGTTGGCGAGTGAAGCGCCTCCGGCAGGTAACGCCGCAGAAAGTCCAACGATCTTTTCTCCTTCGATCAGGATATCTCCTTTATAGTCATCCGTAGCGGTGATGATCCTTCCGTTCTTAATCAACACTGACATAGTTTCCTCCTTCTTTATAATGGTTAACAGGGATGGATATGCGATGGGCCCGCATCAGCAGGCCATAGCTGATACCGGAGATAGAAAACCCGACGAACCAGGCATAGCTGTATAGCTGGGTCAGCCAGGCGGGTAGCGTCGCGGGCGACAGCAGTCCGATGGTCAGCAGGAAGCCGGGAATATTTGGCAGGATGCCGAGCAGGAGGCAGCCGATGGCGGTCCTGTTGAATCCTTTTGAATAGGAGTAGGCGCCGTTTAGCGTATAGAGCTGGGCGACGTCCAGCTCCTGCCGGCGGATAAAATAGTAGTCGGCGATCAGGATCCCGCCAACCGGTCCCAGCAGGCTGGAGTATCCTACCAGCCACGTGAAGATATAGCCGCCGGGGTCGGCGATCAGTTTCCAGGGGAAGATGAGGATACCGATGATACCCGTGATCAGTCCCCCGGTCCGGAAATTTATCCGTGCCGGGGCAAGGTTGGCGAAGTCGTTGGCGGGGCTGACGATATTGGCGGCGATGTTTGTGGCCAGGGTGGAGAGGGCGACGGCGATCATGGCGATGCTTACCAGTAATTTGCTGTCGAATTTCCCTGCCAGAACGACGGGGTCCCAGATCGTCGTCCCATAGATGATCGTCGTGGCCGAGGTGACGACCACTCCGATAAAGGAGAAGAGCGTCATCGAAGAGGGCAGGCCGATCGCCTGTCCTTTTATCTGTGCCCGTTGGCTGACGGCATAGCGGGTAAAGTCGGGAATATTCAGCGACAGGGTAGCCCAGAAGCCGACCATGCCCGTGAGGCCCGGGATGAAGAATGCCCAGAAGGCCGGATTGGAAAGACGGGGGGGCTGTGTCAGGATGGGTCCCAGTCCGCCGTGGACATGGGAGATGGCCCAATAGAGGAGGGCCAGTGCGGCCAGGGGAAGAAAAAATGCTTTAAACACCAATAACTTGCGGATGCTGTCCACTCCTAACCAGACTACATACATATTCAGCAGCCAGAACAGGAGGAAGCAGATGGCGGGTCCCGTCGCCAGTCCCCAGGAGGCGGGGAAGAGGGCGGGTAGCGTTGCCAGTGCGGGTATCCATAGCCGGAGCATCTGGTAGAGGGCGAAGCCGCCGATCCAGGTCTGGATGCCAAACCAGCCGCAGGCGACGATGGCGCGGAGCATTGCCGGGATATTGGCGCCTTTTACGCCAAAGCTGGCCCGGGCAAAAACGGGGAAGGGAATCCCATATTTCGCACCTGCCCGTCCATTGAGGATCATCGGTACCAGGACGATGCTATTCCCCAGGAAGATCGTGCCGATGGCCTGCCACCAGCTCATGCCGCCTCCGATCAGGGAGCTGGCGAGCATATAGGTGGGGATGCAGAGGCTCATGCTGATCCACAGGGCCGCATAGTTCCAGGTGGTCCAGTTCCTTTTTGCGAGGGGAACGGGCGCCAGGTCTTCGTTGTAGAGCGAAGGGGAGGGAGGGGCTTCCGTGGTACTGCCCGGGGACGTAGAGGGGGGTGAGAGCATCATACGTATTTGGCGGGTTGTTTTGGTTAATGAAATCCGGCGGCTGTTATTCGGTTGTTGGTTATCCCGTCACGTGTTCATCGGCGATCCGGAGCGCTTCGCTGATGATGGCCAGTCCTTCGTCGACCTGTTCGCGGGTGATGCTCAGGGGTGGGGCTATGAAGACATAGTTCCACCGGACGAAGGCGTACATGCCCAATTGTCTTAGCCGGGCGGCCACCTTGTTCATGACGGCCATTTCTTCTGGTCTTGCGTTAAAGGGCGCCATCGGTTCTTTTGTGGCTCGGTTCTTTACCAGCTCGAAGCAGCCGAGCAGTCCTGTATTTCTAAAGTCCCCGATACAGGGATGTCGTTCTTTCAGCAGTGCCGCCTGCTGATCCATATAACGGCCCATGGCGGCGGCGTTGGCTACCAGGTTTTCGTCCTCGTAGATCTTTAGTACTTCCACGGCGGCGGCGCAGGTCACCGGGTGGGCGGAGTAGGTGAGTCCCAGCCAGAGTACCTTGTCATTGAAGTGATCGGCTATTTTGTCCGTGACGATGAGGGCGCCCAGGGGGAGGTAGCCGGCGGTGATGCCTTTGGCGGTGGCGATCATATCGGGTACGACGCCGTGCAGTTCGGTGGCGAACCATTTGCCGGTCCTTCCGAATCCGCTCATCACTTCGTCGGCGATCAGCAGGATGCCGTGCTTATCGCAGAGCGTCCTTATTTTTTGCAGGTAGTCCGGCGGGTATTTTATACAGCCGGAGGTGCCGCTTTCTCCTTCCATCAGGATGGCGGCGATATTCTGCGGGCCTTCAAATTCGATGACCCTTTCGATATGGGATACGCATTCCCGGTGGCAGGTCTTTATCTCCTGGCTCCAGGGGCAGCGGTAGCAGTAGGGGTCTTCCACGTGGATCATGTTTGGGGCCTGCTGTGCGTCGGAGGGCAGTTTCCGGGGGTCGCCGCCGGCCGTCATGGCGCCATAGGAGGCGCCGTGAAAAGCGCGGTAGCGGGTGATGATCTTATGGCGGCCGGTGTAGAGGCGGGCAAGTTTAATGGCGTTGTCTATGGCTTCTGCGCCGCCGGTTGTGAACAGCGTTTTTTTGAGGTTGCCGGGGGTGATCTCCGCGAGCTTTTTCCCCAGGTCGCCGCGGACCTTTGTGACGCAGCCGGGGGTGACATAGCTGACCTCCTGCATCTGCCGCATAACCGCTTCGGTCACCCGCTGGTTACCGTGGCCGATGTTGACGTTCATCAGACCGGAGGAGAAGTCGATATATCGCCGGCCTTCGTAGTCATAGAGGTATACGCCTTCGGCGCGTTGGATGGCGAGGGGTGTAAATCCTTTTTGTTTGCTCCAGGAGAAGAGCGTATAGTCCAGGCTATCCTGTATGATCTCCTGTGATTCGGAAATGGTGGATGGTTCGGGCATACATATGTTTTTGCGTTATCAAAGTTGGCGTGTGACCGCGTTTTTTGCGGGATTGCGTCAGCTCATCCAGTTGACGCCGGCTTCGGGGTTCCATTTGACCGTGCTTTTTTTCAGCCGGGTCCAGAATTCGATAGAGCTTTTGCCGGTGATGTCTCCTACGCCGAATTTACTATCGTTCCATCCCCCGAAGGAGAAGGGTTCCCGCGGTACCGGTACGCCTACGTTGACGCCGACCATACCTGCGCTGGCGTGGTCGATGACATAGCGGGCATAGCCGCCGTTCTGGGTAAATACCGAGGCGGCGTTGCCGTAGGGGCTGGCGTTCTCGATGGCCAGGGCTTCGTCGAGCGTGTTTACGCGCAGGATGCTGATGACCGGGCCGAAGACCTCGTCTTTTGCGATCGCCATGTCGGGGGTTACATGATCGATGACCGTTGGTCCAACGTAGGTGCCGTTCTCTTTTCCCGGGACCGTGGCGCCGCGGCCGTCGACCAGGATCTTTGCTCCCTGTTGTTCTGCCTCGGTTATATAGCGTTCGATCCTTTCTTTTGCGGCTTTATCGATCACCGCGCCCAGGTTCTGGCCGGCGACGATCTTGCGGGCTTCTCCGCAGATCTTTTCGATGATGGCGTCAACCGGTCCGACGGCTACCATTGCGGAGGCTGCCATACAGCGTTGTCCGGCGCATCCGCTCATCGAGACGACGACGTTCTGTGCCGTCATATCGGGTTTTGCGTCGGGCAGTACCAGGAGGTGGTTCTTGGCGCCGCCCAGCGCCACGCAGCGTTTGAGGTGGGCCGTAGCCCGCTGGTAGACCAGCTTGGCGATCTTTGTCGAGCCGACGAAGGATACCGCTTCGATGCCGGGGTGGTCGCAGATGGCTTCGACGATCTCGCGGTCGCCGTTTACGATATTAAATACGCCGTCGGGGAGTCCGGCTTCCTTTAGCAGCAGGGCGATGCGGACGACGCTTAGCGGAACTTTTTCGGATGGTTTCAGGATCATGCAGTTGCCCAGGGCCAGGGCGTTGGGGATCGTCCAGTTTGGCACCATGGCCGGGAAGTTAAAGGGGACGATGGAGGCGACTATGCCCAGGGGGGTATGTTCGGTCCGGCATTCCACTCCTTTGCTGACTTCCAGGACTTCTCCTGTCACCAGTTGGGGGAGGGAGGTGGCAAATTCCGTCAGCTCGACACATTTCTCTATTTCGGCGATCGCTTCGCCCATTGTCTTACCGTTCTCTTCGCTGACGAGGGCGGCCAGTTCCTGCAGGTTTTTTTCCAGCAAGTATTTATAGCGGAAGAAGACCTGTACCCGATCTTTTATCGGGGTCCTGCTCCATTGGGGGAAGGCCTTCCGGGCGGATTGGACGGCCGTGTCCAGGTCGGCGGCGGAAGAGCAGGGCATCGTGGCCAGGAGGGCGCCATCGAGGGGGGAGATAACGGGAATGCTACGGGTGGCGGTGCTTGCGGTAAGCTGCCCGTTTATAAAATTCTTCATGGGCCCGTATTTGCCCGCTGCGGTGGTTGTGCCGGGAATGGGTTCGGAAATGGCTGATTGCATACATTTTTGGTTATGTATACAATTTAAAGGAAAAAATGCAGATTCCCTTCCGATTTCGGGCCGATCGGGGCTTATCCCCGGCTGACGACCAGTACCTGGAAGGTTCCCGGTTTTTGTTTTGGTCTTTCGCCGGCGGCGGCTGGTTCGGTCTCGGCAGCCGGCAGGTATACCTGGTGTGTCTTTTCATCGACGGCTACTGTGCGGGCGCTGCGTTTGGTGGGTACGTTATCGATCACTTTGAAGGAGGAGGCCGATTCTTCTTTTATCACCGTCAGTTTCCCTTCTCCGCAGGAGGCGAAGACCATTTTCAGGCCGCTGTCGAAGCCTACGCCGTCGCAGCCGTCGCCGATGGGGAGCTTATCGACGATGGCGCCGCTGGTGGCGTCCATGACGACCAGGAATTTATCACAGCCGGCGAACAGTCTTTTTGTTTTTGTGTCGATGGCCAGTCCGGTGGGACTTTCTGCGGTGAGCGGCCAGCTTGTCACGACCGTATTGGTGCGCAGATCGACCTCTGTTATTTTGTTCTTGTCCTCGATATTTATAAAGAGCTTACCCGCTTCGTCGGAGACCGCGGTCTCCGGTTTGCCGTCCAGGGTGATCGTTGCCGTCACCTGGCCGCTGGCGGCGTCGATGATTGTGAGGTCGTGGCTGCGGCCGTTGCAGGTGATGATCTTTTTTGAGAAGGGGTCGTACATGATCGCATCGGGGTTCTGGCCGGTGGCGATCTGTTGGAGGACGGCGGATGTTTTCAGGTTGAAGACCGTGACCGTATTCAGCCGGCCGTTGCTTGTATAGCCTTTTCCTGCCGATGGGTCGAAGGCGATGCCGTGTACGCCGGTTGTATTGGGGATGACGCCGACGCTATCGCCGGTTTTCTGGTCGAGGATATTTACCTGGGTGCCGTGGGAGACATAGACCTTTTTATCCGGGCCTACGGAGATATAGTCCCATCCGCCGGGGCTGCCGATGAGGAAGGATCTTGTGAGCTTGAATCCGCTGGCGCCTTGTGCGGCGGCGGTGTGAGGAACGGACAGGATGGCCAGGGCGATCATAATAAGAGGGGCAGCTGCAAGAAATCGTTGCATGATGGTTATGGTTTGCGTTAAGTTAGCAAACTAAGACAGCATTCTGAGGACATTCTGAATATTGGAATGTCAGCTTACTCTTTTTCCCTGCAGCAGCATATCGACGGCCTGGTCGAGGCTACCGGCGCGGATGATCTCTCCGGCGTTGACGAAGAAGATCTCGTCGGCGTTCTCGATCGTGTTTAGCCGGTGGGCGATGATCACGCGGGTGGTCATGTCGGGCAGCTTGCGGAGGATCTCTTCCAGCATTTTTTCCGTCACCGTGTCGATGTTGGCGGTTGCTTCGTCGAGGATGAGCAGTTCCGGGTTGCGGAGGACGGCGCGGATAAAGGCGATGAGTTGCTTTTGTCCAAGGCTGATGCCGTCGCCGGCCGATACGATGGGAGTTTCGAGGCCCTGGTCGAAGCGGGTCAGGAGCGTCTCCAGGTTGGCGGCATGGATCACTTCTTCCAGCTGTTCGTTGGAATAGGTGTGGTATTGTTCGTTGCCGTAGAGGATATTATCCCGGACGTTGCCGGTGAAGAGAAAGGGTTCCTGCAGGATGAAGCCGATCTTCCGGGTCCTTTCGGGTGTGGGATAGGTGCGGATGTCTTTTCCGTCCAGGAGTACCGTTCCTTCGGTGGGGTCGTAGAGGCGGGCGATCAGGGAGGCGGTGGTGGTCTTGCCTCCGCCGGTGGGGCCTACGAGTGCGTAGGTCTTGCCTTTCTCCATCCGGAAGCTGTTATGGTGGAGGACTTCCTTGCCGTCGGGATAGCGGAAGGATACGTCACGAAATTCGAGGAGGGCGGGTGTCGGGGAGCCGTTGCCGGGAGCCTCCGGCAGGTAAGGGCGTGGGGGTGTGGGAACCGCGGGGACGCCAGCATTGGGGGACGTCGCGTCCGCGGGGAGGGTGACCAGGTCGGACTCCATCGACAGGATATGCGAGATCCGGTCCCATCCGGCGAGCGCCACCTGGAAGTTGGCCCAGAGTGCGGCCATTTGTTTCAGGGGGTCATAGAAGCTGGTGGCGTAGATAAAGTAGCTGATCAGGAATCCCGCGGTAAAATGGCCGGTCGAGATCAGGTAGATGCCATAGATCAGTACGGCCAACTGGCCCATGCTGGCCAGGAAGCCATAGATGGGTGTAAAGATGCCGTTGGCGATGCCGGCGCGGATGGCGCTGGCATAGTTCCGGTGGTTGGCTTCTTTAAAGCGCTGGCGAAAGTAATCACGGCGGTTAAAGGCGAGGATGACCTTGAAGTTGTTGAGGCTTTCCTGGATCTCGGCGCTCATCCCGCCGACATTTTTCAGGTTGATGGCGTTCTTCCTTTTCACCCAGGGGGACAGGAATTTTGTAAAGACCCACATGAGGAAGGCCGGGGCCAGGGTAGCGAGGCCCAGCCAGAAATTCAGGGCGAGGAGGAAGATCCCTGCGCCGGTGATGATAAAGATGCTGGAGACGAACTGCATCAGGGATTGGGAGAAGAACTGGTTCAGCTTATCCGTATCGTTGTTGACGCGGGAGATCAGGTCGCCGGCTTTGTTCTGGGCGAAGAAGGCGACGGGCAGTTCCTGCAGCTTATTAAAGATCGTGTTGCGGAGGGTGAACAGCAGTCGTTGTCCGAAGTTGCCCATCAGGATCGTGCGAAGATAGATCGAGCAAAGGTTGGCTATGTAGATCAGCAGGAGCCATCCGCAATTGACCAGTACGCCGTGGTAGTCCTTATGCAGGATATATTTGTCGATGGTCGTGCCGATGATATAGGGGCCGAGCATGGACAGGAAGGCATAGACCAGCATGGCGATCAGGGCCAGCACCAGGTTGCCTCTTTCTCCGGGGAGCAGGCCGATCAGTCCGCGGAGGGCGGACCAGGTGGCGCTCTTTGGCTGTTCGGCAGTGCCGTTATTTAGGTTGTAGTTCTTGCTGCTCATAATGACTGGTGCTTCTTTGTGATTGATAGATCTGGACATATTCCGGGCAGGTCTGCATCAGCTCCGTGTGTGTGCCGGAGGCGATCATTTCTCCTTCCATCAGCAGGACGATCTGTTCATAGTCCTCGATCGAGTCGATCTTTTGGGTGACGGACAGCAGCGTGATGCCGGGGTAGTTCTCCCGGACGTTTGCCAGGATCTTCTGTTCGGTCCGGGTGTCTACCCGGGCGGTGAAATCGTCCAGCAGGAGGATGCGGGGGTTTATTGCCAGGGCGCGGGCCAGCATGATCCGTTGTTTTTGTCCTCCGGAGAGGCTGACCCCTCTTTCCGAAACGATCGTATTCAGCTTATCCGGCAGGGAGTCGATAAAGTCGCGGAGTTCTGCCGTATTGATCGCCTTTTCGAGTGATTCATCCGTGACCGTATCGCTAAAGGCGATATTTTCCCGTATGCTCATATTGAAGATGATGCTGTCCTGGAATACGAATCCGACCTGCCGGTGGAAGTCTTCCTTCCGGTATTCGGCCAGGGCGTGTCCGTCGATGGTGATCAGGCCTGTATCCGGACGGGTGAGGGCGGTGAGGAGATAGAGTAATTGCGTTTTGCCGGCGGCGGTAGGGCCGATGACGGCGGTTTTGGAGCCGGCCCTGACGTGGAAGGAGATATCTTTTAGTATCGTTTTTTGTCCATAGGTGACCGAAACGTCTTCGAGTCCGATGTCTCCGTGCAGGTCTTTTGTGAGCGTGCCTGTCTCTACCGGGTCGGGCGCCAGCAGGACGCCATTGATCCGCATATAGGAGGCCGTGGCCTGTGCGATCACGTTGCTCATGAAACCGATGACGAGGATCGGGAAGATCAGCATCGTCAGGTAGTTATTAAAGGCGGAGAAATCGCCCAGGCTCATATTGCCGAAGATGATATAATGGCCGCCCAGCGCCAGGATGCTGAGGGTGGCGAGGTTGGAGGTAAAGACGATGACGGGGATCAGGCCGGCGAACAGCTTCAGGATGTTGAGGCCGAGTCCCAGCGCCTTTGTGTTTGCTTCCAGGAATTTTTTGTATTCCAGGTGCTGGGAATGGATGACCCGGATCAGTGCGGCGCCCAGGATGCTTTCGTTGATCACCTTATTCAGCCAGTCGATCACTTCCCGGCTCTTTATGAACAGCGCCCTTACCTTGCGCAGGATGACAAAGAAGGTGATGCCGATGATCGGTATGATGGCGATCACGATGAGGGCCAGCTGCCATTTTATGGTCAGCAACAGGATGCTGGCGCCGACGATGATAAAGATCGAGGAGAAGATAGAGACGACGGCCTGTGAGACGAACGTTTTTATTGAATCCACGTCGGCCGTGAGGTTGGTCAGTAGTTTGGAGGGGTTGGTCGTTTGCAGGAAGGTATAGCTCTGCCGGGAGATGCGATCGGCCAGTCGTGTACGGAGGTCCCTGGCCACTTTTTCCGAGGCATAGGTCTGTACGAAGCTGATGGCATAGGTGAACAGGAAGACGGTGAGGGCGGCCCCGACAAATTCCCAGACGATCCGGTGCATATCCAGGTCTTTATGGATAAAGGCGTCGATGCCGCGGGCGATGATCTTTGGGATCAGGAGGCTGATGCCGTTGCCGATGAAGGATAGCAAGATCAGTAAAAGGATGAGCTTTTTGTAGGGTTTTAGCAGAGAAAAGATGCCCGGGCCTTTTGGTTTGCCTCCGGGTGGGCCTGTTTGTTTCTGTCCGTTCTGTTTGCTCATAAAATCTGGTTAATGCGGAAAACGGGTGTAAAAATAGGGAAATATGGACGGATCATTATATTTGTCAAATATGAAGAAACTTATCGTTTGTTTGCTCCTTGTGCAGCGCGTATTTGGGCAGGTTCAGCAGATGCCGGCCTATCCGTTGATCACGCATGATACTTATTTTAGCGTTTGGTCATTTGCGGACGAACTGAACAGCGAGCCGACCCGTCATTGGACTGGTAAATCGCAGTCCCTGCTGGGGTTGGTCCGGGTAGATGGGAAGGTATACCGGTTCCTGGGGAAGGAAACGCCGGATACGAGTACAGGAGGGAAAGAGAAGGGGGGAGGGGATAAGCCCGAAGCGGATGCAGGAAGTGCCGGCGGTGTGAACAGAGATAAGCCGGAGGTGAGCAGGGCCATTCAGCAGTGGGTGAGTGTCAGTGCGACCCAGACCCGGTATCAGTTTGCGTGCGGGGGGGTGGATCTTTCGGTGTGTTTTACTTCTCCGTTGTTGCTGCAGGATCTGTCCTTATTGTCCCGGCCGGTCTCTTATGTATCGTTCAGGTTCCGGGCAAACGACGGGGGGCCGCATAAGGTACAGCTTTATTATGGCGTAGGCGGCGATCTTGCCGTCAATACGCCGGCACAGGAGGTAGGAGCGCAACTGACCGGGACCACGGCCTTGTCCATTTTGCGGGTGGGGACAAAAGAGCAGCCGGTGCTGGCGAAAAAGGGGGATAACCTGCGGATCGACTGGGGTTATTTATATGTGGCGACGCCGGCGGTCAAGGGGATGGTGCAGGGGATCTCGGGGGAGACGGAGGCGGTAAGGGCCTTTTGCGAAGGGCGTGCGGGGACGGCAGATATTGGAAAGGAGAAGGTGAGCGGTGCGCCGGCGGGGATGACCGGGGGAACGAAGGGAGGTTCCCGGGAAGAAAAGATGACCGGGGGGGCCGTTATGTTGAACACCGTTTTTGCGCCGGTGACCGTAGGGGAGGATCCTATTGAACATCTTGTGCTGATGGCGTATGATGAAAGATATGCCGTTCAGTTCTTTCATAAGGACCTGCAGCCCTGGTGGAAGACGGAGGCGGGCCGAAAGGGAAAACAGGTGACGATCGAGGGGGTGCTGGACCGGGCCTATACCGATTATGACAAGGTGCTGTCGCGTTGTGATACTTTTAATAAGAGCCTTTATTCCAGCGCTATCACTGCGGGGGGGCCGCATTATGCCCAGCTTTGTGTAGCTGCTTACCGGCAGAGCATTGCCGCCCATGCGCTGGTGAGGAGTCCGCATGGGGAATTGCTTTTTCTTTCCAAGGAGAATTTCAGCAATGGTTCCATCAATACGGTGGATGTCACCTATCCATCCGCGCCGTTGTACCTGGCGTATAACCCGGAGCTGCTGAAGGGGATGCTGAACGGTATCTTTTATTATAGTGAGAGCGGAAAGTGGAAGAAGCCGTTTGCCGCGCATGATCTGGGGACCTATCCGCAGGCCAACGGGCAGACGTATGGAGAGGACATGCCGGTGGAGGAGTGCGGGAATATGGTTATTCTAACGGCGGCGATCATGCGCGCGGAAGAAGGGGCAGCGACCGGCGAGGGAGGCAGGACGGGTGCGCCGGGGATGGCAGGAACTGAGAGCGGTGCGGCTGGTGAGATGATTGGGGAGGGCAGAACGACGGGAGGAACGGATTACGCCTTGAAACACTGGAAGACGCTTAGCACCTGGGTCCATTACCTGGAGGCGAATGGGTTTGACCCGGCGAACCAGCTTTGTACGGATGATTTTGCGGGGCATCTGGCGCGGAATGCCAATCTATCGGTAAAGGCGATCGTTGCAATGGGGGCGTATGGCTGGATGGCGGAGAAACTGGGTAAGCAGGCGGAGGCGGCGCATTATACGGGTCTGGCGAAGGAGCTGGCGAAGAAATGGATGGTAATGGCCGATGCCGGGGATCACTTTGCGCTGACCTTTGACAAGAAGGACAGCTGGAGCCAGAAATACAATCTTGTGTGGGATAAGCTGCTGAACCTTCAGTTATTCCCGTCCGAAGTATATGAGAAAGAGATTGCCTGGTATCTAAAGCACCAGAACGATTTCGGGTTACCATTGGACAGCCGTAAGACGTATACAAAGTCGGACTGGATCTTATGGACGGCGGCTCTTGCTTCAACGTCCGATGACTTTGGGGCCCTGGTGGACCCGGTATACAAGTATCTAACGGAGACGCCGACGCGCGTCCCCCTGAGCGACTGGCATCAGACGACGGATGGCAGCAAGGTGGGGTTCCAGGCGCGGAGCGTGGTGGGTGGATATTTTATGAAGCTGTTGGACTATAAATGGAATAACCGTTGAGCTTTATGGCATCGGTATAGATGTCCGAGAGAAGTTCGAAATTCTTTTCCGGCGTATAATATTTATCGAAGGTGGCGAGGGCATTCTCGTAGAAGCCGGCTCTTTCCGTCAGGTTCATATCGGCCCAGCGGTGGAGCTTATTCAGGAGGTCGGTGCCGTTGCCGGCCTCGAAATGCAGTCCGTTGGATCCGTTGGTGATCATCGACTCCATCACGCCCAGGCGGGAGGCGATCACCGGTGTGCCGCAGGAGAAGGCTTCGATGATCGTCATCGGCATGCCTTCCGGCCAAACCGAGGGAAAGATCAGCGCCGTGCACTCACTCAGCAGGGACAGGACTTCTTTTTTCTCCAGCAGACCTACATATTCGATATTGGGGAACAGGCCGGCATAGCGGATCACTTCTTCCTTTAGCGGGCCGTCCCCAGCGATCTTTATTTTATGCGCGGAGCGGGCAAAGGCATCCAGCAGTGTAGCGATCCCTTTTTCTTCGGAGAGTCTTCCAACGAACAGGAAATGGTCATTATCGTGTGTTCCTTTTACGGGACTGGGGTCGCAGAAATTTTGTTTGATCACCAGCTTTTCCGCGTCCAGGCCGATCGGGCAGGAAAGGAACAATTTTTTTGCATGCTCGCTTAGTACGATATAGCGGCTGCACAGGTCCAGCGTGCCCAGTCTCCGGTGGAGGCTCATCGAAAAGGCGAGCCAGAAGGTAAGCAGGCGGGAGTCCTTATAGACCCCCTGCCGGACGGCGGTCCAGGGAAAGCGTTGTCTGATGGAGTCCGTAAAGGGTTTGTTGCGGTGGAACAGTGTGGCGGAGGGGCAGATATACCGGAAATTATGCAGGGTTGTCACGAAGGGGATGCCTTCGGCCTTTAGTGCGTAGGGGATGGAGAAGGAGGCGGCAAAATGCAGGTTATGGATGTGTACGATATCGGGTTTAAAGGCCTTTATCTTTTGCCGGGTGGCCCGGTAGGAGCCGATATTGAACGGGAGCTGCAGGATCTTTCCGACCGTGCCGCCTGTGTTGCTGAACAGAAGCGTCTCTACGGTCATTCCGTGCGCCTTTAGTAACCGGGTCTCTTCGGCGACGACGGTATCTTCGCCTCCTTTATACTGGTATGTGCAATGAATAATAAGAACTTTCATGGATTTGTTTAAAAGACGTTCTCTTCCCCAAAAATGATATTATAGATCGTGAGGAAGATGATGCGGACGTCCAGCCAGAGGCTCCAGTTCTCCATGTACCAGATGTCGTGTTCGATGCGTTTTTCCATTTGGGTTAAATTTTTCGTTTCCCCGCGGAAGCCGTTGACCTGTGCCCAGCCGGTGATCCCTGGTTTGACGAACTGGCGGACCATAAACTTGTCCAGCAGCTGGGCGTAGTCATCCGTATGTTTTAGCATATGCGGACGGGGGCCGACCACGCTCATATCGCCTCGCAGTACGTTGAAGAACTGGGGAAATTCATCGAGGCTTGTACGCCGCAGAAAGCGTCCCAGCCGGGTGATACGGCGATCGTTGCGGGAGGCCTGGCGGTTATCGGATTGATCGTTGACCACCATCGTCCGGAATTTCAGACAGGGGAAGCTGCGGTTATTCTTGCCGGAGCGGGACTGTACGAAGAAGACCGGACCGCGGGAGTCCAGCAGGATCAGCAGACCGATGAGCGGCACCATCCAGGAAAGGATAAAGATGATGACGAGGCTGCTGACCAGGATATCGAACAATCTCCGCCGGATCCGGTTGCCGAGGTCTTCGAGCGGTTCCCGCCGGAGCGAGATCACGGGCATATCTTCGAGGTAGTCGATATACAATTGTTTCTTCATAAAGACGCCCAGGTCGGGGACCAGCCGGAACCGGATACAGTTCTTTTCTGCGCCCAGGATCAGGTCGTAGAGGGCGGTATTCTGTTCGGGTGCGATCGTAGAGTAGATCTCGGTGGCGCCATAGTGCCGGCATTCTTCGAGGGTGTGGCTGATATTGCTGAGGATGGGATAGTTGGATACTTCGTGTACGTTCTCTTCTTCTTCGCAAAAGCCGATGATCTGGGAGTTGATCCCTTCGTTCTCCAGGTAGTGGACCAGTTTTTTTGAGAGCGGGTTGTAGCCGATCACCACGATCTTGCGGATGAGGTATTCTTTTTTCCGGAAGTATTGGGAGATCACGAGGTAGAAGAAGCGGTTTGTCAGCAGGAGGATGGAGATACCGCTCATGACCGTGATGATAAAGGCGCGGGAGATCGTTATCTGGTGGAAGAAGTAGAGGTAGAGTGTGGTGAAGCCGATGAAATATAAGAAGGCATTCATTGAACGCCGGGAGAACAATTCGAAGTTGACGATATTCTTTCCGGTATAGATCCCCGTAAACCAGGTGATCACTATCCAGCAGATATTCAGGAAATACAGGAATGAATTGTATTCGATCACCGTGGTGATGACAAGTCCTTTCCGGAAAAGGTATTCGCAGAAGAGGAAGACGAAGTTGATGACAACCAGGTCCAGGACGACCAGCGTGATCTGGAGGTGATTTAAAAACCGGTTATTCATGTTCGGGGCGTTTTAAAGGTATGTGTTGAGACAGGTGCGATGCCATGTTATAAGGGTGTTGCGGATGTGACGATAGTGATTGGTGGTACAGGATGAAGTTCGTTTAGGGTATCAGGGTGGACAGAAAGCTTTTTTCGCTGTGGTCCTGTACAAAGCGGCTGTGGCCTGCGGCGGTGGTCTGGTCTTTTTGGGCCAGTACCATTGCTCTTGCCATGCTGTTTGCCTTATCCGGGTCGGCGGCATAGCCCAGGGAATATTCTTTACAGAGGTCGAACAGCAGGCCTTTGTCGGGGACGATACAGGTCTTTCCGTGTTCGGCCGCCTTGCCCATCAGGCCGCTGGACCCATAGAAGTTGCTATAACAAAGCAGGATGGTATCGGAGCTGTTGAACCAGGCGGCGAGGAGGTCGTCGTCGATGTATTCGTCCACGACGATCAATCTTTTTTGGGGGTCTTTTGCCGTAAAGCTGTTTATGGCTGCGTCGAAGGCTACGCGATAATCCGCCCGGACCTTGCCGGCGATCAGCAATACGGAGGGGCCGTTGAGCTGTGCGGCCTGGTAGGCGTCAACCGTGTTTTGGATATTCTTGCGTTCGCCCATTGCGCCGGAGACGAAGAAAATATGGGCCTTTGGGGCGATATCGAAAAAGTTGCGAAGGTTGCTGGAAGCCGGCGAGGCTGGTTTTCCATATTGCATCGTCGCGGGTGCTTCGAAGATAGGGTCGGGGAGGTATTTAAAATAGTTGGGGTACCGGGCGCAACCCGCGCGATCGTTGAGCAGGAAGAGCGGTTCTACCTTTTTGTTCAGGCGGAAGACCTGGAACATAAGGCGTTTTTTAGCCCGGTAGAGGATGTTCTTTGCCATCCCCGGCAGTGACGTTGCCGTTACGCCGATCATATGAAAGGAGCGGAAGATGATCCCGTCGATGCGGAAGGGGGAAGGCTGGAGTCCGATGGCCAGCTGGTATTGGTCGATCTCGAGGAGGAGCAGTTTTTCGATGGCGTGTTCGATGGCGAATTGCCGGATATAGTGAAATTCTCTCCATTTACCGCGCATGACATTTGCGCGGTTCTCTTCCAGGAAGGTTTCGTCGACGAAGAATACCCGTCTGTCCCCTGCCAGGATCGGGCAGAAGGATACCGCCTTTTTATTAAAAAGGAAGATCAGGTCGTCGCGGTCGGCTGAGTAGGGCATGATCGCATTCAGGTATGCGATGTGATGTCCTTCATCATACACGTTCAAGTCGCAGATCAGCGTTCGCATGTAGCACGTAGGTTATATTTTTCAAAAAAGGTTTACTGTCTTTCATCATCGTCGCCATTTTGCTGTCCCAGGTAAGGCCGGCGGCGTAGGTCATTGCGTGTGTGCGCATCGTCTCTATTTTTTCCGGGTGGCGGATCAGGTCCCGGATCGTGTCGGCGATCTGTTGCTGGAGGGCCGGGAGGTCATCCTGCAGGGGAACTTTTATCCCTCTTGCCGGGTCGATCACGAGGGCGGCGCCGAACTGGTCGAAGGAGAGGACGGGTACGCCCTGGGAGAAGGCTTCTACGATCTGTACGCCGGTGGAGTCGCGGTAGCTGAGAAAGAGCAGCAGGTCCGAGGAGCGGTAATATTCCAGGATCTGCTGCTGGTCCATCCAGCCCAGGAAGTTCACCGTCTTTTCGAGTCCCTTGTCGCGGATAAAGGAAAGTGTCGTCTCACGAAGTGGTCCGTCGCCGATCATCGTCAGCTGGAAGTCTTCTTCTTTCAGGAGTTTTGCGATATTCAGCAGGATCTCCACTCCTTTGCGGGGCAGCAGGCGTCCCACCCACAGGGCGGAGAAGCGCGGGGCCGTTTTTTTCCGTACGACGGGGTCGGTGAGGAACCGGTCATCGAGGGCGGCGTCGGTCATCATCTTTACCTTGTGTTGTTCGGAGGGTGGCAGGAAGCGGCGGGCTTCGGCGCGGGTCTCTTCGTTGCAGCAATAGATCAGGCTGGCGTTGTGGATCGTGCCTTTGAAGAAGGGGCTGAAGTGGTAGAAGAGTACCGTGACCATGTTCCGGATCCTTTCGAGGAGCATTGCTTTGCGGCCCATGAGCGGGTAGAAGACCTTGTTTGTCTTTTGTCCGCCGCCTACGGGGCCGAAGATAAAGGGGCAGCTTACCTTATACAGTGGTGAGCCGTACTGGAGGTTGCCAAATGTCAGGTGGTGGGCGAAGCAGGGGGTGTCGGGCAGGGATTGGATGGCGTTGGTCGCTGCATTCAGCCACAGGAGGTAGTGCAGGTGGATGCCACCGACGGGCATGCGGCTGAGTCTGTCCAGGGCTCCTTTTAATCGTACCACTTCAACGCGGACGTTATCGATCCCCATTTCCCGGAGCTTGTCGATCGTCTGCCGGTAGCCTTCTTCCACCGTGGAGGTGACCATGATCACCTTTTCGAAGGTTTTGGCGTATTGGAGCAGGTAGGCCCAGCCATAGCCCGGTTCGGAGCCCCGGCCGGGGCAGCAGACATAGGCGGAAAGCAGGACCGTGCCTGAGAGTTTGCGATTCATTTGTCGGGTTTATCCGGGTGAGCCGGATGTGAAATGATTTGCTGAGATGTGTACGAAGTCGATGGATGAGCGTGAATGGTAGTGTATCAGTTCAATTCATGTGGTTCAAATTTGCGGCTGAATGTTTTGCGGACCAGTTCGCGGCTGAGGAGGTACAGGAAGATCGAGTTGGTGACGGCATAGCGTTTGAACAGGCGGCGGGGTTCCTGGATAAGCCGGAAGAACCATTCGAGGCCTGCGTCCTGCATCCATTTTGGCGCCCGGCGCTGCATTCCTACCAGGACGGGAAGCGCGCCGCCGATGCCGATCATCACGGCATTGATCTTGCCGGACATACTCGCCATCCATTTTTCCGCCTTCGGGCAGCCGAGCACGACGAACACCAGCTTTGCGCCGGAGGAATTTATCCGTTCGATCGTGTGTTCTTCTTCCTCGGGTGTAAGTTCGCGGAAGGGGGGGCTATAGAAGCCGTTGATCACCAGGTCGGGATAATTCTTTTTCAGGTATTCGCGGCTCAGGGAGAGCATCTGTTCCGTGCCTCCGTAGATATATACCGGCAGCTGTGTCTTTTCCGATTTCTTCAGCAAGGCGGGGAGTACGTCCATACCGGCGACCCTGTCCTGTTTGATGCCATAGAGCAGGCGGAGCGCCCAGGTCAGTGGTTTGCCGTCGGGCGTCACCAGGTTGGCCGCCTGGACCTTTTCCGAAAAGGACTTATTCCAGAATGCTTCCACCAGCATGTGTACGTTTGCCACATAGACGCATTCGCTGCCGCCGGCATCCGCGGTTTGAATGATATATTCTATATAGTCCTGGTACTTTCCGATGCTGATCGGGAAATTTAGCACTTGCATTTTTTTCATACAAAATCCGTTTTAAAAATTTTTGATAATAGGTGGGTGGCGCAGTTAATAGAGTGCCCCTGGTTGTAATAAAGTGTTTGTGTTATGATAGACCTCCCTGTTTGGTGCCGTGGTTGCTTCCAGTACCGTCTGGCGGTAGCCGTATCCTGCCAGGAAGAAAATGATAAAGAACTGGAAGTGATAGGAAGGGATATTTTCGATAAACAGGATGAGCAGCTCGCAAAGGATATAGACCGAGATATAAAAACCGATGCGGCTTTTGTGCCGGGTGAACAGTCCCCGGCGGACGACGGCCACCAGCGGTGTTATATACAGCAGGAAATAAACCAGACCTCCTTTCAGGAGGAGCTGGAGGAAGCCCACTTCTGCGCTGAAGCGGTAATAGTAGTCGCCGTCCAGGTCCTGGGTATTTGCCAGGAAATACGGGCTGAAGTAGGTGCCCAGGAAGCCGCGGCCGAAGATCATTTCTGCGGGTCGCATATCGCCGAAGACCTCTTCATAGATAAAGGTGCGGGTATCCTGGTCGTCGAAGCCTTTTAGCTTGACGAAGGAGGTGAAGAGGTCCAGCCAGGCCTGGAGGTTGACCAGGAACTGGTAGATCATAAAGCCTGTGATCAGCACGACCAGCAGTTTCAGGGAGGACCATTTCTTTACTGTGCTCATGGCCACCAGCAGGCCGAAGAAGATAAGGATGCGGAGGATGATCGTCCGGGCATCCGTGACCTGGCTCATGGCGATGCTCAATACGATCATCAGTATGGCGACCAGGCGGTATTTTTTCCGGTCCATGGCAAACAGCGACAGCGGGAGGACCGCATAGCAGAGTGCGGTGGAGGCGCCCTGGAAGTTCTGGAAGCTGATCGGGAACAGGAAGAGGATGCCGAACAGGATCGCCGTGACCAGCAGGAATTTTATGAATTTATCGATATCGATGGTCTGGTAGCCCAGCTGGAAGGAAAACATCGGAACGATGGTCAGCAGGGCCAGCGGGTGGTTTACGATCGTGATCAGGCTGAATTGCGGGTTACGGAGATCCATGAAGAGGGCCAGGCAGGTAAACCCGATCAGGCATTGGATCCAGATCCTGTACCAGCGGGGTGTCGGCAGGTCGACCACCGTCTCCGGTCTTTTATAGCGGAACAGGTAGAGCTGGTAGATCGACAGTGCCAGGCAGACCAGGTAGATGATACGTTTGGCCAAATACTTATGGGGATCGTCGAACAGGATCGTCGCGAGCAGGACACAGGAAAAAAAGAATGTCAGGGAATATCTTCTCATTGTCCGGATGAAGGGTTTGGGGCAATAAACCGGGCGGGGTTACCGCCCCAGATCTCGCCGGCGGGTATATTCTTTGTTACGACCGAGCCGGCCCCGACGATGGCCGTCTCTCCGATCGTCACTCCTTTCAGGATCGTGGAGTGGGCGCCGATGAATACATTCCGTCCGATCGTCACCGATTTGCGGGTGACGCCGGTGAGGTCCTCGGGGATCGCGGTGCGCCGGCGATGGTCGAGGTCATGGAAGTCCGTATCGTAGATCACGCAATTCATGCCGATGCGGGTATTGTCCCCGATCGAGATATTTTGATGGCAGACGATGGCCGTCCCGCTGATGCCCACGTTATTGCCGATGGTCAGTGTCGCCTGTTTCCCGATGACGAAGAAGCATCGTTGTTGCCGGCCGATCATATTATATCGTCTTCCGTTCTGAAGCATAAGGTCGTCGCCGATGACCAGGTTGCCGTCCAGGCTCAGCTCTACTTCCGGCATCCCGTTGCATCGGAGGTTCTTTCCCAGCCGGGCGCCAACGGCCCTGAAGTAAAGGCGTGCGTAGTGGGTCGTGCAGATCGCGCGGAACCGGCGGCTTCCGATCTTTGAAGCCCTTAGCAGGTATCTAAGCATAGACCGGCGTCCTTATTTTTTGGTAGGTGGAAAGGGTATCTGCCAGGATCGCCGACGGGTCATGTCGTTGGCGGGCGATGATCCGGGCGTTGCCGCTCAGCTGTTGTTGCAGGATGAGGTCGTTGTATAGGAGGGCCAGTGCGCGGACGTGCGTGTCCAGGTCTTCTTTTTCCACCAGCATGCCCGTGAGTCCGCCGGAGATCAGGGAGGGCACGCCACCGACGCGGTTAGCGATCACCGGCAGGCCGGCCACCTGTGCCTCGCAGACCGAGTTGGGGCTGTTATCGATCAGTGAGGGGTGGTAGAGGCAGAAGCAGCTTTTGTATATTTCGAGGATCTCCCGGGCGTTCAGGCTGCCGTGAATGAGGATGTCCTCTTCATACCGGATATTTGTCAGGCCGGCCGTGGCGATGATCTCTCGTACCGTGGCGGGGTTTGTGGACCCGACGATATGAAGCCGGATGGCGCGTTTGCCGCCGGGTGTTTTTGCGGCACGGACGTTGGCGAGCAGCAGGTCGAAGGCTTTCAGGCCGTGGTCAAGGGCTTTGAGGGGGTTATCCCCGCCCATGAACAGGATATCGTTGCCGGTGAACGGGTGGGTATAGTCGAAAAATTCCGGGCGGAGGATCTCCCAGCAGACCGAGATATCGGCCTGGTTATTATGGCTGCGGATGAATTGCCGGTCCCAGTCGGTCCGGCAGAAAAAGTGCCGGAAGGTGCGGACCTCTTTTCTTTCATAGAAGCTGCTGATCGTCCAATACAGGAATCGTTTGGATAGTTTTTTTGTCAATTCCGCCCTGTACAGCGTCATGATGCCCTGTATGGAAATGATCGAGGGGGTGTCCATGCCGGTCAGGGAGGAAGCATAGGCTGCCTCCGTGCCATGGACGTGAATAAGGTCGTATCGTTCGGGGGTTGAGCGCAGGTATCTTTTTACCGTCCGGATCTGTGTCTGGAAGAGAGACAGCAGGTGGAGGGCGCCTCCTTTGTAGGGGAGGATGATCACTTCATATCCGTGGGGGGTATTCAGTTTCTGCAGGCTGTCCGTTTTTGGGCTGGGGGTAAGGATCGTCAGCCGGTGGCCGGCGTTTGTTACCGCCTTTGCCAGCATCAGGATCCAGGGGGCCGGGTGCTGGCCTGGTTTGATCGGGTAGGGGGCGATCCAGAGTATATTCATCGGTTTGTCTACCGGTTGGCGGTCTTTGTCCGGTATCATTCCTGTCATATTTTTCAGCTGAGCGATCATGGATGGGTTATAAGCCGGGTTATACAAGGGTGGAGGGAACGGGTTTTTCTTTTTTACCCAGGGACATATAGATAAAGTCGCGCCAGAAAGCCGTAGGCTTTGTATGGACGTAGTGCCGGGCGATGATACCGGGAAATTGTTTCCGCGTATATCCGAGACCGTATTCGTCATCCGTCTTGATCAGGATCTCGGTGGGTTCCCACCAGGACTGGCCGTTGAAATGGTTGTTCAGGATGGCGAAGGCCGTTTGTTCCGAATGTTCCGGGCCGGGCAGGCCGGACTTGTGGACGGCCAGGTAGTGGCAGAATGCGGACCATTTCGGATAGGTGGAGAAGTCTCCGTGGAGGTACATCAGGCCCGAGTTGAAGGGCGGGCGGACGATACATTTTTCTTCTTCCAGCCGGACGAGGAATTCGTCGGTATAGTATCCGATGCCGACGTCGCGGCCCATTTTTATAAAGGGGGCGTTGTCTTTTATCTCCGGGATCTCGGGTGAGGCGAACCAGAGTACGTCCGTATCGCAGTAGAGGAGCGGGAATTTTGTGGCGAGGTGCATCAGGGAAATAAATTTTTTCCCATAGACCAGGTTTTTGGCATATTGGACCAGGTCTGTGTTCCCTTTTTCGAGGAAGTGGGTGGCGGCTTCTTCCCAGGATACGATCTCTATCTGCCGCGGCCAGCCGATCAGTTCCGTTTTCAGTATCTCCATCGGGGTGCCGTCGGAGATCACCACTACTTCGGGGAGCTTATCCCAGGTTTGGTAGATCGAGACCAGGCAGGCGTTGAGATAGCCGACGCCGGACCGGCCGCTCATAAATACCAGTTTGTAGGGGAAGGTCGGGCGGGTGTCGTCCTTCAGGTCAAAATATTTATAGGGTTTCAACAGGCGGGCGGCATATCCTCCTGCGCGGAAGATCTTTCTTTTTAGCTTCATATGTCACGATTTGAAGGAAATAACAGGGAATAAGGGTATTTCAATATTTTTTTGCCAAAGAGGTCGTATAGGTTCCGGATAAAGGACAGTTCTTCCAGTTTTGCGAGCCAGGCCATGCCCAGGTAGAGGGTGGCGCCGACGCCCATTTTTAGGATCAGCGTGACCAGCATGGACAGACCCGAAGCCTGCAGGGGATAATCCAGCGTTTTTATGGCGATGCCCGTGATGACCGAGATAAAGATGTAGGGTTCGAGCCATTTTATCTGGCGGCGCCAGGGGATCGCGGTATGGTGTGCGGTCACGCCCATATAGGTAAAATACTGGAGCGCCTTTCCGGCGATCGTTGCCCAAACGATATAGAAGATGCCATAGCGGGCCAGCAGCAGGACTGCGATGATCTCTGCGAGGGAGGTGCCGATATAGACATAGAGAAAGAGCCGGGCTTTTCCTTTTGCGAGGATCAGTTCGCGGTAGATCGCGACAAAGGGGTCGAAGAGCGCCGACAGGCAGAACAGTTCCAGGAACAGAATGGAACCGCTCCATTTGGCGGTGAACAGTACGATCGTGATATCGTGGGCGTTGGTCAGCAGCAGCGCCAGCAGGGGGAGGGAGATAAATGCCGTGGCGCGGACCGTCTTTCGTACTACCTGTTCCAGTTGTGAGCGGTTGTCCTGGACCTTTACAAAGAGCGGGAAGGCCATCTTCAGGATAATGCTTTGGATGATGCCGATGACGAAGTCCGGGAGGCGGCCGCCGCGGTTAAAGAGACCCAGGTCGGATTTTGGGAACAGCTTACCGATGATAAAGCTATTGAATTGCAGCATGGTGAAGAACAGCAGGCTTGTCAGTAAGATATTGCTGCCGTATCGCCACATATGCCGGACGGAGGACAGGGAGAACATTCGTCCGGGGTACCAGTCGGAGCGGATCCAGAAGAGGGCGACCATGACCGTTTGCATGACCAGTCCTGAGTATACCAGGGCCCATACGCCAAAACCGTTATAGGCCATCAGGATCCCTGTCAAGCCGCCGGCGAGTGAGCCGACGATCTGGGCAAGCGAGATCCGTTTGAAGAGCAGTTCCTTCATCAGCAATACGCGTTGGACCTGGCCCAGGGAGTTTATAAACAGACCGAGTGAGGTCATGCGGAGGATGGGGATCAGGGCGGGTTCGTTGAAGAAGGCTGCCAGGGCGGGGGAGGAGAAGAAGAGCAGCGCCATCATCCCGATGCCCAGCAGGGCATTGAGGTAGAAAACGCTGTTGATCTGCAGGGGGGACACTTCTGTCTCCCGGATCAGCGTTTTTTCGAAGCCGCCGTCGGTGATGGCTGCGGAGATACCCGTAAAGATCGCCGTGATGGCGATCAGTCCGTAGTCCCGGGGTTCCAGCAGGCGGGCGAGCACTACGCTGACGACGAACTGGACGATCTGGAGGGAAAATTTTTCCAGGATTGCCCAGGCGGAGCCTGTCAGCGCTTTTGATTTCAGATGTTGGAGATTGGCGGCCATTATAGGTGTGTGTCTGGGATAGGGTACGGATCGTATGCTGGTCTGTGACCGGTGTTATGCGTAGTTCTTGTTTGTATTTGCCTGTTTTACGATCACTTCGATATTTTGTCTTTCGACTTCGGCGACCATGATATATCCGAGGGAGGGCAGGGAGATCCGGACTGTCCGGTTGCGGACGGCGAGGACGTTGCCTTCCTGTTCCATCAATGGGCCTTTGATCACCCGTACCACGTCGTTGACGCTGACGGAGGTCTTTTCCAGTTGTACGTTTGTGTATTGGTCCATGAATTTTTGGATCATGATGATCTCTTCGTCGCGGATCACGGCTGGTTTCTGGAGCCAGTAGACCAGGTTGAGGACGCCGCCGATCTTGCGAAGTTCGCCGAGCCGGTTTTCTTCTACCCGTACGAATACGTAGGAGGTGAAGAGGGGTTCATGGACGATCTTTTTCCGGTCGTGCCATTGGCGAAGGACTTTATTCAAGGGGCAGTAGTTCTCGATGGAATGTTTGGTCAATGTCTCGGCGACCTTTTTTTCCCAACGGGGTTTTGTGTAAACGGCATACCAATGCGTGTTCATAATAAGGTAGATTTTTAAGGATCACAAAATAGTCTACGGGGGAGGGCAGGGCTGCGCCTATCTCAGTAACAGGGGGGTGCTACCGGGGCGACAGGAATCTATAAAAATAAAAACTAGAAGTCTTTACGAATCACCTTCTTGCTCATTACGGACCGGCGGCTTTTCACGGCAAATTCGTTACCGAAGCCCAGATCCAGTCCGTACTGGCCTTTGAACAGGCCCCTGCTTTTTATGCTGTTGAAGACGATCACCAGGTCTTTCAGCGGCTTGATCTTATTGTTTTCGTCCAGCAGCCGGATAAAGGCTTTTGGCGTAAAATCATGCCGGATGACATACAGGGTGATGTCGCAATACTCCGCCAAGACATATGCGTCGCTGACGGGGTTTACAGGAGCCGAGTCCACGACGATGAAATCGAATACACCTTCCAGGTATCCGAACAGATCGTGTAATTTTTTATTGAATGTAAGCTCGGGCGCATTCAGGGAGTCCCTGCCGGCGCCGGCTATAAATAATGTCGCTGGGTTGCCATCCGCGGTGCTGGTGCTTTTTATGATCTCATAGGGTTCCCATTCGCCTTCGAGGAAATCGGAGAGACCCGGTTCGCCTGCCACGTTAAATTCCACGGACAATTTTGGATTACGTAGGTCCAGGTCGACCAGGATCACTTTTTTGCCTGCCATGGCGAGGCTTTGGGCGAGGTGTTTGCTGATAAAGGTTTTGCCTTCGCCCGAGATGCTGGAGGTCACCAGGATCTTTTTCCGGTTATTATTCTTTGTATGCAATCCAAGGGCCGCGCGTAACTGGCGGAATTGTTCCCCAAGGAAGGAGGGCCGTCCCTGTTGGTTTTTGAGGGAGGACTTTTTACCTGCGTTGGCGAGCTCTGCGATGATGGGGGCGCCGGTAAAGGTTTCGATCTCGTGGCGGAACAGGATGCGGTTGCTGAAAAATTCTTTTATGTATACGATCAGGCCGCCGACGACGATGGCGATGGCCAGTGCGATGCCGAGGACGATGCTTCTTTTTGGGGAGACGGGGTCGATGGTGGATTCGGCGAGGTTGACCGTCCGGCTATCGGAGACCGTGGAGGCGTAGGAGAGGGAGGCTTCTTCTCTTTTTTGGAGCAGGAAGGCATATACGTTATTCAGGATCGCCTCCTTGCGGCTGCTTTCGAGGAGCGCCCGTTCCTTTGTCGGTACCGTTTCCAGCTTTGTCGTATAGGTATTGCTTTTTGCGTTGAGGTTGGTGAGACCGGCCTGGAGGCTTAGTTTCTGGATGCGGATATATTCCAGGATAGTGGGTTGGATCTTTGCGATCTCATTGGAAAGGGAGGAGAGCATGGGGTTATTTTCCCCGGTCGTCTTGCTTAGCTTCTCATAGTTTGTCCGTGCGTCATAGAGTTTTTGCAGCAGGTTGGAGAGGCCCAGGTCGCTGACGCCGAGGGTGGAGGGGACGATGCCGGAGCTGCCGTCTGTGGCGCGGACATATTTTTCCACCTCGTCGAGGATGGCCAGCTTCATCGTCAGGTCGGTTGCTTTCTGATCGTTTTCGCTGACGCTTTTCAGGAAGGCCGTGCTTTGTTCGCCCAGGTCGGCGCCTCCGTTCTGGGTCTTGAAATGTTGGATCGTGGCTTCTGCCGAGTCGAGTTCGGTCTTTACGTGCTGGAGTCTTTTCTCTACGAAGGCGAGGGTATTGATGGCCAGTTGGTTCTTATCGTTGATCGAAGCGTGGTTGTATACGCGGATCAGTTCGTTGAGGATATCTTCTCCGCGTTGCGGGATCTCGTCGCGGAGGGTAAGGGTCACGACGGAGGACAGCTTATTGGCGGCGGCGACTCCTAATCCATGGGCCAGGTTGCTGGTCATTACCTTGGGGTTGATCAGGGAGAAATAGAGCGGGCCGGTCGGGATCTTTGATGTATTGGGGGTATAGTGGGGGTTGGGGGTAAAGCGGACCAGGACGGCGGTATTGGGGAGGCTTACCCATTCATTCATCGGGTATGCCTTGTTATTGATGATGACCTCGCCGGTGGAGCTGTCCATCCGGAAGGGTTGTTTGTCGATGTATGCTTTCTGGTGTTCTTTGTACAGGCTGTCGAAGCCGAGGATCTCCAGTTGGATGGGGGAGGTGACATAGGCGGGGGTTGCCTTGAGGCGGCCTTGTGCGAATACCGGTGCGTACAGGTGCAGGTTCCGTACCACTTCCTTCATCAGGGTCTGGGATTGGAGGACTTCTATTTCGTCTTCCACGATCTTCTTCGTGGTAAAGATATTCAGGGATTCGAGCATCTTCCCGTCGTCGGATCCCTTCTTTTCGTCTTTTATGAGCAGATCGGCCGTCGTCTCGTAGGCCGGCGGCGCCCAATGCAGGTAGGCGAAGGCGATCGTGAAGGCGATCACCACCAACAGGCCGAAGAGCGGCCAGTAGGGGACGAAACGAAACCTGATAAAGCTGATCAGGTTCGTATCTTTTTCTTCGCGTATTGATCTGTTCGACATTACCATAATCTGACTAATGATTTGAGTTCTCTATCAGGATCACGCCAAAGGAAAGGACGGCAACGATAACGGTCACCCACATGGCCGCGTTGCTGGTTGCCCAAACCTTGTTCTTATTCGGTTCTACATAGACGATATCGTTTGCTCTCAGATAGTAATAGGGGGAGGTGAAAAGCTGGGAGGAGTTCAGGTCCAGCCGTTTGATCACCTTTCGTCCGGGTTCTTCGCGGATGACGAGGATATTATCCCGTTTGGCATTGATCGTCAGGTCACCTGCCAGGCCCAGCGCTTCGAGCAGCGAGATCTTTTCGCTGGGGACCGGGATGACGGTGGGGTGGCCTACTTCGCCAAGCACCGTGACCTTAAAGTTCAGCATGCGTACCGAGACCAGGGGGGAGAGCAGCAGTTTCTTTTCGGTCAGCATCCGGGTGATCGTGTCCTGCAGCTGATCTTTTGTCAGGCCTGCGGCCTTTATGTCTCCCAACATGGGAAATTTTATAAAACCGTCGCGGCTTACCAGGTAACCGGCGGATTCATTGCGGCTACCGGAGGCGGTGGTGGAGCTGACATCGGCGATACTGGCGGAGTTGAAGGCGAGGGATGCTTCCTGGTTGAGGCTGGATACGAGGATGCTCAGGATATCATTGCCTTCGATGATGGTCTCGGGGGTATAATCGGGAGAGCGAATGATGGCGTCACCCTGCCCTCTGAAGTAAATCGCCTTTTTGGAATTTACGCAGGAGGTAGCGCCAAGCATGAATAAATACAAATAAAGCCTACTCGAATACTTGTTGAAGCACGTGACCATACATTGTTTTAAGGGTTGTTTTATCTTGTCAATATCACAACATATTGGCAAAGCGACAGGGTAAGCGCATCAACGGGCTTTTAACAAGGATAGTGAAGCGTACAGGGTGGCAGAAGCAAACGTAGGAGTAGTAAATCAGCGGATATTCAGTGGATATTTCGAAGGTACTTACCTTGATATATAAATAATGTGCCAAATTACGCAATTTCCATGGATAACAATCGGCTACACATTATTATAATGTTGTAAGGTTATGATTCTCAACGGGTATGATCGTTCCGATGTGGGTAACTTCGTTGCAGTAACCCTTCCTATTCAGTTTTTTAGGAACGGGTGATCGGTAATAATTTGGACAGTGTCGGTAGGGGATTGGATTATGCGGAATTTCATCCCCAGTACTGTATTTGTCTGTTCCACGACCCTTCCGACCCGGTGATAGGCAAACGCTGCCAGCAGGCTACTATCCGGCGGGGGGGAGGAGGTGGATACGGTATTATTTTCGATCGTGGCTTTTTCCACGTCGTAGAGCAGGATACCTGAATTGGCGTTGCTCCAGTTCAGGGGGCCGATATGGATCTCGTTATTTGTGATCGTGACGTCTTTTACCCGGTTGCCGATCTTTCCCTGGACGGAGATCGCGGGTTGTACGAAGTAGTTTACCGGATCGGTGGAGGCGAAGAGTTTATTGCCGCTGATCAGGTAGGTATGGATATCGGCCTTGGGGTATTCCAGTCCCCGGACCATGATCCCGACGGTATAATTTTGGATCGTGTTGTTTGTTATCACTGCGTCTCCGATATCGCAGCGGATGCCATAATTGGCCATCCGTTGGTGTGCGCCGTTATCCTGTACGGATCCGAGGGGCATGGTGCCGTCGATAGTGTTATTGCTGATCAGGGAGGTGGTGGTATCTTTTGGAAAGGTGGCCCGGGGTTGCAGGACATAGTGTTCCTGTGAGAAGTTTCGGGTGGTGTTCCCGGTGATGGTAAAGCCGTAGGCTGTTCCGTAGATAAATCCGTCCATGGCCCGTTGGGTGACAAGGGAGGTGATGGGATCGGTGCCGGTATAGCCGTCTGCGGTGTTGTTGGTGATGACGATATTTGTACAATAGCCGTTGACGTTATCGGAAAACCAGCAATAGACAGCCGGGTGGGTGTTGTTCATGGCATCGTCGTGGCCTTTTGGGGAGCCAAAGTTGTTGCTATCGAGGGTCCATCCTTTTATGCCTTGTCCGTTGACGGCATTGCAGAAGCCTTCGAACCGGCAGCCGGAGGTCAGGACGTTGCTGATATACATATTATTTGTTCCGTATATATATAGTCCATTGGTAATGGACGGAATAAGTGTATGGGTGTTCTCGAAAAAGATGTTCTTTACACTGAGACCGTCACAGTTGGCATAGGCGTATACGAAGAGGAGGAAGGTGCCGGTGTTCAGGCTGGTCGTGATCCGGGTGCTATCCCCGTCGCCGTAGAGGCTGGTACCCTGGAGGTTGTCTACCTGGAAGAGGAGGATATGGTTGGCCTCATCCGAGATCGTATTGCAGAGATAGGTACCTGCCGGGAAGTGAAGGCTTTTTTTCTGGTGTCCGGCGGCTTTCAGGGCTTTATTGATCGCCTTTGTATCGTCGGTGGTGCCGTCGCCGGTGGCGCCAAAGTCCCGGACATTCAGGTCCTGCCCGAATACCGCGGTCATCAAAAACAGCCCATAAAGGGTAAAGGCCATGCGGCACATAATCGTTCTCATTCAGGGGAATATAATTTACGCCAATGAATTACAGCAATAATAGTTTACAATTTACAGGGCAAGCAAGAAAGAATAGTGCCAAAGTAGAAAAAGAGAGGTTTTCAAATGGTTAGCAATAATCCTGAGATATAGACTGAATTTACCATGCTACCGTTACACTAAAGTAAAATAAAAAAAAATCATATCAAACTTTTTTTTGCCTTTGCCGGGGCGTTACTTTTGCGCTATGTATAAATTTCCCTGTTGCTTGTTGCTTGTCATTCCGTTGTTTTCTTCCTATCACGGTCAGGCACAGTTGCCGTCCGGTGAAAACCTGGTGCAGTATGTGCGGCCGATCATCGGGACCCAGCGGATGGGGCATACGTATCCCGGCGCCACGGTTCCTTTTGGGATGGTGCAGCTGAGTCCGGATACCGATACGATCCCTTATGAGCAGAATGGCAGGTACAACCCGGATGTCTATAAGTATTGCGCCGGTTACCAGTATGACGACAAGACCATCGTCGGGTTTAGTCATACGCATTTTTCCGGTACGGGTCATTCCGACCTGGGGGATTTCCTGGTGATGCCGACGACGGGGGAGTTGCGGATGAATCCGGGGGTGGCGGGGCAGGCGCGGAGCGGGTTTCGTTCGTCCTTTTCGCACGCGACAGAGGTGGCGGAGGCGGATTATTACAAGGTAAAGCTGGAGGATTATAATATTCTGGCGGAGCTGACGGCAACCACTCGGGTCGGGTTTCACCGGTATACTTTTCCTGCCACGGATCAGGCGCATATCCTATTAGATCTTATGAGCGGCATCTATAATTATGCCGATAAGAATGTCTGGACCTATGTCCGGGTGGTGAACGACACGTTGGTAACGGGTTACCGGCAGACCAGCGGATGGGCGCGGACGCGGACGGTGTATTTTGCGCTAAGTTTCTCCAAGCCTTTTGTCTCCTATGGGAGCCGGAATTATTCGAAGCGGGAGGTGTACCGGGGTTTTTGGGGGAAGTTCGATTCCAATCATAATTTCCCGGATCTGGCGGGGCGGCAGCTGCGGATGCATTTTGATTTTCATACGCAGGAGGGAGAGGCTATCCAGCTAAAATTTGCGTTGTCTTCCGTCAGTACGGAGGGGGCCTTGTTAAATCTGCGGGCCGAGGCGCCGGGCTGGGATTTTTCGGAGGTGAAGCGGAGGGGCCAGGCCGCCTGGAATGCGGAGCTGGGCAAGCTGCGGATCGAAGGTAATAGGGAGACGAAGGAGAATTTCTATACTTCGATGTATCATGCGTATATCAATCCTACCGTGTATATGGATGTCGACGGGTCCTACCGGGGGCTTGACCAGCTCAATCACCGGGCCGACGGGTTTACAAATTATACCACTTTTTCCTTATGGGATACGCACCGGGCCCTGCATCCGTTGTTCAACATCCTGCAGCCGCGGCGTAATGCCGATATGATCCGGTCCATGCTGGCGCATTATAGTCAGAGTCCCGAGCATATGTTGCCGGTCTGGTCCAATTCCGCCAATGAGAACTGGTGTATGTCCGGTTATCACAGTGTGTCCGTCATTGCGGATGCGATCGTAAAGGGGAATGCTCCTTTTGATGCCAATGCGGCGCTGGATGCCTGTATCGTGACCTCGAACCAGCGCTTTTTTGACGGGCTGGGTGCGTATATCGATAAGGGGTATATACCGGCTGAGTCGAACGGGACTTCGGTCTCTACGACCCTTGAGTATGCCTATGACGACTGGTGTATCGCGCAGGCGGCCAGGAAACTTGGCCGTATGGACGTCTATGATACGTATATGCGTCGCAGTAAGAACTTTCACAATGTCTGGGATCCATCGGTTGGGTATATGCGTCCGCGGATGGGGGATGGGAGCTTTAAGGCTTCCTTTGATGTGCTGAGCACCAACGGGCAGGGTTTTATCGAGGGGAATGCCTGGAACTACAGCCTGTATGTGCCGCATGATCCGGCGGCGCTGGTGGAGATGATGGGTGGGAAAAGGCGTTTTGTACAACATCTTGACTCGCTTTTTACCATGGATCTGCCTGACCGGTTCTTTGCCGAGACGGAGGATATCACCCGGGATGGGATCATTGGCAACTATGTGCATGGCAATGAGCCTTCGCATCATGTCGCCTATTTGTATAACTGGACGGACCAGCCCTGGAAAACGCAGGAGCGGGTAAGGATGATATTGAAGAAACAGTATAAGGACGCCCCGGACGGGTTGGGTGGGAATGATGATTGCGGGCAGATGAGCGCCTGGTATATTTTTACGGCGTTGGGTTTTTATCCGGTGGCGCCGGGTTCCGATCAGTATTCGCTGGGGAGTCCGGCCGTGGATGGGGCCATTTTGCAGCTGGAGAATGGGAAGACCTTTACCATCGAGGCCAGGGATCAATCCGATAAGAATGTGTATGTGCGGAAGGTGGAGCTGAACGGGCAGCCGCTTACCCGGCGGTATATTACCCATGGCGAGATCATGGCTGGGGGGAAACTGACCTTTTATATGAGTGAAAGACATTAGTTTAGCCGAAAAGATAATATGACTGTCCTTTGGGGGGCTTGCAAATGCGGATTTTTTTACATATATTGTATATAGGGATTGGGTCCAACGACCCGGTCAAGCCCCTCACTTAAAAATTCGTCATATGAAAGCTATCTTAACAAATGCCGATCACCGGACGATGGCTACCCTGCCCAAGAAGTCTGGTCATTCCATGAGTTTTGGCGAAACGACGATCACGATCCTGTGGGCAGTTGCCTTCCTGGGATTTGTAATGACCTTGTCGTATCTGTTTATTACCCGGACGATGGGGAAATAGCTATATCGTTCGTCAAATAAGGCTCCGCCGGACGGCGGAAAAAAAGGCCAAGCCAGTAGGTTTGACCTTTTGTTTTTTAGGGGGCTTTTAGCCTATTTTTGCGGAAAATCAAATCTGTGGTGCATATCGGACCGATCGTTCTTCCCGAATTCCCGTTGTTGCTGGCTCCTATGGAGGATGTGAGCGACCCGCCTTTCCGTGCGGTCTGTAAGGGGTTGGGGGCCGATCTGCTGTATACGGAATTTATTTCCAGCGCCAGTCTTATCAAGGGTGCGATCAAGGCCCGCCGGAAGCTGGATATCTTTGAGGCCGAGCGGCCGGTGGGGATCCAGTTGTTTGGCGGTGATGAGGAGGGGTTGGCCCTGGCGGCGGGGATCGTCGAGGCGACAAATCCCGATCTGCTGGACATCAATTTTGGATGTCCCGTAAAGGGCGTTGTGGGAAAGGGGGCTGGGGCGGGGGTGTTGAGGGATCTGGCCCGAATGGTGCGGCTGACGGAGGCCTGTGTACGGGCGACGAGCTTGCCGGTGACCGTAAAGACCCGGTTGGGTTGGGATGATCATTCTCTGAATATCGAGGAGGCGGCCGAGCGGTTACAGGATGCCGGCATCCGGGCTTTGACCATTCATGGCCGGACGCGGTGTCAGTTATATAAGGGGGAGGCGGACTGGACCCTTATCGGGAAGGTGAAGGACAATCCCCGGTTAAAGATCCCCGTATTTGGGAATGGGGATATCGATAGTCCGCAGAAGGCCTTGGAGTATAAGGAGCGGTATGGGGTGGATGGCATCATGATCGGCCGGGCCGCGATCGGGTATCCCTGGATCTTCCGGGAGGTCCGGCATTATCTCAATACGGGGGAGCTGTTACCGTCGCCGACCCTGGCGGAGCGGGTGGAGGTTTGCCGGCAGCATCTGGCCGGTGCGATCGCCTGGAATGGTCCGGTTCAGGGGGTCAATGAGATGAGGGGGCGTTATGGTCAATATCTTAAAGGGCTGCCGGGGGGCAGGCTTCCGCTTCGGCGGCTTGTCCGGTTGACGGAGGCGGATGCCATCCTGGAGGAGCTGGGGGTGATCGAACGAACCTACCGGGGCGTGGAATGGGTACGGGAGCCGATCCGGCTTGTGAATTACCATGAAAACTGTCAATTATGATCTTTGCGTAGGGGTATGAGACGGTCAATAAATTTAAGATATTGATAATCAATAATAAACTTTTTAGCTGACGAAGTTTTGGCGTAGTTAAATATTCGTCAAACGATAAATTATGTGGCATTTTTGTGGCGCAAAAACCAAAATTGCTGCCACATGAGTAGAGTTCTACGACAACACTTCTTGTTATTCCCCTGTATTTTTTGTTCGGTCTTTCTTTGTGCGCAGGGGCCTGTTCCGCCATCTGCCGTCAAAAAGACGAAGGGGGTTATGGACACGATAACCATTCCCTGGTCCCGGAGTCTTTCCAGGGGCACCTATCATCCACTTTATCAGACCCAGGCCCGAAAGCTGAGTACGGCAGCCATGGGAGAGGTCTATACGCCCGAGCTGTTGAAGACTGCGTCGCCTTCGTATAGCGGGCTGTTGACCGGCCGGCTGGCGGGTTTGTATACAACGCAGACGACGGGTGAGCCCAGCAATGACGATGTCGGTCTTCTTTTACGGGGGCAGACGCCTTTTGTGCTGGTGGATGGGACGCCGCAGAGCTTTATTTCCTTTAACCCCGAGCAGATCGAGTCCATCACCGTATTGAAGGATGCCTTGTCCACTGCTATGTTGGGTATGCGTGGTTCCAATGGGGCGGTATTGATCACGACCCGGAAGGGGGCGCCGGCGGGGAAGAGCCAGCTTGTCGAGTTTAGCGCCCAGCAGGGTATTCAGTCTCCGACGAGGATGCCGAAGTTCCTGGATGCCTATGATTATGCCAGTCTTTATAATGAGGCCCTGGCCAACCAGGGGCAGCAGCCTCTTTATTCTTCCGCTGACCTCAACGCCTACAAAAATCATACGGACCCCACCGGGCATCCCGATGTGGATTGGGCCAAACAAATTTTGAAAAACCAGACTGGCTACAGCCGGTATGATCTCTCCTTTTCCGGAACCGGGAAGGGGGCCCGGTATTTTGCCAACCTGGACTATCTGTTACAGGACGGGTTGTTCCGGACCTCCGATACCAATTCCTATAATACCAATGCCGGATACAAGCGGTATATCTTCCGGTCAAATGTCGAGATGGATCTGAGTAATGCCGTCACCACTTCGCTGGATCTTTTTGGCAGGATCCAGAATACGAATCAGCCCGGCGCTACGACAAAGACCGTATGGAGCAATCTTCTCAGCACCCCCAACAATGTCTACCCCATCCACAATGCCGATGGGTCGCTTGGGGGCAGTCAGAACTTCCAGGACAACCTGTATGGACAGACCATTCTATCTGGTTATCAGCCCTATTATGAGCGCGACTTCAAGGTTGACTTTATGATGAAGGCCCGTCTGGATGCTATTACAAAGGGGTTATGGATAAAGGGGTTGGCGGCGATCAATGCCTATCAGCAGGAGCTGACCAACCGGAGCAAGACCTTTGCGGTATACCGGCAGATGACGGATACTGCGGGGCACAATACCTATGCCCAATATGGCGCCAATGGGGTTCAGGTCAATACCAATTCGATCACCAGCCAGAACCGGAAGAACTATACCGAGCTGTCCATGGGGTATGCCCGGACCTTTGGCGATCACAGTATCGATGCTCTTGTGCTGGCGAGCAATGATTATGAGCTGTTGAATTCCAACCTGCCTTTTAACTTCTCCGGTGTCAGCGGGAAGGTTTCCTACAACTACAAGCAACGGTATATGGTAGATGTTGCCGCCGGGTATAATGGGGCGGAGTTATATCCGCAGTCGCACCGGTATGGGCTTTTTCCTGCTGCCGGGCTGGGGTGGAACATCGGTGACGAGGGTTTTTTAAAGAACCGCTGGTCCTGGCTGAATGCCTTGAAGCTACGGGCCAGCTATGGCAAGACCGGCAATGCCAATGCGGGTTATTATGTCTACAACCAGTATTATAACAGCAACGGTGCGGTTTATGGTTTTGGCTCTACCGTTCCTTCCTCTACAACGACCCTTCAGCAGGGGGCGCTGGCTACGCCGAACATCACCTGGGAGAAGGCGGATAAGTTCTCAACCGGTTTGGAGGGCAGTCTGTTTGGTGACCGGTTAAATTTCTCGCTGGATTATTACACCGACAAATATTATGACCTCGTACAGCAGACCGCTGATGCGTCTTCGATATTCGGGACGGGATATCCGCTTATCAATATGGGCGCCAACCGGTATACCGGGATCGAGTTCCAGGCGGAATGGCAGGCCACCAAGGGTTCCCTTCATTATTTTGTTTCGCCCAATTTCACCGTCATGAAGACAAAGGTGTTGCGGATGGGAGAGCCCAAATATCAATATCCGTGGCTGCAGCTGACGGGGCGGCCGGTAGGGCAGGCCATCGGCTATGTAGCGCAGGGGTTGTTCCAATCGCAGGCCGATATCAACGGTCATGCCTACCAGGGTGGCGGGATCCAGCCCGGTGATATCAAATACAAGGATCTGAATGGGGATGGGGTCATCGATGGCAATGACCGGACGGCGATCGGCACGACAAAGCCGCTTATCTATTATGGCCTTAACACCGGGGTTAGCTATAAGGGGTTTGATCTGACCGTTCTCTTCCAGGGGGTCATGAACCGGAGCATTGCGTTGACGGGGAATGGCTACTGGGGTTTCCAGGGTAACGGGGAGGGGCAGGCGTATGCGCAGCAGCTGAACCGGTGGACGCCGGCCAATGCCGCCAATGCCAGCTATCCGCGGTTATGGCTGGGGAATAATACCAATAACATGCTGACCTCATCCTATTGGGTGCATTCCGGGGACTATATGCGGATAAAGAATATCGAGCTGGGGTACACGCTGCCGGCTTCCTTTAACCGGAAGACCGGGCTTGACCAGGCGAGGATCTTCCTCAATGCCACCAACCTGGTGACCTTTACTTCGCTGAAGAATACCGATCCGGAGGATTATACGGGTCTTTATCCCATCATGAAGGTCCTGACGGCCGGTATCAGTATTAAATTCTAACCCAACAAATCCTTTTTGATGAAAAAGTATCTTATCATATTTATTATAGCCGGTAGTCTTGCCGCCTGCCGGAAGGAGAACAACGGGCCGGCGGAGATGTATACTCCGGGACTCGTTTTTGATTCGTTGGACAAGAACGGAACAAATGCGCAACTCTTTCTCAACAACATCTATGCGGATATGCCGGTGGGCTTCAACCGGATCGACTTTGACATGCTGGATGCGGGTACGGATGACGCGATGCCTTCGCGTAATGGCAGCAATATCCAGATCTTTATCCAGAGTAATCTCACCAACAGCAATAACCCGGATGACAGCTGGTCGCAGAACTATGGTTCGATCCGGAAGGTCAATCTTTTTTTGGGGCAGGTGGGTGTCGTTCCCGTCCCATCGTTATTACCCTACTGGAGGGCCGAGGCCCGGTTCCTGCGGGCGTTGTTTTATTTTGAGCTGGTGAAGCGATATGGGGGTGTACCGTTGATCGGCGACACTGTCTATCCTTCCGGCGCCGTTATCCGGTCGCCGCGGAGCACCTTTGAACAATGTATCAACTATATCGTCAGCGAGTGTGACAGCATCAAGGGGGCGGAAAGGGTGGAGCCGCTCAGTTCCAGTGATTGGGGGAAGGCCTCCCGTGGCGCCGTGCTGGCCCTGAAGTCGAGGGTATTATTATATGCCGCCAGTCCTTTATTTAATGGCGGGGTTCCTGCCGGGGCTTCTCCTGCGCAGCAGGCGTTGATGGGTTATCCGACCTATGATATCACGCGGTGGGCCAAGGCGGCGACGGCGGCCAACGATCTGCTTGTGTTGAATGCCTATTCGCTGGAGACGGCTTTTAACAATCCCTTTCTTAACCGGCAGAACAAGGAGGTGATCCTTCCTTATCTGCGGGCAACCACGACCGATCTGGAGACCAATAACGGACCCGTCGGTTATTCCTTGCAGGGGGCGGCGTTTGGCAATACCAGTCCTACGCAGGACCTGGTGGATGCCTTTCCGATGCTCAATGGTAAGGCTATCACCGATGCCGGTTCCGGTTATGATCCGAACAATCCCTATGTCAACCGTGATCCGCGGCTGGCCAATACCGTCCTTTATAACAATGTATCCTGGCTCTCACGTCCCTTACAGACCTATGAGGGTGGGCTGGACAAGCCGAATAACAACCGGGTGCAGACGCGGACGGGGTATTATATGCGGAAGTTCCTTGGCAATTTCGCCACCGCCACTTCTTATTCTGCGCAGAACCACAACTTCCCCATCTTTCGTCTTGCCGAGGTCATGTTGAACTATGCGGAGGCGTTGAACGAATCTTCGGGTCCGGTGACGGCTGTCTATACCCAGCTGATCAATCTTCGGAAGAGGGCGGGGATCGCTGCCGGTACCGATGGGAAATATGGGCTGAGCGCCACCCTGACGCAGGATCAGATGCGGACCGTGATCCGTAATGAGCGGAGGGTGGAGATGGCTTTTGAAGAACAGCGTTTTTATGATCTGCGCCGGTGGAAGCTGGCCGAGACCGCGTTGAATAAGAATCTCAGCGGGATGAGGATCACCCTGAATGCCGGTGGCAGTTTCTCTTATCAACCATTTGCGGCGGCGCCGATCAGCTTTGCTTTTCCAAGGATGTATCTCGATCCCATTCCTTTTAGCGAGCTCACGACCGATCCCAATCTAATCCAAAATTACGGCTGGTAACCCCCCATAAAAATCGTTATATGAAAAAATATTTATTGTTCGTCCTACTATATATCTCCGTCTCGCAGCTCTATGCGCAGAAAAGGGTGATACGGGGTGTGGTCACGTCGGATTCGGCGCATGTGGCCAGTGCCTCCGTTTATGAAAAGGATGTGCCGGAGAATGGCACCGTCACCAATGAGCGGGGTGAATTTGAGCTTGCTATCAGGGGAAAGGGGATCCTGGTGGTCCGTTCCGTCGGGTACAAGCAGCAGGAAGTCAATGTGGATGGCAAGACGTCCCTGTCTGTCAAGCTTTATAATGAAAGCAAGGACCTGAACGATGTCGTCGTGATCGGGTATGGCACCAAGAAGAAGATCACCAATACCGGTGCGGTCAGCGCCATTTCGGGGGAGGAGATCCGGGAGACGCCTACGGCCAGTCTGCAGAACTCGCTTGTTGGGCGGTTGCCGGGTTTCTTTTCGCAGCAGCGTAGTGGTGAGCCGGGCAAGGATGGGGCGGGTTTTCTTATCCGGGGTGTCAGCACTATCACCAATGATCCCAACAATGCGTCGGCGTCGCCGTTGGTCATCGTCGACGACCTGGAATATGGCGGTTCCATCAGCGAGATCGATGCCGACCAGATCGAGAGCCTGACGATCCTGAAGGATGCTTCGACGACGGCGGTCTATGGTGTCAAGGGCGCCAATGGCGTCATTGTGATCACCACGCGCAGGGGCAAGCTGGGTAAGCCGCAGGTCAGCATCCGATCGGAGACCGGCGGGCAGGCGCCGACGTTTATGCCGAAGTTCCTGGACTCCTATCATTCGGCCATGTTGCGTAACCAGGCCCTGGCCAATGACAATCTGCCGGCCTATTGGACGCCGCAGGACATACAGCTTTTCAAGGACGGTACCGATCCGTATGGGCACCCTAATGTAGACTGGCTCAAGACCCTTATCCGTCCTTTTTCCGTGCAGACGGACAATCACCTGAATATTTCGGGTGGAACCGAGAAGGCCAGGTATTTTATTTCGGCCGGCTATCTCTGGCAAAACGGGATGGTAAAGGATTTTTCCACGCCTGATCTGAACAGCAATTATTATTACAAGCGATATAATTTCCGGTCCAACCTCGATGTCGCGGCGACAAAGACCCTTTCGCTGAACCTGGATATGTCGGGTAACTATTCGGAGCAGAACGAGCCCAATATCGGGGGCCGGAATAACCGGAACAAGGTATTATTCGAGATAAACGATTATGTACAGTTACCTCCTTTTGCGTACCAGCCATTCAATCCCAACGGGTCGTATGGTGCGAACCCATCGATGTTCGGTATTTACTCCAATAACGTCATCGGGCGGTTCGCCCTGGGAGGGTTTAACCGGTCCTTTGACAATGATGTGACCATCAACCTGCGGGCGACGCAGAAGCTTGATTTTATCACCAAGGGGCTTTCGATCAAGGCGATCGTCGGGTATAACGCATATTTTCGTTTTTGGAGGAGCCAGACCCGCAGCGATGCCTTTCCTTCTTTCGGGTATAACGCCAGCACCGGGGTCTATACGCCCTTCAATCCCACCGTATATGAGATCCCGAAGATTGCGTTGGGATATTATGCGGATGCGCCCAATTCGTATAAGAAGCTGAACTACCAGGCGTCGATAAATTATGACCGCACATTTGACGGGCATCATGTCTATGCGCTGGGGCTTTTCAACCAGACCTCGAATATAACCGGGATCAATACCCCGATCATCTTCCGGGGTTTTGTCGGCAGGGTGGGGTATGACTACCAGCAGAAATATCTTATCGAGTTCAACGGGGCCTATAACGGGACCAGCGTATTTTCTTCCGACAAGCGATATGCCGTTTTCCCCGCCGTTTCGGGCGGGTGGAATGTGGCGAAAGAGGATTTCTTTCAGCGGAACGTTAAATTTGTCAATGTCTTCAAGCTCCGGGGTTCCTGGGGCAGGGTAGGATCTGACCAGTTGCCGAATAACCCGGCGACCAATGTTCCGTACAATTATGTATATATCCAGAACTATGCGACCGGTGGTTCTTATTCCATCGGCAATGTCAGCCGGACCGTCACCGGGATCGTGGAGGGGACGTTGGGAACCGATGTCACCTGGGAGAAGGAAACGCAGGTCGACTATGGCACCGATATAAAAATGTTTAATGGCCATCTCGGTTTGACGGCGGATTATTTTGACAGGGAGCGTAATAACATCCTTATTACCCGGGGGAGTGTCAGTACCATCCTTGGGGTCGGGGTGCCGCCGGTGAACTTGGGTCGTGTTCGTAACCGGGGTTATGAGATCGAGCTGAACTATAACAATACCATCGGGAAGCTGAGCTATTCGGTGCGGGGAAATATCTCCGTCGCAAAGAACAAGATCCTTTTCCAGGATGAGGCGCGGCCTACCTATCCCTATCTTGCCGGCACAGGTCATTCCGTCGGTTACCTGATCGGTTATACGTATCAGGGGTTCTATAAGGATTCGCTGGATGTGGCCAGCAGTCCTCCGACCCCGATCGCGGCAAAGCCCGGTGATCCCAAGTATGCGGATCTTAATCATGACGGCAAGGTCGATGTAAATGACGAGCGGGTCCTCAAGTATACCAACCTGCCAAATACAAATCTTGGTTTTACCGGTACGCTGGGGTATAAGGGATGGGCCATGTCCTTTACCCTGCAATCTGCTCTGAATTTTGTACAAAGAAGGACGTTGACGGGGAATTATACGACCGAGCGGCTGGATAGCTGGACGCCGACGAATAAGAATGCCTTGTTACCCCGTCTGACCACCATTGCCAGTGTGGGGGATTACGATTCCGATTTCTGGTTCCGGCGGATGGATTATCTGCGGCTGAAGACCGTCATGCTGGCGTATTCGTTGCCGGCGCGGGTCGTTCAGCGGCTTTCGCTGCATGGTATAAAGGTCTATGCCAGCGGGTACAACCTGCTGACCTGGATGCTGGTGCAGAAGAATATCTATGATTTTGATCCGGAGGCGCCGACTTCGACGGAAGGGGGGGAATACCCGATCCAGAAGGTCGTTACGCTGGGGGCGCAGATAACTTTTTAATTTCTAAACGAATTCGATATGAACAAGTTTCTTTTTATAGGCCTTTTTGGAGTGATGCTTGCCATCGGGCTTTACTCCTGTCAGAAGACCGGTACGCTGGATCCGCAGATCAACAACAACCTGACGGAGGCGTCTACCTTTGCGGATAGCGGGAAGACCATGCAGTTCCTTTTTGGGATCTATTCGGACATAAGTTTTGCGTTTGGTTACAAGCGATACACTTATGCCAGCAATATCAGCGCCGGGACGGCGGAGGGTTGTGATGAGGCCGTACACCGGCTTAACGGACCCACGCAGCCCTTTGTCTATCTCTTTAACGGGACGTTGAACGCCTCGGACATTGCGCCCTACCAGTATATGTGGACCACTTCCTATACGGATATCCGAAAGGTCAATGTCTATTTGTCGCAGGTGGACAAGGCCCCGATCTCGGATGGATTGAAGGCGCAGTCCAAGGCCGAGGCGCGTTTTCTGCGGGCCTGGTATTATTCCATCCTGCTGAAGAATTTTGGGGGGATCCCGATCATCGGGGACACCGTCTTTACCGCATCCGATCCCATCAAACCGGCGCGGAGCACCTATGAGGCTACCGTAAACTATATATTGAGCGAATGTGCGGCGGCGCAGGCCGTATTGCCTTTGAGCTATGATGCCAACAACTATGGCCGGATCACCAAGGGGGCCTGTATGGCGTTGAAGTCCCGTATATTGTTATATGCCGCGAGTCCCTTGTTCAATGGCGGCGGTGTCTCCACCGATTCGAGGGTATTGCCGTTGACGGCTTATCCCACGGCCGATCCCAATCGTTGGCAGCTGGCGGCGCAGGCGGCATTGGATGTAATAAATACCGGTCTTTATGCGCTGAATGAGGACAATGTCACCGCGCCGGGTTTTGGTTTTTCGAATGTTTTTCTTACGCGTGTCAACAGTGAATATATCCTGCCGGGGATGCTGGGGCCCAATAAAACCATGGAGACCTTTGCGACTCCCACTTCGCGGGGCGCCAACCCGACGCAGACCGCTCCTTCGGAAAACCTGGCCGAGGCCTTTGGGATGATCAATGGCAAACCGATCACCGATCCTGCGTCGGGTTTTAATCCGCAGAATCCTTTTGTGAACCGTGATCCGCGTTTCAATTGGACCTTTGTCTTTAACGGCAGCCTCTGGTATTCCACGACGACCGGGACAAAGATCCCTGTCGATATCTATTTTACAAAGAACACCAGCACCGGCGCCCTGACGCCTTCTGCCGATGCGACCCTGACCTGGCTTCCCGGTTATTACTGGCGCAAGATGATGTCCGACAATACTGCCAGCAATGGCGGGCCCAATACCGATCGTTGTCTGCCGCTGATCCGTTATGCCGAGATTCTTCTGAACTATGCGGAGGCCAGCAATGAAGTGGGGAATACGTCGATCGCCTATGATCAGCTCAAGCTTATCCGCAGAAGGGCGGGGATCCAGCCCGGGACCGATGGGCTGTATGGGTTGTCTTCGGGGATGACGCAGGACCAGATGCGGAGTGTGCTTATGAATGAGCGGGAGGTCGAGCTTGCCTGGGAGGATCATCGTTACTGGGATGTGCGCCGGTGGAAGACCGCTCCGGTCAATCAGAATGTGGATATGAAGGCCATGCAGGTGGTAAAGACGGGGACCGTGCTGAGCTATAATGTCATACCGATCAATGTCAATGTGCATCATCAGTTCAAGGATGCTTATTATTTGTTGCCGATCATGCAATCGGAGATCTCGAAGAATCCGAACCTGATCCAGAACCCGGGTTATTGAGATGGATATGTCGATCCCGGGAGTTTGTGTACAGATTACACGATAATATAAATATCTTTATGGCATGAAAAAAATGCTTCTACTACTCCTTTTGGCGCCCGGATGGTGCGTCACTTTTGGGCAGACCCGGACCGTAACTGTTTATACCACGGCGAATAAGACCGAGCTGCGGCTGACAAAGAGCGGGAACCTGTCTTTTTCCGATTACCGTCAGCCATTGGAGACGGAGCCTTTTGTCTGGGTCGATCCGGCGGTTGCCTTTCAGTCCTTTGTCGGGATCGGGGGTGCGTTGACGGATGCCTCGGCGGAGGTCTTTGCGAAACTTCCAAAGGATAAGCAGCAGGAATTGCTGACGGCCTATTACGATACTCATAAAGGGATCGGCTATACGCTGGCGCGGACGAATATCCAGAGTTGTGATTTCTCCAGCGGAAGCTATAGCTATGTAGGCGACAACGACCCGCAATTGAAGACCTTTAGCGTGGCGCATGACGAGCAGTACCGGATCCCCCTGATCAGGCAGGCCATTGCCGCTGCCGGGGGTCATTTGCGGTTATATGTGAGTCCCTGGAGTCCTCCGGCCTGGATGAAGGATAATAACAGCGTCACCGGCGGTGGTCATCTGCTGTCGAAGTTCGATCAGAGCTGGGCGAATTTTTATGTGAAGTTTATCCGGACCTATGAGGCGATGGGCATCCCGATCTGGGGGCTGACGTTACAGAATGAGCCGATGGCCAAACAGAAATGGGAGTCCTGTATCTATACGGCGGAAGAGGAGCGGGATTTTATAAAGAATTTTTTAGGACCCACGCTGGTTAAGGCGGGTATGGCGGATAAGAAACTGATCGCCTGGGATCATAACCGGGACCTTGTCTATCAGCAGGCCAGCACCATCCTGGAAGACCCGGCGGCGGCCAAATATGTCTGGGGGATCGGTTATCATTGGTATGAGACCTGGACGGGCGGACCGATGCTTTTTGAGAATGTAAAGCTGGTGGCGCGGGCTTTTCCTTCCAAGAACCTGCTTTTTACGGAGGGGTGTAAGGAGAAGTTTTCCTTTGACAGTCTTTCTGCCTGGTCGCTTGGCGAACGCTATGGTTATTCCATGATCAACGATTTCAACAGCGGGGCCACGGGCTGGACGGATTGGAATATCCTGCTGGATGAGAACGGGGGACCGAATCATACGGGTAATTTTTGTTTTGCGCCCGTCCATGCGGATACCCGTAAAGGGCAGCTGATCTATACCAATGCCTATTATTATATCGGTCATTTTTCCCGGTTTATCCGTCCCGGGGCCCGGCGTATCGCCGTCTCTTCCAACCGGACCGCCTTGCAGACCACGGGTTTTGTAAACAAGGATGGCAGCCTGGTGGTTGTCGTCATGAACACCACGGATAAACCGTTGTCTTATCATCTTTGTCTGAAGGGCAAGGCTGCCGTTACGGAGAGCCTGCCGCATTCTATTGCTACTTTACTTATTAAATGATCTGCTGATGAAATTGACCCTGAGAATGATCTTGTTGAGCACGGCGCTGGCCGGCGCCGTTGATGTTGCTTTTGCCCAGAAAGATGCGGCTGCTGTAAAAGTATGGCTGAGCGATCCGGCTAAATCGGTACTGTTTCAGGAGCAACGGGACGGACTTCGTTTTGGGCCGGGTGGTACGGCGGGTGATCCTGTCATTGTGATCAGGGAGGATTCTGTTTTTCAGCGGATCGATGGTTTTGGATGGGCATTGACGGATGGGAGTGCACAGCAGCTCATCCGTATGAGTCCTCTCGCCCGGGCGGCCTTGCTGCGGGATCTGTTTACCACGGGGGGTACCCATATCGGCGGCAGCTATCTGCGGATCAGCATCGGCGCCTCCGATCTCAGCGATCATGTTTATTCCTATGACGATTTACCGGCAGGGGCGACGGATACGGGCCTGGTCCATTTCGATCTTGGGCCCAACAAAAAGGAGGTGATCCCGGTGTTGAAGGAAATCCTGAAGATCGATCCTTCCATCAAAATAATGGGTTCGCCCTGGTCGGCGCCGACCTGGATGAAGACCAATCACGATACCCGGGGCGGAAGCCTGCTTCGGGTCTATTACCCGGTCTATGCAAGATACCTGGTGAAATATATCCGGGCGATGCAACGGGAAGGCATCCGGATCGATGCCATCACCGTCCAGAATGAGCCGTTGCATCCGGGGAACAATCCCAGCATGTTCATGCCGGCGGGAGAAGAAGGGCTTTTTATCGAGTCTGCGCTGGGTCCGGCTTTCCGGCGGGCGGGTTTGAAGACAAAGATCATCATCTATGATCACAATGCCGACCGTCCCGATTATCCCGATTCCATTCTCAATGATGTGGCTGCCGCCCGGTATGTCGACGGGTCGGCTTTTCATCTTTATGGAGGAAAGATCGATGCCTTGACGCCGCTTCATGATGCGCATCCGGACAAGAACCTGTATTTCACCGAACAATGGGTGGGGGCTCCCGGCAATTTCCGGAGGGACATCCGTGAACATATCGACAAGCTGATCATCGGGGCCACCCGTAACTGGTGCAGGAACGTGATCGAATGGAACCTCGCGGCCGATCCTTTTTACAAACCGCACACGGATCGGGGGGGATGTGACCGGTGTCTGGGGGCTGTTACGATCGACAAGGATTCTGTGAAACGGAATCCGGCGTATTATATCATTGCCCATGCGGCGAAGTTTGTACGGCCGGGGTCGGTGAGGATTGCCACTCTGTCGGATGAGGTGCTGCCGAATGTGGCTTTTAGGACACCGGCGGGTCGGCGGGTGCTGATCGTATTGAATAATACGGATGGTCCGAGGACTTTTGCTATTGAGGATAAGGGGAGGGGGGCGAGGGCGATGTTGAATGGGGGAGCGGTGGGGACGTATGTGTGGTAGGGTCTGACCGAAGGATCAGGCGGTAACGGTCAGCAGGAAATGGGCGAGGTTGGCGTCATTGGATAGCTGGAGCTTTTTGCGGAGGCGATAGCGGCTGGTCTCGACGCCGCGGATGGAGATGTTCATCAGTTGGGAGATCTCCTTGGTGGTGAGGTTCATACGGAGATAGGCGCAGAGCTTCAATTCCGAGACGGTCAGATCGGGCCAGCGATCCTTCAGGTTCTTCAGATAATGGGTGTGAACGCTGTCGAAATGTACGGCAAATTGCTCCCAGTCCTGGGGGTTGTCCAGCTCGCAGTCGATGATGCGGATGATCTTCTTAAAATCTTTGGAGTCTTTTTCCAGCTCGGCATTGTTCTTCAGCCGGGTCAGCTCGTCCTTGATCTTTGACAGCAGCTCTCCTTTCTGGACGAAGATCATCGCATTGGAGGCCAGCTCCTTGTTCTTATGTTCGATCTCGCCCTGCAGCTTGGCGTTGGTGAGATGGATGATCTCCTTCTCATTCTTTTCCACTTCGATCTGGTGGACAAAGCGCAGACGCTGCTGTTCTTCGCTGTATTGCCGTTGCTGTTCTTTCAGCTTGATAAGCTGGAGCCTTGCATATTTCTGTTGTTGTCTTTTATAGAACAGATAGAGCAGTCCGAAGAAAAGCAGGGTATAGATCCCATCCGCCCACCAGGCCCGGTACCAGGGAGGCAGGATCGTAAAAGAATAGCTGGAGACGGCGGAGATATTGCCCGGAGTATTCCGGGCCCTGACCTGGAAGGTATAATCGCCGGCGGGAAGGTTGGTATAGTCCTTGTCGGGGCGGCGGTTCCAGGCCGACCATCCCTTATCGAATCCTTTCAGATAATACGAATAGTCGATGTTTGGCTGCTGGGCATAGTAAGCGGCCGAAAATTCGAAATGCAGGGAGTTCCCCTGGTATTTGATACGGTCGGGGACCGGGGCCTTAGGGCCGTTGGCATATCCGCCAAAAAGCAGGTTGCTGTTGCCGTCCGAGGATGTCACGTTCCGGATAAGGACGCGGACGGGCTCATTGGTCTTTACATAGCGGGCATAGTCGATATGAAAGAACCCCTTTTCCGCTGCTACGATGACATTGTTGCTGTCGATGGTATTGATATTTTCATATCCCCCGGCCATGATTTGATTATCCAGCTCGGGGATCAACACGATACGGGGTGTGGGACCGGACCTGTCTACGACCCCCAGCCTTTTGTCGCCGGTAAACCAGATATTGCCATAGGGGTCTTCCTTGCAAAAGCTCACGGTGATCCCTTTGAACAGTGCCGTTAACCAGGGAGAAGGGAAGAAATCCTTTTTTTGTTTGTCGTATTCGAAAAGCCCTTTGTCGGTGGTCAGCAGCAGCGTATCTCCCAGGTAGTTCAGGTGATTGTGATTGGGAGAAAGGATGCCCCGGCTGTCTTTATACACGGAGGCCGTCGGCGGATGGATGCCGTCGAAGAGCACTTTGTACAACCCCTTATAGGAATGCGCCACCCAGATGAGGCTGTCGTCGATGGCTACGAACTTTGCCGATTCGAACTGGGCATGGATCTTTGGGTTGATAAAGTTATGGCCGTCGTAGCGGTAGACGTTGATACCGTTGTAGGTGCCTGCGATGATGAGAGGAGAAGAGTGAGCGCCGCCGGCGGGATGGGAGGAGGGGGCACCGCTGCCGCCAAAAGGCAGGAAGGTCCAGAAGCCGGTATGGTCATCGAAAAAAATAGCCTTGTTATTCCCGATTGTCAGGGCGCCTTTTGTGTGACCTGCCAGTAGTTGGCCATTGACCTCCGACAGGCTCCAGACCTGGCCGCGGGTATTCTCTACAAGATCGAACGATCCTTTGATCCGGCTCAGGTCATGGCTGCTGTCGAGCGCGATGCTGAAGAGCCCCGTCGAGCCGCCCAGATAAAGACGGTGCCGGTAGATCAGCGAGGTATATCCGGCATTACGGTCTTCCTTTTCGGGGAAGATATTTGTGATCGCGTTGTGATAGGTGATCATATCGACACCGTTGTCGAGTGCCAGCCAGAGATTATCGTTCTTATCGAGTAGGAGCGCCTGTATATTATCGTTCTGTAACCCTTCCTTTTTTGAAAAACGCCGTATTTCTTCTCCCCTCAGGTTGACGATGATACAGCCGGCCAGGTTGGTGATGATGGCCAGCCGGTCCGGTTCCACCAGCTCGATACCGGAGATATCGGAGGCGGCGATCCGTCCGAGGGCCGGGGATTCGAACCTTGACACAACGCTATCATGAAGGATATAGAGGCCCCGGGTAAACGTACCGATCAGGATACTGTCACGGCCGATATCGATCAGGGCCCGGATCTCGGCCTGGGGAGGCAGGCTACCCGTCCTTATGACCGGCATCCAGGTTCCGTTGTGGTAGGCTACCAGTCCTTTTGTGAATTCGTAGGCCATGATACCCTGCCGGGTGACGGAAAGACATCCCCAATCGGTGCTATGATATTCGGTGATGGAGTCGCCTCTCAGCCTGAACATCTTCTTTTTGGAACGGAAGAAGACATCGTCGCCATAGAGGCAGATATCCCAGACGTCGGCAAAGTCATGGTCTTTTTCGGGGATGCGGTCCTTCAGCGAGGTATAAACAAGGTCGCCGTGGCGGCCCGGCGAGAAATAGCCAAATTCTTCCTGGCCGCCTACATAGATGCGATGACCGGGGCCGATGGCTACGCTTCGGGCGATCACATTATTTGGCAGGGGATAAAGATGCCAGAAGGTGCCGTCATAGGTCAGCAGGCCGTCATTGTTGGCGAAATACAGGATACCGTCGGCGTCCTGGCGAACATCCCAGTTCTGATTGCCGGCATGATACTGTTCCTTTGTATGATTGATGATGGCGGGGATGCCGATGGTGTTCTGGCAAAGGGCTGCCTGGCAGTACAGGAGTACGATAATGGCAACAACAACTTTTCTCATTAGTCTGGCGCGCTTTGGAATGGGGCCACCAAATTAACGAAAAGTTTTTATATAAAAAGGCTGTCCCGGGGGACAGCCTTTTATAGTCGACTCATGTGTGTAGCAGGATCTGTTTACTATGGCGCATCCCACCAGACGCGGTCCGTCAGCGATGCGGACTGTTGTGGCTGGGGGTTTGTGTTGATCTCCGATTGGGGATAGATGAGGCGGCGTGGGATCGCGGACACCTGGGCATTTGGCACGATCGTCATCGTGGGGAAGCCCGTGCGACGCCAGTCGACGAAGCATTCCGGTGACAGGAAGTCTGCGATCTTCTTCTCTTCCATGATCCGTTGCAGGGCGTTGGCGGCCGTCAGCGTACCCCGGGCGGCCAGGTAGGTAGCGATATCTGTCGGAGCCACACCCAGCTTTGTCATATGGGTTGTGATCGCGGCCGTATAGAAGGGTTGTGCGGCGGCGAAGCCGGAGACCCGGAGGGTCGCCTCGGCCTGGATGAACTGTACTTCATTGTACGGCATCAGGAACTGCGGGGAGGCGACGCTGCCATAGAACGGGCCGATGGAGGAGTAATTCTTCAGGGTACCGATCGTCGGCGTACCGATGTCACGACCCGTATAAAGACCCGTATTCGGCGCCTTGGAGATCATCATCGGCAGGCGGGGGTCGTTGCGGGTGACCAGTGTGTCGACGATGGCCTTGGAGGCGACGAGTGTGGAGAGCGGCAGCATGATGGTGTACCAGGCGTTCTGCGAAGTCGCGCCCCCGGGGTAGACAAATTTCCAGTCGTCGGCGGAGGCTGTCATACCTTTCTGCAAGGCCGTGAGGGCGAGATTGGATTGGGCGACCGCGTCGTGACCCGGCGCCTTTGTCAGGTGCATATAATAGCGGGCCTTCAGGCTATAGCCCAGCTTTTGCCATTCCGTCATTTTACCTCCGTAAAAATAATCGTCTGCGCCGACCGGTAGTCCGACATTCTTGCCGGCGTCGGCGATGCCGCGATCGAGCAATGCCTGGATGCTGTCATAGATCGACGCCTGGGAATCATAGGTCGGCGCCAGGTTTGTGGCGCCGTTCAGGGCCTTGGAATAGGGGATATCGCCCCAGAGGTCGGTGGTGAAGCCGAGTGTATAGGCGGTCAGGATCTCTGCGATGGCTGTATAGTTGGTATTGCCGTTCTTCTGGCTTTCTGCGGTCAGGATCTTGAGATTTTCCAGTTCGTTGTTATAGATCGTGCCCCAGGTAAGGTTCATGTCCGTATTTACGAATTGATATGTTCCGTAATTGATCGCCACCTGGTTGTAGCAGATCGTCTGTGTGATATGATTTGCGTAGGTGGCCGCATCTCCTTCGCCGTCGGTGGTGGCGGTGCCGTTGTTGCTGCCGCCGGCGTCGAGGCCGTGGGCGATATAGAATTCGATGGGCGCCAGCAGGATCTTCTCCTGGACAGCAACCGGGTGATTGGGATCCGTGTTGACGTCCACGAATTTCTTGCAGCCTGTGCCGGCCAGGATTGCCGCGATGGATGTATAGAGAAATATTTTTTTCATACTGTTATTTTTTATTTGAAGCCGATGTTCAGGGTCATATTAAAGGAACGGGAGGTCGGGACCGTATTGCCATAGACGCCTTGTGAGCCATTGGACGTTCCGTAGCTGCTGACCTCGGGGTCGGAGCCGGTGAAATGCGGTTTGTCGATGAATACGTTCCTGCAGGTGAGGGTCAGGCTGGCCGTGCTGAACGGCGTCTTTGCCATCTGCGATGCCGGGAGCTTATAGCCGATGGAGAGCGTCCGCAATTTCAGGAAGGTGGCATCCTGGATAGCCGCCTGGTAGTTCAGGTTTAGACGCTGGTAGTAATCTTCCGCGTGCACCACCGTTGTATTTGGCAGCTTTGTACCCTGGACTATTCCTTTTACGATAAAGTCCTGGCGGTTCTCCGTCACCTTGGGGGTGCCATAGAAGAAGCCATAGCGGTCATCGGAGTTCAGCACGTCTCCGCCTTTGCGGTAGTCGAGGAAGAAGCCGAGTGTAAAATTCTTATAGGTGAACGAGTTGGTCATACCTGCCTCGTAGTCGGGCTGCAGGTTGCCGATGATCTCGTTGGTCGCGCTTGTAACCGGGAGTCCTTTTGAATCGATGAGGATCTGGCCGGTGGCCGTATCGTGTACATACCCGACGTTATAAAAGACGCCGTAGGGTTTGCCGACAAAGGCCCAGGTCTGGCCGATGCTGAGCTGTTGGGTGCCTCCGTTGATCTTTGTCACCTTATTCCGGATACGGGAATAGTTAAGTGTGATATCCCAGCTGATGTCCTTGCTTCGTATCGGGCTGATATTCACCAACGCCTCGATACCTTTGTTCGTCATAAAGGCGGCGTTGAGCGTCGTCGAGCTATAGCCTGTGGAGGGGGCGATGGGTACGCCCTGTGTCAGCAGGTTATCGTGGTTCCGGGTGAAATAGCTTAGTTCGAAACCCAGCCGGTTGTGGAGGAAGCTCATTTCCAGGCCTGCTTCTGCTTCTTTTGTAATCTCGTTGCGCAGCAGGGGATTACCCAGGGAGGTGCTTTGCAGGAAGCCGGAATTGCCGCCATACGGGAAGGAGGTGGCCTGTGTGAAGGGGGTATTCAGCGCATATGCGCTTACGTTATCATTACCAACTACGGAATAAGACAATCTGAATTTCCCGAAGTTCATCCAGGTCGCCTCTTTTAGCAACTGGGAGAAGATAAAGCCGGCCGAGGCTGAGCCATAGGGATAGAAGTTCTTACCCTGCGCCAGTACTGAGGTCCCGTCATAGCGTCCGGTGAGCGAGAAGTTCAGCAAATTCCGGTAGTCGATATTCGCCTGTCCATAAAAGCCGACCTTTCGCGTCGTGGTCTGACTTTCATAGCCCGTGATCGTCGACCCGTTGGTCACATTGTCGAAGCCGGTGATCGAGGTGCCGCTACCGGTTATGCTATGGGTCTGTGAATAGGTGGATTGGATATTGTTGCCTACCAGCAGGCTCATGTCAAAGTCGTTCTTTTTCCAGCGACCCTCAGCGATGAGGTCGTTGTTGAACTGGCGATAATTCGAGCTTTGCTGGGTAACCGTACCAACCGTCCCGAGTGGTTTGCTGGGCGCCTCGTTGTAATCGGGTTGTTCCGTATAGGTATCCGCTCCGCCTCTTTCCGTGATCGTCAGCCAGCTTGTGGGACGGTAGCTGACCGTCAGTACCGGGATGACCCGGCTGATCTTGTCATTTATAAAAACATTGGCCAGGTCCCAGTAGGGGTTGTTGCGGCTTGCGCGGAAGACCCGCTGGTTGCCGGCTGCATCCAGGTAGGGCAGGGGGTTCCAGGTGCTGGGGGCAGTGTATACCGTCCATAAGGGGTCGGTGAGATCATAACCTTCGGGGATGGAATGGTTGTTGGACAGCGTATACCCGATCTGGAAGGTCGTCGTGATCTGGTCGGTCAGCTTATTGCCGAATTTTGCAAAGATGGCGTTGCGTTTGTAGGTCGTGGTTGGTACGATACCCGACTGGTCCAGGTTGGAGTAGGAGAAGAAGTAATTGCTTTTATCATTCCCACCGCCCACGCTGACCGTATTTGTAAAGGTCTTGCCGGTCGTAAAGAACGCCTTCATGGGGTTCTTATAATAGGTCAGCAGACCCACGCTGCGGAGGCTATCGACGGAGGGGCCCCATACTGCGCTGGTCTGTGCGGTATTCCCGTCGACATAGTTGCCGCGGTCGCCCAATGCATACTTTGTCTGGATCTGGGGAAGGATAGGGTTTTCGAAGGAGTACTGCGAGTTGATCGTCACTTTTGGGCCCGTGTTAAAGCTTCCGCCTTTTGTCGTGACCAGGACCACGCCGCGGGCCGCTGCCGAGCCATAGAGCGCCGAGGCGGCGGATCCTTTTAGTACGTTGATGCTTTCGATGGTAGCCGGGTCGATGTCGGATAACCGGCTGGTCCCGTTGCCGGAGCCGGTGGGGTTACCCGTCTGGCTGTTGTTGATCGGAACTCCGTCCAGGATGATCAGCGCCTCGTTGTTTCCCAGGAGCGAGCTGTTGCCGCGGATCACGATACGGGAGGAGGCGCCGGGCTGGCCGCTGGAACTGGTGATCTGTACGCCGGAGACCTTGCCGTCGAGGGCGCCGAGGAGACCTGTCTCTTTTGTAGCGGTGAGGGCGTCGCCCTTGACCTGCTGGGTGCTGTAGGTGAGCTGGCTTTTTTCCCGGCGGATACCCAGGGCCGTTACCACCACTTCGCTGAGGGAGCTGGTGTTGCGGATCTTTAGCTGGATATTCAGCTGGTTTTCCTCGCCGACGGGCATTTCTACATTTTCAAACCCGATGGCGGAGACGACCAGGACCGTGCCTGGTTTTACCGACAGGGTAAACTGTCCTTCGGAGTTGGTGGCCGTTCCGCTCTTATTATCTTTTGAACGCACCGAGGCCTTGTCCACCGGCGCCCCGGTGTCATCGGTCACCTTACCGGTGATCTTTTTTGTCTGCGCGAAGGCAGGCGTGATGGCTATGCCCAGGATCATCCCTGCGAGCAGCAGGGAACGAAAGAGGGCAGGGAGCAAGCGGTGATGTTGTTTTGGTCGGTTCATACCTTTTATTTGGGTTTTTTTATGAAAAGGAAAAAGAATCTGCTTTTGAGAGCGACGCTATTCTTAGCGGCTCTCAATCAAGGTCTGTTGATCGGTCCAGGTGCGGGGTTATTTTCTCAGGTGGGCAGGTGGGGGTCTTTCTTTACTTCAGGTCCATATTGTCGTAAAATCGCCATTTTGTTGTATAGTCTTTGTCCAGGGGCTGTTTTGTCAGAATAGCCCTGATCATCTCGACGGGCATCGCATTCAGGTGCAGGATGGCGTCATGATATTGTTTGTATGTCATCTTACCGCTATCAACCAGCTCGTGTTTCAACGCGTAGAATTGTCTTCCGCCCGTCAGGTAAGCCAGCTGATAAAGCGGGGGATAATGTCCTACGAAGGAGCGGCGGACCTCGCCGGCGGCGTTGGCCCTTTCGTGTCCTACCCGGTCTACCAGGAAGTCGATACATTGCTGGGGTGTCCATTTGCCCAGGTGGTAGTTAAGGGAGAAGATGATGCGGGCGCAGCGGTGCATATGCCAGAACAGCATGCCGATCCTGTCTTCCGGTCCGCGGGGGAATTTCAGGTCCCAGAGGAGCAGTTCCCAGTACAGCGACCATCCTTCCGTCCAGAAGCCCGATCCGAAGTTGCGATAGGTGCGATAACGGGAGTTCATGTACGCCTGCAGGTTATGGCCGGCGATCAGCTCATGATGTACCGTGGCGCGGGAGAAATGGGGGTTATTACCCCGCATGCTCATCAGCCGGTCGTCCTCGTCCATCGTATTGGTGGGGTAGGAGATGCTGATCTCGTTGCCGCCGGTGAAGAACGGGTTGACAAGCTGGCGGTCCGGTGTCATCATGATCATGCCCCAGGTCTCTTCGGCCAGTGGCGGGATCGTGACCAGGTCGTGTTTTTTCAGGAAGTCGACGGATTCGTTAAAGAGGCCCAGGATCATCTCCGGCTGTTGTCCGGCGGGGACATAGCTGTTCTTTACCTTTTCGAGGGCGGCCTTCCAGTTGTCCCCGAATCCCATTTCCCTCGATGCCTTTAGCATTTCCTGGTCGCACCAGGCAAATTCCTTGTTGGCGATATCGATCAGCTCTTCGGGGGTATAGGGGATCATTTCGAACTTCAGCTGGCGCATGAGCTCTTCGCGGCCGACGGGATGGCCGGCGATACCGCTCTTATCATTGGCGACGAAGTTGTTGTTCTTGTCTTTGAACTGGTCGGCATAGCCGGTCAATGCGTCGTCCAGCTCTTTATAGCTTTTTGGCACCCACCAGGTGAAGAGCGGGTCATAGCCGTTGTAAAATTCATAGATGCTGCCCAGCGCCCTTTTCAGGTCGCTGAGCACCAGGCCGGCTTCATAAATGGCGTCCATGTCCAGTCCATTCTCGCCTTTGAGCTTGTTACGGAGCGCCTTTATCTGCACGGCGTAGTCTACCCAGTTCTTTGCCAGTTGTTCTGCGTTGAGCTGGTGGCCTCTTCTCCGCAGCTTCTCGATGGCATAGACAGAGTCGGCGAAGGGGAACCAGGATTTGACCTTATTATATTGTGTGGCTTCTTCGGCTGAGGCCCTGAGCTTTTCGTTGAGGTCCCTTTTAAAAAGGATATAATCCACCTTGCATTCCTGGGGAAGGCTTTTGAAATCGAGGCGTTCGAGCTTCTTCAGGTATTCCTGGTGGAGTTCGTCCAGCCGGGTTCTTTTCTCCGGTGAGCCGCCTTCTGCGGAGGGGTTACCGCCATTTCTTCCACCGAAGAAATTGCTGGTATAGAAACGCGTGATCGCGCGAAAATCGGCGTTGTAATTTTCGATCAGGTTGGGCATCTCCTGGCAGGGGACGTAGGGATCGGGGGACATCTGGGGCAGGGCTTTGCCTGCGAAGAAAAATAAGGTCAATAAAAGAGCGGCTAACCGTTGGTAGCACTTTTTTCTCATAGACGTAGTTTAATGTCGTTGTGGTTGGTGTTCCGGTAGTGTAGCGTTATTCCAAATATAGTCCAGCTTCCGGCAGGAGGCTTTTTATGAATTAATCAAAACTTTACCGATTTTAACTCATTATAAATTCCTTTATCTGAAATGCGGACGGATGAATATCGAGATGAATGGGTGAAGAAGGGGGATCAGGGCCGATGCAGGCTGACTGCCGTCGTTGCGCCGGGGCCGACGGGGATGTCGACCGTTGTCGTCCCGTGGGCGCCTTTTAGTAAAACGGATGTCGTGTGTGCGTCGCCGGAGCGGTCCTCCAGCCGGAAGACCAGTGAGTCGGGGCCGATGATCAGCGGCTGGTCTTTTGCAAAGCCATCGCGGTTCAGCTCGATGTCGAAGTTCCCGTCTTTTCTTCGATAGTAGAGCCGGCGGCGGAGGCCGTCTTTGGGGGTGACATAGAGGGTGCCGGCGTTGCCCTTGCCGCCTTTTATGTCCAGGGAGCCGCCATAGGCGACGAGGCCGAAAACGGGATCATCCGTTATAACCGTGGCCGCCATGCGGGTGGCGCCGCCATAGCCCAGGTCGACTTCTCCGTCATAATACCAGGGGCCTCTTCCCTGTGGTTTCTGGATCCAGGTATTGGCATATTGTTGTGATTCGAAGGCCCAGCCGGAGGCGCCGTCATTGTCTTTTCCCGGGTACCAGAAGCCATAGCCGGAGGAGGGGGTGCCGGTATTCATCAGGGCGAAGGGGGCCAGGTAGGCGGCATAGCCGAGGCGGATATAGCCCGCGGGGTCTTTTGCAAAGTGGAGGCCATAGTCCAGTATGGACCAGCCGCCCATCTGTGTCATATAGGTCAGGGTGAAGTTGTCGCTGCGGCCCCTGTAATCGCTGCCAAGATAATAGTAGGCCGGTTCGATGCAGCCCCGGAGCGCCATATTCGCCTGGATCTGCCGGTCCATGAAACGGATGGCGTCCTCTTTTTCTATATGGGGATGGGAGTACCATTTTTTCAGGTTCTTGTCGTACCAGAGGTTGCTATCGGGCTGCAGGGTATTTAGCAATGCGTAGCGGGCCAGGGCGTGGCTGGATTCGAAGGCCGTGGCGTCGATAGCGTATTCGGAGCGGAAGGGGTAGGGGTCGTCATAGAGAAAGTACTTTACTTTCTTTTCCCATTCGTTGCGGAGGAATCGGGCGTCTTTGTGAAACCCTGCCTTGTCCAGGTCTTTTGCCAGGTCGACGATCAGCAGTTCGTTGTAGCATCCCCATTTATAGGTTTCGTACCAGGGGAGGATCTCGTAGGGGTAGGTAAAGAATGCCTTTGCCGTTTCCATTGCTCTTTCCAGGTATCCTTTTGCGTCGAGGTAGTGTGTCCTGCCGGGATAGAGCGTGGCTATCTTGTACATTTCATAGTACAGCATCATGATATGCGGGTAGTCATAGCTGCGCCATACGTGCATCTTGTCGCGGTTTGGATCTTTGAGATTTGCCATCCGCCGGGCCGTATCGCGGTTTACCTTCCAGTTGGGGGTGCCGTATACACCGTATGGATAGGGCGTTTCCTTGTCGGTGCGCTGTAATTTCCCCCACACAAAATGTTCGATATAATATTCGACGGCGTCGATCTCGTGCTGATCCGGGTAGAAGACGTTCTTTGCCGCAACGAAGGGGGCCTTACAGAGGGCCGGATCGTCGCAGGTGAGGACATAGCTCAGGCGGCTGGTGTCGAAGTAGTCGGGGTTGTCGGGTCCGCGGAGCTGGTGATGTTTCATGTCATAGACCGAGAAAAGGCCATCGTACCATTTTGATGGGTCTTTGTGTTGTTGGCGGTTGACGATGAATGCCGCGCGTTTTTTGTAGAGGGTCTCCAGCGGTTCGGTGACGAAAAATTCGAGATAGGTTTTATAATTGGGGCCGTATTGGATCGTGATGCGGTTCTCACCGGGATGCGAGAATTTTAGTTTATAGCCTTTTTGGGTGAGGGGGGAATGCGGCGCCAGGGATACCGGCCGGATGATTGTTTTTTCCGGAAATTCTGCCGTCAGTGCGGTGATCTTTTGTTTTGTGTTCAGGGCGATGGTGGCGTCGAGGTCCGTGGGGATCGTCATGCCCGGCATGACCTGTATGTCGATCAATCCTTCTTCGACGAGGATCCTGCGGATGTCGGTATAATCTTTTGCCCAGCGGAAGACGAAGCGGTCGGTATGGTCCTTGTGTGACGGGATCGTTGTGGTCGTGACCGGCTGGCGCCAGGTGCCTCTTGTCTCGGCGTGGCTGGTGTGGGAGGCATGGATAAAGGCCTGGAAGGCACCCCGGTTGTCTCGTCCTTCTCCCGGGGCATTTGTCGAAAAATATTCCAGCGATGTGCCGTGGAGGGGGAGCAGCAGCAGGTAGGGGCCGACGCCGGTGGGTCGTTGCCAGAAGATAAAGGAGTTATTACCGGATATAAAGTGGTGTTTGACGACCCGTTGTTCGAAGATCTCCGTGGGGTTCTCGCCGCCGCCGCTGTTGTAGGGCAGGGGGAGGGCCAGGTCTTCGATCGTGAGCGGGCGGGCGCCTGTGTTGGCGAGGGAGATCGTCCAGAAGAGTTTTTCTCCTTGCAGGTTAAAGGTCTGGGAGAGGCGCAGGGAATGGGTCGATCCTGAGTCCGTTTTTAAGGAATCCAGGATACCGCCGGGGGTGCGAAAGCGTACGACGACTTCGCCAAACATCTTTCCCTTGCGGATATAATCCGTCTGGTAGCGGTCGCCGGTCTTCCAAAGGCCGCCGATGCCATGACCCGACCGTTGGATGGTAAAGGCTTCGTTGCGGAGGACCGGGGGCTTGTCCGATGCGGCTGAAACGGGTGCCGGCTGCTGTGCGTGGAGCAGGGAGACCGTCAGCGCCCATTGGAACAACAGAAGGATCACTCTTTTATCCATACGATGGAGACCGGTGATTTTTCATTCTCGTTGGAGGGTGTCGGGGTTGGTGTTGACCGGTTGAGCCGGGAGTAGTTAGGGATTGCAACCAGTGGAGTGCCATCGGCCCAGGTGCCTTTGATCGTCATCACTCCGTGGAGAAAATCGTCTTTCCATTCCAGTGAGAGTGGTGTCGGTCCGATCGGCTGGTTTATATCTTTTTGGTCGGCTGTCTCCACGTTATACAAGAGCGGGCCGTAGCGGAGGGCTACCCGGCCTTTGTCGGCGTCGATCTTATTGCTGGCCGTCACCTTTTGGATCTTCATCGGCAGTTCCAGGTCGACCTTATCGCCTTTCTTCCAGGTGCGCCGGATGACGGCATATCCTTTTACGATCGAGGGGGTGATCGGTTTGCCGTTGACGGAGATCGAAGTGAGTCCGCTGACGGCGGGGACCGGGGTATACAGTTCGCTGGTGGTGCGGTTTGGCACCCTTACATACAGGGTGAATTCCTTTGCTTCTTTCGGGTTCACCGTCATCGATACCTTACCGCTCCAGGGGTAGTCCGTTTTCTGGACCATTTCCACATCGGTGCCCGTCACTTTCTCTACTTTGATCGTGCTGCCGACGAAGAGGTTGACATAGAGTCCGTCGTCGCCGCGGACATAGGTCCATGTGGGCATCATGAGCAGCGTACGCGGGATATTCCCGACGCAGCAGGGGCAGACATGCCATTCATAGCGGGGCTGTTCGCCGGCCAGGGCGTTTGTATAAAAGAAGTCTTTGCCGTCGAGGGAGAGCGAGCCGAGGAGTGCGTTATACATCGTTTCTTCGTAGAGGTCTGCGTATTTCGCGTCGTGGTAGGCGAGGTTCATCTTGTATTCGAAGAAGATCAGCCCGCAGCTGGAACAGGATTCGCAATAGGCGTTGTTACGAAGCGAGTAGTCGGGGCCGAAGCCTTCGGAGGTCTCGCCGCTGCCGATGCCGCCGGTGATATAATATTTTTTATTTACCATGTTATCCCAGAGCGAGAGAACGGCGCTCTGATAGTCCATATCACCCGTTTCCGCGGCGACGTCTGCCATACCGGAATAGGTGTAGGTGGCGCGTACGGCATGTCCGACGGCCTCATATTGTTCCTGTACCGGTACCCGGCTCTGGTCGTAGTCGCTGCCGCCGTGGCGGTTATCCAGCAGGAATTTTGCGAGCCGGACATAGGCGTCGCCATGTCCGTGACCTTCCATGTCGTTGACGAAGCGGCCAAAACGGACCAGTGCCTGTTCCATTTCCTGGTGGCCGTCGAACCAGGCGATCTTACCCGGGCCGATATGGGCGACCCAGCAGTCGGCGAGTTTTTTTGCGGCGTTGTAGAGTCGTTTGTCTTTTCCTTCGGTGAGGGTATAGTGATTGATGGCCGATTCGAGGAAATAGCCGGCGGTATATCCCTCATGGTTGCCCCGGCTTTCGGGGGACCAGCGGTCGTGCCAGCGGCTGGTGTCGCGCAGCGTATAGGCCGTCTGCAGGTATCCGTCGGGTTCCTGTGCGGAAAGGATGATCGGGATCCATTGTTCCAGGGTCTTTTCCATTTTTTCCTGGGCGGCGATGATCTCGCCGTCGCCTTTTGGATCGACCATCAGCGCCTCGCACATCGCCTCGACCGTCTGGTGGACCCAGGCGTTGGAGAAAACGTATCCCTTGTGTTTTCCGTGTGGTTCTCCTCTCAGGGCTTTTGCGGCTTCGATAAAATTATCGATACCGCCCTGGCCGGTGGAGAGGTCGCTGCGGTTTATCTGGTCGATGCAGAAGGGGATCCAGTTGACGATGATCGCTTTGGCCCGGTCGTTCCAAAGCTTGCTATCGATGGTATAATGTTTCGTATAGACCACGTCGAGCCGTTTGGCCGGGGGCTGCGGGCGTACCTTTATTTTTATGGTGGAGGCTGAGGAAAGCGTTCCCTCCCAGGCGGTGAGCGTAAGCGTATAGTCGCCGGGGGCGGAGAAGGTAGCCGTTCCGTCTTTTGAACCGGCATTGCTAAAGGATACCTGGCCGGGTCCGGAGGTTTTTGTCCAGGCCGTCTTTGTGACCGGGTGTACCGACTTTATCACGCCGGCGAGCCAGGTCTTCCCGCCTGTCATCACGTCGCGGTCGACGCCGGCAATGGTGACCGGGGCGAGCGGGGACATATGTTCGGATTCGATGACCTTCCATTCGAGCAGGGTGGAGGCAAAGCGGTCCGTGGAGTCCATCTCCAGCCTCATCCGGGTAGTCGTGACCTCATCGAATGTTGTATTGTTATAGTCCTTGTTGACCAGACCGAGGCCGGCGGCGTTGTGAACCGGGACGAAGCTTTTACCGTCCCAGTATTGTATGTGATATGAAATAGGGATATGGGCCGTGCCGGTATAGTCCCACCAGAAGAGCGCGATCTCTTTTGTACGGACCGGCTGGCTCCAATCATATTCCACCCAGGGGGAGCTAAGACGGGGTTGGGGGCGGTTGCCGCGTCTGTATCCGGGGCGGGCGGGTGTGAGCCCGTCGTTGAGGGTGGTCAGTATTTCGTCGGGGCGGCCGGAACTGGTGGCCGTGGCGATGATGGCGAGGTTGCCGCGGGTATCGTTGTTACCCGCTATGGCGGTGGCTGTCTGGGCGCCGGCGGGCAGTGACAGCAGGAGGATAAGTGTCCAAACGACAAGATTGGTAAGTTTCATCCTATGAAAATACGAATTGCCGGGATTTTAGGCTGTTCATTTCTTCACTCAAACCTACCCGATTTTGCTATCTTTGGCGGTTATGAAAATAGGATTTATCGGGATCGGGAAAATTGCCAGTGCCGTCATCGAGGGGTTGTGTACTTCGGCGGCTCCTTTGGCGGAGGGTATGGTCCTCTATCTTTCGCCTCGTAATGAGAAGAATTCTTTGTATTTGGCCGGCAAGTATCCGGGGGCGGTGTATCGGATGGACGGCAACCAGGAGGTGCTGGACAGCAGCGATATCGTATTCATCTCCGTTCGGCCGGCCGCTGCGCCGGAGGTGCTGGGGGCCCTGCGGTTTGACCCGCGGCATACGATCATTTCCCTGATCCCCCTGCTTCCCTATGCGGGGCTGGCTGCCGCCGTCGCTCCGGCGACCGATATTTCACGGGCTATCCCATTGCCGACGGTGATGCAGCACAATTGTCCTATTCCGTTGTATCGCGCCAATGACACCGTCGTCCGGCTCTTTCGTTATATCGGTCAGCCGTTGCCGGTAGAAGAGGAGGGGCAGCTGCATGTCATTTGGACACTGACGGGTCTTATCACGCCTTTTTATGAGATGCTGGATACCCTTAGTGACTGGACGACGATACATGGGGTACGCCGGGAGACGGCCAATACCTATATAGCGGATATGTTCCAGTCATTGTCTTACCTGGCGCAGCATTCCGATCCGATCGATTTCCGGGAGCTGGCGCAGCATGCGGCAACCCCTAATGGGATGAATGAGCAGGCGGGGAAGCAGATCCGGGAGAAGGGTGCGCACGAGGCGTATCGGGAGGCCTCGGACAGGTTGCTGGAAAGGTTTGACAAGGTTCGCTCCTGAGGGTCAGAACACGCGGCCGAAGTGAAAAGGGTGAGGGTATGTACTGCAAAGCTTTTTATACCGGGTTTCATGGATTGGGTTAAAAATGCCGGCCAGTTTTTGCACCGGGCAATAGGGGTTTTGTGTGCGTCATGCATAGAAGCCTATTTCTTCCACGGCGTTGACGGCGGGTAATTCTTCACAGCGATCCTTGATGCCCGCCTGGAAATTCCGGAAGGCGGACAGGCTGGTGAATGCCTTGTGTGCGGCTTCCGTCTGGTAGGAACCGATGTGGACGAAACTTACTCCATCCGGGAGTTTATAGGTAGCATAGCGTATGCCGTCCGGTCGTTGTTCGTGTAGCTGTCTGTAGACTTCCCTGACCAATGCCTCGTTGTCTGCGACGCGTTCGGGGTGTAGTTTGTAGCGTACCAATACCTTTTTCATCTTTTTGCATTTTAAGTATGAGTGATTTTGATTTGCGGCCGTAGTTGCCTAGTTTTGTACTGCTTTCAAAAGGCAACCGGTATCAAATATAGGGAATTGATTGCAAAATGCAACTGGTTTTAAAATAAAATCATTATTTATGGAAAATCTACGCTCTGGCTGTCCGATGAACCAATCCCTGGAAGTATTCGGGGACAAGTGGAGCCTGCTGATCATCCGGGACATTATGTTCGCGGGAAAGCGTCATTTCCGGGAACTGTTGCAGTCGGAGGAAAAGATAGCATCGAATATACTCACCGACAGGCTTAACAAGCTCGAGCGGGATGGGCTATTGACAAAGAGCCCGGACCCGGAGCACAAGCAAAAATATGTATACCGGTTAACGGAAGCCGGCATCGATCTGTTGCCGGTGCTGGTGGAGATCGGTAATTGGAGCCTCCGGCACCGGTCGGTCGACCTGGTTAAGTACAAGCATGCGGGGCAGGTCGCAAAGGGGGGCAGGGAGATGCTGAAAGAGATCCGGAAGGGATTGGTCAGGGAGCATTTGAAAGCCTATAAAAAGGGCCAGGAATGATTTTTAAGATGAATCATTCTCGTGCGACTGGGCGATCTCATATTCCAGCTCGGGATCGATGTTTTGTTCTTCGACCTTACGGGCCCTTTCCATCAGTTCTTCGTGGTGTGCCTTTAGCCATTCGAGCTGTTTTTTGCCGTAGGAGAAACGGGTGAACAGGACGAAGAGCACCGGCACGATAAAGATCGCCATGGAAGACGAGGCCAGCATCCCACCCAGGACGGCAAACCCGATGGTGTTGCGGGCTACGGCGCCGGCACCGGTCGCCAGTACGAGGGGCATTACTCCCATGACGAAGGACATGGAGGTCATGATGATGGGTCTGAAACGCAGTTTTACGGCTTCGAGGGTCGATTGCAGCAGGTCTTCGCCCCGGTCTACCCGCACCTTTGCAAATTCGACGATCAGGATCGCGTTCTTGGCAGAGAGCCCGATCAGGGTGATCAACCCGATCTGTGCATAGACGTTATTTGTCAGCTTTGGCAGGAAGGTAAGCGTAAGGATGGCGCCGAATGCGCTGATGGGGAAGGCAAGCATGACGGAGAGCGGCACCGACCAGCTCTCATACAGCGCTGCCAGGAACAGGAATACGAATACGATACAGAATAAGAAGATATATACCGTCGTCGTGCCTGCCCTGATCTCTTCATAGGCAAGACCGGAGAACTCGTAGGTATATCCCTGTGGCAGTACCCGGGCGGCGATCTGTTTTAACGCCTCGATGCCCTGGCCGGAGCTATACCCCGGCGGGGTCGATCCGTCCACTTCCGCGCTGCGGAAGATATTGAAGTGTGTGATCAGGGGCGCCGTCTCCACCGGCTTATAGCTGATCAGCGTGCTTAGCGGCAGCATATTCCCGTCCATGTTGCGTACATAGTACTTGTCCATGTTCGAGATAAGGGCGCGGAAGACCGTATCTGCCTGGATCACTACGTGGAAGGTGCGGTTATAGAGCGTAAAGTTATTTACGAACAGGCTGCCCATATAGGCCTGCATGGTATTGAACACATCGGAGATGCTTACGCCGAGCTTCTGGCATTTATCGCGGTCCACGGTCAGGCTATAGCTTGGTGTATGGGCGCCATAGTAACAGAAGGCGGTGGAGGTGGCCGGGTTCTTTTTACAGGCGGCTACAAATTTCTTTGTGACTTCCTCGAATTGATGTACATCGTCACTCGTGTTCCCCTGTTCGATCTGCATGGAGAAACCTGCTGCGCGGCCGATGCCCCGTACCGGGGGCGGCGCCGTGACGACGACGTTGGCGTTCTTGATCCCGGCCTTTGCGATCCGCGACTGGATCTCGGCGATAAGACCCGGTAGTTTCTCTTCCGGTTTTTTTCGTTCTTCCCAGGGTTTGAGCATGACGAAGAGCGTACCGTTATTGGAATTGGAGCCGCCGTTGAGGATGTTCAGACCCGATAGTGCGGAGAAATGGCCTACGCCCGGCGTTTTGCCGACGATGTCCATCAGTTTTGTGATCACGCTTACGGACTGTGTGACGGAGGATGCTTCCGGCAGCTGGTAGGTCACGTATACGCGGCCATCGTCTTCCGACGGGATAAAGCTGGAGGGTTTGTTTTTGAAGAGCAGGACCGTGCCTATCAGAATACACAACAGGAGGAGGACGATATATCGTGCGCCCTTGATACTATGCCGGACACCGTTGCTATATCGTTGGGTCATTCGGCCGAACACCCGGTTGAAGGCGACAAAGAAACGCGCCATAAGATTGCGTTTGCCTTCCAGGTTGCTGGGTCGCAGCAGCAGGCTACAGAGGGCCGGTGTCAGCGACAGGGCCGTAAAGGCGGAGAGGATCACGGAGATCGCGATGGTAATGGCGAATTGCTGGTAGAGTCGTCCTACGATACCCGGGATAAATCCGACGGGTACAAAGACCGCGGCCAGGATCAGGGCGATGGCCACCACGGGCGCCGAGATCTCCTTCATCGCGTGATAGGTAGCTTCTTTTGCCGACATGCCTTTCTCATCGATAAAATGTTGTACCGCCTCCACCACGATGATCGCGTCATCCACCACGATCCCGATGGCCAGTACGAAGCCGAACATCGTCAGCGTATTGATCGTGAAGCCCAGGGGGATAAAGAAACAAAAGCAGCCCAGGATGGAGACCGGGATCGCCAGGATCGGGATCACCGCCGACCGGAGGTTTTGCAGGAAGAGGAATACCACGATGGCTACCAATCCAAGGGCTTTCAGGAGGGTGCTCAGCGCCTCGTGAATGGAGACCTTTATGATCGTCACCGATTCGAAGGGGACGCGATAGTCTACGTCGGGCGGGAAGAATTTTTTTAGACGTTCGAGCTCGGCATATACGTTCTCCGCCGTCTGCAGGGCGTTGCTGCCGGGCGCCTGGTAGACCATGAGAAAGGAGGATCGTTTGCCATCGACGAAGGAGTTACCCGAGAAGGTAAATTTTCCCAGCTCTACCCGTCCTACGTCCTTGAGGTAGACCAGCCGGCCGCCGCGTTGTGCGCTGTCGGGGATCGTCTTTACGACTACGTTCTCGTAGTCAACGGCCTTTTGCAATTGTCCGTTTGGCAGGACATTTAATTCATAGGATTGCGATGCTTCCTGCGGGGGGGCACCGACCGCACCGGCCGCCACATAGACATTTTGTGCATTCAGCGCCGCCGTCACATCCTTTGGCATCAGACCATAGGAGGCCATCTTATTGGGGTCGAGCCAGACCCGCATGCTGAACTGGTCCGTCCGTACCTGGATATCGCCTACGCCGGGTACGCGAAGCAGGGCGTCCTCGATAAATATATTTGTATAGTTATCCAGGAAGGTGATGTTATGTGTGCCTTTTGGCGCGTATACTGCCACCATCATCAGCTGGTCGGGGTTACGGGCCCTAACCGTCAGGCCGAGCTTACTGACTACGGAGGGAAGCAGGGGGGCGGCGATGCCTACCCGGTTCTGGACGTTCAGCGCGGCGATATGGACGTTCGTACCGATATCGAAGGTCACGCTGACATTCATATTACCGGAATTCGTGTTCGTGCTTTGCATGTATTCCATCCCCGGCGATCCGTTGACCTGTTCTTCGATCGGGATCGCCACTGTCTGTTCCACCGTTTCGGCATCCGCCCCGGTATACTGGCCGCTGACCGATACCGTGGGGGGTGAGATATTGGGATATTGGTCGACGGCGATATTGAAGATACAGATCGTGCCCGAGATGATCAGTACGATCGCTATGACGATGGCCGTGACCGGTCTTTTTATGAATGTATTCGCAATCATCCTTGAACGGGTTTGTTTTTGTCACCCTGGTCGGCCGGTTTATCGCCGTGGTCCCGGGCAGTCAGCTCGCGCGATTTTTGTATTTCGAATTCCAGTTCGGGATCGATGTCTTGTTGTTCCACTTTTTTCGCCTTCTCCATCAATTGATCGTGGTGTGTCTTCAGGTATTCCAGCTTTTTCTTTCCATAGGCGGCGCGGGTGATCAGCACAAAGAGCACCGGTACGATAAAGATCGCCAGTGTCGATGCAGCCAGCATGCCACCCAGTACGGTAAAGCCGATCGTCCTTCTGGCGACGGCGCCAGCACCCGTTGCAAAGACCAGGGGCAGTACGCCCAGGATAAAGGCCATCGAGGTCATTACGATCGGGCGAAGGCGGAGGCTGACGGCTTCCAGGGTTGACTGGAGCAGGTCTTCTCCGCGGTCGACGCGGACCTTGGCGAATTCAACTATTAAGATGGCGTTCTTCGCGGCGAGCCCGATCAGCGTGATCAGACCGATCTGTGCGTATACGTTATCCGTGAGGCTGGGGACCAGCACCAGGGCGAGGATCGCGCCGAAGGCCCCGATGGGTACGGCCAGTAGTACCGAGAAGGGTACCGACCAGCTTTCATACAGTGCGGCCAGGAAGAGGAAAACGAAGGTGATCGAGAAAAGGAAGATATAGACCGTTGTCGATCCGGCTTTTACTTCTTCAAAGCTCAGACCGGAAAATTCGTAGGTATAGCCGGTAGGCAGCACCTTGTCGGCCACTCTGCCCAGGGCCTTGAGAGCGTCCGTGCTGCTGACCCCGGTAGCGGGGACCCCATCGATCTCTGCGGACCGGAAGATATTGAAGTGCGAGATCAGTGGGGCCGTCTCCGTCGGTTTATAGGTGATCAGTGTACCGAGGGGCAGCATATTCCCTGCCTGGTTGCGCACATAGTATTTATCCATGTCCGAGATCATGCTACGGAACAGCGTATCGGCCTGGACCACTACGTGGAAGGTCCGGTTATAGGCGGTAAAGTCATTGATATACAGGCTGCCCATATATGCCTGGATCGTGGTGAACACGTCCCCGATGTTTACGCCCAGCTTTTCGCATTTTTCCCTATCGACCGTCAGGTTGTAGGCGGGTGTGTGGGCGGAGAAGAAGCTGTAGCTGTTGGCGATCGCCGGGTCCTGGTTGGCCGTAGCGATGAACTTATTCACCACCTTTTCGAAGGCGTGGACGTCGTCGTTTGTGCTGCGTTGTTCGATCTGGAGGGTAAACCCTACGCTGGCCCCGATGCCGGGGATCGGGGAAGGCTGGATCACTTCCACGTTGGCGTCGCGGATGCCCGCACCTGCGATCCGTTGTTGCAGCACGTTGAGGATGCCGGGGACCTTTTGATCCGTCGGTCCGCGTTCGTCCCAGGGTTTGAGCTGGCAATAGACCGTGCCGCAATTGGAATTCGTTGCGTTCGTGATCACGTTCAGACCCGAGAGTGCGGCGTAGTGGGCAACGCCCGGGGTGGAGGATACCACTTTCATCAGTCGCTGCATCAGCCCGACGGACTGGGCTGTCGAGGAGGCCGGGGGTAATTGGAATGTCACGTATATATTGCCGTCATCTTCGGAAGGGATGAAACCCGTCGGTTTGCGGTCGAACATAAAATAGGCTGCTGCGCAGACGCAAACCAGCAGGATCAGGATATAGCGGGATCCTTTTATGCTACGTTGTACACCGTTGGAGTAGGATCTTGTGATCCGCTCGAACCAGGCATTGAAATTATAGAATGCCTTATTGATCCCTTTTGCGTCCTTTTTGATCTTTGTAGGTTTTAGTAGCAGGGAGCACAGTGCCGGGGTCAGGGAGAGAGCGATAAAGGCCGAGATGATCACGGAGATCGCGATCGTGATGGCAAATTGCTGGTACAGGCGTCCTACGATGCCGGGTATAAAGCCGACGGGGACGAATACTGCGGCCAGGATCAGGGCGATGGCCACGACGGGCGCCGAGATATCCTTCATGGCGTAGTAGGTCGCCTCTTTGGGGGACATGCCTTTTTCGTCGATATAATGTTGTACGGCTTCCACTACGATGATCGCGTCATCGACCACGATCCCGATGGCCAGTACGAACCCGAACATCGTCAGCGTATTGATCGTAAAGCCCAGGGGGATAAAGAAGCAGAACGTGCCGAAGATCGATACCGGGATCGCCAGGACGGGGATCAGGGTGGACCGGAAGTTCTGGAGGAAGAGGAAGACCACGATCGCCACCAGTCCCAGGGTCAGGAGCAGTGTATGTACCACGTCGTCCATCGATACTTTTACCACTGTGACGGCTTCGAACGGTACCGAGTATTCGACGTCGGTGGGGAAGAATTGTTTTAGCTGTGCGAGCTGTTTGTAGATCCCCTGTGCCGTTTTCAGGGCATTGCTGCCGGGGGCCTGGTAGATCTGGAGGTAGGAAGCCCGTTTGCCGTCGACGAAGGAGTTGCTGGAAAAGGTAAATTTCCCCAGTTCTACCCGGGCCACGTCTTTCAGGTAGACCATTTCGCCGGTGGCGGGGATCGTCTTTACGATAATATTCTGAAATTCGGACACTTTGCTGAGGCGGCCATTGACCAGGATGCCGATCTCGAAGGTCTGTGCTTTTTCCTGGGGTGGTACGCCGGCCGATCCCGCTGCCACCTGTACGTTCTGGGCGTTTAGTGCGTTGATGACGTCCTGTGGGGTCAGGCTATAGGCCGCCATTTTTTCCGGGTTCATCCAGATGCGCATGCTGAAGTCGTCTGTAAAACGCTGGATCGTGCCTACGCCGGGTACGCGTAGCAGCGCATCCTGAACGAAGATATTTGTATAGTTGTCCAGGAAGGTGATGTTGTGTGTGCCTTTTGGGGCATAGATCGCCACCATCATCAGCATGCTGGGATTAACGGCGCGGACCGTGATCCCCAGGCGGCTGGCCACGGCGGGCAGGAGCGGGGAGGCGATGCTGACCCGGTTTTGTACGTCCAGGGTAGCGATATCGATATCCGTCCCGATATTGAATGTCACGTTCATGGACATCAGGCCATTGTTCGTGCTATTGCTCTGCATGTATTCCATGCCGGGGGTGCCGTTGACCTGTTGTTCGATAGGGGTAGCGACCGTCTGTTCGACGGTCTGGGCGTCGGCGCCCGTGAACTGTCCGTTGACCTGTACCAGCGGGGGGGTGATATCCGGGTATTGGTCGATCGGGAGGACGGCGATACAGATCGTACCCGTGAGGACCAGTACGATGGATATGACGATAGCGGTGACCGGCCTTTTTATAAACGTATTCGCGATCATAGAAAATTTGTTGTTTGTTACCTTCTGCCCGGAGCGGCCGGGCCCTGCCTGTTAGCGGTGGTGATCGGCGATCCGTCGTGTACGGCCTGTACGCCATCGACGATGACCTTATCGCCATCCTGGAGTCCTGATTCTACCAGGACGTTTGAGCCGATGGTCTGGCCGACGGTTATCTTTACCTGGATCGCGACGAGGCGGGGACCTTTTTTAGCGGTACTGTCGTTGCCATCGCCTGCATTGCCTTTTCCACCGGCATTGCCTTTTCCACCGGCGGCCTTATCGTTGCCAGCCTGGTCGGCCGATCCCTTCTCCTTGTCTTTTCCGTCGCCTTTGGCGCCTGTAGAGTCGGCGGAGTGGCGGATCACCGTATCTTTTGCGAGGTATACAAAATATTCTCCCATCTGTTCGACGATCGCCTTTCCGGGGATCAGGATCTGTGGGGTTGTCTCCAGGTTATGTACGCGGACGACGCAGCTCATGCCTACGCGGAGGTCCTTTTTTGGGTTTGGGAATACGAGCCGGACGCGGATCGTTCCTGTTTGCGGGTCGACGGCCCGGTCGATGACCGAGATCTTCCCCAGTTCCGGATAAATGGAATGGTCGGGGAGGATGATCGTGAACAGGGAGTCCAGCTGTTGTTGTTTTTTTCGTTGCAGGTCCTGGTAGTGGCCCAGCTGTGCTTCGTTGATCAGGAAGTCGACTGCCATCGGGTTATCGGTGGAGATCGTGTTGAGGATCGTCGTGCCGCCCTGGACCTGGTTGCCCAGTTTGACCTGGCTGAAGCCGATCGTACCGTCGAAGGGTGCGGTGATGATGGAGTAGGTCAGGTTGGTTGCGGCGGTCTTTACTGCCTGTTGGGCTGCCTGGACTTCGTTGTTGGCGTTCTGCAGGGCGATGACCGCATGGTCGAGCACCTGTTTTGCGACGGCGTTGTGGGCATTGAGGTATTGATACCGGTCGGCGTCTTGTTTTGCCTGTTCCATATTTCCCTGGGCGACCTTTACGTTGGCGACGGCCTGGTCGTAGGATGCTTTATAGAGGCGTTCGTCAATCTCGTATAACTTTTCACCTTTATGGACGTGGGTGCCTTCCGTAAAGAAGATCCCCGTGATATAGCCCTGTACCTGCGGGCGGATATCGACCTGCATCAGTGCCTGGGTCGTGCTGGGGTATTTGTCATAGTAAAGGACGGGTTGCGACTTTACCGTGATCAGGTTGACGGGTGTAGGGGGAGTGGGTGCAGGCGGCTTCTGTTGGCAGGAGAAGAAGGCCAGACCGCTGATTAAAACCAGACTCAATGCCAGTCTATTCATAAACGTGATTTATTGTATGCTTTAATTTTTAACGGTTATATATCCCATGGACTTTTCCAGGTCGATCTTACTCGACAGGAGTTGGAACAGGGCGTTGAGGTATCCTATTTCCGAGGTTATCAGGTTCGATTCGGCGGTGATCACGTTCAGGTAAGCGACCACGCCCTGCTGGTATTGCAGTTCCACGATGTCATAGGTGCGTTTGGCCAGGTTGACATTTTCCTTTGTCGAATACAGGTCGTAGAGGTTGCTTTTATAGTTCGCCATTGCCGACGTGTATTCCGAGTAGATCTGTGATCTCAGGTTTGTCTCATCCCAGTCCAGCAGGCGTCCCTGGAGGCGTGCCCGTTGCAGGCTGTTTGTCCGGGCGAACCCGGTAAAGATCGGCATCGAGACCGACAGGCCGATGAAGGAGTAGGGGTAGGCGTTGGAAAAAAGGTTTCCGAAGTTATTATTCTGAAAGGCGTAATCGTAATCAAAAAAGGCGCCCACGGTCGGGAGCCAGGCTTTGCGGTAGTAGTCGATCAGGGAGCCCTGGATCTTCTTGGCCGTTTGCAGTTGCTGGAATTCGATGCGTTGCTGGTATTGTAGTGACCGTGTCGTATCGAAGGCGATATCCTTCATCATCTGTGTGGTATCGAAGCTTACGTTGAACTGTTGTTCAGGGGGGAGGCCCATGACCTGTTTCAATACGGCGTATTGTGGGCGGACGCTTTCGATAGCCGTTTTCAGGGCGGCTTTCGAGTTATTGAGCGTGATGGCGGCTTCGTCATAATCCGTTTCATCGACGATGCCGCTGACATATTGATGATAGGTATCGCTGAGATTCTTATTCAGGCGGGCCGTGTCTTCCTTTAATACGCTGATCTGTTCCAGGGTCAGCAGCAGGCCATAGAAGGTCTTGCTGACCGTGGCGACGATATTGATCTTTGTGCTGTCCGTGATCTGTTCGGCCTGTTGAACATACAGGTGGGCCGCTTTGGATGCATAGAGCAGTGAAGGGTTAAAGATCGTCTGGGTGACCGACAGGACGGGAACGGCTGTATTTACGACGCCGGTCTTTTGCTGTACCGTTGTTCCGCCGGCGTTCTTTACAAAGGAGGTAGGGAGTGTGAGGTAGTGGGTCAGGTTGGCTGATACGCCGACCTGGGGAAGCCATCCGGACAGGTTGATGGAATTGGTGAGCTTTGTGATCGAGACGTTGATCAGCGACTGGTTGAGGGCGGGCTGATGTGTCAGGGCATAGGACACGCATTGGTCCAGTGTCAGGGCGGTATCGGGGGGTGCATTGCCGGTCTGGGCGTCGGCCCGGTGCGACAAGATGATAAAGAGAGCGATAAAACCGGTGAATTTCACTGCTGTAATTTTTGACATAAATAACCGTCTGTTTCTTTTAATGGCATGCATCCTTATAATAGGGTATGAGTCCTAGCGAGTCGTTAGGTTGTATCCAGGTTAGCGTTTCTTCGAATATGATCAGTGAGGAGGAGTAAAATCACGCAAAGATTATGGAATTTTGCTAAAAATGACATTAAAATCTTTATCGAAGGAAAAAATATCTGGTGATCGGATGATTTTGCGCTAACTATATTAAAATCAGATTAAAAGAATGGTTAAGGGATGTAAAAGCCGAACTAAAAACAGGGGATGAAGAGGGGGGCCGGCGGATGATTTTAGCTAATGAATTAGATGCATTGTATTCTTATGTATATTTGTAAAAAACATACACGTATGCAACTCGAAAAGATCATCAACACAGCTTATTCTTTCGGCGCCGCCGTCGTTGTATTCGGGGCCTGGGCCAAGATAGAGCACAAGGAATATTCGGACGATGCCCTGACGGTGGGTCTATTGGTGGAGGCGGGGATCTTCTGTATTTATGGATTGCTGGAGTGGATAGGGCGGCAGCCGGGGAGGGAGAAGAGTGTGGAGGTTGCGGGAGGGATGCCGCCGGGGGTGGAGTCTCCGGCAGGTAAAGACACTAATCGCATAGGGCTGGGTGAGTTGACCGAGACGATGCAGCAGACGAATAAGATATTGAGCAGAGTGTTTCGGGCGGGGGAATAGGGGAAAATCGACAGCGGGGACTTATCTTCATGTAATACCCCCGTTATGGATATGCAAAACAGTCGTCGTGATTTTTTAAAGAGCAGTGCCGCACTGGCTGCGGTTGCGGCCTTGCAGCCTTTGACAAGAGTGTTGGGAGAACAGACAGAGCGATCACCCGTCGCCGGGAAGAAGATCGTTGGGATCCAGATAGGGCCCGAGTCTTTTGTGGATGAGGGGGTGGGGCCGTTGCTGGACTGGTTGCAGGAAAAGGCGGCTGTCAATACCCTCTTTCTCACTGCCTTTACGTATGGGCAGGGTTTTGCGGGGCGGATGGGCGGCGGGCGTCTTTATCCGGGTCATGGGAAGCTGGCTTCGGAGGGGGGTGGATTTCATGGGGGGTATTTTGCAAAACAGCATTCCTCCTTTTTTGAGCGTACCGTATTAAAAGACACCCGTGCTCCGGATCTTGGCGATCGGGATATCCTCGCTGAGGTCATCGCTGCTGCCGGGAAAAGGGGCATGAAGGTCTTTGGGGGGTTGGAGGATCGCTGGGACAAGGCTTTTGATGTACCGGGGTTGAAGGAATGTGCGGAAGTCGATCTTCGTGGCCGGTCGTCCTTTGATCCGGCGCGAAGTGTCAGCACCTGTGTCTTCAATCCGAATGTCCGGGCCTTCTGGACCGGTCTGGCCGCTGATCTTTGTTCTTCCTATGCCGTGGATGGGATCCTGTTCTTAAATGAGCGAAGCGGGCCGCATATGAATGTGCTTGGTATCACCCCGTTCCGCAAGGGAGTGGGCGACACCTCGCATGTCGCCTGTTTTTGCGAGCATCATCGCCGGGCGGCCCTGGAGCAGCATATCGATTTTGACAGGGCAAAGCAGGGGTATGAAAGATTGTATGCCTATGTGCAGGCGGCGATAAAGGACCAGCGTCCTTCGGATGGGTATTATGTCACCTATCAGCAGATCCTGCTTGATTTCCCCGAGATCGTGGCCTATGACCAGCTTTGTAATTTTGGAAAGCTTCGGATATGGGATGAGGTCAGGTCGATGGTAAGATCCATACACAAGGAGCTGCCCATTGTATTTCATGTGGAGCAGACCATTTCTTTTAATCCTTTTACCCGTGCATCGCTCGATTATGATCACCTTGCCGGCAGGGCCGACTTTCTCAAACCGGCGACGTATAATAACTGTGCCGGTGAGCGATATGCCGATTTTATCGGGAACATCGGAGCCACGATCTTTCGGGACATGCCCCGGGAGGAGGTCTATTCTTTTCTGAACCATCTCCTGAATTATGAAGGGATGCCAAAATTTGGCGAGCTTGCCACTGCGGGTCTGCCGCCGGATTATGTTGCCCGTGAGACCCGCCGGGCGCTGGCCGGTGTAAAGGGAAGATGCGGTATCCTGTCGGGTATCGACATCAGCATCCCCGTAGGGCCGGACAGCCGGCGGGCCACCCCGGATGACAGCTATGCCGCAACGATGGCGGCGTTGGAGGCGGGGGCGCAGGGGGTTGTCCTTTCCCGCAAGTATGCGGAGATGCGGAGGGAGAACCTGGAGGGTGCGGGAAGAGCGGTTGAAGCCTCCGGCAGGGGAGCCTCCGGCAGGGTAGCCTCCGGCAGGTAAAGACACTAACGATAGACTACCAGCATGTCCATTTCGCGGGTGGTCTTTGTGACCGTCAGTCCCAGTTTTTTCAGCGCGGCCAGCAGATCTTCTTCCGTCCGCAGGGTATTTACCGTATGGATATCATACTTCTCTTTTAGTTCCGTTTCGTCGATCACCGGGAGTTTTAATTCATTGGATACATAGTCTGCGAATGGCTTTATGCGTATTCCCGTGCCGTTGAATCCCCTGCCGCTGAAATCAAAGCTGCTTTGCGATGCGGCGGAGACCGGCAGGGCGGTGGAACCGGGTAAACGGCTTAAGACATAGACCGGGATCATGCGACGTTCCCTCCGGGTCTTGAAGGAGACCAGCCGGTCGAGGGTCTGTCCCAGCAGGATCAACAGGCTGTCCTTTTGTTCCGGCCGTACCAGCAGATCGAGACAACAGAGGGAGCTCTTATCTTCCCAGTTACAAATACTTTTTTCCGGCACCTCATAGACCACCTGCTGAGGGGTGAGGCTATAGACATCGAGATAGATATTTATGGGGCATGTATTAAAATAGGTACGGCGTCTTCCTTCGAAGGGAGTCTTCAACCAGGTCCGGGACATGGAGGGCATCTCCTGGCGGTAGGCGCTCCAGGATAACTGGAAACGCAGGGTACTGTCGATGGAGAAGGGGTCCGAATCGACATCCTTTTGGATGCCCGTCTCTGCGGACGAGCGGACGGGTTGATGCCGTAAGAGCCGGTCGATCAAATGTTGATCGATGGAGTCCGTCCGTACCAATGCCAGGATATGTCCTCCCGCGTCGAGGATCGCCGACTGTCCTACATAGCGCCAGCCGAACATCCGGTAAAGGATCTCGCTTGTATCGGAGGCCAGCCAGAGGGTGGAGGGTTGGCGTTCCAGGTATTTTTTCAATCTCCCAACGGGCTCGTCGGAGATCGCGATGACCTGGATCGTGTTGTTATTTGCCTTCTGCAATTTTGTGAGGCTGTCCATTTCGGGCAGACAGGGTGAGCACCAGGTGCCCCAGAAATTGAGGATCAGGAATTTTCCGGGTACGGCCCGCAGGTCCAGTGCCGTCATGGGAGCATTGATGATCGGGCGGATGATCATATCCGGGGTTGGGTCGCCGGTCTTTAACAGGGGTTGTGCCTGTGTGCTGCCGATCGAAGTCAGGATAAGGAGGAACAGGAGGGGGATGCCCGGGAGTTTGACGTGAGTGACGGATACCCGGGGGGAAGTAGTCCGGGATATTTTGGGCAGGATGTTTTGGAGGATGCGCATATTTTTTTATACAAATCTTCCAAATACCATCGGCTTATTGGGTTATCGGCTTCGTTATCCTTTGTTAATTTATGTTAAGCAGAAAAGGCGGGTTGGTAAGAAGGGCCTACATTTGAAGGGATGAGCAGGAACACCCGGTTATTATTTATCGTTGCGATCGCCGCCGTGATGGGTGTGGTGGCCTTACAATTTTATTGGATCCGGAATTATTACCAGGTCAACGGGGAACGGTTTGAAAAAGAAGTAAATCTCGCTTTTGAAGATGCCATAAAGACCGAATTCCGGCTCCGCTGTGATACGCTGGAAGGGTTATTGTATCGTTTTCTGCTGGATACCACCCAGGTCGCCATTACCAGCAAATGGAACGATATCCAGCGGGTGAACGTGTATACCGTGAGGAATGTAAAAGGGCAGAAAGAGAGTCATTCCTTTTCCATGAAGCTGTTGAACCTGCCGATCGTTGCCGGCAATGATTCCGTAAAACGGCTGGTGGCCCGGGATTATGCCCGTGAGTACCGGGACGAGGATCTTGAGCGGCACATCATTTTCTTCCATACACAGAACCTGGGTGCGTATATGAGCGATCAGGCGGAGCGATACCGTTTTGACACCTCCCGTCTGCGTCCTGTCTTTGAGCGTCTGCTGGCGCAACGGGGCATCCGGGAGTCCTTTACCTTTTATATGCGGGATGATGACAACACGATGAACCGTAATGTCTTCCCCGACAGTCTGCGACGGCGGTACCCGGTCATCACAAAGGCCTTCCCCACCTATCGGGTATATCCCGGCGAAAATTATGTGCGGGCCCTGTTCCCTTCATCCACGAGCTATCTTTTTAGCAAGATGACCGGGATCGTTGTGACCTCTGCGCTGCTGTTATTTATCGTGGCGTATGCCTTATACTACTTTCTTCGTGTCATCCGGCAGGAGAAAAAACTCTCGGCCATCAAAAACGATTTTATCAGTAATATCTCCCATGAGCTACGGACGCCCATTGCGACGGTAACGGCTGCGGTCGACGCCCTGAAGGGGTTTGGGGCGTTGGAGGACCCGGTGAGGACGGCCCGTTACCTGGATATTTCGGGTAGTGAGCTGCAGCGGCTGTCCGATATGGTGAACAGGATCTTGTATCTTTCTCTTTATGAAAAGCAGGAGTTCGATCTGAAGATGGAGCCGGTGAATATCGACAGCCTGATTGAAGAGGTCATGGGGAGTCATTCGCTGAAGGGGGAGAAAAAGATCGTTTTTGGGTATGTGAATGATTCGGGAGCCGGGACCGTTATCGCCGACAAGCTGCACCTGCACAATGTCCTGAACAACCTGGTGGACAATGCCGTCAAATATTCCGGAGACGAGGTCTCGATCCATCTCCGGTTGCACCGGGACAGGGAATATTTTATGTTGGATATCCGGGACGATGGCATCGGGATCGCGCGGGCCGATCTGCCTTTTATCTTTGACAAGTTTTACCGGGTGCCTTCGGGGAATATCCACCGGGTAAAGGGGTATGGGCTGGGGCTGACCTATGTGCGGCTCGTCATGCAGCGGCAGGGTGGGTGGTGTGTGGCGGAGAGCAGTCCGGGTAAGGGAAGTATATTTCAGCTTGGATTCAAGATCGGAGGATGACCCATCGGAACCTGACCATATTATTTGTGGAAGACGAGCCTTTCCTCGCCGAGATCGTAAAAGAGAGCCTGGAGAGCCGGGGTTTTGACGTGGTCCATCATCTTACTGCCTCGGCGGCCCTCGAAGCCTATTATACCAGCCGGCCGGACATCCTCGTCCTGGATGTGATGCTGCCGGATGCCGATGGATTTGCCGTTGCGCGCCGGATCAGGGAAACCGACATGGAAGTCCCCATTCTCTTTCTTACCTCGAAATCATTGCCGCAGGATGTGGTGACGGGTTTTGAGAGCGGGGGTAATGACTATCTTAAAAAGCCTTTTAGCATGGAGGAGCTGGTGGTACGGATCCGGGCGCTAACCAGCAGGACCCGCACCTTATATGGAGGAGCGGCCGATTTTGAGGCGCCCGTTCCCATCGGGACGAAATATTCCTTTTTGTATTCGCAAGCCATCCTTCGTGCGGGGGCGGGTACTATCGCACTTACCGCGCGGGAGGCGGAGCTGCTGAAGCTCTTTCTTCTCAACCGGAACCAGCTGTTGCAGCGGAAGGACATCCTCCTGCATATCTGGGGCAACGATGACTTTTTTACCGGCCGGAGCCTGGATGTCTTTATCTCCCGTCTGCGAAAATATCTCCAACAGGATCCCGATGTAAAGATCATGAATGTACGGGGGGGTGGGGTATAAGCTGATCAGTTAAACCGAACAATGCCTGTATCAAAAGCGGGCAGTAGATAGAGGGATGGCTCTATACATATTTGGTTATCAGCCGATTAAAATCTGGCATTTGCTTGGAGTCCTTCCCGTGGTTAACCCATCTAACGCTACTAACCATGTTAAAGAACTATTGGAAGATCGCCTTTCGCAACCTCGTCCGCAACAAGTTTTCTTCCGCCATCAATATCGGCGGTCTTGCCATCGGGATGTCCGTGGCATTGCTTATCGGTCTCTGGCTTTTTAATGAATTGTCGTTTGACAAAAGCATCCCGAACCATGATCGTATTGCCGCCGTCCTTCAGAACCAGAACCTCAGTGGCGGCATCCAGACCTGGTGGGGGCAGGCCAAACAGCTTGCGCCTGCCCTGCGGAAGGATTATGGCAGCCGGTTCAGGCATGTCGTGACCTTTGCCGGTCCTACCCAGCGGAATATCGATTATGAGGACAAAAAACTAAAGCCTTCCGGTGTTTTTACGGACTCGGAGATCATCGATATGCTTCATCTCCACCTGCTGCGCGGCAATGACAAGGCCCTGCAGGACCCTGCTTCGATCCTGTTATCGGCTTCGATGGCGAAGAGTCTTTTTGGGACAGCCGATCCGGTGGGGAAGATCATAAAGTTAAATCATAAGGAGCCGCTTAAGGTGACCGGTGTATATGATGATCTGCCCGATAATTCTTCCTTCTCCGGTATGAAATGGATCGTCGACTTTGCGTACCTGGAAAGCAGCGACCCGAATATTGCGCGGTTGGGTTGGGGCAACAGCTGGTTCAGCACCTATGTGGAGGTCAATGACAAGGCCGATATGGCTGCTGACTCCCGGGCTATAAAAGATGTCAAATACCAGTACAGCGAAGGGGATCGCCGTTTTAAACCCGAGCTTTTTCTTCATCCGTTGGATAGCTGGCATCTTCATTCCGATTTCCAGAACGGGGTCGTTGCGGGTGGCCGTATCCAGTATGTACGTCTCTTTGCCCTTATCGGTCTTTTTGTACTCCTGCTGGCCTGTATCAATTTTATGAACCTGTCTACCGCGCGTTCGGAAAAACGGGCAATGGAAGTAGGCATCCGAAAGGCTATTGGTTCCCTGCGTGGTCAGCTGATCCGCCAGTTCTTTAGCGAGTCCCTGCTGGTGGCCCTGCTCTCCTTTGTGCTGGCTATCTTTTTTGCAAAGGGGCTGTTGCCTTTCTTTAACGAGGTTGCCGGCAAGAAGATGTCGCTGCCCCTGGATCAACCTCTTTTCTGGCTGGCAGGGGTGGGATTTGTTCTTGTCACTGGTTTGCTGGCGGGCAGCTATCCTGCTCTTTATCTTTCTTCCTTCCGTCCGGCAAAGGTGCTAAAGGGTACTTTTCGTGTCGGGCGGCTGGCGTCGATCCCGCGCAAAGCCCTGGTAGTAGTACAATTCACCGTTTCCATCATCCTGATCATCGGCACTCTCTCCGTGTATCACCAGATCCAGTATGTAAAGGACAGACCCGTAGGTTATAGCCGGGAAGGGTTGGTCATGGCATCTATTCAATCGGATAATATCCGTCAGCATTTTGATGCCCTTAGCCGTGAGCTGAAAGAGACAGGGTTTGTCGGGGAGGTCGCTGCCTCCGAGAGCGCACCCACCAATACCTATGTCAACAATATGGGTTTTAAATGGAGGGGGAAGGATCCGTCATTGCAGGAAAGCTTTACCACCGATGCGGTCGATGTGGATTTTGGGGCCGTAACCGGCTGGCAGATCAGGGAAGGGCGTGATTTTTCAAAAGCGTTTGCCACCGATTCGACCGCTATGATCATCAATGAAACCGCCGCTAAATATATGGGATTGCCCCATCCCGTCGGGGAAGGGATCACCTGGGGGGATGACGGGCATTATACCATCATCGGGGTGGTGAAGGATATGATCATGCAGACGCCTTATGAGCCTGTGCGGCCGATGCTTTTTTATATGGGCTCTTCTTCCCGCCGCAATACCCTGAATATCCGGCTGAGGCCCCAGGCCAGCATGACCACGGCCCTTGCCGCGATCGGGGCTGTTTATAAAAAATACGATCCGGAGAATCCTTTTGAATATCGTTTTGCCGACCAGGAATACGCCAGGAAATTTGGCGATGAGGAGCGGATCGGGAAGCTGGCCGGCTTTTTTACCGTGCTGGCCATCTTTATCTCCTGTCTTGGTCTGCTGGGGCTGAGCGCCTTTGTCGCCGAGCAGCGTACGCGGGAGATCGGTCTGCGGAAGGTGTTGGGCGCCTCTGTCTTTCATCTCTGGAACCTCTTGTCCCGTGAGTTTGTCGTGCTTGTTGGTCTGTCGTTGCTTATCGGCGGGCCGGTGGCGGCGTGGATCATGAAAGGCTGGCTTGGCAATTACCAGTATCATGCCGGGCTATCCTGGTGGATCTTTGCCGCGGCGGCCCTTGGTGCGGTGGGGCTTACCCTGCTTACGGTAAGTTTTCAGACCATCCGGGCGGCGCTGGCCAACCCGGTGAAGAGTTTGCGGGCGGAATAGGGCCGGGCATCGATTGATCCGGCGACAAATCAATAAAATATTCATATTCCTGTAACCATTTCTTCCCACCGGAGTTTACAAGGCAGACCTGCATGCAAAAATTGACCGACAGACTGGATTTTTTTTCTGATAACGCCCTTATGCTAAAAGTAAAAGGGGGGGATCTGGATAAGATGGGGTTGCTGTTCCAGCGATACCATCGTCCTTTGTATGGATTCCTTTTTCATATGACAAAGGAAAAGGAGGCCAGTGAGGATATCGTGCAGAATGTTTTTTTCCGGATGCTGAAATATCGCCATGCTTTTACCGGTGGTGAGTTTAAGACCTGGATGTATCATGTGGCCCGGAATGTGCTGAATGATCATTTTAAGAGGAGCGGGAAGACCGGGGGGCATTACCCGGTGGAGGTGGTGGAGGAGAGGATAGCGGGGGAGCAGCATGCCGATCTTCCCCTTGAAAAGAAACAGGAGCTAAAGGCATTGGAAGCCGCCTTGCAGAGCCTGAGCGCCGAAAACCGGGAGCTGTTGATCCTGTCCCGCTGGCAGGAGCTGAAGTACAGTGAGATTGCCCGGATCCTGGACATCAGTGAAGGGGCGGTAAAAGTCAGGGTCCATCGCGCCTTGCAGCTTTTGCGAACGAATTATCTAAAAATGAACCTGTAATAAATGAGCTGTGTGTACGATAAAGAGAAACTGACCGCGCTTCTGGCCGGTGAGCTGGATGCCGGAGAGCGGGTGTTACTGGAAATGCACCTGGAAACCTGTCCGGAGTGCCAGGCCGATCTTGCCGGTCTGCGGGAGGCGTGGCTATTGATGGGAGAAGTGCCCGCACCCGAGCCTTCTGCTGCCATGGAGGCGGGCTTTCAGGCCATTCTTCATAACTATAGCCGGGAGAACGATACCGGGGAAAGCTGGTGGAGAAGGCTGGCGACGGGATCGGGAAGGCTCTGGCATCTGCAGCCTCGGTTACCCCTTGCCTTTAGCATCTTTTTGTTGCTGACCGGTCTTGGCGCCGGGTACTTTCTAAACCGCGGCACGCATAATAATGAGGCGGTGGCCGCTGGCCAGGTCGAGCAGCTGACCACGCAGGTCCGGGAGATGAAACAGGCCATGATGGTCAACCTGCTGGCGGACCCTTCCGCTTCCGAGCGGATCCGGGGGGTGAGCTATACCGATGGGATCGGCAAGGTGGACCGGCAGGTGGCGGATGCGTTGTTGACGACATTGAATAACGACCCGAATGTAAATGTGCGGTTGGTGACCCTGGAAGCCCTTGTCAGATTTGCGCAGGAGCCGTATGTCCGGGAGGGGTTGATACAAAGTATTGCGCAACAGGACTCGCCGCTGATGCAGTCGGCCATCGCGGATGTCATGGTAAAGCTGATGGAGCGCCGGTCTGTCCATTCCCTGCAGGAATTGCTACGGAAAAAAGATATCAATGAAATGGTCCGCCAGAAGATCGAACAAAGCATTCACCGGCTGATCTGATAAAAACCCAACAACAACGTATATGAAAAAAATGTACATCCCCCTGCTGGCGGGACTGGCCCTGTGCTGTCTCCGGCAGCCGGTCCTTGCCCAGGAATTTAAGGAGCATATCACAAAGGAGCTCACCCCCTCGAAGAGCCCGGGCAGCGTGCTTTGTATTTACAACTTCAGTGGATTTATAAAGGTCGAAGGGTACAGTGGTGATAAGGTATTGCTGGAGATCGACAAGACCATCTCTGCCGACGATACGGCCGACCTGGAAGTAGGGAAAAAGGAAGTCCGGCTGGAATTCGAACAGCGGGAGGATAGTATTATCGGATATATCGCCGATCCCTGGGATATGCGTCCGCGTAAACGGTACAATCGCTGGAATGAGGATCGGGATATCCATTACCGGTTCAATCTTGAATTTACGATAAAAGTGCCTTTCAGCATGAACCTGGTGGTCTCGACGATCAACAGGGGCGCTATAACGGTAAAGGATGTGGCCGGCAATATGCGGGTGAACAATGTCAACGGGCCGGTGACCGTGACGCAGGCGAAGGGGGTCATTATGGCTAATACCGTGAATGGTGCCGTAAATGTGAGTTATGTCAGCAATCCGCCGGCTGCTTCCAGCTACCGGACCGTCAACGGGAACATAACCGTCAGCTATCAGCCGGGATTATCCGCCGATCTGCAGTTCAAGAGCATGAACGGGAGCTATTATACCGACTTTCCGCAGGTGGAGATCCTGCCGCCGATGATCCTCAGGAACACCGAGAAAGGAGACAATGGGGTCGTCTATAAGATCAGTGCCCGAACGGCCGTACGGGTCGGCGCCGGGGGCCTTACCCATCATTTTGAAACCCTGAATGGAAATATCTATATAAAAAAGCAATCTTAAAAGATGACTATGCGTAAAAACACGATCATACGAACATTCGCCGGTATGGCACTGCTGCTGATCACCGGTATGGAGGTCTCTGCACAAAAGGACAAAGAGACAAAGGAATCATCCAATGAGCAGCTGGTAGTCCCGTTGAGCAGTCCCGGGAAGCATTATTCGCTGAGGGTAGGGATCACGACCGGTTCCATAAAAGTGGTCAGTTATCCCGGTAAGGAGATCGTGATCGATGTCCACAGCAGGGGACGGGGTTCCGATGACGGGGATCGGGACGAGGGGACCGGTATGCGCCGGATCCATACGCCGGATGGCTATGAGGTCACTGCCCATGAGGATGACAACAATGTGACCGTCCACAACAGCAATCCCAACAAGTCCATGGATCTGAGTCTGAAGATCCCCCAGGATGTAAAGCTCACCCTGTCGACGGTGAATGGGGGTGATATCGATGTGGAGAATATAAAAGGGGAAATAGAGGTCCAGGATGTGAATGGCTCCATCCGGCTGACCAATATCGAGGGGTCCGTGGTCGCCAATTCGGTGAATGGCGGTGTGACCGTCAGTTTTCTGTCCGTCGATCCCAAGGCCCCGATGGCCTTCTCCACCCTGAATGGGAATGTGGATGTAACCCTGCCGGCGAGCACCAAGGCCAACCTGAAGCTCAAATCCGATCGGGGGGAGATCTTTAGCGATTTCGATATCGCGATAGACAAGAGCGAGCCAAAGGTTGTAAAATCCTCGGACAACAAGATGTATAAGCTGGAAAAGGAAGACTGGGTAAAGGGCACGATCAATGGAGGGGGGGTTGAGATCCTTATGAAGAATATGCAGGGGGGGATCTATATACACAAGGCGAAATAAGAGAAAGAGAATAGGATAGATAAAGGACCGCCCGCTACATGGGCGGTCTTTTTTTTGCGGGGGCCGGGCATTTGCTGGTTGAAATTGATTATCTTAAATGACAAAGATCAATCCATTCAAATGACAGGAAATCGCCCGTTTTACCGGATACCCGGTGTAGTGATCCTTATATTATTGCTGGGGGCCTGTTCCGATACCGGAGGGGACTGGGCGTTGTTGCCTTTTATCAAGGTGGACAGCGTCAATCCCGTCCTGGGACCCGGTCAGGGGCGTTTTGTCGATCCGATCCTCCGGCGGGAAGTCGCCTGGGAGGAGAAGGATGTGTTCAATCCCGCCATCGTCGTAAAGGATGGGAAGATCCTGATGCTTTACCGGGCGCAGGACAGGGTCGGCAAGCCGGCGGGTACTTCCCGGATAGGGTTGGCGGAGAGTGTGGATGGGTATCGGTTTACGCGAAGGGCGGAGCCGGTTTTTTATCCTGCGAATGATGCGGAGAAGAAATATGAGTGGGAGGGGGGGTGTGAGGATCCCCGGGTGGTGGAAGACGACAAGGGTGTTTATTATATGACGTATACGGCGTTTGACGGGGACAAGGCGAGGCTGTTGATCGCCACTTCGAAGGACCTGTTGCATTGGGCAAAGCAGGGGCCGGTCTTTGCCAAGGCGTATAATGGAAAGTATGCCGACAGCTGGTCGAAGTCGGGCGCCATCGTCAGTCGTTATGTCGATGGAAAGATAATCGCGACCCGTATCAATGGCAAATACTGGATGTATTGGGGTGATCAGTTTATCTGGGCGGCGGTGTCGGATGATCTGATCAACTGGGCGCCGGTGGAGATGAGTGCCGGGGAAAAGCCGCCGGTTCCGTTGCGCGGGCAGGCGCTTAATATGCCCGATCTGAGGATCGTAGTTCCGACACGTTCCAAAAAATTTGACAGCGACCTCGTGGAGTCGGGTCCCCCGGCCATGCTGACCGATAAGGGGATCCTGCTGCTTTATAACGGGCGGAATATTCCTGCCATCGGGGACAGCACCCTTCCGGAAGGGACCTATGCGGGGGGGCAGGTGTTATTGGACAGGAATGATCCTTCGAAGATCCTGCACCGGCTGGATCAATATTTTATACGTCCTGATAAGCCCTATGAGATCACCGGGCAGGTGGGTCAGGTTTGTTTCCTGGAGGGGCTGGTGTCCTTTCGGGGGAAATGGCTGTTATATTATGGCACGGCGGATTCGAAGATCGCCGTTGCGGAGAAGGCCGAGGGGAAGCAATAACGGAAGGGGGATAAGAGGCGGAGCCGATCAGCACTTTACCGTTTTTTTCTTTTTTCCGAGAGAGCCTCTGTCTTCTATCTTTTTTATATAGGATATGGCGTCGGGGATCGTGCAAGCCGTGCCGTTCATATCCACTTCTACCACGCCTATCTTTTTTGCGGTTGCGATCGCCTCGCCTGTCAGTGCCGTTACATAGGCGCCGGTACTGATGACGAATGCATTCATTTGGTATTTTACGCGGTTGTCTGCTTTTTGGATCGTTTTTGTTACGCGGGCCAGGAGTGTTTTCAGACCCGTCATGTCCAGTTCGGTGTCCGGTTTGAGCGAGACCAGGTTGCTGAGGGTTGACCAGCCGGCGGCGGCGATGTGTTCTTTTTTGTCATCGATCCATTCCATGGCCATTGCATAGCCATGTTTGCCTTCCGCGGCCACCCAGGGGACCGTGTATTCGCTGATATTATTAGAGACCGCTTGTTTTACCCAGGTTTGCAGATCTGTCTTTGTCATCTTTTCGTCGTCGGCGATGAGGCCGGCGAGGTACATCGCGTCTGTGTTGCCGGTGGCATAGAGGTCTTTTGCGAGCTGGTAGTCTTTTTTGATCTTTTTTTGGATTGGTTTCAGGTCTGCTATTTTTACGCCGAAGAAGGGTTCTTTTACGCCATGTCGGGCAAGGATCTTTTTGATCTTTTCGTCGCCCATCTTTTCGAGTTGGGTCATGATCTCTTTTACGGTCATAGTGATGATTTTAAAAATTCTCCATCCACGATAAATAATTTTGTGCCGGTTGCCGTGTGGGATCTATGAACGCTGAGGTCATCCGACACGTGATAGGACATTCCCTGCCGGAGGACATATTCCTTTCCGTCTTCCAGTTCGGTGGTCATTTCTCCTTCGATGCAAAAGATGATATGTCCTTTCCGGCACCAGTGGTCTGCTTTGTAGCCCGGGGTATATTCCACCATGCGGATCCGCAGGTCACCGTATTGAAGCGTTCGCCATCGGGCCATCCCCGTTTCGCCGGGGTGTTCGGTTGCGGGGATCGTGTCCCAGTCGATCGTTGCAAAAGGTATGTTGGCAGACATAAAATAACAAATAGACTGCTAAGGTCGGAAAAAGGCTGCTATTTGAGCGGCACCTGATGAATCTTTGTGCTGCTGGGGTATTGGGGGGGATAAAAATTTCAAAATAATGCGACTAACTTTTGCAGCTTTATACTATATTATTTAGCAACACAACAAGCCGTGATTTTATGACGTACCACCCATACCCGTATAAACGCCCGCACGCTGCTCGTTATACTTTTGTCAGTGCCGGTAAAAGAAAAGTAGAAAAAGTCGTGGATTTTGTTCCAATTGGAATAAACGGCATTATGAACCTGGCTTTTGGAAATCTATTACCGGATGGTACTGTTGATGATAAGGTTAGTTCTAACAATGGAGATATTTTGAAAGTGCTGACTACAGTAGTCTATATTTTAAAGGACTATACTGCCGAATACCCGCAAATTGAGATTTTTTTTACTGGAAGTACGAATGAACGTACCAGGCTATACACAAGGATTATCAAAACGTATTTTTCTACATTCAATAAGGAATTTAGAATAACCGGTTTAATCGGATCTGATGTCGATAGTGCGGAAGTCTTATTTGATCCTAAATTCGAACTGGAATATTTTGCTTTTTTAATTAAAAGAATTAATTAACTTTGATATATGCCGTTAATCAAGAAAAGTAGTACCAAGAATCCCTCTAAAAAAAGTGCATCCTCTGCAACGGTTGTGGTAGTAAAAACGCGCATTTCTGCCAAGGATACATTATTTCCCGAAAAATTGGCAAGGGCAAAAAAGATCCTCAGCAATACAAAGTTTTTGAATGCATAGATAATATTCAGCGGTGTTCTTCTTTATACCCGAATCTCCAGACGGGTCGTAGTTGCGTAGTTATGCCGAATTGGACTCCCCCGGGCGGGCGGATGCAACATTCTTCCAAACCTCCTGTCTTTTTCATACCGGTAAATCTTATGTATGTTAAAGAGCTACTTTACCATTGCCTTTCGTAATCTCGTCAAAAGCAAGCTGCATTCTTTTATCAATATAGCCGGGTTATCGGTTGGGATGGCGGTGGCGATCCTTATCGGGTTATGGGTCTGGGATGAGGTTTCCTTCGATACCGGACATACCAACTATGACCGGATCGGGGTCGTCGCGTTGAATGAGACCGTTATGGGGGAGGTCCGGACTACGACCAATGTGCCTTATCCGCTGGCCGGAGTGTTGGAGTCCGACTACCGGGAGCGTTTGGGCCGGATCGTCGCGGCTAATCAGCCGTGGGAATCCGTGCTGACGATCGGGGAGAAGAAACTGGCGGTTATGGGGCAGTTTATGCAGTCCGGGGGGCCGGAGCTGTTTACGCTGAAGATGTTAAGGGGTTCGCGGGACGGATTGGATGCCCCTGGTTCTATCCTGCTGGCTGCTTCTACGGCCAAGGCGTTCTTTGGCGACTCTGACCCTATTGGCCAATCGGTAAAGATCGATGATGCGGACAGCAGTCAGGTGATCGTGACCGGTGTCTATGCGGATCTGCCGTCCAACAGTTCATTGGCTTCCCTGAAGTTTATTTCTTCCTGGGATTGGTTTCTTGCCAATAATCCCTTTATGAAAAAGAAGGGCTGGGACAATCATGCGATCCGGATCTATGTGAAGATCCTGCCGGGTGCTACGTTTGAGCAGACCGGGTCGGGTATCCGGAATGCCGAATTTGCGGTCGTGCAGCATCTGGCCGGTATGAAGCTTGAAGCGGCCACCCATCCCCAGTTGTGGCTGCATCCGATGCGGGACTGGCATCTGTACAGCAATTTCAGGAATGGAGTTGCCCAGTCCGATGCCGTCGGGTTTGTGCGGCTGGTAGGGCTGATCGGCGGGATCGTATTGCTGTTGGCCTGTATCAATTTTATGAATCTGAGCACGGCGCGGTCGGAGCGGAGGGCAAAGGAGGTAGGCATCCGGAAGACCATCGGTTCGGAAAGGTGGCAATTGATCTTTCAGTTCTTTTGTGAGTCGTATGCCGTCGTTGTGCTGGCATTCCTGCTGGCGATCGTGTTGACGGTGCTGGCGCTGCCCTGGTTTAATGGGTTAGCGGCCAAAGATCTGCATATGCCCTGGGCAAATCCCTGGTTTTGGGTGGCCGGCTTTTGTTTTATGTTCCTGACCGGTCTGCTGGCGGGGAGCTATCCTGCCTTATATCTATCTTCCTTCCGGCCTGTTCATGTGTTAAAGGGGATCTTCCGGGCCGGGCGGTTGGCGGTCGTACCGAGAAAGGTGCTGGTAGTATTGCAGTTCACCGTTTCCGTTGTCCTCATCATTTGTACGATCGTCGTGTATAACCAGATTCGGTATGCCAAAGACCGGCCGGTCGGTTATTCGCGGGATGGTCTGATCCTGATGAAGATCCGGTCCGCCGAATATTTTGCCAAATATGGGGTGTTGCGAAACGAACTGAAGAATACCGGTGTGGTTGCGGAGATGGCGGAATCGCAGAGTCCTGTGACCGGGGTGTTTTCGCATAGTAACGGGTTTATGTGGAAGGACAAGAGTCCGGCCATTCATGAAGACTTTGCCACCCTGAATGTTTCGCCGGAGTATGGGAATACCGTGGGGTGGCAATTTATAGCAGGGAGGAATTTTTTGCCGGGGTATAGCAGTGATTCTTCGGGTTTTGTCATCAATGAGAGCGCCGCGAAATTTATGGGTCTGCAGCATCCGGTTGGGGAGGTCGTCCGGTGGACATCCAAATGGGCCAATTTCGACAAGAACTTTATCGTCTTGGGTGTCGTAAAGGATATGATCATGGAGTCACCTTTTGAGCCGGCCCGGCCTACCGTTTTCTGGCTGGGTGGGAGCTACAACTGGTTCAACATAAAGATCAATCCCGGCGCCAATGCGCATCGGGCGTTGTCGAAGATAGAGGGCGTTTTTCGGCGGGTTACCCCGACCGTTCCCTTTGATTATGTGTTTGCCGACCAGGATTATGCCCGGAAATTTGCCAGTGAGGAAAGGATCGGGCGGCTGGCCCGGTTGTTTGCCATCCTTGCCATTTTCATCAGTTGTCTGGGGCTTTTTGGGATGTCCGCTTTTATGGCGGAGCAGCGGACAAAGGAGATCGGTCTGCGCAAGGTATTGGGCGCCTCGGTGGTCAATCTCCTGGCGTTGTTGTCGGGGGATTTTATAAGGATGGTGGGACTATCCCTGCTGATCGCCCTACCTATTGCGGCGTACCTTATGGGCCGCTGGCTGGGGCATTATGCCTATCACACCCCTTTGTCCTGGTGGATCTTTGTCGTGACGGCCCTGGGGACGTTTGGGATCACCTTGCTGACCGTGGGTTTCCAATCAGCCCGGGCGGCCCTGATGAATCCTGCCAGGAGCCTGCGGGCAGAATAGGGCGGGGGCCAAAAAAAGAGCTAGATGCATTTAAATCTTATGTATATTTGTTTACCGATCTTTTATACAATATTATGAACTACTCATCCGAATTGATAAAGGGCACTCTTAAGACGATCGTCCTGAAGCTGTTGGCCGACAACAAGAAAATGTATGGTTATGAGATCACCCAGCGGGTGAAGGAGCTGACCCTTGATAAGATCCAGATAACCGAAGGCGCCTTGTATCCGACGCTGCATGCGTTGGAGGCGGATGGTTTTGTGACGACGGAGGTTGAGTTTATCGGCAAGCGGGTCCGGAAGTATTATAGTTTAAGTCCGACGGGGAAGGCGAAGACAAAGGAAAAGGTAAAGGAGCTGGCCAATTTTATGGATACGATGACTTCTTTGCTTGACATAAAACCCAAACTGGCATAAATGTATACCATCAATGATGAACAGGTAGATTATATCCTGGACGATATCCGCCGGCATGGCATCGGGATAGAGGATCTGCAGCAGAACCTGCTCGATCATATTTGTATCCTGGTCGAAGAGAACCTGGAGGAGAACGGGGATTTTGAAAAGTTCTATGCTTCGGTCATTCCTTCCTTTTACCGGCAGGAGATGCGGGAGATAGAAGAAGAGGCCTTGTTCCTTTTACGTTTTAAGGCTCCGTATCTTGTATTGAGCCGGAATCAATTCTTTGGGTTGTTATTTGCCGTATTTATCGGGCCTTTTATCTGGTATGCGTTGAATTCCCTGGCTACTAATTCTATGATGACCATCGGGTATGAGTGTATACCGGTCGAAACCTGGTTGGCTACGCTTGTGCTCGCTCTGCATCCGCTGCTGATCCTGGTTGTCCTTTTCTTTACACCGGAGCAGATGGAGCCGTTGATACCGAGGGGGGCCAGGGTTCTTCTTGGTATACGGCCTTTTGTCCGGATACTTCCGGCGACCGGGGCTCTTGCGGAGACCGGGCCCTTTGCGGAGACCTTGTGATTTTTTACATTTTTCTTTTATGCATTAGATTCTTATGTATATTTGTGCCGATGACGTTTCATCGCACGATATTCTTTCTCCTTCTCGCATTTTTCATCAGTGCCCCCTTTTTTGTGAACAGGCTATGGTGGCTGGCGCATTCCCGCAGGGCGATGGGTGTCCAGGTCCTTGAGGGAATGGGCGAGCTAGGGGATCAGATGCCGCTTAATTATACGATCATCTGTTTTCGGTTGGGGAAGGACACGATCTGTTTTAATGGACTTGGCAATCTGCATTTGCGGGATGGAACGGCGATCCCTGTCCGGTACACGGAGACAGATCCTTATGATGCAAAGGTCAATATATTCGAGGGGATCTGGGGGGATACCGTGGTCTATTCCGGTATTCCCTTGTTGATGTTACTTTTTATTGCGCTGAATCGGCACATAGTGCCGCGCAGGAAGAGGGTTTGGCTGGCATTTAAAAGACCCTGGATCAGGGTTGTCGGGTAGCCGGGATGTAGTATATTTATTGAATGGCAAGATCGATCCTTCGTTGTGTTTTATATTGGGTAGTCTTTATCGGGTTGCTGATGGGCGGCGGAGTGCTGTCTTCCATTTTTTTCCGGGGCAGCTTCACAAGGCTTGTGTATGGGGTATTGGGGACCGTCTCCGCCTTTCTTGTCACCTGGATTTTCCTGCGTACTGAAAAACGATCTTTTAGAGATATAGGGCTGGTCTGGGAACGCGGCAGTTTGTTGCGTCTTTTGAAGGGGTTGGTGATCGGGGCGGTGATCTTTGGGATACTGCTCTTTTTGCTGCTTCAATTTGGCGGACTAAGGCTGGTGAAGAATGCCCATGCTCCCGGCTGGCAGGATATGATCGGGTACCTGGCGTTGTTGCCGCTTGCCTTTATGGAGGAGGTGGCCTTCCGATCCTATCCTTTTTTAAAATTAAGGACCATGATGGGGTTAAGGGCATCGCAGCTTGTTGTTGCGGTGGCGTTTGCTTTATATCATGTGACCAATGGCTGGAGCCTGTATGTCGCCTTTACCGGTCCCCTTGTATGGTCGCTGGTCTTTGGTCTGGCGGCGGCATGGTCTCGGGGGATTGCGGTCCCCACGGGGATCCATGTTACCGTGAATGTGTTGCAGCTGCTTGTCGGGGTCGCGGCCGGGTCGGGATCGGTTTGGAGGCTGGACCTTACGAAAGAGTCTGCTGCCGATATCTCGTTTGGTGTCCGGCATGCCGGGCTGGCGCCGCAATTGGTCCTTCTGGCCGGGGCGATACTGGCTACAGAATATTTTATACGGGTTATTTCCAAAAGATCGCCGGCATGGGTTTCCTCAGCAGATGATCGTAGATGAATTGAACGTCTTCGTTGTAAGAATTCGTTCGTTTAGCGTCTGACCAGGAACCCCGTCCGTGGCGTTCGCCCGGGTAGATCTTTAACTCGAAATGCCGGTCCAGGTCTTCCAGCTTATTGACCAGTTGCAGGGTGTTCTGGAGATGGCAGTTATTGTCGATATTGCCATGGACTATGCGCAGCAGGCCCTTGTAATTATTTACATAGTTCAACGGGGATGCCGCTTTATAGCCTTCGGGGTTCTCCTGCGGGGTGCCCATAAACGTCTCCGAGTAATAGGAGTCATAGAGTCTCCAGTCGACGAGCGGGTAGTAGGCGAGTCCGTAGTTAAAGACATCTGCGCCATAGGTAAGGGCCATACACACCATGAATCCACCGAAGCTATAGCCATAGATGCCTACTCTTGTGGTGTCGATAAAGGATTGCCGGCGCAGCCAGCGGGCGCAGTCGATAAAATCCTCTACTTCGGGTTTACCTGCCTGTTTGTAGATGTATTCCATTCCTTTCTTTCCAAAATGTCCGCTGCTCCGGTCGTCGATCGTGACCTGGACCATTCCTTCCTTTGCCCACCACTGGGGCCGCAGTTCCGGGGACCATTTGTCATAGACGAGTCCGAGGCCCGGGCCGCCATAGACCGTCACCAGGACCGGGTATTTTTTTGCGGGGTCGAAATTCAGCGGATAGGTGATCTTCATGGGCAGATCGAAGAGGCTGTCCCGGGACCGGACGCGGAGCAGTTCCACTTTTGCCAGCTTGTATTTGTCATAGTCGGCTCCCTTGCTGTCACCGAGTTCCCGGATGCGTCGTCCTTTGTTATCCAGCAGCGACATTTTTGGCGGGGTAGAAAGGTTTGAGTAGGTGGTGATAAAATATTTTCCATGGGGTGACGCCAGGACCTGGTCATGGGTATAGTTACCGAATGACAGTCTTGTCATTCCATTGCCGTCGAAGCCGATGCGGTACAGGTCGTATCTTGCGCTGTTCTCTTTTCTTGCGAGGAAGTAAAGGACTTTATTACGCTCATCGATATGAATGGTGCCTCCCACGGAGAAGTCTCCTTTTGTGACCTGGTTTACCAGCGTGCCGTCCATATTATACAGGTATAGATGGGACCAGCCCGATTTATCGCTGGAGATAAGGAATTGGCGGCCGTTCTCCAGGAAGTCGGGATATTTCTCCCATACCCAGGTCTTTTGTTTCTCGTCGTATACTTCCTTCTTATCGCCGGTATGCGGATCGACGGAATAGATCTTTAGCTCCTTCTGGCTGCGCGGCATCCATTGTACCCATAATGCGGATCCGTCGGGGGTCCAGTAGGGGATATGGAAGTACTGATCATCGGCTTCGTTAAAATCGGCCCATACGATCGATGGTGCGTCGACGGAGACGATCCCCATTTTTACTTTTGGGTTCTTATCGCCGGCCTGGGGGTAGCGTTGTTTTTCCAGGAATCCGTGTGAACCTTCCGAATGGAAGATGGAGAAGACGGGTACGTCCGTTTCATCGAAATGGATAAAGGCGATGTGCCGGCTGTCGGGGCTCCACCAGAAGGCTCTGTGTTGTGTCCCCTTGTGGAGGATCTCTTCATAATAGACATAGGCTGCGTAGCCATTATAAATATTCTCCGAGCCGTCGTTTGTGAAGCGGATCTCTTTGCCGGTGCTTTGTTCTTTTGCGAATAAGTTGTTGGCCCTTGTATAGGCGATCCATTTTCCGTCGGGGGAGGGTTCGACGTTTAGGGCGTCGGCGGGGAGGTTTTTTTCTGTGGTGGAAGAGGGAGGCGGCGGGTTAGCTCCGGAGGGGGGAAGTGGGTTTGTTCGGGAGGGGGCCGATCCGGGCTGGTAGGGTTTCTCTGATCCGGTTGCGGCGTCCACTTCGACAAAGACGGTCGATCCGGCGTTGTCTTTTCGTTGAAGGTAGTGGTCGTCGTCGATCCAGCGGACGATGTTTGGCAATGGCTGGGTGAATGCCGGTGGATGGTGGAAGATCTGGTCATAGCTGAGTGTGGACTTCTGGGCGGTGGCGGATAGTACCAGCGTAAGAAAGGCGGTAAGAAGAAGGAGGGTGGATCGCATGGTGTTCTGAAGTTTTTTTTGTCGTAAGGTATATTTATACTAGCTTTATAACTAAACTATTAGTTTAGTGGAAGCGAAGCTAACAAAAATACAGGAACAAATAATGCAATCTTTATGGAAAATCGAAAAAGGTTTTTTAAAAGACATCCTGGAGGAGTTGCCTGATCCGAAGCCACACTCCAATACCGTAGCGACGATCCTGAAGATCCTTATCGAGAAGGGGTTTGTGGGGATCAGGGCGATGGGGCGTCTGCATGAATATTATCCGTTGATCCCCAAGAGCAGGTATACGGATAATTCGTTGAAGAGTTTGGTCGAGCGATATTTTGAGGGATCGTTCAGCAACGTCGTCAGTTATATGGTCGACAAGAAAAAACTATCCGTCACCGATCTTGAACTATTGTTGAAGCAGATCAAAAAACAAAAAAAGTAGTCTATGCCGTTCTTCTTTTTTTATTTGCTCAAGGTATTTGTATGCTCCGGTCTATTTTATGGGTATTATGCTTTTGCGCTCCGGAACAAGAAGCTGCATCGCTATAACCGGGTCTATCTGCTGGCGGCGGCGGTCTTTTCGTGGATCATCCCGTTGTTACGGATCTCTTTTGAAAGGCCGGTGAACGCGCAACCACAGATGGTCAGGCTATTGCAGGTGGTTGCCGGCGGGGGTGGTTTTTTTGAGGAGGGCGGGGCGGCTCCCGGGAGTCCGGCAGGACTTGATTGGGCGCCGGTGGTCACCGGTGTATTTCTGTTTGTCTGTGTTTTCTTTTTTATCCGGATGCTTATTTCGTTGTTGCGGGTGGCTTATCTGATCCGGGTCAGTCGCCGGGAGCAGCGGGGGGCTGTCTGTCTGTTGTATTCTAATGCAAAGGGGACGCCTTTTTCCTTTTTCCATTATATCTTCTGGAACGAGCGTGTCGACATCGACAGTCCGGAAGGGCAGCGCATTCTCCGGCATGAGTGGGCGCATACGCGGGGGAAGCATAGTCTTGACCGGTTTTTTTTGCATGGCTGCCTGGTAGTCGGGTGGTATAATCCTTTTGTCTGGCTGATCCTCCGGGAATTGAATATGGTCCATGAGTTCCTGGCCGATGCCGAAGCGATAGAGGATGGCGATCCCTCTTCCCTGGCGGTACTGTTGCTGACCAGCGCCTTTCCGGGCATACAGGCTTCGGAGCTTGTGGCCGGGTTCCTGCATTCGCCTGTGGAGCGGCGGGTGGAGATGCTTGTGCAGCGGCCGCCGCGCTTTTCGGTTATCCGTCGATGGAGTATCCTTCCTTTTTTGATGGGGATGGTACTGTTGTTTGCGTTGAGAGTAAAGAGCAACCCTGTGAGCAGCCCGTTGTTAAGACGATATACCGTTGTCCTTGATGCGGGGCATGGCGGTAGTGAAAATGGGGTGATGAATGATATAGTAAAAGAGAAGGATATCAATCTTTCGATCGTACAACGGATAAAGGCGTTGAATGACGATCCAAATCTGCAGCTGGTGTTTACGAGGGTGGGGGATGAGCGTTTGTCTCCGCGGCAGCGGCTCGATTATACGGTTGCGCAGAAACCGGATCTTTTTATTTCGATCCATACCAATGCTGCGGCGAAGGGTAAGGAGGCATCCGGGGGCGCCGATATTTGTCTGTCGCGCAGGGAGAGTCCGTATGGTGTGGAGAGCAGGCTGTTTGCCAGCTATCTTGCCGATAAATTAAAGGATCTGTTTGGGGGTGGGGTCCGGGTGGTACAGAAGAGCGAGACCATCACGGTGCTCGATGCCAACAGGAGTTGTCCGGGCATCCTGGTGGAATGCGGGTATCTCCCTGACGAGCCGGGTCCGGGAAGGATCACCGGGTCGGAGAAAGAAACCCTCATTGCCAAAAGGATATTGCAGGCCGTTGACCAATATTTTGGGGCGGCCAGATAAAATTCAGGTGAGCAGGGTGGCTCCTTTAGGAGGCCGCCATGTCTTTTGGAACGGCGCGGATGATCGACCAGTTGGTAGAGGTAGTGGCGCACATCGTCACGACCTGGTCCGCGCTCTCGATAGTGATATGATAGGAGATCCTTCCGTTTGTTTCTTCTTTATACAGCCCGGTGATCCAATAGCTCTTATAATCCTTCTTTATGGAAGTAAGCAGTTTGGCGGGTAATTTATCCGAAACGATGTTGTGCACAGCGGGAGAACTCTTTTTTGCGGGTGTGCCTTCATTCGTTAAGGTCCTGTCAGCAGCATGGACGTTTGTAGATACGATAGCCATACATAATACGAAAGGCAGAATGGTCGATTTCATAAGGGTATTTTTTGTTTTACTTTTTGCTCGCTTAAAACGGGATTGGGGTCGTTAAAGTATGCGGAAACCGGTTTTTTATTGAAAAAAAGTGAGAATTGGCTGAGATTCAAGCCTTTTAAAGCCTGGTTTTTTTTGATTTTGCGGCGGATGTCCGCGGGGAATCGTTCCCTTTTCCGGAAAGGTCCTACCTTTGCGGAAAAATTGACAGAAATGGACTTAAGTGACAGAAGAACAAAGAGAATAAAAGAGCGGCATCAGGGTATGGCCACCTTTCTTGCATTTGCATTACTCCCTTTGTCCGGGTTTGCAACGGACATCTATATCCCTTCTTTGCCTACCATGGCAGTTACGATGCATTTGAGCAGTCTGCAGGTGCAGCTGACCCTCACCGTTTTTTTGATCAGCTATGGGGTCAGCCAGCTTTTTATCGGCAGTGTGCTGGACAGTTATGGGCGATACAGGATCAGTCTTGTGTCCCTGCTTGTCTTTGCGCTTGCCAGTGTGGTGATCGCCATCACCCACAACATCTACCTTATTTATGGTATGCGGGTCGTGCATGGGATAACCGTAGGGCTTGTCCTTGTGGCCAAGCGTGCTTATTTCGTGGATATGTTCACGGGGGATAAGCTGCGGCATTATCTGAGCTTGTTTTCCATCATCTGGTCTACCGGACCTATCGTCGCGCCGTTTCTTGGCGGTTATCTGCAATCGGCTTTTGGCTGGCAGTCCAACTTCTATCTGCTGGCGGGGTTAGCGGCAGGGATCGCGGTGCTGGAATTTATCTTTAGCGGCGAGACCCTGAAAAAGGCCACGGAGTTCCGGTTCAAGCGGATCGTGGAGATCTATGCCGACATGCTGAAAACGTCCGATTTTACCCTTGGCATCGGGTTGCTGGGATTGGCTTATGCCATGGTCATGGTCTTTAATATGACCGGTTCCTTTATCATCGAGCATCATTTGCAGCTTAGCGCCGTAACGGCGGGTTATAGTTCGCTGGTCCTGGGTTTTGCCTGGATGACGGGCGGGATGATCAGCAAGGCAACCATCCACCGGCCTTTTTTTAAGAGGCTGGTGCTGAATAGTTGTCTGCAGCTGTCGTTTGCCGTGGTGATGCTGGCCAGCATTCATTTTGTGGACAATCTTTATTCGCTGCTTTTCTTTGCTTTTATCATCCATGTAGGCGCCGGTTATACCTTTAACACTTGTTTTACCTATTGTCTGGGCATGTTCCCCGGTAATGCGGGTATTGCCGGTGGTCTTACGGGCGGGTTTAATTATGTGATCGTCTCGTTGATGAGTTATGGCATCGTTTCCTTCTTTCCTGCCCGGGATGAGCACAACCTGGGGTATAGTTATGGGATCCTGATCCTGTTATCGATGGGCGTGTTATTTCTTATTTTTAATAGCCGGTATTCTTCGCGGCCTGCGTTATCGGATCGTTGACCGGCGTCAGGCAACCTATTGTCCGGAAACTGCATTCCTATAGGGCATATGCAAGTTTCCAAAATTGCCGTGCTTTTTTTGCCGGCCGTCTTTTTTTCTTTTTTGGTCTGTTTTGGCCAGGATATACCTTCTTTTCTTTTGTTGAGAGGGAGGATCATCAATGCCGTTTCCGGTGAGGCCATTGCTTATGCGACGGTGAGCAGCCGGGCGGATGGGATCAATACCATGAGCAATGAAGAGGGGCATTTTATCTTTAAGATCCCGGTGGATGGGGTACGTGACAGCGTATATATATCCCATGTCGGTTATGCGTCGGTTGCGCTGATGGTCGATCCATCCGATACGGGGATACGGATCATACGGTTGCAGGAAAAGGCAGTTCAGCTGGCGGAGGTGGTAGTCAATCCCGTCAATGCGCTGGATCTGCTCCGGAGGGCTTTTGCCCGGATCCCGGATAATTATCCCTCCAGACCTTATCTTATGAATGGTTTCTACCGGATGTCCGGGACAACGGAGGACAGGATCATCGATCTGTCGGAGGCTGTATTCGATATATACAGTCCGGATAATGACCGGAAGAACAAACAGATCCGGCTTATAAAATCGAGGGCTGACCTGGACCGGAGCGCCTTTAACGGTAACGATGTCAATCTTGGCAGGAGGCCCCAGCGGTTAATGGATTTTGATATGGTCAGCCGGATCGAAGGAACCGAGATATTGGGGGAGCGGGGGTTAGAGGACCATGCGTTTGTATTTAACGGCACCATCGATTATGAGGGGGTGACGGCGTATGAGATCGCCTTTGATCAGAAAGACGGGGTAGAACGATCGTTGTACAGGGGGAGGATCCTCATCGATTCACAGAGCCTGGCCTTTCTTAGCTTTGATTATATATTAAGTCCCAAAGGATTGAAATACTGGCCGCTGAAGCAGGCGGCGAAGCTTGGCGGGCGGGCGCAGGGGCCCATACATACCGACTTGCTGTCGGATAGTGTCGTTGTCAAATACCGGAAATACGGGGAGAAATATTATCTCAACCATGTATATACGCTTTCACGTATACATTTTTATGGAGATGGGGATGCGCCCTTTGATTGCAATCCTCTTTCGATGACCAGCAATTACCTGGTCACGCGGGTCGATACGGCACATCCGGAGGTCTTCCGGAAGGGGGAGATATTAAAGGATAACAGGCTTATCGAGGATCGTAGTAAAAAAGGTTCTTATCTCGCGGATGCCTTTTGGGAAAATTACAATATGATCGAGGCCGACTTTAATGTGGATTCCGTGGTGCGTATCATCCGGCGGAATAATAAAAACCCGCGAAGATAGAGGGGGGTCTGAAAATAAAGGGGGGCCTGTTTATTATTCATATTGCCGGTATAGGGTAAGCAGGAGTTTTTCTTCCGGCGCTCCCCAGGTGCGGAGGGTATCCTGTTCAAAGTGTCTTTTGAAGGCCATTGTCGCCGCGCTGCTGTCCCGTATATCATAGCCGATCACCCGAAGGGCCGTCAGGCTGCTAAAGTCGTCGGGGACGGCGATACCGGTGGTATCCTTATACCACAATCCAAATCCTTTATCCGCGAGTTGTTTCCAGGGGAAAAGGGAGCTGGGGTCGTCCTTTCGGGTGGGGGCTATATCGCCGTGCCCGATAAAATTGGCGGTGGGTATGTTATAGCTTCGTTTTAGTCTTGTCAGCAGATGGAGCAGGCTGGTGATCTGCGCGTCGGGGAAGGGTTCAAAGCCGTCGTTGTCCAGCTCGATACCGATCGAGATGGAGTTGATGTCCGTGACGTTTCCCCATCTGCTGGCGCCGGCCTGCCAGGCCCTCAGGTAGTCGTTGAGCATATGGTGGATGGTACCGTCGCGGCAGACAACGTAGTGGGCGCTGACCTGGGTGCGGGCCAGGGTAAAGGTCTGCAGCGTCTGGGGGCAGCTATTCTGGGCCGTATGGTGGATGATGACAAAGTTTGGTTTGCGCATATTGAAATTGGTCGTACCCACCCAGTAGGGTGCGGGTGCTACCGAGTCGGCGCCGGTAGACAGGGGTGCTTCGCGGAGGATACGGGCAAAACGCCGGGCCGAGTCCTTGTAAGTTTTGTTTGTCGCTTTATAGGGGTTGACCGTACAGGCAGCCAGCAGGAGTATGATACAGATAGAGAAGAGGGTATAATGTTTCATCGGATAAAAGTAGATAAAAAACCCTTACCCTCATTCTTTATGCCAGTCCATTCGTATATGAGCGCTGCCCATTCTCCCGTCGAGGCTTAGTCCACCGGGGATATCGGCCATCTGTACGACCAGCGTATCATGGACATGGGCGGGATAATGCCAGAGGACGAGCATGCGATGGGCTGGCCGGTCGATCGTATAATTTCCGATCAGCCATCTTTTCCGGCTGTTATATTCGAACAGGCAGTCGTGTCCTTCATCGAGATAGACCCGTGTCAGTACACTGTCTCCGCAGTTGTCCAGGTTCACGGGCTTGTTATCGATCCACAGGTTTGTCACGGTATATTTTCCATGGGCGGGGTCTTTCTCCGGCAGGTGAAAGAAGCAGGTTATCAGTAATAAAGGGATATACAGGACCGAGAGACGGGCAAGTGTCTGCCCGATGCCGGAGCGGGAGGTGGATTGGAAGAAGAAGGCCCGTAGCCGGTCATATTCCGTAAATAAAAGGTACAAGAGTCCCAGCAACAGGCCCAGGGCCTGTCCCAACTCTCCCGGGTAGAAATGATAAAAATAATCCATCAGGAAGATATTTACCATGACCGGCAGCAGGACAAGCACGCCTGCCAGCCGGGTCCGGCGGAAGACAAGCAATACCGACCCGATGATCTGAAATCCGCCGATGACGTTGAAGAAAGCGGGAGAGCGTCCAAAGTAGGCCCAGCTGAGGTCTTCACCGGAAAAGCTGCTTAGGGGGTTATCCAGCAGGGCGAGGTGTGTATGCGCCTGTAGTCCGAACCATTTCTGGAGCCCGATCATTGCCAGGTTGAGGGCGATACCGTAACAAATAAGGAATTGTCCGGCGGCTTGTCTTTCCCTATCGGTTTCTTTCCGCTGTCTGCTTAATTGCCAGACAAAAGGGTAGACCAGCCCGGCCAGAAAAATAAGAAGGGCGGGTGCTACCGCTATAAGCGGGGCGGGGGTATGGGAGGGGTTGCCCCCGGTTTCAAGGGCCAGACGGGTGACAATACGAAGTGTGGTCATCGAGCAGACCAGGCCGGCTATAAAATAAAGCAGGAACTTTCGAAAAAAGGGGATCGTCGGCTGCATGTTGGTTCTTTTGTGATGAAGCTGATATGTTGATGAAGTTGATTGCATCCATAGATCCCGAAAGTAAAAAATTCCATAAATAAAAAACATTCCCGGCTGACCGGGTGGGCCGGCTATGCGGTGATCACGTTTTTGAGCTCCATCTTTTTATTCCGCAGGTCGAGACCTCCTTCGAGCACCGACTTCAGGTTGGTCAGGTAGAAGATCCATCCTTTTGAATCGCCGATGTAATGGCTTTTGATGGTTTGTTCGTCGGTCGGCAACTGGCTTTCGAACAATTCGACGATCGTCTCGTCCTGTTCCGAAAAAATGGAGATCGTCACCGGGCAGCCTTTGGAGAAGGAGAAGCTAAAAAGGTTTTTGCCGTTGGTCTTTAAGACCTTGCCTTTTGGCGCCATCGAGTCGGGGTAGCCGTGGAAATGAAAAATGTATTCGTCGTTGTCCTGCAGGGCGGCATCGGGTTCGCGGACGGCTCCCTTTTCACCGGTAAAAAAAGCCCTTCTCAGAAACCAGGATTCGAGGCCGGCGGGGGTGGCCCAGGCCTTGTAGGCATTCTCTATACTGGTCTTTATGTTGACCCGGAGTTTGAACTCGCTGAAATTCGTTGCTGTCGTTTGTCCCATTGTTTTATTTATTTAGTATGACCCAAAAGTAAACGATGGGGGAAGAACCGGCTTATCGAAAATGGAGAATTTCGTTCAGCCGTTGCGAAACTGGGAAGGGGGGAGGCCAAAACGCTTCTTAAAGAGCAGGCTGAATGAAAAAGCGCTTTCGAAGCCAATAACCTGACAGATCTCCGCCATCGTCAGCCCGGTAGAGTCCAGCAATTGTTTTGCCTTATTGAGCCTTAGTTCCATCCGATATTGATGCGGGGTAATATGATAGATCTGTTTGAACATCCGGAGGAAGTGCTGGCTGTTCATGGCGGCAATGGAGGCGATCTCCTCCAGGTTACTATCGGCGTTATAGTTTTGTTCTATCCATTCCTTTGCGAGAGAGACCCTTTTGAAGATCTCCAACCGGGTGGCGGCTTTTGTTGCCTGGAGGTTTTGGGAAAGCCTATAGGAATCCTGGTTCTCTTTTAATAAGTCCTCAAACAAATTTCTTATTGTTATATCCGCCTTTAGGGAGGCAAAGGAGGAGCAACTGCTGCCCAGTGTGATCAAAGAGCAAACGGTCTCATGAAAATGGGGATGGTTGTATATTCTTTCGAGGTAGGAGAAATCGTAGGGCAGCTCGCCGGCTGGATCTTCGAGCAGTTTTTCATTTCCGTTGAGCAGGCTATGCTGAACGAGATCGACGAATTTGGAATGGAAGAATAAAAGGGTAGGGGCCGCGTCTTTGCCTGTGATCTTTATAGCCAACTGGCTGCCACGGTTTACGAATAATAGGTTGGTATGATTGACCTCATATTTTAATCCGTTCAGATAATAATTACAATTCCCTTTTCTTGTCAGGAGTATTCCGATGCCGGATGTGTGTTCGGGGCATTCATAGGGTTGTTGTAAATTTTCGGATAAAAGGAAATGGTCGCTGTAGACCGGGGGCATGATCCCGTTATTGAAATTGTATGAGAGTAGCGATCGAAGTTCCATGATTGCACAAATATACTCATCGGACCAGCACAACCGCGCCTTTTACAAAAACGGGGTTATTTCCTTCCGCCCCGCTGATCGCATACACATAGACGCCTGCCGGTGCCGGGTGACCGCCATAGGTGCCATCCCATCCCTGCCCGATATTCCGGCTGTTGAATACTCTTACGCCCCAGCGGTTGTAGATATCCATCTCCTTTAGGGTGAAAAAGGTGCTGGGGGGGATCCGGAATACGTCGTTGTGCCCGTCTCCATTGGGGGTGAATGCCCCCGGCATCATAAACTTGCCCAATAGTTGTACGATGACATTCCCCGTGCTGCTGCAACCCTGTGTCGAAGTGACCGTCAGTTGAAAGGCCGTGGTAGCCGTCAGCGGCACCGTCAGGGGTGTCAGCGTCGAGGCATCCGTCAGGAAGTCCGCGGGGCTCCAGGTAAAGGATTGGATACCGGTCCCGGATAGGGTCGCGTTGAGGCGGACCTGTTGTCCGGAGCCGGTGGAGTAGGAAGAGGGGTCGAACCCGATGACCGGCAGCGGATAGACCGTTTCGTACAGGGTATCCGACAGGACGCCGGTGGGCACCGGGCAGTTTGCATTGTTGGCGATCATGCGGCAGGTGATCTTGTTGCCGCTGGACGGGTGATTGTCTGTAAAAACGGGATCGTTGCTGCCGGCTGTCATGCCGTTGATCTGCCATTGATAGGCGGGAGAGGGTCCTGCGTTGGCGGCAGCCGCCTGGAAGATCGCCGGGTCGCCCTGGCATACCCCTTTGCCGCCGGTCGTAACCGTGACAGCGGGGGCGGGGAAGGCGCTTACCGACAGCGTAATATCGTTGGCGATGGCGTCGCTATAGAGCAGGCAGGGTTGTGTCGGGTCGGCCTCCATCAGACAGCTGACGACATCGCCGTCCTGGAAGATAGTGGAGGTCCAGGTGGGGCCGGTAGCGGCGGGGGCGCCGTTGAGCAGCCATTGATAGGAGGGTGTCGGGCCGGCATTGACCGGTGAAGGGGTAAAGGTCACTTTGCTGCCGGTACAGAGTTGGGGGAGGTCGGCCGAGATGCTGACCGACGGGGCCACGGGCGGGCCGATGAGGATGCTGATCTTGTTGCTGGCAGGGTTGAGGATGGCGGGGCAGGTCGTCTGGTAGAGGATCAGTTTACAGGTGACGACATCCCCGTTGTTAAACGTTGGGGGCTCATATACCGGGCTGTTTGTACCTACCGTATCTCCGTTGATCGCCCATTGATATACCGGGTTGGGGCCGGCGGCCGTGGCCGTCGCGGTAAAGCTTACTGTCGAGCCGGCGCAGATGCTGCCGTTGCCGGAGATGCTGATGGCGGAGTTGGGGTAGCCGGGTGGTGCGCCCTGGTATAATTTCCGTGCGCGGTGATTGCCGTCGTCGGCGACATAGATATTGCCTGCGGCATCCGCGCAAATACCGACCGGAAAGTCGAAGGTAGTCGATAAGGCCGTCCCGTCCCCGTTGAAGCCGATATTAAAATCCTGTCCGGCGATGGTGGTGATGATACCGGATACCGCGTCGATCTTCCGTAGCGTGCCGGAGTCTCCTTCGTCTATATAGAGATTGCCTTTTGTATCCATGCAGAGACCGGCCGGGTCCCGCAGGTTGGCGTTGACGGCTGGTCCTCCGTCACCCGTGGCGGCGGCCAGGTTACTTCCCGCGAGCGTGGTGATGATACCCGTAGTCATATCGATCTTCCGGACCCGGGAGGTGGCCGGGATCTGTAGTTCGCCTTCATAGACATCCCCGGCCTGGTCTACGCAGATCGACTCCGGAAAGGGCACCGTCGCACTGGTGGCGGGTCCGCCGTCCCCCGAAGAGACCGTATTGATGCCTGTCCCTGCAATGGTGGTGATGATCCCCGTGACCGCGTCTACTTTCCGTATCCGGGCATCAAGACCATCGCAAAAATAGATATTCCCTTTGCTGTCCACCGCTATGCCTGTAGGCCGGTTTATCGTGGCGGAGATAGCCGGGCCGCCGTCTCCCAGGGGACCCGTACCCCCGCCGGCCAGGGTCGTCATTACACCCGTCGTCACGTTGACCTTGTGGATCAGGTTGGCCAGATAGTCGGCATAATAAACGTTGCCATCGGGGCCTATGCACACGCCATAAGGGTTGGTATTTTGGGTTGCGGCCAGTGTCGAGATAATACCTGTCCTCCCGTCTACCCGCCGGATATTATTCTGGGTACCGATATAGACATTTCCGAAGGCGTCCACCGCGATCCCCTTTGGGCTTTCGATCGTTGCGCAAACGGCCGGGCTGCCGTCGCCGCTCATTCCTTTGCTGCCGGTACCCGCGATCGTAAAGACCTTATAGGGCTGGGCGTACAGGGGCTGTCCGGCTGCAGTAAGCAGGACGGCAAGGACAAACAGATAGTATCTCACATGTGACGGGGACAAGCGCACCCCCTAAATATAAGAATTAACAAATTCCGGGTGACGGATAGCGAAATAAAAATTATTATTGTCGGGTCCAACATCATAAATCAACGAATATGATACTTCAAAACAAAAATGCCGTCGTCTATGGCGCCGGTGGATCTTTGGGTGGTGCGGTCGCCAAAGCCCTGGCGGCGGCCGGCGCCCGGGTGTTTTTAACCGGCCGGGCCCTTGCCTCTATTCAAAGAACGGCCGGGGAGATCCACGGCTCCGGTGGTAAGGCGGAAGTGGAGGTGGTGGACGGTTTTGATGAAAAGGCCATTGCGGATCACCTGGAAAGGGTGGTACGATCGGCGGGGACGATAGACATATCCTTTAATGCCGTGGGGGTGGATGTCGTGCAAAACATTCCTTTGGTGGATATATCGATGGAGGATTTTGTGAGGCCGGTGACGATGACGATGAAGACGCGTTTTTTGACGGCTATAGCCGCGGGGAAGGCCATGATAAAACAACGGTCGGGTGTTATTTTATCCCTGACGGCGACGCCCGGGGGGATAGGCTATCCGTTTACGGGTGGTTTTGCTCCTGCCTGTTGCGCCGTAGAAGGTTTTTCGAGGAACCTTGCCTCGGAGCTTGGCATCTATGGGATCCGGGTGCTGAATATCCGGTCCGGGGGTTCGCCGGATTCGAAGGTATTTAAGGAGGCGATCGACAGTAACCCCGAAGCCATGAAGACGATCCTTCGGGGAATGGAGGAAGATACCATGCTGAAAAAACTACCGCTGATGGCCGATATCGCCAATGCGGCCGTATTCCTGTCATCCGATCTGGCCGGTAAGATAACGGGTGTGACCATCGATGTGACTTGCGGAACGACGGCCGGGTTGAATTACAGAGCGTCGGGTTTGGGTCTTTGAGGAAAAAGTAAGTTTTTCTACTCCGCCGCTAAAAGTTATTATGACGATGATTGCTTTGTGATGCCTAAGGAACGATGGTGATAAACAGGTAAACGGCAAAGATCACCAGCAGGACGCATCCCTGGAGCAAGGTTGTTTTTCCTGTGCTGAGGGATACGATGATAACGATCAGCGATAGGAAGAATAAAACGGTAGATTTCAGATCGATCCCCAGAGACAGCGGGAGACCGGTAAAGATAGAGAGAAAAGAGACCGCGGGGATAGTGAGACCGATGCTGGCGAGGGAGGACCCGAGGGACAGGTTCAGTGCCTTTTGTAAGTTGTTGTCTTTTGCCGCCTTTACGGCTGCCAGGCCTTCGGGCAATAGTACTACCATTGCGATGATGATACCGACAAGGGATTTTGGGGCGCCGATCGTGTCTACGGCTTTTTCAAGGCTTGGAGAGAGCGTCTTGGCAACCAGCACCACCGAACCCAGGCAGACCAGGAGAAAGAGGGAGCTTATCCCGGCGTCCCTACCGGATGGTCTTGTATCATGATCATCCTGCTCTTCGTTACCGGATAAAAAATGGTCCCGGTGCCGGATATTCTGGACAAGGATGAAGGTGCCGTATAAGACCAGGGTCACGATCGCTACAAATACGAGCTGGCTGTTATTGTAGGCCGGTCCCGGTGTAGACTCGGTATAATTGGGAAGGATCATCGTCAGCACAGAGATCGATACGAGTACCGTCAATGTGGAGCTCACTCCCTGCAGGCCAAAGGTTTGTTCTTTATATTTTATCCCGCCGACAAGGATGGAGAGGCCGATCATCGCGGTAAGGATGATCATTACGGCCGCAAATACCGTGTCCCTGGCCAGTCCTGCATCCTTTTTTCCTCCTGCGATCATCAGCGATACGATCAGCGCTACTTCGATGACCGTCACTGCAATGGCTAATACAAGCGTTCCGAAGGGTTCGCCGACGCGGTGGGCGATCACTTCCGCGTGGTATACCGCCGCCAGAACGCTCCCGATGAGCGCAGCCGCCAGCACTACCAGGTAAAAACCGGAAGATACCAGCGAATGGCATAGATAGATCAGCCATGAAAGAACGGGGACAAAAACGGTCCATTTAAACCAGGGGGTTGTTGAGCGCATGTTTAAAAGTAAGATTTATCTTTATCATACGTGGGCACTACCTCCATATTGACCCTATCGGGGATACGATCCGACATCCGGGCCATCGAAGAAGCGGCGGCCCTTTTTGAAGAGGCCAATTTTTCCGGTCGGGCGGAAGCCATGGACCTCATTGATTTTCATATAATTGATCGGATCGATGGTTTGTTGGCAACGGGTGAGCCGGAGGGGGAATTGGAATTCTTAAAACGGCGTGCGGAGAAGGTAAAGCGGGAATTGGAAAGGATCGACGGGGATCTGTTTGCGCGGCTTCGGGAAGGGATCAGAACCGGTCTTTACAAAGGGCCGTCTTTCCGGGAGATGGTTCGTGGCTATACGGGTTATGCTATTGAGGATGTCAGTGGGGTGGAGAATGAGATCGGATATGATGACCTGGATGTTTTTATAAATGGGCTTTTATTTGACCGGGGTATTCCTGAAGCGGCTTTACAGCGGGAGCCGGAAATGGTATTTTATCAAAAAACGCCCGCAAGGATCGTTTTCGAGATGGCGGCGCTGGCGGGATTGGGACCGGGGGATGTTTTTTTTGATATCGGGTCCGGTTTGGGTCAGGTAGTCTTCCTCGTGAGTCTGATCAGTGGGGTCCCGGCCCGGGGGATTGAATATGAACCGGCTTATTGTGCTTATGCCGAAGCGATTGCAGCGCGGTTACGCCTGTCCGATGTGACTTTTATAAATGCGGATGCCTTAAACGGGGACTATTCCCGGGGAACCGTCTTCTTTTTGTATACTCCTTTTGAAGGGCGTCTGTTGCAGGATATGCTGGAACTATTGGAAACCGAATCCCGGAAGAGGGCGATCAGGGTTTTCACTTATGGCCCCTGTTCGTTGCAGGTAGTCCGGCAGGGTTGGCTTACTTGTACGAATGGTGCGGGGGATAATATGTATAAGATTTATGCATTTAAATCTTAGGTATATTGCAAACAAAGCCGTAATATCGTGTTCAAACAAGTATCTAATGCTAAAATTGACAGTTGCGGCTGTTTTTTGTCTGGCCGCTAGGAGTTGCAAATATTAACCAAAAAGTAATACATTAGAAGGAAAGTGGAATCATGGGTGAATATACAGGCATAGAAGGAAAGCGTATTCTCATCACCGGGGCTACGAGCGGGCTGGGCATGGCGATGGCCCAGGCTCTTGTAAAGGAGGGAGGCAGGGTCCTGATCACCGGGAGAGATCAAAATAAAATCGATCAGGCCGTCTCATCTGTTACTTCCTCTTCGGGAGAGTGTGCCGGTGCGCTGATCGATGTTCGGGATGAGCAATCGATCGAAAAAGGGCTTGCCGGGATGAACCAGCGTTGGGGTGGTATCGATGTGCTGATCAATAATGCAGGGATCGGGATGCAGACTGTTAATCCTCTTTTTTTGACGGATCCAAAACCGTTCTGGGAGATCTCTTCTCCGGGGTTCCGGGATCTTATCGATACCAATCTTACCGGGTACTTTTTGGTAGCAAAGGCGGTTGTTCCCTATTTTTTAAATACCGGCAGTGGGCGGATCATAAATATCGGCGTGTCGGAAGGGACCAAGAAACGGAAAGGCTTTATTCCGTATGGCCCTTCCCGGGCCGGAACGGAGTCGTTGTCCCATATCATGGCGCAGGATCTGGCCGGAAGCGGAGTCACTGTCAATATACTGCAGCCAGGGGGAGCGACGGAGACGGGCATGGTTCCGGATGAGTTTCGGGCTAAGACGGGCGTGCAGTTTTTACGTCCGGAGGTCATGGGAGAGCCGGTGCTTTTTTTGTGCTCCGACCAGGCAAGCGGGCTTACTGATGAGGAGATTGTTGCTAAGGATTTCCAGGAGTGGAAAAGGAATTGGAAGGGGTAATTCAGTCATCATTCAATCCTTTTCCTTTGAGGATCTGCGGCATACATTTCCCGATCCTTGCCTCGCGGGTCTTGGATTGTTTTGGTGCGGAAAAATGGAGAAGGTAGCCTCTTTGGCGACCGGGGGTCAATGCATAAAAGGCCTTTTTCAGGGCGGGGGTCTTGTTCAATTTTTTTTGAAATTCTTCGGGGACCGCGTATTCGGTGGTCTTTTTAAGTTCTACTTTTAAGCCGGCTTTTTCCACTTCGATGGCCTCGTAGACATATGCTTTCAGGACGCGTTCCAGTTTTGTTATTTCCCGGACATTTGTAAACCGGATCTGGCGGCTCGCCTGTACATTCTCGGTTTGGCGGATCAGGATGCCTTTGGGATCGTTTAGCAGGGCGCCTTTAAAAAACAACAACGCGCAGTATTCTTTGAATCCATGGATCAGAACGATGTTTGTATTCTGAAAGGTGTAACAGGGGCAGCCCCACTTCAATTCTTCGGTCAGTCCGCAATCGAGAATGATCGTTCGCAGTTTCTCAAATTCTTCCTGCCATTTTTTTGCTTTGTCAAAAAAGAAATCAACCTTTGGATTCATTGTATTCCTTATTGGTTTACAAAAACGACCTTTCTATCGGCAGGTCTGAAATACCAGGATATCGCAATCAGGACCAGGTATAATAACGAAGGAAAGATATCCTTTATCGGGTCGCCCGATGCGATATGCGAAATGGCCGCTCCCGTCACGGTAAAGAAGATGCCTGCGTATGCCCATTCCTTTAGCAATGGAAATTTTGGAATAAGCAATGCCACCACTCCTAAAATTTTCCAGGTGCCCAGTATTGCCAGTACATAGACGGGATACCCCAAATGTATAATATTCTCCATTCCTCCCACGCCTGTTCCCACTTTTATTTTTAACAGCTGTACTATTCCGGTGGAGAGCATTCCCAGTGTAAGCCAGATAGTAAAGATCCAATAGATGATCTTATTTCTTTTTGTCATGATGCCTATTTTAATTTGTTTACGATGTCCTCCAATCGGTTATGTGCCATATTCAGGCCCTGGGCAAAGGGTAATTTCAGCACCTGGTCCCTTTGTGCAACCGATTCATAGATCGTGTGCATGGTTAGTTTGCTGGTGTCGTCGGTGAGCCGTTCAAATTTGTACAATTCGAGCTGGACGCCAAATGGGGTATTCTCCATTTCAAATGTGCGGGTGATCTTCTGGTTCGGGATAAACGCATGGATCGTTCCGTTAGCGCCGAACAGGACATTACCCTGGCCATCCGCTGTTTGAAACTGCCAGCTACCGTGTTTTTTGTTTTCCAGCTTCAGCACTTTTGTCCCCATCCATTGTTCGATGATGTCGGGTTCGACATAGGCTTTGAAGAGTAATTCCAGGGGCAGATCAAATTCCCTTGTGATCACCAGTTCCTGTTTGCCGTCTTCGGCGTGGATCTTTGTCTTTCGTTCCATGGTAGTTTATTTTTTTGATTTGTATTTTTTCATAATGGTTTCCAGCTTATCAAACCGGTCATCCCACATTTTGCGGAATGGCTCGATAAAGTCGGCTATCTCTTTCATTTTTTGCGGATTTAAATGATAGTAGATCTCTCTGCCGTTCTGCTGCTGCGTGAGCAATTCGCATTCGGTGAGGATCTGCAGGTGTTTTGAGACCGTCGGTCTGGCCGTGTCGAAGTTGGCTGCTATGGCGCCGGCCGTGAGGGATTGGGAGGTTACCAATAGAAGGATGGCCCTTCTGGTAGGGTCTGCGATGGCCTGGAATACGTCTCGTCTTAAATTCATTGCGTAGCTATTTGACTACAAATATATGTGAAGTCATTTAACTACGCAAATCTTTTTAAAAAAACCGGGCAGCAGGGATAACCCGCTGCCCGGTAGAAAAAGAGGAGTCAGTTTAGGGACCAGGAGATCAATGCCTGATAGAAGCCAATAAAGCATTCAGGTCATCCCTGGAATACAGTTTCCCATGTGTAACCACCGAGCTGATCTGGTCGATGGCATTTATATCTTCCAATGGGTTGTGGTCCAGTACGATCATGTCGGAACATTTTCCTTTTTGCAGACCACCATAAAATTTTTCGAGACCAAAGAATTTGGGGCCATTCAGCGTAGCTGTCTTTAAGCCTTGTGCCGGTGTAAGACCCGAGCCGACCAGCAGCTTTATCTCCCCATGTATGGATTCACCGGGATATACGTAGGAATTGGAGGCGCCGCAATCGGAACCTGCTACGATGTTGACTCCCGCAGCGTACATCTTTGGTACCAATGAGGTAACCAATGCCTCGTATTTTTCAGTGAACCGGGTGCCTTCGTCCGATTGTCTTCTTGCGCCCCTGACCCGTCCCGCGTAGGTTGCCTGGATCTTTGGATCGATATAGGCCAGCAGGCTATCTTTAGTATGGTCGGTATTCTTTATTTCGGCCAGGGTCTTGGAGATAAAGAGGGTAGGGGTGATCGAGAAATTCCTTGCCGCCAGGTATTTGAAGAGTTTTTCCGCCTTTACGCTGTCGAATGTCCGGTACAGCGCAGGTAACGCCGCAAACAGACCAATCGGCCGGGGGTTATGTTCCGACGCCTGTATGGCTGCTGTGATGCTGTCTTCCTTGGACGAACAGGATTTAAAGACGTAGTAGAGATGTTCGGATCCGTTCATGCCCAGGCCGGCTGCTTCTTTTAGCTCGACGGTATAGGGCATGTGGCCGGTGACCAGCATCTTTCGCTGTCTTGCCTGTCTGATAATTTCGAGATAGGCGTCATGTGATATTTTACTATCATATATTTTTACAAAATCTACGTGGAGCATTTGTAAGGTGTCGAGCGCATGGGTCACATCCGCGGGTGTCACCACCGGGATCGAGCCGGCCCATACGGCATGCGGACCATCCAGCTTTCGTCCTGCTGTAAAGATCCTTGGGCCGACCAATTCACCTTTTGCTATCTGGTCGCGCCAGGATATGACCGAGGGTGTAATGTCTCCGCCGCATTCCCGGACGGTTGTAACGCCATACGCAAGGAACAGGGGCAGGAGCGCCTTGTTTGCTTCGATGGTAGAATCGCCGCCCCGCATGTGGATGTGCATGTCCCACAGACCGGGCATTACATACTTGCCCATGGCGTCCAGATACCGGTCGGCCTTATATTTGGCCGCCATCTTTGTATCGTCGACCGCTCTTATGGTATCACCGGAAATCGCCAGCAGCTGGTTCCGGATGATCTTACCATTTACGACATCTACGATATTTGCATTTGTAATGACCAGCGTGTATTTTTTTGCCGCGGTCTGAGAAAAACCCGAATAAAAGAGGCCAAAAACCAGACAGATAGAAATTATTCTTTTCATATTAATATATATTAGCTAACCGCAATCGTTTGGGTGCGGAGACGTGGAAATAAGAAGGGGTGAATTTAGAATAAACTTCGAGGATTTGAACAATCCGGGTCCTATTTTCATTAGTCATATTTTAGCTAGTATTGGTTTATTATTAACCCAAACAATGGATCCCGAAAGACCTTGTTCTTACTTGTACCAACTTGAACAGTGCATCGATAGCCTGCCCTTCTTATTTTCCCGAGATTTGGCTTCTATCAAGCACCCAAACCAATGGTAAACCTTCAAAAAAAGGCGCGTGCCGTCTATTGTATAGGGCTGGCGGGGATGGTACTCCCCCAATTTTATTATGGGAAATTTGGCGGTAATTTCCTGCCGCCCTGGCCTGGTCTCCCCTGGGTTCCGTTGTGGGCCGGTCTTTTTACCGTAGTCGTCCTTGCGGCCTGTGTCGCGATCGTTTTGGAGATAAAGGGCCGTACGGCCGCCTTGCTTTTAGCCGGATTGCTTCTGGCGATGACTATTTTTGGCGGGCTCCCCTATGAATTGTTTATCGATCCGGAGCATGGCCATGCTATCTACTGGGCGGGTCTGTTGTCGGGGCTGGCGATCACCGGCGGGGCATTTGTCGTTGCCGGTTCTTTTATGGAAGAAGCGGTTGTCAATGAGTCGCCCGTCCTCCGTTTTCTCGAAAGGCTTGTTCCTTTTGGGGGCGTTGGCTTTTGTATCACCATGATTGGATATGGCTATTTCCATTTCCTATACCCCTCCCTGATCTTATCGCTATTTCCCCATTGGATACCCTTTCAATTGTTTTGGACTTATGTGGCCGGGGCTGCGCTTATGCTCTGCGGTTTGGCCGTCGTTTTCCGGGTGAGGGTAAAGCTGGCGGGTATTTTATTGGGTGCGATGATCTTTAGCTGGCTCTTTCTTATCCATATTCCCCTTGCCATAGCCGATCCATGGGGGAATGATGCATTCCAGGTGATACGGATATTTGGGGCGCTGGCGTTTACCGCAACGGCTTTTTTGATTTCGCGTACTGCGGATGAAAAAGGGTAGTATCGCAGGTTGCGTTGAGGTCAGCTTTTCCGGTAGCGGAGCGCGACTGTTCCTGATTTAAAGAACTTTGAGCCGACAAGCTTTAATTTTAAACTTGCCGGCAGGCTAACGTCATCCCACAGCCGTCTCCCTTTCCCAACGACGAATGGGTTATAGGTAAAGAGATATTCGTCGATGAGGCCAAGCTGCGTAAGTTGTCCCGGAAGGTCCACGCCACCGGTTAATATGTTTTTACCTGGTTCCTGTTTCAATTTCCGTATTTCGCCTTCGAGGTCCGACCGGACAATGCTCGTATTTTTCCCTTCCACCTTTTCCAGGGATCTCGAGACGACAATGATCTTTTTCATGGCTTCGAATGCATTCGCATAATCGACATCTGCTTTTGTTTCATTTGCAGGATTTTTTGCGACATCGGGCCAATAAGGAACCATCAATTGATAGGTTTTGCGTCCATAGACGAATGTGTCGGCATCTCCCAGCAGGTTCGTATAAAAATCCATTATTTCATCATCGGGGACTCCTGTGGTGTGGTCGCAGACTCCATCCAGGGTAAGATTGATCGCATAGATAAGATCTCTCATTTTATTATTTTTTGTTTTTTTCAATGATGGCTGGCCATTCCCCCGGTCTTGAAATAAGGCTTGTAGGCTTCCAGCCGTTTAAGGAGCGCCTGACCGGATGCCACGATCTTTGCCTTTTCCGCCTCATTTAGCGGTGAGATAAGGTATCCATAGGGTGCTTTCCGTTCGCCGCCGAGGAGCATGGCGCCGGGATTTACGAGGTATGGCGCCTGGGAGGCATTGGGGTCGATGCCGATATCCGCATTGGAAAGATAAGGAACATAATACATATAGTGGGGCATGTTCATCGTGGCGACGCGGATCTTATCGGGATTCCCGACATAGACCCGCATGACGGGGGCTTCCATATAGGAGATCCCCGGCCGGGAAGGCGCCTTATAGTAGCCCCGCCTGATCCGTGCCAGCATGGTATCTTTTAGCCGTGTGGGTGTGTATTTGCCGGAGGCTCTCATCGCTGCGGCATCGAGGTATAACGGCATGATCGTCCGGGCGCCCTCGGCGTCGTAGCTGATCGGGGCGGCCAGGTCCTTTCGAAATTCGCCCCATTCCCATTCCGTCCGGGAGATAAAACAAACAAAGCCGTTTGTCCCTTTTTTGCCGACATAGAATCCCTTCCCGGGGTCCAGCAGGTATACCGTTGCGCCGCTGCGCAGATGGGGTGGGAGCGAGCTCAATGCAAGATCAGTTTCGAGGTCGACGGGCATTTTTTCGAGTTGCCAGCTGCCGGTCGTTTGTCCCAGTCCCTGCAGGGCCGTATTTAAGATAAAGAATATCCACCAGGCGCCGCCCCGTCCGAAAGCAGATAAGCCATTTGTTGTCATGGTATTTTATTTTGATCAGGACAAATTTAACCTATGACCCCGCTTTCGGCGGGGCTAAAAGCGACATATTAGGGGGGACTTTGCGCCATTGTTCGATCTTGTCCGTAGGAAGACCGGCTTATGCGGGTCGTGTCTGCACGATGGCTGCAAACCGGTGATCAGGTAGGTCTATCGGGCAAACCAGCGTGCAATCGCTTGTCTGATCGATTGTTCACCAGGTTCGCCGTCGGCAGCCCAGGCGATAAATCCATCAGGCCGTATCAGTACCGCGCTCAAGCCTATCTGTTCTTTTGCCCGGCCCGGAACATACTTTATTTGATCGCCATATTCACCCGCGACCGTTCTTAGTGAAGCGTTGCTATTGAAGTCAAGCAGTATGCCCCGGCCATCGTGCATTAGCTCGCCGATCCTCGTACCGTTTTCCAATTCGAAGTTGGGAACGCTATGGCCTACCAGTTGGTGGCCGTCGCCAGGATCGTACTGTGTGTGAACACCCCATACCCGGCCTGCAAAATAGGTGGCGCCATCGCGTGTGGCCATGAGGTCACGGAAAATGGCGTAGAGTGCGCGGGCATTGGGGTCCGGTCCCATGATGGCGACCTGGGCGCGTGACCAATCCAGGACCTGTGCACCCACCGGGTGCCGTTCGGTATAATAACTATCCAACAAGCCTTCCGGAGCCTTCTTTTTGATGGTGGCAGCGAGTTTCCAGCCCAGGTTCATGGCATCGCCCAGCCCAAGGTTTAGTCCCTGGCCTCCCAATGGTGCGTGAATGTGGGCGGCATCGCCGGCCAGGAGAACTCTTCCTTTTCGGTAGGTTGTCGCCTGTCGTGCCCGGTCGGTCCAGGTGGTTGCGACATGCAGGGCGCTGATCGTAACGTCGGTGTTCGAGATGCGGCGTAACACCTCCTGTATATGTTCAAGTGTGATGGGCTTCTCCGAATTATGAAAAGCTCCACAATCAAAGTCCTGTATGAGCACGTAGCCTGGCTGGGACTGCAGGTACATACCCGCTTGTGTAACATTCCGGCCAGGGCTGAGTTTCTCCGGGTCGGTAATGTCTACCCAGGTAGAGTAGCCGGTAAATTCCGGTTCCGTACCGGCGAATTCAAAACCGCCTGTCTTGCGAACGACGCTACGGCTTCCATCGCAACCGACGAGCCATTTGCTTTGAAAGGATTCGTCACCTGCCTTTGCCGTTATCCCGTCATCGGTTTGATGAAAGCCGGTAAGAGCCATCCCGCGTCTGATCTCTACGCCGAGGGCTTCTGCGCGGCGGGTCAGTACCGTCTCCAGTTCCTCCATTTCGGAGATCAAGCTCGTTGTGGTCGATCCCGGAAGGCGGTGTTTCCACCGGGTGGTGTCGACATCGCCCTCATGAAATGGGATGCCGGCGAAGTGTCCAACCTGACGGCGTACTCCCTGCCCCGCATTTTGGTGAGGGTTTTTAAGGCGTTTGTGCAGTTCGAGCTTATCCAGGAGTCCGCGGCGGTAAAGCGCTTCGATGGTAGGGGCCGAGAGTCCCCGGATCCCGAAGGGAAGTTGTTTTAAGGGGGAGTGCGGGTTTTCCACCTTTTCCAATACCAGGACTGAACATTTTGCCAGGGCGAGTTCGCAGGCGAGGAAGAGGCCTACCGGTCCTGCGCCGGAGATAATCACATCTTTCATAAACACAAAATTCCGGAATGCTTTGGTGTCAGGCTTGTATAAACGCGACAAAGTCTTTGTTTACAGCCTGTTTTCCTTTCTTTGCTTTTCGTGCGAAAGCTGCCGGCGTAGTGCCGCTATAGCGTCTGAATTCCCTGCTCAGGTGGGATTGATCCGTATAGCCCAGTTCCTGCGCTAATCCGGCAAGGTTGGAATCCGGATGAAGCCATAACTTGTTTCTTACCTGTTCAAAGCGTATCAGACCCGACACGTCTTTTACCGTATGTCCCGAAGATTGTCTGAATTTTCTTTCCAATGTCCGAACCGTCGCATGGGCCGCCGCCGCTACCTGGCTCACCGGCAGGGTGCCGTTTGCATCCCTCATCGCTACTCCCGCTTTGAATAGCATACTGTCCATAGCGATCCGCGCCCGTGCATCCAGGAAATACTGTTTTACCCCGGCCAGCGCTTCCTCTATCTTGTCAGCCCGGATCCACTCATTCAGCGTGGATTGAAGTTGGGCGATAGAATGCTCAAATATATGTACTCCGCCTTTACCGGACGGCAGTCCGAGCAGATCGAACACAGTCCAGGGGAAACATCGGATGCCAATGATCTCTAAACAGTTTTCGGTATTGAAAACAACAGGCTGATTGAGTAGTCCCATCATAAAGGGTGATGGCAAAGGCTGCAAGCCTCCATTATAAGCGTTGTTATAGAGGCTTCCAAAATAAAAAATTATTTCGGCGTAGCCATCGGGTATTACCTCAAAACCGGATCGCCCTTCGCCGAAGTCCCTGCTATTGTACCAAAAGCATTTTATGGTATCCTGTAGCGCTGGAGGCGGTTCAAATTCCTGGTGCTGCATATTGAATTGAAAGGTAGGATATTGAGGGGGGCAATTATTTTTTTTTTGTGGTATCCGGCCAGATATCCCAACCGGGGCCGATGTTAACCGTAGGTAAGATCCGTGCTCTGTCCCACCTCGATGATATAGCCGTCCGGATCGCGCATATAGCAGCGGATCTCGCCGTACTTGGGGATCGGTTCCGTGATAAACTCGGCTCCCCGGCTTTTCCACAATTCGTAGCATGCCTGGATATCCGCGACACGGATATTCATAAAGCTATTGATCCTGTCCGGGTTGGGGACGCTGAGCGTTACCGTCGGTTTGTCGGGGGTTGGTCCGCCTCCGACGTTGACCAGGAGCCAGGTATTTGCGATCTGGATGTATGCAGGGGCCCCGCTGCTGTCGCCGCTGCTTAGAATGCGACCGTCAAAAACCGTTGCGTACCAGCGGGCCGATCGGTCGATGTCGGCGACGGTGAGGAAGTGTGCGACGGAGAAGCCTTCCCGGGGGGGCATCTCATAGCTTTTTTGTCCGACTTGTACGGGAGCCATGGAGGGCTCCGTTGCGGATGCTGGTTGTTTTGTATTCATACCTGCTGCCGATTTTGTTGTGTATAGGTAAGTTACCGAATATTTGAGCGTAAATCTCAACGCAGGGGTGGAAAGATAGTTTACGGCTTGAAGAAAAAGTTTTCTTTGTTAAGTGTATTTTTTCTAAACTGATTAGGGGTCATACCGGTCTCCTTTTTAAAAAGTCTTGAAAAATAGGACAGGTTCCCGAAGCCAAGTTCATAAGCAATTTCAGAAACCCGCTGATCGTCGCCCTTAAGGCGGTTCTTGGCTTCTTTTACGAGATAAATATGGATCAGTTCTATGGCTGTTTTACCCGTTTCCTGTTTCAGCATATCGCTGAGGTACCGGGGTGATACGTTAAGTTGCGAAGCCAGGGTACTTACGTTTGGCAGGCCCTGGGCAAGCAGTAACCCTTTCTCAAAATAAGCAGCTAGAACCTCGTTGAATTTTGATATCGTTTTACCCGAAAGCTCGGTACGGTTGATAAACTGGCGCCGGTAAAACCGCTGCGAATATTTCAGCATGGAATCAACATGCGCCAGCATTATATCACGGCTGTATTCGTCGTTGTTAGCAAGGTATTCCGCATCTATCTTGAAAAACAGATCCCACATGATCTTTTCCTCACGTGGGGAAAGATGCAACGCCTCGTTGGCCTCATAGTCGAAAAAGGCATATTTGCCGATCTCCTTGTGCAGAAAGTGGCCGTTCAGAAAGTCTTCATGAATAAATATGATAAAGGAATCCTCGTGATATTCCAGGTTTTTAAATTCGATGATCTGCCGGGGTTTGGCATACAACATGCACCCGTTCTCATGATCATATTTGGTACGACCATACATAATGACGCCCGATGTAAGCTTTTTAAACCCGATAATATAAAAATCAGATGTAAACGGGTTTTCGCCAAGCGAAGTGTTCTTTGGGCACCTGTAAACGCTAAAGAGCGGGTTTTCCGGCATCGGGAGGCCATGATAGCGATGCATATCGGCCAGGCTGCTAAAGTGCTTCATGATTTAGAAATTAAACAAATCTACACCGAAATAGGGTGTAGATCTGTTATTATACTATCCTTATTACCTGCCTTGTGCCGCCAGTGTTATTCCCTGCCAGCTATTCCATTCGGCCTGCCGGCTCTCATAGTCCTTTTTAACGAGCATATAGGCGTATTTTCCGAGCAGTAAACGCAAGGGAGGGTTTTCGCTATCGATCAATTTCAGGATAGCAGAAGCCGTTGCCCCGGCGATCCCCCGAAAGTCCTCGGGTATTCCCGCGCGGTGAGATGCTTTTACTTCATTATATTCGGGGATTGCAACGGTATGTGCTGCAGAAGAGCCGCCCCAGTCCGTGTCAAAACCGGTTGGTTCAACGATGGTTACATTGATGCCAAACCCTTTTACCTCAGCAGCCAGGGATTCGCTTAAACCCTCTACTGCAAATTTGGAAGCGGCATATAATCCCAACACCGGCCGGCTGATCAGCCCTAATACGCTTGAAAGTTGGATGATATGACCGTGCCCCTGCTTGCGCATAATAGGTAATACTGCCTGCGAAAGCCACAACAAACCAAAAAAATTTGTTTCCATTTGTTCGCGCGCCTCTTTTTCGGTTATTTCTTCGATTGCGCCAAACAGGCCGTACCCTGCATTATTGATCAGCACGTCGATATTGCCAAAATGTTCTTTTGCCCTCGCTATGGATGCAAGATCGGCGCTACGATCGTTAACATCCAATTGAATCGCCAAAATATTGTCGCCGTATTTGCTTGTCAAGTCATCCAGCGTGCTTATATCGCGTGCGGTTGCTACTACGTTGTCGCCTCTTTGCAATAGGGCCTCGGCCCATAGTTTACCGAAACCACGTGAGGCGCCGGTAATAAAAATCGTTTTTGCCATTGTTTTTTCATTTTTATGTACAGCAAATTTAGACCGGCCTTTGCGATTTGGTTAGCACGGAAGTAGGGAAGACTGGTACATTTTCACGAAGAGGCTATTTTGAATCCACTAAGACTTACGAGCTGGCAAGTTTGACCATATCGGTTGGCGTAATTACTTTTTTATCGTATCCCTGATAACCGACATGTATCATCGCCAGCGCAAGCTCTCTCAAGGTGCAGAAGCCCTCCGGGTACAGCTTTCTTCCAAGCGGAAACAACCAGGTGATATACTTATAGAATCCATGTGTGTTTCGCAGGCCTTTTGTCGGTGTTAAAAGAAATGGCCTGAAAGCAAAGAATTGCCCGAAATCCATTCCCGCCAGCGCATTTTCTGTTTTCCCTTTTACTCTTGCCCACATGGTCTTTCCTTTTTCCGAGTTATCGGTCCCCTTGGCTGAGACGTAGCAGAAGGTGATACCCGGATTGTGTTGCAATAACGGCTTTGCGATCTTTAAAGTTAAGTCATAGGTAAGCTGTGTATATTCTTCTTCGCTTTTTCCTACCGAGGTAACTCCAAGGCAATAAAAGCAGGCGTCCGCATTATTTAGTCCCGGTTCCTTGTCGGTCAATGTAAAAAGGTCGGTCAACAAGATCTCTTTTACCTTTGGATGGATGATACCGGCGCTGCGTCTGTTTAGTAGAGTAATAGAGGCTATTCTCGGATCGTTAAGACATTCATGCAATACTCCCTCCCCAACCATGCCTGTCGCGCCTGTAATAATGACGTTGATGCTTTTTGTTTCCATTTTTCTGACTTTTGGATGTCCAGGCAAATTTAACGGGATCGGGGTAGTAATATTCGTACGGAAGTGGGGAATATTGGTACATTTTTACGGAATCCAAAAGTGCTATCGGCAAGGCGATAGCCTGTATACCTTATTAATAGCCAATGATAATGGAATCTTAACTGATCCGGCCGTCATCAAAGGTAATTGACCTCCGGCAGAGCGCGTTCGCAATCTTTCAAAACTTCTGAAACGCAATAACCTGATTGTTGATCGGTTTAATGGTTCTTAAATAAGCATAGATTGCTGCAAGATCGTTGGCCTTCATTCCGGCATAAAAATACCATGGCATTGGTATTTGTGGATCGCCGGGGTTAAGCTTAGCCGCTTGCTTTTCTCTACCTTCAAAGCTTTTAAATCGTTGGATGAATATCTCTTTACTCCATGATCCAATACCGGTTAGCTTATCTGGTGTGATATTTGCAGAATGTACAACACCTCCCTGCTGTTTAAATTCCATTCCACCGCCAAACTCTGTCCCATGGATTATATCCCCATGATATCTTTTACTATGACAATCTACACAAGCCGCTGCGTTAACAAGGTAAGCGCCATACCTGATGGTATCGTTTTCCGATGGCAGCTTACCCAAATTTGCCTTATGCGGCATGGTATTAATGATAAAATTGACCGGGAAGTCAATTTCTGACGCCGGTAAGTCTTTTTTAATCGCAGGAATTGAACGCAAATAAGCAATAATGCTATAGACGTCCTCTTTATCCATCTGCCCTATATGATCCCAGGGCATTAGTGGAAAGATGGCTTTGCCAAATTTGTTCTCCCCGGTAGTCAGCGCCCTGAACATTTCGCCGTCTGTCCAACTAAGTAATTTATAAGGGGTTATGTTAGATGCGTAAAACTTGCCGGGAAGGCCCATCTGCTGGTCAAACTTTTCCCCTCCGGCCCCAAAGCCGCCCACCACCGGGCCTCCGTAGAAACTCTCGTCCTTGGTGCTGTGGCAGTCCATACAAACAGCAACGTGGTTGGCTAAATAATCGCCGCGTTTTATTCGTTCTGCTGTGCGCTCTATTTTAAGTTGAGGCGCTGCGCCTGTGTCTGGTAATGCTACCTTTACATAAGTGCCGGCGGCAGCCACTACTACCAACAATCCGAGTAGAATAAATCCAATTACTTTTACTGCTTTCATACTATGCTAATTTTGTCCTTATCTGTTTTAACGACATAAAAAATGGGAGGGTTCCTTTCACGGAGGCCATGCAGGGTTTGCACCTCCCGGCCGGATCAGTTTTCAGAAATAGTTGGGCTTTTCATATCGTACTTATCGGATTTTATTATATCAACCATGAATTTAGCTACGCTTTGCCTGCTGATGTATAGACTTGGTTTTGGGAGGTTATTAAAACTCACCTTTAAAGTTTTTATCTTTTTGGAGTCATTTAAGGCAACAGGCCTTACAGCCGTCCACCTTAAGTTTGAAGCTGCTAATAGTTTTTCCTGTGATTCGTGTCCCGCATAGATAGGGCGGAGGTTGGTATGGTCAATCAACCATCTGAGCCAAAAAGGGATCTCTTTTTTGGTTTCCCCAACACCCCACGCAGAGATTGTAATTAACCGTTTTAGGTTTTGTTGACCCACTTCGGCAATCACATTTTCCATACTTTCAGATATGAAATGCTCAGGTGTTATTAATTTAGACCAGGGAGCATCTGAGGCTCTGGCGATACTCAAAGCGCTTATGATTAGATCGCACCCTTGCATTGCAGCCGCCAGATCTGTTCGGCGGGCAGGTGTTCCCTGAAATATTTTAATTGATTTCGAATTAAAGGGAATTTTATTTTTATCCCGCACCAAAACATTTAAATCATAGCCTTGCTTTAGTGCCTCTTCAACGATAAGGCGACCGGTTCTACCAGTGGCGCCTATAATGAGTATTTTCATAATTTTTTAATTTTTGAATGCCTGTTACAAAACTTTAAAGATCTGACCGGTTTGTCCGCCCAACACACTTTTTATATAAGCCTGCGCAATCTGACAGGAACGTATCCTGGGAAATAGGAAAAACAGGCCGCCTACAATTAATATTTTCATATTCACTTTTTTTAGCAAAATTAGTTCATAGCTTTACCTTTATCAAGTAATGGCACGTTTGTCAAGTATTGACATTTAAGACACTAATACTCATTATCAGTATGTTAACAAAAAAAATAGTTGAAAAAAAAGCAGAGCTGGATTGTGATTGCTCAATAATAGGATCGATCAGTATCATAAGCGGCAAGTGGAAACCGTTATTATCTGGATGTTATTATCAGGCCCCAAGCGATTTGGTGAGCTTCATAAAAAAATTCAAGGTATAGCACTAAAGGTATTATCCAGACATTTAAAGGAACTGGAGGCTGACGGTATCGTCAATCGGAAGGTATATGCCGAAGTCCCGCCAAAGGTGGAGTATACGCTCACTGAAAAGGGGATGTCGCTCAACGATGTGATGCAGTTATTAGCAGAGTGGGGTAAGAAGAATATAGTAGCCGAATAAGACATTTTAGGATATGTCAAAGAATACCTTCGCTACCGGGGGATAGGTATAGTGATTTTTAATTGTGCCTGGCTCCAATACCATAAGCGAAAGCGAAGACCGCCCAGGCTGTATCATATGGACTGCAAGGACGCGTATCCCTTAAGTCAACAACAATAGGGTTTTTACCGATTATTTATGTAAATCAAATTTCCCATCTGTTACTTCAATACCGATAGCTGGAGCCGTTGTCCTGCGGAACATTGGATACCTGCCGTCATTGCCGGGATTTGGAAAAGAGTAACGCCATTTTCGAACCATTTCTTGTCCGAACTTATGCGATTATTCAGTCTAGCTATTTGAAAGTCTTATATTTGAAGGCTGGCTGTACAGTCTTCGAACCGTTTCTTGATTGATATTACCCATATTAATATTTAAAATTCGCTTTATTTGCTAATAATCAGTGTTCGCGCCCTAAAAAACTAAAAAGCTATATATTGTCAGATCAAGTACTGCCCATTACATTTTAATTATATTGGTGATATGAACCTTTTACGAAAACATTGGTTTGATATCGGCGGCTTTCTTGCGGTTGCAACGCTGATTTATATTTATAAGGCTTATTCCAATCAATCATCCCTTAGCACTATCCTTTGGTTGAGTTTGGTATCACTGTTTATCCACCAGTTGGAAGAATACCGCTATCCCGGTTATTTTCCTGGCATGGTCAATTCAGCAATGTATAAGAGTCGCTCTCCGGACCGCTATCCTTTAAATACGCAAACCTCATTTGTTGTAAACGTGCCCATGGGCTGGTTATTTTATTTTTTAGCAGCTCTGTTTGCAGACCGGTATATCTGGCTAGGGATTGGGACTATGCTGGTATCGTTTGGAAATGTGATAGGGCATACGATTTTATTTAATCTCAAAGGGAAAACCCTGTACAACCCGGGGATGTGCACGGCTTTGATCCTGTTTTTGCCTTTATTGTATTGGTTTGGGCACACGTTGTATGCCGAAAATCTTGGCGATACAACTACCTGGATAGCGGGTATTGGATTGGGTATTGTCTTAAATGTAATCGGAATTGTGAAGCTCATCGACTGGATGGCCGATGCTAACACCACTTATATTTTTGAACGGCGTCAGCTAAGACCTGAGGATCGATGATCATATTCGACAATACGCCAAACTATAAAATAAGCGCTAATGCGCCTGCTTGAGTTGCTAACAGAACGAATGGATTTGTCACCTCTATTTTCTGCAAACTGGTTTGGCGAACTTGTGCTCAAAGGCCAATCCGTCGGTCGTACGCCAGGCTTAAATGAAAGTTCCTTATAAACCCGGTCCCAGACGAGCTTGTAATCCGTCTCTGAAAGAAGGCGTTTTTCCATTGTAGTCGAATTAAGATCACAGGAATCGAATCGGCATCCCATTATGGGTGAACAATTTACGTTCTTTGGAGGGATTCGTTTAAATGAAAAACCCGCTACCAGAGCGGGTTTTAAAATATGGTCGAGTTGAGCATCGGAAGTTCAAACCTGTTTATGGCTGAACTTGAGAAAATGGTAGCATTTTTTTTCACGACTTCCGGTTATAGCCATAGGCTTACTTTCTAGATATTGTATATCGGGATCGAATCTACAAAGTCGTCCCAAACTACGGCTCCATTTAGAATGTATGCCTAACATGCTGAAAATCAGTTTATTTTTTGGATTTGCAGTCTTTTTATTAATTTCGTAGAAATGATTCCCAATGAGATCCGAGAAAAACTTCAAGATATCGTTAACGGAACTCGCCTCGAGGGGGCAACAGATCGTTGCGCAAAGGTCAGAAATCTCCTTATCGAAGGCTTTGGAACAGGTTCAACAATTAAAGCTGAATTCGAAGGTAGGGCAATCATCAAAGAAAAGCAGACCGATTTCCTAAAATCCTGGACTAAAGAAGCGGGTCTATGGCTTGATGCTTTACCTGCTGAAAGTGAGTATCTCACCAAAGGAGGAGAATCCAAAGTTTACCTTGCTTCAGATAGGTTGAATGTCCTTAAAGTAAACGATGCTATTTATTATGCGACCTGGGGTGAATACTTAACCAGCCTCGTTCTCCACAATCTTCTATTTCCCAATACGGTCTATTCACTGATTGGCTTTACCGAAATCGACAATACTCTACATGCCGTGTTAAGCCAGCCCTTTATTGAGGGTGAGCAAGCAACTCTAGACGACATAAGAGATCTATTAAGCTATAACGGTTTTGAAAACACGAGACGACAGGATTATTATAACGCTGAGTTCGGCCTGGTATTAGAGGATATGCACGATGAAAATGTGATAGCAAACAGTGATGTGTTGTTTTTTATTGACACTGTATTTTATGTAATGAGAAAATAGCGAAGCCTATTCTCGCAGAAGAGCTCACTCAAGTCCATAAATGCCTATACACTTTGGATAAGTTAAAGAGCGCGCCCGGATCGATAGGTCCAAGAGAAAAGGAAGGGTGCACTTTCTTCAGTAAGTTTATAGCGCCGGTAAATGAACCAGCCGAGGGCTATCCCGGCGCCCCATGCAATGATCGTTTGGGTGTCGGATACAGCATGGCCGGGTCTACGACTGATCTCCCCTATGATCTGCTGCAGCATGAGGGAGGGCAGGGCAAAGCAATAAAGAAAGGTGAGGGCTATGATCGGCATCCATAGTCGATTGCCCCGATTCCGCAATGCCTGCTGCCATCCTTTAAGAAAGAAGATGAGGCACTCGAGGAAATACACGATGCCGCACATCCACCAGAAATATTCCCATCTCTCGGTTCTATAGGGATTTTTTTTGAAAAGTTTTTCCAATATAACGTAGGCGCAGAATATTGACGGCAAAAGAAGGAAAAAGAGTCGGATAGGTATAAAAAGCAGCTTGAATACGGCATATATAAGCCGGGTGGAAGCCCGGTCCGCTTTGGCCTGCGCTATAGCTTCCTCGCGGGATAGGCCATAGGATTCGTAGTGGCTAATGTCATCCATGGATTAGGTTTTAATAAATATACAAAAAATGAAGGTCTGGTGAACTGGCTCCCCTGGTCCGTGTTGAAGATCTCCGGTGGCCCATATCGATCAATGGCGTCTTCGACGACCTGGCGTCAAACCTAGTGATCGGAAAACCAAATCTTTAGGCAACTTTTCTTGTTTAATTACCTAGTGTCCAAAGAAGTTAAGGAAATGTTATAAGGCATTTGCATCTGGTTTATTAATGTTACCAAGATGGTAACATTTTTTGTATATTTGCCCATGCGTGTTATTGCAGTTAAAACGTTAAAGGAATATTGCGTAGCATTTCCGGGGGCAGAGCAAGTATTATTGGCCTGGTATGAAGAAGCCGAAGCTGCGCAATGGAACAACCCCAATGAATTAAAGCACCAGTACCGCAACGCATCTATATTAACTGATAAGAGAGTTATTTTCAATGTTCATGGTAATAGTTTTCGCTTGATCGTAGATATTGAATACAGGTTAAAAATAGTTTTTATAGTATGGTTTGGAACTCATAAGCAATACGATAAAATTGATGCTGAAAAAGTAAGTTATGTTAAGACCAATAAAAAATAAGGCCCAGTATGAAGATGCCCTTGCACGGGTATATGACCTGATGCAGAAAAATATAAAGCCGGAATCGAAAGACTCCGACGAATTGGAAGTTTTGTCAATTCTTGTTAAAGAATATGAACAAGAACATTATCCTTTGTCCAAACCCTCACCGCTTGAGGCTATAAAATTCAGGTTAGAACAAATGGGCATGTCAGAGGCGGAACTTGCTTATATTTTAGGGTACCGCTCCCGTAAATCTGAAATCTTATCCGGCAAAAGAAAATTGAGCCTTGCTATGATAAGAAAACTGAATGAGATTTTGCATATTCCGGCGGAAGTGCTCATACAAGCCTATTAATAATCCGCAGGAAAAGCTTTCTCAAAAGGTATGTGGCTGAATTTTATGGCAAACTTTGATCCAGAGAGCCATCTCTATGAAATGTTTGTACTGGATTCAATAATTGATATTAATGGAACAGTTTTTTCCTGTATTTCGAATCACAAATGAATTAACTCCTCCTTATGAGCACTACCAGACTATTCGAAACCCATTAGGCATGTGGAGATTGACCAGAATTATTCAATAGCGATGCTATAATGTATGGACAAAAGATTAAGCAAACTTCGTATTAGGTTTCCTGAAGGCTGGAAGGATATTTCTATTGAGAATCCTGACGGCCCTCCAACATTTGTGAAGGAGAATGTCGAAGAATCTGGCATCTTACAAATTTCAACCGCGGAATACTTGACAGGAAAGATTCCCAATCCAAGTTTGGCTGACTTGATTGATTTGTCTAAGAACGTAGGGTTGAAGAATGAGTTTGGAAGTTTGGAAAGTGAAGAATCCGGCAAATGTGATTATGGAACTTTCGGCACGGCTCAATTCTCAAGGCCTGATTTTCCTCTTATTTCTGTTTGGCATCTATCTGACGGAAAGAGCTTTGTTTTTGCTACATTCATCTGTACAAACTTTCCTGACCAAAAGCAAATAGACGAGGTGAAGGGAGTTCTGATCTCCATCAAGAATAATTCATTCTTTCGCTCTCTATTCGAGTGAAATTGAAAAGAAGATGGCAGTATTGCCTGCGGCGATCCTGAAAGTGGGGGAACTCAACACAACCAGCAAAGCCCTTCGGGCTTTTTTGCTCTTGTCGCTGCGCCGCTCGAACAAGTTCGGCGGCTCCACTCCAAACGCAAAAACCTCCGCGGTGCGGAGGCTTTGCTGGTTGTGTTGGTCGGGATGACAGGATTCGAACCTGCGACTCCTGCGTCCCGAACGCAGTGCGCTACCGGGCTGCGCTACATCCCGATTCCGGTAACCATACAGGACGATCGGAGATCAAACCTGATGGTGAAGGCCCATTGGCCGAGTCATGAACCGCTGAAAGACTATTATCCGGCAAACCGGAAACAGATACCCGCAGCGGGTGGCAAAAATAACATCCTTCGGCAATCTGGCAAAATACATTTATGACGACAAAGACGACGAATGGATCGATTGGAAGGCGGCGCCCAGGTGATCGGTAAGATCCGAAGGCAGCATGCTTTCTTCGGACCAGGTATCGGCGGCGAGGTCGCCGGCCAGCCCGTGCAGATAAACGCCCAATAGAGTCGCCTCACCCGGCGAATACCCCTGTGATAACATCGCTGTAAGGATACCGGTCAGCACATCCCCGCTGCCGCCCTTGGCCATCCCCGGGTTACCGGTTGAGTTGAAATACCCTTTCCCACCCGGCATCGCGATAAACGTATAGTGCCCTTTCAAAACGATGATACATTGATGCGTCCTGGCCTGCGTGACAGCCATCGCCAGCCGGGCAAAATCATCCGTAGCGGTCCCAAAAAGCCGTTCAAATTCCTTTGGATGCGGCGTAAGGACAGAGTAGGGGGGAAGCTGGGAGAAAAGAGCCGGATCCTTTGACAGGATATTCAATCCATCGGCATCCAATACGACCGGCTTACGATACCGCTGGAACAGATCTTTTAAAAGGGCGGCCGTAGGGGCCTCCTGACCGATCCCGGGACCGATCCCGATCACCGAATATTTGTTTAGCTCATCTGTGAGGGAAGAGGAGGAGCCGGCGGGGGAAGCACCGGGAACAGGAGATTTGCCGGGAGTCGAGGCCACAGCTGCGCCAGGGGCAGGAGAGGAGCCGTCCGGGCTTCCGGGCAGGGCCGTATTGATCTTTTCGTTTGCATCCGTCATGATCATCGCCTCCGGCACCGTCGTCTGCAGGATCTGGTACCCGCAGCCCGGCACGTGGCAGGTGAGCAAACCGGCGCCGGCCCGCAGACAGGAGCGGGCAGACAGTACCGCCGCCCCCATCTTGCCATAGCTGCCCGCCACCAGCAGGGCATGGCCGTAGGTGCCTTTATTGGCAAAGGATTGCCGCGGCTTATAGATCGAATGGATAAGCTCCTCATCCACCCATTCCCATTCGCCGGTCACCTCGCGGAGATACCCGGGATGCAGGCCGATATCCAGTATATGCACCTCCCCGGTCAGGGGTTCGTTCTCCGACACCAGGAAGGCAGGCTTGTAACATTGGAAACTAAGCGTATGACCGGCCCGGATGGCGGTATTGCCTTTCGAGCTATGGTCTACAAAGAGACCGCTGGGGATATCGATGGCGATGACCTCGTTGCCCGATTGATTCATATGCTCCACCAATTGCGCCGTGATCCCCTCCAGCTTCCGGTTGAGCCCGGAACCCAGCAGGGCATCGATCAGGACATCTCCGGGAGGAATGGGGTAAAAATGTTCGACGCCCTGGACAAAACGGACTTCCACCCCGCTGGCATGCAGCCGTTCCAGGTTGGCCTGAAAATCATCGGTGCCCAGGTGCCCGAACTCCAGGATATGAACGCTGACGGGACAGTCCTGCGCCGCCAGCATCCGGGCCAGGGCCAGCCCATCGCCGCCATTGTTGCCTTTACCGCAATAGATAGAGAAAGACCGGTCGAGATAGCCGTTTGTTTCCAGCCAGGTCAGACAATGACTGGCGGCGCGTTCCATCAGGTCGATGGAGGCGATCGGTTCATGCTGCATGGTATATTCGTCCCAGGCGCGTATTTGCTCCGCTGAAAAGATTTCCATGCGGAAATTTACTCAATTTCAGTGAAGACGGCAGCGGAAAGCCGGATGGATCTCAGAAAGGAGAGGGGGGAAGCGTTGGGAGGCCTCAGGGAGCAGGCATCGGGTGTTTCTTTTTCACCACCTTCTTCTTCTGTACAACTTGATGATGTACAACAGGCCTTGGTCGCGTTGGTCGCGCCCGATGAACGACGGTTCTTTTCCGGACTACCGGGGCAGGGTTCGCCTCATGTGGCTCTCCACCCGGTCCGGGGCCGGCGGAGGGGTCGCCGGTGAGATCGCCTTCTTCATCAAACTTCTCATTACCCTGGCGATAGTCGCCAAAAAGATCACAGAGTCGTTTTGCCGAGTAGACAAATTTATAATCGTTGTTTGTGAGCGCGATGATCGTTGCATCCTCGTCCAGCATCCGGACGAACACCGTACGGTTGCCATGCCACCATCCGTTGTGATAGATCAGCTTTTTCCCGTTGGGGATAAAGAGCATCCGCCATCCGAGTCCATAGTTCCGCTGACCGGGTTTCTCGAAGCTATACCCCGCATAGGCGCTGTCGAGCGTTTTTTGGGTGAAGAGCTGTCCGCCGCGGAGGGCCTGGTCCCATTTGTACATATCCCTTACGGTGCTATATACATTCTTGTCCCCATACACCAGGTCCAGGAATTCCATCCGGAAGGGGCGGCCGCTCTGGTAGTAGGACAAGCCCGCCTTTGCCGAGTCGGAGAGGCTGTATACATAGGTATCCTGCATCTTCAACGGCTGGAAGAAGGTCTGGGAGAGGTAATCCGCATAGGGAAGACCCGAGACCTTCTCGATGACCATCGCCAGCAGGGCATAATTGGTATTGGAATATTCAAAATGACGACCCGGTTGTCCGCTAAAGACCTCCCGTTCGTTCTGGTGATCGATGATAAACTGGAGCACGTCTGCGTTGTGGAGGAAGACACGCTTGTTCATATAGGGTTTGTCCATAAAATGGACATAGTTATGCAGGCCGCTGCGATGACTAAGGAGCATTTCCAGTGTCACTGCCGGGAAAGGAAATCCTGTCAGGTATTTGTTGACGGGGTCATGGATGTCGAGCTTGCCTTCCTGCCAGAGCTTTAGCGTGCTCATGGCCGTAAACGTCTTGGAGATGGAGGCCAGGTGAAAGGCTACGTGGGCATTTAAAGAATCCCGTCGTTTTGCCGGGTTTTTGAACCCTTTATATCGTTCGTATATGATGACGCCTTTCTTTGCAACGAGTACACTCCCGTTGAAACGGCCGGCCAGCATGGGATCGAAGAAATGACTGGTGATTGCGGTATAATGTTCCAGTTCGGGGCCTGTCAGCGCAGGAGCGGGCGCTGCGGCAGGAGCTATTGTATCTGTACGCTGAGCAGGGTTCGGATTTTGGGCGGACTGACCGCAGGATACGACCGTCAAGGTTACGGACAGGAAGAAAAAACCAATAGCTTTCATCAGAAGTATATGTTTTTTTAGCGGCCTGATGCAGTCGCCTTCGGCTCGTGTCAACAAAGAATAATTTTTTTTGGGTTAGAAAACGGCAAAAATAAAATAATCCGGCGTTACTTTGCTCTCCAATCAGGAAAAGTAACGCAAAAAGAAGGGCAAAATTATGGCGGATAAGAAAACTACCAGTTACCCAAAGGAGAAGATTAACATTCTCTTCTTAGAGAATATCAGCGATGCGGCCGTGAAACATTTCAAGGATTCAGGGTATGCATCTGTGCGAAAGCTTGGCGGGGCCTTATCCGAAGAGCAATTGATCAATGAAATAAAAGACGTTCATCTGCTCGGTATCCGCTCTAAAACGCAGATCACGCCCAGGGTGCTCGATGCCGCAAAAAAATTGCAGGCGATCGGTTGTTTTTGCATCGGTGTAAACCAGGTAGACCTCAAGTCCGCCAAAAATCATGGGGTAGTGGTCTTCAACGCACCCTATTCCAACACCCGGAGCGTAGCCGAGCTGGTCATCGGTCTTGCCATCCTGCTGATCCGCCGCATCCCCGATAAAAGCAAGGCCGCCCATAACGGCATCTGGCTTAAGGAGGCAAAGGGAAGCTACGAATTAAGAGGTAAAACATTGGGAATCATAGGATATGGGAATATAGGCACCCAGGTAAGCATCCTGGCGGAAGCCATGGGGATGAAGGTCATCTATTACGATACGGTGACCAAGCTGCCGTTGGGGAACGCCACCGCCAGGAAGACGCTAAAGGAAGTGGTGAGCCAGGCGGATATCGTCACCCTCCACGTCCCGGAAACGCTTCAGACGAAGAACCTGATTAATAAAACCGTTCTTAAACAGTTTAAAAAGGACGCTATTCTCCTGAATTATGCACGCGGGGAAGTCGTCGACCTCGACGGGCTTGCCAAGGCCATCCAGGAAGGACAGATCTCCGGCGCCGCCATCGATGTCTATCCCTGGGAGCCGGAAAAGAATGGAGATCGTTTTGAGTCCCCTTTACAAAACCTTCCCAACGTGATCCTGACGCCTCATATCGGCGGGTCTACGGAAGAGGCCCAGGAGAATATCGGAGAAGACGTCAGCAACAAGCTGTTCCAATACCTGGAGACGGGAACGACCCTTGGCAGCCATACGATCCCGCCCCTGAGCCTGTCGCACCAGGAGGGTACCCACCGGATCCTGCATATCCATAAAAATGTGCCGGGCGTGCTGTCGGAGATCAATAGCACCTTGTCCAGCCATAACATCAATATTCTGGGTCAATACCTGAAGACCAATGATGAGATCGGTTATGTGGTGCTGGATATCGACAAGAAGCTATCCAATCAGGCACTGCAGCTGTTAAAAGAGGTAAAACAGACGCTGAAGACAAGATTGCTCTACTAAAAGACGAATTAATACTTGCAATTGATTGATTTTTAAATAATTGCAATACATATGCCTTCTATTTTTCTCACCGCCGAATGGCGAAAGCTCATCATGGCCAATTATCCGGTCGATCCATCGGTCTTGCGGGAATTTCTGCCGGCACGGACAGAGTTGGATGTCTGGGAGGGGAAGACCTATGTAAGCCTGGTGGGGTTCCAGTTCCGGGAGGTCCGGGTGAGGGGTTTGCGGATCCCGTTGCATGTTCATTTTCCGGAGGTCAATTTACGGTTTTATGTCCGGTACAAGGAGGGGGCTATATGGAAGAGGGGTGTCGTTTTTGTCAGTGAGATCGTTCCCAAACCGGCCATCACCTGGGTGGCGAATACCTTATTTCGGGAGCATTATGTCAGTTTGCCGATGAGGGTCGTCGAAAGTCGCGTGGATAGGGTCATAAGCGTCGGTTATGGGTGGAAATACAAGGGTCGCTGGAATGAGTTATCGGTAAATGCCGCGATTCCGGCGCATCCCCTGGAAACCGGCAGTCCCGAAGAGTTTATCACCGAACATTTCTGGGGTTATGCGCAGGCGGGGAGGGACCGGACGGGGGAATACCAGGTGGCGCATCCATGTTGGGAGATCTATACCGTGCAGGAGTATGCTATTGATTGTGATTTTGCCGGGCTGTATGGAACGGGGTTTTCGGACTTGGCTGGCCGGGCGCCGGAGTCGGTTTTTTTGGCGGAAGGGTCGGGTGTGAAGGTTTATACGAAGAGGAATGTGTAAACGAGACGTTGAAAGGGTGGCTTCAGACCTTTTCCAGGTCATCCTTTTTAGCTTTTTTGGATCTTTTCAATTCTTTCAGGTACCTATGTTGCCTGTAATATGCGCCCATTAATAGCGCAAGCAGCATAAGCAGGAGAATAGTTCCCATTATATACGAAGCATTGTCCATAATCGAGGGTTTACAAGTCGTTGATTAACTCATCAATAATTTCTATTACGTCCAGCTTAAGCAAAGTTAAGTAGCCTATTCCAAGTGATCCAATCAAAAACCAGCCCACTTTGTGCAGCCAGGGTATTGAACCATCCCCGACAACCAAAATTACTAAACTCGTAATTAGCGGTAAATAAAAAGAATTGAGGAATTTTAGATTTTCCTTTTGGAAATCGATCTCCTGTTTTATCCTCTCGGCACTCTTCACTAATTCCTGCGACATGGGATCCAATTTTAGGGGCGAAACAAATTCATAAGCAATTTACCAATTGCCCAAAACGGATTTTTAAAAACTTATGCACATAGCGGATAGGCGATTGGATTGATTAGTTATTTTTGCCGGACAATCATCTCCGATATGAGCTACGCACCCAATCCCAAACGTTATGATGCCATGGAATATCGCCGTTGTGGCCGGAGCGGTCTTATGTTGCCCGCTGTCAGCCTCGGTCTCTGGCATAACTTCGGGCATGTCGACATCCTGGAGAACAGTCGTAAGATCCTTCACCTGGCCTTTGATTCCGGCATCACCCACTTCGATCTGGCCAACAATTACGGCCCCCCTGCTGGATCGGCGGAAGAGAATTTTGGGCGGATCCTGCGGCAGGATTTTCATGGGTACCGTGATCAGATGATCATCTCCACCAAGGCGGGTTACTATATGTGGGAAGGTCCTTACGGGGAATGGGGATCAAAGAAATACCTGGTGTCCAGTCTCGATCAAAGCCTGCGGCGGATGGGACTCGACTACGTAGACATCTTCTATCATCACCGCCCCGATCCGCAAACTCCGCTGGAAGAGACGATGGCGGCGTTGGACCTGATCGTCCGGCAGGGGAAGGCGCTGTATGCCGGCATTTCCAATTATCCTGCGGAAGAGGCAGCCCGGGCAATATCCATTCTTCGCAGCCTTGGAACGCCCTGTCTGATCCATCAACCGAAATATTCTATGTTCGAGCGATGGGTGGAAGGCGGGTTGCTGGATGTGCTGGAAAAGGAGGGGGTAGGGTGTATCCCGTTCTCCCCCCTGGCACAGGGGTTATTGACCGACAAATACCTGAAAGGCATACCGGAAGATTCGCGGGCGGCGAAGTCAACGGGTTTTCTGAAAGCGGATCAGGTCACGCCGGAGAAAGTGGATAAGATCCAGCGGCTTAATGAGCTGGCGATCCACAGGGACCAAACCCTTGCGCAAATGGCGCTGGCCTGGATCCTGAAGGACAAACGCGTTACATCGGTGCTGATCGGGGTGAGCAAGCCGGAGCAGGTGACGGATTCCCTGCAATGCATTAAAAATACCTGGTTCTCGGAAGAGGAATTACAGACGATTGAGGACATCCTGCGATAGGGCGCGAGACTGTTCCGGTTTTGGGAAAAGCCTTCTTTTTATGAGACTTTTTCACAGGATTGGCACGGCGTAATCAATTGCTTATCAATAAATTACCGAACGGCATGTGAATTGTCTTTTAATTGGGGAAAATAATCACCCCATGAAACAAATTTACCTCTTTTTCACCTGCCTGCTGTTCCTTGCGACAGCACATGCCGAAGGGCCCCAGCCCGAACCCGGCAAGAATGCCGTGGTAATGTCAACCGTTACAAAGACGGCTACCGTAGCTCAGAAACAGCTTACTGCCGTTAAGCAGGGTACCATTCAATTCCGTTTTAATGATCTGGCAGTTGCCGACGAAAGCCGTCAGGATTCTGTTCTGATCATCTTCGATCGGTATAACCACACCGGCGCCGGCGTCGTTTACCAGGTATTTGCTGCCGACAAGGATCATTGTATTACCATTCCTGCGGTACCTGCCGGTAAGTATTATGTCACCATCCAGTGCCTGGGTATGCATCGTGACCGTGTTGAAAGGCTTGTCACCATCAAGGCAAAGAAAAACGAAAAGGTCCGCATCAACCTGGAAGAAGTAGAAGCGTTCTCCAAAGACAAGGTAGTGATCCCGGCCTATCACCCCCGTTTTGCAGAAATGGCCGTGTTAAAGACCCGATAGAAAGCATCCGCATCCAATACCTCCCCGGTACTTAGTTTTGTTTCGATCTCCGATATTCTACCCAGTTCTCCAGTATCCCTTATCTTCATTACCCCAGTATCCTTCTTTATTCCAGTATTCTTCGATCAATTTTGCGCATTGCCCTGATCAATTTTGCGCCCAACCCTCCAATATTCTGCCTTCGTCCATTATCATCTACCATTTATCGCGTCTGTCGCGTGACAGGCCCCGTATGTCCGTTCTATAAACCATCCATATTCCGCATAGATTATCGATCGCACGGATAGGATATCCAGGCGATTCAAAACACCTTTACGGCACACTGTGATCTTACAGTGCAGCTTGAAAAACTTAAACTATGGGAATCTTAGGCGGACTCGGCTCATTGCCTCTTCTTGGTCCAATCCTCGGCCAACTTTTAGCATTACTCACCGGACTTCTTGCGGGAACAGGTATAAATTTACCTACCGGTTTATAAGTGTATCAAATGGAGTGAACGGTGGTTGCCTGACGGTGATCACCGTTTTTGTTTGGTCTAAACGATGAAATAATTGTCTTATAATTAATATTATGTTAAATAGATAATTGTGAAACTCCCCCTTCCTTATAAGCGCTACCAGCCACCTCACCGGGAATTCTTACCTTCGTAGAATAGATCCCGCCAGGCTAGAATAGCGTTTAAAGGCGGGCTTTTTATTTAAGATTAAGAACAATGCCGGACGACTTTTCCATATTGTTGACTCGTTATAGGGAGTTGAATTTGCAGGATGTATTGGACCATGAGAAGTTCAACGAATATTCTATTGTACATCACTCGTCCAGCATTGAGGGATCTACTTTAACCGAAGTGGAGACCCGATTACTTTTGGAGGAGGATATCACACCCAAGGGCAAACCGCTGACCCATAGTCTAATGGTTAAGGATCATTACGCTGCGCTCCGCTATGTCCCGGAGGCTGCAGTTACCAAAAAGGCTATCTCTGTTGGCTTTATTCAGCAAATAAATGCTCTTGTAATGAAAAATACGGGGAGCATCTACAATACAGTTTTTGGTGAGATTGATGGTACCAGGGGAATGTTCCGCAAAGGGAATGTAAGCGCTGGGGGAAGTTATTTTCCCAATTATGACAAGGTGCTACCCTATACAACAGACCTGGCTAAGCGGCTGGACGAAAATCTTCCAAAAATCCAAGGCGACGAAGATCAATTAAAGCTCTCTTTTTCCGCCCACTTCGATCTTGTCTCGATCCTCCCCTTTTACGCCGGTAACGGCAGTACGAGCCGGTTGTTAATGAATTATATCCAGGCATACCATGGATTGCCCCTGGCTATTGTGTTTAAAGAAGATAAGGCGGACTATTACGTAGCACTCCAGGAGACAAGAAAACAAGAGGAAATGCAGGTTTTCTATGCATTCATGTTCGGGCAATATAGAAAGCACCTTGAACAGGAAATCGCTTCTTATACACAGGCTATGTCTCGGAAAACTGAACCGAAAAAGGGGAAAGGAAGCGGTTATTCGTTATTTTTCTAATTTCTTGATACTTATCAATTAGGATCCGGAACTGTCGATAAGCAGTTCCGGATCCAGGTCTACTGCAACCGTGGCGCAGTCCCTCCGGAGTCGCTTACAGACAGGCTGTAGTGGTGCAATGAGAGATGATCTGGCCCGATGGGGTTTCCGTAGAGCAGCAAGCCTGGAATTTGCTACAGATCTGGGTACCGCTTCCGTTTTTTTAAATGGTAAAAAATAGTTGCGCTATAAAGCTATTTGCTCTGCCTGAAGTGAAATCGCAGTGCTAAATGTTTTATTCGAATTTATGATGCACAGGGGCTGGCATAATTTTTTCGGACAGCTGTAATATGCCAATAAAAAAGAAAAGTCCGGCAAAGAAGAAAAGCCCGGCAAAGAAGACGACCCGCAAGTGGTCCGCCGGCGTCACGCAGAATAGCAATGCCCTGGATCTAAAAAAAGGGGTATTTACGTCCGCCGATCCAAAGAAGATCGCCCGTTCGCTGGAACATTCCGCGGAGGAAAGCCGGCGGAAAAAGGCCAGCTCCTACCAGTCGGCCATGTCGATGTTGAATTTTTATATCAACAGGGCGGGAAAGAATCTTCCCGCAAGTAAAAAGAAGGTGTTGATAAAGGCGAAGGAGTATTTGAAGGAGATGCACGAGAAGGAAGAAAAATAATTGTTGATATTTAAGAAATAAGCAAACCGGGCCTGCGGGACGGCGAGAGGGAACAGCATAAAGAAAACGATCCGTATCTTTATAAAAAAAAGATATGAAAGCATTCTTAGGCATGGGTCTGTTGGGAGCCAATTTTGTCAGGGCCCTGATCAATAAGGGAGATACCGTACAGGTGTGGAACCGGACGCCTGCAAAGGCGAGTGCGTTGGAGCAGTACGGTGCAAAGGCGTTTGTAAAGGTAGAAGATGCCGTCAAGGGCGCCGCCATTATCCATCTCACCTTAAAGGATGACGCGTCTGTCGATGAAGTGCTGGCAAGGGCGGCACCGGGTCTTATGGCGGGTGCGATCCTCATCGATCATACTACCACTTCTGCTGCAGGAGCCATTCAACGAACCGCGGCGTGGAAAGAAAAGGGATTTATCTATCTGCATGCTCCTGTCTTTATGGGTCCGCCAAACGCATTGGAGAGTACGGGGAATATGCTGGTATCGGGTGACCAGGCCGTTATCGCCCGGCTGCAGCCGGAATTATCAAAAATGACCGGTCAGGTGATCAATTTTGGCCCGGAGGAGGGCAAGGCAGCGGGGATGAAATTGGTGGGCAATTGTTTCCTGGTCGCCTTTACGGCAGGAATTGCGGATATGCTTTCGTTGGCCAAGGCCTTGAAGATCCCTGTCAGCGATCTTACGACCTTGTTCGATACCTGGAATCCCGGCGCCGGACTACCGGCCCGGTTGAAGCGGGTAACCACCGGTCAATATGATAAACCATCCTGGGAGCTGAATATGGCGCGGAAGGATACACAACTGTTCCTGGAGAGTGCGCAAAAGGGAGGAACGAAGCTGGCGGTGATTCCTGCTATTGCCGCCGAGATGGATCGCTGGATTGCCAGGGGGCATGGCAATGATGATTGGTCGGTGATTGCGAAGGATGCGTTGTAAATTTTTTTACCGGCCGGTTTCCCCACCAGGTCCCGATAAGGGAAAAGAAGGTGTTCATGATCGGTCCGTTGATGGCCGGCGCCAGGCCGACGGTGGCGATCTTTCCCATTTGTGCGGCGATACCCGAGGCCAGACCGCTGTTCTGCATGCCTACTTCGATGGCGACGGTACGGCAATCGTTGGGAGACAAGCGGAAGAGGCGGCCTCCCCAATAGCCTAACAATACGCCGATGCTCATATGCAGGAACATCGCGATGATCAGCATCCCCCCGACATTAAAGAAGTAATTCCGGCCGGCGGCCAGGGTGACCATGATAATATGCGATGGGGAGGATCACCAACTGGAGCACGTCCGAAAACATGCTCCAAAAATTGACCGGGACGAATTGGCCGCCGAGCAGTTTCATCAGGAGGGGTGTCATCAAAGGGGCCAGCAGGGTCGAGCAGGCCGTGATCGTCACCGACAGGGCCAGGTTCGCCTTTGCGAGAAAGGCCATTACATTCGAGGCCAACCCGCTGGGGGCGCAGCCTACCAGCACCACTCCTGCGGCTATTTCCGGGGGAAAACCAAAGACGGTGGCAATCGTGAAGCCTACAAAGGGCATGATCGTAAAATGGCACATCACTCCTATCAATACCGCCCTGGGCATTTTTATCACACCAAGGAGGTCGCGTCCGCTCATCGTGCTGCCGACGCCGAAGGTGATCAGCTGCAAAAGGGGGACGATCAGCTTTTTTAATGGGAAGTTACCCCTCGCAACAAAATATTGGGGAAAGGCCAGCGCCACTGCTGCCGCGATCAGGATAACGACTGTAAAGGAGAATGGCTTTAGGGTCTTGTATATATTTTTCATGTGAAGCTTGCCTAAATGTAAGAACTTTTCCGATTCTGTACCCAGGAACCCCCCAATGGCACGACGGGCCTGTGTATGGGCCTTCCCGGTATGGGAGAATTTTTGCGGGTAAAAAGCGAAAGGAGAGGAAAACGGGAGGGTAAATAATTACGCTTAAACCAGTAAGACCGGGGATACTGGCCTGCCGCGGACTGCGCTCCGCGGCAGGGAAGCTAGGAAAGCTGAGCCTGTGCGTGTGACTATGCGCGTTGTTTTTGTAACAGCGTGCTGACATTATTGATCCATAAAGAGAGGGCCAGGAAGCTGGTCATGACGAGCGTATAGGAGATGAAGTACTGGTTGTTGATATAGAGTTTTCCGCTGAGGAAACAAATCAGGACAATAACGGGAAGCATCAGAAGCGTAAAGATCGTTTTCATTTTTGTGATTTTACAGGGGTGTCGATTAAATTGTCAGTGGTACGGATCGATAGGTAAGCATTGATGGGCGGGCCATTGTTTGGGCCTAGGCCTTTGCGGTCTGGAAGCTGTTGGATTTGATCCACAGGACCAGTGAGGAGATCGATGCCATAACAAGGGTGTAAGCGACAATTGCTTCTCCCTGCAGATAAAGGGATGCGCTAAGGATGTAAACAGAGACGATTGCAACGAGGGTGATCAAGCTGATTAACGTTTTCATTTGGGTGTACATTTAGGTAATTACGGAACTATGAATAAATAGGAAATACGCTATTGGGGGTAGCTCATAGTTGGAAATTCCGGTAATTACAAAGGATGTATGGAGGAGTGCCTATGATGAAACAAAAACGCAAAAAATGAATTAGAGAAAACGCTGAGATGGTTGTTCGGGGGAGATTGGGTACGTCGTGGTTAGTCGGAGATTGAATCGCTGAATGGTGTTACAAACATAGCGTGCATTTCCGGATTATGCAAGCTTTTTGATGAAAAATTTGCCCCAAAAAGGCGAGGATTATCGGATCGGCTTGATCTTTATGTAGTTACAATTTATGTATATTTAGACTTATGAGAGTCTTATTATCTGTTTGTTTGTGCATGCTGTTGTTTTCGGGTTGTTATATAGCCCCCTGGCTGCTGCAAAAGAATCCCCATGGTCTCGACAAACCCGCGCCGGCCGTATATCATGTCCTGATGGAGACGAGCAAGGGGAACATGCTGCTGGAGGTTCGGAGGGAATGGTCGCCGCATGGCGCCGATCGGTTTTATCATCTTGTTCGCGGTGGGTATTATAATAATATACGCGTTTTTCGGATCCGTGCGAGGACCTGGGCGCAGTTTGGCATATCCGGTGACCCGCGATTTGCGCAGGCGTGGCGGAACCGCACCTTCCCGGATGATCCGCGGGTGGAGGCCAATGTCCGGGGGACGGTCGACTTTGCCTTTAAGGATCCCAATGGGCGGACGACCGAGGTCTTTATAAACCTGGGGGATAACCGGGCTACGCATGACAAGGAGCCTTTTGTGCCTTTTGCAAAGGTCATCAAAGGGATGGAGGTTGCCGACTCCTTATATAATGGATATGGAGAAAGATCGGGTGGCGGGATCCGGGGTGGTAAGCAGGACTCTGTTTTTGCCTATGGCAATGCCTGGCTGGACAGGAATTTCCCGAAGCTCGATACCATCCGACGGACAAGCATTATTTCTCTTTTGTATCCAGGATGACGGGGGTCGTGCTCTTGCCTCCTGCATTCATGACAATCACTTTTGTATTGGGCGACTTAGCGATCTCGAGCTGTGCCTTTATGGATTCATACTGAAGCTGGCGGTCGGTGAGGCTTTCGCTGATGATCCGCTGGTAGTCGGCGATGCCCTGGGCTTCTACGCGTTTGCGTTCTGCCTCCTGTCGTTCTTTTTGCAGGACGAACTGCATTTTCTGCGCATCCTGTTCGGCGGAGATCTTTTGTTCGATGCTTGTCTTTACGGACTGGGGGAGGGAGATGTTACGGATCAGCAGCTGCTCCAGCAGCAGACCCCGGCGACGGAATTCCTCTTCGATGGTTTTGAAGATACGGGTCTGAAATTCATCGCGTTTTGTTGAATACAGGGATACCGCGTCATAGTAGACGGCGTTGTCCCGGATCTTTGTACGGGTGAGGGGGCGTACTACCTTGTCCGTATAGTCGATGCCGGTCTCCCGTAATATACCGGGGGCAGCGGAAGGGATCACCTTATAGAGAACCGTCAGGTCGATCACGACTTCCAATCCATCGGCAGAGAGGACGCGGATGGCGTCGTCTCCTTCTTTTGCGCCTTCATTGCGAATGGCGCTCATCGTATAATTCTGGGTTTTTATGTCCAATCGCTGCACATCCACGAGGGGATTGATGATATGCAGTCCGCTGGGCAGGGTGTTATTCTGAACACTGCCATAGAGGATCTGCACTCCCACCTCTCCCGTGCCGATCTGGACAAACGAAGCCATGAGCAGGCCAATGAGCATGAGGGCTATTCCTCCCATACGAAGATAACCGGCGGATGGGGACAGGGGTGAGGGGCGGCGGCCAAGCCCGATCCCTGCCAAAAGAACGATCAATCCTAGTATAAGCAGCACCATAAAGGTTAATTTATCAGCAAGGTAAGCTGAAGTAGCTGCCGGAAATAAAAATTCTTTCCTATCTTGTCGTATGCAACCGAACGTTAAGAAATTCCCCCGATGGTGGTTATTGATCGTCGCCGGTTCCGTCTTTCTTGGGATCGGTCTCTTTGCCTTTATCCATCCGTTGAGCAGCTATATGAAGCTGGTGAAGTTCACCGGAATCGCCTTGTTGCTGAATGGGGTATTGCTGCTGGTTATTTCAGCTGTCAATGGAAAAAACCTCCGGGAAAGGCTCTGGATGCAGACGGAAAGCATCCTTCACATGTTGTTTGGGATCCTCTTTCTTTTCAACCCGTTGCTGGCCTTTATCGCCCTACCCTATTTTATCGGCACCTGGATCCTGCTGGTCGGTCTTCTGAAGATGATGGCTGCGCTGGCCTTGCAAAAGACCATCCGGGGATGGGCATTTATCTTTGCGGTTGGCGCCCTTTGCACCTTGTTTGGATCCCTGCTTCTGTTTAGTCCTTTTGTACGTTCCAATGATGTCACGCTGCTTATCGGCATTTTTGGGGTCATCATGGGCGGTCTTTATATCGTCGATGCATTCCGGTTCCGGAAAATGGTGGAGACATTGGATATGATGCTCTAGCCGACGAGCGAAAAAATACATATCACTTATTCCTATATGATAATGTTTAGGTAGATTTGCAGCACATGCGGTACCTATTTTTTATTACCTTATTTTTCGTGGCGATGGGGCAGGTCAATGCCCAGGATACGACCAGACAGGATACGACGGCACATGTGGATTACCGGAAGGTCAAAAAAACGAAATATTTCCGGGATACCATCCACCGGGAGCGGCGCAAATTCGACAGCACCCTCTTTACCAATATTACCATACCGAGCACCAGTGATTTTGCGGAAGACCTGGAACGGATCTACCAGATGCTGGACCGGGTGCCGGTCATAACGGAATCTTTTTCCCGGTTATCCGAGATCGACAGCCAGCTGGACCAGGAAGATGCGGCCCTCGACATTCTGAAGGACAGGCTATCGCAGAGTGACCGGACCCTGAATATCCGGAACCTGCAGATGTTCAATACCCTGCTGGACGAGCTGGCCAGGAATGTAAAGGGGTATACCAGCCATCTCAACGAATATGACACCACGCTGGACAAGATCCGGGCGGAGATCGCCGGTCTGAAGAAGGATACGCTTATCCTCCATGTATTCCGGGATACGGCGTTGAAGAATACTTTCCGGCCACAGCTGCAGCAGTTGAAGGACAAGTGGAGACAGGTGGACAGCCTGATCACCCTCAACGGGCAGGAGATCAATACCCTCAAGTCGCAGGCTTCTGCGCATATCATTACCATCGGGGAGCTCCAGTATCGTGTCGATGCGGAGCTGAGGGCGGTGGGGAGTAAGGCCTTTGGGAAAGAAAGGCGGTATTTGTGGGAGCCGAGGGGTTCTTCCTCCAATTATTCAAAGGATAATTTAAAAAAATCGCTTGACGGGGAGCAGCAATTAGCCCGCTATTATTTTTCCAATACAAAGAACAAACGGCTGTGGCTGCTTCTCACCGGGTTTATTTTCTTTTTCTGGGTCTGGTTCAATTTCCGTGCTCTCCGGCGGATCGGTGAGCTAAAGGCCATCGAGGGTTTTCATTTTGTCTATCTCAATCCCTACCCTATCGCGGGTACGCTTGTCTTTATCCTTAGCCTGGCGCCTTTATTCGATCTGCATGCGCCGGCCATCTATATCGAGTCGATCGAGTTCCTGCTGATGGTGCTGCTGACCATCCTGTTCCGGAAGCGGCTGCCCCGCAATCTTTTTTATGCCTGGGGTTTCTTTCTTTTCCTGTTCCTGTTGCTGCCGGTCATCCGTATACTGGGGTTGCCGCTGAGTTTGCAGCGCTGGGCGAATATTGTTATAGATAGCGTCGCCGTCCTTTTTGGCTTTTTTTTCCTTTTCAGCCGTGGCCGGATGCCGGGCAAGCCCCGGTTTATCTCTATTGCGGCCGGGTTTTATATCTTTCTTAATGTGCTGGCCGTCTTTTGCAATCTATTTGGGCGGGTGTCCTTGTCCCAGATCTTTGGGGCTACGGCCATCTATTCTTTTGCGGAGACCGTCAGTATGGCCGTCTTTGTCAACCTGGTGGTGGATTCCTTTCTGTTGCAGATCCAGACCAGCCGGGTCCGGAAGAAGTACCCTGAAAGTTTTGATTTTGCTCCTGTTACGCGGTCTATCTCCCGGGTCGCTATCGCGCTTGCCAGCGTCATATGGCTGGTCGTCTTTGCGACCAACCTGAATATATTCGATGCGCTGAACGATCTGCTTGTGGATGTCTTTACCAGTCCCCGCCAGGTAGGCAGCATTCAATTTACGTTGGGCGGCGCCGTGTTGTTCCTTGGTATCATCTGGCTGGCCAATTTCTTACAAAAATTTATCGCCTGGTTCTTTGGGGATCTGGGTGATGATGCCGCCTTTGATGACAAGGGGCAACGGTCGAGGCTGGTCGTCACGCGGCTTGTCCTGCTGATCGGCGGGTTCCTGCTGGCGGTGGCTGCGTCGGGTCTTCCCGTCGACAGGATCACCGTCATACTTGGCGCCCTGGGCGTGGGTATCGGTTTGGGATTACAGAGTATCGTCAACAATTTTGTCTCCGGGATCATCCTCATCTTTGATCGTCCCTTACGGATCGGGGACACCGTGGAGGTGGGTGACAAGAAGGGCCGGGTAAAGGAGATCGGGATCCGGAGCAGTACCCTGCTTACCGAGGAGGGGGCCGAGGTCATCATTCCGAATGGGGATGTGCTTTCGAATCATGTCGTCAACTGGACGCTCAGCAACAATCATGTGCGGGTGGCGCTGTCGTTTACCATCGATACGCCTGCCAACCCGGATGATATTGCGCCGGATGCCATCCGGGAGATCGTGAAGGCCGATGCCAATGTCGTCGACCGCCGGGATCCGGAGATCCTGTTCAATACGCTTACTTCCAAGACCATGGAGATAAAGGTCTTTTTCTGGATCAAGGATATCAGTAAGAGTGCGCTTACTTCCGGGGAGATCCGGACCGGTATTTACCGGCATCTGCAAAAGAAAGGAATTACCGTGGTGTAAACGGGTATAAACGTATAAAAGAAAAGCCCCGGGAGACCCGAGGCTTTTTTTATGAAGGAGCTTTTTTTTAGTGGTCTTTGTCTACGCCGTTGAACTTATTGGTATAGGCTTCGGCCTTATCCTTTATGTTCTTTTGTTCGTAGATGGTGATGAGGAGGTCATAGGCATCTTTCAGGGTGCTTTTTTCATCCATTTTCAGTTTGCCTTTGCCGCCCAGGTCCTGGTCGACCTTTTCGAAATACGGGATGGCTTCGTCGAACTTCTTACCGGCGGCGATGCGCAGATCGGCACGTTTTTTTACGTCATCGGGGGTCTTGCCCGGGATCTTTTTTGTAGCGCCTTGCAGGTCTACGCCGGCGTTGTAGTAGATCTGTCCAAGCACCAGGGCTGCCTGCGGGTAATCCGGCTGGAGGTCGAGGCATTTCTTCAGGTTATCCTGCGCCTTCTGGATCAGGTCGTCATAGTTGGCGGGGCGATGGCCGGAGGAGGTATCGGAGGCGTATTGATAGAGTTCCAGACCGTAGTTGAAGAAGAACAGGTGGTTCTTTGTGAAGTGTTTTGTGATCTCTTCATATTTGGCGAAGAGGGAGTCTTTGTTTCCTTTTTCGCGGATGATATCCAGCTCGGTGCTGGGCCAGAATAGGTCATCGGGGTATTGTTCTTTTGCCAGGGTGAGGAATTTCTGTCTGTTGGCGTCGTCTTTTTTCTGGTTGTAGTAGTCTACCAGCCATTTGTAGATCTCGACCATGTTGGAGCCGTTTATGTTGGCGATCTTGGCTTCTGCCAGCTTGCCATAAAACAGGGCGGCGGAGTCTCTTTTCCCGGCTTTTTCTGCGGAGATGCCGGCGTAGAGGGTAGAGGTGGTATCGAGTTTGAGGGTGGTCCAGCCTTTGGCGTTCATAAAGCCGCTGGTGGCCAGTGCGCCGTCGAAGTTATGGAGGGCGCTGTCGTATTTGGCGGCGTTGTAGTCGGCGGCTCCTACCTGGAAGTAGCCCTGGTAGATCTCGTTGACCGGTTTGTAGCCATCCATCTGGAGCAGCAGTAATTTTTTGTCGTCGACTTCCGTGTATTTGACGAGGGCGGCGTAGGCCTGGTCGCGGGCGTCGGGGTATTGTCCTTTTAGCTGGTCGTTGGCGGCGATGGCGTTATAGATCTTCATCTTGTAATACCATGCTTCTCCGTTCTTCTGATTTTTTTCTACGGCCAGTGTGCCGTCGATCTGTGTCTTGGCGTCGGCCAGTTTACCTGCTTTAAAAAGGTCTTTTGCCTTGTCCAGGTTTTGTGCGAACAGGCCTGCACTGGCAGCAATCGCGAATATTCCAGTTAGGAAGAGTCTTCTCATTGTTTTAAATATTAATATTAAGTATACGATTTTAGTTTATTCGTTGTCAGCGGCCTGCCCTTCTTCATCAGCCGGTGCCGGTGTGGAAGGTTCCGGGCTGTCGCCGGTGACGGGCGCCGATGGTAATTCGGATACGGGTACGGTGTTGCCGTTGTCTTCTTCCAGTTTATCAAGCTTTGTGATCGCGGCGATCTCGTCGTTTTCGTCCAGCTTGATCAGTTTTACTCCCTGGGTAGCGCGGCCTTGTTCGCTGATGCCATTGACCGGCATACGGATCGTTACGCCGCTTTTGCAGGTGATCATCAGGTCTTCGGAGGCGGTCACGTCCAAAATGCCCACCAATTTACCGGTTTTATCGGTTACGCTGATCGTTTTTACGCCTTTTCCACCCCGGTTTGTGATCCGGTATTCGTCGAGGGGGGATCGTTTGCCATATCCTTTCTCGCTGACTACGAGGACCGTTCTGGATTTATCTTCCTTATTGACACAGATCATGCCAATCACTTCATCTTCGTCTCCCATGGTGTCATTCACGTCGATACCGGCTACGCCGATCGCGCCGCGGCCGGTGGGGCGTACGGTTTGTTCGCCGAAGCGGATGGCCCGGCCGCTTCGGACGCCCAGGAGTATTTCTGATTCACCGTCGGTGAGGCGGGCTTCGAGGAGGCGGTCGCCTTCGACGATGGTGATGGCGTTGACGCCCGTCTGGCGCGGGCGGCTAAAGTCTTCCAGCGATGTCTTTTTTATGATACCCTGTTTTGTACAGAGGACGATGTAGTGGGTATTGACGAAGGCGTCGTCTTTCAGGTCCTTTACGTCCACGATGGCGCGGACCTTGTCGTCCGGCGGGATCTGGATGAGGTTCTGGATGGCGCGGCCTTTGCTGTTCTTATCGCCTTCGGGGATCTCGTATACGTTGAGCCAGTAGCATCTTCCTTTTTCGGTGAAGAAGAGCATTGTGTGGTGGGTGGAGGCTACGAACAGGTGTTCGATAAAGTCCTCCTCCCTTGTTTTTCCGCCGATCGCTCCGCGGCCGCCGCGGCGTTGCTGGCGGTATTCGGTGGCAGAGGTGCGTTTGATATATCCCAGGTGGGAGATCGTGATGACCACGTCTTCTTCGCGGATAAGGTCTTTTATGCTGACCTCGTCGTCGAGGTAGGTGATCTCGGTCTTGCGTTCGTCCCCGAATTTATCTTTTACTTCATTTAATTCTTTGCGGATGACTTCGAAGCGGAGGTGTTCGTCGGCGAGGAGCTCTTTCAGGTAGCCGATGAGTTTCATCAGTCCATCGTATTCTTCGCGGATCTTGTCGCGTTCCATGCCGGTGAGGCGTTGGAGGCGGAGTTCGAGGATGGCTTTTGCCTGGATCTCGTCCAGACCCCATCCGGCGTTGACCAGGCTTTCCTTTGCGATCTCCGGTGTGGAGGAGGCGCGGATAAGGGCGATGACTTCGTCCAGGTGGTCCAGGGCGATCAGGTAGCCCTGGAGGATATGGGCCTTCTTTTCGGCCTCTTTTAGTTCGAACTGGGTCCGGCGGATGACGACCTCATGGCGGAATTCGACAAATTCCGAGATCATGTCCCGGATATTGAGGGTGCGGGGTCTTCCTTTGACCAGCGCAACGTTGTTTATCCCGTAGGAGGTCTGGAGCTCGGTGTGTTTGTAGAGCTGGTTGATGACGAGATTGGCGATGGCGTCCCTTTTCAGGTCGATGACGATGCGGGTGCCTTCCTTATTATTTGATTCGTTGTTGACGTGGGCGATGCCTTCGACGATCTTTTCGTTGACCAATTGGCCGACGCGGTCGCAGAGGGCGTCGCGGTTGACCTGGTAGGGTACTTCGGTGATGATGATCTGTTCCCTGCCGCTGGCTTTTGTATCGACGTGTAGTTTGCCTCTTAGTACGACGCGGCCGCGGCCGAAGTGCATGGCGGCTTTTACGCCTTCCATGCCGTAGATGATGCCGCCGGTGGGGAAGTCGGGCGCTTTGACGTGTACCATCAGCTCTTCGATGGTGATATCGCGTTTGTCGATATAGGCGATACAGCCGTCGATGACTTCCGAGAGGTTATGCGGCATCATGTTGGTGGCCATGCCAACGGCGATACCGCTGGAGCCGTTCATCAGTAGCTGGGGGATGCGGGTGGGGAGTACGGTGGGTTCCTGGAGGGAGTCGTCGAAGTTGGGTTGGAAGTCTACCGTATCTTTTTCGATATCTTCCAGCATGTTCTCTGCCAGCCGGTCGAGTCTTGCTTCTACGTATCGCATGGCGGCGGGGCCGTCTCCGTCCTGGCTTCCGAAGTTACCCTGTCCGTCCACCAGGGTATAGCGCATGCTCCATTCCTGGGCCATGCGGACCATGGTGTCGAAGATGGAGGCGTCTCCATGGGGGTGGAATTTGCCCATGACCTCTCCTACGATACGGGCTGCTTTTTTATAGGGTTTGTTGCTATTGTTGCCCAGTTCGTTCATCCCGTAGAGGATGCGGCGGTGTACGGGTTTCAATCCGTCGCGTACGTCGGGCAGGGCGCGTCCTACGATCACCGACATCGAATAGTCGATGTAGGCTGTCTTCATTTGCTCCTCGATGTTTACCGGTACGATGCGATTGTTGTCCTGGGTTTCTAATGGCGTGCTGTTATCTTCCATACTGTTTTTGGTGCTTTAGCGGACTACGGGTCCAAAGGAGGGCAAATTTACCCTTTTTGTCCCTGAAAACCTGATTCTTATGCGCCTTTTTAACATACATTTTTTCAAAGCCGGACGGCGGAAGTCGGACGGCGCCGAAGGCAGAGCGGCGCAACGGTCCGACGGGTGGTCAGCGCACCAACGGTCCGGCGGCGCCACCTATTCCAGCCAGGCGCCTTTTATCGTATCGCCTTCTACTTCGACATAGATATGTTCCTGGAGGGTGGTGGAGAGAGAAAGGCCCGTATAGTCCGGTTGTACCGGGAATGCCTTGTGGGTCCGTTCTACCAGCACCAGTGATTCGATCTTCCGGGGATGGAAGTCCAGGAAGGGTTTTAGGGCATAGAGGAGGGTCTTTCCGCTGTTGGCCACGTCGTCGACGATGATGATGACCGAGTCGTCGAAGGGGAGTGTTTCGCTAAGCGTTACCGTTCCGGGGTGTCGTTTGTCCAGGGAGATGGAGATCAGCTGTGTGGAAAGCTGGGGGCCGGCGATCTCCTCCAGGATCCGGCGGATATTTCTTGCGATCACGCTGCCGCTTTCCCGGATGCCGGCCAGGATCAGGTTCTTTTCGCCGGAGTTATTCTCCAGGATCTCGTAGGCCATGCGCCGGAGCTTCTTTTCTGCTGCCTGTTGTGTCAGGATATAATTCTTCATTGTGGGGGTTACTGCTTTTGGGGGTTGAAAGCCCGCGCACAAATTAAGGCAATAACGGCAAATCGCTTATCTTAGACGCCATAATAAATTTTTGCTATGGGCTATCTTCAGCAAATCGTTTTTATCCTGGCCGCCGGTGCGGCCGTATGGTTGTTTGCCCGGAACATCGGAAAGATCCGACGGAACATCCTTTTGGGTAAGGATGAGAACTTTTCCGACCATTCCGGTTTGCGTTGGAAGAACCTGTTGCTGTTGGCATTTGGTCAGAAGAAGATGTTCCGTAATCCCCTGGTGGCGCTGATGCATTTTGTCATCTATGCCGGTTTTATCATCATCAACCTGGAGGTGCTGGAGATCATCCTGGATGGGATCCTTGGGACGCACCGGCTTTTTGCCGGGCCGCTTGCCTCTTTTTATCTTTTTCTTATCAATGCCTTTGAATGGCTGGCGATCGGGGTATTTACCGTTTGTGTCGTTTTTCTCTGCCGGAGGAATATATTGAAGCTGCGGCGTTTTATCAGTCATGACCTTGACGGATGGCCGCGGAGCGATGCCAATTATATCCTGCTGACCGAGATCGTGCTGATGACCTTGTTCCTGACCATGAATGCCACCGATACCATTCTTCAATCCAGGGGTTATGGGCATTATGCCGCGCATCTCACCGGGGATTTTGCTATTTCGCGGTGGCTGCATCCGTTGTTGAGCGGGTTGAGTACCGGCGCCCTTGTGGGGCTTGAGCGGACCTGCTGGTGGCTACATATCCTGGGGATCCTTGCCTTTCTCAATTATCTTCCTTATTCCAAGCATTTGCATATCCTGTTTGCTTTTCCCAATGCCTATTATGCCCGGTTGCAGCCGGAGGGGAAGCTGCGGAACATGCCGGTCATCCAGCAGGAGGTATTGTATGCGATGCAGCCGGAGACCGCGCCTGCTGCTCCGGCGGAGGGCACCCCCCCACCCCGTTTTGGCGCCAAGGATGTATTCGATCTGAGCTGGCGGAATCTGCTGGATGCCTATTCCTGTACCGAGTGCGGACGTTGTTCCGCGGCCTGTCCGGCGAACCTGACGGGAAAGCTTTTATCGCCCCGTAAGATCATGATGTCCACCCGCGACCGGTTGGAAGAAGTGGGGAAGAACATCGATGCGAATGGTTCCTTTACGGACGATGGGCGCAACCTGCTCAATCATATCTCCGTCGAGGAGCTGCGGGCCTGTACTGCCTGTAATGCCTGTGTGGAGGAGTGTCCTGTCAGCATCAGTCCGTTGGAGATCATCGTGGAGATGCGGCGGGCGTTGATCATGGAGGACAGCAATGCCCCGCAGGAGTGGAATACTCTTTTTGGGAATGTGGAGAATAATTTTGCGCCCTGGAAATTTAGTCCGGATGACCGGGATAAATGGATCAGTGAGATGAATGGGTAGCCAGTACCGATAAGGAGACCGTCAGCTCATTGGAGATCGTGCTGGAGCCTCCGATGCCAAAATCCCTGCGATTGATCTTAAATGAACCGCTAAAGACATAATCGGCGCCGATGGGGGCTGCAATAAAGGGAAAGGAGATATCTTTTGTCGTATTCTTTATCGTCAGTTTCCCGGTGATCGTATAGGAGCCGTTTTTTCCGGAGGGGGTGATGCCGGCGGATACGAATCGGATACGGGGATAGTTGGCCACGTCGAAGTAGTCTTCTTTTTTGAGGTGGCTGTCCCGCATGTCGTTGTCCGTACTGATCGTGTTTGCGTCCACGCTTACGTCAAAGCTGGCGCCTGCCGGGTTTTTTGCGTCGAAGACGATCCGGCCCTGTAGTCCGCTGAGGGAGCCTTTTGTATTAAATCCCATGTTTTTGATCCCGAAGCCGATGGTCGACCCGTTGTCTGCCGGTATAAAGACATGAGTGGATGGCGGCGTATCCTGTGCAAGGGCGGGTAAAATTCCGATAAGAGCGAATAAGCAAACCGAAAGGAAATATTTCATACCGGGAATACTGATTTTTGAGATTTTAGTTCGCAAGGTCCGTCAAATTTAATTGTCGCTGACCAGCTTTTGTAGTTTTTTAACATCCAGGAAGCAGATCTCCTGGCGGTTATAGGAGAGGATGCCGTCTGTCTCCAGCTCGTTGATCATGGTGGTGATCGTCTGGCGGCTGCTGCCGATCAGGCTGGCGATATCTTCGTGGGTGAGGTAGTTTGGCATGCAGAATCCTTCGGCGGTGTTCTCGCCCAGGTTTTGTTCGACGAGCTGCCAGAGGAAGTGGACCAGGCGTGTCTTTACGTCTTTATTGAGGAGGTTGAGGAGGCGGTTCTCGATATTGCGTAGTTTGGCGCCCACCTGTTTGCTGTATTTGAGGGCGAGGTCGGGGCGGTTTTTCAGCAGCCGTTCGAAGTCGTCGATGGTGAAGGCGCAGATGCTTACGTCGTGTTTGTATGCCTGGGCGAATTCGCCGTGCAGGTTGCTTCTTTCGAGGCTGAACTGGCCGAAGAGCTCGCCTTTCTGGATGATCTCCTTGATCTTTTCGTTGCCATCCTGGTCGATGTAGCCGATCTTGATGGTCCCTTCCTTTATGAAGTAGATCTTATTGTGATTATAGGCCTCGAAATAGATATATTCTCCTTTTGGTACGTCGATGACATGGTGTTGTACTTTCAGATCCCTGTATTCTTCGTCGGACAGGTGGCACCAGAGGTCGTAGTTATGTATCAAATGCATGCGATCATCGCCCGCCATAGACTAATTCATTTTTGCGATTAAAGTTACCATTATATCCTTTAGTTTTATGGAAAAATAATCCTCTATGCAGGTGACTACCATGGCCGAAATGGCGTCGAAGGGTGAAAAGCCGGATATTTTGTTCTGGGTCGGATGTGCCGGGAGCTTTGATCAGCGGGCGCAGAAGATCACAAAGGCGTTTGCCACGATCCTGGACAAGACGGGCATCAATTATGCCATCCTTGGGAAGGAGGAAGCCTGTACCGGGGATCCTGTGCGTCGTGCGGGTAATGAGTTCCTTTTTCAGATGATGGCCTATCAGAATATCCGGGTGCTGAATAATTATGGAATAAAGAAGATCGTCACTACCTGTCCGCATTGTTTTAATATCTTTTTGAACGAGTATCCGGAATTGGGAGGACATTACGAAGTAGTACATCATACCGTTCTGCTACAGCAGCTGATCGATGAGGGGAAGATCGTGCTTAAGGAGGGGGGGCCTTTCAAAGGCAAACGCATTACGTATCACGATAGCTGTTACCTGGGGCGGGCCAATCACGTATATGAGGCGCCCCGGAAGGTGCTGGAGGCGTTGGATGCCGAGCTGGTGGAGATGAAGCGTTGCCGCAGCAAGGGCTTGTGTTGCGGGGCGGGGGGTGCGCAGATGTTCAAGGAGGAGGAGAAGGGAACGACCCGGGTGAATTTCGAACGAAGCGGTGAGGCGATGGATACCGGGGCCGCGGTGATCGCATCGGCCTGTCCGTTCTGCAATACCATGTTGACGGATGGGGTAAAGCATGGGGAAAAGGAGGAGAGCGTGAAGGTAATGGATATTGCGGAGCTGATCGCAGGGTCGATGGTTTGAGGAGAATTGAGATGATTTCATAACTTTGTCAAATGAACACGACTCATAAGGAATTGTTGCCCGGGGATTTTGCCGGGAGTTCGCGGGTCTGGATCTACCAGAGCCATCGTCTTTTTATGTTATCGGAAGCCCTGGAGATCGAGGAGATGCTGGAAGGGTTTGTCCGGGACTGGAATTCACACGGGACGCCGGTGAAGGGGTATGGGAACCTATTTTACGGGCAGTTTATCGTATTGATGGCGGACGAGACTGCGACGGGTGTGAGTGGGTGTAGTACCGATGGGTCGGTACGGCTGATCCGGGAGATTGCGGAGAAGTTCCAGGTTGATCTGTTTGACCGGCTGGGGCTGGCATTCTTTATCCGGGAGAAGGTTCAGATCGTGCCGATGGCGCAATTGACGTATGCGTTGGAGAATGGGTTTGTAAATGCGGATACGCTGTACTTCAATAATACGGTCAAAACTAAAGAAGAATTGGAAGAAAAGTGGATAATACCATTGAAAGACAGCTGGTTGCATGGAAGATATCTCAAGCCATCTCCAGTAAAATAAGCCGATGCGCCGGGTGGATCTGCCGGCGGATTTACCGGTGCCGGGTCTTTTTTGAAATAATTTTACCAATAGGAATTATCCCTTATTTTTGCCGGGCTGATAAAATAAATATCAGCGGAAGTAGCTCAGTTGGTAGAGCGTCAGCTTCCCAAGCTGAAGGTCGCGGGTTCGAACCTCGTCTTCCGCTCTTAGATCTAAGACCCGTTCACGTTGTGGACGGGTTTTTTGTTTGGGGGATGTGGAAAGAATGTGGCCTAAAAGGGCCATTTTTATTTTTGGAACGGATGGGGAAGTTGTATATTTGTTGTGAGAAAAAACGGCGGGGCTGCTAACCCCACTCGATTTGCCACTAGGTCAGTAAAGACTGAATAATGGCAATTATTAACTTGATTATCACCAGAATTTTGGCGATGAGGCCCAGTGTTGATGCACTGGGCTTTTTAATTTTAACCATGAGAAAAAACAGTGGGTTTTTAAAGCCCGAAAACTTCACGGCTTGGCCACACTCGTTGGCGGCCACCGTTTATTTTTATTTATGGTTAAATAGCAGCAGGAAAAAAAGATATTACCGGATAACGAGTACCGTTCCCTTTCGAAAAACGGGTTGTTTTGTGGCGGTATTGATATAATGCGCCATCCAGACAAAGGCGCCGGCGGGGACTTTTGTGCCGTGGAAGGTGCCGTCCCAGCCCGTTTCCGTGTTTACGCTGCGGAAGACCAGCTCACCGTAGCGGTCATAGATATTCATCTGGAAGTTGTCCATTTCGCAGGCGTGGAGGGGGTGGAAGGTATCGTTGTGGCCGTCTCCGTCGGGGGTAAAGGCGTTTGGCAGCAGCAGCTGGCAATCGCAGGCGGCGAAGGCGATGGTTGCCGTGAGCGTATCCTTTCCGCAGCCGTTCTGTGCCACGACCGTATAGATACCGCTTTGTGCCGGATGGTAGGTGGCGCTGTAGGTGCTATCCTGCCAGGCATAGGTATCTGCGTTACCTTTTACCTGCAGCCAGAAGTCCTCTCCATTACAGAGGGTAGTATCCTTTATCATCGAGACGTGCAGGCTGTCATCGAAACGCACGGTGAGCGTATCGGTATAGATGCACTGGCCTACCGTGGCGGTGACGGCATATTTGCCGGGGCGGTATACGAAGTAGGTCGACTGTCCGGTCTGGTTCTGGTCGTCCCGTTGTGCGGGGATGGATGTCCAGTTGTAGGTACCCGTGCCGAAGTCGGCGTCCAGGGAGAGCGTACTTCCCTGGCAGATGGCGGTATCGTGAAAGTCGAGTGGTTTGTCTCCGCGGTAGGCGACGTTGATGCTGTCCGTGACCTGGCACTGGCCGTTATAGGTGACAAAGACCCAGTAGAGACCGGGGCTTGTGATGGAGATTGTGGGAGCCGTGGACAGCGTGGCCGTAGCGGTACCGTTGCCCCAGGTATAGGCCGTGGCGCCGGGGATGGTGGCATTGAGGGTGAACGGCTGTTTTGGACAGAGGAGCGTATCCGGTCCCAGGTCGAAGGGGGGCGCAGGCGGGGCGGAATAGGTGATCGACACCGTATCGCTGTATACGCCGCAACCCGGCACCGTGACGACGGCGATATAGGTCCCGCCGGGATAGTGCGTGAGCAGCTGGTCGCCTGTGAAGGGCAGCGTGCTGCCGTTGAGGATCCAGGTATAGGTTCCGTTCTGCGAAGCTGCGTTGAGCACGAGGTTGGCGCTGTCGCACATGATATGGTCCTTGCCCAGCTTTATGGCGGGCGTATCGCTGGCGAATACGCCGATGCTGTCCGCTACGCCGCAGCCGTTGACCGCGACGGTATAGACGCCAGACTTTGTGACGTGGAGGGTCGGGGTATGGGTGGTGTCGGGATCGTTCCATGTATAGCCCGCTCCGGCGATGACCGGTCCCGTGAGTACCGTATCCGGGTTTTTGCCGCAGAGATAGATATCTGGTCCAAAATTATAGTTCATGGGTGTGACGATGGTGATCGTCAGCGTCATGCTTATCGTATCCGTGCTGTAGTTGGCGACTTTTAGCGAGACTGCGTATGTCCCTGGTGTGGTATAGTTATGCCGGGCCTGTTGGGCCGTGGAGCTGTCGTTGTATCCCGAGGAGGGGTCTCCAAAATGCCATTTTATATAGCTGGGGAAGGGCAGGCTGTCGAAGACCGGTGATGCGAAGAGGATCGTCGTATTTACGCAGGTGGAGGAATAGTTGATCGTGTCTTTGCCGGTCTGAGCATGCGAGCCTTTGGGCAGGAGCGCTGCCGGTATCAGGAACAGGAGTATGTAGAGAACGGCGTTGTTCATTACAATTTCACTTTTAGCATCGTCCTTACCTGTTGTACGGACTGGTTCTGCAGCCTGGCATAGTAAACGCCATGGGCCAGCGAATTCGTATTGACCGTGACCGTATAGGTTCCCTGTGTATAGTCCTGGTCGACGGGCACCATGACGAGCCGGCCCGTCACGTCGAGGATCTGCACAAGGGTATGTCCGCCATTTGTCTTGAAGGTGATCGTCGTGCTGGTGGTGAACGGGTTTGGAGAGTTGGAGATCAGGCTGTTGCCGAGGTCATTTAAATCAGTATAGGTGTTGCCGCAGGCCGAGTTCTTTATAAAGGGCAGGTATTGATAGTTTTTTAGCAGCATGGTGGAGACATCCGTCGGTGAGACGCAGAACCAATCCCGGAGGATGCTGGAATAGACCGAGCGGAAATCGTATTGCATGGGGAGGTTGCTTTCGACATTGGTGGCTGACAGATCGGGGTTTGTCCCCAGAACGCCTGTCTGGGCGGCGTCGCCGAAGATGAATACCGGTTGTGCAGCGCCGTGGTCTGTGCCGAGGCTGCCGTTTGATACGATGCGGCGGCCAAATTCGGAGAAGGTCATGCCCAGCACCCGTTTGTCGATGCTCAGCATCTGGCAATCTTTCATAAAGGCCGTGATCGCGTCGGACAGCTGTCCCAGCAGGTTGGCGTGTCCGCCCGTCGTCGTATCGCCGCTGTTGACCTGTCCGCCGTGGGTGTCGAAGCCGCCGGTGCTGACCATATAGACCTTTGTCTTCAGACCGCCGGCTACCAGGCGGGCGACCGTCTTGAGTTGGGCGGCCAGTTCGTTATTGGCGGGATAGCCGGTATACTGGCTTGTCACTTTTGCGGCGGCTGCTTCGATGACCGAGGCATATTTATTGGTGGTACGGGCGACAGAGCGGAGGTAGGTCAGTTCGTTGCCCATCGGCGTATCCGGTTCCGGTTCGGTGATGCCATTGATAAGGTCATAAAATTCCGTATCCGTGGGGACCGCCATGGCTGTCGTTCCGTTCTCCGACATGAATACCGGGGAGATCACCGAGCCGATCTGGATGGCCAGCGGGTCCGGCATATCCGCGTTGGGGTAGCCGACGGGGAAGTTTGTATAGGTCTCGCCGAGGAAGCGGCCTGTCCATCCCGTGCTCAGGTATTGGTCCGCGTCGGCACCGGAAAGCCAGATATCCATGCTACGGAAGTGTGATCCGTCCGGTGAGGGATAGCCGACGGATTGCAGCACGGCCAGCTGGTCGTTATCATAGAGGCTTTGAAAGCCGGTGAGGGCGGGGTGCAGTCCGTTCTTTATATTGCTTGTCAGCTTCAGCACCTTTCCCTGTGGGATCGCGATATTGGAGCGGGCGGCATAGTAATCCGCGTAGTTTGTCAGCGGGATGAGCGTATTTAGTCCGTCGTTGCCTCCTACCATCTGGACCAGCACCAGCACATGGTCGTTGTCGGGGGCGCCTGCGAGTCCGTTGATGAATGGCAGGCTGGACAGCGCGCTGATCTTAAATCCGCCCAGGAAGGCCACCGGCGCCACATTTCGTATAAATTCTCTTCTTCGCATAAGGATAATGTTAGCAGGTTAGGACAAATGGTATTCGGGTAAATTCATAAGGTATTTATAGAGGGCCCGCAGGCGGCTGTCCACCGTCGTAAAGGCCGTCATATCCGTCGGATCGCCCAGGTAGACCAGCCAGGCGTTTGTCCAGTACAGGTCGGTGGTCAGTCCGCCCAGGAGGATGGATTGTTTTAGCAGTGTGATCGAACTATCGGACAGCGGTGGCCGGATCAGGACGCTGAGCGAGTCGGCGATGAGCTGGTCGGGGTTTTGTGGCGCCGACAGCTGGCTTGCAAAACCGACGGCGTCGATCTGGAGTGGGGTTCCGTTCATCATATCTCCCGTACTGATCAGCAGGTCCGTATAAAAATTCCGTTCCGTATACGTCACCGAATTGATCCAGAGTTCGTGGTATTGGGGCGCCTCGCGGTAGGCGTCCCAGCCGGCGACCAGGGGGATGGCCATGATCTCCTGCTGGAGGATCGAGGCGCGTTGGTTCAGCATATTCCAGACGGCGTATTGGCCGGCCGGGTTGGCTGGTCCGGGGATCGTGACCTTATATTCGCGGCAGAGGCCGACCAGCAGATCCAGCGGGCTTTTTATGATACAGGCGCCGGAGTTGGCGAGGTCGAAAAAGTGCTGGCTTTTTAGGAGGACGGACAGGACTGCCGTGATATTATACCCGCTTTGCCGGAAAACATTGGCCAGCGGCGTGATCACATTGGCCTCGATGGTATCGTCGATCACGTAATAGACAAAGAAGTTATAGAGTTCGCGGCAGATAAATCTTGCGGATTCCTGGGTGGAGAAGATCATGGCCAGGAAGGTATCGAGCTCGCCGGCTCCGGGTGTTCCGGAGTAGCCGGTGATGATCTGGTTGCCATAGAAGGCGGAAAAATTCTTATTTGTATCGTCGTGGTTGCCGGCCTGGAAGAGGTAGTTGTAATTCGCGTCGATCGTGTGTCCGGTAAGCACCCTTGCGGCGGCGTGTACGTCGTCCTGTGTGTATTGTGAGCCCGGTCCTTTTCCGACCGTATAGAGTTCCTGTAGTTCGCGGCCATAGTTCTCGTTGGGCGCCGTCATCACGTTGGTGCTGCCGTTTAGGAAGATCAGCATGGCCGGGTCGAGGGTGATCGCCTTTACCAGTTGCTGGAAGCTGCCCAGGGCGTATTGCCGGAGCGTGAGGTATTGGTTATACCAGAGCTGTGCGGGGATATCTTTATAGTGTTGTGTGGCGTCCATTGCAAAATGGTTATGCCAGAAAAGCGTCATTTTTTCGTGGATCGAGCGGCCGGGGTTTAGCAGCTGGCCTGTCCACCAGCATTGGAGCGAGGTCAGGCGGTTGGCGTTCATCGTCTCGTCGCTATAGAGGAGGCCCTGGTTTATCCAGGATTGGTAGGAGGCGACGCCGGTCGGGTCGGAGCCATAGTTATTGAGGGGGGTGGTCGTTGGGGCGCTGGTCGGCTGGAGCAGCTGATCGACGGCCTGTGACAGCGTGAGCGTTTTGAAATAGTTGATATCCTGGACGGAGGCGCCAAAGAGCGTACGCTTCAAAAGGTGGACGACCTGGGGGGTATCCCAGGTGCCGGTGTATGGATCGAGGCCCAGTGGGCTGCCCGGTAGTGCGTGCTTCATAGTATATTGACTTAATTCTGATAGATCGCTACAAAATTGCCGTTCGAGAACTGGATACTGCCCGAGCTGTTTGATACTTTCAGGTGGAAACTGCCATTCACCACTCCATTATAGGTCTTCGGGAATTTATCTACCTGAACGTAATTTGTGCTGTCGCTGGTATTGTAAAAGACGTTTCCTTTTCCGTCGGTATAGGTGACCAGCAGGCTATCGGCCCGGTATCGTCCGGTGGTGTCGCCGATCAGGCGAAAGCTGATGCTGCCTTTTTTGGAGGCCGTGTCGGGGTACTGGCCGGAGATCAGCGTGGTATGTGTGCTGGTGACGTCCTGGATATAAACGAGATTGACGGGATAACTGATGAGGCTGTCGCCTGTCGAGAAAGTGAAGGAGGAGGTGGGGGCTATGACGGGGTTCTTACTGTTGCTCTTGCTGCAGGCAAGGGCGGACAGGAGCATGGATAGGCACCATAAGGATATTAGCAGTGGTCGGTTTTTCATAAAGTCCAGTTTTGGCCGGGCTTGGTTTTGACCAAAGGATGCAATTTTCAGGCCAAAAAGAAGGACCGGTCCTTTTCAAAAGGGGATCCGGATCGCATAGATCGAGGGCCACATCTTTCCCGTGATATAGAGCTGGTCGGTGAGGGAGTCATAGGCGATACCGTTGGTTTCCCATGCCCCCGGGTATTTGTTCCGGGCGGCGGCGGCCAGGGAGGTGAGATCGAGACGGGCGACGACATGGCCATTGGAAGGATCTATCTTTACGATATAATCCTTCGTGTAGACATTCGCGTAAAGATAGCCTTTGATATATTCGAGTTCGTTGAGGAGGAATACGGGAACATCGTTCTCCGTGACCGGCAGGGTTTTCTTTGTTTTCAGGGTGGAGGCGTCGAGGTACCAGAGCGTCGCGCTGCTATCGCTGAGGATCAGGGAAGATCCGTCGGTGGTCATCCCCCACCCTTCGATCCCGGGGATCACGAATTTTCCTGATTGTTTGAACGTTTTTGCGTCATAGATGAAACCTATTTTTGTTCTGTAGGTAAGTTGGTAGACTTTATTATCGAGGAAGGTGATACCTTCTCCAAAATACCGGCTGGTATCCAATGTGACGCGGGGGGATATTTTACCGGTTGCCGGATCAACGACACCGAAGAGGGATCGGGTCTGGGGCAGTTCCGCCGTATAGCCGGTGCTTTCGTACAATTGGTTGTTATGGATCAGCAGGCCTTCCGTATAAGCCGTCGTATCGTGGGGATATTCCTTCAGTGTAATATAGGACAGGGATTTAACGGGTGTACTTAGCGGTGCAGGCGAGGGAGGGTCGTGGGGTGTATCCCGGCAGGCAATCATGAAAAAAGCTGCGAATATGCTGGCGATCAAGGCTCTCATATACCATAAAATAAGTAAGTTTTTCCCGGTTAATTATATTATTTTTAAGCGATCCCTTATTTTTCATAAAAACCGTCAACCATGAACCTTTTCACCCGTCTTTCGAATGGCTGGACCATTGCGATGAATAGTTTTTCCGTTTTAAAGGAAAACCGTCAGCTCATCCTCTTCCCTATCCTTTCCGGTATTTCGATGATCCTTGTGATCTCTTCTTTTGTCGTGGTCCTGTTTGCGTCGGCGGGATGGGATGCGGATAATATCAGGGATCAGTCCACGCTGGTCAATTATCTTTTTGTGTTCCTGTATTACCTGGTAAATTATTTTGTGATCGTTTTTTTTAATACTGCCCTTATACATTGTACGCATCTTTATTTCCGGGGGGAGGAGGTGACTATCCGTAAGGGGCTTCAGTTCAGTCTGAGCCGGATCCGTGCGATCCTTTCCTGGGCCGTCTTTGCGGCTACCGTTGGTACCGCCTTGCGGCTCCTTCAGGATAACCTGGGTTCGATCGGCAAATTCGTCACCGGGCTGATCGGTATCGTCTGGAGCGTTACCACCTTTTTTGTGGTGCCGGTTATCGCCTATGAGAATCTTGGGCCGATCGATGCTTTTAAGCGGTCGGCATCGCTGATGAAGCAAAAGTGGGGGGAAAGTCTTAGTGCCAGCTTTAGTTTTGTCCTGGTGCAATTCCTGGCGATCCTTGCCATTGCCGTCCCCAGTTTCCTGCTCGGTTGGCTGGTCCATCCTATAGCGGGGATCGTTCTTTTTGCGTTGGGTGTCTTTTCGGTGCTGGTGATGGTCAGTGCGGCGCGGACCATTTTTATCAGTGCGGTCTATCATAATATCAATGGGGATCCTATAAAGCACTTTAATCAACAGCTGGCGGATAACCTGTTTGTTGGGAAATAAATTATACCTCTTACATGGGAAAAGGGCGTCCGTTGGATGCCCTTTTTTTATTGGCCCCTAATCTGCCAAGTTGTCATTGTTACCCCATTTTCTTCTTATCTTTGGCCCCTAAATTACGAATGACCCATGTTTGAGTCCCTTGCTTCGAAGGTTCATGATGAAAAGCGCCAGGGAGAAGACGCGATAGCGGCTGATCCTAAAAGCGTTGGCGATGCGGGCAGGTCCTCTGAAGTAGACGAGCGAGTAAGCCCCTATTCCGAGTACCGGAAGAAGTTTTACATTGAAAGTTATGGGTGTCAGATGAATTTTGCGGATAGCGAGATCGTTGCCTCGATCCTGCAGGAGAATGGTTTTGGCGCCACCCGGAATTACCTGGAGGCGGATCTGATCCTTTTGAATACCTGTTCGATCCGGGAGAAGGCGGAGACGACCGTCCGTAACCGGCTGCATGTTTTCCGGCAGGTGAAGGATAGCCGGCCGGGTGCGTTGATCGGTGTGCTGGGGTGTATGGCGGAGCGGCTGAAGGGGCAGTTCCTGGAGGAGGAGAAGCTGGTGGACATGGTGGTAGGGCCGGATGCCTACCGGACCCTGCCGGGGCTGATCGAAGAGGCGGAAACCGGTCAGAAGGCCGTCAATGTGTTGTTGAGCCGGGAGGAGACCTATGCGGATATTTCTCCGGTACGGCTGGACAGTAATGGGGTGACTGCTTTTGTCAGCATTATGCGGGGTTGTAACAATATGTGTTCGTTCTGTGTGGTGCCTTTTACGCGGGGTCGGGAGCGGAGCCGGGATGCGGTCTCTATTGTCCGGGAGTGTGCCGATCTTTTCGGGCGGGGTTATAAGGAAGTCACCCTGCTTGGTCAGAATGTGGATAGTTATTACTGGGTGGAAGAGGGTGTGGACCGGCCGGTCACTTTTGCGGCCTTGTTGGAGAAGGTTGCCCAGATCGATCCATTGTTAAGGGTGCGTTTTTCCACGTCTCACCCCAAGGATATCACCGATGAGGTATTGTATACTATCGCTAAATACGAGAATATCTGTAACAGCATTCATTTGCCGGTGCAGAGCGGTAATACGCGGGTCCTGCAATTGATGAACCGGACCTATACCCGGGAGTGGTACCAGGCGCGGATCGACAAGATACGGGAGATCCTTCCCGGTTGCGGGCTGACCACCGATATCATCACCGGGTTCTGTTCGGAAACGGAAGAGGACCATGTCGATACCCTGAGCCTTATGCAATATGCCGGTTATGACTATAGCTATATGTATTTTTATAGTGAACGGCCCGGCACCCTGGCGGCGCGCCGTTACCGGGACGATGTGCCGGAGGCCGTCAAGAAGAGGAGGCTGGATGAGGTCGTGAAGTTGCAGAACCAGCTTTCGCTGGAAAGCAATAAAAGGGATCTTGGCCGGACGTTTACCGTCCTGATAGAGGGCGACAGTAAAAAGAGCGATATGGACTGGAAGGGGCGGAGCTCCGAGAACAAGATGGTGGTCTTCCCGAAGGCGGGGGCTTCCTTTACAAAGGGGGATTATGCCCTTGTAGAGGTCTACGATTGTACGCAAGGAACGTTGATAGGAAATATTGTAACAAAATAGACAGGCTGTCCGGTCATTGGGCCGGTCATGAGCGGTGGCTGGAATTAAAAGCATTGTAACATGGAAATTCAATCAATCAAGAACCGGTTTGGCATCATAGGGAATTCGCCGGCGCTGAACTTCGCCTTACAAGTAGCGGGGCAGGTGGCGGGTACCGATCTGACGGTACTTATCTTTGGGGAGAGCGGTGTAGGAAAAGAGGCTTTTTCGCAGATCATCCATGCCCTTTCGGGTCGTAAGCACAATCCTTTTATTGCGGTGAATTGCGGGGCCATTCCCGAGGGGACCATCGATTCCGAGCTGTTCGGGCATGAGAAGGGGTCTTTTACCGGGGCGGTGGATTCGCGTAAGGGGTATTTTGAGACCGTCAATGGGGGGACCATTTTCCTGGATGAGATCGGGGAGCTGCCGCTTGGTACGCAGGCGAGATTGTTGCGGGTATTGGAGGCCGGGGAGTTTATCCGGGTGGGTTCTTCGAAGGTGCAGAAGACCGATGTGCGGGTGATCGCGGCGACCAATAAGGATCTGCTGGAGCTGACGGACAAGGGTAGGTTCAGGGAGGATCTATACTACCGGTTGAGCACCGTTCCTATCCGGGTGCCTTCGTTACGGGATCGGAAGGAAGATATTCCTTTGTTGTTCCGTAAATTCGCGGTAGACTTTGCCGAGCGGTATAAGGCGGCGCCGGTGCAGCTGGATGAGGAGGCGAAAAATCTGTTAATTAATTATGCCTGGCCCGGGAATGTCCGGGAATTGAAGAATATTGCGGAGCAGATCTCCGTTCTTTCGGAGGACAAGCATATCATGGGTGCTACGTTAAGGCGTTTTATTCCGGAGACGACCGGTAACCGGTTGCCGATGGTGGTCCCATCCAATGGCGTCTCTTCGAATGGCAGTCATGAGTTTGCCAATGAGCGGGAGATATTGTACAAGCTCTTTTTTGACATGAAGAAGGATGTGACCGAGCTGAAGAAGATGTTTGTCGAGATCGTACAGAATCCTTCGCTCAGCTCTCCGCAGCATGCCGCCTTCCTCAATGAGCTGAAGGAGCTGAAGCCGGTGGACCAGGGAGGGTACTCCTCTCCTGCCCTGACCTCTTCGCAGCCCGTGGTGATCCACAATTCCAATGGGCATGACGATATCCATCAGCATGAGGAGATAGAGGAATCCCTGAATATCATGGATAAGGAAAAGGAGCTGATCGTAAAGGCGTTGAAGAAACATAAGGGTAAACGAAAGGATGCCGCTTCCGATCTGGGTATCAGTGAGCGGACCCTCTACCGGAAATTAAAGGAATATGACATTAATGAATAAATCAAGGAATTTTGTTGTCCCGGTCTTTTTCCTCGCTGTGTGCGTGGTCATGTCTTCCTGTAAGATCTATTCCTTTAAGGACGTATCGATCCCTGCGGAGGTAAAGACCATCCATCTGGCTTACCTGGAGAACCGGGCCCGGCTTGTAAATCCGCAGTTGGCGCCCCAGCTGAATGACAAGCTGCGGCAGAAGATGGGGCAGCAGGCTTCCAAGCTGGCGCAGATCCAGGGCACCGATGCCGATTATGATGTCAGCGGGTGGGTCTCCGATTACAATTATACTACATCGGGGATCAGCAATCAGGTGGCGTCGAGTAACCGGCTTAGTGTCACGGTCCACCTGGTGTTCAAGAACCACCTGGACCCGACGGGGAAGAAGGTAGCGCCGGCCGATTTTGAGGCGGATGTGACAAGGAATTTCGATTTTTCGGCTACGACGAGTATTACGGATGCGGAGGCGCAGTTATTGCCGACCATTGTCAGCAATCTGACGGATGAAATTTTTAACAAGCTTTTCTCCAACTGGTAGAAAGAACCATCATGACCTATTCCATGCAGCCCATTATCCAGCATCTTTTTCAGGCGGACAGCCTGGAGGACGTATCTATGGAACGTCTCGAAGCATTTGTGGAAGAGTATCCTTCTTTTGGCGTAGGGCATTATCTGTTGTCGCATAAGCTGCGGGTGGAAGATGCCGGTCGTTTTAACGGGGAGACGCAGCGGACGAACCTATATTTTACCAATCCGTTCTGGCTGCAATGGATGCTGGACAATGCGGGAGGGGATGCCGCCGCGATGGTTGCCGTCCGGCAGGAGATGCCTGTGATCGGGGAGCCTGTGGAGAACGAGACCTTGATACCGGAGCCTGAGCCTGTTTTGACGGAGGAGACGATGTTTATATCGGAGCCGATGACGGAGCCTGAGCCAGCGCCAGAGCTGGAGATAATCCCCGAGCCTGTGTCGACTCCTGAACCGGTGGTGGAGCCGGAGGAAGCTGTTGCGGCTAATGAGGAGCCTATCCGGGATGAGGAGCCTCCTTTTGTGCTGGAGGAGATGGAGAACAAGGAACCGGCCCTGCCGGAGCCGGCGGAGGCGACGACGGATCTTTCGGCTGCCGAGCTGTTGCTGCAGAGTATCCAGGAGGCGCATGGATTGCGGCAGTCCTTACAAAAGATAAACGAGGATCTTACTACTGGATATAAGGGAGAATCTGTTACGGAAGGGTTATCCGGGGAAGAGGGATCTTCCGGGCTGGAGGAAAAGCACAATGGGGAGAAGGGAGAGCGCGGTGCGGAGGAAGAACACGGTGCGGAGGAAGAAGAGCCCAGTGCGGAGGAGGAGTATCCCGCCCCGGAGGAAGAGGACAATGTGTCGGAAAATGACCAGAATAACCAGGCTTTTTCGTCGGGGGCGATCGGAGCGGCGCTGGAAAGGGCGGCCAGGGAGATGGAAACCGATAGGAAAACGGGGGATAACGGGGAAATGAAGGGGGAAACGATACCGATGGAAGGTGCGGGGGTGGCCGATGGAAACATGCCGGCAGAGCAGTCCGGGGTGGTGATGGGGCAGTCTGTCCCGCCGGGGGAACAGCCGGTAACAGAGCAACCGATCGCTTTTGAGCCATATCATACCATCGATTATTTCGCCTCGCAGGGGATCAAGCTGACCCTTGATGAAAATCCGAGCGATTCATTGGGCAGGCAGCTGAAGAGCTTTACGGACTGGCTGAAGGTGATGCGGAGGCTGCCGCAGAAGGACAGGGAGATCGTGCCGGATATCGCGGCTGAGCGGACCGTGCAGTCGATTGCCGCGCATTCCATCGAGGGCCGGGAGGTCGTCACAGAGGCGATGGCGGAGGTGCTGGCCAAGCAGGGAATGCCGGAGAAAGCCCAGGAGGTTTATCACAAATTAAGTTTGCTCAATCCCGGGAAAAGGGCTTATTTTGCAGCCAAAATAGAACAATTAAATATTCATTGACATGGCCATTATTTTCGTGATACTGATCATTTTATGTTGCGTATTTCTTGGATTGATCATCCTGGTGCAGAACCCCAAGGGGGGTGGATTGGCGGGGAATGTGGGCGGATTCAGCAACCAGCTGATGGGCGTCAAGCAGACCACGGATGTGCTGGAGAAGGGTACCTGGGTATTGGCCGTGGTAGTGACTTTGTTATGTCTTTTCTCTGCGATGTTCGTCCCCAAGACTGCTGCTTCCAACCAGCGTGTTCCGGAGAAAGTAAACGCCACGACCGTTCCGGCCCAGCAGGCCCCTGTTCAGCAAGCGCCGGCTCCGACCCAGACGCCTGCTGCCAAGCCATAGATCTGATTCACCGATTTTTATCGTGTTACAACAATAAAATATTTTCAACCCTGCCTTTAAAAATGGCAGGGTTTTTTGTTTATTTTGGTTAGCAATCAAATATACCTATGAAGCGATCTTTTTTATTTGCGGCTCTTGTTCTGATCCTTATCCTATCCTATGGCGGGTGGCGTCTGTTTGGTCCCGGGACGGCTTTCAGCAATGACAAGTATTCCCTGTATATCCATACGGGTATGGGTTATGAGCAGGTGATGGATCTGCTGGAGAAGGATACCGTCCTGCGGAGTCCCGGTTTTTTTGGCTGGATGGCCCGGCGGATGGATTACCCGGCGAATGTAAAGGCGGGCAAGTATGAGATCACGAAGGATATGAGTGTGCTGGGTATTCTGCGGATGTTGCGGAATGGGCGACAGGCGCCTGTCCATCTGACCATTATCAAGCTGCGGACGCCGGAGGGGTTTTCCTCGATGATCGGGAAGAAGTTCGAATGTGATTCGGCGTCGATGCAGCGGTTTCTTCATAACAACGACTCCCTGCGGGAGTTCGGTGTTGACTCCAACACCTTCCTGACGCTGATCCTGCCAAACACCTATACTTATTTCTGGAATATCACTCCATCGGCTGTTTTGCGGAAGATGTATGTCGCTCACCAGGCCTGGTGGACGCCGGCGCGCCGGCAGAAGGCGCAGGCATTGGGCCTTACTCCTATCACCGCTACCATCCTGGCCTCTATCGTGGAGGAGGAGACCAATGCGCAGGGCGATAAGGGCAAGATCGCCAGTGTCTATATGAACCGTATGGCGAAGGGCATTAAACTGGGCGCCGATCCTACCATCAAATATGCGTTGCGGGATTTTGAGCTGAAGCGGATCTATGATAAGTATCTCAAGGTGGAATCGCCGTATAACACGTATGAGCATGCGGGGCTTCCGCCGGGACCGATCTGTACGCCGTCGGCGGCGACCCTGGAGGCGGTTTTACAGGCGCCGGTGACAGATTATCTGTATTTTGTGGCCAAACCCGATTTTTCCGGGTATTCGAATTTTGCGGCTACGTACAAGGAGCACCTGGAATATGCAAAGGAATACCGGGAGGCGTTGGATAAGGAGATGGCCATCCGGGCTGCGGCGGACAGTATGAAGAAGGCGGGCGGACAGAAGAAATGAGGTGGGTGGAAAGGAGGCCGACGAGAAAGGAAAATATGGATATTGCAGAGACAGATCATGAATGATCGACGACATACGATTAACCCCTGATGCTTAGAATAGAGCGGAAAATATACAACAGTGCCGTCTTCCATTTCCTGGAGGCGAGGAGTAAGAGGATCATCCTGCCGGGGTTCCAGGGGACTCCCCTGTTTGAGGTGATCAAGTTCTTTACCAGCCAGGTAAGGAAGGTCGGGTTGATTGACCGGGCGCGTTCGATCGCCTTTAGCTTTCTCACTGCCATACCGGCCGCCACCATTTTTATCTGTACGCTCATCCCCTATCTGCCCGTCAGCCAGCAGATCAAGCACCAGCTGTTATTGCTGACAAAGGATCTCACGCCCAACCAGAATACCTATGTGTTGGTGAGCCAGTTCCTGGAAGACTTCCTGGATAAGCCCCGGGTGGGGCTTTTGTCGTTTGGTTTTATCCTTGCCCTGTTTTATTCTTCCAATGCCATGATCGGTATCATGCGTTCTTTTAACAAGTCCCTGATCTATAATTCGAGGCAGAACGGGTTCCAGATCCGTTGGATGGCCATCAAGCTGACTACGCTGATCCTCTTTATGGTTATCGGGTCCGTTCTTATCCTCGTGACGCAGGCCGAGCTTTTGCGAAACTTTCTGCACTGGATGCATATCCGCAGTAATGATCATTCTGCGCGCTGGTTGTTCCGGATCCTGCGTTGGGTGGTGATCGTTCCCCTCTTCTATATTGCGATCGCCTGTATCTATAAGTATGGTCCTTCCGTCCAAAAGCGCTGGAAGCTCTTCTCTCCCGGCACCTTTCTTGCCACCTTCCTTACGATCCTGACCACGCTTGCCTTTTCGTATTGGGTAAACCGGTTCGGTACGTATAACAAAGTGTACGGGTCGATCGGCACCGTGATGATCCTGATGTTGCTTGTTTACTTTAACTCACTTGTGCTACTAATTGGGTATGAACTAAATGTGAGTATCCACCATCTTAGGGTAATGTCGGCGGAGCGGCCGAAATAATAAAATCCTGGATTATGATAAAGATAATGCTCTCCCTTTTTCTGCTGCCGTTTACCGGCTTACTTCATACCGATCCTTTGTCGATCGGGTCGTCGTTGCCGAAGGCGGATCTGCGGATAAAGGATGTTTCCGGTAAGGAGATCACCTTGCAGGAGGCGAGGAAGGCCAATGGGTTGCTGGTCATGTTCAGCTGTAATACCTGTCCGTATGTGATCCGGAATCAATCGCGGACGAAGCAGGTCTGTCGGTATGCCGGGGGTCACCAGGTGGGTGTGGTCCTGTTAAATTCCAATGCGGGTGACCGTGAGGGGGGCAATTCGTATGCCGACATGCAGGCGTATGCCAGGCAGCAGGGGTATGACTGGTTTTATGCGCTGGATCCGAATAGTGTGTTGGCGGATGCGTTTGGCGCGAGCCGTACGCCGGAGTGTTACCTGTTTGACAGGAGTGGGCGGCTTGTGTATCATGGCGCCATCGATGACAGTCCGGGTGATCCTGGCGCCGTCAGGCGGGCGCATTTGCAGCATGCCATGGATGAGATGCTGGCGGGCAGGGAGGTCACCGTAAAGGAGTCCCGTTCGGTGGGGTGTTCGATCAGCAGGAAGGGGGCCTGATCCGTGATCAGGCATGTGTTGTGTGGACGAGCATTTCCTTTATTTCCGGTTCTATTTGACGTTCGGTGAGCTGCCGGTCGAAGAACCGGCGGTAGTGGGCGGCGTTGTTTATGAAGAGCGAACAGGGGATGCCGCCGGACCAGTGCGGGTCGACTTTTGGGCAGAAGTAGTCGGCATTCGTCTCGTTGAGCCAGAGGATGCGGGCTGTAAAGTCGCTCTTTTTGGCGAAGGCCGCGATGCGGGCGGGGTAATAATCGGGCAGGTCGAGGCTTACGAGGATCAGTTCCACCCCCTGTTCCTTGTAGCGTTGTGTTGTGCTTTGGAAATAAGGGATCTCTTTGCAGCAGGGTCCGCAGAAGGTGGCCCAGAAGCTGACGATGAGGGGATGGTCGCTATGGGCGATATAGGATTCGAGGTCGGTGATCTTTATTTTCTGGACGCCGGATGTGGGGCGGGTGGATTGGATGGCGGATGCGGGTGTTTGCGTCCTGGCGGGGATGGCGGCGAGGGTTATCCAGCAAATGATCAAAAAGAGCGTACGCATAGGCATTTATTTTAAAGTTGTCCCCTACTCCATTCTTTTAGTATTTCTATATATTTCGTTTCCGGTAGTCCTGGCCGGTCGTATTGGCCGGCGGCCTTTTTTTGCCGGAAGGCTTCGTATAGTGTCACCGCGCAGGCCACGGAGATATTCAGGGATTGGATGATGCCAACCTGGGGGATGATAAAGTTCCCGTCCGACAGGGCCCGGATCTCGTCGCTGACGCCGGAGTGTTCGTTGCCGAAGACAAGGGCGATACGGCCGGTGAGGTCCATTTCGTAGAGGGAGGAGGCGTCGCTGCTGAGGTGGGTGGTGACGATCCTGTCCACTTTTTTGCGCAGGTCGGTGAAGCAGGAGGCGGCGTCGGTATATTGGTGGATCGTCAGCCAGGAGGCGGCGCTACTGCTGCTTTTCGCTCCCCATTTCTTATGTGCCGGGATCCGGGTATTCAGGACAAAGATGTCCTGAACTCCCACTGCGTCGCAGGTACGCATGACGGCGGAGATATTATGGGGGTCGAAGACGTTTTCGAGCACGATCGTGATATTATCCTGTCTTCGGTCCAGTACCTGTGTGATCCGCCGTTCTCTTTCCGGTGTCATAATTTTACGAATAATAGGCAAAAATAGGGAAAGATGCGGCCCCATCTCTTGCATAGGCTTTTGAATTGTGTAATTTTGCCAAAAGAATCTACATGTCGCCTTATTTATGGCATAATCCGCAGTTATTGAATGGTCCGCGTCCCGCGTCTATCGAGGAGGAGGATACGGATGTGCTGACCGCGTATGACAATCCTTATAGTCTGATCGTATGGAATGATGAGGTAAACACCTTTGAATGGGTGATCGAGACCCTGATGGAGGTGATCGGTCATTCGCTGGAGCAGGCGGAGCAGTGTGCGATGATCATCCATACGAAGGGTAAGTATGCCGTTAAGCGGGGTTCTTATGATGAATTAAAACCTTTCTGCGATGCCATTACCGAGCGAGGCATCGGGGCTACCATCGAGATCTTATCCGGGACCTGAATCCGGAATCATCCACTATGTCTTTATTTATCTTAGACCAGGAATTATTGTTTCCCCCTGTTCATTTGGCTGAGCCGGACGGGTTACTGGCGATCGGCGGTGATCTGTCGATGGAGCGGTTGTTGCTGGCCTATCGCAATGGTATTTTCCCCTGGTATGAGGGGAAGCATATTCTGTGGTGGTGCCCTGATCCGCGTTTTGTTTTATATCCTGAAGAATTAAAGGAGAGCAAGAGCATGCAGCAGTTGTTTCGCCGGCAGGCTTTTGATTTCCGGGTCGATACTGCTTTTCCGGAGGTCATTGCCAATTGTAAGACCATCAGCCGGCGGGGGCAGGAAAGCACCTGGATCACCGAGGAGGTGCGGGATGCTTATACCCGGTTGCATGCCGCGGGTCATGCCCATAGTGCGGAGGCGTGGCTGAATGGCGAGCTGGTGGGCGGGTTGTATGGGATCCGGATGGGGAATGTATTTTTTGGGGAGAGCATGTTCAGCAAGACAAGCAATGCGAGCAAGTATGCTTTTATCGCCTATGTGCGGAAATTGCGGGCGGAGGGTGTTAAGCTGATCGACTGCCAGGTCTATACCGAGCACCTGGAGAGTCTGGGGGCGCGGATGATCGAGCGCGATGAATTTATAAGACAGTTGGGGCAACTGGCAGATTGATCTTCTTGGCGGGCCATTGTTCTGCGTGCTGGTAGACCAGTCCTCTCATATAGTCGTTCTCCGGGTAGCGGGTGAGGTAGTTCTTTAGTTCCGCCGGGTCCGGTATATTCGAATCGACCGGGAAGTAGCCCATGCCGTAGAAGCGGCCCTGTTCTATCAAAATGCAGCTTTTCTCATCCGGGTGGCGTCCTTCGTCCAGGAGCGTGAAGCTGGGCAGGCTTTCTATGAGGGCCGTGATGGCTTCGTCGACGCGCCGGTTATAGGCTGCGGGTGTTTCTTTTTTTTCGCAGGCGCCGTAGCAGGAGTCGTCTTTCAGACCTTCGCAGCGGTCTTCGCCCGTCTGGACGAAGCAGAGGCGGGGACAGAGTCGCCATTGGCGGATCAGCTTTCGCAGCAGGTTTTGTCCTTCCATGAGCAGGGAGAAGGTATAGATGGGGGTGAGTTGTTTTTTTGTCTTTTCCAGTATCAGGCGGGAGTAGCCGTTGCGGTCCTCGTAGAGGTAGAGTCCGAAGGTAGGTTCAAATCTCTTCAGGCTCCTGTTATAGGCCGGCCAGAGGCGTTTTATCTCGATGCATTCCAGCAGGAAGGCCATCAGTTCCGTGCCGGTGATCTCGTGGGAGATCGAATAGATGTTGCGGAGAAAGTCCTGTTTTTGACGGCCGGGTTTATTATTTGAGAAGTGGCTGTGTACGCGGCGGCGGAGGTTGCGGGCTTTCCCGACATAGATCACTTTTCCTTTCTGGTCGTGGAAGTAGTAGACGCCGGGTGATTCGGGCAGCCGGGACAGTTGGTCGGCGGGGAGGTTGACGGGCAGGTATTGTTCTTTGCTGTTTGTCTTTAGCATGCCCCGGATATGTTCCAGACCGCCGTTCCGCAGGATCATTTCAAAGAGTTGGACCGTGGCGTCGGCGTCTCCGCCGGCCCGGTGGCGGTTGGGGATCGTGATGCCGAGGTATTGGCAGATATTGCCGAGGCTATAGCTGGGGGCGCCGGGGAATACTTTCCGGCTCAGCCGGATCGTGCAGAGTTTTTTTGTGTCCAGGTCGAGTCCGCAGGCTTTTAGCTGGTGTTTCAGGAAGGAGTAGTCGAAATTTACGTTATGGGCGATGAAGACGGCGTCTTTTAGCCATTCGTGGATAAAGGGGGCTATCTCGCTGAAGTACGGGGCATCGGAGACCATTTCATCGTCGATACCCGTTAGGGCCTGGACATACCGGGGGATCGTCATACCCGGGTTTACGAGCGTCTCATAGCGTTTAACTTCCCGATTTCCATCGTGTAACACAATAGCAACTTCTGTTATGGCGTTATTTGCTGCATAACCACCGGTAGTTTCTATATCGACTATCGCGTACATCTTTCTTAGCCTGACGGGTTGAACAGGTCTGTAAAGGTAAAGAAAGAATGAATCCGCCTTTTTTTCCGCACCCCTTGAATCCGGACATTTAGTTCGTTTAACCCATTATATTACCTAAATCCAATTCCACATGGAAAAAATGCACCCTATTCAGGCTAAGGAAGGCACGATCATGATTTTTATTACCGCTTTCCTTTATTTCTGCGCTATTATGGCATTTGCTTATATGTTCACGATGTCCTAATAGAAAACGAAGACAAACCCTTGAACTCCAATCTGTTGAAGTTGGAGTTTTTTTCTTGGGATTTTTCCAAAATATTTCATGATCTGAAAAATTGTTATACCTTTGTTGCAGTTGTCTACCCCCTTAGATCAGTTTGCCCCGATTCGTAGTGAGTCGTAAGCAATAAGAGCCTTTTGAATGGCACCTGTCTTCTGCCAAATCGTAGAGAAACCGCACCCTTCGTTGATTTCCGATCCCCCATGAAACCGCTCTTTAATCAAATGGTTTCACCCTAAAAAAGTTTCTTTTATGAAAAAGATGTTACATTCTCTCCATTTAGGAGAAACAGCGAAAACTGTATTGTTAGCAATTGGTTTTATCGGTCTGGTTATGTTCCTGTCTTACCTGTATTGGTTTGCATAGGCCCCGATCGATCGTATAGATATACGCTCACGCTATTAAAAGGAATTCCCCTTCGTGGGGAATTTTTTTTGTCCCCTACCCGCCGCCGTCCTCCTTCCCTCCTCCAAAAAGGGTGAAAATCATTACCTTTGCCGTCCCAATTGAATCAAATTATGACCACCGAACTGAGCAAGAATTATGTCCCCGGCAATACGGAAGAGAAATGGTATGCGCATTGGCTGAGCAAGGGTTATTTCAGCAGCCGTCCTGATGACCGGCCGGCTTTTACCGTCGTCATTCCTCCTCCCAATGTAACGGGTGTCTTGCATATGGGGCATACCCTGAACGAGACCGTACAGGACATCCTTGTCCGTAAGGCCCGGATGAGCGGGTTTAATGCCTGTTGGGTACCCGGCAGTGATCATGCCTCTATTGCCACGGAGGCCAAGGTGGTCGGTATGCTGAAGGAAAGGGGGATCGACAAGAACCAGCTGTCCCGGCCTGCCTTTATGGAATATGCGTATGAGTGGAAGGACAAATATGGGGGGATCATCTATTCCCAGATCCGGAAACTGGGTTGTAGTGTGGATTGGGACCGGGTGTCCTTTACGATGGATACCGATTATTATTCCGCCGTTATCAAGGTCTTTGTCGATCTGTATGGGAAGGGGTTGATCTATCGGGGGGCCAGGATGATCCATTGGGATCCGGCTGCAAAGACCGCTCTGAGCGATGAGGAAGTTGAGTATAAAGAAGTACCCGGCAAGCTTTATTATGTACGGTATAAGATCGTCGATGCGGCGGGGAAGGAACGGCCCGGGACCCTCGACGAGCATATCGTCATTGCCACGCAGCGGCCGGAGACCATCATGGGTGATACCGGGGTTTGTGTCAATCCAACGGACGAGCGTTATAAGGATCTGGCGGGGGCTTATGCCCTGGTCCCCCTTGTGAACCGGGTGGTGCCGATCATCTTTGACGACTATGTAGACCCGGCTTTTGGTACCGGTGCGTTGAAGGTGACCCCTGCGCATGATATCAACGATTACAATCTTGGATTGAAGCATGGCTTGCCCATCATCGATACGCTGAATGAAGACGGGACATTGAGTGCGGCGGCGGAAGTTTTTGTGGGTATGGATCGTATGGCAGCGCGGAAGGAGGTGGTCGGGCAATTAAGGCTGGAAGGTTCTCTTTTCCGGGAAGAGGATTATACCACCCGTCTTGGTTTTTCGCAGCGGACGAGCGCCGTTGTCGAGCCCCGGATCTCTACCCAGTGGTTTGTCCGGATGAAGGAGATGGCGGGGCCTGCGTTGACGGCGGTCACGGAGGGTCATATCCATATTCATCCCGGTGACAAGTTCCTGGCTACTTATAAGTACTGGCTGGAGAATGTAAAGGACTGGTGTATTTCCCGTCAGCTTTGGTGGGGGCAGCAGATCCCTGCGTGGTATGCGCCGGATGGTACCTTCCGGGTAGCGGCTACCCGGGAGGAGGCGTTTGCGCTATTTGGTGCGGAGGCTGCGGGTGTTGCGGGCGGGCGGGCGGCATTTACCGTCGGCGATCTGCGGCAGGATGAAGATGTATTGGATACGTGGTTCTCTTCCTGGCTTTGGCCTATTGAAGTCTTTAAAGGCGTCACCCATCCCGGTAATGCCGATATAAGATACTACTACCCTACTTCCGTGCTTGTAACCGGGCAGGATATCATTTTCTTCTGGGTGGCGCGTATGATCATGGCGGGTCTGTATTATTTCCCCGAGAGTCTGCCGATGGAGCGGAGGGTCCCCTTCCGGGATGTTTATTTTACCGGTATGGTACGGGACAAGCAGGGGCGGAAGATGAGCAAGAGCCTGGGAAATTCCCCTGATCTGCTTATGCTGATCGAAAAATACGGGGCCGATGCCGTACGGTTTGGGATTATGATCTCCTCTCCTGCCGGTAATGATCTGCTTTTTGATGAGGCGGCGCTGGAGCAGGGAAGGAATTTTAATAATAAGATCTGGAATGCGTTGAAGCTTGTGCGGGGATGGGAAGGGCGGCTACAGGCTGCCCCGGAGGGAGTGGCGGACCGGCAGGAGGCCTTTGCCGTTGCCTGGTTTGATAACCGGTTACAGGAGGTCCGGGCTGCCCTTGAGCAGCTATTTGGGGAATTCCGGCTTAGCGAGGCGTTGAAGACCTTGTATTCGCTGATCTGGGATGATTTCTGCAGCTGGTACCTGGAGTGGGTGAAACCCGGTTTTGAGCAGCCGCTCGATGCGCGGGTCTATCATCGTACCGTCGCCTTTTTTGAGCAGCTGATGCAGTTGCTTCATCCTTTTATGCCTTTTATCACCGAAGAGATCTATCATTTGCTGGCGGATAGGGCGGATGACCTGTGTGTTAAGCAGTTTGAAGAATTCGTTGAACCGAATAAAGACATTATTGCGGAAGGAGGATTCTTAAAAGAGGTAATCACAGAAATAAGAAATTTAAAGGCAAAAATCGGATCTGGTTCATTCAATGTATATCTGACAACCGACCAATATTCAAGGCTATTCCCTCTTATCAAAAAAATCACAAAAGCTACAAAAATAGATGTAATTGTTGATCAGCAATTTACGGGAGCATTATCAATTGTAATTGGGAAAACTACAATTTTTATTGAATCAGAGAAACCTGTTGATATCAATTTCCAGAAAGAGGAGTTATTAAAAGAACTTAAATATCAACAAGGATTTATCAATGTGATCGATAAGAAATTGGGGAATGAAAAATTTATTCAAAATGCCAAACCGGAAGTGATTGCTTTGGAGCAAAAGAAAAAATTTGATGCAGAGGAAAAGATAAAAGTACTGGAAGAAAGTTTGGCAAGATTGAAATAAAAATAATATTAATAAAGCTCGAACGCTCTTATTCTTCTCCACAAATATTTGACTTTCATTGGCTTGTAATTTCATATAACTAAAAGTTCTCTTTTAGAGAACATTTTATTACCTTTACAATAGCCTGACTATGAAAGTTCATCTTATAAAAAGAGAAACGATTGAAGCATATATGGTCAGCCAGGCACGAAGCAGACCTTCTTTCGAAGATTGGCTGGAAAAAATAAAACGAGCGGATTGGATAAACCCGGATGATATTAAGAAAACATTCAATTCAGCTGATCCATTGGGAAATGGCAGTGATAGAATTGTTTTTGATATTGCTGGGAATAATTATCGAATGATCGCTAAATATTGGTTTGGGTCTTCAAAAATCCATTTGTATATAAAATGGATTGGCACTCATGCGGAATATACTGCGTTATGCAAAAAGAATCAGCATTATTCAGTAGATAAGTATTAAAAAAATATGCAGACGCTTAAATATACGGTTATACGATCAAAAGAACAATATGATAAGTATTGTAAGAAATTAGAGCAATTGTTAGACGGCGGCTCAAAAAGCAAATCAATAACCGATGAAATAGATCTTTTGACCCTTCTTATAGAAAGCTGGGATGAAAAGCACAACACATTGCATGAAGTCGATCCAATACGATTGCTTCATTCATTTATGGACGATCATAAAATGAAAGCAAAAGACCTTGTCGATCTGCTGGAAGTAAGCAAAGGATATGTTTCTGATATATTGCACTATAAAAAAGGCTTATCCAAGGAAGTGATTCGCAAACTAGCGGAACGCTTTAAAGTATCGCAGGAAGCATTTAACCGGCCTTACAAATTGAAATCACCGGCAAATGCTCATCTACGTAATGCCAGTGTAATGAATACAAGAAAAGAATTAGCCGGCAGAATGAATACCCCCGTATTTTACGGCAAATAGATCAGCTTACCCGAGCCCGTGTTTGTCGTGTCGATCACTGACGGGAAACCTTTGTAATATACATTTCCTTTATAGGCGATACCGGTATACAGGACATTTGAAACGTCCACGTATATGTCCCTTATCGTCGTACTATACACTCGTACGGCTCTGCTTGTAAGGCCGGACAGGTCGGCGGCGCCGGCCTCACTACAATAAACAAATGCGGAATCGGCGGCGCCTGTCAGTATGATGGTGGCGTTCTCGTTATGTACCTGTGCGGACACTGTGCTTGCGTGGAGGTCCATGCGGATCGTTCCCGACCCCTGCCATGCGTCTATCATAAACTGGCCGGCCAGGAGCGTATTTGTGGAATGGATGTCGCCGGCCCCGTAGTAGCTGATCTTTTGTAATTGGTCCGAGGAGATGGAGACCGTCGCCTGTTCGGAGGGGTCCGGGAGGATGCAGGTATTGTTGTCGCGGATGGTCAGTACGCCATTGCTGACCTGTGTCCGGATGCCCGGAAGCAGGTTTTTGCCTGCCGAGACCTGTACCCCGGGGGTGGAGTCCTGTGTAAGGACCAGGTTTATCTTATCGTAGAGGATCACCTGGCTAAAGGGCGCCAGGTCGCGTGTTTCCGAAGCGGTGGAGCCCGCGCCGAGGGGGCAGCCATCCCGCCGGCAGGATGCAAAAAGGATCAGGCAAAAAAGGAGCTGTCGTTTGTGCATATTTAAAATTTATATCCCAGCCCCCACTGGAGAAAGTCGCCGTTGCCCAGGTGCGCCTTTAGCGCGAAGCCGGCGGACCAATGGAGTGCAAAGGAATATTTAACGCCCATATACTCGTAAATGCTATTGACGGGATAGTTGTTATAGAGATAATAGCCTACCTGCAGGGGAAAGGAGAGGTTGCCGACCACATATTCATAGGCGGCATAGAGGCTTGCCTGCCAGTGTGACTTGCTGCGGTCGAAGGCAAACTCGGGTGAATTGGGGATCTGTCTGTTATTGGCCCGGTCGAGGGTCATATTGATCCCGCCGCCCAGGCGGCTTGTCCGGGAGATGTCGTGTAAGGCTTCGACGGCGAATACATTTACCAGGTAAGTGGCGCTTTCCAACGGCAGCGATTGTTTTGCCGCGACGAAGCTGTACAGATAAAAATTTGTCTTTTTCTTTATTGGAGGCAGCGTATGACGGATCCTTTTTTGCCGGGGGTAGAGGTCGTAGCGAAAGCCTGCGGAGAGTGCCGGCGTATTCAATCCCAGGTTTGGCAGCGCCATGCTGCCATTGGAAATATGGGTGAATGAGAAACCCAGGTCGAGGCTTGTGCGGGGGAGCAGGCGGATCTCCGTGGAAAGCAGCAGGTTTATGCAGGCATTTAGGTGGCTGCCGATCACGAAGTTCTGGTAGTCCGTCTTCGGGTTAAAGGCTTTTTGGATCCATGCCGGGCCGACGCCCATTCTCCAGTTTAGGGATACCGGTCCTTTTTCGAATAAATGAAAGTTTATAAATGGCAGTATCGCGGCGATATGCCCGATATATACGCTGGCACCCGATTGTCCATAGAGGAAGCCTATGCCGAGCTCGGGGTAGTTGGTGGATTGTTGCCAGCTTTTCCGACCATTTGTTTGGGATACGATATCCAGCTCTCCCAGCATCGTATAGCCATCCTGTACATATTGTAGTTTTGGAAGATTTGCCATGAACGTTCCGAAATGTCCCCGGATGCCGATGGAAAGGCTGTGCAGGAAGGAGGAGTCCGTATCCGCCGGTGGAGAGGAGCCATTGGAGGGGCCCTGTGCCCGGGCTGTGGACAGCATCGTCACGCAGAGGGATAGGCGCACTATAAATTTACAGGCTGCAAGCGTCATAGACAGGGTAATTAAGGGATCCGGCGCTGAACGTCGACAACAAAAGGATTATTGCATAAAGGATGCCAAGTGGCTGCTATAGCCCTGGGAGAGGATGTTGAGCGGGAGGATCAGCTCCCATTGGTTTGGTCCGCGGCCTTCGGCGTCCGGGTCTACCAGGCGGCTGTAGCGGATGCCGAAGCTGACGGGTAGCTGGTTCCACCATTTTGTATCGAAGTAGACCTCGGAACCGTATGACCGGAAGAGTCCGTGTACCTGGCGGCCGAGGTAGAAATCGATGGCTTTTGTATAGTCGTAGAAGCCGTTGGCGCGGATGCGCAGGAAATAGACCGTATTGCCGATCCCCCAGTCCGGGTAGAGGAGGGGGAAGTTGTAGCTGGCGGAGGCCTTCCACATGCGGTAGTAGCTCTCGGCTGTGTATCCCCGTGAAAAGGGGAAGGCGTTGCCGAAGCGGGCGTTGTTCATCGTATCTCGTTGCTGGAAGGCGGCTGACAGCACCAGGCTATGGGTATAGGCGAGGCCCGGGAGGTAGAGGTAGCCCGATGCGAGGAATTGGTGTGCTTCGAGGGCTGTGACCGCGCTGTTATAGGACAGGCTGAGCGTCTGGGCCCAGCGGGGGTAGATCTGTGCCTGGGCTTGTTGGGACTGGTGGGTAAGGCTCAGGAAGGGGTCGAGATAGGCAAAGCCGCGGCTATTAAAGGAATCCTTGTACTGACCCGTATAATAGCGTTGATTATAAACGATATCCGATCCGAATTGCAGGCTCGTATAGCTCTTATTACGGGTGAAGTTGAGGGGGATACTAGCCCCTGCGCGGGCTTCGGTTTCGTTCCAGTAAACCTTCTGACTACCATATAACGAGTTCCTATCGAAGGTATAGTCCCATCCGGCGTCGATCCAGGGGTAGAGTGCGCCATAGGTGGCGTCGACCCCCACCTGTTTGTATTGTTCGTTGCGGTTATAGGTGACGAACAGTTCCGACTCCAGCGTATTGAGGACGTTCTCGCTGGCCAGGGAGAAGGTATAGTCCGGGTCGTTGATATAGGGGCGCCAGCTATGGATATTGACCAGGTGGAAGGAGGCCGGGTAGTTCTTTTCCGGGTAGGACCCGGTGGGGATCCGGTCCAGGAGGTGGGCGGGTCCGCTGTTTAGGGAGTCGATGCCCTGGAGGGGGATGGGTTTGTTCCAGGATTCGAGGGGGATCGGTTCGAGGCGGACCTGGCCTGGCTGTGTCGTGTCGATGTGGAATCCTACGGCCGTAAAGGTGGACCAGGTGTAGCGGGTGGTTGTGGCCTGGAATGCATATTGACCTGTCGTGGGGTCGCCGTGGGGAAGGATCGCCCCAAGCAGGCTGCCGGCGGTCAATCCGTAGACGCGGTCCTGGCCGTCGCGGGAGGCCGTGAACCAGATCGTATTTGCGCCGACGGAGGGGTAGCCGATGGTCTGCCAGGTAAAGGGCAGCAGGTAGTTTGCCGATCCGTCGGTTGTATTGACCAGTGCCAGGGACATCTGTCCTTTATTGTTGCGGACCGCCGTGACGACTTCGGTTTTTGAGTAGAATTTCGGGTAGGTATAGAACAGGCTATCCCGGTTGGGTAGCCGCTGTATTATGCTGCCGGTATGGCTATTTAGCAGGAGGAGGGTGCAGGCGCCGTTTGTTGCTTCTTCGACGGCGACGATCTCTTCTCCGTCTGCGGAGAGGTCCGGGGAGAAATAGCGGGTGCGGCGGGTGATCTTCTGGTCCTTGCCGGTAGTGGGGTCGAGGGTATGGATCACGCTATAGTCGCGCCATCCCCAGCGGGCGTCGGTCTCGTAGGCGGCGTAGACGATGCGGCCGGCGGATGTATTATAGCTGAAATAGTTATCGAGGGAGATGGCTCGTGTCCGGAGCTTTGTCTCTGTGCCTTTTGCGAGGTCGCGGGTCATAAAGGCGGGGATCTGTTTATAGCTGCTGCGCATGTACAGCAATTTGTGTTCGTCGAGATATTGGGGAAATTCTTCGTTGGCGACAAAGTGTTTGTGGGTGCGGGCGAAGGAATCGGCGGAGGGGATGGGTGCGGGGAATGGAGAGGAGGCGAACGTGGGGGATGGAGAGGGGGTGGATGCGGGGGATGGAGAAGGGGTGGATGCGGGGGATAGGGAGGATGATCCTGACCGGGTTGTCTGGAAGTGGTCCAGGGCGTCGCGGCGGAATTTTGTGAAGGGGATCCCGGCGTATTTATGGATGGCGTTTTGCAGCGGGTAGAACAGTCCCTCGAAGGAGGCGGCGTCGCGGGTGACGTTCCGCCAGAAGGCGTCCCCGTATCTTTCCCGTCCGTAGGCGACCAGCATATAGCCGAGCGGGTAGTGGTCGGGGACATAGTCGCGGAGCGAGCCGTTGCGGAGTTTCATCCAGGAGTAGTCTTTTTGTCCGGCCCAGAGGGAGCGGTAGCTATTGAAGAAGAAGGGGAGGCGGCCCCTACCCTGCCGGCTGACCAGGGTCTCCTGGTATACTGCGTCACCTTCCCAGAACCAGTTAGGGATGGCGAGGCTATTGGCGAGGGCCTGTCCGCCTTCGCCGAAGAGGTAGTAGAAGGCGCCGGAGAGGCCTACGCGGAAGTTATTGTATTGTTGTACGTGGCGGTATTCGTGGATCGCGAGCATCTTTTGCCAGGGGAGGCTGCCCAGGTCGAAGCTGTTCTGTTCGGGGGTCAGCTGGAATTCGCTGCGGAAGGGGGCGAGTCCTACGTATCCGTTTGGGATGATCGTCTGGTTCTGGAGGACGATATTGATCTTTTGGAGGTGGCGGCCGAGGGTTGGAAGTGTTGTTCCGCTAAGCCGGTGTACGATTGCCGCCACCTGTTGGGCCTGGGTATCCAGACCTTTTGGGAAGATGATGCGGGCCGTATCCGTATTTATCTGTTGCCATTTCAGGGAGGGGGGATTACCGCCGAATTGCTGGGCGAGCAGGCCTGTCGATATGCAGAGCAGAAGGGCACATAGGGACAGGCGAATAGCGATCATTTCCGATGATTTAAAATAGGAACTGAAATTACGTATAAGTTGGGAAACCCCTTTTTTAAAAAGCGGAATCGCTTACTTTCGCGTTAACACCATGAAGTACTCCTTCCGATCCTTGTTATCGTCCCCCGGAAATTATGATGCTATCCTGGCGTCGGCTGCCGGTTTTCTTATCATCCAGGCGTGGTCGCGTCATGGCGGTATCGGTGTCACCCCTGATTCCGTCGTCTATATGAGTACGGCGATCAACATCCATGCGCATGGCGTCATCAATGATTTCACCAATCTGCCCGTAATGGATTTCCCGGCCGGTTATCCGATCTTCCTGAGTGGTATCATGACCTTTACCGGCCGGAGCTGTCTGGAGTTTGGTCCGGTGGTTAACGGTTTGTTATTTGCGGGGCTGATCTGGATCGGCGGGTGGATCATGGATCGGTTCGCTGCCGTCTCTTCGGGGGAGGGTGTTTCGCGGTTATGGTACCGGGTAGGGTATAAATGGCCCCTGCTTTTGTTTATCGTGCTTAGTCCCTGTCTGCTGGAGGTCTATTCCATGCTTTGGTCCGAGACATTGTTCCTCGTATTGTCGTTGTTGTTTGTTATTGCCTGTCATCGTTATTTTCGGGTACATACTATTAGCGCCCTGCTGTTGGCGGCCGCTATTGCCGGTATTGCCTGTGTCACCCGGTATGCGGGGGTTAGTTTTGTGGGGATGGGGGGGCTGTTGCTTTTGTGTGATGGGGGGTTGTCCTTTAGAAGGGGGGGGATATTGTTCCGGAAGATCGGGAGGATGGCATTGTTTGGGGTTGTCGCGGTCGTTCCGTTGGCATTGAATCTTTACCGGAACCGGCGGCTTACCGGTACCCTTACCGGTTACCGGGAGAAGGGGTTGACCTCGTTTGGGCGGAATCTGCATGACTTTGGGAGTGTCATATGCGACTGGCTGCCTTTTTTTCATGGGCGGTATGGGTGGGCGACCGGGGTGGCCGTCTTTTTTCTCCTGTTGATCACCGGGATCTTTATCGGGCGGCTTGTGCGGTCGGCAGAAGAGAGGGAAGGTTTTTCCTATGATGCGATCGTGATGAGTTATTTTATCGTTTATGGGGGTTTTATCCTTTTCTCTGCCACTGTATCCCGTTTTCAGCAGCTGGACAGCCGGTTATTATCGCCTCTTTTTCTACCCTGGCTTTGGGGGAGTACCTGTTGGATCCCCGGTGGGGTTGCCCGTAGCCGGGTGGGCTGGCGCGGGGTGTGGGTGGTGGGTCTTGTCGTGTGGGGGTTTTGTTTTTTGCGGGGGGAATGGGTGGTCGATGGTCTCAACTGGAGCGGGATCCGGTATGCCGGGATCCCCGGGTATACCGAGGATCAGTGGAGGAAGTCGCCGACCATGGAGTATGTGCGTAGTCATCCCTCGACGATCATGACGCCGGGGGGGACGGTCTATTCCAATGCCTTTGAGGGGCTTTGGCTTTTGGCGGGTATGAAGTCCGAGCTTATTGCGCATAAGGATTTTCCGGATGATATCCGGGACATGCTGAAGGGGGATCATTTTACCGTGATTTGGTTTGACGATGCGGAGAATGACGATCTGATCAGCATCGATTATATAAAGAAATATAAGAAGCTGGCGAATCAGCTTCGTTTTGCGGATGGGACTATTTATTTTTTTACTACGTATTTTTAAGGGATGTTATTACTCGCCTTAGCCGTTGCTCCGGGGATCGCCATTTGTCTGTTCATCTATTCCCTGAACAAATATGGCAGGGACCAGATGCGGTATCTTGTGTTGTCGTTTGTGTTGGGGATGGCCGCTACCGTTCCTGCCCTGCTGGTGCAGATGCTGGCGGTGGATGTGCGTGACGAGCCCTGGCGTCATTCTATTTTCTCCTATGCCTGGTATGCCTTTATCATCATTGCCTGTAGCGAGGAGGGGAGCAAGTTCCTTGTGTTGCGGTTGTATGCCTATCGGTTACGGGTCTTTGCCGAGCCTTTTGACGGGATCCTTTTTTCGGTCATGATCGGGATGGGGTTTGCGACCGTGGAGAATATCGAGTATGTCAGCCAGTTTGGGTTGGAGACCGGGGTGTCGCGGTTCTTCCTGGCGATACCTGCGCATGCGGCGTTTGCCGTATTGATGGGGTATAATGTCGGGTGGGCCAGGTTTGAAAGGGAGCGGTCGTTATGGCTTATGTGTAAGGGTTTGCTGGTGGCCGTGTTATTTCATGGCAGTTTTGATTTCTTTCTTTTTTTGCAGCAGAACCGGGCTGTCACGCAGCGTTTTTCGACCGGGATCCTGTCGTTTGGGGCGTTTGCCACCTTTTATATTGCCGTGCGGATGGCCATGCGGGCGTTGCGGATACATCGGGCGTTGCGGGAGGAGGAGGCGGAAATGCAGGAGGAAGAACCGGATCAAAATACTAATTTTGAGTAGCGTATAATTCTTATGGATACAACTTTATCGATTCGCACGGCGGACCTGGAGGATATCAATGTCATCGGGTTCCTGGCGCAGCAGATCTGGCCGGCCACGTATGGCGAGATCCTTTCGGCGGAGCAGCTGCGGTATATGATGAATCTTTTTTACAGTCCGGCATCGTTGCGCAGGCAGATGGTGGAGGATCATCACCAGTTCCTGCTCCTGGAGGAGGCGGAGGAGCCGATCGGTTTTGCCGCCTGGAGTGCGTTGTCCGAGCCGGGGGTATATAAGCTGCATAAGCTGTATGTCCTTCCGGGCCGGCAGGGGAAGGGGCTTGGGAAGACCATCCTGCAGTTTATCTTCGAGGCTATTCGTCCGGAGGGGGCTGTCACCCTGCGATTGAATGTCAACCGGTATAACCGGGCGCGGCAGTTCTATGAGAAGATGGGGTTTGTGGTGGTAAAGGAGGAGGATGTCGCGATCGGGAACAATTATTTTATGAATGATTTTGTGATGGAGGTAAAGGTGCCGGGGTGATCAATCTGCCGTGATGCCCATGGCCGCCTGTTTCATTTTATGGGTCGTCTCGTGTCCCAGGTATTTTTCGATGCGGTGTTCTACCCCGTAGATGAGGGGGGTGAGTACGATGGCCATTGTCGCCTTGTAGGCGTAGTTCACCAGGCAGATCGCCAGTACCTGTTGCATGCTCCAGTTATTCCCGATGCGGAATGCGATATACAATACTATGAAGCTGTCCACCAGTTGTGAGACGATCGTCGAGCCTGTAGAGCGGAGCCAGACGTGTTTTTCCCCCGTATGTTTTTTTATTTTATGGAAGACAGTCACGTCTACGATCTGGCTGATGAGGAAGGCGACGAGGCTACCCAGGATGATCCACATGCCCTGGCCGAAGATCCCGTTGAAGGCGTCCTGCATATTTGGGATATTGCTATCCGTTTTTGTGCCGATCCAGAAGTCGGCGGGGGGTATATGGATGGCGGCGTAGAACATGAGGAAGGCGTAGGAGATCAGGGCAACGGCGATATAGGAGATACGGCGGACCGCTTTTGGGCCGTAGTATTCGTTGACGATGTCCGTCATTACAAATTCGAGGGGCCAGAGGAGTACGCCGCAGGTGAGGTTGAAGGAGAGTCCTTTTTGTCCCAGCAGCGAGAAGCTGGCGGGGTGGAAACCGAGGAGTTTTTCCAGGGAGAAGATCTTTCCCCCGATACATTCTGCGATCAGTGCGTTGGCAACGAAGAAGGCGGTAAAGAAGATAAACAGTTTTGTGGGCCGGTCTTTTAGTATCGAGTTGATCATGGATGGTGTTGGTTAGAGATGAAGAGTACCAGCTGGAGGATAAAGAAAAGGAAGTTTATGATGAGCAGCCAAAGCGGGATGCCGGCGGCGCGTAATCTTTTTAGCAGGAGCAGGCCGATCAGCCAGCAGTTGACCACTACGTTTACCAGGATGGACAGCATATAGCCCAATACGATCACCGTGGACACCCATCCGCCTTCCGGGGGGTTGGGCAGCCATTGGATGAAGGAGGCCAGGAGGAAACAAATATTACAAATAAACGCCACCCGGGAGAGAAGTCGTAGGAGCTGCATATTTAGCCAAAAATCTGTATTTCTGGGCAAAATACCATTATTTTGCCGGGAATAATTACTTCATTATTTATGAATTCCTCCTTGTTAAAAAAAGCCCTGCCCCAGGTCATTGCCGTGCTTGTATTCCTGATCGTAGCGGTGGTCTATTGCCGGCCTGCCCTGGATGGCAAGGTCGTATATCAGTCGGACATGTTGCAGTGGAAGGGTATGGCGCAGCAGTCCTTTGACTTCAAGGATAAGCATGGTCATTTCCCGTTATGGTCGGAGAGTTCGTTTAGCGGGATGCCGGCCTATACCATTGCCATGGATGCCAATTCGAAGTTCAGTTTTGGTTATCTGAGCTATCTTCTTACGCTGGGTCTCCCCCAGCCCATCAGTTATTTTTTTCTGGCCTGTGTTTGTTTTTATATACTCATGCTGGTTATGCGGGTCAATCCCTGGGTTGGGATCCTTGCGTCCCTGGCCTATGCCTATAGTACGTATGATCCTATCATCGTCGTCACCGGGCATGTCACCAAGATGCAGGCGCTGGCGTATGCGCCTGGCGTGGTGGCGGGGTTGTTGCTTCTTTTTCAGCGGAAGTATTTATGGGGGACGGCGGCTTTTGCCATCTTTTTTGGGTTCCAGCTGGGTACGGCGCATTTGCAGATCGTGTATTATACGCTTTTTAGTCTGGGGTTGCTGACCCTTTTCTTTTTTGTTGACAGTGTGCGGAAGGGGGAGGTCAGGGCGGCGCTGGTTGCTATCGGGCTGGCGGCCGTGGGTGGGTTGGTGGCGTTGGGGACCAGTACGCTGGGTACCTTGCCGGTGCAGGAGTATAGTAAGGAGACCATGCGGGGTGGTCGTACCGAGCTGACCAATTCGACCAGCAAGATGGAGAGCAAGACCGGTCTGAGCAAGGATTATGCGTTCCAGTGGAGCTATGGGATCGGGGAGACCATGACCCTAACCGTGCCGGCTGTGTATGGTGGCGGCAGCGGGGGGAAGGAGATCGGGGATAATTCGAAGTTTGCCGAGAAAATGGAGCAGGAGTTCTCTGTTCCGGAGGAGACGGCTTTGCAATATGCCAATGGGTCGGCCTATTGGGGGGCGCAGCCTTTTACTTCGGGGCCTGTGTACCTGGGGGCCGTGATCTGTTTTCTTTTTATTTTCGGGCTTGTCTATGTGAGGGGGTGGCTGAAGTGGTGGCTTGTGAGTGTCGTGATCGTGGGTATTCTTTTGTCCTGGGGTAAGAATTTCTCTTCGCTGAATTATTTCCTTTTTGATCATTTTCCTTTTTACAATAAGTTCCGGGCGCCGGCGATGGCGTTGGTCATGCCGCAGCTGGCGTTTCCGATATTGGCGGCATTGGGGTTGAATGCCTTGTTGACGGGTGGTGATGTGCGGGAGCTGTTGTGGAAGAAGTTCCGGATGGCGGCCTATGTCACGGGTGCGTTACTGGTATTGCTGACCGGTTTTTATTTTATGGCGGATTACCAGGGGAGCCGGGATGGGGAGTTAAAGGAGCGTTTTGTGCAGGGCAAGCTGCAGCAGCTGTCGCAGAGCCGGCAGGCGGGGCAGGATGCGCAGCAGCAGGCGATGGCCACAGGTACCGCGCTTGTAAAGGCTTTGGAGGCCGACCGGCAGGCGTTGTATGGCTCCGATCTTGTGCGGACCATTGCCCTGATGGCGGCGGCGGCGGTCTTGCTGGGGCTTTTTATACGAGGTAAGATCGGGCAGCCGATCCTGCTTGGGGGTCTTATCGTGCTTAGTACTTATGATCTGCTGGCGATCGGGTCGCGGTATTTGAATGCAGACAGCTATACCGATCCGTCGGATTTTGAGTCGAGTCTGGCGGCGACGCCGGCGGATCAGCGGATCAAGAGTGATCCCGATCCAAATTTCCGGGTATTTGACGAGTCGTCGCAGAGTCCTTTTGAGGATGCGCGTGCTTCTTATCATCATAATTCATTGGGTGGTTATTCTCCTGCGAAGCTGGGTCTTTACCAGGATCTGATCGAGAATCAGCTGTCGAAGGGGAATATGCAGGTATACAACATGTTGAACACCCGGTATTTTATCCAGCGGGATCCGGCCAATGGGCAGCCGCAGGCGCGGTTGAACGGGGCGGCGTTTGGTCCTTGTTGGCTTGTGAAGGCGATACATTATGTAAAGGATGGGAATGAGGAGATGAAGGCGTTGGATAGTATCAATGTACGGGATACCGTTCTTATCCAGCAGCAGTTTGCTTCGAAGGTGAAGTTTGCGCCGGTGCCCGATAGTTCTGCCAGTATCCGGCTTGTGGAGAATCTGAATGACAAGCTTGTGTATAAGTTTTCGGCGCGGACCAACCAGTTTGCCGTTTTTAGTGAGATCTATTATGACAAGGGGTGGGATGTTTACCTGGATGGGAACAAGAGTGATTATTGCCGGGTGGATTATGTGTTGCGGGGGATGGCTGTGCCGGCGGGTGAGCATGTGATCGAGTTCCTTTTTGAGCCTCATTCCGTTGCAGTGGGTAATTCTCTTTCCGTCTGGTCGAGCCTGGTGGTATATCTGTTGTTGATCGCGGCCATCGTGGCCGAGTGGAGGAAACGCCGGATAAAGGTCCCTGTATGAAGCCGTTGAGTTTTGTCATCATTACGTATAACCGGCCGGAGGACATGTTGTCGCTGGCGGAGAATCTCAGCCGGTTGGAGGGGTTGGAGGAGTGGGTGGAGGAGGTCATCATCGTCAACAATCATTCGTCTGTCTCCTATTCTATAGTGGAGGATTTTATTGCCGGTCATCCGGAGGTTCCTTTTCGATATTTTTCTGTGGAGGAGAACCTGGGTGTATCGCGGGGCCGGAATTATGCGATCCGTCAGAGCCGGGCGCCGATCCTTGTCTTTTTGGATGACGATGCGTTGATCAAAAATGCCGATGCTCCTGGTAAGATCGTCGCCATTTTCCGGGAGGGGGAGGCGGGTGAGCGGCCGGTGGGGATTGCCGCCTTTACCGTCTATTATTATTCTACGGGGGAGATGCAGGAGAATGCCTTTCCGCACAAGCGGTTCCGGGAGCGGAGGGGCTGGCCGCATTTTGATACTGCCTATTTTTCGGGTTGTGCGCATGCCATCCGGCGGACCGTCTTTGCCGAGGTGGGGTTTTACCCCGAGAATTTCTTTTATGGGATGGAGGAGTATGATCTTAGTTACCGGGTTCTTGATGCGGGGTATAGCATCTGTTATGATGACCGGGTGGTGATCCTGCATAAGGAGTCGCCGGCGGGGCGGTTGACGCCGCGGGAGAAGTTGCGGGGGATGTGGGTCAATAAGGGGACCGTAGCCTGGAAATATCTGCCGGTTGTCTACTTTTTTTGTACCGCCTTTTTATGGAGTGTGGAGTATTTGCGGAAGAGCGGGGGGGATTGGCGGGGCTTTTTTAAAGGATGGGGGGAGGTGGTGCGTATTCCGGGGAGGGAGAGGCGGAAGGTGGTGGGGGCGGCCTGCCGGGCTTATTTGAGGAGGGTGAAGGCGCGGTTATGGTATTAAAAAACCCTCGCAAGCGAGGGTCTTAGGTTATTTATTTTGAAGGTTTTACCATTTGTCTACTTCTTCGCCGGTAGCCGTAGGGGTGCTCGTGCTTGGGGTGGGTGGTGGTGTATGGCGTACTTCTTCGATGATCTCGTCGGCGATGCTGTTACCGTTTTCGTGCATGTTACCGTTCTCGTGCATGCTGCCGTCGTTCTCCTGGATATTATCGTGGTTATAGGCGTCGAAGTCGAAGTCGGGCATAAGTTCCGTCTTTACGTAATCGACTGCTTCTGTGAGTGCTTTCAGGAATTTGTTGAAGTCTTCCTTGTAGAGGAAGATCTTATGTCTATCGTAGCCGTCTTCGTTGAATTTCTTACGGCTTTCGGTGATGGTAAGGTAGTAATCGTTGCTACGGGTCGCTCTTACATCGAAGAAATACGTCCTACGTTTCCCGGCTCTGATGCGTTTGCTATAAACGCTTTCCATTCTTTTGTCGTTGTTTTCGTACGCCACAATGATTTTTTTTGCAGTTGAAAATTTCGGTTCATCGAACAAAACGCTTTCTGCGTCTTTTTGGAACCAGTCACAAATATAGTATTGTTTTCGAATTAGCAAAATTTGCAAAGAGAAATGTACCACCTAATAACGGTGTATTGCTACTAGGCAGGACTATTTTCCGCCTGTTGTTGGTCATAAAGGTATGTATAGTACCCGTTAAGGGCTAAAAGTTCCTGGTGGGTGCCTGTTTCGACGATCTTTCCTTCTTCCAGGACCACGATCCTGTCGAAGTCGAAGAGGGAGAAGATGCGGTGGGTTATGATAATGGCTGTTTTGTGTTGGAGGTACTGGTAGAGGTTGCCGAGTATTTCTTTTTCCGTTTTTGCGTCTACCGCGCTGAGGCAGTCGTCGAAGACGATGATTTCCGGGTCTTTTACCAGGCCCCGGGCGATGGAAATGCGTTGTTTTTGTCCTCCGCTGAGCGTGACGCCCCTCTCTCCTATCAATGTATCGTATTGGCTGGAAAAGCCTTCTATTTCTTTGTCGACGCTGGCGTAGCGGGCGGCCTGGCGTACTTTTTCCGGGTCGGGGCGGTTCAGACCGAACTGGATATTCCCTGTCACCGTATCGCTGAAGAGGAATACGTCCTGGGGGACGTAGCTTAGTTGGCGGCGGAAGTCCTGCAGGTCGAGCTGGCGGATATCCGTATTATCGACCAGGATCTGGCCGTTGGAGGGGTCGTACATGCGGAGGAGCAGTTGGGCGATGGTCGTTTTGCCGCTGCCTGTGCGTCCTATGATAACCACTTTTTCTCCTTTCCGGATGTCCAGGGAGAAGTCTTTTACGGCGTGGATACCCGTGTTGGGATAAGTGAAATCCACCTGTTGGAAGCTAATGTTTCCCTGTAGGGGGTGGAGGATGGGTGTTGGTGGGTTTTGGATCGTGGGGGTTGTATCGAGGAATTCGTTTAGTCGTTTTTGGGAGGCCGAGGCACGTTGGATCATGGAGGCCACCCAACCGATCGCGCTGACCGGGAAGGTGAGCATGGTGATATAGATGACGAATTCCGTGATCGTGCCGATGTCCGTACCGTGTTTGCCGTAGATGACGTAGATGCCGCCGATCATGATCGTGAGCAGCGTGCTGAGGCCGATCATGAGGCCCATGGAGGGGAAGTAGATCGATTCGACTTTTGCGAGGCCGACGGCATTTTTCCGGTATTCTTCGCTATTATGGTTGAAGAAGCGGAACATGGCGGCTTCCTGGACGAAGGATTTTATGACCCGGATGCCGCTATAGGATTCCTGGGCGTTTGTGGTGAGGTTGCTGAGGAGTGCCTGGATGTGTTCGCTTTTTTTGTGGATGATCGTATTTACATAATAGATGGTAATGGCCAGGATCGGGAGGGGTGTCAGTACGTAGAGGCTTAGGAGCGGGTCTTTTCTAAGCATAAAGAACAGGCTAAAGCTGATCGTGACCAGCAGGTTGGCGAGGTACATCATGGCCGGGCCGGTGTACATGCGTACCCGGCTTACGTCTTCTGCCATGCGGCTCATCAGGTCGCCGGTGCTATGGGTCTTATAGAAGTTTGTGTCGAGCTGGTTGTAGTGCTCGTAGATCTCGTTCTTCTGGTCGTATTCGATATGCCGGCTCATTACGATGATCGTTTGTCGCATCAGGAACAGGAAGAATCCGCTGATCAGGGCCAGGACCAGGAGGGTAATGCCGCAGAGGAGCACTTTCCGGCTAAAGGAGGAGTGGCGGGCGTCCATGGTCCGGATCAGTTTCCGGACGAGGATATCGTAGTTAGCCGTGTCGGCGCGGTCCTGCCGGTCGCGGGAGGCCCGGGCGGTGGTGGTGGGGTTGGCCGGGGGGGTCGGCTTGGTGGTCGGGTTGCCGGTCTGGCCGGCGGGCGGGGTTTGGTCTGTCGGTTGGGTGGATCCGGCCGGTTGGTTTTGTTGGGTTGTTTGGGTTTGTTTTGTTGGCGGGTTGCCGGTCTGCGGTGGCAGGGCGGTGGCGCCGGGTTGTTCTCCCTGGTGGGTGGGTACCGCTGCAATTTTATCGCGGAGTTCCTTTTCGACGGAGTTGACCACATAGCCCGTGACCTGTGGGGTCAGGATGCGGAAATAGTTGGACAGGATGACGAAGACGAGGCCCAGTAAAAAGCGCCAGCGATATTTCCAGAAGTATTTATTTACGGCCTTGAGATGCTTCAATCCACGGAATTTGTGCAAAGTTACGAAATCGCAAAAATATTTGGCTGTTAAGTCACAGACCCTAATTTTGCGCCCGGAGAGATGGCAGAGTGGTCGATTGCGGCGGTCTTGAAAACCGTTGAAGGTCAAACTTCCGGGGGTTCGAATCCCTCTCTCTCCGCAAGACCGAACCGATGCCCCCGCCTTTGGCGGGGCATTTTTGTTTGGAACAGACGGTCGAGCTTGCTCGATCCGGGCGTGGAAAACAAAAATGGGAGTGAGCGAAGCGAACGGGCATCGGTTCGGTCTTAAGCCCCCCATCTAAGGGATCGCCGAAGGCAATCCCTCTCTCCGCGGATAAATTTTCAAAACGTATTAAGGGCTCGTAAAACGCAGGTTTGACGGGCCCTTTTTCATTTTCCACTTCAAAACGAAAGAAAGAAATTCAAGCTGATCAGTGGAAAATTCGGTGGACTTGGTAAAGTCGCAACTTTGGTCCACCGAATTATTCTAAAACTCAATACAGCAAACAGTTTCAATTTTTCGGAGTTTTTGGTGACGGATGTAACAATTCGTAAAAAACTTTAAAAACAGTGGAAAAATGGAACATCGTATCAGCACGCTCTTTTTTGTGAAGAAATCCAAACCGACCAAAGACCGTAAACTACTACTCTACATCCAAAATATCGGGATAATCCTATTTGTGGAAATTTGGACTTTGTGCTGCCTGGCCTCAGCAACCAGAAGATGAATGCTTATTTAAAGGTGATCGGCGATCTGTGCGAAATTCAAAAACACCTTACTTTTCATATAGCGCGGCATACGTTTGCCACTACTATTACTCTCAGCACCGGTGTACTTATTGAGTCGGTAAGTAAAATGCTTGGACTTCGAATTTGAGAACAACGGAGCATTAGGCAAAAGAGCTGGATAGTAAGATCAGCAATGACATGCGGCTATTGAAAAAAAGGCTAGGTAGCTCTGATTTCGGAGAATATTATAGACTATCTTCTACCCTTTTCATTTCCGCATCTGTTCCGTACCCTGAAATTTCGCACCATGACGTAAGTAAATTGGAGAAATCAAGGCTATAAAAAATGTATTTCCCTTATATCCCGAGCATTTCTCTAATTTCCAGCTGCCGAACTTGGGGCTGCCTACGCTATAATGTAAACATTTGAGCTAATCTTATTTCATTTTCTGCTCTAAAGAAATTAGCTTTACGTACAATATACTAAAAATGAACTTCTTACACTCAGAGATTGGATCTGCAAAAGATAATACTAATAGCCCAATTCATAATTGGTATAAGTTTACTGCTGGTTTTTCTCACAAATTTGTAGATGAGATTATAAAGAGTGAACAGCTTTTGAATAAAGAAGCAGCTAAAGTATTTGACCCATTTGCGGGTTGTGGAACTACCTTAGTGTCGGCACAAAAAGTCGGAATTCTGGCAGTTGGTAACGAAGCCCAAAATTTCATGTATGATATTATCAGAGCCAAATTAAATTGGAAGTTAGGTAAGCATGAAATAGCTATTCACATCAAAGGATTTAAAAATTATATTTCAGCTAATAGGAAACAATTTGATTTAAAGGAAAACGCACATGCACTTTTGTTAACATTATATACTCCAGCTACTCTTAAAACCCTTTATTTGCTTAAAGAATATATACAGGAACTTCCGTCATATAAACACAGACTTTTTTTTAAGCTGGCCCTCAGCCAAACTCTTCATAAAGTTTCATTACACCCTATAGCAGTTCCATACATAGTTAGGAGTAAATTCTTGACTTCAAAAGCTTCGGCATGGAGAACATTTAATACAATAGTTGAGAAAATGCAACATGATAGTATTTCATTAAAAGACACGCCCCGCAATGCTGAAATATATTTACATGATTCAAGGCTTCGTAATCCAAAAGTAAAAGCAAATTCATGTGATATATGTATAACATCGCCTCCATACCTAAATAATTTAGATTATGGTGAGGTTTCAAAAGTTCATACACATTTTTTTGGAATCACGGAAAGCTGGAGCGATATTACAAATAAAGTACGAAAAAAATTGGTAACTGGTGCAACAACTCACTACACAGACTCTGCATTTTCATTAAATAGAATTAGAAATACATCATTCTATAAAAAAAACAAGTTAATTGTTGATAATTTAATAAAAAGGCATGAAAGACTTAAAAAGATAGGATCTGTAAGATTAGGAAGGAAGTCTTTTCATATTTTAATGATTCTATACTTTAAAGACATGTATAAGGTATTATTAGAAATTCGCCGTGTACTAAAACCTGGTGCAAAAGCATATTTGATTCTTGGTGATTCAGCTCCTTATGGAATGCGCATACCAACTACTCAAATTATTGGAAAAATCGCTTTAAATACTGGATTTAGTCAATATAAGATACACAGAATAAGGTCAAGAGGCATTAAATGGAAATCACTAACACATAGGCATAGCCTTGAATTGTCTGAAAATGTTTTGATATTATCATGATAAATTATATTGACCTTACGTATTCTCAACATAAACCTCTTCCTTATCGCAGCGAGGAAGAATTTAAATCTATTTTCCACAAAGGCTGGAGTTTTTCAAATGTTTATCATTTCAGTGAAATCAGAAATATTTATTTATACTTAAGAGATTTTGGTTTTACAAATCTAAAAGAATTTACAAAAACATGTTTATCTCACAAACTACCACATGAAAAGACTATTTGGAATGATCGAAGAATTTTGGAACACATAAATGCTTTAAAAAACTTTAAATTAATTTCAGAAACTAATTCTATTCTAGACGAGTCCTTATTTGGGTCATCGAAAGTTGGCGATCCAATAAATGAATCAGATTTAAGGGTGTTTAAAAGTATATTCTTTTCTTATTATCGATTCAAAGAGATGTTATCATGGCTTATCGACCCTGACTCCTTCGAAAGAGATGAAATTATACAGGCCATTGACCAAGATTCTATAAAGGAAATATCCCACGCGATCTTTCCGTTTAACAGGCAAAGCAGATTTACAGATTCTTTTATTTTTGAATTAAAAAGCAATACAACTGTTTATTTTATCAGGAACGATTCAATTGAAAACAACGAAGATGTAATGAGATTCTGGGACGTATTTATTAAGTGGGCACAGGAATTATCACTTATAGAAAGATTTAATCTTAAGAACATGGATTATCAACTCGCAAACAATTATAAAAGTTTGTCTTGCGCGTATTTTAAGAAAGAAGTTGACAAAGGCTTTGATTTAATAGAGTATATTCGAAAAAATTATAAATCTCATTATATCAATATACCTAAGCTTATATTTAAAATCGCTTTGGAGTTTAGATATAGCATATCCGACATCAAGAATATAATTATTCAAACAGCTGATAAACACAGCGAAAAGCTAAGTTTGCAAAGAACGTCCGAAATCTTTATTAGAAATACAGAAATTAATTTTGTACCAATTGTAAACGATTCATACATTTCACATTTACAGATTAATTAAATGGAACAACAAGAAAATCCTTTAAAATCGATCTTGATAAGTCGAGGAATAAAAGCTGACTCTAGCGAGAGGTATAAAAAATTTAATCTTTCATTCAACCCTTTCCCAAGGTCCGGCATATCTGATTTAAATAGCAGCGATTACATAATATCTAAACTTATCCCCATTGACGATGAGGTTAAAAGAGGTGTGGATGAATTTATTGTTGATTCCTTATTTCCGACTAATCCCAATACATCGGATAAGTATTTGAGTGCGGTGATTAGAGGAGAATATGGATATGGCAAAACTCAGACACTTCTATTTGCCAAATTTCTTATTGAATCATTTTCAAAAGAAAAGGAGTTTCACAAAAACCCTTACGTAGTATATATTGATAACCCTGGGGCAAAACTCACTGAACTAATTGGAGCGATAATAGCCCAGATTGGAGAGGAAAATTTCAAAAGATACTTATGGAATCAAGTTTTGGAACATTTATCCACCAATAGTGAAATAAAAAAACAACTATTATCATTCGTGCCGCGTGGGTATACACTGTTCGACGAGGACGATATTGATCCATTTTCTCCCGTAAATACAGTAAATTATAAGAATTTTATTGATGAGTGGTATAAGGCATTAAAAATTGATCCCAAAAAAAGAAAAGGTTTTCAAGACACTTTGAAGTCCTTTATCATATCCAAACTTACTACTGAATTGGGCAATTCTACAGTTGCTCTTTTCTTCTACGATTTACTATCAGAAAATATTGGAATAAATAAAACTTGGGAAATCCTGACTTCCGGATCTGCGAAAGAGTTGGAAAAGAAAGAAGTATATATCATCAGAGCGATTGTTAATATTTTAAGATCTCAAGGTTATACAGATTTTTACATTCTTGTTGATGAATTTGAAGCAGTAACAGCCGGCAGATTAACGCCGACTGAAATAGATAGATATGTAACTAATCTTCGAGCTTTAATTGATAAAGAACGAAATTGGTGCTCGCTCTTTGCAATGACAGGATTTGCCTTAACAAGGCTAAAAGGAGTCTCTCCACCCTTGGCAGAAAGAATTAGTGGAAGGATCATTGAACTCAAAGCCTTAAACAATGAAAAAGCAAAGCAACTTACTATCAACTATCTCAATTTAGCAAGGGATGAATCCACCTCGATAAGTCCATTTGAGGATTCCGCAATTGAATCGTTAAGGGAGCTATCAAGAGGGATACTTCGGGTTTATTTAAAATCATCTTTTAATATGCTCCAAAGAGCAACAGAAGAATTAAATGAAAATCAAACCATTAATTCGGAATTTGTTTCGAAGCATTTTCAAATCGAAGAAGAATAGCAAACAGTATCGCATGGAACCATGGAGTGATCTTCCTGTAATCAACGATTTCAAAATAAAGATTTATTTAGATACGAATATTCTTTCTTTTATTCTAGATGGCATCTACTCTGGCGTTACTACATCAATTCAGATACTTGGACAATCCGAATTCGTCGACCTTGTTAGCTCTAGATATGTAATTTTTGAACTTGCTGGGATCAGGAAAAAAGAGCATTTTTTAAGAGAAGTGCTTAAAACTCAAACAGGCAATGGAACTACTAATTTGAGTTCCTTATTAAAATACAAAGACGATTACAGTAGCTCCAGCGTTGAATTTTCCGCAATAAAAGGCTTAATAAAACAAAAGGTTGAACAAGAAATTGAGACAATTGTAAACACACATTATATTGATTATAAGGCGAATTTCCTGCATGATGGTTTACTTGAACCAACGGTCGAAATTTGTTTGTCTTCAAAGATTTCGAAAGAAGACAGCTTAGTTATGATCTCAGCACTTCTTCCCGAGAAACAAAAACCTGAGGGCAATGTTTGCATGCTAACAAAAGATCAGCAATTTACTACGGCATTTGCCGAACACGATCTAGAGCCAATTCTACAAAATTTTTCGCTAACGGCGCCCAATATTGAACACATTAAAGGAATTAGCCTATTAGATGGAACAAATGTAAATTTAACCAATCAGGCTGATGATGCTCGACTCTCAACATTTTGGATTAATAAAATCAAAGAAATGATTTTAGGGAAAAACACACATCTTTATTTGGGTAAAACTTTCACTCCGAATTCTCTAAATTTGCCTCCCAACTGTATTTGTTTTAAGCTCAAGGAAAATACTAATTTACCAAACAATATCAATTTAACATTTATATCCAAGAGCCTGGATTTTATATATACCATTAAACTTGTGGTAAAAGAATTTTGGAATAATTCGGCTATTCATAATTATCCATTCATATCGACACAGCTAACCAACATATCTTTTCTTGGGTTAGATTTTGACAATGCAAATAATCCAACTCCAATCTCGGCAAACATTGTTTCTCGACTTAGAGAGCAAGATCACCTTGTATTTATTCACCCTGACTCATATACAAATTGAATTATCATTATGAAAACTGCTAAATATCCCTCGACCCGGATGTGGAAAAGAAAATGGGAGTGAGCGATAGCGTATGATGCCCCCTTTTATCAGGACAGATAAAGTCGTTTGCTAAGATAGATTATCGACACTCCAGGGGGTAATAATTGTTCTGAAGGAGCTTGGATTTGTACCATTGCTCCAACAATTGTTACCAGATGGAGTGGGCTGTTTTTAAGCTGCTGCATAAATGGTTCCCGGTGTTTCATAAGCAAGACCCTGATGGGGTCTGGTTTCGTTGTAAAAATAAAAATATTCGGATAGCCCTTCGTACAGTTGGACCGCATCGTCATAGATATGCAAGTAGACATGCTCGTATTTGACGCTACGCCAAAGCCTTTCCACAAAGATGTTGTCGATGGCCCTTCCTTTGCCATCCATGCTGATCTGTATTTCATGCGACCCCAGCAAACTGGTGAACTCGGCACTGGTGAACTGACTGCCCTGATCGGTATTAAAGATCTCAGGGGCACCGTAGCGTTCAATGGCGTCCTCGGCCACCTGTCGGCACCATTCGGCCGTCATTGTGTTACTGACGCTCCAATTGACCACAAAGCGGCTTTGCAGGTCTATGATCGCACACAGGTACATATATCCCCGCCGCATGGGGACGTACGTAATATCCATCGCCCATACTTGGTTTACCCGGCTGATGACCAGGTCCTTTAGCAGATAAGGATACTTGTAGACCCCTGGCTGAGGGGTCGTCGTTCTCGGGCGCCGGTAGATCGTCTGCCAGCCCCAGACCTCCATAAGCCTCCTGATCCGTTTTTTATTGATCTTGTACCCTGCCCGCACCAGCCAGGCCCGTAACCGCCGAACTCCGAAAAATGGGGTCCGCAGATACTGTTCGTCCATAAACCGGAGAATAGCCAAATTCTCCTGGCTCTCTGCGCAGGGTTTATAATACAGGCCACTGCGATGCAAACCCAACAGCTCACACTGCCGGACTACACTAAAATGGGGATGCTGCTTGTCGATCATAGATCTCCGGTTCGCGAGAGTCTTGGTTACTGTAATTTTTTTTTCAACCAGTCATTTTCCATTTTCAACTGACCGATCTGAGCATATAGCTTTTCGGTATCAGCCTCCTTCTGGGCGTCCTTCTCCGGATTCTCTGCCTCGAATACCGCCGCAGCTTTGTTCAGAAACTCCTTTTTCCAACTGTTGATCTGAGTGGGATGTAGTTCATGTTTCCGGGCTAGTTCCTCAACCGTGTGCCGCTCCCGGATAGCTTCTAAGGCCACCTTTGCTTTGAATTCTGCTGTGAATTTGAGTCTGCTTTTCTTCTCCATGAGGTAATTTAAGATTATTAATTTGATTCTTAATTACCTGCCCTTTTTTAGGGGAGCATCATAGTTTTCATAGGCACTTTGCCAAAACAATACTTTCCGTTGTGTGACCGCTGGTTATTGGTAAGCCCACGGCGCCCCCCTGTTGTCTGGTAAACAAGGTAGGGATATCAGCGAAGGCTACACCCCCCATCAAAGGGTCGCCGAAGGCAATCCCTTCTCTCGAAGAAATACACAAAAAACGCCCTCAAGTAATTAAAGCATAAATATTTTGGAGCATTTAGACAATAGCTTTAATTGTTAAAATAAACTGTAGTAATATTACCTCACCTACCGTCTCATGTATTTCGCAGCCCTTATTTATCCGGCTGCTTTGGATCTGCTAACAGATGGACAAAAACATTTATGAATCGCACACTTACGAGCAAGGTAAATAGCAGGAAGAAAACAAATGCATAATCCAAAATATTATAACTCTTGTATTGCAACCATAACTGGGTTCGATGTTCAATATATTTTACTATAAAGGAAAGGGCTATAAGAACCATGTTGGCTCTGATCGATTGATTTAAATATTTCAGTAGGCGTGGGTATAGGCCTCCCGACCTCACAAAGTCCATTCTTCGGGTTTCAATCGAATTGACAAGCGTAAGAATAGTCAGAAAAAAGCCGACCAGTGTAGTGCTTAAACCGATACTGTTATCTGAAAGCTTATCAATTAAAGCCGGAAAATCTCTCCAGCCGTTCTTGAAGGATACCAATGCAATAATTAATATTACTGATATTGCTAAAGGATAATATCTTTCAATCTTATATCTCATTCTCCCTTCGCTTTAATTTTGTATGTATTAAGCTCAGGTAAGATGGTTTGATATCCAGAAATAGCCTTTGTGACTAGGCTTTTAGTATAGACTCGGTCTACATATCTCGATCGTGGAAGTGTAACAATAAATTTGACTTTATTGTTTATCAAATCTATTACTTCTATGTTGTCATCATCTCCTTCACGTCCACGAATTTCTATTTTAGTTACATTGCTGACTCCTTGATTATTTATTATTGACTGTAAATATTTTCTTATATTCCTTTTAGACAAACTATCGTTTCTTTGATATCCAATTCCAAAATAGAGCCTAAACACATTGGCATCGGTGTTATCTGCAATCGTTGTAAATTCCTTAAAAGAAGCATTTTTAGAATTCTTTCCAAATGCCTGTGCATCCTGAAGCTTTGCTATACTAACTTCAAATGAGTGAACCTGAGTAAGATTATCAAGGCGTGCTAAGTCAGCAGGATTTATAACGAGCTCAAATAATATACTATGAATATTATAATTTCTCCTGAAAAACGCTGCGACTCCGTTCGCAGATATCCCATTACGATTAGATTGAATGCCTATCATGTCATTTACTGAGTCATAAAAGAAGGATGTATAATGCCCCAGTCCTACCTCGTCATCATCGTCGTCGAATAAATCTTCTGGTTCTTCTCCAAATTTTACTTTCTGGGGTAATTCCCGAGTTTGAACCAGGCAAAAAGTTCCAAAATAAATGCCTTGTGTTTTTCGTACTTTATCTTCAAGGCCAAATACTTCGCCGTTGCGGGCCATGGGCTGGTACTCATCCAGTGGATTATCCAGAATTTCCTTGAGACTTTCATAACTATCATCTTCATAGGGTTTAACAGTCGCTTTGTATAATACAAATGTAGTAGTAGCTGCCATTGCTTTGGGGGTTAATTAAGACCTCAACATATAAAATTTTATTTGTTTCAAAACAGGTGTTTTCGCCCAATGTCATTGACTTAAGCAAAAAAGGGTGTTTTAACGGGGGGATAATGATTGATTCCGCGTTAATTTAGTAAAGGCTATATAAGAAGGGGCACTCATGCCGGTGCGAGCCAATAAAAGATTACTGGATCGATATAAATAACCAACTAAATCACCATATCAATGATAATGAAGCATTTAGAGGCTGTCAGACGAACGGTCAGAGCGGGGTTTTCACCAAGAATAGCTTGCTTCCTTCGGTTATCTGTAATCAGCCTATTAAGAATCGGAAGGAGTGATTTACAACGGGAGATGGACAGTTTCACTCGAGAAACGGAGGACGAGCAGTTCAGTTTGCGACGGACCACAAAGGAAGGCTCAAATAATATATTCTAGACCTAATTGTCGTCAATATTCTCAACATGAGCAGGCAAGAATGGCAAAACGTAAGAGAGGAAATTACAGAAATAGGGGGACGCGAAGTGTTCAAAAAGATAACACGTGAGGTCTCTGGTCAGCAAGCCTCTGCAAGGGCCGACTTCATGACGTGGGCAGATTTTGGGCTAAAAATAGTGGGTCTAGTTACTGTCCTTGTGACGATATGTCAATATTTTGATTCAGTAAAAGACAAGCAAAAGGAGGAAGTACGACAGCATACCTCAGATTCAACCAGCAGCGCTCGATGGCATATTTCCGATTCCACAAGCAATGCTCACTGGCAGGCGGAGCAAATTGGTCAACAAAAGGAGTTAGATAAGAGGATCGCGAACAATTTTGCTTTAATTGTTGCTCAGAACAATGTTGAAATTGAAAAAGAAAAACGGGAATACTATCTTACTACGTTGACTGCGGCCTCTGCGCAGATGGAAACAATGTTGGAAAAACCGGTATCATCACCTCAGTTCAATGATGCCAGCGACGCACTCATTCCTGTTTTGCCTAGAATCGCCAATGTCGGCGATACGGCCATTTTAAATGTGTTTTTAGCTTTTCGAGACTTGGCACAGGCCCTGGAAGCAATGACGGCAATGAAAAAATCAATAGACACCATTCGAAGCGTAATCTTTCATAGTAGGGAGTACATAAAAACGAACGCCAGTGCCCTTTTAAATGACTTTTCAATTGGCACCAAGGATAGCGCCTTCCGATTTTATGGAACTAGAAAGATCACAAGGGCTCTCTTGGATCGTTTAGATAATTATTCGGCAATACTTATGAACATTGTAAGGCGCAGAGAAGATCTTTTGCCGAGACCAATGCGAAATTTTCTGGAAATCGTTTCCAATTTTGAACAGATAGCTGGTTCTCATATCAACAATCTCGACGAATTGATTATGAATCGAGACTCGTTGAACCCAATCCCAACACCTGAAGTTCTAATGCATAAGTTACTAACGGGGCCCAGAATAGACCAACCATCGTCTATCCAGTTTTACTACGAAATCTTAGGCATACGGAATCAACTCCAAAAGGAAAAGAATGAATTCGACAACCTTATTCGTAAAAAAATGACTTTCTATAAGAATCCGGCCCTAAAAAAATAGAGCCCTTATAAATTACTCTAAGGGTCAAGCATTTATTTATAACAGCAAATATAACACTGGTAAAATAATTTAGGTCAAGGGCTTATATCACAGCCCCGTTTGCAAAGCGGCCAGTTCAGATGATAATGGCCGATTTGGTTTGGAATTTATTGGTATCAAATTAGGAACATCCGTAAAAATACAAGCTGTCCCATAAATTAACCTAACTATTCCTCTTCCAGGTAGTATCAACTCATCCTTACCTTTTTCCCCATGCACAAGAATCGTTACTGAACCGGAATCATTTTTAAGAAACCAATAGTCAAATATGCCATAGAAAGATATCAGTCTGATTAAAGTCAAAATTATAACAATCACAATCGTAGATTGCCGCGGCGATAATTTTGACAATATTATTTTCTTAAGTACCTCCCTTATTAAAAATAAAAAGCTCCCAGTGCCAGCCCCGCAATACCAGCAATTAATCCCCACTCTTTGATAAAACCCATGGTTTTGCTATTTGAATATGATTAGATAGATGCGTAAGGTAAATAAAATCGTTAAAAAAGGAAACGTTGGAGTCAGGTTATTGCATGCTATATCCGAAATGAAATGCATTAATGAGCCGATGATAGTCAATTAGAAGCTAGGTGAATCGGCCCCATCACCCCTTCACCACCAACCCCGCCAGCGCCGGGTCACCGGCGATCCGCCTCGTCTCCTCCCCTACTATTTTTTGGATATCCTGCTTTACCCGGGCAAAAGCCTCCTGGACAGTGGCCTCGTCCACATCATGGACGACCGGCGGCAATACACGCGGCAGGTCCCGTCCCCGTCGCTCCAATCGGGCATGAAAGGCTTTTAGTTCCAGTTCCCTACCCGGATCATCGGCGACGATGCCGGTGAACTCGCCGGAGGACAAGGTGGCGATGGTTGAGGGGGTGACAGCATCGCCTGGCTGTTCTGCCCGGCTGATGGAAGTATCGGAGCTATTGATGGAGATCGTTGTTTTGTACTGCATTACCGGCGGGATACGTTCGCTGACCCACCGTGCTGTCTCCCCTCCTACCTGTCCGCACATGAGGTTACCGGCCGTATTGACGACCAGATCGGCCTCTTCCCGGGAATAGTGGGTGCGGAGCTGGCTGATATCCTGCACCGCAATGATCGGTATAATGTTATTGGATCGTGCCGTCGGGAAAATATTGGAAATCATGGTATAGGCCCTGACCGTGGCAAACTCATCGCAGACAAGTCCGCATTTGTATTTTCCCTGCTGGTTTACCAGCTTATTGAGCCGGTCGATATAGAGGGACAGGATAGGCGACAGGGCCTCCTGCCGGGGAGGATCGCTGCCCAGGCAGAAGATCTTTGGTGCGGCGGGGTCATTTATGGCAAGGGAGAAATCGTTACCGGTCAGAATATAGTAGAGATCGGGGGAGGCAAGACGGCCCAGCGGGATCTTTGCAGAGGATAGCTGGCTGTCTACCAACTCCATCGATTTGTTCTTATAGACTTCGATAAAGGGATTGATAAGGGTCTGGATGGACGGTTCGGCTCCCAGGAGTGTAAATAGTATATCATATGGCACCTGCGCCAGTTCGATGACATGCGGGAGGGTACAATAAAGGCCACCTTTGTATTGCCGCAACCACCAGATCAGCGCGGCGAGAAAATTGATTGGCGATTCGACAAAGAACTCTCCCTGCCGGTTGACCCAGGTCTTGTTCATACTGAGCAGGATGGTACGGCTGGTACCGATTGCATCCGAAAGGTAGTGGAGGGTGGCCGGTTCGATGACATTGCAGCGACGGCTGCGGGTCAGGTCGGTGAAATTGATACAGTAGAAGGCTGCCGAGGCCGGGTATGAATGGCGGTTTTCCAAGAAATGAGCGTAGGCAAACGAAGTTAATACCGGGTACTTGTAGTCTAAGGCAAACAGCGCGAAGCCCCGTTCTATTAATTGACGGATCGCAGGCTCGATAATTAGCCAGCTCTTTCCACAGCCCGGATTACCGCAGATCAATACCCCGCGCCGTCCATTTACAAGTGAAATATGGCTCGATCTGCGTTTTCCATTCCATAGGTAGCTGGCCGGAAAGTTAAGAGAGTATTCCGTCTCTATCAGCCGCTCCTCCTGCCGGAACCCACCTGCATCCTTGTTGAAGAATCCCTTTCGCATCGAATATGCAATGACCCGTGAAAGATATACTCCTCCGGTCAGAACCAATAGATAACCCGTAAACGTCGCTGCCATATAGGCCAGGGCGTCGGTATCCGCGGCTATAAGAAAAGAGCTGCCAAAATAAAAGATCAGCCCCGCCAGGATAAAGGTAAGCCCCCCTCTTACGCTGAATTGTCCTTGTTTTCGTCCCCGGCGTCCCAGCAGGGCGAGAGAAAGAAATACCAGAGCGATCAGCTTAGAAATATAGGATTCCTCAAATAAGCCCGTGCCGGCGATGGTGACCAGGAGGCGGTCCGACAAGTCGGTCGTAAGTCTCCATCCTTGAAAGGAGTCATAACAATAATAATAAAAATGTAGTAGCAAGACCGTCATACTGATCCACCAGCTCAGATCTGCCAGTTTCCGCATCCCCTGGACATCTTCTCCGTTACGGTTCATAATCCCAGATGGAGCCGTTGGCGTAGCGTATCCTCGTCGTCCCGGGGAGGTTGTTCGGGGGAACAACGCTGGCGGATAGTTTCCAACAGGTATTTATCGCCTAATGTCTTCCCCTCAAAGACGCTGCGAGTGATATGGTCTACAAAGAAGATTTCTTCCGGCCCTCCCTTCTTTTCGGCCAGGACGACTACGCTGATCCGGTCGCGCTCCATTGCCTCCCGGAACCCATTCCAGTCAGGTGCCCGGCCAGCCAGGGTCCAGTCAATGATTCCTTGTGTCCGTTCGGATAATTCAGCTCGCTGCGTCTCGTTGAGCGCAAACTTCTTTTCCAGGTTGACGAGGGTAGGTTTGAAAAGAAAGGAGCTGGCTTTTAGGCTTTTGCCGACATTTTTTCCTTCTTTGTCGATGGCATGATATAATAAGCCTCTATGCTGGTATACCTGCGAGCTTTCTTCTCCCCTGCTTGCTTTTACGTTGTAAAGTTGAAGTACGGCATTTAGTTCCCGGAGGTTTGTGTATTTATATTGTTCGACAACGGTATGGAGGACATCGCTGATGGAATTCTTTAAGGGCTTTTCTCCATAGATGACCCGTTGAGCGTTTTTCACACTGAATCTTACTTCATCTTCCTGGCCGGCCTTTGTGCTCCTTGCCAGGGAATATTCCTGCTCCAACTGCCGGGTTACCCGATGAGACTCCCGGATATGGGCTGGCCCCATATTTACCCTAGTTCCATCGGCCTGTATCGGCGTGGTGACGATATGCAGGTGCGGATGGGCCGAATCATGATGACGATATACCAGGTAAGGCTGGTGTTCGAAACCAATTGCATCCATGTATCGCCTCGCCATTGTCTTCATTAATTCGTTGTCAATATTTTCGTCATGTCCGAAATTGACGGATATCTGGATGGCGTTGACGATCACCCGTTCGTTGAGGGAGATTCGTTGGTGAAAGCGATCCAGCTTATCCTGCCGGGTCAGTTGGTCAAGGTCTTTAACGAAATTCTCCGCCAACAGGCATTCGGCTTTTCCGGCATTCAGCTTTTGTTCATTGTATGACAATGCCCAGTAAATATTAGAAGAGCGATTTATTTTCCCGAACATGATCGTAGATTTTATTTATTATTTCTTTTATGTCGACAATATCAGCGAGTAGCCTTTGTTTTTCATAATCATTAAAATTCCCCCTCACCAGGATGATCTCCATGCTATTTTTAAACAGGATATAGGATTCGGTGAATTCATCAAATGATTTATTTCGATAGTATACGGTGATGGGCTCCTGCGTCAGCAGCTTTCTCCCATAGGCGCTCAGGGTTTGGTAAGGAGTCTTCCGGCAATAAGCCAGGGCCTTATCGTAACTTTCCTGCGTAAGGGATATGCTGATGCATTTATATGTTTTTCGTATTGGCTTATCCATACTATTAATTTGCGTTTAAGAATGTACCATCCGGCAGTTCAATTACCCGGAAATCCCCGGCGTGTCTTCCTGATCGTGTATCGCGCAGTAATACGGTATAACCATTCTTCACCGGGACACGCATCGGCCTTACTTTCTTTCGAAACAACGACTTTACCGCTTGGAAACCGGCATTAGCTGCCTGACCTCCAATGGTAGGATCATATCCCAATACATTCAGGGAACCCACCCCCATATCCGCCGATTCCTTTGTGACTTGTCGTAGGCTCATGTCCTTGATATGGATACCTGGCTGTCCGTCCATATCATACACTTCTATGGAAACCGTGTAAAGGATCAGTCCGTTCCGGATAGAATTGATATGTACACCCATCCGATCATTGTGGATGGACACGGTTCCATACAGCAATTGATCCCGCGGCATCCGAATGCTATCGATCAGGACCTCTTCTGTCAACCGTAGCGCGATCGTAGCGCCTGCCACAAGTTTTTGATTTCCCTGGACAATGGCTGGTAAGGTATTGGATGAAAGTTCCTCTGCCCTCCGGCCCCGGTCATGTACCGTGTCAAGAGCCGCCAGCCTACCCGGCTCCTTTTCGCCCGTTGAGTCAGGTGCCGGATGCTGGATCCGGATGATCTTATCCAGCATTTCATTGATCCGGTCCAATTGAGGGTCCCGTGCAGGAGTATCGACCGGAAGTCTTGGGATCGACCGCACCGGCAATTCCGGTTCGGGGCCGGCTTTTGCAAAACGAGCTATACCGGGATGATCGACCGCAGTCCGGCGCAGGTCTTCCGAATGCGCCAGCGACTTTTTGAACCCTTCCAGCTTTTTCAGCAATTCATCGGCCTTTGGGTCTTGCGGAGGCGGCGCATCTTTTAATGGCGCCATCCGAACGGGAGGGTGTGGCAACCCTATGCCTGTTGTTGGAGGTGCAGGAGTGGTTGCTGTCCGAACCAGGTATGGGTCCAACCGCTGGTATCCTCTTTTCCGGATGGAATCCGCCTCCGCTTTCTTGTAAAAATCCAGCTTGTTCATCTTATTTTCCTTTGGATCGAATTTTGGCTTGGGCAGTTCCATATTAAACCCCATGCCTGCGGCTGTCTTTACCGGATCATGTGCCCTACCCTGTCCGCCGCCAAGGGCATAAAAGCCGCCGAATAAAAATGGTATTGCCAACAGAGGGAATACTAACAAAAATGACCGTTGTCTGCCATCGTGCATAGAAATGTCTTGCTTTGTCATAAATAATGATTTAAAAATTGTAAATGTGTTACCTCGTCTCGACCTTTCGGTCCTTATTCTCTACGATCGCCCATCGTTCGATCATGAATCCATGCGGATCATTGTCCGAACGGCT